>CAWCIS010000016.1:0-56895 GCA_963795625.1 uncultured Solirubrobacterales bacterium | reverse complement strand
TCCATGCCCCAGCGGGCCAGCTCGATCAGAGGCCGTTCGAGGCCGCAGCCGAGCTCGGTCAGCTCATAGACGGTGGCGGCGACCGGTCCCGCGAGCTCGCGGCGGTCGACGACGCCATCGGCCTCGAGGTCGCGCAGGCGCTTGGTGAGAACGTCGGTCGGGGCGCCGCCGACGGCGCGGGCGAGATCGCGGAAGCGCAGCGGGCCCAGCATCAGCTCGCGCACGATCAGCAGCGACCAGCGCTCGCCGACGCTGTCGAGGGCGAAGGCGAGGCTGCAGGGCTGGGCGTATTCGCGGCTCACGGGCCGCATTCTAACAGGGCGATTTGGATTTCAAAGCGGGCACTTTGAAATCTGGTACGGTTCCGCCGCGCCATGAACCGGATCGCCGACCTCACCTGGAAGCGCCCGAAGCTCGTCCTCGCGGTCGTCGGAGTTTTCGCCCTACTCGCGGTCGCCTTCGGCCACGACGTCGAGCACCACCTCAAGGCCGCCGGCTTCACCGACCCCTCCTCCGAGAGCGAGCAGGCGACCAACCTGCTGACCGGCGCGCTCGGCTATGACGCCAACCCCGGCATCGTCCTCGTCGTCCGCGCTCCCGGCGGCGGCAAGCTCGACACCACCAGCCCGCTGGTGCGGCGCGAGGTCGGGCAGCTCAGCTCCGAAGTCGCCAAGGCCGAATACGTGGGTCGCGTCGTCAACCCCCTGCGCGACCGCCGCGCCGGCGCCGAGCTGATCGCCGCCGATGGCCGCTCCCTGGTCGTCCTCGGCTACCTCTCCACCGCCGACCGCGAGAGCGCCGGCGGGATCGCCGCCGAAGCCGTGCAGCCGGCGGTCGACCGCAGCAAGCTCGACGTCAGCATGGGCGGCTACGCGCCCAGCTTCAACGAAGTCAACGATCAGACCAAAACCGACCTGACCAAGGCCGAGCTGATCGCCTTCCCGCTGCTGGCGCTGCTGCTCCTGGTCGTCTTCCGAGGCGTCGTCGCCGCCGCGATCCCGCTCCTGATCGGCGGCATCTCGATCGTCGGCACGCTGCTGGTGCTGCGGATCATGTCGACCTTCGTCGACACCTCCGTCTTCGCGCTCAACATCGCCACCGGGCTCAGCCTCGGGCTGGCGGTCGACTACGCGCTGCTGATGGTCTCCAGATACAGGGAGGAGATCGCCGACGGGGGCGCCACCCGCGAGGCCCACCGCCGCACCGTCACAACCGCCGGTCGCACCGCGATCTTCTCCGGCTTCACCGTCGCCGCGGCGATGGCGGCGCTGGTGATCCTGCCGCAGCGCTTCCTCTACTCGATCGCCGTCGCCGGGGCCTCGGTCGGGATCCTCTCGGCGGTGATCGCGATCCTCGTCGTGCCCTCGATGCTGGCGCTGCTGGGAACCCGGATCGACGCCCTCTCGATCCGCCGCGGCCCCGCCGTCTCCGACGAGTCCGGCGGCTGGTACCGGCTCGCCCGCGGGGTGATGCGGCGCCCGGTCCTCGTCGCCCTCGCCAGCTCGGCGCTGCTGCTGGCCGCTGCCTCGCCCCTGCTCTGGACCACCCTCACCGGCCCCAGCGCCCAGGCGGTGCCGCCGGGCAAGCCGTCCTACGAAGCCAACAGCTACGTCGAAGCGCACTACCCGCGCGAACTGATCGAGGCGGTCACGGTCACCGTCGCCGGCAAGGCCGGCCCGGCGCAGCTGGCCGCCTTCCAGCGCCGCATCGAAGCGGTCGACGGCGTCGTCCGCGGCGCCCCGTTCGTGCGCGCCGACAGCCATATCGCCTACGCCAACTTCGGTCTCGCCGACAAAGCCCTGGAAGAGAGCTCGCAGGACAGCGTCAAGGCGATCCGGGCGCTGACCCCGCCGGCCGCGACCACCGCCCTCGTCTCCGGCAACACCGCCGGCTTCATCGACCAGAAGCAGAGCCTCGTCGAACATCTGCCGCTGCTGGTGGCGATCATCTGCGCGACCACGCTGATCCTCCTCTTCCTCCTCACCGGCTCGGTGATCCTGCCGCTGAAGACGCTGCTGATGAACGCGATGACGCTGGGTGCGACGCTCGGCATCCTCGTCCTCGCCTTCCAGGACGGCTGGCTCGACGGCCTCTTCGCCTACAGCGGCCCTTCGGCGATCGAGGTGACCAGCCTGGTCTTCCTCTTCGCGGTGATCTTCGGCCTCGCCACCGACTATGCGGTGCTGGTGATGGCGCGGATCAAAGAGCAGCACGACCTCGGCGAGAGCAACGAGGAGGCGGTCGCGATCGGCATCGCCCGCACCGGCCGCGTGATCACCGCCGCCGCCCTGATGATCGCCGTCGTCTTCCTCGCCTTCGGCGTCAGCTCCGTCTTCTTCATGAAGCAGATCGCGGTCGGCATGGCCGTCGGCGTCCTCCTCGACGCCACCGTCGTCCGCGCCCTCCTCGTCCCCGCCCTGATGCGCCTGCTCGGCGAGTGGAACTGGTGGGCACCCACCCCCCTCCGCCGCCTCCAGCTCCGTTTCGGTTTCTCCGAGGCCTAGTACTCCCAATACCTAAGGCCGACGGGTCGGGCGCGCCGCAAGGCGCGCTCCCGGCCCGTGGATCCGTCCGGCGATCAGAAGAAGAAGCGCTTGGCCAGATATGCGCCGGAGAAGCTCCCGACCGTCGCATCGGCGAACGGCTGGCATTCGAGGATGACCCGCTTACCGCCTCGGTCGAAAGCGACTTTGAAATATTCCAGGCCTTGGCCTTTGCTGACCGGCGCGGCGGCCAGGACTTCCAGCGCAGAGGCTTCAGCGACGCTCAGCATGGTGTGCCGTTCCAGGTTGCTTTGGAAGTTCGTGACCGCGACCGGGGCGTTGCCGGGAAACACCGCTTCCCACACGAGCGGCGACTTCCCGAACGGGGAAACCGGGTTGAACGTGCCCTCGTTCGGCGGGCGCCCAGACCCCTTGGCACCGACTGGATATTCCTTGCCTTCCACGCTGTATGCACCTCCGAAAAAGAGGGTGCTCAGAATCTCCGGATAGAGGTTTTTCTGCCCGGCCCTCTTGAATCGCTTCGCCGCCAGACAGCGGGGGTCCTTGGAGATGTAGCTGACTTTTGCGGTGATCGTGCCATCGGCCGCCCGGGTGACCGAGAACGACGATCGAGTTGGCACCGACTGGTGGATTTTCGGCTTTGCCGCGGCCGCAGCCACTGACAACAGCAAGAGCCCGGCAACCGTGGCGAGGCAAACGCCCAGGCGCTTCATCGGTTTCCTGCTGGGCCGGAGAAGGAGAACAAGTCGCGAAGGATCGCAGCTTCTACAGAGAAGGGATAAGCGTGACGTGCATCACATTACTGGTATATAAATTTATATCCGGGTAACGTATGCACCGATGGATGTATCGGTTGCCAGAACTCGCCTTGCCCGGGCTGACCGGATGGAGCAGACGCTGCTTGCGGCGCATGCGCTGTTCGCGGAGCGGGGCTATGCGGCGGTGAAGATGGACGAGATCGCGGCTTCGGTCGGGGTCACGAAGCCGCTGCTCTACAACTACTTCGGCAACAAGGAGCAGCTCTACATCACCTGCATGGAGCGCGCGGGCGACTCGCTGACGGCGACGGTGGCGGAGGCGGTCGGGCAGACCGAGAGCCCCGGCGACGCCCTCGGGGCCGGCGTCCGCTCTTTCTTCTCCTTCCTCGACAGCGACCGGGCCGCCTGGGCGGTGCTCTTCGACGAGACGCTGCCGCGCGGCGGCGAGGTCGCCGAGCGGGTCGCCGACTACCGCCGGATGATCGTCGACCTCGTCTCCGGCTCGATGCTGGCGCAGCTGCCGCAGGAGAAACGCGACGCCGCCCGGATCGAGATCGAGGCCCTCTCCACCGCCCTGCTCGGCGCCGCCGAGGCGCTCGCCCGCTGGTGGCTGCGGACCGAGGAGATCGGCGCTGGCGATGCCGCCGAGCTGCTGATCTCGACGATCGAGCCCGGCCTGCGGGCGCGCTCGGCCTCCCCCACTTCACAACCCCCCCGAAAAGGAACCAGCAACTCATGAACAGCAAAACCCGCCGGGTTGCCGTCGTCGGCGGCAACCGGATCCCGTTCGCGCGCTCCAACAGCGTCTACTCGCACGCGTCCAACCAGGACATGCTCACCGCCGCCCTCGACGGGTTGATCGACCGCTTCAACCTCGACGGCGAGACCCTCGGCGAGGTCGCCGGCGGCGCCGTGCTGAAGCACTCCCGTGACCGCGACCTCGCCCGCGAGAGCGTGCTCAGCACCCGCCTCGCCCCCGAGACCCCGGCCTACGACGTTCAGCAGGCCTGCGGCACCGGGCTGGAGACGACGATCCTGGTCGCCAACAAGATCGCCCTCGGACAGATCGACTCCGGCATCGCCTGCGGCGCCGACACCACCTCCGACGCGCCGATCGCGCTCAACGAGCAGCTGCGCGAGACCCTGCTCGACGCCAATCGCCAGAGCTCGACGCTCGGCAAGCTGCGGACGCTGGCCAACGTCCGCCCCGGCCACATCATTCCCGCGGTCCCGCGCAACGAGGAGCCGCGCACCGGCCTCTCGATGGGCGAGCACTGCGCGATCATGGCGACCGAATGGGAGATCGGCCGAACCGAGCAGGACGAGCTGACCCTGGCCAGTCACGAGAACCTCGCCGCCGCCTATGAGCGCGGCTTCCTCGACGACCTGATCACCCCCTACCTCGGCCTGGAGCGCGACCAGAACCTTCGTCCCGGCTCCAGCCTGGAGAAGCTGGCGAAGCTGAAACCGGTCTTCGGCGGCCCCGAGGGGACGATGACCGCGGCCAACTCGACCCCGCTCAGCGACGGCGCCTCGGCCACCCTGCTGGCCTCCGAGGAGTGGGCAAAAGAGCGCGGGCTGCCGATCCTCGCCTACGTCAGCGAGGGCCAGACGGCGGCGATCGACCACGTCCACAAGCGCGAAGGACTGCTGATGGCGCCCGCTTACGCGATGCCGACGATGCTCGACCGGGCCGGCCTGAAACTGCAGGACTTCGACTACTACGAGATCCACGAGGCCTTCGCCGCGCAGGTGCTCTGCACGCTGAAGGCCTGGGAAGACGCGGAGTTCTGCAAGGAGAAGCTGGGGCGGGACAAGCCGCTGGGCAAGATCGACCGCAAGAAGCTCAACGTCAACGGCGGCTCGCTGGCCGCCGCCCACCCGTTCGCGGCGACCGGCGGCCGCATCGTCGCCGGCCTCGCCAAGCAACTGCACGAAGACGGCAAGGGCCGCGGCGTGATCAGCATCTGCGCCGCCGGCGGCCAGGGCGTCGTCGCAATCCTCGAGAGCGCTGGAGGCAGCAAATGAGCGACCGTTACTCGCAACTCGTCAACGCGCCCGTCGTCTCGACGGTCGCCAAGCAATTGGGGCTGCCGCAGCCGGTCAGCCTCGACCGTTACAAGGAGGGAGCGCCGGTCGTCTCCGGGCCGGTCCTGACCGGAGCCGCCCCGGGCGGGCGCCTGGACAAGTACCTACCCGGCTTCCTCGACTCGATCAAGGCCGAACGGGCCGGCGCCGAGGGCAAGGCGAAGGCGCTGGTCTTCGACGCCACCGGGATCGCCGACTCGACCGAGCTGGTCGAGCTGCAGCGCTTCTTCTACCCGGCGGTCGGCCGCCTCCAGCGCAGCGGCCGTGCCGTCGTCATCGGCACCCCGCCGGCCGAGGCCGGCTCCGTCCGCGCTCACACCGCACAGCGGGCCCTTGAGGGCTTCACCCGCTCGCTGGCCAAGGAGATCGGCGGCAAGGGCGCGACGGCGCAGCTGGTCTACGTCGCCAAGGGCGCCGAGGACGAGCTCGACTCGACCCTGCGCTTCCTGCTCTCGCCGCGCTCGGCCTATGTCTCCGGCCAGGTGATCCGAGTCGGCAAAGGCGTGGCGCCGACGCCGGAGCTCGACTGGGAGCGCCCGCTCGCGGGCAAGGTCGCCCTCGTCACCGGCGCCTCGCGCGGGATCGGCGCCGCGATCGCCACCACCCTCGCCCGCGACGGCGCCAAGGTGGTCGGGCTCGACGTGCCACAGGCGGCCGACGACCTGCGCACCGTCACCGGCGCGATCGAGGGGGAAGCGCTCGGGCTCGACATCACCGCCGAGGACGCGCCGGAGAAGATCGCCAGGCACTTCGCCAAGGGCGGGGTCGACATCGTCGTCCACAACGCCGGCGTGACCAAAGACCGCACGATCGCGAAGATGCCGGAAGAGCGCTGGGCGCAGCTGATGGAGATCAACCTCTCCAGCGAGGAGCGCATCAACGACGCCCTGCTCGACGGCAAACGGCTGAACCCGAACGGCCGCATCGTCTGCGTCTCCTCGATGTCCGGGATCGCCGGCAACTCCGGCCAGACCAACTACGCCGCCTCGAAGGCGGGCGTGATCGGGATGGTCGAGTCGCTCGCCCCCGAGCTGGCCAAACGCAAGGCGACGATCAACGCCGTCGCCCCCGGCTTCATCGAGACGAAGATGACCGGGGCGATGCCGATCGGCCCGCGCGAAGCCGGCCGCCGGCTCAGCAGCCTCAGCCAGGGCGGCCTCCCGGTCGACGTGGCCGAGACGATCGCCTGGTTCGCCGGCCCCGCCTCGACCGGCGTCAACGGCAACACCGTCCGCGTCTGCGGCCAGAGCCTGCTGGGGGCCTGAGCATGGCGACCCGAGCTCTCGAGCGTTCCCCCAGCATCCTGCCCCTCTACGCTCGCGCCGCGGCGCCGATGATCCCCGGTGCCTCGCTGCTGCCGTTCATCCCCGGCGGCGGCGGCGAGATCCCCGACCTCGACCTGCGGCTGGAGGGCGTCGTCGCCGACCCGGCCGACGTCGCCGCCTACGCCAAGGTCTGCGGCTTCCCGCTGCACGACCACCTGCCCCCCACCTACCCGCACATCCTCGCCTTCCCGCTGCAGATGGCGGTGATGGCCGATGGCGGCTTCCCGTTCGGGGCGGTCGGCCTGGTCCACGTCGAGAACCGGATCGAGCAGCGTCGCCGCATCGGCCTCGACGAGGAGCTGACGATCGACGTCCGCGCGACCCAGCTGCGCCCCCACCCCAAGGGCCGCACCTTCTCCCTGCTGACCGCCGTCGAAGCGGGCGGCGAGACGGTCTGGGAGAGCGTCAGCACGATGCTGCGCCGCGGCGAGGGCGATGAGGAGGCGCGGGGCGAGAAGTCGTTCCCCGCGCTCCCCGCCGGAATCCCCGCCAGTGCCGAGTGGAAGCTCGGCGGCGACCTCGGCCGCCGCTACGCCGCCGTCTCCGGCGACCGCAACCCGATCCACATGCACGCGCTGACCGCGAAGCCGCTCGGCTTCCCCAGCGCGATCGCCCACGGGATGTGGACCAAGGCGCGCTGCCTGGCGGCGCTAGACAGCCGCCTGCCCGACGCCTTCGCCGTCGACGTCCGCTTCCGCAAGCCGATCCTGCTGCCGGCGCGGGTCGAGTTCGCCAGCGCCGAGGAAATCGAAGGCGTGATCGCCTTCGGCGTGCGCGACGGCAAGCGCCAGACCCCTCACCTCGACGGCCGCCTGGCGCCGCTCGAGGCCAACTCCAAAGCCAAAACCGGGAGGAAGTCCAAGTGACCACCGCCACCGATACCGAGAAGAGCGCCAGCGTCGCCGAGCGCGGCATGGGCTTCGGCCTGCGCCAGCTCAACCGCCTCGCCGGCTCCGACCTGCTGGACCGCATCCGGCTCCGCAAGCAGGTCGAGCGCGCCCTCTTCCAGGGCACCAAGAACGGCTTCCGCTCGGCGACCGCCGCCGGTCGCACCTTCAAGTCGGCCCAGCAGCTGGGCAAACCGGCGCGACAGAAAAAAAGCCGGTCGGTGGGCCTGTTCGACCTCGGCCCCGACGACGAGCAGCAGATGTTCCAGGAGGGCGGCCGTGCCTTCGCCGAGGCCAAGATCCGGCCCGCGGCGCACGACGCCGACGACGCCTGCGAGACGCCGGTGGAGCTGCTGGCCGAAGCCACCGAGCTCGGCATCAACATGCTCGGCGTCCCCGAGGAGCTCGGCGGCGTCATGCACGAGCAGTCCGCCGTCACCAGCGTCCTGATCGGCGAGGCCCTCGCCCACGGCGACATGGGCATCGCCTACGCCGCCCTCGCCCCCGGCGCCGTCGCCACCGCGATCGGCCTCTGGGGCAGCGCCGAGCAGGAGGCCACCTACCTGCCCGCCTTCACCGGCGAGGACGTGCCCGCCGCGGCCCTGGCGATCCTCGAGCCGCGGCCGCTGTTCGACCCGCTGCAGCTGGAGACGACCGCCAAGAAAAAAGGGGACGAGTGGGTGCTGAAGGGCGCCAAGTCGCTGCTGGCCCGGGCCAAGGACTGCGAGCTGTTCGTGATCGCGGCCCAGGCCGACGAGCTTGGCGGCCCGGCCCTGTTCATCGTTGAGTCCGGCGCCAAAGGGCTCTCGGTCGAAGCCGAGCCGGCGATGGGCCTGCGGCCCGCCGCCACCGGCCGCCTGCTGATCGAGAACGTCAAAGTCCCGGCCAGCGCCCTGCTCGGCGAGGGCGACGCGAAGGCGAAGGACTACGTCGACTGCGTCAACCGCGCCCGGGTCGCCTGGTGCGGGCTCGCGGTCGGCTGCTCCCAGGCCGTGCTCGACTACGTGATCCCCTACGTCAACGACCGCCAGGCCTTCGGCGAACCGATCTCCAACCGCCAGGGCGTCGCCTTCGTGGTCTCCGACATCGGCATCGAGAGCGACGGCATGCGGCTCTCCACCTACCGCGCCGCCAGCCGCGCCGACCGCGGCGAGAAGTTCGACCGCGAGGCGGCGATCGCCCGCCGGCTCTGCGCCGTCAAGGGCATGGAGATCGGCTCCCAGGGAGTGCAGCTGCTCGGCGGCCACGGCTTCGTCAAGGAGCACCCGGTCGAGCGCTGGTACCGAGACCTGCGAGCAGCGGGCGTGATGGAGGGCGCCCTGCTCGTCTAGGCAACCGCCGGATTCGAAGCGAAAGGCAACGATGATCAATCTCGAGATACCGAAGAAGTTCAAGCCGCTGGCGACCCAGGCCAACCAGGTCGCGACCGAGGTCTTCCGGCCGATCTCGCGCAAGTACGACGAGGCCGAGCACTCCTACCCGAAAGAGCTCGACATGCTGGCGTCGCTGATCGACGGCATGAACGAGGGCTCCGATGCCGCCGGCGGCGCCGGTGCCGCCGGGGTCCGCCGCGAGAAGAGCGACGACGGCGAGAACCGCAACGGCTCCAACCTCTCGACCGTGCTCGGCATCATCGAGCTCTGCTGGGGCGACGTCGGCCTGCTGCTCTCGATGCCGCGCCAGGGGCTCGGCAACTCGGCGATCGCCTCGGTGGCGACCGAGCAGCAGCTCGCTCAGTACGGCGGCAAGTGGGCGGCGATGGCGATCACCGAGCCGGAAGCGGGCTCGGACTCGGCCGCGATCCGCACCACCGCCGAGCTGGACGGCGACGAGTACGTCCTCAACGGCGAGAAGATCTTCGTCACCTCGGGCGATCGCGCCGACCTGATCGTGGTCTGGGCGTCCCTGGACCGCTCGAAGGGGCGGGCGGCGATCAAGTCGTTCATCGTCGAGCGCGACAACCCCGGCCTGAAGCTGGACCGGCTCGAGCACAAGCTCGGGATCCGCGCCTCCGACACCGCCAACTTCACCCTCCAAGATTGTCGGGTGCCGAAAGAGGCGTTGCTTGGCGACCCCGAAGTCAAGGAGAAGGGCTTCGCCGGGGTGATGGAAACGTTCGACAACACGCGGCCGCTGGTCGCGGCGATGGCGGTCGGCGTCGCCCGGGCGGCGCTGGAGGAGACCCGCAAGCGGCTGAAGCAGGCCGGAGTCGACGTCGACTACTCGGTCCCCGCCCTCTCCCAGCACGCCGCCGCGGCGCGCTTCCTGGAGATGGAGGCCGACTACGAGGCCGCCTGGCTGCTGACCCTGCAGGCCGCCTGGATGGCCGACAACAGCAAGCCGAACTCGCTGCAGGCCTCGATGGCCAAGGCCAAGGCGGGCCGTGCCTGCGTCGACATCACGCTCGGCTGCGTCGAGCTCTGCGGCGTCGTCGGCTACAGCGAGAACGACCTGCTCGAGAAGTGGGCCCGGGACGCGAAGATCCTCGATCTGTTCGAGGGGACGCAGCAAATCCAGCTGCTGATCGTGGCGCGGCAACTGCTCGGGAAGAGCTCCAGCGAACTGCGGTAGGGGCGTGCGGGCGGAGGGGACCGGGTGTCCCTTCCCCTTGCTGGGATTTTCGCCGGGAGCGCTGCCTCTCTCGCTGACGTGGAGGGCGAAAATCGGGACGCCGCGCGCTCCAGGGACACCCGGTCCCCTCCCCTCGTAAGGCAGACTCCCACTTCGTGAATCTGATCGAGGACTTGATGGAACGATCCCCCGCGTCGCGGCTGGGGATCGTTGCCGTCGATGGGGAGGCGAACCGGCGGGATTGGCATTTCGGTGAACTGATTGCTTGTTCGGCGGGGCTTTCGGGAGCGTTCGCGGCGCGGGGGGTGAGGCGCGGGGACGTGGTGATGACGCTGGTCGGGAACCGGATCGAGTGGGTGCTGACGCTGCTGGCCTGCTGGCGGATGGGGGCGGTGGCGCTGCCCTGCAACACGCAGCTGCGGCGGCACGATCTCGAGCACCGGGTCGCCGCCGCTGACCCCGTGCTCTGCGTAGGCGAGGAAGCGCTGCTGGCCGAGCTCCCCGACGGGGTGCCGACGATGACGATGGCGGAGATCGCCGCCGTGCTCGACGAGGACCGCCCGCAGGAGACGCCCGCCGCGATCGAGCCGATGGCGCCCGAGGACCCGGCCCTGATCGTCTTCACCTCCGGCACCACCGGCGAGCCGCGCGGGGTGGTCCATGCCTACCGCTACCTGTTCGGGCAGCGGATCCAGGCCGAGCACTGGTTCGGCTCGCGCCAGGGTGAGCTCGCCTGGTGCACGACCGCGACCGGCTGGTCGAAGTCGGCCCGCAACGTCTTCCTCGCCCCCTGGCTGACCGGCGCCGCCGCGGTCATCCACGACGGCCGCTTCGACCCGGCCGAGCGGCTCGAGTTCGCCGCCGCGCTCGGCGTCAACGTGCTCTGCCAGGCGCCGACCGAGTACCGGCTGCTGGCCAAGCGCGCGACCCTGCGGCGGCTGCCGAAGCTGCGGCGGATGGTCTCGGCGGGCGAGCCGCTGGACCCGGAGACGATCGCCGCCTTCCGCGCCGCGACCGGACTCGAGCCCGCCGACGGCTACGGCCAGACCGAGACCGGCCAGGTCACCGCCAACCTCGCCGGCGAGCCTGTGCGCCAGGGCTCGATGGGCAAGCCGCTGCCGGGGATGGAGGTCCGCATCGCCGCCGCCGAGGGGGCGCCGGCAACCGACGGCGAGGCCGGCGAACTGCAGCTGCGGGCCGCCTCCTCCCCCACCTTCTTCAGTCGCTACCTCGACGGCGAGCGCTTCGCGGGCGAGTGGTGGCCGACCGGCGATCTGGTCCGCGCCGACGCCGACGGCTACCTCTTCTTCGAGGGCCGCGACGACGACATCATCCTCTCCTCCGGCTACCGGATCGGGCCCTTCGAGGTGGAGTCGGCGCTGCAGTCGCACCCGGCCGTGGCCGAGGCCGCCGCGGTCGCCGCCCCCGACCCCGAGCGCGGCGCCGTCGTCCGCGCCGTCGTCGTCCCCCGCGACCGCGAGCCGAGCGAGGAGCTGGCCCGCGAGCTGCAGGAGCACTGCAAGCGCGTCGCCGCCCCCTACAAGTTCCCCCGCATCGTCGAGTTCGTCGCCGAGCTGCCGAAGACGAGCAGCGGCAAGATCAAGCGGGCGCAGCTGCGCCAGGGGTAATCTGGGCCGATGGAGGCGATCAACAGCGAGCCGGCCGACGCGGCGAGCGTCGCCCGCGAGTACTTCGAGGCGGTCGCAGCACAGGACATCGAGGCGATGGTCGCCCCCTGGCAGCCCGGCGCCCCCGACGTGATCCACGGCGTCGTCGAGATGCGCGTCCCCGAGGACCTGCGCGCCTGGTTCGGAAACCTCTTCGCCGCCTTCCCCGACTTCCGCTTCGAGATCCTCGAGATCACCGCCTCCGGCGAGAAAGCGGCGGTCCGCTGGCACGCCACCGGCACCTTCAGCGGCTCGGGCCGCTTCGAAGGGCTCGACCCCAACGGCGCCCGCGTCGACCTCGAGGGCTGCGACGTGCTCACCGTCCGCGACGGCAAGATCGTCCGCAACGACGCCTACATGAACGGGGCCGAGATGATGCGCCAGCTCGGCGCCCTGCCGCCGGCCGGATCGACGCTGGAAAAGGCGATGACCGCCGCGCTCAACCTGAAAACGCGGCTCACTCGACGCATTTCACGCTCCGCGGTTCGTTAACCACGCATTGCGTGGAAAAGGAACCACGGAACGGTTGTCGTCGTCGCTAAGCGGCCTCGGGCAGCAGGCCTTCGGCTGAATCGACCGGTCGCCCGAGGTGGTAGCCCTGGGCCATGTCGACGCCATACTCGCGCAGCATCCGCGTCGTCTCGTCGTCCTGGACGAACTCGGCGATCGTCGTCTTGCCGAGCCCGCGGGCGATCTCGACGATCGCCTTCACGGTCAGCTGGTCGGCGTCGTTGCGCGGCATGTCGCGGATGAAGGCGCCGTCGATCTTGATCACGTCGAAGGGGATCTGCTTGAGGTAGTGGAAGGGGCTGAAGCCGGCGCCGTAGTCGTCGATCGCGACTTCGCAGCCGAACTCGGTGAGGCGATCGGCGAACCCGGCGGCTGTCTCGTAGTCCTCGACGCGGGCGGTCTTGGTGATCTCGAAGGTGCAGCGGCCGGGATCGGCGTCGCCCTCGTCGAGGCGGCGCTCGATGAACTCCAGGACCGAGATGTCGGTCAGCGAGGCGCCGGAGAGATTGATGTGGAGGGAAACCGGCTCGCCGGCCTGCTCGCGCTCGGCCAGCAGCTCCAGCGCCCGGGCCACGACCCAGCGGTCGAGCTCCTGGACCATCCCCGAGCGCTCCGCCGTCTCGATAAAGGAAGCCGCCGGCAGCAGCTCGCCGCTGTCGCCGGTCATCCGCAACAGCAGCTCGTAACGCTCGACCGCACCGGAAGCGAGGCTGCGGATCGGCTGGGTGGCGAGGCTGAGCCGGCCCTGGGTGAGGGCATCGCGGATCCGCGCCGTCGTCGTCTGGGCGCGCTGGCCGCGGACCGCGCTCACCTCCGGATCCTCGAACAGCGCGACGCGGTTGCGCCCCTCTTCCTTGGCCCGGTACATCGCCTGGTCGGCAGCCACCAGCACCGCCTCGGAGCCGACGTCGCGCTTGCCGCCGAACATGGTGATGCCGACGCTGATCGTTGAGGCCCCCTGCTCGGAGGCGGACGGCGACCCCTCGGCCACCTCGGCCCGCAGATCCTCGCCCAGCTGCATCGCGCCGGCGGTGTCGCTCTGGGGCATCAGCACCGCGAACTCGTCGCCGGAGAGGCGGGCGACGATGTCGGTCGCGCGCACGCGCTCGCGCAGGGCGCCGGAGACGCGCCGGATCAGGCTGTCGCCGACCTGATGGCCGAGCTTGTCGTTGACCTGCTTGAGGCCGTCGATGTCGATGATCATCACCGCGCCCTGGCCGCCGTAGCGGGCGGTGAAGGAGACGTACTGGTCGAGCTCGGCGCGGAAGCGGCGGCGGTTGAGCAGGCCGGTTAGCGAGTCGTGGTCGGCCAGGTAGCGCAGCTCGGCCTCGGTCTTCTCGGCTTTCTTCAGCGCTCCCTCGACCACCGCGCGGTCGGCTTCGCCCAGCTTCTCGAGCACCGCCAGCACCGCCGGGTCGAGCTTCTGGGATGTGTTCGCGTCCGCCACTCCCAGAAGTTATTGACTACGCGTCTCCAGCCGCCCGAGAACAACGTCGCCGGCGCCACGGGACTTGAATTTCGGCGACTCCACCCACCCAATAATTGCCGCCCACGCTCACCTGGGTAGGCTGAAAAAAGGATGACCAACCGGCTCGCCCAGGAGACCAGCCCGTATCTCCTCCAGCATCGCGAGAACCCGGTCGACTGGTACCCGTGGGGCCCGGAGGCGCTGGGGCGGGCGACGGAGGAAGACCGGCCGATCCTGCTCTCGGTCGGCTACTCCGCCTGCCACTGGTGCCACGTGATGGAGCGCGAGTCCTTCGAGGACGAGGCGACCGCCTCCTACATGAACGAGCACTTCGTCTGCGTCAAGGTCGACCGCGAGGAGCGGCCCGACGTCGACGCGATCTACATGGAGGCGGTGCAGTCGATGACCGGACACGGCGGCTGGCCGATGACCGTCTTCCTCGATCCCGAGGGCGTGCCCTTCTACGGCGGCACCTACTTCCCGCCCGACGAGAGCCGCGGCATGCCGAGCTTCCGGATGGTGATGGAAGCCGTCGTCGACGCCTTCGAGGGCAGACGCGAGGAGATCCGCGAGCGCGCCGCCGGGACGAAGGCGCGGCTCGGCGCCGTCGGCCTGATCGAGCCCGGCCCGGAGCCGCCGGAGGCGGCCCAACTGGAGGAGGCGGTCTCGCGACTGCGGATGAGTGCCGACCTGGAGCGCGGCGGCTTCGGCAGCGCCCCCAAGTTCCCGCCCGCCTCGGCCCTGGAGCTGCTGATGGCCCGCGGCGAGCACGAGATCGTCGAGCGCACGCTCGACGCGATGGCGGCCGGCGGCATCTACGACCAGCTCGGCGGCGGCTTCGCCCGCTACTCGGTCGACGCGGTCTGGCTCGTCCCCCACTTCGAGAAGATGCTCTACGACAACGCCCTGCTCGCGAGTGCCTATCTGCACGGCTACCAGGCGCTGGGGCGCGAGCGCTACCGCCGCGTCTGCGAAGAGACGCTGGACTGGATGCTGCGCGAGATGCGCGGCCCCGAGGGCGGCTTCTACTCCGCCCTCGACGCCGACTCCGAGGGCGAGGAGGGCCGCTTCTACGTCTGGACGCCGGAGCAGATCCGGGCGGCCCTAACGGGAAGCCACGACGGTGCCGAGGCGCGAAGCGACGCGAACTGCATCACGTTCGACATCTCCCAGATTACGAACTTGATGCAGTTCTGGGGGGTGACCGAGCGGGGGAACTTCGAGGGGGCGAACATCCTCCACCGCGCCCAGGGGATCGAGGCGCCCGAGCCCGAGGGGCTCGCCGAGATGCGCCAAGCGCTCTACGACGCTCGCACCAAGCGGGTCTGGCCGGGGCTGGACGACAAGCGCCTCGCCTCTTGGAACGCGCTGGCGATCTCCGCCCTGGCCGAGGCCGGCGCCGTGCTCGACCGCCCCGACTACCTCGACGCGGCCCGCGAGTGCGCCGAGTTCGTCCTCGGCACGCTCAGCGACGAGGAGGGTCGCCTGCTGCGCACCTACAAGGACGGCGACGCCCGCCTCAATGCCTATCTGGAGGACCACGCCTTCCTGCTGGAAGCGCTGCTGACCCTCTACGAAGCGACCTTCGAGCCACGCTGGTTCGAGCGCGCCCGCGCCCTCGCCGACGAGACGATCGCCCGCTTCGGCGATCCCGAGCGCGGCGGCTTCTTCTCGACCTCCGCCGACCACGAGGAGCTGATCGCCCGCCGCAAGGAGATCGGCGACCACCCGATCCCCTCCGGCAACTCCGCCGCGGCGCTGGGCCTGCTGCGCCTCGCCGCCCTGACCGGCGAGCGCGAGTACGAGCGCCAGGCGGAGAGCGTCTTCGCCCTTTTCTCCCAAACCGCAACCCAGCACCCCGAGTCCTTCGCCCACCTCCTCCGCGCCCTCGACTTCCACCTCGCCCCGACCCGGGAGGTGGCCCTGATCGGCGGCGACGTAGCCGAGCTGGCCGCCGCCGTCCGCTCCAGCCTCCGCCCTCACCTCGTGCTCGCGGCCGGCCCCGAGGGCGGCACTGAGCCGCCGCTCCTACGCGACCGGCCCCTCCTCAAGGGCAAGGCCACCGCCTACGTCTGCGAGCGCTTCGCCTGCCAAGCACCGGTGACCGGCGCCGCGGAGCTGGACGGCCTTCTCTAAAGACCAGCTAAAGAATCGACCGCCATCTTTGGCAGTATCCGGCTCGTGCGCGGCTCCATGTTCACCTTCCCGGCCGGCAGACGAGCGAAGTGGGTCGTCTTCGCGATCTGGTTCATCGGTGTCTTCATCGCCGCCGGCCCGGCCAACCTGCCCGGCAAGTTCGAAGACGCCGAAAGCAACGAGGCGACCTCCTACCTGCCCGGGAGCGCCGAATCGACCGCGGCACTGAAGGCGACCGAGTCCCTGCAGGACGGCGAAATCGCGCCTGCCGTGATCGTCTATCGCCGCGCCTCCGGCCTCACCGGCGCCGACCAGCGGACGATCGCCGAAGACGTCGAAAAGATGACCGCGAAGCGTTTCCCGGGCGTGGTTCCGGACGGCGCCACGGCGGCCGCCGGGGGCAAGCACCAGGACACCCAGGAGACCTCGGAAGCGGCCAAGGGCCTGCCCGCCGGCTGCGGCACCCCGACCAGCACGATCCCTGGCCAGCCGTCGGGCTACGAACCCTTCGTCGGCCCGATCTGCTCCAAGGACGGCGAGGCGGCGATCGTCTCCGCCTACATCAAGGGCAACGGCGAGGGCGAACGGATCCTCGACCCGGTCAAGTTCTGGCGCGAACAGATCTCCGACCCGGGCGGCGGCCTCGAGGTCAAGATCACCGGCGGCGCCGGCTTCTCGGCCGACGCGATCGAAGTCTTCGAAGGGATCAACGGGACCCTGCTGCTGGCCGCGGTCAGCCTCGTGATCTTCCTGCTGATCGTGATCTACCGCTCGCCGATGTTCTTCCTCATCCCGCTGGCGGCGGTGCTCTTCGCGGAGATGCTCTCGCGCTCGATCGGCTACGGCCTGACCGAGCTGGGGGTCACGGTCAATGGCCAGTCGAGCTCGATCATGTCGGTGCTGGTGCTCGGCGCGGGCACCGACTACGCGCTGTTGCTGGTCGCCCGCTACCGCGAGGAGCTGCACCACACCGCCGACAAGTACGAGGCGATGCGGGCGGCGCTGGAATCGGCCGGGCCGGCGATCTTCGCCTCGGCGGCGACGGTGATCGCAGCCCTGCTCTGCCTGACGATCGCCAAGGTCAACGGCACCGCGGGCCTGGGGCCGATCGCAGCGATGGGGGTCGCCTGCGCGGCCCTCTCGATGCTGACCCTGCTGCCGGCGCTGCTGACGATCTTCGGTCGCCGCGCCTTCTGGCCCTTCGTCCCGCACACGCCGGAGACCGCGCCGGCCGCACAGCTGGCCTCCGGCCGCGCCCGCGAGAAGATCGTGGATGGCTCTGGGGGCGGCGCCCTGGGCCGAGTCGTGCTCGCCTGCCTGCTCGTCTTGATCTTGCTCCCGCTGGTCCTGCTCAACTGGCTGCTGCGCATCCTCAGCGGCCGCCGCGTCCCCTCCCTGATCGTCGGGCCGCTCGACCGCGCCCTGTTCACGCCCTACGAAATGCGACGCCGCCGCCTCGAGAGGACGAGTGACGTCACCCACGGCTTCTGGGCTCGCCTCGGCCGGCGGATCGCGATCTCCCCCCGCCGGGTCATGCTCGGCTCGATCGGCCTGCTGCTGATCTTCTGCGTCGGCTTCGCCACCTTCTCCACCGACCTGACCAGCGAAGACAGCTACCGCACCGAAGTCGACTCGACCGAAGGCCAGCACCTGCTCGACAAGAGCTTCCCCTCCGGCACCACCGCCCTGACCGACATCGTCGTGCCGCAGCGGGACGAAGTGAGCGCGGTGCGCAAGGCGGTCGCCCAGGTCGACGGGGTCGAAGGCGTCTCGCAGCCGGTCGCCGAGGGCGAGCCGGGGCTCCTGGTCCAGGCGGTGCTCGAGCCCAACCCTTACTCGACCGCGGCCTTCGACCTGGTCGAACCGATCCGCGAAGCCGTGCACTCCACCGCGCCCGACGCCGTCGTCGGCGGCCCGACCGCGGTCGAATTCGACGTCCGCGACGCCGCCGGCTGGGACTCGAAGGTGATCCCGCCGATCATCCTCCTCGTCGTCTTCCTGATCCTGATGGCCCTGCTGCGAGCGGTGATGGCGCCGCTGGTCCTGATCGGCACCGTCATCCTCAGCTTCCTGGCCGCGCTCGGGGTCGGCTACTTCTGCTTCGACGTGTTCTTCGACTTCCCGGGCTCAGACCCATCGCTGCCGCTCTTCGCCTTCGTCTTCCTCGTCGCACTCGGCGTCGACTACAACATCTTCCTGATCGCCCGTGCTCGCGAGGAGACCGAGAAGCACGGTTCCGAGCAGGGCATCCTGCGCGCCCTGGCCGTCACCGGCGGCGTCATCACCAGCGCCGGCATCGTCCTCGCCGGCACCTTCTCGGTGCTCGCCGTCCTCCCCCTCACCTTCCTCACCGAGCTCGGTTTCGTGGTCGCCTTCGGCGTCCTCCTCGACACCTTCCTCGTCCGCAGTGTCCTCGTCCCGGCGATCGCCCTCAGCCTCGGCGACAGGTTCTGGTGGCCGTCGGCGCTCTCGCGCCCGAGCGAGCGCGCGGGCGACTCACCCGACCCCTAGACGTCGAGCTCGTGTGTCTCGTCGAGGACGACCCGGCCGCCGACCTCGGTCCGGCCGTCGCTCAACGGGTGGGCATAGAGGACCGAACCCTGTCCCTGACGGATCGTCAGCGGCCTGTGGAGAGCGGCCGTGAGCATCAGCGCCGCCGACCCGGTGGCCTCGTCCTCGCCCACCCCGTCGGCGAGCGAGAAGCAGCGCGAGCGCACCACGCCGGTCTCCTCGTCCGCCCAGGCCCAGAGATAGATTTCGTCCTCGCGCCCACCGGGCGGTCCGTCGAGCGCATCGACCTCGGCCGTGGAGCCGAGCTCGATCAGCTCCCAGGGCGGCGACCACTCGGCCCGGGCGGCGACGAAAGTCCGTTCACCTTGCGCCCCGCGCCGCACCGCGACCTCGCCCGCCGGCGGGCGCAGCGCCTCGACCGCCTCACCCTCGCGCGCCAGCAGCCAGGCGGTGCCGACGGTCGGGTGCCCAGCGAAGGGCAGCTCCAGCCCCGGGGTGAAGATCTGGATCTCTCCCCGCGCCCGGTCGTCGACGAAGACCGTCTCCGAGAAGCCGAGCTCGTGGGCGACCGCCTGACGCCGCCCCGCGGGCACCTCGCCACCGTCGAGGAAGACGCCCAGGGGATTGCCGTGGCGATCGTCCTCGTCGCAGAAGACCCGCAGGACGTGCAGCGTTGCCACGCCTGTCTCGCCCCCGCCGCCGCTAGAGGATGGGCAGGAAGTTTTCGATCTCGAACGGGGTGACCTGGACCCGGTACTCGTCCCATTCCTGCCGCTTGATCTCGACGAAGCGGCGGAAGGTGTGCTCGCCCAGGGTCCGCAGCACCAGCTCCGAGTCGGCGGCGACCTCGATCGCCTCGCCCAGGGTCGCCGGCAGCTGCTCGATGCCCTGATGGGAGAGCTCCTCCTGGGAGAGGTGGTAGAGGTTCTGCTCCATCGGCTCCGGCAGCTCGTAGCCCTTCTCGATCCCTTCCAGGCCCGCCTGCAGCATCCCGGCGAAGCAGAGGTAGGGGTTGGCGGCGGGGTCGGGGCAGCGCAGCTCGGCCCGGGTCGCCCCCTCCTTGCCGGGGTGGTACAGCGGCACCCGGATCAGCGCCGAGCGGTTGCGCCGCGACCAGGCGAGGTAGACCGGCGCCTCGTAGCCCGGGACCAGGCGCTTGTAGGAGTTGACGTACTGGGCGAAGAGGGGCGAGATCTCGCGCGCGTGCTTGAGCTGGCCGGCGATGAACGACTTCGCGGTCGGCGAGAGGTAGTACGGATCGTCCTCGTCGTAGAAGGCGTTCTTGCCGTCTTTTGCCAGTGACTGGTGGACGTGCATCCCGGACCCGTTCTCGCCGAACAGCGGCTTCGGCATGAAGCTCGCGTGCCAGCCGTATTTCATCGCGTACTCCTTGACGACGATCCGGTAGGTCATGCAGTCGTCGGCCATCTCGAGCGCGTTCTTGTAACGCATGTCGACCTCGTGCTGGGAGGGGCCGACCTCGTGGTGGGTGTACTCGACGTGGATGCCCATCTTCTCCAGCGCCAGGACCGTGTCGCGGCGGACGTCGGAGCCGGCGTCGAGCGTGGTCAGGTCGAAGTAGCCGCCCTCGTCGAGGACCTCCGGCACCCCGCCCTCCGGCTTGGCGGAGCGGAAGTAGTAGAACTCGAGCTCGGGGCCGATGTTGTAGGCCTCGAAGCCCATCTCCTCGGCCCGTTTCATCGCCCGCTGCAGGATCCAGCGCGGGTCGCCCTCGTAGGGGCCACCGCCGGGCACGCGGACGTCGCAGAACATGCGGGCGACCGCGTTCTCGCCCTCGGGGCGCCAGGGGATCAGAGCGAAGGTGGAGGGATCGGGCATGGCGATCATGTCCGACTCCTCGATCGGGTTGAAGCCGGTGATCGAGGAGCCGTCGAAGCCCATGCCGCCGTCGAAGGCGTCCTCGAGCTCGGCGGCGTTGATCGAGAAGCTCTTCAGCTGGCCGAGCACGTCGGTGAACCAGAGGCGGACGAAGCGGACGTCGTTTTCCTTGACGATCGCGATGACGTCAGCGGCACTGCTGGGTTGCTCTGCCATACCGGGGTCTCCTTGGCTTGTCCGCAAGAAGGTGGCAACGATAGGCGAAGTGAACCGAGGAGGTGCAGAACGCCGTATAGCGGGTAAGGAACGAGAAGTTCTGGCGCCTTCGGGCCGCCTTGCATCGCCACCGAAAACCCGGTATAACTTACTCCTCGTAAGTAAGAGGCTGAAAGTAAAGTAAAGGCCACGTAAAGGCTCTGTAAAGCGAAAACCGCCTTCAGCAGAGCCAGAGATGAGAAGCCCGTGACGGTCAAAACCGATGTCTCCAGATTCCAGATCCACGACGAGTTGACGGCGCCCGACGAGAGCGCCCCTCTGATCAAGACCATCCAGGCGGCCGGCGGTGCGGTCACCAAGTTCGTCGGCGTCCTCGCCGGCTCCCCCGCTGTGCTCCGTGCCTACACGCGGATGCGCTCCGAGCTGCGCGGCGGCGTCCTGCCGCAGGCGACCCGCGAGCGGATCGCCCTGGCGGTCGCCGAGCACCGCGAGGACAACTACAGCATCGCCCAGCACGCCAAGTCGGCGCGACGGGCCGGGCTCGGCCTCGACGAGGTCTCCCGCGCCCGCAGCTTCACCTCGGCCGACGAGAAGGAGGCGGGCCTGCTCGCCTACCTGAAGGAGGCCCTCGACGCCGACGGCCCTCCCCCGCTCCACCTCCACGAGGAGGCGCGTGAGCTCGGCTGGACCGACGAGGAGATCCTCGAGGCGGTCGGGCACCTCGCCCTCAACGAGTTCCAGAGCCTGATTGCCAGCGCAGCCGCGCTGCCCAAAGATCAGGCCACCCCGCGCGTGCTGCCTTCAGCGGCGTAGGTGTGGGAGGGGTTGTGTGCCCCTCCCACTGCGCTGGGATTTTCGCCGCTAACGCCCCGTCTCTCGCCGACTAAGCCGGCGAAAATCAGGACGCCGCTTGTGGGAGGGGCACACAACCCCTCCCCAACGAAGCGCGCAGCCCTCTATCGGCAGGGCGGCCGGTTGGCGCCACGGGGAGGGGGTCCGAGAACGGAGCCTGTTTGCCCCGCCCGCAGGACCCCCTCCCCGTGGCGCTCGACGAGCGCCTGAGCTACCCCTCGACGAGGGTGGCGGTATAAAGGAGGCGGGCGGTGGAGTAGCGGCAGCCGAAGGTGGCGCGGGTGGAGGGTTTCTCGATCGGTTCGCCCTGGCGGATGTCGGTGGAGTTGGTGCAGGTGCCGGGGGCGCGGCTGGCCCGCCAGACCTCGTTGGAGGAGAGTTCCTGGGCGAATGACGGGGCCCAAGTGGGGACCGTGATGCCGATGATGTCGCCCTTTTCGACCTTCAGCGAGGCGCCGAATTTGACCGTCTGGCCGAGGTAGGGGGTGAGGACCTTGACCGCGCTCTGGCTGCGCAGGTTGTAGCGGGGCGGATTGGTGCCGGGGATGCGGCGCAGGATCGCCAGGCGGGCCTCCGGCGGGGTGCCGAAGAAGCCGTTGAAGAAGGAGCGCTGTTTGTTGGTCGGCTGCGCCAGGGTCAGGCTCCAGGACTTGACCGTGCCTTTCTGGGTGACCAGAAAGGGCGAGCGGGCCTGGCTGTTGCTGACCTGGAAGCCGGTGACGCTGCCGACCGCCTGGCAGGGCAGGCCAGGACAGGACGGGTCCGGCACGGTCGAGGTCTGACCGAGCACGACCTGAGTGCTGGGCACCTTGCCGGCGCCGGCGCTGGAGACGAAGACGGCGAGGATCGCCAGGGAGCAGATCAGCATCGCCAGGCCGAGCGCCGGACGACGACCCCCGCGGGCTGACTTGGCGGCGAAAACTCCGGGCGAAAACCTCGACATTGCGCTGCTCCTCTCGCTATCTGACACTGCCTGAACACGCCAGCCTAGCCTTCAGAGCGGCCGGAGACGGTCAGCGAGAGGGTGCCGGGCTCAGCCGGTGCGGGCGGGCGTAGGTGATGGCGATCGCGTAGTGGACCATGCCGACCCCTTCGAGCTCGAGCGCTTCGCTGGCGGCCGCGGTCAGATCCCAGGCACGGCCTTTGACGTAGGGGCCGCGGTCGATCACCGGGGCGATCACCGCGTGGCCCTGGTAGACGAACTTGACCATCGTCCCGCAGGGGAGGCTGCGGTGGGCGACGCCGATCGTGGTTGCCCGCAGGGTCTGCCCGCAGGCGGTTTTGTGGCCGTAGAGGCCGGGCCCGTACCAGCTGGCTTCGGCGCTTTTGAAGGGGCTGAAGGCGAGTTCCTGACCGGCGGCGGGGGAGCTGACGACGGGCGAGGCGCCGCCGGGCGAGGCCTGGGCGGCGGGGGCGGCGCAGGCGAGGACCGCGAGGGCGGCCAGCGCGGCGGCGCGGCGCAGGCGTCGGGGTGCGCGCTCGGCCTTGGGCGCACGTCGGAAATCGTCTATCCGCGCAAGGCGGTCTCTAATCGGCTGCATACTCTTTCGGGCGCTTACGGGGTTAGCTGTCGGGCTCGCGCTGAAAGAGCTGCGCTACGCGGCTGATGCCGGCGATTCGCCCCCACTAATTGGGTCCCCCGCTCCCCGCGGTATGTAGGCGGAGATTCAGCGGAAGTTGGCGGCAGATTAGCAAAGGCTAAGACAGAAAAACGTGCATAAGTCCGCAAAGCGCGCCTGAATGGGAAAAGCCCCCTTTCGGGGGCCTTTCCTTTAGCGGGCCTGTAAGCCGGATCCTGTCTTGAGCGGCCATCTATCTATGCGGCCTACCTGGACCTCGCCGAGCCGGGTCGACGGTCCTGCTTGGCCTTGCACCGGGCGGGGTTTGCCTGGCCGCCGCGTCACCGCGACGCCGGTGCGCTCTTACCGCACCATTTCACCGTTGCCTGTACGCGACTCACGTGTGGCCGCGCCATCGGCTGTGTATTTCTGTGGCACTTTCCCGCGGGTTTCCCCGGGTGGACGTTATCCACCGCCCTGCCCTGTGGTGTCCGGACTTTCCTCGAAGGGTTTTCTCTCCCCCCGCGGTCCGCTCGGCCCGCCCTCCGATGGTAGCCGGCGGCCTGGAATCGGCCAAGCGGCGGCGGGATATGGTGGCGAGCATGCGGACGGCGGTCGTCACCGGAGCGGGTGGAGGGCTGGGCCGGGCGATCGCGATCGAGCTGGCGGGGCGCGGCTTCGCGGTCTGGGCGACCGACGTCGACGGCGAGGCGGCGGCGCGCACTGCGGCCGAGATCGGCGGCGGCGACAGTCGGGCGGCTGGGACCGCCACCTCCGCAACCCTCGACGTCCGCGACGAGGCGGCCTGCCGAGCTCTCGCCGGCGCCGTCGTCAGCGAGGCGGGCTCGCTCGACCTCTGGGTCAACAACGCCGGCATCCTCGCCACCGGGCTCTCCTGGGAGCAGGACGAGCCGACCCGCGGCGCGATGCTCGCGATCAACGCCGCCGGGACGATGAACGGCACCGTCGCCGCCCTGGAGCGGATGGTCCCGGCCGGGCGCGGTCACGTGATCAACGTGGTCTCGCTCGCCGGCATCGTCGCCGCGCCGGGCGAGGTCGCCTACTCGGCCAGCAAGCACGCGGCGATGGCCTTCACCCTCGGCACGCTCTTCGACCTGCGCCGGGCCGGGCCAGAAGGGCATCGACCTCTCGGCCGTCTGCCCCGACGGGATCTGGACGCCGATGCTCGAGGACAAGCTCGACGACCCCGACGCCGCCGGCTCGTTCTCCGGCCACCTGCTGACGCCGGCGCAGGTCGCGAGCGGGGTCGGCAAGCTGACCGAGCGCCCCCGCCCCGTCCTCATCGTCCCCCGCTGGCGCGGCCCGCTGCTGCGCACCTTCGACCTCTTCCCCCGCCTGGGGCTGCGCCTGCTGCCCGCGGTGATGTGGGACGCGCGCCGCAGGCAGCGGCGCTACAAGCGGCTGATCGAGTCCGGCCGCTGGCCCAAGTAAGCCCGAGCGCAGCGTCTGAGCTCAGACGCTGCGGAAGACGCCGATGACGCGGCCGATCACAGTCGCCTCGGTGGTGAGGATCGGCTCCATTTCCTCGTTCTCGGGCTGCAGCCGCATGTGGTCCTTCTCGAGGAAGTAGCGCTTCACGGTCGCGTCCTCGCCGATCAGGGCGACGACGATTTCGCCGTCGCGGGCGATCTCGCTCGGTCGCACGATCACGTAGTCGCTGTCGAGGATGCCGGCGTTCTTCATGCTTTCGCCGCGGATCTGGAGGATGTAGTCGCCGTCCTCGCCGCCGATCACGTCGGGGATCTCGATGTACTCCTCGATGTTCTCCTCGGCCAGGATCGGCTCTCCGGCGGCCACCTGGCCGACCAGCGGCAGCCCACTGCCGGGTCGAATCGTCCGCTTCGCCTTATCGAAGAGCAGCTCGATCGCCCGCGGTTTCGAGGGATCGCGTTTGAGCAGCCCGATCTTCTCCAGGTTCGCTAGGTGCGCGTGCACCGTCGAGGACGAGTGCAGGCCGACGGCTTTGCCGATCTCCCGCACGGTCGGCGGATACCCCGTCTTCGCCGCGTATTTGCGGATGAAGTCGAAGATCTCCTTCTGCCTTTTGGTCAGGTCAAGATCAACCATCATCAGTCCCTAGTTTCTCCCATTTTGCCGACAAGAGCACGTCCGAACACTTGTTCGCAGGCTACCGCCCACCCCGGATGCCCGCAACCCTCTGCCCTCCCCCAGCCCCTGAACATCTAGAATCCGCCGCCCTCGAGCGGCTGTGGCGGAACTGGTAGACGCGCAAGGTTGAGGGCCTTGTGGGTGGAAACACCCGTGATGGTTCGACTCCATTCAGCCGCATAGAAAACCCCCGCAAAGCGGGGGTTTTCTCGTTTCGGGGAACTATGCCGTCGAAGCCTTCCGTCTGCATGGCTTCGGACCATTTCGGACCAATTCAGGGCGGTAAAATGGCTCTGTAGCGGGAGTGGCGCCTTTGAGCCGGAGGTCGTGTAAGGGCCATGAAGTCCAAATCGCGCGCGCCCACGGAACTGGATCGCTGTATCCCGTAGTTGGCTCTGGAGGTCGGGAAACCTGGTATGGGCGCTGGTACATCGGCGGCAAACGCGTGCAACGTCGTATCGGGCCCAAGCGACGGCGAGGCGAGACAGCCGGACTCACCAAGACGGCAGCCGAGGCAGAGCTGCGACGCATGCGACTGGCCACCGAAGATGCCCCGCCGCCTTCGTCGACCGTCACGGTCGACGAAGCAGCCCAACACCTAATGCACCACCTGGAGGCAATCGGTCGCAGGCCATCAACCCTCGCCACCTATGAGTCCATCTTTCGATCACACCTGCAGTGGAGCGTGGAGGAAGTCGACCTTGAACGCTTCACGAGGCGCGATGTCGAAGAGCTGGATCGGGTGATGCGGCGCAAAGAATTGGCGCCGAAGACTCGCCTCAATGCTCTTAAGCTGCTCTCGGAGATCTTTGCTTTCGCCAAGCGCCAGGGCTGGTGTCGGCGCAATCCCTGTGAACAGGTCCAGTTCCCTCAGGTCGAGCCAAGCTCTGACATCAGATTCCTCACCGAAGTCGAGCTAGTCGCCCTGCTCCAGTCCATCGATGTCGATAAGGAGTCGTTCGGACACACCGACTGGGCGATGTTCCTGACGGCCGCCCTCACCGGCCTCCGGCAAAGCGAGTTACTCGGGCTGGAGTGGCGCGACGTCGACTTCGCCGCTGAGAAAGTGCGGGTACGACGGAGCTACGTGCGAGGTCATTGGGGTCGGCCGAAATCCCGCTACAGCTCGCGCTCGGTGCCAATGGCTTCGCAAGTCGCAGCCGCCCTTCGGCGCCACCTGGACCGCTCCCAACACCGTGATCGCGAAGATCTCGTCTTCGGGCATCCCGGCACCGGGAAAGTCATCAGCTACTCCGCAATCGACGAACGGTTCAAGAAGGCGCTGCGGGCTGCCAAGGTGCGTGAGGTGCGCTTCGAGGATCTGCGCCACACCTTCGGGACGAGGCTCGCGGCAAAAGGGGTGTCGATTCGAGATATCCAGGAGTGGATGGGGCACGAGGACATCAGGACGACCCAGATCTATGCCGCTTACGAACCGCGAAAGCACGAGGCCAAAGTGGCCAGTGAATCGTTTTCCGAAGTGAAGCTGGATCCCTGAACGTTCAGGCGCCGAGACCGGCAATGCCCAGACCAACGCGCTCGGCCGCCTGGGCGAGATCTCGATCCCAGGTAACAAGGACGACTTCCTCGTCGCCGAGTTCGAGCGCGGTGGCGAGGTGAACCGCGTCATAGCCGCGCAACGCCAGACTTTCGGCGTGCTCGCCGGCGCGGGCGGCGATCTCCCGGTCCACGCCCACGGTAACCAGCTCCGCGTAGAGCTCCTCGAAAGCGGCGAGCGCCTCCCGGTGCCCCTCTTCCCCAAGGCGTCCCAGGCGACGGGCAGCTGCCAGGGCAGCTCGTCCCTCCGGGTAGGCAAGGATGCTCGACGCCGCGGGATAGGCACTGCTCCAGAGCTCGGCCGCCAGGTCAGAGCCATCCTCGACAACAACGAGCTTGACCAGCGCCGAGGTGTCGAAGTAGAAGATCAGGCCCGCTGCTCAGATACGAGATCGGAGACCGAACCGGTGCCCTTCACCTGCGCGGACCGTGGAGAGCGTGACCCTTGAGGCATCCGCACCAGACCACGTCGCGTGAGAGCATCAAGCGGACGCTCGCCGAGCCCGCTGAGGCGAGCGACGGGTCGGCCGCGACGCGTGACCACAACCTCGCCTCCCCCCTCCACTCGCTCCAGGTACTCGCTGAGGCGATCGTGCAGCTCGCGGACGCCGACTTGGCTCTCGGGCTGATGTAGCGTCATTTATTCATGCTAGCAGCTACATGACCACGACACACAGCGCTGCAATCCTGAGGTCGAGAACACCCTGCCTTAATTCAGGACTGGGATGAACGCCCATAAAGACAACGCATTCCCAGCGTTCATGGGCCTACTGGGTCATCCGAGTCTGGCGCTGAGCTCGAGGGCGAGCGGTATGCCTCGGCCGGCGAGGCGCGAGAGCAGGTAACGGGCCGCCTCCGCCGGCGCTCCGATGCCGGCGATCATCTCCGCTTCCCGAGCGTAGACCACCACTAGTAGTTCGGCAGTTGCCTCGTCGAGGTCGCTGTCGGTGTGTTCGCGGTTGCGCTCGGCGTCGGCCAGCCAGCTCAGCGCCTCGGCGCGGACCGCCGCTGCCGCGGGGGCTTCGAGGAAGTGGGCGAAGTAGCGGGCGAACCAAGTGCCGGTAAGTCTCGGCTTCACCCATTCGCTCCACTGCGGTTCCAGAGCCGTGAGGACCGACTGGCGCTGCTCGGACCAGAGTGAGTGGTGCACGGCGTCGACACCGGCGACCCTCAGTGCCAGGTCATCCCCTCCCCGACCCGTGCGGGTCCAGTTCTTCGATGTGCAGTCGAAGATCCGCTTAACCACCGAGACCAGCTTGGTGTTAAGCCGCTCCTCGCCGAGCCCCGTCGACCAGAGATCGGCGAGAAAAGCCTCGACCCAGTAGCTGGCGGGTTCACCCGCTTCGAGGATCGGTTCCCAAATCGCCTCAGCGTCCTCGTCTGAAACCTCCAGGGTCAACCGCGCCAGCAGGTCGAGGGCTTGGCGCTCCTCGGTATATGGGGTGCCTTCTATCCGGTCAACACCATCGGGCACCAGCTTGCCGATCAGGGAGGTGGCAAGGTCGGCGGCGAACTCGGCCCGCTGGGGGTGGTCGGCGGTGACGTCGCTTGTCACGAGGTGGACACGCGCCGCGACCAGATAACTGAGTGAGAGCGAGTGGAGCACCGGCTGGCGCCTCGCCTGGCGG
The DNA here is from genome assembly GCA_963795625.1 of uncultured Solirubrobacterales bacterium. Taxonomy (GTDB): domain Bacteria; phylum Actinomycetota; class Thermoleophilia; order Solirubrobacterales; family 70-9; genus VAYN01. The sequence continues at coordinate 28,689 of CAWCIS010000016.1, read as the reverse complement.
GCGACCATCACTCCGTCGGGCGTCTCGGCGAGCCAGTCGCGGAGGCGCGGGGGCGCTCCGAGAGTGCCTGCCACAAAGCTGTTCAGGGCATCCCAGGTCGTCGGCTCGAAGTCGGGCAGCTTGGCGAACAACTCAGCATTTTCGCTCGCCTCATACTTGGTCGCGTGGCTACGAGCGCGGCGCCAGAGCTTGAGCCGAGCCCAGTGCAGGGATAGGTGTTCGAGTTCGGCCAGACCCTGCGTCAGGTTGGGACCTCCGGCGGTCGCCCTGAAGGTCCTTTGGACGGTCTCCAAGTGAAGGTGGATCGCGAGGCGCGCGACTCCCGAGCGCAGCTCGGGATCCTGGGGTGATTCTGCCCAGAGTAGGGGCAACGCGTCGGCGCAGAACCCGTCCCAGGAATCGCTCGAGAACTGCTCTGCGGAGTCGAATTCGTGGGTCGCCGGCGGCTCTCCTTCGAACGGCGCGAGCAGTGCTCGCCGGCACCAAACTTCGCGCTCGCGATGCGATCGCAGCCACTCCCTGGCACAGACCACAAATAGGGCTGCGACCCCGCACTCGAGGTCGGCTTTGGCGATGACCCCCTGACTTAGCAAGTGCTGATCTGCGGGTTGCACGATCGCCTTCTGGCTTTCATCCCAGAAGTTCTCGAGCTCCTCGGGCGAGGGTTCGGAGCGTTCGTCTATCCACTTGCGGAGCTTTCCCGGCAGACCGAGCCAGATCTGGGAGCTCGTGATCTCAGTGTTCGCCTCGTTGATCTCGCCCCGCAGCTCGGCCGGAGGCTCGTAGTCGAGGATGAAGCTGCCGTCCTCATAGCGCTGCAGCTTCCTATTGGCGGGGTTGAGTTGGGCGATCAGGTGTTTCCAGCGCTCCCCGTTTTCTTCGTGCCAGGTCTCCCTCGCCCCGGCCAGCCTCTCCGCCGCCTCTGGGTCCTGGAACGCGTCGCGGATCAGCAGTTCGGTCAGCGGTAGTTTGCGGTGCGGCATCTCGACCCATTTCTGAGCGCGCTCGGTGTGGATTTTGTCGATGAAGCCGAAGAAGGGCAGGAGGTTGAGAGGACCGAGCGTGGCGATCCTGTCGGCCATCAGCAGCCCGGGACTCGAGGTCAAAGGCTGCAGCTGGCCACTCATCAATTCCGGCCGATAGCGGGCGACCTCGATCAGTACTCCCCAGATCGCGACTGAGTCCGACGCGATCAGGAGGTTCAAGAGCGGGGCGATGTCCACGCCTTCGTCGAGTTGCTTATAGAGGTAGGACTCGACCGCCATCAAGGCGCAGGAGAGAACGGTCGGCCCGCGTCCGGCTCCGCGATGCCAGGCAAGCAGCTCGGCGTCACCGAGGAGCTGGCGCCGTTTGCCGTCAATCAGAATGTTGAATTCGCCGGGGTCGCCGGCGTACTCGCCCTGCTCGCCGACGTAGGCGCGCTGGACTTCGGCCCAGCGCCTCGTGGCTCGCTCGGCGATCGAGACCACGCAGTCAAGACCGGCTCGGGGGTCCTCGATCAGCAGCCGCAAGAAGGGTCCGCGCTCGGGCACGGCCACGTGCCAATTTGGAGCCTCGGTAATCGAGGGTCCGGGGTCCTCTAGGTCCCAAGAGGGGCCTTCCCGGGGAGCGTCATCCCAGACCGCTGCCTCGATCAGTCTGGCGGCGCCGCCAGAATCGCCGCTGATCAGCGGCGATAGGTCGGCTTCGAGCACGGTCTCACGGACACGCTCACGGTCGACCCGATTCCAGCCCCCGAAGCGGCTCACTTTTCTCCCTCCTCGTCTGAGCTGAGGGCCGCAATGAACATCTCGATCACCGCGGCGGGCTCGACAGAGCCGGCGCTGAGCGCTGCGCTCCAGAGGGACTTCTCCAGCTTGTCTTCGAAACTCGTGCCCGCTTCGCCCTGCTCGCGCACGAATCGCCCGCACTCGAGGGCGATCTCGGCGGCGAGGTTCGATCCCTTGGTGTCGGGGCCCGCGAAGCGCAGCCAGGTCTCTACCACCGGTGCGACCTCGGCGTCTGCCAGCTCAAGCGCGATTGCACGCTTTTCGTGGAGCACTTCGAGGAAGGGGATCCAAATCGGCCAGAGTGGCACCCGGCGCTGAATCGCCCAATAGGTCTCCATTTCGGGGGCGCCGGCGAAGATCAGACCACCGGTCGGGTCGGGAATGCTTGCCGAGAAACGCAGGCGGCGGAGCAGCCGGCGCAGGAGGTCGCCATTGTCGGTGATCAGGGTCGGCCAGAGCGAGCGTACGACCGCAGTCTGAGTCGTGGGCAAAGAGGGCAGCATCGAGGAACAACTCAGCGAGGAGCCATTGGTCCTGGCGCTCGAGTTCCTCGCGGCGGGCGTCCCAGGCCTCAAGTCCTTGCTCACGCAGCACCGACAGCGCATAGAGACGGATCGCCCGGTGCCAGGTAGGTAGTTCGACCTTGGCGCCGAGCTCGGTGATCGCGCGGTCCCCGAGCGCTTCGAGACGGTGCAGCAGCGCCCAGTCGGAAAAGAGGTCGTGGGCGAACTCATAACGGGCGCCGTTAGGTGCGAGGACGCCGTCGCGGCGCAGGTTGTCGACGCTGGCGACATCGGCGGGGGAGAGCTCATCGCTCATCGTCGCCGCGACCATGCCGTCGGCCTGCTTGGAGGCGAGCTTGAGGACGAGGGCCTGGCGGGGTGCCGATTCGGGTCCGCTGCTGACGATGCTTTGCCACCAGAGCCGGGCCAGCCCTGCCTCGTCACTCGGAGCCGCCAGGCCGCTCTGGTCGGCGCTCAGGAAGAGGTCGACCAGCTTCGGGCGGCGAAAAAGAGAGTGGAGTTGGCCGGCAACGGAGATCTCGGCCAATCGCGGCTCGGCCGCCTGGGCAAGCCGCACATCCTCGTCGTCGAGGTCGGAGATTACGGTCAGTCGCGAGGCCGGAGCATTGGCGATGCGCAGTCGCTCGCTGACTCGGGGCATCTCCATCTCCTGAGCGGTGATCAGGAGAGTCACCTTTCCCCCACTTTCCGTGGCGAGCTGGGCCAGCCGGGCCGCGGCGGCGAACTGCTCGGGATCGTGGGAGCGATCGAGCCCGTCAATCACGATTCTCACTGGCTCCGCACTGGCGGCGAGCAGCTCGGGGAGGGGTCGCTGAAGGCTTAGTTTGCGGGCGAACTCGGCTAGGCCATCGCCGAGATTCAAGTCCGACAGCCATAACGCCGATTTCGGCCCGTCTTCGAGCCAGCGCCGCGCCAAAGCGCTCTTGCCGCACCCCGAGGGGCCACTGAGGAGCATCACCGTCGCCTCGCCGGCAGCAGTGAGCGCTGCCCAGGCCTCCTTTCGGGGTAGACGCAGGTCGTCGCCGATCTGCTCGCGGACCGTGGCCAGTGATTCGCGGGTGTGACGGGCGATCAGCTCCCAGTCGGGGCCGAGGTCGGCTCGGTTGCGGATCTCGAATCGGGAACCCAGCCGGGCGCCGATCGTCGTGGCTTCAAGCACGCCGCCGCTTGGTCCCAGCTCGGCGACCTGGGCGCAGAGCGCGTCCCAAAGGTCATCGGCGTCCTTTGCCTGCTCAGGGATTAGCGCCTTACGACACCACTCGATCGCCTCCGGCAGGGCGCGGGAGGTGGGCTCGAGGACGTCGAGACGCAGAGGAAGCAGGGTGGCGAGCAATCGTCCCGGGGAGGTGTTGAGGTCGTCTCCATGCTCCTTGGCGAGCGCCGCCGGGCACTTGGCCGAGTCCCAGAGCGAGCGCGCGTCCTCGTTGAAGGCGCCGGTCACCTTGATGCGCCCGGCGATTCCCTTCGGGTCGGCGGCGCAGGCCTTGATCAGTCCCAGCAGTGACTTCCAGACTCCCTCGGCGGAGTTCCCACAGACCAGCCCGATCCTGTCGCGCCCTGCCTCGAAGTTGCCGCCCAGCAGTTCTGTCCAGGCCGATTCGATGAACCGCTCTTCGAGCTTGGCGCCGCTCAGCATGTTGTGGCTTTTCACCGACGCGGACCAGCGCGGTCTACCGGCGCCCTCGCCGCTGACCACAAGGTCATCCAGGATCCACCCCGATGCCTCGCCCTGGAGGCGGATCTCCGATACCGCCCCGAACTCGCGGCCGAGCGGCATCGCTCCGGCCAGCAAGGCCGCTGCCAGCCAGCCGCCGACCAGGTGCTCGTAGTGGGTGCCACCGCCACCGGTGCTGAAGGTGGATGAGGCGCGTCTTTTCGGGTCCGGGTTCTCGCTCACGGATCGAGGCTAGGAGGTTCTCGACGGCTCGTCGATGAACTGCTCGCGAATTGCGTCGAATAGCGGTCGGCTCGGCTGGCGTGTACGCGGGAGAGCGGGGCCATGTGACGAGATTGAAGGGTCTCCGCCCGGTAGCCGAGCCGCAGATTTACCCCGCAAGAAACCGAGAGTCGCTCGTGAGCACGCAAGCACCGGCTCAGCCCCGACGAGGGTTGGCCTAATCGACTTTCCCCGGCGCTTCCTGCTCGTCTGCTGGGTCGACGTAGTAGTCAAGCTCCACGTGCATAGTCTCGATGATTATTCCCGCCTCCACGCCCTCGGCCAGTCCTCGCATTACCTCTCCGTAGGCCGGAGTCGTCCAGAGGCTGAGCCCGTCGGGTTGATCACTGAGGTAGCGAAACCTTGCGATACCCCAGATGGACTCCATCAGACGGCTCGCTAGAAACACCAGGGCCATTGAGTGATCGGGCCGAGTCCAGGACGTGCTTCGATGCCAACGAGGATGCCCGTCTGCATCTCGCCTCAGGCTGAGGTACTCGATCGCTGGACCTTCAGCCTTGAGCAAGGCCCCATCGTCGACCCGCGTCGCGGCATCTCCGGGTCGAACGGCCAGGCCGTGCTTTAGGGCGTTGTAAATGTCGGCGCGAAGGAAGTGCTGAGCGAAATAAGTGAGAAACGCCTCGATGTTGTCCAAGCCTTTTTTCCATTCGTCCTCAGGAGGAATAGGACTCAACCTGCTGCGATCAGTCCCGCCGAAAAAGACCGAGGCAACCCGCGCTCGGCGCTCCGTGGCAGTCAGGTCCTTCAGAAACCTGTCCTCAAGCATTTCCTTCAGCTGACCTGGCGTGCGCACCCGCGCCAACTCAAGCCAAGGGCAGGGTTTCGGTCTCTCATGGGCCAAGTACAGGCGGAGTAGCGTCTCGCTCGCGTGATGCAGTAATGCCTCGCTGTCGGCAATGACGAAGTTCTCCTTGGCCATCTCAGCTTGATCGCCATCTTCGTAATTGTCCCCGCCAGGGTTCTCTTTGTAGGTAAGGCCCTTGTAGGTAACTCCGTCTTCAGCGATTTCCGCTAGCCGGTCCGCAGCACCGGCGGCGAGCATCAGGAGATGGTTCCGATAGTTGAAGTACTCCCACGGTTTCGTTGCGTAAAAGGCCTCGTTGAGTTCCGGGAACTGCTCCGGCACCAAAAGATCGTCGGGACTCCGCTTCCCCTTCGCCACGATCCGACGATAGCGAGCAACGGCGACGCCACCAACGGGACGCCCGCGAGGCAGGGACGCCTCACCCAACGCCCGATAACACCGAATTACGTAGAGCCGAGCATCAGCGCTCGCGCAAGGCATCGGCGGCCGCATCCCTGACTGCCGCCGAACCATGCTGGCCGAGACTCACAAGAGCCGGCCGGATTCGATCGCTCCGCCACTCCACGCCGATTAGCGCCATCGCCACAGCGAGTGGAACGCTCCTGCCCGGATCGCCGAGACAGGCTTCGAAGGCACCCGTAAAGCCATCACTCTCCTCGCCGGCAGCAATCAGGTGGGCGATCGCACCCGCGGCAGTAGCTCGGACCCGGGGGTCGCCGTCGCGGACGAGGGAGATGAGAACGCCTTTGTGCGCCGGGGTGGGGAGTTGAGCTACGAGAAGTGCCGCGTAGTTGCGTTCCTGACCATCGCCACCGAGCAACTTCACCAGTTGAGGGTCGGGGCTCCCCAGAGCACCGAGCGATGCGGCAAGCACGGTTCCCGAAGCCATCAGGTCGCAGTCGTGACTCAGTTCGAAAGGACTCGGCTCGATCTCGCCGGCGCTCATCGCACCGGCGATCGGGGCGAGTCGCACGGCTATCTCATCTGAGATCTGCGCTCCGCGCCAGGCGAGGGTGAGCAACGCCCCGCGTTTCAGCCTGACCGGGACGGCGGGCTCGGCCAGCAATTCGAGCAGGGGATCCCAGGCTGCGAGGTCGGGGTGCCAGGCGTTAAGAGTGGCGAGATCCCGAGCGAGATCACCGGCACCGATTCCCACCGAGCCGCTCCTCGCGTCCTCGACGATCCTTCTGGCTCGTTCCCCAAGCTTCATCGTGGCCGCTCGCACAACGCCCTCTGGAAGCTCCCGGGCAGGTCCCAGCCCCCAGAGTCCGTCGACACGCCCGGCTTCGGCCTCGGCCACGAGTTGCTCGCGGGCTCGCTCATCCCCGTGGCGCGCCGCACATCCGAGCAGCACCCGCCCCAGCGAGCCATCGTGACGCTCACTCGCCTCGCGGGCCGCCGCGACCACGGAGTCGTCCCAGGTGTCGGCCGACACAGCGCTGACCACTCTCGACCAGGCGTCTTCGACCAACTGGTTCTCCCCAAGCGGTTCGAGCTCGAACACACGCTCCAAGACGTGGCGCTGGGTCTCCCTCTCGGTGGCCGCGGTAATGCCCGCCAAGGCATCCACCAGCTGCAAGTCCACCAGGTAGTGCGGTGCAGTCCTGGCAACGAACTCCCCGGGGTCCTCGATCGCCCGCAGTAGCCAGGAGGCCAGCCGCTCGGCCGTCTCGGGGTCGGCAAGATCACCGCCGAGCTCGACGAAGGTCAGGTCGGAAAGCGCGGTGGTGCGGGTGGAGAGCTCGGGCCGAACTCCAGCCAGAGCTACCGTAATCGCCTCGCAGGGGCCTTGTGCGCGAACGTGAGGCAGGGCGAGCTTAAGGCCCTTCTCATCGCCAGCGACCCTCAGCGTGGTAAGGCCAGAGGCGAGGGCATCGAGATCAGCGCCTTTGCCGAGGCGGTGCAGTTCGTCCCGCCCGACAAGCGCGCAGAGGCCACGCCAGCCGGCTTGATCGCCACAGTGGCTCGCCTCGACCGCGGCTGCGAAGAGTCGATTGTGGGCATCGTCTTCGCTGCTCCACTTCATGCGCGGGTCGTGAGCCCAGTCGTCCTCGAAGCTGCGCTCGAAGACATCGGCCAGCCCGTTCCTGACCGTTTGGGATCGCCACCAGCCCGTCGGGGTGTCGGTGGCCTTGATCAGCTCCCGAAAATCTCGGTCTTCCCAATGGGAGAGATTGAAGACCAGTGCGACAGCCGATGCAGCGATCGCGGTGGCGGTGACGTCTTTGCGCGCCAAAGAGGGCAGGTTCGCGAGCCCCTCCGCCTCAGCCTTAGCCTCCTCGCGCCTCCCAAGCTCGGCGAGAGCTCGGGAACGCTGGAGCCGAAGCCAAGCGTCATCGACCGTGGCCGCCTCGTCGCGTTCGATCTCTGCTTCCAGAACCTCCAATGCATCCTCGGGCCTGCCGGCGCCGGTCGCCAGGCTTGCCAGGGCGACCGCTGCGACCGCGCGCTCCTCACTTCGCTCGGTTTCGCGCAGGACTTCTCGCAGGGGGACATCCTCGTTCTCCCACATCCGCGTCCAGAAGGCGCCCACGAAGCGCCACCTCCATTGCGCATCCTCCAGAGCGGCATCCAGACCCGGGACCCCCTCCTGCTCTTCGGCATAGCGGTTCAGCTCGGTGATCCGCATCTGGGCCACCATTGCCAGCGCCTGCTCTGGCGTCAGGCTTCCCGAGCCCAGGTTGGGATGAGGAGCGATCAGCCGTGGCGCCAGCAAGGCGAACCGGAGCCTGTCGGGCGGAGGGATCTCCAGGTCGCCGCCCCAACTTCCTTCTAGCGAGGGCACCGAGCCGAAGCTCGCCGCCACCGCCAGCAGGTCCTCCTGATGCTCGGCGTCGACGGTCTGCGAGGCTGGAACGAAGATTTTCGACCCTTTGCCGGTGGAGCGGATCGCCGAGGGCGTGACGTGCTCCCAATAGGTGTCGTGCGTCTCCTCGTTATGGAGGACGATGAGCTGGGGAGCCAGGAGTCGGGCCCAGTTGCCTAGCTCGGTGTCGTCGTCATCGACATACCACCAACCGGTCACCTCCCCGCTCTTGTCCCTCTTGGGCCTCTTGAAGTAGCTGCGGTCCCCGGTTTTGACCTGAACGCCCATGTACATACCGAGCTCGAAGCGGCGCTCATCGCGGGGGGAGGCGACGAAGTCGGTGCCGTTGTCGTGATCTGGGTTAGGCATGACCGCCCAACCGAGGTACTCGAACTTCGACCTGACCTCGCTCTGTCCGCCCGATCCCTTCGCCTCGGTCATTCCTGCCCGCATGGGTTCAGTGAAGCAACAATCACCGTCCGGGTGGGGCGGGGTGGAAAATGGCAACCAATGGAGGGAACGCCAGCGAATTTCAGCTTCTCCCGGGCTGTGCGCGAGTGGTGCTTCGTCCAACTGCCCCTGCTCGACGTCGCCAAGTTCCGCAAGGAGGCGAAAGCACGCGGCCTGTCAGATCTCGGCCTCTTCGATCGCGATCCCTGGGAGACGCTCGACCGGGAGGAGCTTCTCGTCCCGGTCGCCTACGCCCGTCATGGGATGTGGCACTACGACGTGCTCGGCTGCCTGACAGACGGGGACCTTGCGGTGCGCGAAGAGGTCGGCTACCGGCCCTGGGCCCGAGCTGGCCGAGGAAGCAGAGGCCATCGGCCAGGAGGCCGTGCCGCAGGTTCTCTACCACCACTGGCAACTCTTCTGGCTGGCAGATTTGCAGGACTACCTGACGCCGGCGGTGGCGTGGAGTCGGCTGGGCGAAGGGCTCGACGATTTCTATGAGGCCCGGGCAAAGATCGCCGCCGCACCGGATCCGCTCCCGCTGGCGGAGCTGCGGGCCGTGGCGGAGCGATGGCGGAGAGCGGAGCTCCTGCTGGTGCGGGTGCAAAACGCCTTCTATCCGAGCCAGCGAGGTGGGCCGGGACGGACCCGGTGGAGCGGCGGGGTGATACCCGGCTTGACCGAGGACGCAGCCGAGTGGGCGATCGAGCAGGCACGAACGCTCGACTACGAGGCCCTGGCGGCCGAGTGCGGCGTCGATGCCGGGCAACTCGAGAAGGACTACGAGCAACTCGTCTACGCCGGCCTTCACATCGACCCTGCCTGCGGCCTGCTCGAGCTTCTCGACCAAGTCTCTAGGCAAAGCCGCGAGCGCCTGCGGGGTGATGCCCTGCGTGCTCTCGACTTCTACGACGCGGCGCGCATCCTGCGTGGCTGGCACCAGCGCCTCACCGGCGGCGATCCTCTCCCCGACGTCGACGAGTACCGGGGGGTGAATGGCACCGAGGTGAAGTTGCGCCGCTATAGAACGCGCGATGTCCGCGGTAACCACGCTGTCCTTCCCATCCTCCTAGAGGAACACGGTCTCTATCCGTGGCGGGTGCAGCTGATCGGAGAGGGAGCTTCTGAGATCGCCGCCTTGCGGCTGATCCTCCAGGAGGGCTATGGGTTCTCCTTCGAGAAGCTGGGGATTGCCGTCACGGACATGGGAGGCTCGGAGATACCCAGCAACGCCGAGCTGCTGCTTACGTCCTTCCGCGGCTATGCCAACTACTTCCTGCTTGTCTTCGACAATGAGGGGCGCGCTGGAGAGTTGATCCAGACGCTGGTGCGGGCCAAAGTGATTGAGGGTCCAGGCGAGAAGCAGCGCAAGGCGATCCGCGATGAAGCGGCTCGCGCTGCGAAGCAGATTAAAGATCCGGAGGCACGGCGCACCGCCCTGCGAGCCGCATTGGACGCTGCCAATTCTCTGAGCCAGGCGCCGGGCACCGCACCAGAGTTCGTCCTATGGAAGGACAACTTCGAGGCCGACAACTTCACCATCGGCGAGCTGTGTCGTGTGGCGGAGCAGTTCGCAGCCGAGATCGGGCTTGAGGGCTTTGTCTTAGATTCCGATGCGCTTCATGCCGATCTCGAGGGGGGCCAGCAAGAAGGAGAGACGAAAGGCATAGCGTCCCTCGTACTGGACCAAGCCGCCGAGAAAGACTCACGGTTCTACCTCTCCAAGCCGGAATTCGCAGAAAGGCTCGCCCTCTTTGCGCTCGAGAACCCCGAGCCGCAGGAGGGCAAGCGCCGACCCATTCTTGAACTCGCAGAACACCTCGTGCAACTCACCTGGGCAGATCGCCGACTTGCCGGCATGTTGCGTCGCTCCTAACAAACTTCGGCCACCCGGCAATCCCGGCTAGTCCGGTCCAATGCGGAACGCTTCACGGTGCCTGAGAGTTCTTATCGCGGCAAGTCCCGCCACGCCTCCAGGCCAGCCGCGCGGGCAAGCTCGTTGACAGCTTGATGAGCCACCTCAGAAAGCTCGTCTTTGTCGGGTGGGAGAGTCACCTCAATGCCGATTTGGATGTGATCGCTCGGCACCAATCCACTGCCAGCGCGTTGATGCGTAAGCCCGACTCCTTCAAAGCCCCGAACCAAGACATGGCCAATTGCCCGTCCCTGTGCTCCGAGCCCTCGAAAGAGCTTGGTAGCGGCCATGAGCAACGACCCGATCGTCTCTTCGAGCAACTCGGGCCGAATCGTGGTCGACTGAGCATCGGGGAGCTCAATTCGGGTGGCGAGGATCCCCCCTTGCATCGGCGATCACCGAAGTTCGTCCCCCGGTCCCCACTTGCGTGGTCGTGAACGTAAACCCACGCTGGTCAAATCTGCCCTCGCTCATCCGATGGGCAGGGTTGGGTGGAGCCGGAGCATCGAATAACTCCCGCGAGGCCTCCCTTGCTTCACGTCCAAACTGGATCGCAAGGAGTCGGTCGGCGAATCCCTCCGGTCGGGTGAGGGGAGCGAGCCGAACGACGAACTGGCGAGGGACAGGCGTCAGGTCGAGGGTTTTCGTTTCGACGGGAGCCGGCTCGATCTTGCTTAGAGCATAGGGCAGGGAGTGCAGACGCTCGCGAGCATCGCAGCGTGCCTGCTCGCCGCGCTTCGCCAACTCCAACAACTCGGCGTGCGACTGAATACGACGCAGCCCGCCTGGCTCTCGAATCGGAACCGAGCCGTCGCCAATCACGATGTGAGGCGTGTCGGCTGACTCGAGCACCCTGATCACTCCGATCTTTGCACCGTCGAGCTCGCGGACATCCGCCGCAAACGGCGGGAGGGGGTCAACCTGGCGGCTCACTTTGTGGCGGAGCTTGTCGGTGAAGTCTCCCGGCCCCGGCTCATAGCCTTTGATTGCCCCTTCATCCCCCACGCCCACTAGAAGCCAACCACCCAACGTGTTTGCAAACGATGCCATCGCGAGCCCGAAACCGCCCTTCGGCTCTTGCTGCTCTCGCTCGACAAAGAGAGACTCCCCCTCAGCGACAAGGCGGCGAAGTGACTCCTCATCGAGGTCTGCCATCGACAGTCGGCGAAAGCTCAGGTCCGTCACCGCCCGAGCATTCCAGAAAGGGTGGTTCAGCGACTCCGACGGGAGGATGAACGGCGGCTGGAGGCGATCAGCTGGGTCAGATCTGTAGCGGCGGCTCTTGCGAGGCCGCCGGATCAACCAGACCGAGCAGGAAATCGTCGGCGCCCTGAAAGTGGTCGATGAAGCGCCCGAGATCCCAACGCTGCCACTCCGGCGGCACTCCTGCGCCTCGGACCTGTTCGCGAAGGCACCACATCACAGCTCCCGAGAGGACATCTGCCAACTGCACTGCTACGCAGTCGCGCGAATCGACCGTTTCGATCTCCTCTCCGTAAAGCGGATACTCGAAGCGAATTTCGCCAACGTCGAAAGCGGTGGGTTCGATCTCTCGGCTCGAGAAGCGCAGCAACAACTCGTGCCAGCGCCGAACAACATTCGAGTCATCGTGGACGACTCGGAACGGCTCGCGCAGGCGCTGGGACCAGTGGTGCAGTTGCTCGACGAGGCCCGTCAGCGCCGGCTCGAGTGCATCCCTTCCAGCGTCCACCAGCTCGGCAAGCGAGACCGCCTCATCCGGGACGCGCTCGAAAAGGATGCCGACTGGCTGGCCGGCTGCAGAGACCTTCACCGCGGCGAGGGCGCTAACCAGCTCGGTGATCCGCTCCTCTCGCTGCGGCCGGCGCACGGCGGCGATGAATGCCTCCTGCCAGCGCCTCCAGATCTCCTCGCCCGCCTCCTCGGGTCCTTGACACTGCAGGACAGAGGCGAGTTGGCGATGCATGCCCGAGGCGTAGAAGTAGTGGGTGCTTGCCGCCCCGGGCTCCCAAAGCAGATCGACCATCTTTCCGGCGACCATCCAGTCCTTGTCGACGGGGACGACACGGGCGCTCTGGGGATCGAGCAGTCCCGACTCAAAGATCACCGCGAGGATCTGCCGCCCTTCCCCGCTCGTCCGCAGTCGTGAGAACTTGAGCTCGGCGTAGGGGCTGCTTGCGAGTAGCTCGGCGACAGGGCCAGCTACCTCCGCCTCCGGTCGTGCCACCGAGGCCAGGGTATAGATCGGCTGAGCAGGGTCGAGGAGGTTCTCGCCGCTATTGCCACTCTCGTCGAATGCGACCTCGATCATCAGGACATCCGCGCTCGCGCCACCGCATCAACTCGTCGTAGGCGATGACCTGCGTCGGCGAGCCCACCGAAACGAATGATGTACCTCCCGCATTTCTCGACAATATCCTGGCTCCACCGCCGTATCGCCTCCGCCTTGCGGTAGGAATTGGATTCCTGATCCCCGGTAATGCCACCGTCCCTATTACTCCTAGCCGCAATGGAGACCTGATCATCGTACGAGTGCTAGATCTGGATCTCGACTTCTTCCTCCACGGCGCCGCCCACATGGTCGACTCCGCGGATCGGCGGCTCGACCCCGAGGAGTACCCGCCCTGGCCACTGGAGGACGCGATCGCCTTCTTGACCGAGCAATGCCGCCTCGACGGGCCTCTGCCGGGGTTCGCGGTGGAGCACCACAATGAGCTCTTCTACCTCTGGGGAGAGACGATAGCGGCGGGGCGGATGACCGAGCCGCTGGAGGTGGTCCATGTCGACGCCCATGCCGATCTCGGCCTGGGAGACGCGAGCTATGCCTACCTCATCGGTGAGCTCGCATTCGAGCCGATCGAGGACCGCTACGGGATTCTCAAGGCGCACCGACCCACCTCGCGGGCTCAGATGCTCGATCTGGGAAACCATGCGGTGAGCGACGGCAACTGGCTGATGTTCGCGCTCGGCTGCGGCTGGCTATCCGGGCTGACCTACGTCACCAACTCCTGCGCGGAGTCCTCGGACGGCGCCCGGCCGAGTGACCTGATGAGCGTGGTGATGCAGGACTTCGACCTCAACGCCAACCACCTGCAGGTGGTTGGCACGCGGGAGCGCTTCTGGCTGAGCGGCTCCAGCCGCCCCACGACCATCGAGTGCCGCGATCCGGCGGTGCCGTTCACCACCGCCGTCTGGCGCGAGTATCAGGCCACCGAGCCATTCGATGTCATCTGCCTGACCCGGTCGCCCGAGTACACGCCGGCGAGCGCCGACCCGATCTTCGACGCCATCGTTTCGCGTTTCATCGACGAGCTTGCCTTCCGGTAGCAGCCGGGCACCCGGTTCGATTGCGGCCCATGTGGGGGAGAACAACGCTGGCGCCGGCGGCGGGCCAGTCGGGTTGCACCGAGGCGATCCGATCTCCCCTCCGGGCTCGGGAGCACGATCCGAGGTCAAGGGTCAAAGCCGTGCAACGGCCCCTCGCATTAACAGATAGCCGGTTTCTCTTTAATAACTCCCTAGATCGAGGCGCGTTATTAACGGCTGCCTCCATCGCCAGCTGCTGAGGGACGGGCGCGACACCCCCAACGCCCGATAACCCCCTCTTATGGAGACCAACAGACGTCGTCTAAACCCGCTGTGATGGGGCCATACCGGATAGGCGCGCCGATCTGCCGGTCTCCAGAGGCAACCGATGGCGAGCCCAAACGTTTGGTTCAGGTCCCGGCCACTCGGATTCTTTCCTGCACCCGCCGATAGTGCTGTTGGGCAATGCGAGCCGCGTCTTTTGCCGGCACGCCCTCTTCGGTCAGGCCATCGATGATTTCGCCGAGCACCGTGTCCCGGTCGGCAACGGCCTCACCTAGAGTTGAACTCTGTAGCTCGGTACGCGCCTCCGCGGCCTGTTTCTCGGTTCTGATTCGCTTGAAACGCTCCCACAACTCCTGCTCGACGAAGGAACAGAGAATCGGTAGCACCACCTGGCTACCGAGAAACGCGAGGATCGCAAGATCCACAAACTTGAGGTCATCATCGCCCTCGGTGCCGCCAAGCACCTCGCGCAGCTCCTGGCGGCTCGCGCCTTCCTCCTCGGCGATGAAGCTGGTCAGATCATCCATTTTCGCTTCCCAGGTAGGCACCCGAACCCTCAAGCCAGTCTCTCACCTTGCACCCGGGGGCCGACGGAAAAGTAGAGGTTCGCTCCATCCCCTCCCGGCAAGCGTCGATCGCGCTGCTGCATACATCGGCGGCGGCAAGTGGACAGACGAACTGTCCCGTCTCGAAGAAGAAATCGAAAACCCCGAGCTGGGTGTCGTAAACGAGGAGGTCCTTGAGACGATCTTCTAGTGCGTCCGGTTCGAGATGCTCCCATCGCTGCCCGATCGAGCTGGTGCCCCCAGGGCCGAGCACCGTGAACGGAAGCTTGTGCTCGAGAATGCTGAAGGGCGACTTGTCGATGAACGCCCCGGGCTGCTCGAGGCGGATGCGGCAACAATCCGCACGTAGCTTCTCTGCCCACTGCGTCCCTTCCGGGGCATCGGTATCGAAAGCATCGAACCGCGGTAGCCAGTCTTCGTAGACCAGTCGCGTTGGGATGTAGGGGTGAGCGCAACGGGCGAGCAGAATCTCCTCCGCCCGCTCGAGGTCGTGTGCCCCAGACGCCGGTATCAGCACCCCCAGTTCCGTTTCGGACATCGAGCCGACGGCGGCCAGTAGACGCAGAAATCGCAGCCCGGGATCGTACTCGCAGCGGTCCTCCCCCCGGTTCGCTAGCAACTCCCGCGACGGATGCGCGCAGGCGATGTCAGTAAGCAGACCGGTCAGCGTCCACACCACTTCGTAGAACGCCCGACGCTGCTCCGACGAGAGGCTCTCAGGGTCCTCGCCGAACAGGTGCCACATCACCGGCATCACCTCGGACAACAGCCCGCCGTACTGAGGCGACATCACGTCGGGGTTCCAGGCGGAAGAGTACGTCCCGAGGATCTCCCACTGGCGCTCAGTCGCCTGTTCAAGGCGGAAGACTTGCCGCATCACGGTCACCGCAGCCTCGCCCTCCAAGAGGGACTCCACCTGGAAGTTGTCTGGCTGACCCCCCGCGACCAGCATGGGCGCAGCGCGTACCTCGAAGGCGGTGCGACGCGCCGGAGAAACCGCATCTCCGACCACCATCACCAGCTCTTCGCGCAGATCCGCGTGCAACTTCTGCGCTTCGTCGACGAGGGTCGAGAGTGGAGGCTCGGGGAAGACATTCGCCGAGGCCACGGCCGCAACGGGGAAGTCCAACTCGACTGCACAGAGGGGCAGGACCCGACTGAGCATCTCCGGCCGCAGGCGATTGCGAGTCACGTGGTCCCGATGGCCGATCCCGGTGGTCAGATCCTGAAGGTAGTGCGTCAGCTCATGGCTGAGGCAGGCCCAGATGCGAAACTCGGCAGGACTCTTCCAGTTACCGCTGCGGGTTATCAGGCTGGCTAGGCTGCGCGGAAAATCCTGCGCCTTAGCAGGACTAAGCAGCCTGAACTGCGGTATGAGCGACCCCCACTGATACACCCCCATGTCGAGAGCCTGCAACTCGTAGGGACTCGACTTGGCTCGATCGTTCGACATTTGATGAGTATTTTAGACCTCGACAGCTGACCAGTTGCCAGGCGACCCAAAGACCGCCCGATAAGAGGCGTTACGGAAAGCGTCGTCGCGGAGTCAGCCGCTCCTCGCGTTACGACTTGCCAGCGTCTGCCCGCTCTGAGTCGGGACAGCGTCAATCTCGCAGGCCCGGCTGCCGCCGCTGGCCTGAAGGGCTGGCGTCGCAATTCCGGTCAAGCCGAGCCTCAATTGGTCGCTGACTTTTTCGGCGTGTCGCAACACAGACCCTCCAGAACCCGTAATCGAGCCGCAATTACGAAGGAGGCAGACATGTCCCAGATCGCAGCAGAAACGGACACGATCCACATCTTCTGCAAGGCAAAGGAGGTCGCCGACCCCTACGAGGCAGACGTCACCCCCGATCTCTCGGTCAGCGAGTTGATCGCGGGCCTGAACGAGGAGAGCTATCTGCCGCAGCTCGCCGCCGGAGAGCGCTGGCGAGTCCTGCATCCGAAAACCAACAGCGACCTCACGCCGAGCTCGCGGCTCGAGCAGAGCGGGGTCGAGGACGGAGACCAGATCGAGTTCATCCGCGACTCGCATGGAGCGCGGGTTCGATGACCCGCTCGCTTTCACCGGCCGAGCGGGTGGAGCGACTGCGGACCGACCAGAGGACGATCGAGCTGCTCGACGCCGCCGACTGCCCGATCCGGGTGACCGGACACCGCAGTTCTGCAGACGCCCGCGCCGGGCGCGACCCCGTCCCGCCCGGTGACCTCAACCCACCGACCGACTATCGCGTCACCTACGAGTTCGACACGTTGCGGGCGCGGGGCGTGCGCCACGGGCCGACCGTGGTGCACGTCGCGCCGCTCGCCAACGGCGACTATCCGCGCTCCGCGCCCACCGCCTGGGTGATCAGCGACGTCATCCCCTGGACGCCGCACTTCGCCGCCAACGTGCCGGTCTGTCACGGCGACCACCTCTGGACCCCAAACCGCACCCTGCTGGTCGACTACGTCATCCACGTCGGCAAACTGCTCAACTTCGACGAGCCGCCGCCGACCCCGACTTACCACGGTTACAACAGCGCGGCCGTCGCCTACTGGCGGGACGAGATGAAGTTCGAGCCGCTGAACTCGGACCTGCGCTTCCCGAGCATCCGCGCTGAGGAAGCCCGCCGGGTCGGCGTCTTCCGTCCGGGCAGAGCGGCGGCCCCGGCAGCCGACCGGTTCCGGCCGGCCGGAACCGCCGCGCCCCAGGCCAGCGGCCGGTTCCGCGCCAGCGCCCCATCGGCGCCGGCCCGGAAACGCTTCTCCCCGGCGGGTGAGCGCTGATGGCGATCCTGACGAAGGACGGGGTGCGGGGGGAGACGCCGCGGATGACCGGCAGCGTCCGCAGAACCGCGCTGCCGCTGCTGCGCCGAGCCCCCGACCCGGCGCGGTTCATCGAGCACCGAACCGCGGACGGGCGCCGGATCTTCATCGCCAAGAGGGTCATCGAGGACCTTGCGGCCCTGGAGCGGAGCGAGCACCCGGTCGAGACCGCCTGCTTGCTCTTCGGGGGCTTCTTCAGCGACGGCGAGAACGCCTGCGCGATCGTCACCAGACTGGTCCTCCCGGAGCCGGGCGAGGTGGTGGGAACTCCCGCGACGGTGACGATCACCGCCGAGGGGGCCGAGCAGATGATCGAGCGTGCGTGGTTGGACGACCCGCTGCTGAAACCACTGGGTTGGGGTCACACCCATCCCTGCTTCGAGGCCTATTTCTCGGGTGTCGACCGCGAAGAGCAGAGCGTCTGGACGGAGCCGGCCTCGGTCGGACTGGTGATCTCCGGCCTCGCCGAGCCCCGCGAGCGCTACCGCGTCTTCGCCGGGCCCGAATCGGAGCCGGCAGACCCCGCGACCGCGGGTGTCCCTCGCCGCGTCCGGGCAGCGGCGCCGGAGAATCGGGAGAAGGATCGGCCGGGAAAGCCCCGCCGGGGATCTTCGAGAGTGCGCCCCCCCACCCTCGATCCGCGCTGGAACCCTTACGTGGCTGCCACCTTGATCGTGGCAGCGATCATCCTCGTCGTCTTCGCGCTGGCCTGGCTGGCGACGACGCCCGGGGGGCTGTGGAGGTGATCGTCCTCGCCGTCCTCCTGATCGCCGCGCTGATCGCCGGACTGATCCTCTGGGAGCGCTCGACCCGTGCGCCCGTCCGGCGAAACGACCATCCCAGGTTCCAGGGACGGGGCATCTCCACCACCTCGGGCGCCGGCGCCCAGCGGGGGACCGGCGCCCCGGCGCGGCGAGCCGGCCCACGGTTCTCACCGGCGTCCACTGCGACCCCTCGCTTCTCCGGCGAAGTGCGGCGCTCGCCCGACGCGATCGGGCTGGCCTGCGGGCGGCCGATCGCGGAGTGCGAGCGGGGCGCCGACTGCCTCTGCGTCGACTGACCATCCATCCCGTCCAGCAAAGGAGCGACCAATGCCTCAGATCACCGCCACGCCGGACCTCCACAGCCGTGCCCGCCGCGCCGGCTACGAGCCGAGTGTCCTCGAGCGCTCCTGCGTTCTCGTCGTCGGTGCCGGGGCGCTCGGCCAGAACCTCGCCCTCGACCTGGCGCTGACGGGAGTGCGGGAGCTCCGCGTAGTCGACGGCGACGTCTTCGAGGACCACAACCGCACCCGCTCGCCGCTGCACCCCCGCCGGGGGTCCTACCCGCCCGGCGCGCGCCTGCCGAAGGCGACCAGCGTCGGTCACGAACTCGGCGCGGTCCACGTCGACGAGGAGGCGAGGATCCTGGTCGCCGACACCTGGATCGAGGAGCTCGGTCTCGGGGCCTTCGACGGGGTCGACGCGATCGCCGCCTGCGTCGACTCGCTCGTCGCCCGTAGCTACCTGGCCCGGGTCGCGATGCTCCTCGGGATCCCGATCGTCGACGGCGGGTTCTCGGGAGCGCGGGTCGGGATGACGGTCTATCCGGTCGAGGAGGACCCGGGGTCGGCACCGTGCTGGAGCTGCGCGGGGGAGGCGCTCCCGGGCGCGTTCTCATGCGAGCAGTACGCGCACTACGCCGACGCCGACAACGTCATCCCGGCGATCCAGAACGGCGCGGCGGCCCTGGGCGCGCTCTGCGCCGAGGGGATCGTCGGCCTTCTGCACGGGCGCGAGCCCGCGCCGCGGCGGGTGATGCTCGACCTGCGCAGCGGCGAAAGCGACATCTTCCGCCCGCGCCCGGACCCCGCCTGCGCCGAACGCCACCGGCGGCTCTCCGAGGAGCCAGCGGTCTCCGGGATCGCGGTCGAAGCTACGGTCGCCGAGGCGCTGCGCGAGCTGGGAGAGGGCGTCGCGCTCTATCCACCGGACGTCGTGGTCGAGCGGGCGAACTGCCCGGAGCCCGGTTGCAACGCGACCTGTGAGGTCGGCGCGCCGACCCACCGCTGGCAACGCGATCCCCGGTGCCGGGAGTGCGGCGGCCCCTGGCCGCGGGCCGCGGAGCAGATCCCCAGCCCCGACCTGATCGACGGCGGCCTGGTGGCAACCGACCCACGCAGCCGCCTGACCCTCAAGCAGATCGGGGCGCGACCGGGAGACGTGATCGAGGTCGGCGGCGCCGGGCACGGGGCGATCCGGCTGGCCGGCGGCCCCGGCGAGCTCTTCTTCCAACCGGTCCGCTGACTTCTGGCGCTCGGGACACACAGGTAATGCAGAGGCCAACGAAGACGAGGAGGCGGTCGAGATGAGTGAATTGCTTTTCTGGCTGGGCGGCGGTGACGAGGAGGTAGTCGCCGAGTGCCCGAGCGAACGAACTCGGATCAGCGCGCTCGGGGGCACCGTCCTGGTGACCTCGCTGCTGGCGTTGATCGCCGGCACCGCGGCGACCCACGACTGGCTCCACCTCCCCCTGGTGCTGTCGCTACCGGCCGGCGTCTTCTGGGCGCTGGCGATCATGAACCTCGACCGCTGGCTGCTGCTGACGATACGGCGCCAGGCAACCCCCTCGCGGACCGTGCTGCTCGCACTTCCCCGCCTCTGCCTCGCCCTGATCCTCGGCCTCGTGATCTCGACCCCGACCCTGCTCACGGTCTTCCATGGCGAGGTGACGACCAAGGCCACCGAAGAACGGCAGGCCGACCAGGCCAAGGCCAAGCAGGCGCTTCACACCCAGTTCGCCCAGATCGAGAAGCTTGACGGTGAACGCGAAGATCTGGAGGCGTCGCTGAGCTCGAGCCTGGCCAGCTCCGTCCTCTCCGAAAGCCCCGACTACGCCCGCCTGCAGCGCCAGCTGAGCGGCGAGCAGAAGCGGCTGAACGCCGCCCAGAACAGGGCGAACTGCGAGATGGACGGAACCTGCGGCACCGAGCACGTCGGCGCCGGGCCCGCCTACCGGGCCAAGCAGTCGCAGGCCAGCGCCCGCGCCGGCGAAGTGGCGGCGACCAGCGCTCAGCTCGACCAGCTGCGGACCCGGCTGCTGCGTGAAGCCGGATCCGGCGAGCGTCAGACGAAGGGCTACGCGCGGGAACAGCTCGCCGACGTGGAGTCCGAACTCGACCTCCAGAACGCCGCCTACAAACGCGAACGCGAGAAGATCGAAGGCGCCTACCAAGCGGAGATCGGCCTGCTCGACCAGGTCGACGCGCTGGCGACGCTGGTTTCCGAGCACGCCAGCATGCGGTACATCGCGATCCTCCTGGGGCTGTTCATCCTCGCAATCGACTGCGTGCCGGTGATGTTCAAGACCCTCAGCCTGCTCGGCCGGCCGTCGCGATACGAGTTGATCCAGGAGGACCGGGACGAGCGCCAGGTCGCACGGCGGATGCTCGGGGAAAACGCGCGCGACGAGCTGCGCCAGATCGAGATCGCGAGCAACATCCGGGAGGCCCAGATTCACGCGAAGCTCCACGGCGAGGCGATCGCGGAGCGGCTGCGCCGGATCGCCGACCTGGAGCGGGAGGTGAGCGACCAGCTGGTCCCCGAGCTCCGCGGGCGGATGCTCGAGATGGTTCCCGAGCTGGCCGATCGCTACCTGGAGCGCCAAAAGATGTTCTGGCAGGCGAGCGGAGGCACTCCGGGCCGCAACGGCGGACCAGGCCAGCCTGAAGATCCCTCGATGCAGTAGGACAAGCGGCTAGAAGCCGTTTTCTGCCGCTGCGCCCGCTGCCACACTTCGGTGCATGCCGCCGCTCATCCGTGCGCCCTCTCATGAGGCAGTCGCTCTGGCCCAGGCACTGATCCGCGAGCCCGGCGAGGCGCCGGCGAGCGGCGACCCCGCGCTCGGCATCGCCGGCGCCGCCGTCGCCGCCGAGCTCGACGAGTACGACCTGCGGCTGATCTCCCAGGTGGCCGGGGAGCCGGCCTCTTCCCGCAGGCGCGAAGTCCTCGAACAGGCGCTGGCCCAGCGGATCGAGCGGAGGCGGCTGCTCGGCCCCTAGCGCCAGTCCTCGAGGTCCCGGCGAAGCTTCCGGAAGAGGGCCTGGAGGCGCTGTGATCCGGTGCGGCGCGAACAGGCACCGGTCCAGTCGACGTCGGCACCGCGGAAGCCGGCGGCCTTGAGCCTGGCCCAGGCATCGCGGTCGGTGTCGGTGTAGCGATCCGGATCCGCGACCAACCGGTCGACCTCCTCGACGCTGCGGTCGCTCGACACCAGCTCGGGGATCGTCGCCTCCCCGTCGACGATCGAGTCGAACGACTCCTCGCCAGCCCGCTCGAGGAAGTTGTAGAAGCGGCCGAGGTGCTCGCGCGCCAGCCGCCCCGCCAGCGCTCGCCGCTCGAGCGCGTCCAGATCGGGCTGCTCCTGCCGCAGGCGCTTCTCCTCCTTCTTGACGATCCGGCGGAACCCGGCGGCCCCGGGATGCCCCTGGCGGATCGCGGCCTCGAACAACCTCCCGACATCGCCTTCGATGATCCGCCGCAGGTACCCGTGCGGGTTCTCGATCTCCTCGCCGCTCCACATCTGCCTGGAGAGCTCGATCAGCGAGAACCAGCCGATCGCCTTCGCGGCCGATGCCTCGACGAGCTCTCCGTAGTGCTGGTCGAAGGTCCGAGCGCGCGACCGCAGCACCTCCTCGCAGAGGGCGGCGGCCTGATCGATCACCCAGGGGTCGTCCATCGGCCCGTCGGGATGGAGCAGTGCTTTGAAAGCGATCGCGGACATCCGCTCCTCGACCAATGCCTTCGATCTCTCCCCCGGCGAGCCCCCATCGTGCCCGGCCCGCTCGAGCGCCCGCCGCAGGGGCTCCAGGTAACTGGATGCGGGACCGAGTTGCTGGCGGCTCTCACGTGGCAGCGTCCGCAGGAAGTCTTCGATCGAGACGAGGAGCCACTGACGAGAGGACTCAGAAGGCGACATGTCGACCTGCCTTCACGACCCCCCGTTCCGGGTGGTGTTTGATTCGACCCGAGGTCGGGTTACACTCGCGCGGATGCCGCGGGCACGGTTGGTGGTGGAGCCCATCCTCTTCCTCCTTGCCCCGCGGAAGCGGAGGCCGGGAACTCATTGGCGTGGGACCCGGCACTTCGCGCACCGCACGGACAGTTTGGCTTTTAGTCCAACTTCAACTTAGACGGACGGACTACGTGGTGTGGTTGGGGCCGGAACCACCCGTTTTCGGGACTGTTCTGTTTACGAAAACGCCCGATAGTGTGCCCGGATGCCCGCGAGACAGGGGAGAAAGCGTGGAAGCAAGGCGCAGCTTCTGATCGAGACGCTGAACGAGTGGGGCCCGCGGGTCGTCTCACAGCTCAAGGACGATCTCGAAGTCCAGAGAACGGCGATCAACTCCGCGGTGTCAGTGGTACGCGAACTGAACGGCAACGACGCGATCAGTCGCACGGCCCTGAAAGAAGCGCGGGTGCCGGAGACCTTCAAGAACCAGGTGCGGGGCAACGGACCGCATCCTTACGTCTACGCGCTGGGCTGGAAGGCGGGCGGGGCGATCGGCATCGACATCGGCTTCGCCCACGTCACCCTGGGATGCACGGACCCGAACGGCTGGCTCGTCGCCGTCAAGGAACGGGAGCACATGGTCGAGGAGAGCACCCGCGACCGGACCTTCGAGGTCGTCTCCGAACTCCTCGCCGAAGCCAGGGAGGAACTTCCGCCCGAGGCCTGCTTCCGCACCGTCGCGCTCAGCGTTCCCGGGCCGATCGACGCGATCGGCGGCCGGACCCTGAGCTCGAGCGTCCTGCCGACCTTCCACAAACACGACCTCCGGCCGCTGACCCTGAACGCCACCAGGGAGGCGGGCTTCGGGGAAACACTCGAGCCGTTCGTCGTCAACGATGCCGACGCCGTCGCCTGCGGCGAGGGCCGCTGGGGACAGGGGCTCAACCTCTCGGACTTCGTCGCGATCAAGGTCTCGGCCGGTGTCGGGGCGGGAGTGATGGTCGGCGGCAAGATCCTCTCGGGCAGGAAGGGCCAGGGAGCGGCGGAGATCGGTCACTGCAGGGTCTCGATCGACGGCGTGACCGCCGGCGAGGAAGCGGGCCTGGTGCCCCTCTCCGACCTGGGCGAGTGCCGGTGCCACCAGCCCGGCCACGTCGAGGCCTACGCCGGGGGGCAGGCCCTGGTGACACGGCTGGAGCTTTCCGGCCTGTCCCTGCCCGGCGACTCCCTCAACCAGCAGGTCGGGGAACTGATCCAGAAGGCAAGAGCGGACGACGAGCGCTGCGCCGCGGCCCTGAGCGATTCAGGGACGTTGATCGGGCGCGCCGCGCACTCGCTGCTACAGGTGTTCAACCCGGAGCGGATCCTCGTCTGCGGCAAGCTCTCGGAGGCCGGGGACTCCTTCCGCAAAGCGGTGGTCAACGGTTGCGCCGAGCTGGGATGCCTGATCGGCGATCCCGAGGCGACGATCCAGCTCGGAACCCGCGCCGACGCCGTACCCAGGCGTCACATCACCGCCAGCGGCGCCGCGTCGATCGCCCTGCACGCGACCGAGCCGGCGCTCGTCCTTCCGGAGCAGCCGGAGTAATGGGCGAACCCTCCCAGCGCTCGGCGAGGAGGGGGCGGTGGATAAGCGAGCCCCGGATCTACACCGAGATCACCCGATCGAGAACGGGCGGCCCCGTGTATGTGATCGGCGGTCCCCGGGAGGCCCGTCTGACCATCTACTCCCAACAGTGCAGGGCGATCAACCTCGTGTGCGCCCTGCGGGAGCGCGAGTCCGACCTGACCCGCAAGAGGATCGCCGTCGTCGGCGCGGGCGCGGCCGGCTTGACCGCGGCGACGGCGCTGTCGGCACTCGGCGTTCCCGATGACAATCTCACCGTCTTCGAGAAGACGGCCAGCCCGATCCACGCCCAGCGCTGGTCATATGGGCGATTCCTGCACCCTCGCCTCTTTCACTGGCCGGAGGCGGGATGGCGGGACAGCCAGTCCGAACTACCGGTCGCCGATTGGAGGGCCGAATACGCGGCGGACGTTCGCGAGCAGATCCTGGCCGGCTGCGCGCCGTTTCCGATCGAATTCTGCACGCTCGTCTCCAAGATCGGATCGCAGGGGAGCGTTGCCCGGGTGGACCTCCGTCACCTCCACTCCCCCTGGAGCGAGCACCGCGAGTTCGACCTCGTCCTCGTCGCCACCGGCTTTCCCCTCGAGACCAAGATCGAGGGGACGCTCGGTGGGACGTACTGGCATGCCCTCGAGGGGCTCGACGAACTACAGGGCGACGTCCATGTCGTCGGCGATGGGGACGGGGCCCTGACCGAGATCCTGATGATGCTCATCGACCGCTTCGGGCATGCCGCGATCGAAGAGCTCTGCGAGTGGCTGCCGCTGAAGGACGTCGACCGGCTGCACGCCAGGGACCTGGAAGCGCAGGGCAATCCCAGCGAATGCGCGACCCCCTCGGAAGAAGAGGTGAGATCACCGCTGATCGGCGCTCTGTTCGACCTGCTTGGACGCCGGCAGCGGCGCGTCGTGACCGTCCATTCACCGCGGCCTCTGAGCGGCGCCAGCTTTCTCCTCAACCGGGCTCTCGTCGCCCACCTGACCTGGGGTCGCGAACCGGTGGTCAGCCTGCGGTCGGGACAGAGAATCGAACCTTCCCAGGTGGGCTCGCTGGGTGGGAAGGTGATCTGGCGGGCCGGGGTGGCGACCTCGCCCGGACCGGAATTCGCACAGGCGCGCGTAACCACGAAGGATCTGCTCAAGTCGCTCGACCCGAGCGGAAAAGTTGGTCCTCTCGAGGCGGGCCTGCTGGTCGGTTTGCTCGACGGCCTGCGGCGGCCGATGTGGTCACCCGAGGCGGACGCGGAACTGCGCGCTGGGCTTGCCCGCGGCGGCCTGGGATGGGCGCCGCCACCCGTCCGTAGCCTGACGCCGGTGGTCGCCCAACCCAGCAAAACGGCGGAAGAACTGCTTACGGTCATGGCGGCGACCGCTGCCGATTTGGCCGCGATCGGAATCGAAGGTCTCGATGCCATCGAAGTCGACGGCGGAAGATGGGTGAACATCGACCTGCTCGCGCGGACCGGCGAATGCCCCCACGAGCAGCTGCTGCAATGGCCACGGCTTGCGTTGGAGAAAGAGCCCGGGGAACCGCCAGACGAGTCGCTCACCGGTAAATCCCAGGTGCGCCGGGACGAGTGGAACCGGATCTGGTTTCGTCTTCCCTCCGATCCCAGCCAAGCGGCACCCTCCCGCGGCGCCGTCCGGGCCCTGCTCCCGCGCGACGCCCTCCTGCGATGGGCAGAGCGGGAGCCCGGATCGGACGAGGCGGTCAGCCGCGAGCGCGTGGACCGTCTGGGGGCCGGCGCCGAGGTCCTGGAAGGCCTCGACGACATCGCCGTCGGGAACCGGCGCGCGAACCTCTTGCTGGCCGCGATGCACGAAGCCCGGCAGGAATGGGAGGCGACGAAGCGGGCCTATCTGCGGGCGGGAAGGCAGCCGGGTGGCAAGCGGCTCGGCACCGCCGGGTCCCGGGACCTGAACGGCGCGTTCCGGGAAGTCCTACTGCGGCTGGCCGGGGCGATCCTGCGGGTGGGCAAAGGGGAAGGAGTTGCCGTCAATCACGCGATCTGGCTGCTGCACTCAGCGGCGGCGGCCAATCTGGTGACCCTCTTCGGCAATCAGGCGCTGCTGCTCGAACTGAACACGACCCCGGCCTTCCTCCGTCGTACCTGGGCGCCTCGTGTGCGCTCGACCCTGCGCCGGTCGGGCTGGACGGATTCGGAATACGCGCGCGCGGAGCCACCCGGCTGGGCGCGTGAGCTAGCGGACGCCGCGCTGGACCTATCGCCGCCCGAGGCGGACACCGCGAACACGGACCAACTCGACAGGCTGCCCTCGCTGGCGACCGAGGTCGCGAAATACGCCGAGCAGGAGCCTCCACCCGACCCCCTGATCTCCCTCTCGGAGATGGGCGTTTGGCTCGCCGGATCGGAGACGGACCAGGAACTGCGACGAAGCTTCAGGGAAGCACGCTGACCGCAGGCTGAATGGCCTGCCGGCCCCACGGAGGCAGCGACGAACGTGACCGCCACGAGGTTTCCAGCCGCCTCTCTCACTCAGGCCCTCTCTCCCAGAAATCGCGCCAAGAGGTCTGCGAGCTTGAACCGGCCTCCCGCGGTTTCGGGAACTCCTCGCCAGGAGTTCCCGACTCGGATCACATCGCCTCATATCCGCGCATATTTTGCGCGAGAATCGCGCGAGCGATAGATCCGTGCGAGCGTCGAATCTCCCTGCAGATTCGCCGTTTATTGAAGCGGTAGGCATAGCGAGATGCCTTGGATCGCACCCATGAGGTCGCCCGTTCGAATCTGTTTTAGCTGTGGTGTCGTGAGCAAAGCGAGCATGCCGTCGATACGTCCAGTCTTGGCGGCAAATTCTGCGGACAGTTCGCGGACACTGTTTTCGCTAACGTTGGTCACCTCAGATGACCCGAGAACACTGAATGGAACTCAGATCACCCCCAATACCGAGGTTGAGGGCCTTGTGGGTGGAAACACCCGTGATGGTTCGACTCCATTCAGCCGCATGACGAAAGCCCCGCTACAGCGGGGTTTTCGCGTTATCGGGGCCGTGGGCTCTGAGAAATCGGCACGATCTTGAGAACTGATCCGCCCTTGAATGCAGCCAATCTCCCGGAAATCGGGGGTGAGGATCTTCCCGTCGATTTGACACGCGAGTTTTCTATCGACCAAGCAAGGGAGGCGGATGCGGTTCGGCCAGGCGCGGGAGGCTTATGTCCGCTGGCTGTTTGCGACCAGAGACCTGTCCCCGCATACCCTCCGCGCCTACCAGGGGGACCTCTCGAGCTTCGAGGCTTCCGTCGGCACCGAAACCCTCGTCGATGAACTGGATCGATCTGCCCTCGTGGGGTTTCTGGAAACCCAGAGGGCCTCGGGTCTCTCCCCCGCCTCGCTGAGACGCCGGGCTTCTGCGCTTCGCGGGTTCTCCCGATGGCTTCTCGCGCAGGGCCTGATCGGCAACGACCCCTGGATCGGCGCTAGCGTCGCGGCGGAACGCGGCCGCCGACTACCGCGAGTTCTACCCCCGGCGGAACTCGATCGGCTGCTGGCTTTCCTGAAGCGGACCGCGGGCATGAGCTCCGGCCCGACCCACGCACAACTCGTCGAGTACAGGCCCCACGAGTCCACGACACTCCTCGCCGTCACCTTGATGGTGGCCACCGGCGTTCGGGTGCACGAGGTCGTCGGCTTCCGACACCAGGACGTCGACCTGTCCGGCCGGGCGATTCGACTGGTAGGCAAGGGGCGCCGTGAGCGGCAGGTCTTCCTGACCAACGACTGGATCACCGGCCTGACCGAGTCCTATCTCCAAGCACGCGCCAAACTCGATCTCCCCCACTCCCGCCTCCTCTTCAATCTGCATTACGAGCCGCTGACGACGGCTGCGATGCGCTCGAGACTTCGCCAAGGCCGCCACCGCCGCCGGTATCGCTCAGCGGGTGACACCACACATGCTGCGCCATACCGCGGCCACACAACTCATCGAGGCCGGCGTGGACATTCGCTACATCCAGCGCCTACTTGGCCACGCGAGCCTTAGCACCACAGAGATCTACACCCACGTCTCCGATCGGGCGCTGAAGCGCGTCGTTTCGGAGGCCGATGTCCTCGGGAGACTCGTCGAGGCTGGATAACTAGGAATTATCCTACGTGCCTTCGCGAGAAAGGGCGAGTGTGTCTCGTAGTGCTGCGCGGGTCACCGTTTCCGAGTCGTCGCGATTCTTCAACCGCGAGACGCAGCTCCAGGAGGGGGTCGCCCAGGTCTCGGCGCTGATCCGGCGGCCGGACCATTTCTCGGTGCTCGAAGTGGTCGGGCCCGGCGGGGCGGGCAAGACCCGCCTGCTCCAGGAGCTCCGTGACTCCGCCCTGGAACGCGCTTCCTCGCCCGGGCGGGTGATCTGGGTGCCGCTCGGGGCGGAGGCGGTTTCATCGGAGGCGGGACCACTGCTGCGGATCCGTAACAGGCTCGGATTCGACTGCCTCCTGCACGACACCGCGCTTCTCACCTATTGGAAGGAGACCGGCCAGCCACTGCGACTGGAGGCGTCCAACCCACTTGCCAACTCGATCCCGGTCCGGTTCCTGCAGGAAGGCGGCAAAGCTGCTGGGCTTCCCCTCCCGCTCACCTTTGGATTCGACCTCTTCCAACACGCGAAGACGAGATGGGCGAAGGCCAGCCGGTATGACGGCGAAGAGTTCGAAGTCATCGATCAGCTCCGCGACACCCCGGAGGAGATCCTGCGGCGACTTCCCGAGTTCCTCGGCCTGGACATCATGCGTGTGCTCGATCCAAACGAGGAGCTGATCGCTTTTTACGATGGCTACGAGAAGCAGAAAGCCACCACGATCGCCAAGCGATCTCCATGGTTGAGGACATTTCTCCGCACGCTCCATTGTGGCGTGCATGTCATCTCCTCCCGCGAGCCTCTGTGGTGGGATGAG
>CAWCIS010000015.1:0-22167 GCA_963795625.1 uncultured Solirubrobacterales bacterium | reverse complement strand
CGAGGGCGGCGGAGGCGACGGTGATCCGGCTCGCGGTCGAGAACAGGCGGCCGAGCTCGAGACCCCCGAACTCGCGGCGCAGGATCACCGCCTGGGCGACGACCGCGGCGCTGGTGCCGATGCCGGTGCCGGCGACGATGCCGCCGACCCCGAAGGGCTTGTACAGCACCAGCGCCGCGACGGCGGAGATGACGAGGTCGATCACCGCCAGGGCGGTCGCCTGCCAGGGGCGCTGGAGGCTGAAGAAGGTGCGCGTCTGCAGCAGGTAGAGCCCGTTGGTCGGCAGCGAGAAGGCGAACCAGAAGAGCGCCGTCGCCACCACCGCCGTCTCCGCCGGGTTGAACTCCCCGCGCTGGTAGACGAGCCGGATCATCGGGTCCGAGAGGGCCAGGATCGCGGCCGCCGCCGGCAGCAGGACGAAGAGGATCTGGCGCATCCCGTTGGCCATCGTCGCCCGCAGGTTGTCGATCTCGCCGGCGTTGGCGAAGCGGGCCAGGGTCGGAAAGAGCACGGTCGCGATCGCGACCGAGAAGATCCCCTGCGGCAGCTGGTAGATGCGGAAGGCTTTGTCGATCGCCGCCGGCGCCTGGTTGGAGACGAGGCTGCCGAAGAAGCTGTTGATCAGCAGGTTGAAGTTGATCAGGCCGAGGCTGATCGTCACCGGCAGCATCAGCCACAGCACCCGCCGCAGGCCCGGGTGGTGCCAGTCGAAGCTGAAGGTGAAACGGAAGGGCGTGTGGCGCAGGTCCCAGGCCGGGATCAGCAGCTGTACCAGGGTGCCGACGAGGATCCCGATCGCGTAGGCGTAGATCTTGTTCTGGCCGTGGAACATCGGCTCCAGCACGACGAGGACGACGATGATCGTCAGGTTCCAGAACAGCGGCGAGATCGCGAAGGCGCCGAAGCGGTCGTAGCTGTTGAGGATGCCGACGACGACCCCGCTGATCCCGAGCAGGATCAGGATCGGGAACATCACCTGGGAGAGGGTGACCGTGAGGTCGAGGAGCTCAGGCTGATCCCTGAAGCCCGGCGCGAAGATCGGCATCAGGACCGGCGCGAGGAGGACGAAGAGGGCGGTGATGACCCCCAGCACCATCGTCACCAGCAGCAGCAGGGTGGAAGCAAGCCGGAAGGCCTCCTTGTACTGCTTCTTGCCGACCAGTTCGGTGAAGATCGGGACGAAGGCCGGCTGCAGGGCGGCGTCGGCGAAGAGGGCGCGGACCAGGTTCGGCACCTGGAAGGCGATCGTGAAGGCCGACATCGGGCCGTTGATCCCGTAGAAGCCGGCGGCGACCACTTCGCGGCCGAGGCCTGCCACCCGCGAAGCGGCGGTGGCGATCGAGAAGAAGGCGGTCGAGCGGGCGATCCGGCCCGCCCGGCCGCCCGGCGCGGGACTGCCGGACAGTTCCTCGCCGGGGTCGAAAGCCTCGGCCTCGCGCAGCGCCGCGTCGGCGTCGATAGCCGCCCGCTCGTCGTCTCCGGGTGTGTCGGGTGCCTTGGGCGTCTCCAAGCTGGTTCCTAGTCGCTATAGTCGGCGGCCGCTTGGGGCTGGCACCTCGTCAGCCCGGGCACTTGACTCATGGCCAACATAGCCTCACAGAAGAAGCGGATCCTACGCAGCGAGCGCGAGCGCTCGGAGAACCGGCTGCTCACCAGCACGGTCAAGACCCACT
This sequence comes from uncultured Solirubrobacterales bacterium, assembly GCA_963795625.1. GTDB lineage: Bacteria > Actinomycetota > Thermoleophilia > Solirubrobacterales > 70-9 > VAYN01. The sequence goes on along the minus strand of CAWCIS010000015.1, from coordinate 20,494 downwards.
TCCGCCGGCTCGAGAGCGCCGTCGAGGGTGGCGACGCCGCCGCGATCGGCAACGAGGAGCGCGATCTCGTCTCGAAGATCGACAAGGCCGTGCAGAAGGGCGCCATGCACAAGAACACGGGCGCCCGCAAGAAGTCAAAAGCAGCCCGCATCGCCGCTTCCGCCGCCGCCAAGTAGTCAGGCCGCAGCCGTAGCGCCCGCCGCTCGCCGCAAGGCGAGGGTCAGCGCCAGCTCGTCGCCATAGTCGGCGCCGCCGCGGCACCAGAGCTCCAGATCGGCGAGCGCCTCAGTGGCCATGCGTAGGTCGGCGACGTCGGCGTCGCGCAGGCGGGCGATCAGCTGCTTGGCGGCGTAGGGGTGCATCTTCAGCGACGATTCGACCTGGTTGGGCGGGATTCCCTCGGCCAGCTGACCGGCGGCGGCGCAGGCACCGCGCAGGCGCGAGGCGAGGCCGTAGATCAGGCCGGTCACGTTCTCGCCCTGGTCGATCAGCTGCTCGCCGATCCGCAGCGCGGTGGCGGCATCGCGTTCGAGCAGGGCATCCGCGAGCGACCAGACGGCGGCCTCGGAGGTGTCGGCGATCATCGCTTCGAGGTCGGCGGCTGTCACTTCGCCCGCATCTCCGGCCCAGAGCGCCAGGCGCTCGAGCTCGTTCTGCAACCGCACCGGGTTCGCCCCCATGCGGTCGACCAGGACCCGGGCGGCCGCGGGCTCGAGGCGGAAACCGAGCCGCTGGGCGTCGGCGACCAGCAGCCGCGGCAGCTCACGCGCTTTCGGCGCCTCGAACTGGTGGATCTCGCCCTTTGCCGCCTTTACGGCTTTGACCAGCTTCGGCGGCGCTTTCGCCCGGGCGATCAGGACCAGGGTGAGATCGGGCGGCAGGTCGGCGACCGCCTGGGCGACCGCCTCGAGCTGGCGATCGCGCCAGCGCTCGACCCCGTCGGCCAGCAGGTAGCGGCGCGATTCCATCAGCGACATCGCTGGGATCGACTGCAGCAGGGCCTCATGGTCGGGCATCCCCCTGCCCTCGCCGGGCTCGAAGACCTCCAGCGCGTCCCCCCCGGCCTCGCGTTCGGCCCGCGCCCGCAGCCGCGCCCGCGTGGCGTCGATCTTCGCCCCGTCCGTTCCGGCGATCAGGTACAGCGCTCGCATCTCCTCGGCCACGGGATCGAGTCTAGGCGACGGCCTGGCGGCGCCTCAGCCGTCCGTGGCAACCGTGACCGCGCCACGGTCGACGTCGATCTCGATCGTGCCGTCCCGATCGGTGCGGAGGGTGCGTACGCCGTGCGCGGCGAGCGTCGCCAGGGTCGCCGCGGTCGGGTGTCCGTAGGAGTTGTCCGCCCCGACCGAGATCACCGCCAGTCGCGGCCGGGTGCGATCGAGCAGTGCGCCGAGCCCGGCGTCGTCGCTGCCGTGGTGGGCGACCTTGAGGACGTCGATCGGGCCGGGATCGATCGGCACCGCCTCGGCCTCGGCATCGGCGGTGAGCAGCATCGTGAAGCCTCGCCAACGGGCCAGGAGGACCAGCGCGAGCCGATTTGGGTCGGCATCGGGCATTGGCCCGCTCAGCAGCTCCCGAGGCGGCCAGAGCACCTGCAGGCTCAGGTCGCCAGAACGCAGCCCGCTCCCCACCGCCGCCCGCACCGGCTCGGCGCCGGCGACCCTGGCCTCCTCCAGCAGGTGCCTGCCCACGCGCGCGTAGACAAACCGGGCGACCGGGAAGCGACCGAGCAGCTCTTCCACTCCGCCCACATGGTCGGACTCATCGTGGGTGACGACGACCGCACCGAGCCGCTCCACACCAGCCGCCTCCAGCTTCCCCACTAAGTCGTCACCGGGCGGCCCACCATCGACCAGGATCGGCTCGGCGGCGGCGGGCTGAAGCAGGATCGCGTCTCCCTGGCCGATATCGAGCACCTCGACCCTCAACCCGGAGATCGTCGGAGGCGAGGAGCCCCCACGGTCCGTCGCCACCCACCCCAGAGCAACCACCGCAAGTCCGACCGCCGCCACCCGCGACAGCCGCCGACGGGCCGAGACGCCATCCAAGACCCACCTGGTCGGCCTTCTGCCCGCCGGCTTTTCGGCAGGTCGCCTAAGGGCGGCCAGGCGACGGCGTCGGGCCAGGCGGACCACAGCCATGGCGACCGCGGCGAGCGCCAGGTAGGTGCCAGCGAGCTCGGCGCCACCGAGCCGGACGTGAACCTCGGCCCAGCTCGGCCGCCCGCACCAGGCTGCGACCTGAGCGACATAGCCGAGCAGGAGCGCGTTGAGCCAGTTCAACGCCTCGACCGGCAGCCCGGGAACCTGGGCCGCGGCAGCCGAGATCATCCCCAGCCACATCGCCGGCGCCACCGCCGGCAGCGCCAGGAGATTGGCGACCAGGGTCGTGGTCGAGAGCGTTTCGAAGTGGAAGGCGATCAGCGGCGCCGTCGCCAGGGTGGCGGCGATCGTCACCGCCGCGCCCTCGGCCAGGGCACCGCGCCAGCCAGGGGAGCCGATCCGCGCCGCGATCGCCCGCCGCAACGGCGACGCCAGGAGGAAGATCCCGGTGACCGCGGCGAAGCTGAGCTGCCAACCGATGTCGGCGGCGACGCCGGGGTCGATCGCCAGGGTCACACCGAAGGCAAGCAGCAGCGCGTACAGGCGCGAGGCCCGCCGCCCCGCCAGCGTCGCCACCACCCCGACCGCGCCCATCACCCCGGCCCGCTGGATCGATGGCCCCGCCCCAGCCAGGGGCACGTAGATGACGATCAGCCCGAGCACCCAGACCAGGCGCTCGCGCAGTGGGATGCCGAGCGCCGCCATCAGCGGCATTGCCAGCAACGCAAGCAGGGTCACGTTCTGGCCGCTGACCGCGAGCAGGTGACTGAGCCCGGCGCGGCGGAAGTCTTCCTTGGTCGCGGCGTCGATCCCCTCGTCTTCGCCGATCACGAAGCCGCGGGCGAGCTCCGCCTCCCGCTGCGGCATCCCCCGTCCGAGGCCGTCGGAGGCACGCTCGCGGATCTCGGCGCTGCGGCCCAGGGCGATCGCGACCAGCACGGCGATCGCGAGCAAGATCGGCGCCGAGAGCCGGGGAGAGCGCACCGCGTGACCTACGGCTGCAGGCGGGCCCGCAGCGACTCCATCGTCGCCGGGCCGATCCCCGAGACCTGATCGAGCTGATCAACCGAGGCAAGGCCACCGTGCTGGTCGCGGAAGTCGACGATGTCCTGGGCCGTGACCGGGCCGATGCCGTCGATCGTGTCGAGCTGCTCGACGGTCGCGGTGCCGAGGCTGATCGGCCCCTCGTCTTCGCCGGTCCCGCCGGTGAGAGCCGTCCCGGCCGGGCCCCGTTCGGGCACCACCACCTGCTGCCCGTCGGCGAGCCGGGCCGCCCGGTTGACGGCTTCCAGCTCGGCCTTGGGACTGGGACCGCCGGCCCGCTTCACCGCGTCCTCGACCCGGCTGCCGGCCGGGAGCCGGTAGACGCCGGGCCGTTCGACCGCACCGGCGACGTCGACGACGAGGTCGGAGGCCTGGCCGCTGAGCGTGAAGCCGCTGCCGGAGGGCGACGTCCCACCACCCGAGCCCGCCGCGAACGACGGCTCCGCTCCGCCCTCCGAGCGGATCGCCCGCGCCCCGACCAGCAGCAGAGCGACGGCGATGGCGCCGTAGACGACAACCTGGGCTCGGCTCAGCTCGGGCATGGCCCGAAGCCTGGATCAACTCGGCGCGCGCGTGGCGCGCGCAGATAGACGACTCAGCTAAAAGTCAGTCAACGAAGTCGTCGTCATCGTCGTAGCCGGCGACCTCGGCGAGCTGATCGCTGTAGAGCTCGGCGGCGGCGACGGGCGGCGACTGGATCGAGACGAAGGAGAAGTCCACCTCGCCGTTGTTGGCGACCGAGTGCTCGGTCGCCGGCGGGACCAGGATCAGGTCGCCCTCCCCCACCTGCTGGGTATCGCCGGCAACCGACATCGTGCCGGCGCCGCGGACGACGACGTAGGCCTGCTCGGCCTCCTGGTGAGAGCCCAGCGTCTGTTCGGCCCCGGCCGGCAGCGAGAGCCAGGTGACGGAGAGGTTGCGCGAGCCGAGTTCGCCCGCGTCCATCAAGACGTGGGTGCTGAGACGGTGCCACTCCTCTACTGGTGCGTCCTCCAGACGCCTGACGAGCATCGGCGCGCTTTCTACCAGAACCGGCGGGTGCGATGAGAGGCCGCCATCAGCGAACCACGACGTTAACCAGCTTCCCAGGCACGACGATCTCCTTCACGACCTCTTTGCCGTCGAGATGGGCGCTGACCTTCTCGCTCGCTCGCGCAAGCTCCAGAAGTCGCTCCTGAGAGGCTTCGGCCGGCGCCTCGATGCGGTCGCGCAGCTTGCCGTTGACCTGGACGATCAGGGTCACGGTGTCGCTCGCCAGCAGGGCCGGATCGGCCGTGGGCCAGGGCTGCTCCCAGACCCGCTCCCCGCGCAGGCGCTCGAACACCTCGCCGCCGAGGTGGGGGGCGAAGGGGAAGATCAGCGAGGCCGCGGTGGCGGTGGCGAAACGCACGGCGGCGTCGCCGTCGGGGTCGCCGTATAGCCCGTCCTTGAGTCGGTAGGCGTCGTTGACCAGCTCCATCACCGCCGAGATCGCGGTGTTGAACTGGAAGCCGCGCTGGAAGTCACGGGTCGACTTGTCGATCGCCCAGTGCGCCTTGGCGAGCAGGTCGCGCGCCGCGCCCGCCACGTCGGCCCCCGGCTCGTCGGCGCCGGTCCGCTCCTCGACCTCCTCGCAGAGTCGCCAGAGGCGGGAGAGGAAACGGTTGACGCCCTCCACCCCCTCGTCGGACCAGTCGCCGCCACGCTCAGGCGGGCCCATGAAGCAGACGTAGGTGCGGGCGGTGTCGGCGCCGTAGCGCTCGACGTACTCCCCGGGGCTGACCGTGTTGCCCTTCGACTTCGACATCTTCGCCCCGTCGCGGGTGATCATCCCCTGGGCGAAGAGGTTGGCGAACGGCTCCTGCACCTCGAGGTGCCCGAGGTCGGCCAGCGCCTTGGTGAAGAAGCGCGCGTACATCAGGTGCAGGATCGCGTGCTCGACCCCGCCGATGTACTGGTCGACCGGCAGCCAGTGGTCGGCGGCCGAACGATCCCAGGCCGCCTCCTGGTTCTTCGAGTCGAGGTAGCGGATGAAGTACCAGGAAGAGTCGACGAAGGTGTCCATGGTGTCGGTCTCGCGCCGGGCCGGGCCGCCGCACGTCGGGCACTCGGTCTCGACCCACTCCTCGGCGGCGGCCAGCGGGCTCTTGCCCTGCGGCGCGTAGTCCTCGATCTCCGGCAGCTCCACCGGCAGCTGCTCGTCGGGCACGGGAACGGCGCCGCACTCCTCGCAGTAGACGATCGGGATCGGCGCGCCCCAGTAACGCTGGCGCGAGACCAGCCAGTCGCGCAGGCGGTAGTTGACCGACGCCTCGCCGCGGCCCTCGGACTGCAGCCACTCGACGATCTCCGCGTAGGCCTCGCGGTTGCCCTTGCCGTCGAAGCGGCCGGAGTTGACCATCGGGCCGTCGCCCGGATACGGCAGCCCCTCGGCGTCGCCGCCGACCTCATCGTCGGTTCCCTCGATCACCCGTTTGACCGGCAGATCGAACTTCCGGGCGAACTCGTAATCGCGGGAGTCGTGGCCGGGCACCGCCATGATCGCGCCGGTGCCGTACTCCATCAGCACGTAGTCGGCGACGAACATCGGGATCGCCTCGCCGTTGACCGGGTTGACGACGCTGCGCCCGAGCGGCACCCCGGTCTTCTCGCGATCCTCGGCCCCGCGCTCCTCGGCCGACTCGCGGCCGACCCGGTTGACGTACTCGCGCACCGCCTCCTCGGCCGGCGTGCCGGCGACCAGGCGCTCCAGCTCGGGGTGCTCCGGCGCGAGGACGAAGAAGGTGGCGCCGAAGAGGGTGTCGGGCCGGGTCGTGAAGACCGGGAAGTCGAGATCGACTTCGCTTTCTTGACAGCGGAAGACGACCTGCGCGCCTTCGGAGCGGCCGATCCAGTTGCGCTGCATCGTGATCACGTGCTCGGGCCAGGACTCGAGCAGGTCGAAGTCGGCTAACAAGCGATCGGCGTAGTCGGTGATCTTGAAGAACCACTGCTCGAGTTTTTTCTGCACGACCTCGGTGCCGCAGCGCTCGCAGCGTCCGTCGACGACCTGCTCGTTGGCAAGCACGGTCGCATCCACGGGACACCACTGCACCGCCGCTTCGGTGCGATAGGCGAGCCCCTCCTTGTAGAGCTGGAGGAAGATCCACTGGGTCCAGCGGTAGTACTCGGGGGTGTGGGTCGCGAGTTCGCGCGACCAGTCGATCGAGATGCCCCACTCGCGGAACTGGCGCTGGAAGGAGGCGATCGAGCGCTCGGTCGCCGCCCGCGGCGGCTCCCCCGTCTTGATCGCGTTGTTCTCGGCCGGCAACCCGAAGGAGTCGTAGCCCATCGGGTGGATCACCTCGAAGCCGTGACGGCGGCGGAAGTGGGCGATCGCGTCGCCGACGGCGTAGCACTTGAGATGTCCGACATGGGGCTCGCCGGAGGGGTAGGGAAGCATCTCCAGTACGTAGGACTTCGGCTTCGAGTCGTCGAAGCCGGGCTGCCCGGGATTGGCGACCTCCCAGGTCTTCTCCTCGGCCCAGACCTGCTGCCACTTCGCCTCGATCGCTTTGGGGTCGTAGCCGCTCATCGAGCGGCGATCTTATGAGGCAAGCCAGATATGGGTGAGGTGGGTGGGATCGACCGGCGAGAGCGCTTCGAGAATGTGGGGCCAGACGTAGACCTCGATCGTCGCCGCGATCAGCAGGGTCGGGATCGCCAGCGCCACCGTGATCAGGGTCGCCGCCAGCAGCTGGTTCCACTCGCCGCGGCGGCTGGCGATCAGCCAGGCGGCGAGCGGGAGGAAGAGCGCGGTCAGCTCCGGGATCGCGTGCGGCATCACGCTGAGGATCAGGTCGAGGCGCGAGATGTGCAGCTGGAAGGCCAGGGTCGAGCCCTGGAAGCCGAGGTACAGCGCCTGCGTGCCGAGCGAGAAGAGAGTGACCGCGCAGACGAAGAGGATCGCCAGCTCCCCCGCTTTCACGTGCACCCAGCGCGAGAAGCCGCTGCGCTGGGCGGCGGCGATCGGCATCGAGGCGCCGGCGATGAAGCCGGCGACGCAGGCCGTCCCGTGCAGGGCGAGCACGGCCGCGTTGCGCTCGAGGATCGGCAGCAGGTCGGAGAATTCGGACGGTTCAGTCAGTCCCGGCAGGTGGATCGGCGTCAGGTCCGGCGTCAACAGCCCCGCGACAAACCAGGTCGCCGCCAGCAACGACAGGGCGATCGCCACACTCAGCGCCAGCCAGCCTCGCAGGACCGTCCACCGCTGCTCGCTCCAGACATCGAGGGTCTCCCGCGTGTCCTGCATCCCATGCGAGAAAACATGCTGATTGACCGCGCTCATCCCTCACACATCGGCAGCGGGAGGCGGATCGTTGAGAAGTGGAGCTGAGGGGGCTCGAACCCCTGACCTTCGCGCTGCCAGCGCGACGCTCTTCCAGCTGAGCTACAGCCCCAGATCGGCTTACAAGTTTACCGAGAGTGCCGTCGGCTTAGGCGGCGCGCTGCTCGCCCGGGTCCTCGTCGACGTCGAGGATCAGGTTGTCCGGGGCGGTGTGTCGGACCTTGAAGTCGAGCGTGGAGAGCTCGTCGAGCTCGCGTAAAAGCTCGACCGGCTGGTCGAGGCGCATGGAAAGAGTCGCGCGGCCCTCGGAGAAACGTTCGACCGAGATCTCGGAGGCGCCGACCTGGCCGACCGCGTCCTCGAACCCGACCAGCTGCGAGAAATCGCCGAGCGGACCGATCTCGAGCTTGATCAGGCCTTCGAAGACTCCGTTGAAGTCAGGGGCCTGAGGGCCGGCATCGCCGTCAGCCGCGATCTCAGTCGCCGACTCGGCGCCCCGGGCCTCGTTCAGCTCCTGCACCCGGCGGCCGACCTCGACCGCCTCGCGCAGCGCTTTCATCCGGATCCGGGTCGCCTGCCCACGGGCCTGCGCCTGGATCTCCTCCAAGCGACCGGAGACCGCGTCGAGCGAGGCGATGCTGCGGTCGTGACGCTCGTTGGCCTCGCGCAGCCGTTCGTTGAGGCCGCGGATCTCACGCTCGCGCTCGATCACCATCGTCGAGAGGGTCGAGATCTCCCCCTCGAGATCGGCCATCGCCGCGGCCTGGCGTTCGCACTCGACCGAGCGGCGCTCGAGAATCCTGATCCGCCCGTCGCGGGCAAAGATCGCCGCCTCGACATCGGGGCGCCGGTAACCGAAGAGAACCCGCTTGAAGCTTCCCATGCGCGGCACCGTACGGGCGCCCTCGGACGGCATTTGTGGCGGCGGTGGCGCCGGCCCACGGGCGTGGTTCAGGCGCTGGCGGCCGAGGGGGTCTCGGGCTCGTCCAGCTCCAGCTCCAGGCGCGGCGCCTCGCGCCAGAGATCCTCGAGCTGGAAGCGGTCCCGCGCTTCCTCGGTGAAGACGTGGAGGAAGCAGTCGAGGTAGTCGAGGACAGCCCAGCCGGCGTCGACGCCGGTGTCGGCCCCGCTCGGCAGCAGCCCCAGCTCGTGTTTCACCTGCAGCCTCACCTCGTCGACGACCGCCTTCGCCTGGCGCTCGTTGCGGGCGGTGCAGATGGTGAGGAAATCGGTGTAGGAGACGAGCTCGCGCATGTCGAGGACGACGATCTCCTCGGCCTTTTTCGAATCCGCCAGGGTCGCCAACCGGCGGGCCAGTGCCTCTGACCGGGGCGCGCTCACGAGTAGATCCCCTTCTCCTCGATGAAGCGGGCGACCGGCTCCGGGACCAGGTAGCGCAGCGGCCTGCCGGCGGCGGCGCGGTCACGCACGGCCGAGGAGGAGACGCCGAACTGCGGCATCTCCAGCATCGTCGCCCCCTCGTTGGCGCCGAGGCTGCGCAGGACGGCCCCCACCTCGGCATCGGAGATGCCGGCCCGCCGCGCCACCGCCAGCCGCGCCAGCCCAACCACGCGCTCGGGGTTGCGCCAGCTCTCGAGGCCCACGGCAGCGTCCGCGCCCATCACGAACACCAACTCTGTCTGGCCTCGTTCCTCAGCAAGTAGCTCCAAAGTCTCATACGTGTAGGACGGCCCCTCGCGGTCGACCTCGAGCGCGGAGACCGAGAAGCGGGCGTCGTCGGCAGCGGCGAGCCGGGTCATCGTCATCCGCAGCTCGCGGCCGGGGTCGTCGGCGATCCGCTTGTGCGGGGCGTCGCCGGTCGGGACCAGGATCACCTCGCTGAGGCCGAGCTGCCAGAGCGCCTCCTGGGCCAGCGCCAGGTGACCGAGGTGCGGGGGGTTGAACGCCGACCCCAGCACCCCGATGCCCGCGCCCGTGGCGCTACTCACGCACTTGGCCGTCGCCGCGGGCGACGTACTTGAAGGTGGTCAACTCGCGCATCCCGATCGGGCCGCGGGCGTGCAGCTTCTGGGTCGAGTTGCCGATCTCCGCCCCCATCCCGTACTCGAAACCGTCGGTGAAGCGGGTCGAGGCATTGATGTAGACGGCGGCTGCGTCGACACCGTTCGCGAACTCGTCGGCCGCCTCCTCGGACGCGGTGATGATCGCCTCCGAGTGGCCGGTGCCGTGGGCGTTGACGTGCTCGACCGCGTCGGCGACCGAGTCGACCACCGCGACCGCCAGCTTCAGCTCCAGGTACTCGGCATCCCAGTCGGCCGCGCTCGCGGGACCGATCTCGATCCCGCCCGCGCAGGCGCGGGTGCGCTCGTCGCCGACCAGCTCGACCCCGGCCTCGCGCAGGTCGGCGAGAACGGCGGGGACGAAGCGCGCGGCGATCGCGGCGTCGATCAGCAACGTCTCCGCCGCGTTGCAGACGCCGGGGCGCTGGGTCTTGGCGTTGACGGCGATCCGCCGCGCCATCTCCAGATCGGCTTCGGAGTGGACGTAGACGTGGCAGTTACCTGCCGCCGCGTACATCACCGGCACCGTCGCCACGTCCTTGATCGCGGCCTTGAGGCCCTCGCCGCCGCGCGGGATCAGCAGGTCGACGGTGCCCTCCTGGGTCGCCAGCTCGGCCAGCTCCTCGCGACCGCCGCCGGCAAGCAGGAGGACGGCGTCCTCGGGCAGGCCCGCCTCGGCCAGCGCCTCGCGGATCACCGTAGCCAGGGCGCCGTTGGAGCGTTCGGCGTAGCTGGAGCCGCGCAGGACGATCGCGTTGCCACTCTTGATCGTCAGCGCCGCGCAATCGATCGTCACGTTTGGGCGCGCCTCGTAGACGACGGCGACGACTCCAAGCGGAACCCGGATCTTGCGCAGGTCGAGGCCGCTGCTGAGAGTTTTGCGTTCGAGCTCCTCGCCGACCGGGTCGTCGAGCTCGGCGACGACGCGGACGCCGGCCGCCATCGCCGCGACCCGCTCCGGGCTCAGCGCCAGCCGGTCGCGCAGCGCCTCGCTCAGTCCGGCGGCGCGCTCGTCGGCGAGGTCGGCGGCGTTCGCCTTGAGGATCTCGGCGCTGCGCTCCTCGAGCAGGCGCGCGGCCGCCTCCAGGGCGGCGTTCTTCGCCTGCGTCGAGGCAGCCGCCAGGGTCCGCGACGCCCTCTTCGCGGCGGCGCAGCTCTCGGCGACGGAGGTCGTGGTCACGGCCATCGGACAAGGGTAGCTGGGAGCCGGCCGGCTCCTCCCGCCCCGGCTCAGAGCAGGACGAAGCGGTCCCGATGGATGACCTCGTCGGCGGCGTGCGGGAGCAGCTCGCGGACCGCGGCGCTCTTCATCCCCAGCACCTGGGCCAGCTCGCGAGCCGAGTAGTCGGCTATGCCTTTGCCGATCGTCGTCCCGTCGAGATCGACCTCGACCGCGTCGCCGGCCTCGAACTCACCCTCGACCGCGACGATCCCCACCGGCAGCAGGCTGGAGCCACTCTCGCGCAGGACCCGGGCGGCGCCGGCATCGACCGCGATCCGGCCTCGCGCCGGCTTCGCATACTTGAGCCAGAGCTTGAAGCTCGGCGCCTTCCCCGCCTGGGCGAGGAAGCGGGTGCCGACCGCCTCTCCGGCGGCGGCGGCCGTGAGCGTGCCGGGAGCGGTCCCGTTGCAGATCACCGCCGGGATGCCGGCCTCGCTTGCCATCTCGGCCGCCGCGACCTTGCTGCGCATGCCGCCGGAGCCGAAGGCGGAGGTGCGGTCGCCGATCGCCAGCGCCTCCAGCACGGAGAAGTCCGCGACCTCCGAGATCAGCTGGGCGGCGGGATCGACGTGCGGGTCGGCGCTGAGCAGACCGTCGATGTTCGTCAGCAGCACCAGCAACCGCGCGTCGAGCAGCAGCGCCACCTGCGCGGCCAGGAAGTCGTTGTCGCCGAAGCTGATCTCGTCGGTGGCGGTGGTGTCGTTCTCGTTGATCACCGGCACCACCCCCCACTCGACCAGACGCCGCAGGGTGCCGCGGACGTTGAGGTAATTGGTGCGGGCAGCGATGTCGCCCGCGGTCAGCAGCACCTGCGCGGCCCGGGTGCCGTGACTCGCCAGCCTGCTCTCGTAGGCGCGGAAGAGGTCGCCCTGGCCGACGGCGGAGGCGCCCTGGAGCTCGTCCATCGCCCGCGGGCGCACCGGCAGCTCCATCAGCCGCATCCCGCGCGCGATCGCGCCGGAGGTGACCATCACCACCCGCTCGCCGGCGCGCTCGAGGCGCACTGACCTGCTCGCAGACCGAGTCGAGCACCTCCGTGCGCAGCTCGCCGTCGTCGGCGGCGACGATCGAGGATCCGAGCTTGACGACCAGGGTCATGGCGAGCAAAGTAACCGAGATGGCAGCGGCTACCGGCTGGGGCGCACTCGCGGCAAGCTCGCTCGTCATCGGCGCCCTGCTCAGCTTCGCCCGGCGCTGGCCCCCGCGGCAGGTCGGACTCGTCCTCGCCTTCGGCGCCGGGGCGCTGATCAGCGCCGTCAGCTTCGAGCTCGCCGAGGAGGGCCTCCGGATCGGTGGAGCGGGCGCCACCGGCCTCGGTCTCGGCATCGGCGCGCTCACCTACTTCACCCTCGACGGCGTGATCGCGCGACCGCTTCTCGTCCGGACGCGGGCGCCGCGGCCGTGAGCAGGGATCGAGCGCGGGCACCGCGCTGGCGCTCGGCGCTTTCCTCGACGGCATCCCCGAGCAGGCCGTGCTCGGAATCAGCCTCGCCTCCGGGCAGGGCGTCGGCGTCGCCCTGTTACTGGCGATCTTCGTCTCCAACCTGCCCGAGGCGATGGGCTCGGCCGACGACATGCGCAAGGCGGGCCGCTCACGCGAGGCGATTCTCCGCCTCTGGCTGATCGTCGCCGCGATCTGCGCCCTGGCGACCGTCGCCGGCTACGCCGCCGCCGACGCCGTGACCGGCAACCTGCGAGCCGCGATCGACGGCTTCGCCGCCGGCGCCCTGCTGGTGATGCTGGTCGACTCGATGATCCCCGACGCCCGCGCCGACGCCGGCCGCACCGCCGGCCTGGTCACCGTCCTCGGCTTCGCATTAGCTGCAGGTCTTTCCTCCGTCACTTAGAGGCGATACTTCGGCCCGAGCCGAAGAGCTGAGCGGTTCCGCGAGCCGGGTGTCGGGTGTCCCTCGGACGCGCGGCGTCCTGATTTTCGCCGACCGCACTCAGCGAGAGCCGCAACCTCCCGGCGAAAATCCCAGCAAGGGAGAGGGACACCCGACACCCGGCCCACCCAACCCTCAAATATGAAGTTCGAACTCCTGATCCCCGACCCGCACGTCGTTCCCAGCCTCGAACCCCGCCTTGGCCAAAGCCGCGATGACCCCGATCTCGGCCAACCGCTGCTCGAGATAGGCCAGCGCCTCCTCGTTTTTCGTGTCATGCCGCTCGAACAGCAGCTCGACCCCCTTGCCGGCGACCCGGTAGGCGCCGTCCTCCTCCTCTTCGACCCAGTAACCGCCCTCGCCGGCCGGGCGGTAGACGCGGTGCTCAGCCTCGAACTCCCCGACCGACCCGCCGCTCGGCGCCGCCGCGAGCGGCTGCAGCCGCGGCACTTCGGCGAGCACTCGCATGCGCAGCTCGTCGAGACCCTCAGCCGTCGCCGACGAGAGCGCGAGCACGTCGAGCACGCCGTTCCCGAGCCGCTCGCTCCATTCGGCAACCGCCGCCTCCACATCCTCGACCGGGAGCAGGTCGCGCTTGGTCAGCGCCACCAGCTCCGGCAGCTGCTCCAGCCCTGCCCCGTGCGCGGCCAGCTCGGCCCGCACGGTCTCGTAGTTGCCCTCGGGATCGCCCTCCATCGGGGCCAGGTCGACGAGATGGACCAGCATCGAGCAGCGCTCGACGTGGGCGAGGAACTCGTGCCCGAGCCCGGCCCCGTCGGCCGCGCCTTCGATCAGTCCGGGGATGTCGGCGACGACAGCCTGGCGATCGTCGTCTTCGATCGTCCCCAGCACCGGCGAGAGCGTCGTGAACGGATAGTCCGCGACCTTCGGCGCCGCCCGCGTCAGCCGCCCCAGCAGAGAGGACTTCCCGGCGTTCGGCAGCCCGACCAGCCCGACATCGGCGAGCAGTTTCAACCGCAGCTCGATCCAGTCCGCCTCCCCCTTGGTCCCTTTCTCGGCAAACCGCGGCGCCTGCCGGGTCGAAGTCGCAAAGCGCTTGTTCCCGTGCCCCCCACGCCCCGCATGCGCCACCACCGCTCGCTGCCCAGCCTCGACAAGGTCGACCGCACTCCCGTCCACAGTCGTCGCCTGAGTCCCGGCCGGCACCGGAATCACCCGGTCCTCCCCCCGCGCCCCATGCTTGTTCGACCCTTCCCCATGGCTCCCCCGCTCCCCCCGAAAGTGCCTGCTCCCTTTCAAAGCCCCCAGATCCCGCTTCGAGAGATCACAGACGAGCACCACGTCTCCACCGTGCCCTCCATCTCCACCGTCAGGACCGCCCCTGGGGACATGCGCCTCCCGCCGGAAGCTGACGCAGCCGTTTCCGCCGGCACCGCCCTCAACCCAGATCTTCGCCTTGTCGTACATGGATCAGAGAGGGTAGATGGAGTGCTGTCGTCCCTTGTAGCTCTATGCGCACCAAAAGGCGACGCACCCGCTGGGCGCGAACTCGGGGCCTCGTCGGAGGGGCCGTGTGCCCCTCAACCGAACCTCCCCGCTGTTTGTGAGGGCGAGGGGCACACGGCCCCTCCCTCACGCTCGAGAAAGAGTCAGTCGTCAGCCAGAACGCTGATGGTCCGGCCCTTACGAGCCGACCGGAAGTCAACTTTGCCGGCCCGCGTCGCAAAAATCGTGTGGTCGCGCCCGAGCCCAGTCCCCTCGCCCGGCCAGAACCGCGTCCCCCGCTGCCGCACGATGATCTCGCCGCCGGTGACCTCCTGGCCCGCGAACACCTTCACACCCAGCATCTTCGGGTTCGATTCACGCCCGTTGCGACTGGAGCCCAGCCCCTTCTTATGAGCCATCGGTCTCCTCCTTTTTCGCAGCGGGTTTTTTCTCAGCAGCCGGTTTTTTCTCAGCCGGTTTGTCCGAGGTGGCTTTTTTAGCGGCCGATTTGAGCAGTTTGACCTCGGTCACCTCGAGCTTGGTCAGCTCGGAGCGGTGCCCGTTCTTGCGGCGGTAGCCCTTCTTAGCCTTGTATTTGAAGACTTTGATCTTCGGGCCGCGCAGGTGCTCGGAGACTTTCGCCTCGACTTTGACCTTCTCCAGCTCTTTCGGCGCCGCCAGGACGGTGTCGTCCCGGAACATCACCGGGCGCAGGGAGACTTTGTCCCCCTCCTTGACATCGAGGCGATCGACGAAGAGGGAAGTTCCCTGCTCGACCTTGTACTGCTTACCGCCGGTTTCGACTACCGCATACATGCTTAATCGTCTTCCTTGCTTCCTTGATTGGCGCGCGAACGGCCGCGACCGCCACGGCGGCCACGACTGCGTTTAGGCGAAGCGGCCGCTGAGTCTAGCTCGGAGCCGTTCTCGCCGCCGCCTCCATTGCCGTTCGGGGAGTCGGAGCCCAGCAGCGAGGCGATCGCCGCCGAGCGCTCGACTTCCTCGATCCGCACCAGCTTGCGCTCGCCGACGAAGCGACCGCCGCCGGTGATGCTGACGATGTAGGAGTCGATCCGGGCGACCGCGTCGTCGGCGTTGTACATGTGCGGCTCGTCGATCTGGACCAGCACCTCCTCGCCGACCTTGAACGGCAGCGCCCGCTCCTCGATCTCCGCCCGCGTGCCCTGCTCGACCAGGGTGAAAGTGTCGATCGCCAGTGCGTCACCGCCCTCGAAGTGGAAGCGCTTGCCGGTTTCGTCCTCGAGCTCGGTCAGGCCGCTGTCCTCGTCGGTCAGCTCGTGCGCGACCTTGGGGTTGACCCGGATCAGGAAGGCCTCGGTGCCGGCGTGCTCGGCGGCGATGTCGCGCATCTTCCGCAGCCCCTCCAGTGCCACCGTCTCGGCCGAGAGCACGACGCCCTCGCCGTGGCAGGTGGGACAGGGGGCGGTGAGGATCTCGCGGACGCCGTCGGTGACGTTCTGGCGGGTCATCTCGACCAGGCCCAGCGGCGAGACCTCGACCACGTAGCTCTTCGACTTGTCGGCGTCGAGCGCTTTGCGCATCACCTTCAGCACCTTGTCGCGGTTGCTGGCCCGGGCCATGTCGATGAAGTCGATGACGATGATGCCGCCGATGTCGCGCAGCCGCAGCTGCCGCACCGCCTCCTCGGCCGCCTCGGTGTTGACTTTGGTGATCGTCTCCTCGAGGCCGCCTTTGCCGCGGCCCGTGAACGAGCCGCTGTTGACGTCGACGACGGTCAGCGCCTCGGTGTAGTCGATGATCAGGTAACCGCCCGAGGGCAGGTCGACGCGCCGGTTCAGCGTCGACTCGATCTCCTCGTTGATCTTCCATTTCTCCAGCAGCGGCTTCGAGTCCTTGTAGAGCTCGACCCCCGCGACCAGCTCCGGCGCCGTGCGCTGGAAGAAGTTGGTGACGCGCTCGAACTGCTTCTCGGAGTCGATGATCGCTTTCTCGAACTCGCTGAGGAAGACGTCGCGCAGGACCCGGACCGAGAGGTCGGCCTCCTGGAAGACCAGGGACGGGGCCTTGGTCGTCTCGCTGCGCCGCTGCAGCACCTCGTTGAGGCGCTGCAGGTAGCCGATCTCCCGCACGAAGTCGGATTTTTTCGCGCCGTGGGCGGCGGTGCGGACGATCAGCCCGCCCGGTCCTTTGTAGGTGCGGTCGACCATCTTGCGCAGGCGATCGCGCTCGGAGTCGGTCAGCCGGCGGCTGACGCCGACGCCGGAGCCCTGCGGGGCGAAGACGAGGTAGCGGCCGGCGATCGAGACGTTCATCGAGAGCCGCGCGCCCTTGGTCTTGAGCGGGTCCTTGACCACCTGGACGAGGATCTCCTGGCCCGGTTTGATCAGCTCGTTGATCCGCCGGCCGCTGCCGCGGCCGCGCTTGGGGGCCTGCTCGCCGCCCGGGAGGACGATCTCGTCGACGTGCAGGAAGCCGTTGCGCTCGAGGCCGATGTCGACGAAGGCGGCCTCCATGCCGGGCAGGACGTTGTCGACCTTGCCCTTGTAGATGTTGCCGACGATGGAGCGGTTGCCGCGACGCTCGATGTAGAGCTCGGCGACGTCGCGCTTGCCGCCTTTCGTCTTCGCCTCGAGAACGGCGACACGGGTCTCTCCGCGCTCGGCGGAGACCAAAATCGTTTTTTTCATTGCTTCAGCTCAGTTCGGTTGGGTACGCACCGCCGGGCCCCTTGAAGGGCATCACCAGGCGAACCTTCCCCTCTGACTGAGACGCGCTTGGATATTGATGCTCTGAAGCACTCCGACCGCCAAGAAGGTAGCGATCACCGAGGACCCTCCGTAGCTCATCAGCGGTAGCGGGATGCCCGTGATCGGCATGATGCCGAGGTTCATCCCCACGTTGATGAACACCTGGAAGAGCAGCGAGACGGCGATGCCGCCCGCCACCAGGGTTCCGTATGAGTTCTTCGAGAGCGTCACGATCCGCAGCGCCCGCCAGAAGAGCAGGGCGTAAAGGGATAGGACGAACGCGGCGCCCATGAACCCGTAGCGCTCACCGATCACCGCGAAGATGAAGTCGGTGTGCCGCTCGGGAACGAAGTCGAGCCGCGTCTGGGTGGCACGGTCGCCGCGGCCGGTCTTCTGACCGGAGCCGATGGCGACCACTGACTGGTTTTGCTGGTAGCCCGCGCCGCCGGCATCCTGGCTGGGATGCAGGAAAGAGGTCAACCTCTGCTCCTGATAGCCCTTCAGGACGGGCACCCCGACTGCGGGGGCCGCGACAAGAACGAGGGCGATCAAAGCGACGAGGGCCGCGCCGATGACGGCGAAGTGGGTCCAGGGAACACCACCGAAGTACATCACGGCGAGGGTCGCGACCACGAACACCATCGAGGTGCCGAGGTCTGGTTGCAGGAAAACGAGCGCGGCTGGAGCCAGTCCGAGGCAGAGGTAGCGCACCGTGCGCTGCCTGGCCGAGCCCCGCCTGGCGCCGTCGATGACGAACCCGGCCAGGGCGAGAACGAGCAGGAGCTTGCCGAGCTCGGATGGCTGGAAGCTGAACATGGGAAGTTCGAAGGAGCGCCGCGAGCCGCGGGCGGCGAAGCCGAAGACGAAGACCAGCGCGACGCTGGCGCAGAGGAAGGTGTAGATGCCGACCCGCAGCTCGCGGAAGCGCGAGTAGTCGATCCGGGTCAGGGCCAGCATGCCGATCAGGCCGAGGACGGAGTAGATCGCCTGGCGGTCGAAGTAGTAATGAGGGCTGCCGGGAACGTCGTGTGAGGTCGCCTGACCGAGCGTGAAGACGCTGAAGACCGCCAGCGCCACCGTGGCCAGGGCCAGCGGCCAGTCCATGTGGGCGAGCCCGAGGCGTTCGCCGATGCCGACCCGGACCGCGAACGGCTCGGCCTGGGCGCCGCGGGTGCGGGTCGCGTACATCATTCGGCGCCGCCGGCGCTCGAAGACTTCGCTCGCCTGCTTGTTGAAGTAGGCCTCGAGGATCTGCAGGACGCCGGGCGCGGCGGATTCGGCCCCGAAGCCTCCTTCCTCCATGGTCACGACGGTGACGATACGCGGGTCGGGATATGGGGCGAGCGCGGCGAACCAGGACTGGTCGGCGTGCCCGGGTCGTTCCGCCGTGCCGGTCTTGCCGGCGATCGGGACCGGGAAGCCGCCGAAGACGCCCGCGGCGGTGCCCGGCGCCACCTGCGCCGCCTCGTGCAGGCCTTCGAGGATCGCGCTGCGGTAGGCCGGGTCGATGTGGAAGCGGCGGCGGATCGGCGGGTCGAATTCCTTCAGCACCCGGCCCGCCGGGTCCTCGATTTCGAGGCCGACGTGCGGGGTCACGATCTTGCCGCCGTTGGCGAGGGCGGCGTAAGCGATCGCCATCTGCAGCGGGTTGGTCTGCAGGTCGCCCTGGCCCGTCGCCAGCTGGATGTTGTCGCCCGCCGACCACGGCCGTTCTTCGGCCAAGCCTTCAGCGGCGAGGTCGTCGCGCCATTTTTTCGTCGGCAGCAGGCCTTCCACTTCCCCCGGCAGGTCGAGTCCGGTCGGCCGCCCGATCCCCATCGCGTGCGCCCACTTCTGCAGCTGGCCGGTGTTCCACATTTTCAGCCCGAGGTCGTAGAAGAAGACGTCGGAGGAGACCTGCAGAGCTGGGACCAGGGTCAGCGCCCCGTAAGAGGCTTCGCCGGCGTTGTGGAAGTGCTGTTCGCCGACCTGCAGTTCGCCGTTGTCGACGATCGTCGTCGAGGGCGTGATCACGCCGCCTTCGAGGGCCGCCAAGGCGGTGATGATCTTGAAGATCGAGCCGGTCGGGTAGAGCCCTTCGGTGGCGCGATCGGTCAACGGCGCCGTCACCGGGTCGCGGTAGAGGGCGTTGACCTGCGCCTGGGTCATCGGCCGCGCCAAGATCGACGGGTCGAAGGTCGGGAAGGAGCCGAGGCCGAGGATCTGGCCGTTGTCGACGTTCATCGTCACGAACGCCCCGGGCAGGCCGCGCGAGGCCATCGCGCTTTCTCCGGCCGCCTGCACTTCGGGGTCGAGCGTCAGCTTGAGGTTGTCTCCCGGGGTCGGCGGCTGCGAGACCAGCTGGCCCCCGGGCGTCGGCTGGCCGAGCGCGTTGACCTGGATCTTGGTCAGCCCCGGCTGACCCCGCAGGTACTTGTCGTAGGTGTACTCGGCGCCGCCCTGGCCGACCTCGTCGCCTGGTTCCAGACCCTTGTACGGCGGTTCCTTCAACTCTTTTTCGGAGACCTCGCCGACGCTGCCGAGCACGTGGGCAGCGCGGCTTTCGTCGGGGTAGTTGCGGACGAAGACACGCTGCACGGTGACCCCGGGAAAGCGGCGCTGGTTCTCTTCCAGGTAGTAGACGAGGTCGTAGCCGACGTCCTTGCGCAGCGTCACCGGCGCCCCGGCGGCGACTTCTTCTTGTTCTTCGATCGTCTTTCTCACCTTCGGCAGGGACATGTGAGCGAGATGGCCGAGCTGGGCCAGCTCCGCCTTTTCTTCGCCGGCGTCTTCGGGAAGCTTCTGGGTGTTGAGCTGCAGCGCCAGGCTGGTGCGGTTGTCGACCAGGACGTTGCCGTTGCGGTCGAGGATGTCCCCGCGCGGAGCGATCACTTTGTACTCGCGGGTGCGGTTGTTCTTGGCCTCGGCCAGGTACTGGCCGCCGGAGAGGACCTGCAGGTCCCAGAGCCGAAAGAAGAGCACCGCGAAGAGGGCGACGGCGACACCGCCGAGCACGGCAATCCGCAGCGCCATGCGGGGGGCCGCTCCGGGGCGGTCGTTCGGACGCTCGTACACGTCGCCTAGGCCCCCAGCACCGTCGGACGCCGCGGACGCCGCACCGCCTGCTCGTCGACCAGGGCCGGGCGCAGGACCCGTCGCAGGCCGAGGTAGATCGGCCAGCCGAGCACGAAGGCGAAGATGCCCTTGAGGAGGATGTCGCGGACGACCAGGCTGCTGACCGTCGCGTCGGTCCCCAGCATCAGCTCGATCGCGCCGAAGCCGATCTCGGCGAAGATCGTCAGGCCCATGCAGAGCAGCGGCGGCACCAGGGCGCTGTGGATCTCGAAGCGCTCGCGGAAGAGGCCGGCCAGGTAGCCGGTGGCGAGCAGGACCAGCGAGGCGCCGCCGAGTGGCTCGATCAGCAGGCAGTCGAGCAGGATGCCGACCGAGAAGCCGGTGACGACTCCGGTCATCGTCCCGCCGAGCAAGCCCAGCGAGATCACCAGCGCCGGTAACAGGTCGGGGCTGACGTGGAAGATCGTCACCTGCGAGAAGAAGGAGAGCTGGAGGATGACGCCGAGGATGACGATCGCGACCAGGCGGGCGAGGATCTTCGGGGTGAGGATCATCCGCGCGAGCCCCCGGTCAGGACCTGGACCAGGTCGAGGTCGCGCAGGTCGGCATAGGGCCGCACGTGGACCTGCTGCTGAGCCTCCTGCTCGACCAGCGGGGCCTTGGTCACTTCGCCGATCGGGATGT
>CAWCIS010000014.1:0-45995 GCA_963795625.1 uncultured Solirubrobacterales bacterium | reverse complement strand
ATGGGCCTGTAGGCGCTACAGGGACCCAACGCTAGACCCTTCTAAAGGCTGGCCTCGACCTGCGGATCCTGTTTATTCTCGCCACCGCCACCACCACCCGGGTTCGGCCCCACCCGACTACCGGCCAGATATCCGGCGATGGTGCCGAGAATCGTGTAGGCACCGGTCCGGGTTTCGCTATCGATCCCGGCGAAAGTGATCGCGGTTGCGAGGGTGCCGATGAATAAAAGGCCGAACAACTTCACGAAGTTCCCCGTCAGGCCCCGTTTTTTGAAGATCTGAACGGCAGCGGTAGCGCCAAGCGCCAGCACGCCAAAAAACAGGGTCGCGATGAACAGCTCGGTGCTGTTCGTACTTGCCTTTACGACCGGGGCCAGACCCTTTACTAGCAAAAATACTTGCGGCATTTAGAGAATCTTTATCAAATTCTCGTCTGACCGGCCCTTGTCCTCTTGACCCGACCCCGGACCCTCAATGCCGCGGACCCACCTCGCAGGCATGCGAGCTGCCGGGGCCCGGGCCGCCGTCGCAGAAGTCGAAGCCTTCGCCACCGTAGAGCTGGTCGGGGTCGAGTTCGCCGTAGAGACGGTCGTTGCCGGCTTCGCCGTGGCAGCCGTCCTCTCCCGGGCCCATGTAACAGACGTCGTCGCCGGGACCTCCCCAGCAGCCGTCGCTGCCCGTGCTGGTCCGGCAGTAGTCGTCGCCGGCCCCGCCGACGCAGTCGCTGTTCTCGGCGCCGGTGATGCAGATGTCGTTGCCGCCTTCGCCGATGCAGCGGTTGCGGCGCGATCCTTCAGGGAAGCAGTGGTCGGGCTCGCCGTTGCCGATGAACTTGTCCTGGCCGGAGCCCAGATGGGTCGTCAGGGGGAATGGCAGACGGTCCAACACTTCGACAAAGTCGTTGCCGTCGCCCATATTCAGTTCGATCGCCTCCACCCCGGCGAGCGGACAAGCGGCGGCATCATGGTTGTGGGTGAAGGCGCAACCGCGCGGGGGCGATTCGGACATCGCCCCGTCGACCAGAACTTCGGAGCCGTTCGTGCTCACGTGCAGGTGCGAACCGGTGGCCGAGCCTTCGATAACGATCCGGCCCGCCGGCGAGGCGATCGCGGGGAACGACAACAGCGCGATCATGCTCAAACAGGCAATGAGCAATCTGTGAGTTTTGTGAGCGTTAGAAAACATCAGCCGTGGATGGTAGGGGCCGCGACGCCTCGGCAAGGTCAATTCAAAAAGAATCCTGATCCAAAAAGACGGAAATTGCGGGCGTAGGATCGGGCGATGATCTACCTGCTCCGACACGGAGATGCCGAGGACGGAAATGGCGACGATGCGGCCCGCCGACTGACTCCCAAAGGGGAGGACCAAGCGCGAGCGGCGGGGCGTGCCCTGGCTACCCGCGGAGCCAAGATCGACGCCTGCCTCGCCAGCCCCCGGGTGCGAGCAGCGGAGACGGCGCGCCTCGCCTGCGAGACGCTCGGGATCGAGCCGGAGACCGCGACCGAGCTGAGCGGCGGCAACTTCGACGCCCTCGGCCTCACCGCCGGGCGTGGCGACGTCCTCCTCGTCGGCCACGAGCCCGACTTCTCAGCCGAGGTCGCCCGCCTCACCGGCGCCAAGGTAAGGATGCGCAAGGGCGGCATCGCAATCGTCGACGGCTCGACCCTGGTCGCGCTGCTCGAGCCCGCGGACCTGACCTAGCTGAGCAGCCCGATCACGCCACGCACGATGAGCAGCACGCCGATCACCACCGCCACCCGGACCCCGGCCCGGCGTCCGTTGCGAGCAAGCCAGGCTCGAAAGCGCGCCACCGCGTCTTTGGTCCAGTCCGGGGCAAAGATGTAGCCCAGCAGCGGCACCTCCAGCAGTAGCTGCTGGATCACGCAGAAGACGACGACCAACAGCACCAGCTCCGCCGAGGTCGCGTCGAGCTTCGCCATGCGGTCAAGCGCGGTCAGGTAGGAGACGCCGGGAAAGGTGAGGAGGACGCCGACGACGAAGGTGATCCGCGGCGACCCCCGCCCCAGCATCCTTTCCGGAAAGGACTCCTTCTTCTCCCCTGCGCCCTCCTTCGCCTCCTTACGACGCCGGCGCCGCTCCTGCAGCCGCGCGTCGCGATCGCTCCCCAGGACATATGCGACCAGCAGCGCCAACAGCCCGACGACGATGTCCTCGATCGGCCCCATCGTGTGCGCGCTGCCCTCGCTCGCCGACCCGTGCAGGGAGAAGACGATCAACAGGCCGGCGGTGATGCTGGTCGTGTAGGCGCCGAGCAGGTAGCCGAGCATCAGCCGCTTCGGGTTCGGCATCAGCATCATCACCGTCACCGCCGCCAGCAGCGTCGGCGTGAACATCGCCAGCAGCGAGAGGAAGAAGATGCTGGAGAGATCGCTCACGGCGCCATTCTTACTGTAAGAATCGGGTCGTGAAGCAGCGGGTCAATGTGATCACCCTCGGTGTCTCCGATCTGGAGCGGGCTCGAGCCTTCTACGAGACGCTCGGCTGGAAGACCGGGGCCGAGCCCGGCGACGACGTCGTCTTCTTCGAGGCCGGCGGCATGGTGCTTGCCCTCTGGGATCGGGCGCGGCTCGCCGAGGACAGCTGCGTCGAGGACTCCCCCGGCTGGGGCGGCGTGACCCTGGCCCTCAACTTCGGCTCGCCGCAGGAGGTCGACGCGACTATCGAGGAGGCCCGGTCGGCGGGTGCGACGATCGGTCGTGAGCCGGCCGAGACCTTCTGGGGCGGCTACAGCGGCGTCTTCATCGACCCCGACGGCCACCCCTGGGAGGTTGCCCACAACCCGCACTGGCGGATCGCCGAGGACGGCGGCATCAGGCTCAACTGAGCCCACTCCCCCAAAACTGGCCAGTCAACCAGTACCGCGGCGATCCCTGTAGCCTCCGGCGCCGACTTCACGAACTAAAGGAGAGGCGTACTGATGGGACTTTTGGACGGGAAAGCAGCGATTGTCACCGGGTCGGCTCGAGGCATCGGACGCGCGACCGCCGAGCTGTTCGCGGCCGAGGGCGCCAAGGTTCTGATCAACGACCTCGACGCCGACGTCGCCGAGCAGACGTCGGGTGAAATCGACGGCGAGACCGCCGTCTTCGCCGGCGACCTGACCGAGACCGGCGCCGCCGACAAGCTCGTCGCCGCCGCCGTCGACGCCTTCGGCGCGGTCGACATCTGCGTCAACAACGCCGGCTACACCTGGGACGGCGTCGCCCACAAGATGACCGACGAGCAGTTCCAGGCGATGCTGGACATCCACACCGTCGTCCCCTTCCGCGTCGCCCGGGCGCTCGCTCCGCACTGGCGCGAGGCGGCCAAGGCCGAGCGCGGCGAGGGCACCGAGGTGTTCCGCAAGCTGATCAACGTCTCCTCGACCTCGGGGACGATGGGCAACGCCGGCCAGGTCAACTACTCGGCCGCCAAGATGGGCGTCGTCGGCGTCACCAAAACCCTCGCCAAGGAGTGGGGCCAGTTCAAGATCAACGTCAACGCGGTCGCCTTCGGCTTCGTCGACACCCGCCTCACCGCCGCCAAAGAGGAGGGCGGCGAGATGACCGCGCCCGGTGGCGAGAAGATCGAGCTCGGCATCCCTGAGCAGATGCGGGCGATGGCCTCGGCGATCATTCCGGTCGGCCGTCCCGCCACCCCCGAGGAGGCCTCCGGCCCGGTCCTCTTCCTCGCCTCGCCGCTCGCCAACTACGTGCACGGCCAGGTCCTCAACGTCACCGGCGGCATGTTCGGCGGGATGTACACCTGAGCGACACCGCGACAAGCCGCAGGCCACCCCGCTACCTCGACCTGGCGGACAAGATCTGGCCTGCGCTCTGGCGCTCCGCGGGCGCCCACACGTTCCTTTACCAGAGGACGGGTGGGCGCCTCGGCCACTCGATCCCCGGGGTGCGGGGGAAGATGCTCCTCCTCGACCACTTGGGAGCAAAGAGCGGCGTCAAGCGCACCACCCCGTTGCTCTATATCGAGGACGGCAAGGACGTCGTCATCGTCGCCTCCAAGGGTGGCTTCCCGAAGCACCCGGCCTGGCACCACAACCTGCTGGCCAATCCCGACATCACGGTGCAGATCGGATCCGAGTATCGCCCGGTCCACGCCCGCGTCGCCGCTCCGGGGGAGCGCGATCGGCTCTGGGCCCTGGCGGACAAGGCGTATCCGGGCTATAGGGACTATCGGGCCCGCGCTGAGCGTGAGATTCCGCTTGTTGTGCTCGAGCCGCGGTAGAGGGTCCGGCGACCCTCGAGCGGAGACTCGTGGGTCGACTACTCCTTCGAGCGCCGCTCCTCGGCCACCGGAGTCCCCTCGGGATCGGCGATCGCCTCCGGCGGCCACGGCCCGGCCCAGTTGTCGCGGGCGCCGTCGATCGTGATCGTCGTGCCGGAGTAGAAGTCGCCGGCAGGCGAGGCCAGGTAGGCGACCAGCCAGGCCATCTCCTCGGGGCGGCCGGCGCGGCCGATCGGGATCGAGCGCTCGAGGTTGTCGACGACCACCCGCGGATACTTGGTCAGCAGCGTCTCCGTCGCGAACTGGCCGGCGGCGAGGGCGACGGTCTTGATCCCGAAGCGCGCCCACTCGACCGCCAGCGTCCGCATCATGTTCTCGACCGCGGCCCGGGCGGCGCCGGAGTGGACCATGCCCGGCATCCCGTTGTGGGGCGAGAGGGTGACGCTCAGCACCTTGCCGCCTCCCTGAGGGATGAAGGCCTTGGTCGCGGCCGCATGGGTCATCAGCCAGGTGCCCTGGACGTTGAGGTCGATCACCGTGCGGAACCCTTTCGGCGTGATCGCCTCGGCCGGGCTGAGGAACTGGCCGCCGGCATTGTTGACGAGGACGTCGAGGCGGGAGTGGCGCTCCAGCAGGGCGTCGAAGAAGCGGCCAACCGGCTCCTCCTCGCGGATGTCGAGGATCTCGTGCTCGAAGCTCCCAGCCAGGCCGGCGGCCAGGCCGGCGGTCTCCGCCAGCGGCTCCTCACGGCGCCCGCAGGCGACGACGGTCGCCCCCAGGCGCGCCAGCTCCAGCGCCGTCTCGCGGCCGAGACCACTGCCGGCGCCGGACACGACGCAGACCTGGCCATCGAGCAGACCGTCCCGAAACACCTGCGAATGTGAGCTTTCAGCCATCGGCGCGCAGCCTATAGGCGACTCGTTCTGCGTAATGTCAGCCGCGATGAAGGTTCAGGTGGAGGCAAAGCCCCTGCACGAGCCGCTCGCCGGGAGCACGCCGGGAGCGACCGTCGTCGTCGAACCGTTGATCGCCGGCCACGTCGACTTCCCGCAGGCGATGATGGTCAGCCCGGGCGGCCATTTCCTCACCCTGAAGCTGATGCGGGCGCTGTTCGGACCGCGCGAGCCCAACGTGATCCCGGTCCCGGCCTTCCTCATCCGCCACCCCAGCGCCGGCGCGATTCTCGTCGACACCGGCCTGCACCCGTCCGTCGCCACCGACGGCAAGGAGAACTTCGGCGGGCTCGGCAACCGGATCGGCAAACCGACGCTGAAGGCCGGCGAAGACGCCCCGGCCCAGCTGCGCAAGCGCGGCCTCGACCCGGGCGAGATTCCGTTCGTGGTGATGACCCACCTCCACGCCGATCACAGCTCGGCGATCTCCGAGTTCTCGAAGTCGACCTTCGTCGTCAGTGCCAGCGAGTGGGAGGCGGCAACGAACGGCTCGCAACCGACCCTCAACGGCTACCGGCGCCAGCACTTCGACTACGCCTTCGACTACCGGACCGTCGACTTCGATCGCGCCGGGATCGATTCCTACGCCAGCTTCGGCCGCACCTTCGACCTCTTCGCCGACGGCTCGGTCCACCTCGCCTTCACCCCCGGCCACAGCGCCGGCCACATCTCGGTGATCTGCCGGCTCAAGCAGGACGACTTCGTGATCGGCGGCGACGCGATGTACGTGGCGGCCCAGCTCGACGGCGAGGCGGCGATGCCGCCGCGGCCCTTCGACGCCCACAACTTCCGCCGCTCACTGCAGGAGCTGCGCCTCTTCCACTCCCAGTACCCAGGCGCCGTGATTACGCCGGGGCACGATCCGGACTTCTATCCGAAGCTCGCTGCTCGCTACGAGTAGCGAGCCCCTCGTACATCTCCCGCACCTCGTCGAAGACCGCGGTCGCCGCCTCGAGCTGGCGGGCGCGATCGGGCTCCGGCTCGACCGGGAAGGTCATCGGCTTGCCGAACTCGACGGTGACCTTGGGGAACTGCAGCCGCTTCCAGCCGCGCACGCGGGCCGAGCCGTGGATCGCCACCGGGACGATCGGCGCCCCGGACTCGAGCGCGATCCGGCCGATACCCGGTTTCGGCTCGCCCAGCTCCTGCGAGCGCGAGCGACCGCCCTCGGCGTAGACCAGCAGCATTTCCCCCTGGTCGATCAGCTCGTAGGCGGTCTTGAAGGCCTCCTCGTCGTGGTCGCCGCGACGCACCGGGAAGACCCCGCCGTGCTTGTAGACGTAGGTGAGGACGGGCGGGCCGAACATCTGCGATTTGGCCATGAAGCGGATCTTCCGTCGCAGGTAGAGGCCGGCGAAGAAGTGGTCCATCTGGCTGAAGTGGTTGGGGGCGAGGACGAGGGCTCCCCGGCGCGGCACGTTCTCGACCCCGATCGCCCGCACCCGGTAGATCAGCAGGGTCGGCAGGGTGAGGACGATGCGGGCGAAGGTGTACGTCCAGCCGACGCCCTTGCGGGCCGCCTCGTGGAACTGGGCGAAGTACTCCGCCGGCCGCGGGTCCTTGTAGGTCTGTGGCCTCATCTCAGCCATGCAGAGGTGCTACGCCGGAGGGCGCTCCCAGTTACGTGAGCGATCCAGGGCCCGTCGCCAGTCGGCCAGCAGCGCCTCGCGCTCCCCGACGCCCATGCGCGGCTCGTAGCGCGCCGCCTCGCGCCACATCTCCCCCACCTGCTCCCGGCTCCAACGGCCGGTTGCGATCCCGGCCAGGTAAGCGGCCCCGAGCGCGGTCGTCTCGGCGATCTCCGGCACCACCACCGGCGCCCCGAGCACGTCAGCCTGGAACTGCATCAGCCAGCGGTTGGCGACGGCGCCGCCGTCGGCCTTCAGCACCTCCAGGCGCTCGCCCGCCGCGGCCTCCTGGGCGCGCACCGCGTCGACCGTCTGGTAGGCGATCGCCTCCAGCGCCGCCCGCGCCAGATGGGCCCGGCCGCTGCCGCGGGTGAGGCCGACGATCGTGCCGCGCGCGTAGGGATCCCAGTGCGGCGAGCCCAGGCCGGTCAGAGCGGGGACGAAGTAGACGCCGTCGTTGGAGTCCAGCGAAGCCGCCAGCGCCTCCGTCTCCCCCGCCTCCTCGATCAGCCCGAGCCCGTCGCGCAGCCACTGCACGGCGGCGCCGGTGACGAAGATCGAGGCCTCCAGGGCGTAGGCGACCTCGTCGCCGAGCCCCCAGGCGACGGTGCCGATCAGGCCGTCGGGCGGGCGCGGCGGCTCGGGCCCGGTGTTGAGGAGGACGAAGCTGCCGGTCCCGTAGGTGTTCTTCGCCATCCCCGGCCAATGGCAGGCCTGGCCGAAGAGGGCCGCCTGCTGGTCGCCGGCGATCCCGGCCACCGGCACCTCGCCACCGAACTCACTGGTGGTCCCGTAGACATGGGCCGAGGGCAGCGGTTCCGGCAGCCGCGCCGGGTCGACGCCCAGCAGCTCACAGAGCTCGCCGTCCCAGCGCAACCGGCGGATGTCGAACAGCATCGTCCGCGAGGCGTTGGAGTAGTCGGTGACGTGGCGCCCGGTCAGCTTGAAGAGGAGCCAGGAGTCGATCGTGCCGAACACCGCCCGCTCCGCCCCCTCGACGTTGCGCAGCAGCCACTCGATCTTGGTCGCCGAGAAGTAGGGATCGATCGTGAGGCCGGTCCGCTCCCGGACCAGCGCCTCCTGCCCGGCGGCGCGCAGCTCGTCGCAGCGCTCGGCGGTGCGCCGGTCCTGCCAGACCAGGGCGCGGTGAACCGGCTCGCCGGTCGCCGGGTCCCAGGCGACCACGGTCTCGCGCTGGTTGGTGATCCCGATCCCGTCAAGCTCGCCGCCCGCGATGCCGGCGTCGGCGATCGCCGCGGCGCCGACCCGCCGCGTCACCTCCCAGATTTCGCCGGCGTCGTGCTCGACCCAGCCGGGCCGCGGGAAGTGCTGCTCGAACTCCGAGTAGGCGCGGCCGGCGATCCGCCCCGCCGCGTCGAAGACGAGGCAGGTCGTGCCGGTGGTCCCCTGGTCGATCGCGAGGATCACAGCGGTAGCGGCGGCTAGCCGCGGACCTTGCAGCTGCGGGTCAGGGTCGAGGACAGGGTGCGGCCGTCCGCGAAGGTCATCGAGGCATGGGCGAAGGGGAAGGTGGCACCGGGGAAGCCCGCCGGCGCATCGCAGGAGGCGGTGAGGTAGCTCCGACGCTGTCCTTTGTAGGTGAAATTGCGGTGCAGGCTGAGGCTGATGCGCTTCAGGTACCCGTAGCGATTTAGCGAGGCCGGCAGCGAGCCGGTTAGGACCGTGCCGTAGGTGCCGCCGGTTTCACGGATGTTGAAGACGATGATGCGGGTGATCGGGGCCGGAGCGGCGCCGTAGACGTGGGCGAGAATCGCCCGACTGCCCCCGACGATCGCGTTGAAGGCGAGGATGTGGCCGTGGGAGGGGAAAGCCGACTGTTCGGGGAAGGCGACATCGGCGCTGAAGCTGCCACTGCCGACCAGCGCCGGCCCGCAGCGGGCAAGCGCTTCCCTGGTCGAGGACGGCTCGATCTGAGCGCGGTGGCAGACCGGCAGGCCATGGGTATCGAGGCGGCCGCCCTGGTTGATCGCGATCGAGACCCCGCGCAGCGCCGGGGGCTGCGCTCCCGAGAGCGTCCTCACTGTGCCCGTGACGCTGACCGAGATCGGCGCCCGCACGTCACGGGGCAGGGCGTCGGGGGCGATGCCGCCGCTGAACTTGACGAAGAGGTCGCCGCGGGCGGTCAGCTCGGCGTCGGCGAGTGCGGCGGTCAGGGCGAGGACCGCGATCGCCATCGCCACCACCCCGATCCGCCTCCGCCTGGCCGTCATCCCACTTCAGGCTAGCGGCGCGCCGTATAAACACGGACGAAGTCCCGCATCTGGACGCCGCGGTGAAGAAAGCCGGAAAAACTGCGGCCGGTCGCCCGGTGCTCGAGGTCGAGCTCGTACTCGCGGAGGCGGTAGCCGGCGCGGACCGCGTCGACGGTGATCCCGATCTCCATCCCGAAACCGGCGGCGAAGGGAAGGGTGGCGCGCAGGGCCTGCAGCCGCAGCGCCCGCTGGCCCGAGATCGGCGCCGTGGTCTCAGCGCCGCAGAGACGGCGGATCGCCCGCCGAGCGAAGCCGAGGGCGAGCCCGAAGCCGCCGCCGACCCGGCTCGCGAAGGCGGCGACGGCGAGATCGCACTCGCCGCCCGCGACCGCCGCGACCAGCGGCTCCAGGCGCGCCGCCGAAGCGCCGAGATCGCCGTCGCAGAGGAGGACGACGTCCGGCAGCGGCTCGGCGCTCAGCGCCGCCTCGGCCGCGGCGGTGACGTTGGCGCCCTTGCCGTGCGGCCGGCCACGGCTGACCACCTGGGCGCCGGCGCCGAGCGCCGACTCGGCGGTGCCGTCGGTGGAGGCGTCGTCGGCGACCCAGATCGCCGCCCGCGGAAACACGCCCCGCAATGCCGCGACCGTGTCCGCGATCCGGTCGGCCTCGTTGCGGGCGGCGATTATCACGGCGAGCGAGTCCTTCACGGCGGCTATTGTCCCGGCGATGGCAAACATCGAGGCGCACATCACCGGCAACGTCTGGAAAATCGAGGTGGCCATCGGGGACCAGGTCTCCGACGGCGACACCGTCGCGATCCTCGAGTCGATGAAGATGGAGATCCCGGTCGAGTCCGAAGACGACGGCACGGTCAAGGAGATTCGCTGCGAGGAGGGCCAGTCCGTGAGCGAAGGCGACGTCCTCGTGGTGCTGGAGTAGCCCCCGTGACCGAACGCCTGGCGAGCGGCAAGCTCGTGCTCGACCGGCCCGCCGACGCGGTCGCCCGGCTGACCATCGACAATCCCGAGCGCCGCAACGCGCTCGACCACGAGATCCTCGACGCGATCGCCGAGACGCTGCCACAGCTCGACCGCGGGATCGAGACCCGCTGCGTGCTGATCACCGGCGCGGCGCCGGTCTTCTCGGCCGGCTACGACATCGCCGCGATCCCGGAGCCGACCTTCGAACGCGACGCCGAGGCGCTCGTCGCCCACCCCTTTCACGCCGCGATGGAGGCGATCGCCAACCATCCCTGGCCGACCGTGGCGGCGATCAACGGCCACTGCCTCGGCGGCGGGTTGGAGCTGGCAATCACCTGCGACCTGCGGATCTGCGCGGCCGAGGCGAAACTGGGGATGCCGCCCGCCAAGCTGGGCCTGATCTACGGCCACACCGGCCTGCGCCGCTTCCTCGACACGATCGGGCTGGCCCGAACCAAAGAGATGTTCCTCACCGGCCGCAACTACAGAGCGCCGCGAGCCGAGACCCTCGGCCTCGTCAACGAAGTGGTCGACGGCGACCGGCTCGAGGCCGAGTCGGTCGACCTCGCCGCCAGGATCGCCGCCAACGCCCCGCTCTCGGTCCGCGGCAACAAGCAGGCGATCGACCTGCTCAACGCCTGCCCGGTGCTCAGCGACCAGCAGGAGGCGGGCCTGATCACCCTGCGCGAGTCCAGCTTCTCCTCCGAGGACCTGCTCGAGGGCATCACCGCCTTCGGCGAAAAGCGCCCGCCCAAGTGGACCGGGCGTTGAGCGCCAAGGCGCGCGCAGCCCTGGCGAAGTCCGACCCGACGATGGCGGCGCTGATCGAGCGGGTCGGCAAGATCGACCTGGCGACGCGGCTGAAGCGGCGCAGCGAGGAGCGGCCCGACGACGCCTATGGCGCTCTGCTGCGGGCGATCGTCGGCCAACAGCTCTCGACCAAAGCGGCGCGGACGATCTACCTGCGGGTGATCGACATCTTCGGCGGCACCACGCCCTCCCCGGAGCAGCTGCTGGAGGCGAGCGAAGCCGACCTGCGTGGCGCCGGCCTCTCCGGGCGCAAGGTCGAGTACGTGCGCGACCTCGCCGCCCACATCCTCAGCGGCGAGCTCGAGGTCGACCGGCTCGACCGGCTCGACGACGAGGAGGTGGTCGCCGAGCTCGTCGCCGTGCGCGGGCTCGGCCAGTGGACCGCCGAGATGTTCCTGCTCTTCCACCTCGAGCGGCCCGACGTCCTCTCCGGCGGCGATCTCGGCATCCGCAAAGCGGTGCAGATCGAGTACGGCCTGAAGGAGATGCCGAAGCCGGAACTGGTGCTGGAGATCGGCGAGCCCTGGCGCCCGCGGCGCAGCCTCGCCTCGCTCTACCTCTGGGAGTCGCTGGCCGCCGTTCCCGGCGTCTGAGCGGCAAGCACGACGCAGGACGCCTCCCGACGCTCACGGACCAGCCTCGTTGGCCGACAATGCAGGCATGCGACTTCGCTTCTGGATCGGCCTTGCCGCCGTACTACTGATCGCCGCCGGTTCGGTCACGGCAGCGCTGATCGTCAGCGCCGACGACAGCGCCGATTTTCACGCGGCCCAGCGCGACGAGGCGATCCGGGCGGCGCATCAGGCCGAGTCGGTGGCGAGCCTCTCGATCGGGCAGCTGGCCAGCGCCGCCGCCTTCTTCCAGGCCGAGGGCCACTTCACCGAGCATGAGTTCGACGTGGTCGCCCGGCCGCTGCTGGGAACGGGGGTCCTGAGCGGGACCGCCTTCATACAGGGGGTGCCCAACTCAGAACGGGCCGAGTTCGAACGCGAGCACAACGCGCCGATCTTCGAACCGAGCCCAACCGGGCCGCGCCACGCCAGGACCCGCGCCGTCTATTACCCGATCGTCTACGCGGTCAGCAATCTCGGCTCCGCGGCACCGCTTGGCTACGACCTCGGCGGCGATCCCCGGCGAGCGCCGTTCCTGCGTCGCGCCCGCGACCTCGGCAAGCCGGTGGCGACGCCGCCGGTGAAGCTGCTGGTCGGCGGCGTCGGCATCAACGTCTACCGGCCGGTCTACCGCGACGGCGCCCCGGTCGCGACGGTGGCGCAGCGCCGGGCGGCGCTGATCGGCTTCGCGGCGGGAGCCTTCCGGGTCAGCGATCTCGCCCAGGCGGCGATCTCGACGGTGCCGAACACGGTGGCGGTGCAGTTACGGGTCAACCGCGACACCGTGATCGGGCAGCAGGGCAGTCTCGATGACGCTGCCGACGCGCCAGTCCACATCGCCGACCGCACCTGGCTGCTGGTCGTCCGCGACCCGCACCGGCCCGACGTCAGCCTGCCGCTGCTGCTCGCCGTCGTCGGGATCGCCCTGGCGGCGCTGCTGGGAGCGCTGATCCTGGTCTGGAGCCGCAACGAACGGATGCAGGAGCTGGAGCGCGAGGCCGGCCAGGACCCGCTGACCGGGCTGAAGAACCGCAGGCGCTTCGAGGAAGACCTGCAGATGGCGATGGCCCGCGGTCGCCGCGAGGGCACGACCGGGGCGCTGCTGATGCTCGACCTCGACCACTTCAAGCAGGTCAACGACACCCACGGACACCCGGCGGGCGATCAGCTGATCCGGGAAACCGCCGACGTCCTGCGCCGGCGCAGCCGCAAGAGCGACGTGCTGGCCCGGCTCGGGGGCGATGAGTTCGCGGTCGTGCTGCCGCGCTGCAGCCCCGGCGAGGCGCGCCTCGCCGCCGAGGCGATCGCCGAGGCGATTCGCGACCACCAGCCCGCGGGCGACGGCGTCGAACCGCTCACGGCCAGCGTCGGCGTGGCGATGTTCGGCGACCACCCGCGGACCAGCATCGCCTCGGTCGTCTCCGAGGCCGACACGGCGATGTACGCGGCCAAGGACGGCGGTCGCGACGGCGTCCGCTTCTTCGACCCGGTCGCGGTCCGCGACGAGAGCGGCGGCGAGCCCGGCTAAGCCTCCAGCGTCCGGTCCGGCTCCTAGCCTTGCGGTCGATCCACCCCCGGACCAAGACCTGGAAAAGAGCCTGGAATGCCCTCTCTGATCACCACTGACGAAGCCCTCGAGTACGGGCGGCAGACCAGCCACGAGGAGATCGGCGCCCTGGTCGAGCGTGCCTGGGAGGTCCGCCGCGAGAACTTCGGCGACTCGACCGACATGTGCTCGCTGGTCAACGCCAAGTCCGGCGGCTGCGCCGAGGACTGCGGCTTCTGCGCCCAGTCGCGCTACGCCGAGGCCGACACGCCGATGCACGCGATGCTGGAGCCGGAGCAGATCCTCGAACACGCGAAGGCGGCGGAAGCCGCCGGCGCCCATCGCTTCTGCATGGTCACCCAGGGCCAGGGCCTCTCCAAACGCGACTTCCAGAAGATCCTCGAAGGCACGCGCCTGGTCGCCGAGCAGACCAACCTCAAGCGCTGCGCCTCGATCGGCCACATGTCGGCCGAACGGGCGAAGTCGCTGAAGGAGGCGGGCGTGCAGCGAGTCCACCACAACGTCGAGTCGGCGCGCTCCTACTACCCCGAGGTCTCCTCGACGGTCCGCTACGAGGGCCGCCTGCGGACGATCCAGGCGGTCAAGGAGGCCGGCCTGGAGACCTGCGTCGGCGGCATCCTCAACCTCGGCGAGAGCGACGAGCAGCGGGTCGAGATGGCCTTCGAGCTGACCGAGATCAACCCGACCTCGGTCCCGATCAACCTGCTCAACCCGCGCGAGGGCACCAAGTTCGGCGAGCGCGACCCGATGGACCCCTGGGAGGTCGTGAAGTGGGTGGCGATCTTCCGCCTGATCATCCCCGGCGCGCTCTTCCGCCTCTGCGGCGGCCGCGTCGAGAACCTCGGCGAGCTGCAGCCGCTGGCCGTGAAAGCGGGCCTGAACGGGGTGATGATGGGCAACTTCCTCACCACCCTCGGGGCCGAGCCCG
This sequence comes from uncultured Solirubrobacterales bacterium, assembly GCA_963795625.1. Taxonomy (GTDB): domain Bacteria; phylum Actinomycetota; class Thermoleophilia; order Solirubrobacterales; family 70-9; genus VAYN01. The sequence goes on along the minus strand of CAWCIS010000014.1, from coordinate 32,060 downwards.
AGGATGACCGGGCGATGTTCGAGGAGCTGGGGCTGAACGTCGCCCGCCAGCCCGACAACGGCGCCAACCCGCGGCCCGACAACCGCTCCGGCTGGCTCGACGGCGAGACCCCGGCGACACCGATGGACGAGCTGGTCGACCGCCAGGAGGAAGCCAACTTCTGGGATCCGTCGACGCAGCTGCGGGTGGTCAAGAAGGCGAAGAAGCCGCCGCCCTACCCGCAGGCGGTATGAGCGACGTCGCAGAGCGGCTCGAGGAGCTCCGCGACCGCGGGCTCTACCGGCAACTGCGCCTGGTCAGCGGGCCGCAGGGCCCGCGGGTCCTGCTCAACGGCCGCCCGGTGCTGCTGCTCTGCTCCAACAACTACCTCGGCCTCGCCGACCACCCGAAGGTGCGGGGCGCCGCGGCCGAGGCGGCGATGCGCTGGGGCGCCGGCGCCGGCGCCTCGCGCCTGGTCTCCGGCAACATGGAGCCGCACCGGCGGCTGGAGTCGCGACTGGCCGAGTTCAAGGGCTACGAAGCGGCGCTGCTGTTCGGCTCCGGCTACCTCGCCAACAGCGGTGTCATCGCCGCCCTGGCGGGCGCCGGCGAGGTCGTCTTCTCGGACGAGCTCAACCACGCCAGCATCGTCGACGGCTGCCGGCTCTCGCGGGCCGAGACCTTCGTCTACCGCCACAGGGACCTCGAACACCTTGCCTGGGGTCTGGAGCGGGCGGGCGGGCGCGGCGCGCTGATCGTCAGCGACGGCGTCTTCTCGATGGACGGCGACCTGGCGCCGCTGCCGGGACTGCTGGAGCTGGCCCGGCGGCACGGCGCCCGGCTGATGATCGACGAGGCCCACGCGACGGGGGCGCTCGGGCGCGACGGGCGCGGGTCGGTCGCGGCGGCCGGCCTCAGCGGCGAGGTCGACGTCGTCGTCGGCACCCTCGGCAAGGCGCTCGGCTCCTACGGCGCCTACGTCTGCGCCGACGCCGAGACGATCGACCTGCTGCTCAACACCGCCCGCCCCTTCATCTTCTCGACGGCGCCGCCGCCGCCCTCCGTCGCCGCCGCCGGCGCCGCCCTCGAGCTCGTCTCCCCCCAGCGGGTCGAGCGCCTGCGGGCGAACGCGGATGCCTTCCGCGCCGCCCTCGCGGCCGAGGGAGTGGACGCCGGCTCCTCCCAGACCCAGATCGTGCCGGTCGAGGTCGGCGCGGCGGAGCCGGCGATGGCGCTCTGCGAGCGCCTGCTCGAACGCGGCGTCTTCGCCCAGGGGATCCGCCCGCCGACCGTTCCCGAGGGCTCCTCTCGGCTGCGGTTCACGGTGATGGCGACCCACCGCCGCAGCGAGCTGGAGCGGGCCGCGAAGCTGGTCGGCGGCGCCGCCCGCGAGCTCGGCCTCCTCGCGCCACAATCCGTCGCCGCTTGACGGGCCCCGCATGATCGAGTCCGCAGCCGGAGTCTTCGTGACCGGGACCGGGACGGAGGTCGGCAAGACCGTCGTCGCCGCCGTCATCGCCCACACCCTCGCCACCGAGGGCAAGCGGGTCGCCGTCTTCAAGCCCGCCGTCACCGGCCTCGACGAGCCGGGCGAGGCCGATCACGAGCTCCTGCGCCGCGCCTCGGGATCGAGCCAGAGCGACGATCAGATATCGCCCTACCGCTACGGGCCGCCCGCTTCCCCACACCTGGCGGCGGCCCAAGCCGGTGAGGAGATCGACCCTGAGCGACTGCTAGAGGCCGCGAAGGCTGCCGCCGTCGGGGTCGACGCCCTCGTCTGCGAGGGGGTGGGTGGACTCCTGGTACCGCTCGTTCGTGGTGTGGGCGGCTTGGGGCGGCGAGGACCTGCGCAGCCGTATCTGGTCCGGGACCTGGCTTTGGACCTCGGCCACCCACTCGTCGTCGCGGCCTCCCCCGGTCTCGGCACGATCAACCACACCCTGCTGACGATCGAGTCCGCCCGCGGCGCCGGCCTCGACGTCGCTTTGGTCGTGCTCACTCCCTGGCCCGAGGAGCCGACCGCGATCGAGCTCTCCAACCGACAGACGATCGCCGCGCTCGGCAGAGTCGAAGTCCAGACCCTGCCGGCACTGGACCTAGCCGCACCCTCGACCTGGCCCGAGCTCAGCTGGAAACGATGACGTCGAGGTTCGAGCCGCTGAGCTCGACCTCGAAGCCCGCGTCGCGGGCGATCGCCGCCGCCGCCGCGGGATCCGCCGGCCCCTTCTTCGCCAGCAGCAGCGCTCGCGCGACTTCGCCCCGCACCGCCTTCGCCATATGTGAGACGGGCTTGCGCCCGCCGCCGCTCTCGCTGAACGCGCGCACCGCCAGCAGGGTCGCCCGCCGTGGCTTCCAGGCCGCGGCGTAGGCGGCCGAGCGCATGTCGACGACCAGACCGCCCTGCTCATCGGGCATCGCCGTCGCCAGCGCCTCCCGCCAGTAGGCGGAAAGCGCCCCGATCCGCGCCAACCGCGCTTTCGCCGAGAAGCGGTAATAGGGGATGCGGTCTTCCGGGCGCACCATGCCCCAGAGAGCGCTGGCGATCAGCACCTGGCGGCGCGCCCGCAACGGCAGCTCCGGCAGCCGCAGGTGGTCGTAGAGGACGCCGGTGTAGATCTCTGCGGCCGCGGCCGTCGGGGCGCTCCGCAGCGCCGCGTCCACCGCGATCTCACCCGCCTGCCCCTTGGAGATGTCGAGCTGCTTCAGCGCCCGCGCCGTCGCCACCGTGCCCAGCCGCTCCAGCGCGTCGAGCAAGCGCTGCCGGCGCTCGCCCAGCTCGGCGGCGAACGCCAGCGAGTCGAGATCGACCGAGGCGCCCTCCGAGGGCGCGAACTTGCCCTCGGAGGGCGGCAGCAGAATCAGCACGCGGCCGATTCTTAACGATCTAGACGGTCTCCAGCTCCGCCTCGCGGGCGGCGACGGCGGAACCGCCGGGATTGACGTTCGCCTCGGCCGCCTCGACGGTCAGCCGGTGCTCGCCGTTGTTCTTCTTGGCGCGGATCGCGACCGCTCCGATCGCCGCGCCGAGCAGCGCCACCCCGGCGCAGACCGTCATCGCGAAGCCGAGCGCGTCGACGAACTGCTGCGGCGAGGCCGTCTCGAAGCTGGTCCCGACCCGGGCCTGGAAGATCGCCCCGGTGACGGCGACGCCGAGGCTGCCGCCGACCATGCGGAACATCGAGAGCACGCCGGAGGCGATCCCCGCTTTCTGCACCGGCACCGCGTTCATCGCGGCGCTGGTCATCGGTGACATCGTCATCGCGATGCCGATGCCGAGCAGCATGAACCCGGGCAACAGGTCGAGGTAGCCGGAGTTGGTTGCGATGCCGCTGAAGCTGTAGAGCGAGGCGGAGACGATCGTCAGCCCGCCGGCGATCAGCCAGCGCGGCCCATAGCGATCGGAGAGCCGGCCCGCGAACGGCGCCACGCCGACGATCATCAGGGTCGAGGGCAGGAACCTCACCCCCGCCTCCAGCGGCGAGTAGCCGAGGATGTCCTGCATGTAGAGGGCGAGGAAGAAGAAGACGCCGAGCATCGAGAAGGAGACGATCAGGGCGACCACGACCGCGCCGAGGAAGTTGCGGTCCGAGAGCAGGCTGAAGTCGACCATCGGCACCTTGACCCGGCGCTCGATCGCCACGAAGGCGGCGAGCCCGAGTACCGCCGCGGCGATCAGGGCGACGATTTTGGTCGAGTCCCAACCCCAGCTGTTGCCCTCGACCAGCGCCAGGATCAGCGCCGTCAGGCCGACCGTCAGGGCGGCGACGCCGGCGAAGTCGACCTGGCGGCCGACCGTGGTGTCGCGCGACTCGCGCACCGCGAACAGCGCCGCGGTGACGGCCCCGATCGCGACCGGGATGTTGAGGTAGAAGATCGCCCGCCAGCTGACGTGCTCGGTGAGGAAGCCGCCCAGCACCGGGCCGACAGCCAGGGCCAGGGCGGAGACGCCGGCCCACATGCCCATCGCCTTGCCGCGCTCGGAGGCCGGGAAGGCGTTGGTGATGATCGAGAGCGTCGCCGGCATCATCAGCGCCGCGCCGACGCCCTGGACGATGCGGCTGACGACCAGCGAGGTGGCGTCGCCGGCAAAGCCGGCGGTCGCCGAGGAGAGGGTGAAGATGACGACGCCGCAGAGGAACATGCGGCGGCGGCCGAAGATGTCGCCGAGCCGGCCACCGGTCGCCAGCAGCACCGCGAAGGAGAGCGTGTAGCCGTTGATCGTCCACTCGAGCCCGGAGATCGAGGCGCCGAGGTCTTTCTGGATCGACGGCAGGGCGACGTTGACCACCGTGTTGTCGAGCATGATCATGAACAGCGCGAAGCACATCGCTCCGAGCGTCCACCACTTGCGGTTTTCGTCGGTGATCAGGTGGTTGTAACGGGTCATGCGTCACTTCCCTTCAGGTGCTCATAGGTCTGGGCGATGTCGTCGCGATCCATCAGCGAGTCGACGGCGGCGTCGAGCTTGCGGCGCTGGGCGGCGCTGAGGGTCGAGGTGAAAGCCTCGAACCCGGTCTGCCGCACGGCGACCAGGGTCTCGACCAGGTCCTTGCCCTTGGCGGTGATCCGGACCTGCCGCACGCGCCTGTCGTCGGGATCCTCGACCCGCGTCGCCAGGCTCTTCTTGACCAGGCCGTCGACCGCCCTGCTCATCGAGGGCACGGAGACGCCGAAGACCTCTGCCAGATCGCCGACCTGCCAAGCCTCCTCGGTCTGCCCGAGGCCACCGAGCTCCAGCAGGGCCTTGGACTGGGTCATCGAGAGCCCGGATTCCTCGATCACCCGCAGCTGGTTGCCGCGGTCGTAGAGGAAGAGGTGGCGGAACAGCGCCGTCAGTCGCGCCGCCGTCTCCTGCGCCTCGGGGGCAACATCGGGAGCGGCCTTGCCGACGATCGCCTTGACGTCGCTTGCTTGCATGAAGGGAATAGTTGCAAACCCACAACTATTCCTCAACCACAATAGTTGCTCCCGTGAGCTATGTCACACAGGCGTGGGCATCTCCCCGCGGTACGGGCCCGGCTTCGGCCGGTGCTGCCCGCCGGGGAACGCCAGCCGCAGGATCGTCCGCTGGACCATCCCCAGTTGCTGCATGAAAGGGCCGCTGTTGTACGGCAGCTCATAACGCGCGCAGATGTCTTTCACCTGCGGCGCGATCTCGGCGTAGCGGGTGCTGGGCAGGTCCGGGAAGAGGTGGTGCTCGACCTGGAAGCCGAGGTTGCCGCTGGCGACGTGGAAGAACGGGCCGCCCTCGATGTTCGCCGAGCCCGAGAGCTGCCGCACGTACCAGCCGCCGGGGCTCTCGTCCTCGACCTCTGCCTGGCTGAAGGTGTAGGTCTGGTCGGGGAAGTGGCCGCAAAAGATGATCGCGTAGGCCCAGACGTTGCGGGCGACGTTGGCGGTCGCGTTGGCTTTGGCGGTCTTCCGCGCCGCCCTGGCGCCCTTCTCGAGCGAGCGCCGCAAGTTGCCGGCGAGACCGCCACGCCGACGCCGCCGTCCCGGCTCGCGCCGGTCGGCCACCGTTTCCAGGGCCAGGTCGACCCCGGCCGTGGCCAGGCCGCTCAGCAGCGGCCAGGCGATGTAGTCCTTGACCACCTGGCTTTTCGCCTTGCCGACGATCCCCTTGATCTGGCGGTTCACCTCGGCCTTCGACTTCTCACCCCTGCGGATCGCCTCGTAGTCCATGTCGTGCAGGGCGACGCCCCACTCGAAGAAGGCCATCAGCAGCAGGTTGTAGAAGGGCTGCAGCAGGTAAACCGGGTGCCACGGCTGCTCGGGATCGATCCGCATGATCTCGTAGCCGAGGTCCTTGTCTTTGCCGCGGATGTTGGTGAAGGTGTGGTGGACGTAGTTGTGGGAGTGCTTCCAGGCCTCGGCGGTCGAGGCGGTGTCCCAGTCCCAGGTCGAGGAGTTGATCCGCGGGTCGTTCATCCAGTCCCACTGGCCGTGCAGAACGTTGTGGCCGATCTCCATGTTCTCGAGGATCTTCGAGGCGCCCAGGGCGACGGTGCCGGCGGCCCGTGCCGGCAGGTTGCCGGAGGCGAGCAGCAGCAGCCGCGAGATCGTCGCCAGGCGACGATGCATCGCGATCATGCTCTCGATGTAGCGGCGGTCGCGTTCGCCGAGGTCGGCGCGCACGCGATCGCGGATCGCGTCGAACTCGCGGCCCAGCTCGTCGATCTGCTCGGGTGAAAGCCCGCTCAACGGGCTCTCGATCTCGATGGTGGCGGTGGTCATTGAATTCCTCTCGGTTGGCTCAAAGTGCGATCTCGATCGGCCCCTCGGGGGCGTTGACGCAAGTCCTGACCATCTCTCCCTCGCTGCCGTGGACCTCGCCGGTGCGCAGGTCCCGGATCTGACCGGAGCGCAGCTCGCCGACACAGGTGTGGCAGATGCCCATCCGGCAGCCGTAGGGCAGCGTGGCGCCGGCCTCCTCGCCGGCGGCGAGGATCGGCGTGGCGCCGTCGCAGACCGTCTCGACCCGGCTCTTGGCGAAGCGCACCGTGCCACCCTCGCCGCCCCCTGCCTCGCCGCCGATCAGCGGCTGGAAGCGCTCCATCGCCAGCAGCCCGGGATCGCCCTCCAGCTCCCAGTGCCGGGTCAGCTCGTCGAGCATCTCCCCCGGCCCGGAGGCGAAGGCGTGGCGCTCGCGCCAGTCGGGGCAGAGCTCGTCGAGGTCGGCCGGGGAGACGCGGCCCTGCTCGGAGGTGATCCGCAGCTTCAGGTCGAAGCCGACTTCGGCCGCATGGAAGCGCTCCATCCGCTCGCCGAAGATGACGCTCTCCCGGGTCCGGGCGGAGTGGACGAGGACGATGTCGCCGACCGTGTCGTTGCGGGCGAGGCTGCGCAGCATGCTGGCGATCGGCGTGATGCCGCTGCCGGCGCTGACGAAGAGCAGCTTCTCGGGCAGGGGCTCGGGCAGCACGAAGGTGCCTTCGACGCCGCCCAGCCGGACCAGGTCGCCGGGCCTCGCGTCGCGCACCAGATAGGGCGAGACCTTGCCGGCCTCGACCAGCTTCGGGGTGATCCCGATGCAGCCGTCGGCACGCTTGGGGTCGGAGGTCAGCGAGTAGGCGCGCCAGTGGTGGATGCCGTCGACGACGACGCCGATCCGCAGGTACTGGCCGGGCTTGTGACCGCCCCACTCGTAACCCGGGCGGATCAGGACCGTCGCCGCTTCCGGGGTCTCCTGATCAACCCGCTCGATCCGCCCGCGCAGTTCGCGGGTCGACCAGAGTGGGTCGATCATCTCCAGGTAGTCGTCCGGCAGCAGCGGGCTGAACAGAGAACGGACCGCACGCAACGCTCGCCGGCGCGTTTTCGAGACCCTCGGTGTCGCTCCTCGCTCAGCCATCCGTGCAGATCATGACATCAATCTATGTAACATCTGTGGGTGTAATCACAGATGTCCTATACCCATTCCGGCCGAAGTCACAACTAACGTCGTCGGGGTGACGTCCGCGGACCCCGCGCAGCTCGATCGAGACCACCTCTGGCACCCGTTCACCCAGCAGCAGGGCTGGTCGGAGGAGGAGCCGCTGTTGATCGAGAGCGGCGAGGGCTCGTGCTTGATCGACGTCGAGGGCCGCCGCTACATAGACGGCACCGCCTCGCTCTGGTGCAACGTCCACGGCCATCGCCATCCCACGATCGACGCGGCCGTGAGCGAGCAGCTCGGCCGGGTCGCCCACTCGACCATGCTCGGCCTCTCCCACCCCGGCGCCGCCGAGCTGGCCTCCCGCCTGGTCGCGATCGCCCCGCTGGGGCTCTCCCGCGTCTTCTACTCGGACTCCGGCTCGACCGCGGCCGAGATCGCGCTGAAGATGGCCTTCCAGTACCAGGCCCAGCGCGGTGGCGAGCACGCCCGCCGCACCGCCTTCGTCAAGCTCCGCGAGGCCTACCACGGCGACACGATCGGCTCCGTCTCGGTCGGCGGGATCGACCTCTTCCACGCCGCCTACGGGCCCCTGCTGTTCGAGACCCACGCCGCCGAACCGGGTGACTCCGAGGACCTCGCGCGGGTTCTGGAAGCGCACGGCGAGGAGGTCGCGGCGGTGATCGTCGAGCCGCTGGTCCAGGGCGCGGCGGGGATCGTCGTGCAGCCCCCCGGCTACCTGCGGGCGGTCCGCGAGCTCTGCGACACGCACGGCGTACTGCTGATCTGCGACGAGGTCGCGACCGGGTTCGGCCGCACCGGGACGATGTTCGCCTGCGAACAGGAGGACGTCGCCCCGGACCTGCTCTGCCTCGCCAAGGGGATCACCGGCGGCTACCTGCCGCTGGCGGCGACGCTGGCCACCGAGGCGATCTACGAGGGCTTCCTCGGCACGCCGGAGGAGCAGCGCACCTTCTTCCACGGCCACACCTACACCGGCAACCCGCTGGCGGTGGCGGCGGCGCTGGCCAGCCTCGACGTCTTCGAGTCCGAGCGCACGATCGAGCGTCTGCAGCCGAAGATCGCGCTGCTCGGGGAGCGCCTGGAGGAGATCGGGGCGATGCCCGAGGTGGCTGAGATCCGCCACCGCGGCTTCATGGTCGGGATCGACCTCGGAGCGCACGACCCGGCGCTGCGGATGGGTCACCGGGTGACCCTGGAGGCCCGCCGCCGCGGTGCCCTCGTGCGCCCGCTCGGCGACACGGTCGTCCTCGTCCCGCCGCTCTCGATCTCGGCCGAGGACCTCGACCGCCTGCTGACGATCACCGCCGAGTCGATCGCGGCCGCCTGCGCCGTGTCCTCGGGCGCGGCGATCCCGCTGGGCGACGGGGCCCGTGTGCCCTACGCCGCCTGAGCTTCGGCTCGCGATACTCGGCTGTGATGGATTCCGGGGGGAGCCGTAGTAAGGGCGTGAACGGAACTCTCACCGCGACCGCCGCCGAGGCGCCGAGCGCAGCCGGGCTCGCCTTCGACCACCTCTACCGGTCGAGCCGCGACGACGTCTACGCCTACGTGGCAAGCCTCGTGCGCGACCCGGCCGCGGCCGAGGAAGTCACCGCGACGGCCTTCGAGCGCGCCTACCGCAAGCGCTCCCGCTTCAACCCCAGCCGCGGTGAGCCGCGGGCCTGGCTGTTCGGGATCGCCCGCAACGCCGCCCTCGACGAGCTGCGCCGGCGCGGGCGTCAAGTCGAGCTGGCGGCGGAGCCGGCCGACCTCGCCTCCGCCCCAGCCCACGCGAGCGCCGAGGCAAGCGAGCGGCGGCTGGCGCTGAGCGCCGCACTGTCCGGCCTTGAGCCGCGCGAGCGCGAGCTGATCGCCCTCAAGTTCTTCGCCGGCCTCAGCAACAGCGAGATCGCCGCCGTAGTCGGGGTCTCCGAGTCGAACGCCGGCACCAGGTTGCACCGAGCCGTGACCAAGCTGAGGGAGGCATGCGATGGAGCCTTTTAGGGACGACAACGACCTGATCGCCGAGTTGCGCGCTCTGCGCCCGACCCCGGCCCCCGAGTTCGCCGCCGCGCTCGACGAGCGCGCCGCCGCGGGCTTCCCGCGGCGCTCGGCGCGCTCCAGCTCACTCCTGAGCGGACTCGTCGCCGGGCTGCGAGCACTGCCGCGGCGGCGGCTGGCATTCTCCGCGGGCGCGACCGCGCTGGCCGCGGTGGCGGCGGCAACCGTGATCGTCGTCGCCAGCGAGCCGAAGGGCGACTCGGCCCTCGGAACCCGGCTTGCCCCTTTGTATGGATCCAATTCCGCGCCTGGGGTGCGACCTCACCGGCACGGTCGCGGTGGAGAAGGCCCGTCCGGGGAAACCCTGTCTTCGCTGACGCCGGAGCCGAACGCGGGCGGAGGCAGCTCCGAAATCGAGTACGAAGCCGCGCCGAACGCGGCGGCACGGGATGAAGAAACCTCCGGCCTCGAAATTCAAGCCAACGGATCAGCCGGGGCTGTCAACTCCAAGTCCGGCGCGGCAACTGGCCCATTCGCCTCGAAGGCCCGCCACCGCGAGGTCGAACGCTCGGCCGAGATGGTCCTCGGCACCGATCCCGACCAGGTCGCGGACGACGCGGCGCAGGTATTCGACGCAGTCCACGCCGCCGACGGAATCGTCCTCAGCTCCTCCGTCACCGGCGGCGCCGCGGGCGACGCCGGCGCCAGGTTCGAACTGCTGATCCCCGCGGCCAAGCTCAGCGACGCACTGGCCGCCTTCTCCGCGGTCGACACGGTCGTCTCCCGGCACGAGGCCACGGACGACATCACCGCGCCGACGGTGAGGGCCGGAGAACAGTTGCGTGACTCCCAGGCAACGATCGACGGTCTGCTCGTTCAGCTCGCCGGCGCCGACAGCGACGAAGAGCGGGTCGAAGTAGAAGTTGAGCTGCGGGCCGAGCGCCGCCATGCCGCCGCGCTGCGCTCGCGGACGGCGAAGCTGAGCCGCCGCGCCAACCTCTCGCGGGTCTCGCTGCGGATCGAGACCGGCGGCGGCGCGGCCGCGAGTGACTCCGGCGGCGGCTGGGGCATCGGCGACGCCCTCCACGACGCCGGCCACATCCTCGCCGTCGCTGCCAGCGTGACCATCGTCGGCCTGGCGATCGTCGCCCCCCTGGCCCTACTCGCCTTCCTCGTCTGGCTGGCCAACCGCGCCCGCCTGCGCCGCGCTCGCGAGCGCACACTCGCCTGACTCCGACGCATCACTTCTGCCATGCCCCCGGGGGCGTGTCTGAGATCAGCCCCCCGATATGACGGACCAGCTCAGACACCCCAGATAGGGTGGGCAGATGGAGGAGCGAGAGCGCGGACCGGCCGAGGCACCCAACTTGGGGACGCCCTCCGAGCCCCGGCCCGCCGCCTCGGTCGTCCTCCTGCGGCGCGGCGGCAAGCATGGCGACCGCGCGCTCGAGGTGCTGCTGCTGAAGCGCAGCGCCGAGGCCAAGTTCATGCCCAACGTCTGGGTCTTCCCCGGCGGTGCCGTCGACCCCGAGGACGGCGAGGCGGAGACCGGCTACCGCGCCTGCGCGATACGTGAGCTGGCCGAGGAGGCGACGATCGAGCTGCCCGCCGAGGAGGAACTGGTGCTGTTCTCGCGCTGGATCACCCCGGCTGTGATCTCAACCCGGTTCGACGCCTGGTTCTTCCTCGCCCTGGCGCCGGCGCACACTCCGCCGCAACCGGACGGCGTCGAGACCACCGAGGCGGCATGGTTCAAGCCAAGCGCGGCGCTGAAAGCACAGGAAGAGGGCGAGATCGTCCTCGCCTTCCCGACGATCAGCCAGCTGCGGTCCCTGCTTCCCTTCCGCACCTCCGACGAAGCGCTCGCCGCCCACCGTGACCGCCCGGTCGAGCCGATCCTCCCAGTCGTCCTCGGCGACCGCGAGAACCACCGGGTCGTCATGCCCGGCGATCCCGACTACCCGGCCTAGCCCTCCGGGAACGGCTCCAGGCCCGCGTGCCAGGGCCCGGGCGGATAGGTGTGGATGCCGCTCTCGTCCATCTCGCCCTGCAACCGCTTGAACAGTTCGCCGGCGTTCTTCAGCGCCGTCTTCAGCTCCGCTTCGGTCCGCTCGCGCAGCCGCCAGAGGAACCAGAGCTGGCGGTCGTTGACGCCGAAGTCGATCTCACCGGTCATCGTCGTCACCCAGCCGAGAAAGCCGGGGCTGAAGAGCTCACGCAGGGAGACCGGGTCGTACTCCTTCGGGACCGTCGCCCAGAAGCGCTTGTTGAAGTCGATCGACTCGAACTCGACCTTGCGCGAGAAGCGCTGGGTGACGACCTCGTGCCCCTCGATCGACTCGACGTTGAAGGCCGGGACGACCTGGGCCAGGTCGGGCATGTGCGCCTTGGCCAGCAGCGCCGTCGGCAGCACCGCCTTGTTGAAGAGGCCGCCGACTTCCTTTTCGTCGGCGTCGCAGCAGGCGCCCCAGAAGCCCTCGCTGAGCTGCCCGGTGAGGCGATTGACGCCGCCGACGCAGAGCGCCACCGGGCCGTCTTTGGGATTGATCCCGCCGACTTCCTCGTAGGCGACCCCGTTGCGCTCGCCGTAGCGGCGCACCGCCGCGGCCCATTCCTGCGCTTCCTGCTTAGCTCCCATCGCCCGATCCTATGTGCGCGACACCGCCGGCCGACGGGCCGATTTCCCACGACATACGTGGGTTTCCGGCCCGGCGGCGGCTAGGATGAGCATCTACCCCGGTCGACCACAGGAGCCTTATGACCATCGTCCTCATCGTCATCGTCGCGATCATCGTCATCGCAGTCCTTTACTTCATCGCGAAGCGCAACTCGATCATCTCCTCGCGCAACCGGGTGGACGAGTCCTGGAGCGGCATCGACGTCCAGCTCAAACGGCGCCACGACCTCGTCCCCAACCTGGTCGAGACGGTCAAGGGCTACGCCGAGCACGAGAGCCAGACCTTCGAGAAAACCACCCAGGCACGGGCCGCGGCGATGCAGGCGCAGGGGGTCGAGGAGACCGCCCAGGCCGAGCAGAAACTGACCCAGGCCCTGGCCGACGTCAAAGCCGTCGCCGAGAACTACCCGACCCTGCGGGCGACCGAGAACTTCCAACAGCTCAGCCGCAACCTCTCCGAGCTCGAGGACGAGATCCAGGCCTCGCGCCGGATCTACAACTCCAACGTCCAGTCCTACAACACCGACATCGAACAGTTCCCGGGCTCGATCGTCGCCAACCAGGGCAACTTCACCAAACGCGAGTACTTCGAGATCGAAGACAAAGCCGATCGCGATCCGGTCGCCGTCGACTTCGGCACCAAATAGCGCTCTTCTAGAATTCAGCCATGACCGCGACTCAAGAAGTGACCCAGTGGATCTGCGACAGCTGCGGGTTCATCTACGACCCTGCGATCGGCGACCCGGACGGGGGCATCCCGCCCGGCACCGCCTTCGAGGACATTCCCAAGGACTGGTTCTGCCCGGTCTGCGGCGCCCGCACCTCGGACTTCCGCCCGCTCGAGCCGGGCGAGGCCTAGGCCTCAACCCCCGGGGGTCTCTGGCGTGACCTACGACTACGACTGGATCGTCGTCGGCTCGGGCTTCGGGGGCGCGGTCTCAGCCCTGCGCCTGGCCGAAAAGGGCTACTCGGTGGCTGTGCTCGAGTGCGGCAGCCGCTTCCGCGACGAGGACTTCGCCGAGTCGACCCTGCGCGAACCGCGCCGCTACTTCTTCGCGCCGAAGCTGGGCATGCGGGGGGTGCTGCGGATGACCTTCTTCAAGGACGTCTTCGTCGTCTCCGGCAGCGGCGTCGGCGGCGGCAGCCTCGGCTACGCCAACACCCTCTACCGCGCCCGTCCCGCCTTCTTCGAGGATCCGCAGTGGGCCGAGCTGGGGAACTGGGAGCTGGAGCTGGCCCCTCATTACGACACCGCCGAGCGGATGCTCGGCGTCGCCGAGTACGAAGGCATCGGGCCCGCCGATCAACTGCTGCGCGAATACGGGGAGGAGATCGGCGTCGGCGAGACCTTCACCAACACCCGTGTCGGCGTCTTCTTCGACCAGCCAGGCAAAGAGGTCCCCGACCCCTACTTCGAAGGCGAGGGCCCGGACCGGACCGGCTGCATGCGCTGCGGCAGCTGCATGGTCGGCTGCCGCCACGGCGCCAAGAACACGCTGGTCAAGAACTACCTCTGGTTCGCCGAGAAGCTCGGCGTCTCGATCTTCCCCGAGCGCCAGGTGACCGAGGTCCGCCCCCTTGGCGCCGCCGACGGCTCCGACGGCTACGCGGTCAGCGCCGAGCGCGCCGGCTCCTGGTTCCACGCCGAGCAACGGACCCTGCGCGCGAAGGGCGTCGTGATCGCCGCCGGCGCCCTCGGCACCAACCAGCTGCTCGCCAACTGCAAGCACGAGGGGGCGCTGCCGCGGCTGTCCGACCAGATCGGCGCCGTCGTCCGCACCAACTCGGAGTCGATCCAGGCGGTCACCGCCCCCGGCGACGAGCGCGACTTCAGCCGCTCGGTCGCGATCACCTCCAGCATCTACCCCGATCCCGACACCCACATCGAGGTCGTCACCTACGGGCAGGCCGGCGACGCGATGAGCGGCACCTTCACGGCGATGACCGGCGCCGGCACCAAGCTGACCAGGCCGCTGAAGTGGCTGGCGGCGATGGCGAGCCATCCGCTCCAGGCCCTGCGCGGGCTGGTCCCCTTCAAGTGGTCACGGCGGACCGTGATCCTGCTGGTGATGCAGACCGTCGACGCGGCGATGCACCTGGAGCCGAAGCGCAAGCTGTTCGGCCGCGGCGTCCGCCTGCAGACCGAGCAGGACCCGCTGCGGCCCAACCCGACCTTCATCCCCGCCGCCGAGCAGGTGGCGCGCTGGTTCGCGAAGCGGACCGGCGGCATGGCCCAGAGCGCCCTGACCGAGTCGCTCCGCAACACCCCCACCACCGCCCACATCCTCGGCGGCGCGGTGATCGGCGCCAACCCGGAGAGCGGCGTCGTCGACGCCGCCAACCGCGCCTACGGCTACGAGAACCTGCTGGTCACCGACGGCGCCTCGATCCCGGCCAATCCCGGCGTCAACCCGAGCCTGACGATCACCGCCAAGGCCGAGCACGCGATGAGCCTGGTCCCGCCCAAAACGGGAGAGGCGCCGCGCCACCTGCCAGAGGCGGCGCGACCAGCCCCGGGCGCTGCAAACCTGCGCATCTAGAGGTCTTCGGTCGGCCGGATCGGGTCACGCACAGAGTGCGCTCCCCTCACCGGCCTTCCCTGCATCCCTCTATCTGCTTGGTTTTCGCTCCCGGCCTCAGCTGGCGTCGGCGAAGCGCTGGGCGACGTAGTCCCAGTTGACGACGTTCCAGAAGGCGTCGATGTAATCGGGCCGTTTGTTCTGGTACTTGAGGTAGTAAGCGTGCTCCCAGACGTCGCAGCCGAGCAGCGCCGTGTTGCCGTCGGAGACCGGCGAGTCCTGGTTCGGGGTTTTGGCGACGGCGAGGCCGGAGCCGTCGTGGATCAGCCAGGCCCAGCCGGAGCCGAACTGACCGATCCCGGCGTTTTTGAACTCGTCCTTGAAGGCGTCGAAGGAGCCGAACTTGGCGTCGATCGCGGCGCCGAGGTCGCCGCTCGGGGCGCCACCGCCGTCGGGGCTGAGCATCTGCCAGAACAGCGAGTGGTTGTAGTGGCCGCCGGCATTGTTGCGGACCGGGCCCTGCTTGTCTGCGGGCAGGCTGTCGAGGTTCTTGAGCACGTCCTCGACGTCGCGGTCGGCCCACTCGGTGCCCTCGAGGGCGGCGTTGGCTTTGTCGACGTAGGCCTGGTGGTGCTTGTCGTGATGGACCTTCATCGTCGCCTCGTCGATGTGCGGCTCCAGGGCGTCGTAGGCGTAGGGAAGATCGGGAACGGAGAAAGGCATCTGGTGACTCCTCGGTCGATTTCGCGAAGTAAGCCACGGAGCCTAGCGGCGCCGATCCGCCGGGCGTCGGCCCGGAGCTAGTCGCCTGACGTGGCGGGCGCTTCGCCCGGCTTGGGTTCGTCATCCGGCTTGAGTTCTTCACTCGGTTCGAGTTCTTCGCCGGCGGCGCCGAAGACCGCCCGCGGCACCGCGTCCGCGTCGCCGCCGGTCCAGGCGTTGAAGCGGTACCAGGCCGGCTTCGCCCGGCGCTTCGCGGTCAGCAGCCCGGCCGAGCGGCAGAACTGGCAGCTCCCCCCTTCGTCGGTCCAGGTGAACCACCAGGCGCCGCCGATGCGCCAGTCGAGCCGGTGTTCGGAGAGCATCGCGAAGGACTTGGAGAGCTGCTGGGCCTGCCCGTAGAGCCCGCGCTCCCAGCGGGTCGGGCCGCTGTCGGATCCCCAGCCGAGCTCGGTCACGTAGATCGGCGTGGCGGCGTCGTGATGGGCGCGCATGATCCGCCGCAAATTCTTGATCTGCGCCCCCATCGCCTTCGCCCGGGCGACATACGGGTGCAGCGCCACCCCGTCGAAGTACTGCTTCACGCCGCGCGCGCGGTAGACCCGCGAGAGGTAGTCGCCCGAGGCCACGTTGGGCGGGATCTGCAGCGGGCGCCCGAAGAGCCCGCCGAGGATCACCTGGGAATCGGGATCGGCGCCGTGCAGGACCCGCCCCGAGATCCGGATCAGGGTGGCGAAGCCGACCGGGTCCGGCCGTTCGGCAAAGCTGACGATGTTCTCCTCGTTCCAGATCTCCCAGCGGTGGATCGGCAGATAGGGCAGCTCGGGATCTTCTTCCCAGAGCGAGCCGTCCGGCCCGTAGCGTTCGACCGCTTCCCGCAGGAACGATCCCCAGGCCGCGCGTTGCAGGGCGCTGTTGACAGGAAGCAGCAGCGGCCGCGGCGCCACCCATTCGGGCGAGGCGGTGACGAAGGGCATGATCCGGATGCCCGCTTCGGCGGCAAGGCTGACCTCGTGGTCGAAGCCGCTCCAGTCCGGTTTCGCGAATAGCGGACTCTGCGGCTGGATCGAGCTCCAGTTGAGCGGCAGCCGCACGCTCTCGACATCCGCTTTCCGCATCAGCTCGAAATCCGCGCTGTTGGCCGGACTCTGAGGTGAGACCCCGATGAAACCCTGCGGCAGATAGGCATGGGCCTGCGCCGGCGCGATCGCCACCAGCAGCAGGGTCAGAATCAGGGGGATCTTGCGGGTCATCGCATTACTGGAACAGGTCCACAGGGCAAAGTAGCGCCGCCGCCGTAGAGACCGGGAGGGCGTTCAGCCCTCGCTCTGAGATAATCGCCGCTCTCGGGGCGTGGCGCAGCCTGGTAGCGCGCACCGTTCGGGTCGGTGAGGTCCCCGGTTCAAATCCGGGCGCCCCGATATTCGTCTTCCACCGGCGCAGGAGCGATACAGCGGTAGCAGTAAGCGTCAGGATTGCTCCGCGAGGAACTCGATGCGATTGCCCCATGGGTCCTGGCTGTAGAAACGGCGCTCGCCGGGCAGAGCCGAGTCCCACTCGACAGCAGCGCCCGAGTCTGCGAGTCGGGTGGCAATCCAATCCAGATCGGCCGCAGGAAGCCTGAATGCGGGATGCGCCTTACGCGCAGCCGTGAACTCCGCCTCGACGCCTATGTGGAGCTGCTGGTCACCGACCGCGAACCAGACGCCGCCTCGCCTGCGCAGCGGCTCTGGCTTCTCCACCTCTCGCAGCCCGATGACGTCGCCGAAGAAGCGTCGGGCTTCTATCTCGCAACCGGGTGGCGCGGCGATCTGCAGATGATCGAGGCGGATGTGCATCCGGGTGCCCGTTTACTGCACCGCTTCGATCGCCCGTTCGATCTCACCCAGCGAGGGGCCGTCCTGGAGGGTTTCGGTGCCGTTGGGGCCGGTGACGATCGCGGCTTGGCGGACGCGGATGCCGAGATTGCGGCCGGTTTCCTCGTAGCCTTCGAGGCGCTTGTCGATTTCACCGCCGGGCCCGCCGTTGTCTTCCAGGTCTTCTTCCCATTCCGGCGCGTTGAGTTCCTCGACGCCGCCGGCGATCGAAGTCGAGGAAGTCCTGGTCGATGCCGAAGCGTTTGGCTTCGTCCTGGTTGCGAAAGAAGAGGTAGATGTACTGCCAGCCGTAGCCCTGGTCGGCCGCTGCCTCGGCGCCGTAGAAGCTCAGCTCCTCCGCGTTTTCGGCGTTGGAGTAGTGGCGGTAGAGCAGCTGGACGTCGCCGGGACGGGCGAAGTCTTCGGCCAGGGAGGGCATCGTGCTGAGGAAGTCTTCGCGGCATTCGGAGCACTGCATGTCGTTGAAGACCTGAATCGTCACGGGGGCATCGGAGGAGCCGAGCCGGTCGCCTTCCTGGGGGATGCCGCCGAAGATCTCCTGAGCATCGGCGATCCCGGCTACGTGGACCACAGCCGCCCCCGGCTTCTGAGTCGAGATCTGGACGACCAGATAACCCAGGACAAAGAGAAATAAGGCGAGTCCGACGGCGACCCAGAGCCGGCCGCGACGGGGCATCGCTTTGACGGCGACTTCGCTCACGCGGCTCATTATCGCGACCCCCACGCCCCGGCAGCCCCGAGACGGGAATTGGCTGTTGACACGGGCGCCGCGAGCGATAACTTGGGAGCTACCCACTTTCAACTACATGGGAGGTCTCAATGGCCCATCACGTGACGCCGAGCGAGCTCGCCGACCAGCTGCAGATGAAGCGGCAGGAGGTGATCGGGAAGTGCGTCGAGATG
The DNA here is from genome assembly GCA_963795625.1 of uncultured Solirubrobacterales bacterium. Taxonomy (GTDB): domain Bacteria; phylum Actinomycetota; class Thermoleophilia; order Solirubrobacterales; family 70-9; genus VAYN01. Next base: position 14,009 of record CAWCIS010000014.1, on the reverse strand, counting down.
GGCGTCCCGATCTTCCACGGGCGTATCGATAGAACCCTCTTCGAGACCTCGCTGCGCAGCAGATCGCCCCGCCGTGAACCGCGGCGCGCCGCCGCCAATTGAGGCTGAACTAGACTCCCCGCAATGGGGCGGGGAACCAAGTCGAAAACGCTCGCTGACCTGCTGCCGCTGGCGGCGCAGGTGTACGGCGACATGCCCGCGGTCCGCTACAAGGACGGCGAGCAGTGGGTCGACCGCAGCTTCGCCGAGGTGCTGGAGATCGTCCGCCCGCTAGCGCTCGGCCTCGCCGAGCTCGGGGTCGTCAAAGGGGATCGGGTCTCGATTCTCGGCAATACCCGTCCCGAGTGGACCTACTTCGATTTCGCGGCGCTCTCGATCGGCGCCACCGTGGTCCCGATCTACCAGACCAACTCGCCGGAGGAGTGCCGTTACGTACTCGAGAACTCCGACGCCAAGGTCGTCGTCGTCGAGGACGACGAACAGCTGCAGAAGATCCGCGAGGTCCGCGACCGCCTGCCGCAACTGGAGCAGATCGTGCGAATGACCGGTAACAGCGACGACGCGCTCTCGCTGGAGGACCTTGCCGCCAAAGGTGCCGGCGGCGACCAGGCTCGCTGGGAGTCGCTTTACTCGGCCGTCACCTCGAGCGACATCTGCACCTTCATCTACACCTCCGGCACCACCGGCCCGCCCAAGGGCTGCGTGATCAGCCACGGGAACTACCGCGCGATGCTGGACATGGTCAACGAGACCAGCGTCATCGAGGGTGAAGACCTCACCTATCTCTACCTGCCGCTCGCCCACTCCTTCGCGCTGCTGATCCAGCTCGGCAGCTTCGACCTCGGCGCCACGATCGCCTACTGGGAGCGCGACCCACTGAAGATCCTCCCCAACCTCGCCGAACTGAAACCGACCTACTTCCCCTCGGTCCCGCGGATCTTCGAGAAGATCTACACCGCCGCCAACAGCGGCATGGAAAAAGAGGGCGGGCTCAAAAAGAAGATCTTCCACTGGGCGATCGGGGTCGGCGCGAAGATGCGGGCGGCGGAGCGCAGCGGCCGCAAGCCCGGCTTCCTGCTGCAGCGCCAGTACGCCTTCGCCGACGAGAAAGTGCTCTCGAAAATCCGCAACCTCTTCGGCGGCAAGCTGCGCCTGGCCGTCTCCGGAGCCGCTCCGATCAACCCGGAGATCCTGCGCTTCTTCGACGCCGCCGGCGTGCTCGTGCTGGAGGGCTGGGGGATGACCGAGACCTCGACCGCGGCGACGATCTCCTCGCCAGAGGACTTCAAGGTCGGCACGATCGGCAAACCCTTCCCCGGCTGCGAGGTGAGGATCGCCGACGACGGCGAGATCCTCGTCAAGGGCCCCAATGTCTTCCAGGGGTACCACAAGAACGAGGAGGCGACGAAGGAGACGATCGTCGACGGCTGGCTGCACACCGGCGACATCGGCGAGATCGACTCCGAGGGCTTCATCAAGATCACCGGCCGCAAAAAGGACATCATCATCACCGCCGGCGGCAAGAACATCACCCCCGCCAACCTCGAGGCCGACATCAAGCAGCACCCGCTGGTCTCCCAGTGCGTCGTCGTCGGCGACCGCCGGCCCTACCTCGTCGCCCTGGTCACGCTCGACCCCGAAGAGGCCGCCGCCTACGCGAAAGAGCATGGCCTCCAGGACACGCCGGAGCAACTCGCCGCCAACGCCGACGTCAAGGCCTCGATCGAAGCTCACGTCGAGGAGATCAACAAGAACTACGCCCGCGTCGAGCAGGTCAAGAAGATCGCAATCCTCAAGCAGGACCTTTCACAGGAGACCGGCGAGCTGACGCCGACGCTGAAGGTGAAGCGGGCGGTCGTGACGGCGAAGCACGAGGGTGAGATCGAGGCGCTCTACGCCGGTTAGCGTGGCGTAGAGGGGGCGGGGTGGCCCTCCTCTCTCGGTCATCGTCGAATAGGAGTTGGCAGCTATCGCCCGCTCCTGTGTTCTCCTCCACCGCAAAACGTTCGGAGGGCCGCCCCGCCCCCTCTTCACGAGCGCTGTCGGAGAGTGCGACAACCTCACGGCAGCGAGTTGGAGTGGCAACGCCTGATGCTGCTGAGGTCGCCGTGAACTCGAAGGGCGGCCCTCACGCCTCAAGCTACTTCAGGAAGCCTCGCCGCTCTGCCGCAGCAGCACTGACGTCGTCTGCTCCAGCACCCTCCGCCAAGCCGAGGTCTGCTCGGGCTCCTCCTCACCGGCGCGCTCGACCACACGGCGGACGCGGCGGGCGGAGATTTCGAGGCCGTGGCGTTTGGCGATCTCCTCGAAGCGGTCGTAGTCCTTGGCGAGGGTCGCGGTAACCGATTCGAAGCCGTGGCGGGCGATCCTGAGCCGGCGCGAGTAGTCCATGATCGGCGTGCCGAACATCAGCTCGTCGGTTGGCTCGGGCTCGACCAAGACGATGTCCACGCCCGGGTATTTCTCCTGCCACATCCCGACCGCCTGGTGCAGGCGCTGGTGGGCGATCAGGCGGAAGGTCTGGTTGGCGATCGCCGGCAGTCCCATGTCGGAGACGCGCCGGGCGCGATCGCCGAAGACGGTGGGGATTGTCTTCTCGAAATCGTTGACGTAGGGCACCAGCGGGTTGACGACGACGATGAACTTGGCGCCCTTCTCGACCGCGATATCGACGTTGGTGGTCGAGCGGATGCCGCCGTCGATCAGTTGCCGACCCTTGAGGTCGACTGGTTTGTAGACGATCGGCAGGCAGGTGGAGCACTGGACGGCCTTGGAGATCGGCACGTCGCGCCAGCCCTCCTCGCCGAAGACGATCCGCTCGCAGGTGTCGAGATCGGTCGCGGTCAGGTAAAGCTCGCGATCGAGCAGGCGGAAGTCGTTGACGCGGCCGGCTTCGGCAAGCGCTTCCTCGACGTAGTCGGCCAGCCCCGCCCCCGAGTAGAGGCCGGTCGGCAGCGCCTCGGCGAGGCCGACGCCGATGTCGATCGCGGAGAGCTCGCCGATCCGCGCCAGCGAGCGCAGCAGCTCCAGCGTCCGCAGCGGCAGCGCCGCCGCTTTACTGAGGAAGCCGAGGTAATTGGGCTTGAGCACGCGGTTGAGGTCGAGGTCTTCGAGATCGGAGGGGACCCGCGAGTTGAGCACCTGCATCATCTCGTCGGGGCTGACGCCGTTGGCCAGCATCCCGGCGACGAAGGAACCGGCGCTGGTGCCGACGTAGACGTCGAAGTTGTTGACGGTGCTGTTGACGGCGAGCAGGTCGAGCGCGCGCAGGGCGCCGATCTCATAGACGCCGCCCGTGAAGCCACCGCCGCCCAGGACCAGGGCGGTCTTCGACGGCTTTTTGCGGCCGCGGGCTTTGCGACGGGGCTTGGACTCGATGTCGACGACTTTGCCCATGAGGAACACGGAGTATCCCAGGGTGGTCGGGCGGTCGAATGCGAGCGCGGAGGGAGGGGGTCCTGCGGGCGGGGCAAACTGGCTCCGTTCTCGGACCCCCTCCCTCCGCGCCCACACACCGAAGAGCCGCTACCTTGGCTGGCTCTGGTGTTGGTATCGAGGATGAGACGAGGGGTGATTTTGCTGGCGGCTGCCTGCGTGGCCGTCCTGCTGCTTGCCGGAAATGCGCATGCCAGCGCGGTTTGCAACGAAATGAAGGGACTCCTGACGCGCGGCGGCGGGGCGCCGAGCGGGTTGATGGTGGTGGAGGCCGAAAGTGGGGACGTGGTCTGCGCCAAGGCGGCCGGGGCGCCACGTTCGCTGGCCTCGAACATGAAGCTGTTCACGACCTCGACGGCGCTCTCCCGGCTCGGGCCGAGCAGTCGGATCCCGACCAAGGTGCTCAGCGACGGTCAGCTCGACTCCGGCGGCATCCTCCACGGCAGCCTCTACCTGCAGGGCGGCGGCGACCCGACGCTTGGCACGCCGACCTTCTACGACAGCTACCTGGCCGGCCTCGGCACCAACCTCTTCTCGCTGGTTCCCCAGATCCGCGCCGCCGGCATCCGCTCGATCACCGGCCGCGTCTACGCCGACGACACGATCTTCGACCGCCTGCGCGGGGTCGCCGACTCCGGCTACGCGACCAGCTCCTACATCGGCCCGCTCTCCGGTCTCGCCTTCAACTCGGGCTTCAGCGGCTCGACCAGCTCCAGCGGCTTCTCCGCCGACCCGGCCAAGCTGGCCGCATCGAAGCTGGCTCGCTCGCTCAGCGGCGCCGGCGTCGCCGTTCCACCGCAGGTGGCGCTGGCGAAGACGCCCGGCGATGCCGACCAGATCGCGGTCGTCCGCTCCCCCACCCTCTCCCAGATCGTCAACACCACCGACGTCTACTCCGACAACTTCTTCGCCGAGACGCTGCTGAAGCTGCTCGGCGCCCGCTTCGGCGGCGCCGGCACGACGGCCGCCGGCGCCGCGGTGGTCGAGGCCTTCGCGCAGGCGCACGGATCCGGCGTCCACGCGGTCGACGGATCCGGCCTGACCCGCTCCAACCGCGCCTCCCCCCGCCAGGTCGTCGACCTGCTCCTGGCCATGCGCGACGACCCCGCGGGCGACGAATTCATCCAGGATCTGGCCTTGGCCGGCAAGGAAGGCACGGTCGCCGACCGCATGCACGGCACCGCCGCCTACGGTCACTGCCGGACCAAGACCGGCACCATCACCGGGGTCAGCAACCTCTCCGGCTACTGCTTCAACAAGAGCGGCCGGATCATGGCCTTCTCGATCCTGATGAACGGCGTCGCCGACACCGGCTATGCCCACCTCGAGCAAGACCGCATCGCCAGCCTCGTCGCTTCCTACTAGGGGTTGGAGTGAGAGGCTGGGATGACCCTCTCCCAGAGACCGTCGCGCAGCTGATCCAGCTCCAAAGGCTCGATTGTTTGCACATAGCCTCTGGGAGAGGGTCATCCCAGCCTCTCCAACGAAGCCGTTTGCTAGCGACGAGGGTGTCGAGAGCAAACGGTCCGGGAAATGCCGGAACCTGCTCCTCGTTGGGAAGGGCAGGGTGCCCCTGTCGCAGAGGCTATGTGCCACAAGTGGCGCGCTTGCGGCCGCCCCAGCTGCGCGACGATCTCTGAGGCAGGGGCACCCTGTCCTTCCACGCGTCGCTCAGGTCTTCAGCAGCGCCAGCAAGCCTTCTTCGTCAAGGACGTCGGTCCCGAATTTCTCGGCCTTGGCCAGCTTCGACCCCGGGCTCTCGCCGGCCACGACGTAGTCCGTTTTCTTCGAGACCGAGTTGACCACCTTGCCCCCGGCGCCCTTGACCAGGGCCGCCGCCTCCTCGCGGGTCAGCTCCGGCAGGGTGCCGGTGAGGACTACCGTCTTGCCTTCCAACGGCCCGCCGGTCACCCGCCGTTCAGACTCGTCCGCCTCCAGCCGCAGCCCTTTCTCCTTCAGCTTCTCGACCAGGCCCCAGGTCAGCTCGTCGGCGAGCGACTCGGCGATCTGCACGGCCATGATCGGACCGACCCCCTCGACCTCCTCGATCCGCTCCGGATCGGCCTCGTGCAGGGCGTCGATCGAGCCGAAGTGGTCGGCCAGCGCCTCGGCCGTCACGTAGCCGACCCCCGGCAAGCCGAGCGCGTAGAGGACGCGCTTGAAGGGCCGTCGCCGCGAGGCGTCGATCGCCGCCAACAGGTTGGCGGCCGAGGTCTCGCCGAAGCGGTCCATCGCCAGCAGTCGCTCCTCGTCGAGCTCGTAGATGTCGGCGACATCGGCGATCAGTCCCTCTTCGAGGAAGCGCAGCGCCTGCTTCTCCCCCAGCCCGTCGATGTCCATCGCCCCCTTGCTGACGAAGTGCTTGACGTGCTGAAAGGCCTGGCCCGGACAGGTGGCCCGGTTGGGGCAGATCGTGAAGACGGCGTCTTCCGGCTTGATCGTCTCGGTGCCACAGCGGGGGCATTTCCGCGGTGGCCGCGGTTTGCGGGCGCTCTTGTTCTTGCGTGGCAGCTTCGGGGAGACGACTTGGGGGATCACGTCCCCCGCCCGCATCACCACCACCTCGTCACCGTTGCGCACGTCCTTGCGGGCGAGGTCCTCCTCGTTGTGGAGGGTGGCGGTGCTGACCGTGACGCCGCCGACGTGAACCGGCTCCAGCATCGCGAACGGGACCAGGTGGCCGGTGCGACCGACGTTCCAGACGACCTCGGTCATCTTCGTCGTCGCCGTGGTCGGCGGGAACTTCCAGGCGATCGCCCAGCGCGGCTCGCGCCCGACCACTCCGAGCTCCCGCCACAGAGCCCGCTCGTCGACCTTGACGACGACGCCGTCGATCTCGTAGTCCAGCGTCTCGCGTCGCTGCTCCCACCAGTGGCAGCGCTCGACCACGCCCTCTACCCCCTGGTGGTGGTCGGTGTCGGGATTGACCTTGAAGCCACGCTCGCGGAGCCACTCGACCTCGTCCATGTGGGTGGCGAGATCGAGGCCGCGAACGGCGCCGATCCCGTAGATCCAGTTCGACAGTGGCCGTTCGGCCGCGAGGGCAGGGTCGAGCTGGCGGATCGAGCCGGCGGCCGAGTTGCGGGGGTTGGCGAAGGTCGGTTCCTCGGCTTCGGCGCGACGCTCGTTGAGCGCTTTGAAGGCGGCGATCGGCAGGTAGATCTCGCCGCGGACTTCGATCAGCTCGGGAGCGTTGTCGATCCGCAGCGGGATCGATCCGATCGTGCGCAGGTTCTGGGTCACGTCCTCGCCGATCCGGCCGTCGCCGCGGGTGGCGCCACGGACCAGGACGCCGTCCTCGTAGGTGAGCGAAATCGCCAGGCCGTCGATCTTCGGCTCGGTCGTGTAGCTGAACTCGGAGGCGGTGATGTCGAGCCGCTTCAGGTAGTTGGCGAGCCGGTTCTCCCAGCCCCGCAGCTCCTCCTCGTTGCGCGCGTTGCCGAGCGAGAGCATCTGCTCGACGTGCTCGACCTGCTCGAAGCGATCCAGCGGCGGCGCCCCGACCCGCTGCGTCGGCGAGTCCGGCGTGCGCAGCTCCGGGTTCTCCGCCTCGAGCCCGCGCAGCTCGTTAAGCAACGCGTCGTACTCGTCGTCGCCGATCTCGGGATCGTCGTGGACGTAGTAGAGCTTGTTGTGGTGCGCGAGCTGCTCCCGCAGCTCAGCAACCCGCTGCGCGGCCGAGTCGCTCACGCCGCCGGAGCGCTTGCCGCCAGCATCTCCTCGAAGCCCCAGCCGCGCAGCCGCTCGAGGCCGCCGTGATCGGTGAGGTCGAAGTGGATCGGCGTAACCGAGATCCGCCCCTGCGCGACGGCGAAGAGGTCGGTGCCCTCGATCTCCTCGTAGCCCGGCTGCCAGCCGTAGATCTCATAGCGCTTGCGAGCGCCCTCCGACTCCTCGCCGACCAGCTTCAGCTTGTCGTTGTAGATCCGTTTGCCGAGCTTCGTCACCTCGATCCCGCTCGGCTCGCCGGCCGGGCAGTTGACATTGATCAGGGTCGCCTCCGGCATCGACTCGGTGGCCAGCCGGGCGACCATCTGCGCCGTGAAAGCGGCGGCGACGTCGAAGTCGAAGCGGCCGCTGACGTAACCCATGCCGCCGCCGGAGGACTGCTGAGAGAGCGCAACGGCGGGGATGCCGAGCACGATCCCCTCCAGCGCCGCCGCAACCGTGCCCGAGTAGGTGATGTCGTCGCCGAGGTTGGCGCCGTGATTGATCCCGGAGACGATCAGGTCGGGGCGGCCACCGACCAGTCCCAGCTCGGCGAAGCGGACGCAGTCGACCGGGGTGCCGTCGGTGGCGTAACCGCGGTGGCCGTCGCCGAACTCGACCTCCTCGATGCTGAGCGGCGAACGAGTGGTGATGCTGCGGGCGGTGGCGCTGCGATTGGAGTCCGGCGCGATCACGTCGACCTCGACGCCGTCGAGGTCGCGCAGCGCCCGCCGCGCCGCCTGCAGGCCCGGCGCCGAGATGCCGTCGTCATTGGTGAGGAGGATGCGCACGGAATTGATTCTAGGCGTAGGAGACGGACTCCAGATAGAGCCCATGAGGAGGCGCCGTTTCCCCCGCCTCAGGGCGCGAAGCGCCGTCTAGGAGCGCCGTGAAGCTCTCCACCGTGCGACGGCTGGAAGCGACCTCCAGCATCGTCCCGACCAGGATCCGAACCATGTTGCGCATGAAGGCGTCGGCGCTGACGGCGAAGCTGAGGATGTCGCCCGGCTGCGATTCCCACGCGGCGCCCAGGATCTCCCGCCTGAAGAAGGTGTGCTCGGTCTGGGTCGGGGTGAAGGCGGTGAAGTCGTGGCGGCCGAGCAGGGCGGCGGCGCAGGCGTCCAGCCCCTCGCGATCGATCCGGTGGGGCCACCAGAGGGCGCGGCCGCGCTCGAAGGGGCTCGACGGGCGGCGGGTGAAGAGCCGATAGCGGTAACTGCGCGAGGTTGCATCGCTGCGGGCGTCGAAGCCCGGCCCCGCGGGCGCCGCCGCGGTGACGGCGATGTCGTGCGGAGTGATCCCGTTGAGCCGCCGCTTCAGGTCGCCGGGAACCTCTACAGCCGTCTCGAAGCTAGCCACCTGGCCCCAGGCGTGGACGCCGGCGTCGGTGCGACCGGCGACGGTCAGCCCGACCGGCTCACGCAGAACCGTTTCCAGCGCCGTCTCCAGCTCGGCCTGGACCGTGCGTTTCCCAGCCTGCTTGGCCCAGCCGGAGAAGGCCGAGCCGTCGTATTCAATATCGAGGCGGAAGGAGCCGGGGCTCAAACCAGCTCGAGGTACACCATCTCGGTGGAGTCCGAGCGGCGTGGGCCGAGCTTGACGATGCGGGTGTATCCACCGGGGCGGGTCGCGTAGCGCGGCGCCACCTCGTCGAACAGCTTGTGGACGATGAACTTGTCGTTGTGCAGCGTCGAGAGCGCCTGACGGCGGGCATGGAGATCGCCGCGTTTGGCCAGGGTGATCAGTTTCTCGACCTCCGGCTTGACCGCCTTGGCCTTGGCCTGGCTGGTCTGGATCCGCTCGTGCTCGATCAGCTGCTTCGAGAGGTTCGAGAGCAGGGCCTCACGGTGCGCGGAGTCGCGGCTGAGCTTGTTGCGTTTCTTACGGTGGCGCACAGGGTTCTCCGCTCAGCTCTCGCCGTCGCCTCAGTCCTGCTGGAGATCGAGGCCGCGGGCGTGCAGGGTCTCGATCACTTCCTCGATCGACTTCGATCCGAAGTTGGGGATCGCGTTCAGTTCGCCGCGCGACTTGCGGACGAGGTCGCCGACGGTCTGCACGCCGGCGCGCTTGAGGCAGTTGTAGGAGCGGACACCCAGTTCGAGCTCCTCGATCAGGATCTCGTCGAGGCCGTTGCTGCTGGCGACTCCGTCGCCGCCCGACGGGGAGAGCGAATCGGTGGGCAAGGCCTGGACCGGTTCACGCGCGGTCAGCTCTTCGACCCGCTCGGCGTCGGTGAAGATCGCCAGGCTCTTGATCAGGATCTCGGAGGCCTCGCGCAGCGCCGCCGCGGGCTCGATCGAGCCGTCGGTTTCGAGGTCGAGGGTGAGTTTGTCGAAGTCGGTCCGCTGCCCGACGCGGGCGGCGGCGACGTCGTAGGAGGTGCGGCGGATCGGCGAGAAGATCGAGTCGATCGGGATCACGCCGATCGGCTGCTCGTCGGACTTGTTCTCTTCCGCCGGCGAGTAGCCGCGGCCGCGGCCGATCGTCAGGTAGACCTCGAGCTTGGTTTTCTTCTCGAGCGTGGCGATCGGGGCCTCGGGATTGAGGATCTCGACGCCGGACGGCAGGTCGATGTCCTTCGCCTTGACCTCGCCCGGGCCGGTAGCGACCAGCGGGGCCTCGATCTCGTCGGCATCGGTGTGCATGCGGACGACGAGATCCTTGAGGTTAAGGATGATGTCGGTGACGTCCTCCTTGACTCCGGGCACAGTGGAGAACTCGTGCGCGACGCCCTCGATGCGGACGCTGGTGATCGCGGCGCCGCCCAGCGAGGACAGCAGGACGCGTCGAAGGCTGTTGCCGAAGGTGTAGCCGAAGCCCTTGTCCAGCGGCTCGATGGTGAAGGTGCCGCGACGGTCGTCGACCTTCTCGGAGGTGATGCGGGGGACCTGGAAATCAGTGGTCATGAGTTCCTTGCGTATGCGTGTTCAGAAATTTCGGGATCCGGGCTACTTGGAGTACAGCTCGACGATCAGCTGCTCCTGTACCGGCGCCGAGATCTCGGAGCGCTCGGGGTAGCGCAGGATCTTGGCGGTGAGGGCATCGTGATCGGCCTGCAGCCAGGCCGGAACGGTGGAAACGAGTTCGGTCGCCCGCTGGATCGTGTCCGTGGCGGACGATCCGGCCTTGATCGAGATGATGTCCTCGGGACGAACTTGGTAAGAGGGGATGTCGACGCGGCGGCCGTTGATCATCCAGTGCCCGTGGCTGATCAGCTGGCGGGCCTGGCGGCGCGAAGCGGCGAAGCCGAGCCGGACGATGACGTTGTCGAAACGCGACTCGAGCAGGCGCAGGAGGTTCTCGCCGGTGACGCCGTCTTGGCGCGAAGCCTTGTCGTAGTAGGCGCGGAACTGTTTCTCCAGCACCTGGTAGTAACGGCGCGTCTTCTGCTTCTCGCGCAGCTGCACCCGGTACTCGGACTGCCGCATGCGACCGCGACCGTGCTCGCCGGGCGGGTAGGAGCGGCGCTCGACGCCGCACTTGTCGGTGAAGCAGCGCTCACCCTTGAGGAAGAGCTTCTGGCCCTCGCGGCGGCACTGCTTGCACTGGGGGCCGGTGTCGCGGGCCACTAGACACGCCTCCGCTTCTTCGGCCGGCAGCCGTTGTGGGCCTGCGGGGAGACATCCTTGACCGTGGTCACGTCGAGCCCGGCGGCCTGCAGTGAGCGAATCGCCGTCTCGCGGCCCGAGCCGGCGCCCTTGGCGAAGACCTCGACCCGCTCGAGACCGTGTTCCATGCCCTTCTTGGCGGCGGCGTCGGCGGTCACCTGGGCGGCGAACGGCGTCGACTTGCGCGACCCTTTGAAACCGGCCGAGCCGGCCGACTCCCAGGCGATGACGTTGCCGTCGGTGTCGGTCAGGGTGACGATCGTGTTGTTGAAGGAAGTCTTGATGTGCGCCTGCCCGTAGGTGACGTTCTTTTTGACGCGGCGGCGCGTACGCCCCTTTGAGGGTTTTTTCTCGGCCATATCTCTCTCTACTTGACCTTGCGCTTACCGGCGATGCTCAACCGGCGCGGCCCCTTGCGGCCGCGGGCGTTGGTCTTCGTGCGCTGACCGCGGACCGGCAAGCCGCGGCGATGACGCAGGCCGCGGTAGGAACCGATCTCCATCAGGCGTTTGACGTTCTGGGAGCGTTCGCGCCGAAGGTCGCCCTCGACCTCGCGGTCGTCGACCGCGTCGCGCAGTTTGATGACCTCATCCTCGGTCAGGTCCTTGCCCTGCGTGCCCGGGTCGATCTTCGTCTCCTCGAGGATCTTCAGCGCGGTCGAGTGACCGATGCCGAAGATGTAGGTGAGACCGATCTCGATCCGCTTATTGACGGGGATGTTGACCCCTGAGATACGCGCCATGGTGCGTCTAGCCCTGCCTCTGCTTATGGCGTGGGTTCTGGCAGATCACCAAAACAGCGCCATTGCGGCGGATGACCTTGCACTTCTCGCACATCGGCTTAACGGAAGCTCGAACCTTCATTGCTCCGGTCTCGTATCGAAAACAGGATTCCCGCTCGCCCCATGAGTCGGACGGCAGGGTAAATACCGGCCCATTGGGCCGACCGGGAAAGATAGCAGGGGTGGCCTGGCGGGCGTCGGCTAGCAGACGAGGGCGATGGTGAAGCCGTCGTAGCCCTTGCCGCCGACGGTTTGGATCGTCGTCGCCGTGACTCGAGGCTCGCCGGCGATCATCGCGTGCAGGCGACGCTGGGCCCGGGTGGCCTCGTCCTCGCTGCCGGTCTCGGCCAGGGTGCCGCCACGGACCACGTTGTCGGCAACGATCAGGCTGCCCGAGTGGGAGTGGTCCAGCGCCCAGGCGAAGTAGTTCGGGGTGTTGACCTTGTCAGCGTCGATGAAGGTGAGGTCGAACGGCCCCGCTCCCTCCTCCTCCAGCACCGACAGCGTCTCCAGCGCCGGACCCACACGCAGCTCGACGACCGCCGCCAGCCCGGCCCGCTCGATGCTGCCACGAGCCACCTCGGCGTACTCGGCGTTTGCCTCGAGGCTGATCATCCGGCCGTCCTCCGGCAGGGCACGCGCCAGCAGGATCGTGCTGTAGCCGCCAAGCGTTCCGAACTCCAGCACCGTCCGCGCGCCCTGCAGCCGCGCCAGCATCTGCAGCAGCTTGCCCTGCGGCGGCGAGACCTGGATCTGCGGCAGCCCGGCGGCCGCGGCTGCTTCCTGCGCCGCCCGCAGAGCCTCGTCGTGCTCGACCAGCGTCTCCTCGACGAAGGCGTCGACCGCCGAGAAGGTCTCCTGGTCGATGCCCATCGGTTCCCTACTCGGCCTCGTGCCAGGGAGTGAGCACGCGCGGCCCGTCGGCGGTGACGGCGACGGTGAACTCGAAGTGCGCGGCCAGCGAGCCGTCCTCGGAGAAGACCGACCAGCCGTCGTCCTCCATCCGCACCAGCGGACCGCCGACGTTGACCATCGGCTCGATCGCCAGCACCATCCCCTCCTCCAGCTCCGGGCCCTTGCCGGGCTCGCCAAAGTTCGGCACCTGCGGTTCCTCGTGCATCTCACGGCCGATGCCGTGGCCGACCAGGGTGCGGATCACCGAGAGCCCCTCGGCCTCGACCGCGCGCTGGACCGCCGCCGAGACGTCGCCGAGATGGTTGCCGGGCCGCACCTGCTCGATCCCGGCGAAGAGCGAGGCCTTGGTCACCTCGAGCAGCTTGACCGCGTCGGGCCCGACCGCGCCGACCGGAACCGTCATCGCCGCGTCGGCGACCCAGCCGTCCTTGATCACACCGACGTCGATCGAGAGAATGTCGCCGCGCTGCAGCTCGTACGGCCCCGGGATCCCGTGGACCACCATCGAGTTCGGCGAGGCGCAGATCGAGCCGGGGAAGCCCCGGTATCCCTTGAAAGCGGGAGTCGCCCCCTGCGAGCGGATGAACTTCTCGGCCGCTTCGTCGAGCTCTGCCGTCGTCACCCCGGCCCTGGTCTTCGCCTCCAGCATTTTCAGGCAGCGGACCAGGATGTCGCCCGCCAGGGCCATCTGATCGACCTGCTCAGGAGTCTTCCGGATGATCATCCGGTACACGCTAGCCACTCGGGCAAGTCGCTAGACCGCCTCGTCCTGCTCCAGGCGCATCGTCGCCAGGGTCCTGCGGACCTCCTCGGCGACCTCATCGGGGGCGACGGTGCCGTCGATCCTCCTCAGCACGCTGCGCTGGTCGTAGTAGTCGACCAGCGGCTCGGTCTTGGCGTGATACTGCTCGAGCCGGTTGCGGATCACCTCCGGCTTATCGTCGTCGCGGACGATCAGCTTGCTGCCGTCGAGGTCGCAGACCCCATCTTGCTTCGAAGGATTGAACTCGACGTGAAAGACGTGGCCGTTCTCCTCGCAGGTGCGGCGCCCACCCAGACGGCGCACGACCTCGTCGTCGGAGACGTCGATCAGGATCACCGCGGTGACGCCCCGCCCCAGCTCCGCCAGCTTGGCGTCGAGCGCCTCCGCCTGCGGGATCGTCCGCGGGAAGCCGTCGAGAATGAAGCCGTCGCGGGCCTCGGCCGAGTCGATCCGCTCGGCGATCACGCCGACGATCACCTCGTCCGGCACCAGGTCGCCCCGGTCCATGTACTCCTTGGCCGACCGGCCCAGGGCCGTCTCGTCCCGCACAGCGGCCCGAAGAATGTCGCCGGTCGCGTAATACGGCAGCCGCAGGTCTTCCTGCAACCGCTCCCCCTGCGTGCCCTTGCCGGACCCGGGGGGCCCCAACAAAACGAGATTCAGCTCAGCCATCCGCAGAGTCTATTTCTTAACCGGAGGGCGCGAAAACCAAGCAGGTCGGGGGATGCAGGGAGGTTGGTGAGGGGAGCGCACTTCAGTGCGTGACCCGATCCAACCGACTGAAGACCCCGAGATGCGC
>CAWCIS010000013.1:0-9079 GCA_963795625.1 uncultured Solirubrobacterales bacterium | reverse complement strand
TCCAGCGACAGCTCCAGTTCGAGCTCCGGCGGCGCCAACTCACCGCTGGTCGGAGCCGGCAGCACCCTGGTCGCCCCGCTGATGTCGAAATGGCAGTCGGACTTCTCGTCGAAGTCGGAAATCACCGTCACCTACGGCGCCATCGGCAGCGGCGGCGGGATCGAGCAGATCACCTCGCGCACCGTCGACTTCGGCGCCTCCGACGCGCCGCTGACCGAAGAACAGTTCGAAGAAGCGAACGCGCAGGGCGAAGTCGAGCAGATCCCGTGGGCCCTCAGCGGCACCGTCCCCGCCTACAACGTCTACGGCGCGCCGAAGAACCTGAAACTGAGCGGCGAAGTCCTCGCCGGCATCTACCTCGGCAAGATCACCAGCTGGGACGACCCGGCGATCGCCAAGCTCAACCCGGGCGCCAGCCTGCCGAGCACCAAGATCACCCCGGTCTACCGCAGCGACGGCAGCGGCGACACCTACGCCTTCACCAACTACCTCTCGACGATCGACCCCGAATTCAAGTCGACGGTGGGGACCTCGACCCAGGTCAAGTTCCCGACCGGCGTCGGCGCCGAAAAGAACGACGGCGTCGCCGCGGCGATCGGCCAGACCGACGGCGCGATCGGCTACGTCGGGCTCGCCTACGCGATCTCCAGCGAACTGAGCATGCCGCTGGTCGAAAACTCGGCGGGGGAATTCCCCGAACCGGGCGTGAAGAGCGTCGAAGCGGCCGCCGCCGCGGTCAGCAAGATCGGCCCGAACAACGAAATCTCGTTGGCGGACCTGCCGGCCTCGGCCAAGGGCGCCTACCCGATCTCGACCTACACCTACGTGATCGTGCCGCTGGAAACCGAAAAGGCGGAAGAGATGAAGAAGTTCATCACCTACGCGATCGGCGAAGGCCAGTCCTACGGGCCTGACCTCGACTTCGCGCCGCTGCCCAAGCAGGTCGTCGCCGCCGGCAAGACGGCGATCGCGAAGATCGGCAGCTAGTTGGAGGCCGGAGCCCTCAGCAACCCAGTTCTGAGGGCCCGGCGCAACCTCACCGACCGCATCGGCGACCCGCTGCTGCGAGGCCTCTCCGGCCTCGCAGCGGCGCTCGCCGTCGCCGTCATCGCCGGGATCGCCTACGAGGTGATCCACCTCGCCTGGCCGGCGATCTCGCGGTTCGGCATCGGCTTCGTCACCACCAACGACTGGAACCCGGTCAGCGAGCGCTTCGGCGCCGCCCCGTTCCTCTACGGCACCGTTGTCACCTCGCTGATCGCGATCCTCCTGGCGGCGCCGCTCGCGGTCGCGATCTCGATCTACCTGACCGAGATGGCGCCGCGGCGGATCCGGCGGCCGGTCGCGACCCTGATCGACATGCTGGCGGCGATCCCGACCGTGATCCTCGGCCTCTGGGGGATCCTCGTCCTCGGTCCGTTCATGAAGGACACGATCGAGCCGGCCCTGCAGAGCGTCTTCGGCTTCCTGCCGATCTTCAGCGGCGACCCCTCCGCCTTCGGCTACCTGACCGCGGCGGTGATCCTGACGATCATGGCGACGCCGATCATCACCAGCGTCACCCGCGAGGTCTTCGAGACCGTGCCCGGTGACCTCAAGGAGGCCTCCTATGCGCTGGGGGCGACCCGCTGGGAGATGATCCGGCAGGTGATCCTGCCCTACTCGAGGTCGGGCATCGTCGGCGCCACGATCCTCGGCCTCGGCCGCGCGATCGGCGAGGCGATCGCGGTCGCCCAGGTGATCGGCGGCGCCACCCTGATCAACGCCTCCCTCTTTCATACCGGTGGCACCCTGGCCGCCCAGATCGCCGCTCAGTTCCAGGGGACGACGAGCCAGATGCAGAAGGCCTCCCTCGCCTACCTAGGTGTGATCCTGTTGGTCTTCGCGGTGATCGTCAACGTGATCGCCCGGATCATCATCCAGCGCGGCAAGCTCACCGACGTCGACGTGACCGAGACCGAGGCGGCTGCCCTGTGAGTGCCAACGCGCACGCCCTGCTGCTCGACCGCGGCAACCTGAAGCGACGCAACCGTTTCAACCGCGTCGTCAGCGTCGTCTCGACCGTGGCCGCGTTACTCGCGGTCGGCGTGCTGGTGATCGTCGTCGGCTCCGTCCTGCTCAAGGGAGCGGGGGCGCTCAGCTGGCACTTCCTCACCACCCCCGCCGGCCTCTTCGGCGATACCAGCGGCGGTATCTCGGCCGCGATCGTCGGCAGCGCCGTGATCGTCGCGATCGCCGCCGTGATCGCGATCCCGGTCGGCATCCTGGTCGCGATCTACACCACCGAGTTCGCGCCGCCGGCGATCGCCCACCCGGTCCGCTTTGTGCTCGACATCCTCAACGGCGTCCCGACGATCGTCACCGGGATCTTCGTCTACGGCCTGATCGTCGTGCCGCAGAGCAAGCCGAGCGGGTTCGCCGCCTCGATCGCCCTGGCGATCGTGATGCTGCCGATCGTCGCCCGCACGGCGCAGGAGGTGCTGGCGCTCGTCCCGAGCACGCTGACCGAGGCGGCACACGCCCTCGGGATCGCCAGCTGGCGGACGACGGTGCGGATCAAGATCCCGACCGCCGCCGGGGGCTTGATCACCGGCTCCTTGCTGGCGGTTGCCCGCGTCGCCGGTGAGACCGCCCCGCTGCTGCTCTGCAACTTCATCTTCCAGCAGGGCGTCCATACCGACCCTGGTGAAGGGCTGGCCTCGATACCGCTGTTCATCTTCCAGTCCTCCGAGGCTCCCAGCGCCGAGGCGCACACCCAGGCCTGGGCGGCCGCCCTGGTCCTGATCGCCTTCGTGCTCGTGCTCAACATCGTCGCCCGAGCCTTCTATGCCCGCTCCCGTAAGCGCATGGGGGCATGAGCTTCCCGCCCGTTCCGCCACCCGAGGAGTCCTACGATGGACGCAAGAGATTCGATTGAGAGCGCACCAGCAATGACCGAAGCCAACCAAGACCCCCAGGCGAGCCCCCAGATCGGCGGCACGGCCGGACCGGCGATCTCCGTCTCCTCGCCGAGCTCCGCGCAGGCCGTGAGCGCGCGCGATGTCGGCACGGTCCAGCTGCAGGGGCTCAATGCCTACTACGGCTCGACCCACGCGGTGCGCGGGGTCGACCTCGACTTCGCTGCCGACAAGGTGACGGCGATCATCGGTCCCTCGGGTTGCGGCAAGTCGACGATGGTCCGCTGCATCAACCGCATGCACGAAGAGATCGACGGCGCCCGCGCCGAGGGGCAGGTCCTGCTCGACGGGCTCGACCTCTACGACCCGCGGATCGACATCGTCGCCGTGCGCCGCGCCGTCGGCATGGTCTTCCAGAAACCGAACCCGTTCCCGACGATGTCGGTCTTCGACAACGTCGTCTCCGGCCTGCGGTTGACCGGGGCCTCGCGCGGCGAGATGGACGATCGCGGCCGCGAAGCGCTGGTCGGGGCGGGTCTCTGGGACGAGGTCAAGGATCGCCTCAAGGGCCCCGGAGTCGGGCTCTCGGGCGGTCAGCAGCAGCGCCTCTGCATCGCCCGCGCGCTCGCGGTCGAGCCCGAGGTGCTGCTGATGGACGAGCCCTGCTCCGCCCTCGACCCGGTCGCGACGCTGAAGATCGAGGAGCTGATCGGCGAGCTGAAGCAGCGGGTGACGATCGTCATCGTCACCCACAACATGCAGCAGGCGGCCCGGGTTGCCGACACGACCGTGTTCATGCTCGACGGCGAGCTGGTCGAGGTCGGCCCCACCGACAAGCTCTTCACCACGCCCGACGACGAGCGCACCGAGCAGTACGTGACCGGGAAGTTCGGCTGATGGCGACGGCGACGCGGACCCAGTACCAGGAGGAGCTCGAGCGGCTGGAGGCGAGCGCGCTGGACGGGCTCAACCTCGTCAACTCGGCACTGGAACGGACGCTGGAGGCGGTCGAGCACCAGGACGTCGAGCTGGCCCAGATCGTCGTCGCCGACGACGATCGCATCGACGGCCGCTACCTCGAGGTGCACCAGAGCCTGATCACGCTGCTGGCGACGCAGTCGCCGGTGGCGACCGACCTGCGGCTGATCTCGGCCCTGCTGCACGTGCTGAAGAACATCGAGCGGATGGGCGACCAGTGCGTCAACGTCTGCAAGGTGATCCCGCTGACCGGCAACGAGCCGCCGGCGGACGCGAAGATGGTCGACTTGATCCTGGGGATGGGCAAGCAGACGCGGACCCTGATCTCCCAGGCGAAGCGGGCCTTCGCGGATCGCAACGTCGAGATGGCGCGCGACCTGGTCCGTCAGGACGACTTCGTCGACGACCTCAACCGCGACTGCTTCCGCCTGGCGCTGGAGATCGGCGACGACGCCGACAAGCGCGAGTGGGCGATGACGATGCTGCTGGCGGCGCGGGCGATCGAGCGGATCGCCGACAACGCCGTCGACATCGGCGAGCAGGTCGCCTTCGTGGTCACCGGGTTGTTCCGGGAGTTCGAGGACGCTTCGCATCCCGAGGGTTAGAGAGCACCAGGGGGAGGGGGTCCTGCGGGCGGGGCAAACTGGCTCCGTTCTCGGACCCCCTCCCCCTGGTGCCCACGGAACGCTCGTGTGAGATCCGGGAGGTCTGGGAACATGGAAGATGAACCCGCATGCTCTGTGCCGCGATAGATATTGGCTCCAACACGACTCGCGTGCTCGTTGCCGAGCCGATCGAGGGGCAGTTGAAGAAGGTGATGGAGCAGCGGGCTTACACGCGGATCAATAAAGCGCTTGGCAAGAAGGGCGAGATCCTTCCGGCGAAGGTCGAGGAAGTCTGCGAGGTGGTGGCGACGCAGGTGCGGCTGGCGCAGGAGTTGGGCGCCCAGGAGATCCGCGCCGTAGCCACCGCGGCCATTCGCGAGGCGTCCAACGGCGAGAAGGTCGCCGCGGCGATCGGCGACGCCGCCGGGGTCAGGGTCGACGTGCTCAGCGACGAGGAGGAGGGGAGGCTCTCTTTCATCGGCGCCACCAAAGGCCTGGGCCACCCGGTCGAGGGCAAGATCGGCGTCGTCGACGTCGGCGGCGGTTCGACCGAGATCATCATCGGCAGCGTCAGCGGCGGGGTCGACGAGGTGCGCTCCTGGCGGGTCGGCTCCGGCGTCCTCGCCGACGAGCTGATCTCCTCCGATCCGCCCTCGGCGGCCGAGATCCGCAAGGTCCGCGACCGCATCGACGACATCTTCGCGGGGGTAGAGGTCGAGCATCCGGCCCAGGCGGTCGCCGTCGGTGGCAGCGCCACCTCGCTGCGGCGCCTGGTCGGCACCGTGCTCGAGTACGAGACCCTGGAGCGGGGGATCCGCGTGCTCTGCGGCGACCCCTCCGCCGACGTCGCCCGCCGCTTCGAGCTCGACCCGGTCCGGGTCCGCATCCTCACCACCGGCGTCCTCCTGCTGGAGAAGGTCTCCGAGCTGCTCGGCCAGCCGCTGCAGATCGGCAAGGGAGGGCTGCGCGAGGGGGTCATCCTCGACCTCCTCAACGGCAACGCCAACGGGTCTTCGCCGGCCCGGATCGCGGCTTAGCAATGAAGCGTTTGATCGCCTATCTCGTGGTCGTAGGGGTCGTTTCGGCTGTGCCGGCCGTTGCCGCCACGAGCAAGACCGAAACCCCGACGATCACTCTCAAAGCGGCGAACCGATACGGAAAAAAGGGGGTCGCGACGATCTTCGCAAAGCCGAACCGAGGGACGCTTGGAAACGGTGTCGTCCTCGAAGACGTTTTTAAGGTCAAGGAAGTCCAGCCTTGCAAACGTGCCGTGCTGAGGCACCCCCATAACCCACAGCTGAACAAGCCTTACCCAGGCCATTTCGACGGTTACGCGATCCTCGAAATCACGAAGCGCCAGTACTCCCCGAGTGGAGAACTGACGGCCGAAGAAACGGAACCGAACCATCGCACGTTTTTCGAAGTCGCGGTCGAAAAGGCCCACAAAGGCGGAATGGTCAGCTACCAGCTCCGAGGCCGATACAGGGTGTACGTCAACGCTCTGTAATTCTCTCTCTTGCCCCGTCGCCGAAGGAGGACCGTGAAGCGTTTCACCCTCGCTCTTCTACTTTTCGCCGCAGGTCTCGGTCTCCTCGCGGGAACGGCATCGGCGAAAGGACTCGTCGTCCGCGCCCAGCTCAAGCTCGGGACCTACAAATGCCAGCGCCCGGGAGCTGGCGACAACCAGTTTGAGGTCGAAATCTACCCGAGCGATTACGCTTACCACTGCCAAACTGCCGTCGCCTTCCGCTGGCACTCTTGGCACGGTTACATTCCCGAGGAACTCTTCAACGGCTCGAAGTGCGTCGACCACCGGAAGGTCAACCTCCTTCGCGATGGCAAATTTTATGAGACGCGGGAACTTGGAGAATTTCAAGGACACGCGGCGCTGATGAGTCCCTGGGTCAACCCGCGACCCAGTCCTAGTGAACTGGGAACCTGGCCGACCGGGAACTACGAAGCGATCGCTCCCGGGTTCGCCTATCACGCGAGGGTCTTCAAGGACAACGGCGAAGAACAGGACCAAGCGAAATCGTATCCGGCGAAAATCGTCTGCGAAAAGTTGACCTTGGATCTCGGCTCGAACTAGTTCGAGCTGCAGGGACATCGTCCATCCGGCGCCCCGATCACCCGAAGTTCACAGCGCGTTACCCGCTCCTTCACAAGTTTCCCCTGCTCATGGCGAATTCTGGAGGGGACAAAGGATCTATGTAGAGGGAGACACCGATGACTTCCCGAGTTGACTTGCATTGCCATTCCACTGCTTCGCACTTCTCGCGGCTGGGGGTGCAGCGGTCGCTGGGGTTGCCGGAGTGCGCGACGCCGCCGGATGAGGTCTACGAGCTGGCCAGGCGGCGGGGGATGGATTTCGTGACGATCACCGATCACGACACGATCGCGGGCTGCCTGGAGTTGGAGGGACGGCCCGACTGCTTCGTCTCCGAGGAGCTGACCGCCCGCTTCGCCGGCGAGCCCCAGGCGGTTCACGTCCTCTGTTACGGGATCACCCCCGGAGACCACGAGTGGCTGCAGGCACATTCCGGCGATGTCGAGGCCTGCGCCGCATACCTGCACGAGAACGGGATCGCCTGCGCGCTGGCGCATCCCTTCTTCAACGTCGCGGCGCCACTGACAAGGCGCCACCGCCGCCGCCTGGCGGAGCTGTTCCCGGTCTGGGAGGTCCGCAACGGTTCGCGGGCCGCGGAGCTGAACATGCCGGCCGCCATATACGTGGACACCCACGGCGGCACCGGCATCGGCGGCTCCGACGACCACGCCGGCGTCGACATCGGCCGCACCTTCACCGAGGCGCCCGATGCTCAGACGCCGGAAGAGTTTCTGCGCCACCTGCTTCGCGGCGACGCCGAAGCGGGCGGCGAGCAGGGCAGCGCCGCCAAGTGGACGCACGCGGCGATGGCGCTGGCCACGCGCGCTCTCGGCGAGATGGGGCCCGCGGACGACGCACTTTCCTCCGCTATGCGGAAAGAAGTGCGTGGGGAGCGGCCCGATCCCGCGGCGGTGCTGAAGATGGCGGAAAGGGTGATCGGCGAGGGCGCCATGCGCGAGGGCAAGGTCGCGACTGACCTCGGCCCGGAAGACGCCCGCTGCCTGCTCGCGGCTTGGCTCGACGGGATGGGCCTCGATCTGCGCGGGCGGGCGCTGATCGCCCACCTGCAGTCCGACGGCTTCTCCCACGCCGACCTCTACCGCCGCGCCCGCCGCATCCACGATCGGCGCTTGCGCGCCGCCGTCGCCGGCGCCGGCACTGCGGTCGCAGCAGGCGACCTGGGGGACGTTCTCGACGATCTCTTCGCCGCTCTCGTCCCGGCCGTCCCCTACGCGCCCTCGACCGTCTTCCTCGGCGCCGAGAAGGCGAAGCTCTCCAGCCGCCGGGGCGAGCCCGGAGCGCGGCAGCGGGTGGCGCTGATCGCCGACGGGATCGGCTCGATGCACGGCGTCACCCACACGATCGAACAGATCCGCGAGCGCGGCGTGCCTGGCTTCGAGGTCGACGTGATCGGCACCGACCCCGGCGTCGACCGGCGCCTGCCGGCGGCGGCCGAGCTGGAGCTGCCCTTCTACGCAGGGATGACGCTCGGCGTCCCCGGCCTTCCCGACCTGGTCGAGACCCTGGCCGACGGCGACTACGACCTCGTCCACGTCACCGCGCCCGGTCCCACGGGCGTCGCCGCGACCCTGCTCAGCCGCGTTACCGGGGTGCCGCTGCTGGCCAGCCACCACACCGAGCTCGCCGCCTACGCCGGCCTGCGCAGTGGCGACGGCGGCATCGAGGCGATCGCCAGGGCCGGCCTCGGCGCCTTTTACGGCGCCCCGGGCGTGGTCCTCTCGCCGAGCCCCGCGGCCGATGCCTCGCTCCTCGACCTCGGTATCGATCCGGCCCGGATCGGCCGCTGGGAGCGCGGCGTCGACACCGACCGCTTCGATCCCATCAAGGCCGACCGCGACGCCTATCCGGGCGAGATCAAGGTCCTCTACGCGGGCCGGATGACCCGCGAGAAGGGAGTCGACCTCCTGGCCGAGAGCTTTCTGCGGGCTCGCGACGCCGACCCGCGCCTGCACCTGCTGCTGGCCGGCGGCGGCCCCGAGGAGGCCGAGCTCCGCGTCCGCCTCGGCGAGCACGCGACCTTCCTCGGCTGGCTCGAGGGGCGAGGAGCTGGCTCGCGCCTACGCCAGCGCCGATGTCTTCCTTTTCGCCAGCACCACCGACACCTACGGCCAGGCGATCCTCGAGGCCGGCGCCAGCGGCCTGCCGGTCGTCGCCGTCGCCGAGGGCGGGCCGGCGGCGCTGGTCGAGAACCGCCACACCGGCCTGCTCTGCCGCCCCGATCCCGACCACCTGGCGGGAGCGGTGCTGCAGCTCGCCTCCTCGCCGGCCCGGCGCCACCAGCTCGGGGCAGCGGCCGTGCTCGCCGCCCGCGAGCGCTCCTGGGAGCGGGCCCTCGGTCAGCTCGCGGTGGGTTACCGGCGAGCGCTCGAGGCCCGCTCAGCGGGCGCGCGGCGGGTACTCGCCCAGGTCGCCTGATCCAGTCATGGGGCGCAGCCGACTTTCACCCCAGCCCGGTGGGGCAAAGGTCGGCT
>CAWCIS010000012.1:0-54738 GCA_963795625.1 uncultured Solirubrobacterales bacterium | reverse complement strand
TCAACCCCGTCGCGCGCCCGCTCGAAGAAGGCGTGGAAACCGGGAGGTCATAGATGTCGAAGCACCAGTCCGCAGGCGCCGGCGTCAAGCGCTACTCGCCCGAGCTGCCCTACAAGCCACTGGTATCCCCGCCCAGCGTCGAAGACAACGACGCCTGCGCGATCTACGCGTCCGTGCGCAAAGACGCGACGCCGAGCCACCGGCCGATCGAGTTGGCGATCCCGGCTCTGCAGAAGATGCTCCACCGCGCCGGCAACGTCGACGGCGAGGGCGACGGCTGCGGGCTGATGCTGGACCTGCCGCGGAAGATCTGGGCCGAGGAGGTCCGCACCGGCGGCCATGACCCGTCGCTGACCCTTGACGACGCCTTCGCCGTCGCCCACATCTTCGTCGAGCGCAAGCAGGACCTCGAGAAGATCCAGCACGACGCCCGCGAGCTGCTCAACGAAGGCGGCTTCCGCGTGCTCGCCGAGCGGATCGGCGTCGTCAACTCACCGGCGTTGGGCCCGACCGCGCGCGAGGAGGAGCCCCACTTCTGGCAGATCGCCGGCCTCGTGCCCGACTCCGCCCACCGCGACCGCGTCCTCTTCGAGCTGCTGATCGACCTCGAGAAGCAGCTCGACGTCCACGTCCCCTCCTTCTCCGCCAGCACCTGCGTCTACAAGGTGATGGGCACGCCGGTCGTGCTCGGCGACTACTACCCGGACCTGCGCGACGAGCGCTTCGAGACGATCGGCTGCTTCGGCCACAACCGCTACTCGACCAACACCTGGCCCTCGTTCAAGCGGGTGCAGCCGTTCTCGACCCTCGGCCACAACGGCGAGATCAACACGATCGAACAGCTGCGCCAGGAGGCGAAGATGCTGGCGGTGCCGGTGCGCCCCGGCGCCTCCGACTCGCAGGACCTGAACCTGACGATCGAGACCATGGTCAGCCGCGAGGGGCTCGGCCTGGCGGAAGCGATGGAGATGGTGCTGCCGCCGATCGTCGAGGAGATCCGCGGCTTGCCCGAGGAGCTCCAGGGCTTCTACATGTACCTGCGCCAGGCGATGGGCCCGTTCGCCCAGGGGCCGGTGGCGCTGATCGCCCGCCACGGCGACGAGTGCGTCTTCTCCTCCGACGCGCTCGGGCTGCGCCCGCTCTGGCAGGTCGAGACCGAGGACGACTACGTCTTCAGCTCCGAGCCCGGGGTCGTCTCCGTGCACGAGATGGTCTCCGAGCCGAAGCCGCTGGCGCCGGGCGAGAAGGCGATGGTGCTGATCGACCGCGACAAGCGCCACTCGTCCCTGCACCCGCACTCGGAGATGCTGCGGATCGTCCGCGACAGCTGGCTGCGCCGCAACGGCGTCGACTCGGTCGCCCCGTATGAGCGGGCGATCGAAGCCGGTGGCCCGCTCGAGGGCGACGACGTCCCCGGCTACTCCGACGCCGGCCCCGAGGAGCCGGTCAAGGTCGCCGACCGCGTCCTCGCCGGCTTCGGCTGGCAGCGCGACGACGTCAAACTGGTCCAGCAGATGGCCTCCAACGGGGCCGAGCCGGTTGGCTCGCTCGGCTACGACGGGCCGCTGGCGGCGCTCTCGCCCGAGCGCCAGAACCTCGCCGACTACTTCAAGGAGACGGTCGCCGTGGTCACCAACCCGGCGATCGACCGCGAGCGCGAGATGGAGCACTTCTCGACCCGCTCGGTGTTCGGCCGCCGTCCCTCGCTCGACGACGCCGGCCTCGATACCTCGACCGTGGAAACCGCCTTCCCGGTGATCCTCGGCGGTCACCACGGCCTGGCGCCGCTCTCCGACGAGTCCTACCGCCGCATTGCCCGTGAGCACCGCACCTACCTGCTGGAGGACCTCTGGGAGGAGTTCCGCGGCCGCGCGGCCGCGGTCGACATCTCGCTGCTGGAGTCGGAGACGACCAGCGGCGCGATCGAGCGGATCAAGCAGGAAGCGGTGAAGAAGGTCCGCAACGGGGCCGAGCTGCTGATCCTCACCGACCGCACCGTCTACGACGGCGAGCGCCGCTACCTCGACCCGCACCTGGCGACCTCGGCGGTCGACATGGCGCTGAAGCAGTTCCGGGTCGAGCCCGGCGAGGAGAATCTGCGGCGCCGCTGCGGGATCGTCCTGCGCTCGGCCGCGATCCGCAACGTCCACGACACGATGCTGGCCCTCGGGCTCGGCGCCAACGGCGTCTGCCCTTACGTGATGGTCGAAGTGATCTGCGTCGAGGACTACGAGAGCGACGTCGCCAACCTCTGCGACGCCCTGACCAAGGGGATCGAGAAAGTGATCTCGACGATCGGCATCCACGAGGTCCGCGGCTACGCCCGCCAGTTCTCCTCGATCGGGATCAAGCCGGAGCTGGCTGAGATCTTCCAGACCAAGGCCTTCGCCGCGTCGGCGACCGGCGGCACCGGCTTCGCCGACCTCGACGAGGACACCAACGCCCGCGCCCGCGCCCTCAGCGGCGACGACGAGGCGGCCAAACCGGCGAAGACGTTCCGCTTCTACCCGAAGGTCTACAAGGCGGCGATCGCGACCGCCAACGGCAGCGGCTCCTACGAGGAGTACTCCGAGAAAGTTCGCGACCTGGAGAAGCAGAGCCCGATCTCGATGCGCCACATCATGGGCCTGAAAGGGGACCGCGAGCCGGTCGCCGACGCTTCGACGGTCGACGCCGGCATCGGCCATCACGACTACCCGATCGTGATCTCCTCGATGAGCTTCGGCTCCCAGTCTGAGCCCGCCTTCCGCGCCTACGCGGAGGCGGCCAAGGCGACCAACATCCTCTGCGTCAACGGCGAGGGTGGCGAGATCCGCGACATGTACGGGCACTACCGCAAGTGGCGCGGCCAGCAGGTCGCCTCGGGGCGCTTCGGCGTCTCGGCCGAGATGCTGAACTCGTCCTACCTGGCGGAGATCAAGATCGGCCAGGGCGCCAAGCCCGGCGAGGGCGGCCACCTGCCCGGCAAGAAGGTCTCCGAGAAGGTCGCCGCCGCCCGTAACGCGGCCCCCGGCACCGACCTGATCTCGCCCTCCAACAACCACGACCTCTACTCGATCGAGGACCTGGCCGAGCTGATCGACGAGCTCAAGACCGTGAACCCGGACGTGCGCGTCTCGGTCAAGGTCCCGGTGGTGCCGAACATCGGCACGATCGGCCTCGGCATCGCCAAGGCCGGCGCCGACATCATCACCCTCTCCGGCTTCGAGGGCGGCACCGGCGCCGCCCGCCAGCACGCCCTGCGCCACGTCGGCCTGCCCTCGGATATCGGCACCCGCGCCGTGCACCGGGCGCTGATGGAGGCCGGGCTGCGCAACCGGGTCGAGATCTGGGCCGACGGCGGCTACCGCACCGGCCACGACATCGTCAAATTGCACTGCCTCGGCGCCAACCGGGTCGGTTTCGGGACCCTGGCGATGGTCAGTCTCGGCTGCACGATCTGCCGCGGCTGCCAGCTCGACACCTGCCACGTCGGCATCGCCACCCAGATCGAGACGACCGAGGAAGCCGACGCCCACGGGCTGAAGAAGTTCACCCCGCAGGAGGTCGACGTCGCCGCCGAGAGCTGCGCCCGCTTCTTCGCCGCGATGGGAGAGGAGGTCAAGCAGGTGGTCGCCTCGCTCGGCTACGAACGCGCCCAGGACCTGGTCGGCCGCTACGACCTGCTGGAGCAGACCGCCGCCCACGACAAGGTCGACCTGGCGCCGCTGATCACGCCGCTGGAGGAGTTCCTCGACCTCGAACCGATCGATCTGCCCGCGGTCGAGACCATCGACACCCGCGCCGAAGCCGGCCTCGTCGTCGCCCGCCCGGTGCGGATGGGGGAGAAGCAGGCCTCGACCCAGATCGCCGCCCTCGCCGGCGACATCTGCCCCGGCCGCACGATCCACAACGAGTTCCCCCGCGCCACCGACGCCGACGACCGCGTCCTCGGCACCGAGCTGGCCGGGGCGATCGCGCGCTCGCGGATCTTCGAAGACGGCCCCGAGTCCAACGACGAAGTCCTCGCCAGCCTCGAGTTCAACGGCGGCTCCGTCGCCGGCCAGGGGCTGGGCGCGTTCAACGCCTACGGCGTCGCGATCCGGATCGAGGGCGGTGCCCAGGACGGCGTCGGCAAGGCGATGCTCGGCGGTTCGATCGCGATCCTCAAGGGCAAGGGGGCCAAGGGCAAGCGCCTCAACGGCTCCGTCGGCAAGTCCTTCGCCTACGGCGCCCAGCGCGGCCGCCTCTACGTCCAGGGCTCGGCCGACTCGCGCTTCTGCATCCGCCTCTCCGGGGCCGATGTGGTGCTCGCCGGCGAACCGGAAGAGGACATCGACGACAGCCGCGGCACCGTGGTCGACCGCGCCAACGCCAAGGGCTTCGCCTTCGAGTACATGACCTCAGGGAGGGCACTGGTCCTCGGCGACCTCGGCCCCTGGGCCTGCGCCGGCATGACCGGCGGCCGCGTCTACGTCCGCCACAACGCCTTCGGCATCGACCGCGACGCGATCACCCGCCGCCTCGGCGAGGGCGCCAAAGTCATGCTCAAGGACCTCGACGCCGAGGGCCTGCTCGACATCGACGACCTCACCCAGCACTACGCCAAGGAACTGCGCGCCACCGGCCAGGACGAAGAGGCCGGCCGCGTGCTCGGGCTGGCCGCCGACGCGACCAGCAACTTCTTGATGATCGTGCCGCAGAAGGTCCAGGCGGATCCGAGTATCTCGACCGAGTAGGGGCGGGGCGGGGGAGAGGGGTGGGTGGCCCTCTCGCTCAACTTCTTTTGAGGATCGTGCTCCGCCCGTCCGAGTTTCTCGCCGGCAAAAAAGTACAAGCCGCTCCGAGGGCCACCCACCCCTCTCCCCATGGGACGCGCTCAGGGTCGAGATGCTCGTCTTGGCTGGAGATCAGGAGGGACGGGGCCGGTGGGCCACGTCCGAGCATCTCGACCGGGTCGACCGTTTCTTTCCCGCGGTCGAATCCTTTTGACTGTTACGAAGGTCTCTCTACTACCAGCAACCTTGAGGAGAGAGACGATGAAGATCACGAAAACCGATCCTGCGGTCCCGGCGCTCCAGATCCAGAAGGCGACTTAGTCCCGCCGGCTACTGTCGGGTCAGCAGGTCCGCGATCGCGCGGACCTCTTGCAGCAAGCCGTCGAGCATGCGCTCGGTATCGCTGTGGATGCGGTACTCGGCGGCCTGGCGGTCGGCCTCGACCTGGTCGATGCGGGCCTCGAGCTTGCGGGTGCGGTCGTCGATCTTCTCGACCGTGCGTTCGAGTTTCCTCTCGGTCTTGCGGACCCGCTTCTTCACGTAGAGGCGGGTTTCTTCGCGGATGCTGGCTAGTTCGCGCTCGACGTCGGCGCTGATCGGTTGGCTCTGCTCGGCCAGCATCTCTTCGACTCCGAGGCGGACGCGCTCGATCTCCTCGTGCAGCTCGGCCCGGGCTTTGTCGGCGGCAGCCGAGATTCCCGGCGCGCCTGAGGGCAGCGAGGGATCGACCGGATTGGGAGCGGCGTTCACAGCGGCAATCCTAGGGACGGGGGTGGCCGGAACCGGCCGGGCTAGAGCTTCAGCACGTAGAGCGTGTAGTGGCCGATCGCCAGCTCGTCGCCGTCCTTCAGCGGCCCGAACTCGACCGTCTCGCCGTTGAGGAAGACGCCGTTGAGGCTGCGGTCGTCCAGCACCCGCATCGGCTTCTCGGTTTCGGCGACGACGAGGGCGTGGCGGCGGGAGACGCTGGGATCGTCGAGTCGCAGGTCGGCGTTGGGGCTGCGGCCGATCCGGCTCCAGCCGTACTCGACCGGGAAGGAGACGACCTCGCCGTCATCCCCTTGGAAAGCGAGGCAGAAGCCGGAGCTCGCCCGCTGTCCCTGGCGCGCCTGCTCAAGCCAATCGGGGGGCTGGTGCGTGCCGGGTGTACTGAACTCGAGGGTGGTCGAGTGGTCCTGCCGTGACTCGAAGATCGAGTCCCGCCGATACTCGGAGCCGCCGCAGCGCGGGCAGTCGGGGAGCTCGTCGGTCTCTTGCATCGAGAGCTGGGAGCCGCAGGCGAGACAGAAGAACGTCCCCTCGCCGGGGGTCGCCCCGGTCTCGTAACGATTGCCCGCTGGGGTGCTGCCGATGCTGTCGAAGATGGGTGGCCTCCTCCTCCGTGCCGCCTAGTGCGGCTTGGAACGATCCTAGCGCGCCGTGTGCGCCCCGTCACTCAAACTGGACCGATGTGGTGGAGATGGGGGCGGCCGACGACTAGAATCGCGCCGCGATGGGTCCGATTCGTGCCGAAACCGAGATCGACGTGCCGCGGGAGCAGGTCTTCGCGAAGCTCGCCGACCTCGCCGCCCGGCCAACCTTCACCGATCACTTCCTCACCGGCTTCCACCTGACCCGGATCGACGCGGTCGGGGTCGGCGCCGGTGCCAGGTTCAGGGTCGAGGCGCCGCTGCGCTCGCCCTGGATGGACACGACGATCGTCGAGCTCGACCCGCCCTTCCGAATCGTCGAGCTTGGCCACGGCGGCCGCGTCAACCGCATCCCTGCCCACACCGTCTGGGAGCTGACGGCGGGGCCGGGCTCGCTGACCTCGGTCAAACTGTCCTTCTGGACCGAGCCGGGCCATCTCGACCGCGGCCTGGAGCTGCTCAGCGCCGGCTCGGTCTGGCAGGAGCGGAGCTGGCGCGAGGCGCTGAAACGGCTCCGGGACGGGCTCGAGTCGGGCGTCTGGGACGGCAATCCGATCGCCGTCGCCGGCGGCAACCGCTACGCGACCGGCATCCCGTAGAGCCTCCTAATAGACTCTCGCCGCCGATGGTCCCGAACCGCAGACTCGTCCTCCCGCTGCTCGCCGCCCTGGCCCTCGCCGCCCTCGTGGTCGGCGTCTCGGCCTGCGGCTACTCCAGCGACTCCAAGGACGTGTCCGAGGGTGAACCGGTGAAGCTGGGCGATCTCTCCTTCAGCGTTTCCTTCTCGCGCTACCTGAACCCGAACGACAACGAGGACGCGGCCTACCTGGTCGGGCAGAAGCCCGCCCCCGAGGGCTCGAACTACTTCGGCGTCTTCCTCGAGGTTCAGAACGAAAGCGATGACCCCCAGTCCCTGCCCTCGACGTTGACGATCACCGATGCCGAACACACCAGCTACGACGTGCTGCCGAGCGAAAGCCTCTACGCGCTCGATTTCGGCGGCGAAGTCGAATCGCAGGAACAGGTGCCGGTGCTCGACTCGACGCCCCAGCAGGGCCCGATCGAGGGCTCGGTGGCGATCTTCCTGCTGCCCGAAGAAGTCTCCGCCAACCGGCCGCTGACGCTGCACATCCCCGGTGCCGACGGCGAATCGGCCCAGGTCACGCTCGACCTCTAGGAGGGTCCTAGGCGCGCTGCCCCGCCCGGCTAGAGGCCGGCGGAGAGGACTTCGGCGGCGGCCGGCGCGGCGACGTCGCCGCCCGCGGCTTCGGCTTCGATCAGCAGCACCCCGATCGCCAGCTTCGCCTTCTCCGCCGGGGCGAAGGCGGCGAACCAGGCGTCCTTGATCTGGGTCGGGTTTTCCGATTCCTCTTCGCCCGGCTTCGGCCCCAGCTCGGCGGTGCCGGTCTTGCCCGCCACCTGCGCCTCCGGGATCGCCCCGGCGGTGCCGGTGCCTTCGGTGACGACTCCGACCATCAGTTCGTTCAGCTCGCTCGCCACCTTCTTCGACATCACCCGGGTTGCCTCGGCGTGCGGGCGCAGCTTCTTGTTGGCGACGACCGAGGTCGGCTCGTGGACGCCGTCGTTGCCGATCGCCTGCGCCACGCTCGCCATCTCCAGCGGCGTCGCCAGCACTTCGCCCTGGCCGATCGCCGAGACGCCGAGGTCGATTTCTTCGCCGATCTCGGTCGGGATCGTCGATTCCGGCAGTTCGGCTTCGCGCACCAGCTTCGGCGCGTAGAGGGTGGGGGGCGAGTTGAAGCCGAAGCTTTCGGCGGTGGCGACCAGTTCGTCGTTGCCGATCTTCGGGCCGAGCGGGGCGAAGTCGGCGTTGCAGGACTCGGCGAAGGCCTGGCGGAAGGTGCCGCCGCAGTACTCGCCGTTGGCGTTGTTGAGGAAGCGGCCGCCGACGTTGACGCCGTTGGTGACTTCGAATTCGTCGTCGAGCGAGACGAGGTCGTTCTTGAGGGCGGCGATCGTGGTGATCATCTTGAAGGTGGAGCCCGGGGGCTGAGGGGCGGAGAGGGCCTGGCCGGCGAGGGCGCGGACGTCGCCGTTGCGGGAGTCGAGCACGGCGATGCCGCCGGCGCGCCCGGCCAGGGCAGAGACGGCGGCTTCCTGCAGGTTCGGATCGATCGTCGTCTTCACCGGCGCCCCCGCCCGCGGCTTGGCTTCGGCGAGGACGCGCGAGGAGGAGCCGCTTTCGTTCAGCGCCAGCAGCTTGCCCCCGGGCTTGCCGGCGAGGCGGGTGTTGAAGGCGCGCTCGAGGCCGCTGACGCCGACCGGGGTGTCGGCGGCGAAGCCGTGGCGGGCCAGCTTCGGCAGCTCTTCTTCGCTCGCTTCGCCGACTTCGCCGGTGACGTCGATCGCGGCGCTGCCGAGCGGGTGTTCGCGTTCCTCCGCCGGGCCTTCGGCCAGTGGCGTCCCGTCGCCGGCGAGGATCGAGGCCCGCGGCGCCAGTTCGATTTCGCTTTCGAGGTGCTCGCCCTGGTGCAGGCCGGGGAAGACGAGGCTGGGGTCCCAGTCGATGCCGCCGTCGGCGTAGGGCAGTTCGACATCGCCTTCGAAGCGACCGAAGGCGACCGTGTCGACCGTCACCGGCAGCGGTACCACGGTCTCGCCGTCGCGCGAGGACGGGTCGTGGGCCGAGCCCGGTTCGAGCGAGCGCAGGGTCGCCACCTGTTCGGCTTCGCGGTAGGCAATGACGAAGTCGTTGAGTTCGATCGCGGCTTTCGAGGCCGGGTTCAGCTCCCTGTACATGGCGGCGAAGTTGCCTGCCGCCCAGGCCTCGGCGAAGCGCCCGGCCGCGTCCTTTTCGGGTGATCCGGGGACACCCGCGGCGGCGCCGAAGGCGAAGGCGACGACGGCGATGACGGCGAGGGGGAGCGTGCGGGTGACCAGGCGACGGCGCCGCTCCACCTCGGGTGAAATCTGGCTCACTGAGTGAAAGGTAATAGAGCGATCCTCCGCATGCTTCTATTCACGGGTGACTGTTCTGGATTGGGCCATCGTGGCCTTCACCCTCGCGCTCGGGTTGTGGGGCTACCGGCAGGGCTTGATCGTCGGCGCGATGACCCTGCTCGGCTTCGGGGTGGGCGCGTTCGTAGGTGGGCGGTTGGGGCCGCTGGTGCTCTCCCAGGGGGCCAGATCTCCCTACGCGCCGCTCTGCGCGGCCCTGGGCGCGCTGCTGGCCGGGGCGCTGGCGGCGGTCACGGTCGAGAGCATCGCCCTCGGCCTGCGGGCGAAGGTGATCAAGCGGCCGGCGCTGCACCTGGCCGACGGGGCCGGCGGCGCTGCCCTGATCGCCTCGGTCGCGCTCGGCCTCGCCTGGGTCTTCGGCTCGGTGGCGCTGCACGCCCCCGGCACCGCCCGTCTTCGCGCCGACGTCCAGGACTCGGTGATCCTGCGCAGCCTCAACGAAGTGCTGCCGCCCTCGGGGCCGGTCCTCAACGCGCTCGACCGGGTCGACCCGGCGCCCTCGGTGACCGGGCCGGCGGCGCCGGTCGCCCGCCCCGATCAGGAGATCGCCACCGACCCCGACGTGCTCGCCGCCGGCGGCTCCGTGGTGAGGGTGCTCGGGACCGCCTGCGGGCTCGGGGTCGAGGGGTCCGGCTGGGCGGTGCGGCCGGGGCTGGTCGTCACCAACGCCCACGTGGTCGCCGGCTCCGACGACACCACCGTCACCACCCAGGGCGGGACCGAGCTCGACGCGACCCCCGTCTACTACGACCCCGAGGACGACCTGGCGCTGCTGCGGGTCGGGGCGGACCTGCCGACCCTGCCGATCTCCGATCAGCGCGACTCGGGCGCCGAGGCGGCGGTGCTCGGCTACCCGGAAAACGGGCCCTACTCGGTCGCGGCCGCCCGTCTCGGCGACACCACCGACACGGTCAGCGAGGACTCCTACGGCAACGGGCCGGTCAACCGCACGATCGTCGCCCTGCGAGGCTCGGTCCGCAGCGGCAACTCCGGTGGGCCCCTGGTCGACGCGCGCGGGCGGGCGGTGGGGATCGTCTTCGCGGCGACCACCGCAGGTCCCCCCGGCGGCTTCGCGATCCCCGCGGAGGACGTGCGCGAAGCGCTGGCCAAGACCTCGGCCTCGGTCTCTACCGGCCCCTGCACCGGCTGAGTCCCGACTCACTCCGAAAAGGCCATCACTTACATTCAGTAAGCTCGAACCTCGTGGAACCGGTCACCCCGTCCCAGCTTTCGGATCGCCCTGCGGGCGCCGTCTGCCCGCACTTCCACGCCGCGATCGAGCTGATCGGCAAGCGCTGGACCGGAGCGATCGTCTGCGCGCTGACCGAGGGGCCGATGCGCTTCGGCGAGCTCGGCAAGGCCGTTCCCGGCCTCTCCGACCGGCTGCTCTCCCAGCGGCTGCGCGAGCTCGAGGAGGAAGGGCTGGTCGAGCGCGAGGTCGAAGCGGGCACGCCGGTGCGGGTGACCTACTCGCTGACCGCGATCGGCCAGCAGCTCGGTCCTGCGATCGGCGAGCTGCGGAGTTGGGCCAAGGTGTGGAAGCAAGCCGGTTAGCTGAGTAGCCTCGCTGCGTGGAGCAAGGGGAGATCGAGCTCGGTGAGGTGATCCCGCAGGCGGGCCCGAGCCTGCCGGGGCCGTTCCCGGTCGGGCGCTACGCGCGGCGGCTGCAGGAGGAGATGCGCAAGCGGGCGCGGGTGCAGCTGATCGGCGAGGTGACCGGGGTCGGGCGCAGCAAGGTCCAGGCCTACTTCGAGCTGCGCGACGCCCAGGGCGCGGTCCCCTGCGCGATCTGGCTCAACGACCTCGAGAAGGCCGGGCTGCCCGAGCAGGCGCTGCGCGATGGCGCCGAACTGGTGATCTCCGGCGGCCCCGACTACTACCCCGGTGGCGGCCAGGCCTCGCCCAGCTTCAGCTTCCGCGCCACCCACGTGCGGCTGGCGGGCGAGGGGGACCTGCTGGCGCGGCTGGAGGCACTGCGCAAGCAGCTGCGGGCCGAGGGCCTGTTCGAGCTGCAGAAGCAGCTGGCGCGGCCGCTGCTGCCGCGGACGATCGGGGTGGTGACGGCGGAATCGGGGGCGGCGCGGCGCGATCTGCTGGCCGGGCTGGCGCGACGCGGCTGGGGCGGGACCGTGGTCTGGGCCTTCGCGCCGGTTCAGGACCGGCACGCGGCGCCGGCGATCGCGGCGGCGATCCAGGGCCTGGCGGCGCGGCCCGAGGTCGAGGCGATCGTCGTCACCCGCGGCGGCGGCAGCCTTGCCGACCTCTGGGCCTTCTGCGACGAGACGCTCTGCCGCACGGTGGCGATGCTGCGGGTGCCGGTGGTCAGCGCGATCGGCCACGAGCGTGACACGACCCTGATCGACGACGTCGCCGCCGTCGCCTGCTCGACTCCGACCCATGCCGCCGAGGCCGCGGTGCCGCTCGACTGCGTCGCCGCCCGACGCGACCTCGGGCGCGCCGTCGCCTCCCTGCAGCGGGTCCGGGAGGGCGCGATCGGCGCCCGTGCCCGGCACCTGGCGGCGCTGGCGCGCGGGCCGGCGCGGGCCTTGCAGCGCGAGCGCAGCGGCCTCAACCAGAAGATCCGCGAGATCCGCGCCTCCTCCGAACGCGGGCTCGCCGCCCGCGCCGGGTTTCAGCGGCGGATCGCCACCGTGGTGCTGGATCGCGCCCGCCGGCGCGGGATCGAGCGCACCGCCGCGGCGGTGGCGGAGGAGCGGCGGCGGGGTGCGGCGATCGAGCGCTCGGCGGCGCGGGCCCTGGCGAGGCGCCGCGAGGCGCTGCGGCGGATGGCGGTGACCCTGCGCGCCCACGACCCCGAGCGGACGCTGGAGCGCGGCTACGCGCTTGCCGAGACCGCCGACCGGCGAGCCGGTCGCCTCGGCCGAGGGGGCTGTCGCCGCCGCGGCGGTCAGACTGCGGTTCGCCGATGGACGCGTGAACGCGAGGATCGAGGGAGACGTTGAGCGAGAAACCTGAGAGCTACGAGGTCGCCGTGGAGCGGCTGGAGGAGATCATCGACCGGCTCGACTCCGGCCAGGCCGGCCTGCGCGAGACCCTCGACCTCTGCAGCGAGGGGCGCGAGCTGGTCGGCTATTGCGCGGCTGAGCTGGACGCGGTGGGGGAGGGGCTGAAGGAGCTCAAATTGGACGAGCTGGCCGCGAAACTGGATGTATCGGCTGAGACCTGAGGGCCACGGGCGGCGGAGGTGGGGTTTCGCTTAACTTTTTTGAGGAGCGGATGCGGCCGTACGAGTGGCGCGGCGACAAAAAAGTACAAGACGCTTCACCCCACCTCCGCCGCCCGTGGCCCTGAGCAGAGGCGGCCCAAGGCGGGGCAGCCGCGGCAGAGGGACCAGGTGCGTTGCTCGACCGTGGCGACAGGGAAGTCGCCTTGGCCGATGCGGGCGATGGCTGACTCCAGGCGTTCGCGGGCGACATCCATCTCCGCTTGGTCGAGCATGGTGAGGACGGGGTTCTCGGGGCGCTCGAGGAAGACGTAGGCGACCTCGACCGTGGGGGCGCCGAGGGACTCGGCCACGGCGAGGGCGTAGATCGAGCGCTGGGTCTCGTAGCGGGCGGCGTGCTCGGCCGGGCCGGAGCCGTCGAGACGGTCGGTCTTGTAGTCGATCACCAACGGCGGCTCTCCGTCGCGCTCGACCAGGAGGTCGATCGAGCCGCGCAGGACGGTGTTGCCGACCCCGAGCAGGATCGGCACCTCGGCCCGCACCCGGGTAGCGGCGGCGAGCTCCGCGGCCAGGCCGGACCGCAGCCAGCCGCGCACCGGTCCCAGCAGGCCGATCGCGTCGGTCCGCTCGGGGTCGAGGCCCGCCGCGGCGGCGTGGCGACGCGCCAGCTCCTCAGAGGGCTCGGCCCACTGGTTCGCCTGGCTCCACTCGAGCAGGGCGTGGACCGCGGCCCCCTGGGCGGTCCGCTCCTCGCGTGCCGACGGGGTGGCCCCGCTCCCATCGGCGACTCCTGGCGCACTTCTTTCCGCTATGCGGAAGGAAGTGCGTTCGGGTCCGCCCAGGCCAAGCACCCGCTCCATGTAGAAGCGGTAGGGGCACTCTTCGTAGGCGGAGATCGCGGTGTAGGAGAGCGGGCGGCTGGGGACGATCGGGGGACGGCGCTCGACCAGCGGCGGCGGGCCCTCGCCAAGCGGACGGTCGGCGGCGGCGTCGCGCCGGGTCGCGCGCAGCTCCGCGGCGCGCTCGGGCGAAGGGAGGTTGACGCTGACCGCGATCTCCGAGGGGGCGAACGTCGCCTCCAGGCCCGGGCGCGGCTGCGCCGGGGGTACGGCGACCGTGGCGTCGGCGTCTCGCTCCACTCCCAGCGCCTCGACCAGGCGCTCGACCACCGGGGTGCCGGGCTTGGTCTCGCGCCCCGGCTCGGGCTTGACGACGCCGCTGAGAATCAGCCGCTCGCGGGCGCGGGTGGCGGCGACGTGGAAGAGCCGCAGGCCCTCCTCGGCGTCGCGGGCCTTTGCCTCCTCGCCCAGCGCGACGTAGTCGTAGAGGTTGATCGCGCCGCTGCCGAGCCGGCGCAGCTGCATCCCCACCCGCGGCGGCTGCTCGCGTCCCAGGGCCAGCAGCGGCGGCCGCGCTCCGGCCAGCAGGCTGCGCGAGAGGTCGGGGACGGCGACGACGTCGAACTCCAGTCCCTTGGCGTTGTGGACGGTCATGACCCGCACCCCGTCGTGGCCCTCGGCGGCGGTCGCGGCCTGGGCCTCGGCGTCGCTCTCGGCGCGGGCGGCGAGGAAGTCGAGCAGGCCGCGCAGGTCGCGGCCCTCGCGGCTCTCGAACTCTGCCGCCAGCCGCATCAGCTTGCGCACGTTGGCGAAGCGGGCCTCGCCCGCCGGCCGCATCAGCACCGCCAGGTCGTAGCCGGTCTCGGTCGTCGCCGCCTCGATCAGCGCCGCGAGCGAGAGCCGCGGGCCGCGCTCGCGCAGGGAGGCGATCGTCGCCTGCGAAGCGCGCGCAGCAGCTCGCAGCTCGTGGGCGGGGATGTCCGCCAGCCGCTCCGGCTCGGCGAGCTCCGCCTCGCCGGCGGCGACGAGTCGCTCCAGCGCCGGCCAGACGTGCCGCCGCTTGCCCGCCGCCGCCCGCAGCAGCCAGAGCGTGTCCGGGGCGGCGCCGCAGGCGGGGGAGGCGAGGGCCCCGAACAGGGCCTGGTCGTCGAGCGGATTGGCGATCGTCGCCAGCAGCGCGCAGACGTCGGAGACCTGCTGCTGGGACCAGTAGCCGCGGCCGCCGACCACGTAGGGCCGCAGCCCGGCGCGCTCCAGCGAGTCCTCGTAGGCGTCGAGGTGGGTGAAGGCGCGCAGCAGCACGACCATCTCGCCGCGGTCGGTTCCTGCGTCGGCCAGCTCGCGCAGCCGGGCGGCGACGGCGCGCGCCTCGGCCAGGCAGTTGAGCGGCGTGCGCCCGTCGATCGCCGGCTCCAGCTCGATCTCCTCCTCGTCCCAGCCGTCGCGCCCGGTCAGCAGCAGCTCGACCGGGGGTCCCTGCCCGATCGGGGCGTCGTCCGCGGGCACCGCGCCGACCCGCAGCGGGCGGTAGGACGGCCCGAGCAGCGCCGCGCCGAAGAGGTTGACGGCGGCGATCAGCTCCGGCCGCGAGCGGAAGTTGCCGCTCAGCTCCATCAGCTCGGCGTCGGCCCGCTGCTCGACCAGCTGGCGCTGGCGGCGGAAGACCTCGAGGTCGGCGTGGCGGAAGCCGTAGATCGACTGGAACTCGTCGCCGACCGCGACCAGCTCGCTGCGCGGCCCGCGCAGCGCCTCGATCAGCCGCAGCTGCAGGCGGTTGGTGTCCTGGAACTCGTCGACCAGCAGGTGGCTGAAGCGAGTTCGGTAGGCCTCGCCGATCTCGGCCCGCTCCAGCAGCCGCGCGGCGAGGATCTGCAGGTCCTCGAAGTCGATCCCGGCGCGGCGTTCCTTGGCCGCCTCGAAGCGGGCCGAGAACAGCCCCAGCAGCTCGGCCAGGTGGCGGTAGGCGACGCCGCCCTCGCCGGCCTCGGCGGTGCGCGAGATCGCCGCCTCGATCGCTTCGCGGAAGGGGAGGATCGCCTTCGCTTTGCTGCCGGGGCGCAGCGCCCACAGCTCGTCCAGTCCCGGCGTCGGGCCCGGCTCGCTCAGCCGCGCCAGCGCCCGCTCGACCGGCTCGCGCTTGGGGTCGCTCTCCTTCAGCTCCTCCAGCGCCTGGCCGGCCGCTTCGATCGCCGCCGCGATCGCCTCGACCGGGTCGCTCGCGGGCGGTTCCGGCAGTCGCGGCTCGGCCTCGCCGCGGCTGCGCAGCTCCGCGTGCACCGCGGTCACGATTCCCCGCAGCCCGTCGATGTCGTACGTCGCCACCAGTTCCTCCCGCGACTCGGCGGGCGGCTCGGAGGCGAGGAAGTCGGCCAGGGCTTCGTCGAAGGCCTCGCGCGCGGCCCGCGCGGTCTCGGGCGCGTCGAGGACGCGGAAGCCGGGGTCGATCCCGGCTGCCACCGGGTGGCCGGCCAGCAGCCGGTTGCAGAAGCCGTGGATCGTCGTCACCCAGGCGCTGCCGATCGTGCTCAGTAGCGCCGCCGCCCGCTCGGAGCCCGCCTCGGCCCGCCGCGCCAGCTCGGTCCGGATCCGCTGGCGCAGCTCGGCCGCGGCCTTGTCGGTGAAGGTGAAGGCGAGGATCGCATCGGGGGCGACGCCCTTGTCGCAGACAAGGCGGCAGTAGCGGTCGACCATCACCCCCGTCTTGCCGGTGCCGGCGCCGGCCTCGAGCAGGACGTCGCGGCCGCCGACCTCGATCGCCGCCGCCTGCTCCGGCGTGGGGGTGCGCTCGCTCACCGCTCCTCCACTTCCTCGTCCTCCTCGTACTGGGGAGCGCGGTCGCGGCGGCAGATCGGGGCGAAGTCGCAGAAGGGTGGGCAGACGTCGTGGCCGCGCAGGCCGCGGCGCGGGCCGGGGTCGCGGCGGATCTCGCCGGCGCGCATGCGGGCGACGATCTCCCCGGCCCGCCGGCGCGAGTCCGCCAGCAGCTCCTCCAGCTCCTCGGCCGCGACCACGTCGCGGCTGTAGAGGCCGTAGTCGGCGAGATCGCCCGCCGCCTCCTCGGCGACGACCCCGCGCGGGCGCCGCACCGAGGTCCCGCGCAGCGGGTGGTACAGGCCGCCGATCGGCTCCGCGCCCCAGTGCTCGGCGACCGCCAGCAGGTAGAGCGGCAGCTGCAGCTTCGCCTGCTCCTCGAACTTCTCCCGCGGCGTGACCGCGCCGGAGAGCTTGTAGTCGATCACCAGGGCGCGGCCATCGCCGGCGCGGTCGACCCGGTCGATCGCCCCGTGCAGCCCCCAGCCGTCCAGCTCCAAGGCTGGCCGCTCGGCCTCCTCGTGGGCGCCGAACGCGGCCTCCAGCAGCCAGGGCTCGAAGCCGCCGGTCTCGCGCCCCGCCTCTTCGGCGAGGAAGCGCTCGAGCAGGCGCTCGACCCGGCGCGCCATCGCCCGCTCGGCCGGGTGGGCGCCGAGCTCCCGCTCGGCCGCGACCGCGGCGACGATTTCGCGTCCGCGCGCCGTCCAGGCCGCCAGCGAGCCGGGGCGGGGGAGGGGGTCGCCGCCAAGGCGCTCCTTGTAGAGGCGGTCGAGCGCCTCGTGCATCAGCCCGCCCTGGACCAGCGGGTCAGGGGCGGGGTCGAGCGGCTGCGGGTCGAGCTCGTGGCTGACGAACCAGCGGTAGGAGCAGACGTCGAAGCCCTCCAGGGTGGTGCCGCCGTAGGCCGGTACGGCCGCCAGCGAGGCGATCGCCGCCGGGTTGGTCAGCGGCCCCGGCGCCCGCGACGCGGCCTCGGCCGCCCGGGCGACGTCGATTCGGCCGGACACCCGTGCCGCCCGCTCGCCATCGACCCCGGCCGCGGCCAGCAGAGCCCCGGCGTCGGCGCCCGGGCCGTGCGTCGCCAGCGCTCGCGCCAGCTCGTCCTCGGAGGGCGCTTCGGCCAAGGGGTGGACGACCCAGGCGAGGTCGCGGCTGCGCGTGACCGCCGCCTCGACCGGGTCCGCGGCGGAGCCGTCGGGCGCCGGCGCCAGCAGCGCCCGCACGTCGTCGAGCAGCGGCGAGCGCGACTCGGCGCCGCCGCTCTCGTCGCTGTCGCGGTAGGAGAGGAAGAGGCGCCGGCGCGGCAGCGAGAGACAGACGCCGAACAGGTAGCGCTCCTCGGCCTCGCTGTCGCGGCGCGCCTCCAGCCCCAGCGAGCCGCGCTGCGCTTCCGAGAGGAAGGGGTCGCCGCCGCGGTCGCGGCGCGGGAACTCGCCGTCCTGCAGGGAGCCGACGAAGACGTGGTCGAAACGCCCGGCGCGCAGGCGGTAGGGGCTGGCGATCCGCACCCGCCCCTCGACCGGGCCGCTCCAGACACGGAACTCGAGGCCGGCGATCGTCGTCGCCAGCTCCTCCGGGCCGGGCGCCGGCGATCCCAGCTCGGCCAGCTCGCCGAGCGCCCCGGCGATCGCCGCCGCCGCCCGCAGCTCGAGCCCGTCGCCCGGGCCGAGCGCCGGCCCGTCGCCCGCGCCGCGCAGAGGCCGCGCGGCCATCGTCGCCGCCAGCCGGCCGACCTCGGCCGTCAGCGCCGCCGCCGAGCGCGCCGCCGCCTCGCGCAGCCGCAGCAGGTCCCGCGGCGGCTCGCCGTCCTCGCCCTGCCACAGGGTCAGCGCCGTCTCCGCGTCTTCGACCCGGCCGCGCCGCAGCGCCCGCTCCAGCCAGTCGACCCGGCCCGGGGAGAAGCCCGAGGGCCCGCGCAGGTAGCGCAGCAGATCGGCCGCCCGTCGCGATCCGAACTCCGCCTCCAGCAGCGCCACCAGGGCGCCGCCGACCGCGGTTCCCGCGACCGGCAGCTCCGCCTCCAGCGCCGTTGCCACCCCGTTCGCCTCCAGCGCCGCGGCGATCGCCGCCCCGCGCCGCGCCGGGTCGCGCAGGGCGATGGCGATCTCGGCCGGGTCGGCGCCTCCGGCCACCAGCTTCGAGACCTCGGCGGCGATCGCCTCCGCCTCGCCGCGGACTCCGGCCGAGCGCAGGAGCACCAGGTCCCCGTCCGGCTCGCGCCCCGCGGCGCCGACGCCGCCGAAACCCCGTGCCAGGCCGTGGAGCAGCGCGCTCTCGGTGTTCGCCGGCGCGGCCGCTAGCGCCGTCTCCTCGACCGCGCCGATCCGCTCGCGCAGCTCCCCGAGCAGGCGCGAGCGCGCCGCCAGCGCCGAGTTCCCCTCCTCGTAAGGGAGGGCGACGGTCACCTCGGTCAGCGCCGCCAGCGCCGCGATCAGCTCGAACTGGTTGGGAGTGAGGTCGTCGAGCCCGTAGAGGAAGAGCGGCCGCCCGCCCCAGAAGGAGCCGTCGCGGCGCAGCAGCGCGATCGCCTCGCGGGCGATCCCGTGGGAGTCGACCCAGCCGCTGCGCTCGCGCGCCTCGGCGTAGCCGGTGTAGAGGGCGGCGATGTCGCTGAGATAGGCGGAGCCCTCCAGGGTCGCGGCGCTCGCCTCCACCGCCTCGGGCCCGACCCCGGCCGCCTGCAGCTCGTCCAGCAGCCGCGCGAAGGCGCGGGCGAAGCCGGGCCGCGCGGCCGAGCGCCGCAGCGGGCCGAGCTGCCGCAGCCGGCCCGCGACCGCGACCTCGATCGTGCGCAGCCGCTGCGCGGGCGAGAGCTCGGCTCCGGGCGGCACCCCACCGGCGGTCGCCACGGTGCGGAACAGCGCCCCGAAGGTCATCGCCGCCCCGCCCAGCGTGGCGCCCTCCTGGCAGAGCTCGCGCTCGAAGGCGAAGACGTCGTCGACGGTCGGGACGACGAGGACGGGATCCCGGTCCAGGGCAGCGACGAACCGGCGCCGGACGAGGCCGGCGCGGCCGCTGTTCGGGGGTCCGTGGATCAGCTGCAGTGGCATAAGGGCAAGCGACCCAGCATAGGTCGGTCCCCGGCGCTCACCGGGAGTGGCGCAGACCGCGCCGCAAAGCCGCAAAGCGGGGGTTTCCGGGCCCCGTTTTGCCGTCTACCGCCCCCTCTAACTTTCCAGCCAGCCCATGTCCCTCTGTTTCGTAGACCCAGCCGACGCCGTTAGAGCCATCGCCGACTCCGTCGGTCGCGAGGCCCGCCGCCAGCTGCTCGGCGAGGCGGTCCGCGCCTGGGTCGACGAGATCCCCGACACCGAGCTCGAGGTCCACTACGCGAAGGCGATCTCCGAGCTCGACGAGCACGACCTCTCGATGCTCGCCGCCTGGCACGGCTCGCTCGAGGTCGGCCACCCGGTCCCCAACCGCGACTTCCTCATGGGCGCCTTCGGCTCGCTCGGCGAGAACCGCCGCGAGGCCCTCAAGCTCGCCGCCGGCTTTCGCGGCGAGGAGGCCGTCGACGCCGGGGTCACCGAGGAGGACGCCCTCGAGCTCGTCCTCGGCCTGCTCTCCCCACCGCACCTGATGGCGCTCGCGGTCGAGGCCGTCGAGCTCTACATCTGGGACCGCGCCGGCTCCGACAACTAGTAGTAGTAGTAGACCTTCGTTCGGGCGTTCCTAGCGACCTGATGTCTATCCGGTCCGGTCCAGGCCACTTGCCTGAGTACCGGCCGGCGGCCGGCCGCGTCTCAACGAAGATCCGGGCGAGCCTGTCGCAAGCGCAACGAACCCCGTCGAAGTTCCGTGGTTCCTTTTCCGCCAAATAGGTGGGTACGGAACCGCGGAAGCCCGCTCAGCCCCTGAAGCCCCGGTCCGCGGTTCCTTTTCCACGGAATCCGTGGATAGCGAACCGCGGAAGCTCCTGAAGGTGAGTAGCGCCTACGGCTCACAGCCGACGTGGTCGCCGTCCGCATCCAATTCGTAATGGTCTTCACCGACGACGGTGACCGTGCCCGTGTAGTCCGGTCCGTTGCCGCTGCCGCCTTCGCAGTCATAGTCGGATGAGTAGGGATCTAGACAGGCCCCGGAGTAGTTCGGGTCACATTCGCTTGCGGTGCTTTCTTCAGCCGCGGCTTCCTGGGCTTCCGCTCGTGCAGCCGCGACTTCTTCTCTGTGGACCAGCCGGACTTCAGCTCGATGCGCGCGCCGGGCACGCGCCCTGGCGGCTGCGCGGCGGGCTCTAACCCTGGCTTGATGACGGAGGGAGGCCCGGTGCTTCGCGGCTTGCCTGCCTGCTTGGTGCTGCGTTGCGCTCTGCGTGCCGGCCATGTCAACGTCGCCGCAACCAACACCGACAAGCAAAGCGCCGACTGCAGTCAGGACGAGGATTGAGTGCGTGGCTCGGGACCCCTGGCTCACATGCTCAACATATCTTTAAATAGCGAACTCTTATGTCGGCAAATGGACGCCGTAAGTCGGGTCCGGGGGCTCTTTCTCCGCGATGCCACCAGTGGCTAAGCTGCCGCCTTGGCGCTCGCCCCACACGTAATCGTCATCTTCGGAGCCACCGGGGATCTTTCCCGCCGCAAGTTGCTGCCGGGCCTGCTGCGCCTCTTCCAGGCGGGCCTGATGCCGCCGGAGTTCAGGATCGTCGGGATCTCGCTGGAGGAGATCGGCGACGACGGCTTCCGCGACTTCGCCGAGCCCGCCTGCCGCGAGTTCGCCCGCCACGCCTTCAGCGAGGAGGACTGGCGCGAGTTCTCCCGCCGGCTCTCCTACGTGCCGCACTCGGCCGCTCCCGACGGCCTCTCGGCGGCGGTGGAGGCGGCCGAAGCCGAGCTCGGCCCGGAGACGCGGCTGCTCCACTACCTCAGCATCCCGCCCGCTGCCGCCGCCGACGTCCTGCAGATGCTCGCCGCCGCCGGCCTCA
The DNA here is from genome assembly GCA_963795625.1 of uncultured Solirubrobacterales bacterium. GTDB lineage: Bacteria > Actinomycetota > Thermoleophilia > Solirubrobacterales > 70-9 > VAYN01. The sequence goes on along the minus strand of CAWCIS010000012.1, from coordinate 33,835 downwards.
CCGAGCGCGCCCGGGTGATCATGGAGAAGCCGTTCGGGACCGACCACCTCAGCGCCCGCAAACTCAACCACCTCGTCCACCAGGTCCTGCGCGAGGACCAGGTTTTCCGCATCGACCACTTCCTCGGCAAGGAGGCGGCGCAGAACATCCTCGCCCTGCGCTTCGCCAACGGCCTCTTCGAGCCGATCTGGAACCGCGACCACATCGACCACATCCAGATCGACGTGCCGGAGACGCTGGCGGTCGGCTCCCGCGCCGCCTTCTACGAGAAGACCGGCGCCTACCGCGACATGGTCGTCACCCACCTGATGCAGATCCTCGCCTTCGTCGCGATGGAGCCGCCGACCGCGCTCGCCCCGGAGCCGATCACCGAGGAGAAGAACAAGGTCTTCCGCTCGCTGCGCCCGCTCGACCCGACCCAGGTCGTGCGCGGCCAGTATGAGGGCTACACCTCCGAACCCGGCGTCGACCCCGAGTCCAGCACCGAGACCTTCGTCGCCCTCCGCTGCGAGGTCGACAACTGGCGCTGGAGCGGGGTGCCGTTCTACCTGCGCACCGGCAAGCGCATGGGCGAAGGCGCTCGGATCATCTCGATCGCCTTCCGCGAGCCACCGCAGAGCATGTTCCCCGAGCACTCGCGGGTCGGCCGCTACGGCCCCGACCACCTCACCTTCGACCTCGACGAGTCCTCGCGCGTCTCGCTCTCCTTCTACGGCAAGCGGCCGGGGATGGGGATGGTCCTCGACAAGGCCAGCATGCAGTTCTCGCTCGACGAAACCGACTACCGCGGCGACACCCTCGAGGCCTACGAGCGGCTGATCCGCGACGCCATGGACGGCGACCACACGCTGTTCACGACGGCCAAGGACATCGAGCGCCTCTGGGAGATCTCGACGCCGCTGCTGGAGCACGGCCCGCCGGTCAAACCGTATCCGCCCGGCTCCTGGGGGCCGGCCGAGATCGGCGCCCTGATCGCCCCGAACGAGTGGCGCCTGCCCTTCGCCCGGCGCTGGCGCGAGGCAGGCGGCGCTGACTAGCGTTCAACACACTTTTCACCGCTATGCGGAAAGAAGTGCGTAGGGGGTTTCCCAGTCAACGTCGAGAGCCGGCGCAGCGGCCCTGTTAACGTGGCGGCAAGGAGAGATAGGTCAGACGTTGCCGCGTCCGGCGGCGAGGTGCACAGGGGTTGGCCGTACAAAGTTGGAGGGATTGCCGATGAGGAATCGCTTGAGCGTGGCCCCTGCCACCGTCGTAGTTTTCGCCCTTGCCATTGCCCTGTTTGCCCCGGTTGCATTCGGTCACGGGCGTGGCCACGAGCACGGTCGTCACCATGGCCACGGTTATGGGCACGGCCACCATCACGGCCATCCAGGCCACGGCCACAAGCCGCCGCCCGAGAAGCTGCCGATCATCGACACCAGCGAAGCGGCCAACTGCGACTTCATCGCCAGCCCCGGCAACCCGCTCTGCCTGCTGCCCTTCCCGGACGACTACTACACCGTCTCCGACCCGAGCAGCCCGACCGGTCGCCGCGTCAGCCTCAACACCGCCGGGATGCCGGCCAACGCCTTCGGCAAACACATCGACGCGACCCCCTACAACGCCTCCGACGGCTTCAGCCCCGGCGCCTCGATCCTGCTCAAGGTCCCCGGCATCGACACCGTCGCCGACGTGCAGGCGACCGGCGCGGTGCCGGTCAACCACATCGGCCAGTACCGCAAGGGCAACGCCCCGGTTGTCGTGATCGACGCCAACACCGGCCGCCGCTGGCCGATCTGGACCGAGATCGACTCGACCGCGACCGATCCCACGAACGCCGTGCTGGAGATCCACCCGGCCGTCAACTTCGCCTCCGGCCATCGCTACATCGTCGCCCTGCGCGACCTCCGCAACGCCGGCGGGCAGAAGCTCGAAGCCCCGGCCGCCTTCCGCTACTACCGCGACCGCGTGCCCTCCAAACAGCCGCTGATCAACGCCCGCCGCGGCCACTACGAAGCGATCTTCTCGCGCCTGCAGAGCTCCGGCATCCAGCGCAAGGACCTCTATCTCGCCTGGGACTTCACCGTCGCCAGCGACCAGAACAACACCGGTCGCGAGCTCGCCATGCGCAACGCCGCCTTCGCCCAGCTCGGCGACACCAACCTCGCCGACGGCGTGCCCCAGGGCAGCTCGCCGAGCTTCCAGGTGACCAGCGTCGAAACGGCTCCGAACCCCGGGCAGATCGCGCGCCGGGTCAAAGGCAGCTTCGAGGTCCCCTGCTACCTGTTCCCGAGCTGCGCCGCCGGCGGGACCTTCCAGCTCGACCCGAGCGGAGCGCCGATCCAGAACGGCACCTGGACCGCCAACTTCGACTGCATCGTCCCCGAATCGGTGGTCACCGGGCCCGCCGGCGCGGGCCGGCCGTCGCTCTACGGGCACGGCCTCTTCGGCGACGCCGGGGAGGTGGCTTCGAGCCCCCAGCGCGCGCTCTCCCAGGAACACGGGATCGTCCAGTGCGCGACCGACGAGATCGGCATGTCGGAATCCGACATCCCGTCGGTGGTCGCGGCGCTGCAGGACATCTCCGCTTTCCCGACCATCCCCGACCGGCTCCAGCAGGGCCTGCTCGACGAGCTCTTCCTCGGCCGGGCGATGATCAGCCCGACCGGGTTCACGACCGATCCCGCCTTCCACCAGGACGGGACCCTGCTCAGCGGCCCGGTGCTGAATACCAGCCATCTCTATTACAACGGCAACAGCCAGGGCGGGATCATGGGCGGCGCCCTGACCGCGGTCTCGCCGGACTTCACCCGTGCCTCGCTCGGGGTGCCGGCGATGAACTACTCGGTGCTGCTGCCGCGCTCGGTCGACTTCGACGAATTCGCGGCCGTTCTATATCCCTCGTACCCGGTCGAAATTACCCACCCGCTCGTGCTCGACCTGATGCAGATGCTCTGGGACCGCGGTGAGCCGAACGGCTACGCGAGCCGGATGACCGACAACCCGCTGCCGGACACGCCGCCCCACCAGGTGGTGATGGACGTCGCCTTCGGCGATCACCAGGTCACCGATTACCAGGCGGACGTCGAGGCGCGGACGATCGGGGCCGCCGCCCACCGGCCGGTGCTCTTCCCCGGCCGCTGGCCCGAAACCGACGTGCTCTGGAACGTCCCTTCGATTCGCCGCTACCCCTACACCGGCTCGGCGATCTACTACTGGGACACCGGCCCTGTCCGCGAAGATCCGGCCAACCCGGGGGCGCAGATCGGCACCGAACCGCCGCCCTGGGAAAACCTGCCGAACCGCTCCGGCGAAGACCCGCACGGGGCGCCGCGAGCCGCCGCCGCCGAGCAGCAGCTCGTCTCCGACTTCTTCGGAGGGGCGATCCCGAAAAGCGACAACTGCGGCGGCGGTCCCTGCTACGCCGGGAGCTTCACCGGGCCGTAGCGGAGCCCAGCCATTCCGAGCAGACGCGCTCGATGTGGCGCCGGTCGGTGCCGCAGCAGCCGCCCAGCACGCGGACGTTGGGGAGATCTGGTTTCAGCGCCCGGTATTCACTGCCGAGCTGATCCGGATCTCCCGCGTCCAGGTCCGGCGCAGCGTCGAGCTCGGCGTGGCTCTTGCGCGAGGCGTTGGCGCGGATCCCGCCGAGGCGCGCCAACCACTGGCCGCCGCTCTCCAGCACCGCCGCGAAGTGGCTGGGGTGGGCGCAGTTGACCATGAAGTAGAGCGCGGCGCCGTCGGTCTCGGCATCGACCTGCGCGATCGCCTCCGGCAGCGCCTGCCCGCTCGGCAGCCGGCCGTCGGTCTCGAGCGTGAACGAGATCGTCACCGGGATCCCGGCGCCGACTGCCGCTCTGACGATCCCGATCGCCTCCTCGGCGTAGCAGAGGGTGTAAACGGCGACGAGGTCGGCGCCGGCCGCGGCGAAGGTTCGGATCTGGGCGCGGTGGTAGTCCTCGGCTTCCCCGGCGGACATCAGCTCTCCCGTCTCGTAGCCGTCGCCGCGCGGCCCGATCGTGCCGCAGATCGCGATCGGCAGCTCGGCGCTCTCCTCCTCGGCCCGGATCTCCTCGGTCAGCGCCACCGCCTCGCGGTTCACCTTGTCCAGCGCCGCCGCGTCGTCGCCCAACTGCGCCCCCCAGTCCGCGTTCGCCCGCCAGGTCGGCGTGTCGAGGACGAAGCCGGTGCCGTGCCTGCGGGCGACCTCCAGGTAGCCACGGTAGTAGCGCCGCAACGCTTCCCGCCCGGCCTCGTTGCGCAGCAGCGGGTAGGCGGCGAAGCAGGGCAGCTCGATCCCCTCGCGGAAGATCAGCGTCGTCTCCAACCCGCCGTCGCCGAGGAACAACGGGTCCCCGCTCGGCAGGCGGTTCTTCGTGCTCGCTCCGTCGGTTGTGCTCACCGTTTGAAGGTACCGCTAGCCGTTGGAGCAGCGTTCAATCGCGTATAGAGGCGCGCAGACCGTGCGTGAGCGCCAGCGCTTCTTGTAGGCGGCGACGAAGGCCGTGAACACTGCCTGGGCTTCTTTCTGAGTCCAGGTGCCCATGGCGATGCGTTCCTGGATCCGCGTGCTGAGAATCTGAAGTTCGACTCTGTAGCGGACATCGCGAAGGGTGAAATGGACATGCTTGAGAAAGGCATGGAATTCCTTCCCTGACTTGAAATTTTCCTTCTTGATCTGGGCAAGTTCGCTTGCCACCTGTTTGTCGGTGACGCGGATCCCCATTTCCTCGGCCTGTCCCTGGATCCAAAGTCCGTCGAGCAATTCGCCCATTGCCTCTTCCTCGAGCCGCTTGTATTTCCGTTGCCCAGGCGTTGGCGCCGACCTCACCCCGGTCTGTGCGGACGTTTGGAGAATCGCCCGGTTGAGCTCCTTGACGGTGATGGTCCGCGATCTCACCGGCACATGACTCACGACCGCGACCGTGCGTGCGGGTAGATCCTCAGGGGCTGGGAGGGTGTCGACCGGGGTGGATGATGAAGCCGGGCTCGCGGCGACGGAACTCAAGATCAGCACCAGCGCGAGGGCCGAGACGACCAGCAGGTCCCCGCCGATCGGGAGGCGCCTCACAATGCCGCCCGGATCTCGGCGATCGCCTGCTCGTTGTCGCGGAAGTGGACCGCGTTCATGCCGAGCGCGCGGGCGCCGTCGATGTTGTGCTCGAGGTCGTCGATGAAGAGGCAGGCCGCGGCGGGGAGGCCGAGCCGCTCCAGGGTCATCTCGTAGATCCGTGGTTCCGGCTTGCGGCAGCAGACGAAGCCGGAGTCGACGACGGTCTCGAAGATCTCGTCGACCGGCAGCATCGAGCGCCACACCGGCTCCCACTCGCGCACGTTGTTGGTCAGCATCGCCATCCGCTTGCCGCTCGCCTTCAGCTCCCGCATCAGCTCGATCATCGGCTCGTTCGGGTGCAGCGCCTCGAAGTAGGTTTCGCGGAAGCGGTGCAGCTCCGGCCGGTGGCCGAGCAGCGGCTCCAGTCCGTCGCCGAGCCGGGCAAGGAAGTCGACCTCGGTCATCTCGCCCCGCTCCAGCAGGTAGAGCGGGTTCTCGCCGTCCTCCTCGGTGACCGTCCGCATCGCCATGCCGAGGTTCTCCGGTGAGATCCCGATCTCGTCCTGGACCGCCATGAAGGAGGTCAGCAGCGGCGTCGTCAGGACGCCGCCGAAGTCGGAGACGATCGCCTCGATCTCAGCCAACGGGACGCGCCACCTCGTAGGTGCCGAGCCCCTCGCGGCCCTCGACCGACCAGCGGAAGAAGGCGATCTCGGCGTCGAGCCCGGGGCGCTCGACCCGGGTCGAGCTGATCAGCGTCCCGGCCCCGCGCAGCGGCCGACCGTCCTCGCCGTCGGGCCACAGCTCCAGGGTCGCGCGCCGTTGCACGCCGTCCTCGCCGTACTCGGTCGAGAGCAGCGCTTCGTCGAAGGTGAGCGGTGCGGCGTCGGGGTTGCAGAGCACCGCCACCGTCTCCTCCTCGCCGTGCTCGCGGGCGCCGGCGGGCAGGGCCGAGGTCAGCGCCAGCAGGCCGCCGTCGGCGAAGACGATGCCGATCGACCGCCGCAGGATCTGGCCAGAATCGCTCATCGGCCAGCCAGCCTAATGGCGCGAAAAGGGTCGTGCGGTGAGGCGGATAGATTGCCGTCATGGCCACGCCCGTCATCCGCGACGCGCAGCCCGAGCGCGATGCCGCCGCCTGCGCGGCGATCTACGCCCCCTACGTCGAGCAGACGCCGATCTCCTTCGAGGAGCGGCCGCCCGATGCCCTGGAGATGGAAGCCCGCATGACCCGCTACATGGCGACCCACCCTTGGCTCGTCGCCGAGGACGGGGGAGAGGTGGTCGGTTACGCCTACTCCTGCCGCCACCTGGAGCGCGCCGCCTACCGCTGGGCCGCCGACGTCTCCGTCTACGTCGCCGCCAACCGCCGCGGCGAGGGCCTGGGCCGGAGTCTCTACGAAGCGCTGTTCGCGCGGCTGCGGCAGCAGAACTTCCAGATCGCCTGCGCCGGCATCACCCTCCCCAACGACGCCAGCGTCCGCCTGCACGAGGCGCTCGGCTTCGAGCGCGTCGGCGTCAGCCCCCGGATCGGCTGGAAGAACGGGCAGTGGCACGACGTCGAGCTGGTGGCAGCTGGAGCTGACGCCGCCGGCGCCGGGAACCCCGCTGGAGCCGTTGCCGCCCCAGTAGCGGGAGCGGCCCGGCTACCATTGTCGGATGCCAGACGAGCAAGCACCCACCCAGCCCGCCGCCCCCGAGGACCACTCCGAAACGCTCACCGAGGAGGATGTCTTCGAGGCGCTCGAGGAGGTCATCGACCCCGAGCTCGGCCTCGACTTCGTCTCCCTCGGCCTCGTCTACGGCGTCGAGATCGAGCAGGAAGACGTCTACGTCACCTTCACCCTGACCACCCCGGCCTGCCCGATCGGCCCCCAGGTCTCCGAACAGATGAAGGAGTTCGTCGGCGACCTCCCCGGCGTCAACGCCGTCCACCCGAAGATGGTCTTCGACCCCGCCTGGTCACCGGAAATGATGACCGACGACGCCAAGTTCGCTCTGGGGTTCTAGGTCGACGAGGCTACGATCCGGTCTCTAGCGCGGCAGCGACAAGCGGGCAGATTCCGTTTCGCGGAAGCCGTGCATCAGCGTCGCGCCGAAGTTCTTTCCCGTCAGCGGCACATCCGGCCGCCCGGGGAAATCGACGGTGAGGTTGCCGCGCCATCGCCCCGGCCTATGTTTGGCAATCCGTTCGAAAGTGCCAGTTCCTGAGAAGGGAGCGGGTGGGCTGATCGATCCGGTCTCGAGAGGATTGTCGACCACAAGGGTCTTCGGGCGACCAAGGACATAGGCTCGTAGTCCGATGGCGAGCTGCCCTCTTTTTTCGCCCATCGCGGCGAAATAGCTGACTCGTTCTCCGGGGCGGTTCTGGACTACCGAGAGATAGCGATAGGAGTCTTTCGGCAGTCGCGATTCGAAGATCGAGGCTTCGAGCAGGATCCCGGGACCGGGAAAGCCTTCACTCGTTTCGTACCCACAGCCGCCGACGCTGTCCCAGCCGGTTTTTCCACGGATCTGATGAACGGTCGCGGTCGTGAAGCCGTTCTCTCCGACGATGTGCACCGATCCTCTGTAGGAGCCTTCAGCTACGTAGACGCGGGAGCGGTGGTGCTTACATCTGATCGGCAGCACACGCACGCGGCCGTTGGGATGCCACCTCACATTGATCTTGCCAAAGGGGCCAAGGTTCGCCTTGATGGCTTCTCCAGCGAGCCGAGCTGGCGCGATGTAGGTCGCATCGCTCACCCTGTTCACGATCTCAACGTAGACGCGGTTCGGCTTGCCGCGATAGGCGGGTGCTGCGCCGACCCCGATGGTGTAGCCGTTACTTCCATGGATGATGAATACGCCCGGACTCGGCAGAGGATTCGCCCGGCTCAGTCCTGGGAGCAGCGTGTCGGCCGGCTGCGCGGCAGCGGGCCGAGCACCCGGCCCGAGCACAAGCACGAACAGGGCCACCACCAGCGGACCCATCAACCTCGAGCTTGCCGATATCTCCTTCAGTCTCTGAGGCATGGTCCGCTTCTAGCGAGGCCGGAACGGGTGGCTCGGGTTCAGCACGGCGCGATGCATTCCGGCTCGCGTGCCGGCCCCCGTCAAGCGGACGTTCGGGCGTCCTGGGAAATCCACGGAGAGATCCCCCCGCCAGGTGGGGCGCTCCCCGGGGGCGCGGCGATAAGTCGCCTCCCCCGAGAACGGCGCTGGGGGACGTACGTCGGCAAAGCCCTTCGCTACGTCGTAGTCGAACGCGCCTACACCCGCAGAGACCTGCACGACGCGCGAGATCTCCACAGAGCCCCGGCGTTCCGCAATAGACGCGTCGAATCGTGCGGGCCGCGTCTGGCTGTTCCTCATCGCGTCGAACTCGAATTTGGCGCTGCGGGAACCGTGCACCGTCAGCCGCGCTCCGGGGGAGCCATTGCCGCCCTCAGCCCTCACTACTCGACCGTACTCGATGTAGTGACATGGTCGCTCTCATCCCAGTTTGAGATCTTGTGACTTCATTCTGCCGCCCCTTCTTCGCCCACAACAGCGAGCACCTGGTCGCAAGTCTCGATTATCAATAACGCCCGCTCATATGGCGCTTCGCCCTCGGTCGGTCCCTGTGGGCTTGCCTCTCGATCTTCGACGGCTCGCTCAAGAAGCCGGGTAAAGGTCCGCCGCAGCTGTTCGGGGGGCAGATCCAATTCGACACAGCCGCCGCCGCTGCTGCTGGTTTCGCCCCATCCCAATGCATCCAGGACAAGCTGCAGATCGTCGGACACCTGGCGTGCGAGGCGTCCGGCCGCACCAAGGTCGCCCTGCTCGATCAACAGCTTCAAATCGCCTGCGTTGGCCATCTGGTCGAGGATCTGTCGATACACCGCATCACGTTGGGCCGACGTGATCTTCGGTGCCTGTCGCGGGCCATACTGAGTGTGATGGGCTGCGGCGGGTCCGCCCGCCCGACGTCTTGGACTCAGCCTCATAGTCCACGTCTCCCGATTGCAGATGACGGCCTATTCACCATCTTCAGCCCGCGTGGCCTCAAGAAGATTCACAATCAGATCGTCATGAATGACGGTGGAAGCGTAAAAGTGCTCGACGGCTCCTCGCTTTTGCTGGGTGTCAGTCAGGGCGACGACACCACACTCTGTGAGTACTTTGACGTGGTAGGTGACGTGACCTAGTGAAGTGCCACCCGCTCTCGAAAGCTCATTTGGGCTTTGAGCCTTTCCGGCCGTATGGAGAGTTCGTAGGATTCGGCGACGCTGGGGCGCGCTGATCGCTCTAATGCAGTCCGTTGCTTTCACCCGAGGTAGCCCCGCTAGCGCGAGCATACGGTTTGGCCTGGGTTCATCACTTCCGTGCTCCATCACGCGGCGCATAGAGCGTTCGGGTGCGGCGGGTGACTTACGGGCGAATATCTGACGGCGGCCAACGGACCCTCTACGACACGACCAATCACTATTAGGACTCCTTAGACCACTCAGAGAGCAGGGACGTGGCGAGTCAATCTAACCCCGTCGATGCTTGTCAACCGCCTTGCGCGGGAACTATTCCCGTGCGCGATTAGCTCTGCGTGCGAGGAGAGGGAACCCTGAACAACGCGAAGCCATCCGAAATGGCGATGGCATCCTCTCCGCTCTCACTACGCCGTTCAGCCGATCGTCGCTCGATCTCATCCATCTCTCGCCGGCAGCGTTCCTTTGCTGCCAGTCCTTCCTTCAGGCCTTCTTGGTCCAGAACGCGGCGGGTCCGCGACATGTGGAAGTCGCCGTCCTCTCCAATCGTCCGAGCGGTGACGGCCAAGGCGAAGTCGTCCAGCTGAACCTGCATGGCCCGAGCGAGTTGGCGCTCTGCAAAGGCGGGATTCTCCTCTAACAGGGTCTCCCACTCGCCCGTTTCAACCAGCGCGCGATCAGTGGCGCGGTAGACCTTCTCGGTCAGGCTGCCAACCTTCCGTTCCTCGACGAGTTCGGCGCAGTCCAATTCGACCAGTTTCTTGGTGTGGTAGTCGACATTGCAGATGTCGTCGCGCTCAAGCCCAAGCTCGCGCGTCATTTCGGCCGGGCTGGCGCTGCGCTCGGTGAGGATCGTGAAGACCTTCTCCCGCAGGGGGTGAGCGTAGGCGAGCAAGCGTTTCTGTGCCGCCGTCAGTGTTTGGATCTTGGTTGCCATTGCCTCGGACCCCTAGAGGGACGGAGCGGTAGAGGGTAGTCCTTTTTGCTCGGAAGGTTGGGGAGTAAAGTGCGGGACAAGCTTCGCGCGCGGGAACGTCGTCCCGCGTGTCATGGTCACCGGAGCACCCGAGCAATGGGAGGGGGTGAGGCCATGACCATCAAAACGACGCACGCGATCATTCCCGCGCTGCAGATCAGCAAGACGGGCTGAGCGCCTACAACCTGGGGCCGGTCTCTGACCTACCTGGAGGCCGGCCCTGGAGTGATTTGGACCTCTAAGCAGCCCAACGTCGGCCTGCCGCACGAAGCGGTTCCGATTAGCGGGCGACGGCCCCGTCGGTTTCCATCGGGGGGGGGGGCTTAGTAAGCAGCTGTTCTTTGACAGTACTCCACCTTCAACCAAAGCGGCTATTTAGGGGAGCAGCCGACTCATTCGAGATATCACGCGAAAGCGATTTATTCCAACTCAACCTTTTAGTCTAAAAACTAAGTATGTCTTTGCTCTTCTCAACTGTTAAAGATGCAACGACCATTGGATACGGGGCAAGGTTTCAGACGCTCCTCACGACGAGCAGGGGGACTTGATGGCTAGGAGCGACGAGGCGACCGATCTGCGCAGCGGTCAGGGGAGATTCGGCCGGGTGTTGGTCGGGCATTTCCTGCTGACCGTCATGGTGCTCTTGACTCTCTGCTGCGGTGTCGCTCTCGCGTCCGGTGAGGATTCCCCAGGCGCCGAACCCGGCGGGACCGCGCTGGATGCCCCCCCATCAGAACCTGCCGGCGTCGAACTCGAAGACAAGCGCTCGGCGACCTCGCAGACCTTCCTGCTCCCGGATGGAGCCCTGGAAACGCGGCTCTATGAGAGCCCGGTCAACTACCAGGATCCCCAGGGCGACTGGAAGCCGATCGAGGAAGGCTTCGAAGAACTCGACAGCGGCCGTCTCACCAACGGCCCCAACAGCTTCGACGTGAGCCTCCCTGAACGGCTGGGAGAAGATCCGATCCGCCTCTCGACCGGCAACGCCTGGGTCACCACCGAACTGCTCGGGGCCGAACCCGATGCGGTGCAGCCCGAAGACGCGAGCGCCGTCTATGAATCGGCGGGCGGCGGGGCCGACTTCGAATTCGCGAGCCTTCCGGACGGCCTGAAGGAGGAAATCGTGATCGCCGGCCCCTCGCAGCCGAGCACCTTCCACTTCGACCTCGATGCCTCCAAAGGCCTCGAACCCGAACTGCTCGAAGACGGCTCGATCCAGTTCCGCGACGCGAGCGGCCAAAGTGTCGTGACCCTGCCCGCTCCGGTCATGTCCGACAGCGCCGAGCCCACCCCCGCGATCTCCCACGCGATCCACTACGCCCTCGGACCCGAAGTCGAAGGCCACTGGAGGCTCACGGTCGAAGCAGACCGCGACTGGCTCACCCGGCCGGATCGGGCATGGCCGGTGCGGATCGACCCGACCATGTCCATCGGCTCCGACCTCGACTGCATCATCGGCGGGACGAAAGGCCAGACCGGCTGGATCGACTGCTCGGCCTGGGGCCGGAAAGTCGACCTCGTCAACTACACGCCCCACCTCACCGCTGCCGAAGACGCCTGGCAGCGGGGCCTGATGTATCTGGAAACGAGCGCGCTGCCGACCAACGCGAGCGTCTCCTCGGCGACCTTCAACATGTACTCCGCCGAAGCGGCTCTCAACACCAGCGGCGCCGAACTGGAGAAGACCTCCAAGCCGTGGACCTGGGAAGCCTCCTGGAGCCGCTACGCCGGGCCCTCCAAACTCTGGACCACCGAAGGCGGCGACTACTCCGAACAGCTAGGGAAAATCCTGACGAGCGCGCGGGGCTCCCAGGCCGGCTGGTGGCAATTCGCCCTGCCGGCGAAAACCGTCGAAGCGGAAGCGGCCAAACACGCCGATCTCGGAACCCTGCTCAAGCTGATCGACGACAAAACCCGGACCTGCACGGAAACCAGCTGCACCCAGCGCCAGATCGCATTCAGCTCCAGCGCCGCCGAAGAAACGACCAAACGCCCCTACCTCTCGGTGGTCTACACCCTCCCGGCGCCGACGGTCGTGGCCAAATCCGCGACTTCGGTTAAAGGAACCACTGCCACTCTGAACGGCGGCGTCAATCCCAATGGGTCGGCTACGACCTATCAATTCGAATACGGCACGACCACCGCCTACGGCAAAGTCGTCCCTGCCACCGCAAAAGCCATTGGTGAAGGCAAAACGGAAGTCGCGGTGGCCGAGCCCGTGAGCGGGCTGACCCCCAATACCCCCTACCACTTTCGCATCTCCGCCTCCAATGCCAACGGTAAAAGCCTGGGAGAAGACAAAGTCTTCACGACCTTGAAACTACCGATCGCGACCACTCAGGAAGCCACTGAAATTAAAGATACGGAAGGCACTCTCCGCGCCGCCGTCAATCCAAACGGCTCGGCGGCCACTTATCAGTTCCAGTACGGCCTTACTACGAGCTACGGCATGACCAGCCCGGCCGCCGCGGTCCCGATCGGCAGCGGTACCAGCCCGCTGAACGTCTCCAATCCCGTCACCGGCCTCGTGAAAGGATCCACTTACCACTTCCGCGTCGTGGTCACCAGCGAAGGGGGAGTCGCATACGGCGCCGACAAGACCCTATTCGCTGAAGAACCGCCACAGACGACTATCACCTCCCCGCAGCCCACCTACACGGCGCACGAACTGTCCTCGGTCGCGTTTACCTCCAGCCGAGCCGGCTCGACCTTCAAATGCGCTCTGAGCGAAGGCGAAAAACCGACGAAAGCCTGCAGCTCGCCCTACCCGATCTCCGCCGCCATCAGGGAAGGCTGGCAGACCCTCGTCGTCGCGGCCGTCAGCGCGGCGGGTGTCGAAGACCCCACCCCGGCGAGATACACGTTCAATCCCGACGCCTACCCGCCCGCGCCCTCGAGCAGCAAGCTCGTATATCCCGAAACCGGCAAGAGCTCGGCCAGCTACTACACGCTGAAGGCCGAATGGGGGGCCGCGCCCGAAGGCGGGGGAGTGAGCGGCGTGACCTTCCAGATTCAGATGCCCGGACGCAAGGTCTTCGAAGACGCCCCAACTGAATGCGTGGTCGACGGCCACGGCAAAGAAGTCACCTGGCCCCTCCCGGTCACCACCAATCCCGGGCACAGCGAACCGGTCTTCCTCAAGGTCAAAGGCTGCGCTCCGCTGGAAGCCCCACCGGTCTACTTCAGGGATCGGGAAGTGAAGTTCCGTGCTGTCTTCGACGGCGGCAAAAATGCGGCTGGAGCGAGTGAGCCCGTCGCCACCGAATTCCTGCGCTTTGAAAACCTGACCCGGATACCGACCGACGCGGTCCAGTCGGTCGGACCGGCGTCAGTCGATCTGCTCACCGGAGCGTTCACGCTCAGCCGCACCGATGTCTCGATCCCGGTGCCAGGGAGCGAAGCCAATCTCGAATTCGCGCGGGTCTATAACTCCTCTTGGGAAGCATCGACGACCAACAGCGGCGTCCCGATTGCGGTGGGCTGGAACGCCTCGATGCCGGCAGTAGCCGAAGAAGAAGGAGGAGCATGGGAAAAGCTCGTCGAACAGGTGATCCCGGCGCATCCGGCCTACTTTGAAAAGGAATGCTGGAACGAAGAAGGCGTAACTACCTCCTGCGGCGCCGGATGCCCGCCGGCGTCCTGCGAAGAATGGGAAGCTGAAGAAGCCCAGCCCGAAGAACGCTGGATGGAACTGATCGACAACGAAGGCGCCGGGGTCACGTTCGAAATCTCCGGCAGCGGCAGCTCCGTCACCTACACCTCTCCCGACTACGCCAAAGAACTCAAGCTGACCTATGAAGACGCCGAACACATCACCCTCAGCGACTCAAATGGGGTCCACACGATCTTCACCAAGAATGGAACCCACGACTATCTCCCCAAAGAAGTCTCCTTTCAGGCGTCGCCGAGCTCGGTGCGGATGGTCTACGAACGCCCGGGCACTGGCGCTTCGCTCCGCCTGACGAAGGAGATCGGGCCGACGCCCCCAGGTGTCAAAGAATGTGGAGACACCAACTCAATTTATACTCCAGGCTGTCGCACGCTCAAGTTCGAATACCTGCCCGCAGAACACTGGGTGCCGGCCTACGGAAACCCGAGCACCGTCTTGCTGGCAGCAATTCGCTACTACAACAGCTCTGGGGATTCGTCGACCTCCCAACTGGTAGCCGAATACAACTACGGCTACAAAAATGGCTACCTGCGCATGAGCGAAGAGTGGGACCCCAGATTGAATCTGAAAGAGGCCTACGGCTATGCGGAAACCTCGGGAGTTCCGCTGCTCAACTCCCTCACGCCTCCTGGGGAAAAACCCTGGGAATTCGCCTATGAAGCCGAAACCGGTCGACATGCCGCGAAGCTGAAAAGCGTCAGCCGGGCGAGTCTGATCACCAGCCAACCGACCGCCACGACCACGATTGCCTACGAAGTGCCGCTCAGCGGCGAACACGCCCCCTACAACCTGAGCACTTCTCGGGTCGCGGAATGGGGCCAGACCGACTTTCCGGTAGACGCCACGGCGATCTTTCCCCCCAACAAAGTCCCCGGCAGCTATCCGCCGACCGAATACACCGGCGCGACCGTCCACTACATGGACCCCGACGGCCACGAGGTCAACGTGGCTTCCGCAGCTCCTCCCGGCGTTGAAGGCGACTCGATATCGACGAGCGAAGTCGACACCCATGGCAACGTCGTGCGGGAACTGAGCCCGCAAAACCGGCTGGCGGCCCTGGGAAGTGCAAGCCCGGCGAAACGGGCCGCGGAACTCGATTCCCACTCCCTCTACAACCCCGAAGGCACCGAGATGCTCGAATCGTGGGGGCCGCTGCACGAAGTCCGGCTTGCATCCGGTGCGAGCGAACCAGCTCGTGTCCATACGGTGACCGAATACGACAAAGAACCCAGCGGTGCCAGCATCCCGACCCCGCCGGCTGGGACTCCGTGGCCGGGTCTGCCGACCAAGGAAACGACGAGCGCAGAAGTTCCCGGCAAAGGGGACGTCGAATCCCGGGTGAGCAAGACCAACTACAACTGGACCCTCCGCCTGCCCGAAGAAACCATCGTCGACCCTGGCGGCCTGGGCATCCGCTCGCTAACCGCCTATAACGCGGCCGGGCAGGTCACCGAAACTCGCCAGCCGAGTAACCCCGGAGGCGGCGGCGCCGGCACGACGCAAACGGTCTATTTCCAGGCAAGTGGTACGGGGGAATGCGAAGGTGTTCCTCAGTGGGCGGGGCTGCCCTGCAAGATTCTTCCTGCGGCACAGGCCACGGGCGCCGGACGGCCCGAGCTGCTGGTGAAGAGGTTCACCACCTATAACACCCACGATGAGCCGACGGAAGTCATCGAAGGCGGACCGACCGAACTGGCAGCTAAAACCGAGGCTCGCAGGAAGGTGTTCACCTATGACAGCGCCGGGCGCCCGATAACCCAGAAGATCGAAGGCGAAGGCCAGCCGATTCCGAAGGTCGAAACCAGCTATGACCCATTCACCGGCCGTCCTTACAGGCAGCAGTTCGTCTGCGAAAAAGAATGCACCGGCTTCAATGCGCAGGCCACGTACACTTCTTACAACGAAATAGGTCAACCCCAGTCATACGTAGACGCAGACGGTAAAAGGACCTATTTCAGCTACGACATCGACGGACGGCCGCTTGAAACCTCCGATCTCAAAGGTCTGCAGAGCTATCACTACGATCCGCTCAGCGGGGCTCTCACCGAACTGTTCGACACCAGTGTGGGCATCCTGACGGGCACCTTCACCGCTCACTACAACGCCGACGGCAACCAGATCGAACGGACCCTGCCGGTCGGTCTCACCGCCAAAGCTACCTTCAATCCCGCAGATGAACCGACCCACCTCACCTACACCAAGGCCGCGAGCTGCGGAACCAGTTGCACCTGGTATGACGAAGGTCTGGAACGCTCGATCTTCGGCCAGGTCATCGCCAGCACGAACTCCCTCGACAAAGAGGTCTATTCCTATGATCGAGCCGGTCGACTGACCCAGGCCCAGGAAACGCCAAAAGAAGCCCAGGAACCGCCCAAATGGGGCTCCTGCACGACTCGCGAATACAGCTTCGATGCCGACTCCAATCGGAAATCGCTTACGACCCGAGGCGGCGTAGCAGGCCTCTGCGGTAACGGAGGCGGCACCACGCAGAACTATGAATACGACGGCGCCGATCGCCTGATGGGCGGAGGTGTCGCCTACGACAAACTCGGCCGCATCACCAGCCTGCCGGCCGAAGACGCCGGAGGCAAAGCCCTGACCACCAGCTACTTCTCCAACGACATGGTGGCCACGCAGACTCAAGGCGGAGTCTCCAACAGCTTTGAACTCGACGCCAGTCTGCGGCAGCGAACGCGGCTGCAGGAAGGCGGCCTGACCGGAACTGAAATCTTTCACTACGACGGACCCGGCGATTCGCCGGCATGGACCCAGCGCGGCGAAGCCTGGACGCGAAACGTCAGCGGCATCGGGGGTGAACTGGTCGCGGTGCAGGAAAACGGCTCAACGATGACGTTCAAACTGACGGATCTGCACGGCGATGTCGTGGCCAGTGCCAGCTCCAATCCGGCGGAAACGAAACTGCTGTCTACCTACAGGTCCGATGAGTTCGGGAACCCGGTGTCCGGTAGTGCCGGGCGCTACGGGTGGCTCGGTGGGAAGCAGCGGCGGACGGAATTTGCTTCCGGGGTGATTCAGATGGGGGCGAGGAGCTATGTGCCGGCGCTGGGGCGCTTCCTGTCTCCCGACCCCGTGCCGGGTGGCTCAGCGAATGCCTACGACTATGCCAATCAAGATCCGGTCAACCTGTTCGATCTCGGCGGCGAAAAATTGTGCCGGCAGCTAGCGGAATTGGGCAACATCTGGGTGTGTGCGAACCGTGCAAAAGGCCTCAAACTCAGGTCTGAACATATCGTCAAGGTGGCAAATCGCATTGAACGGAAGTACAATAGATGGAGAGAAGCCCACCCTCATGTGAAAAGGCCAACGGAGGATAACGGGTGGTCAATTTGCAAAGTTACCGGCGTAGCCGCGGACACGGTAGGGGTTGTACTCACCACGATTGGGGTCGGACTCGATGCCACGGGGATCGGCGCCCCGGTGGGCGGTCCAGTGACCCTCATTGGTGCTGGTACGGATTTGGCCGGAGCTGGGGCGGACACGGCTGCCGCCGCCGGGAAGTGTTAATCCGGGCGCTTGAGTCTTCTATAGCAACTCGCCGAAAGCGACGGCGGACTTGAAGAGATTGATGGTCAGACTCAGATGCCAGACAACAACTATCGAGAACATCAGCCGGTGACGCGATTGCGTGTACTCGCCGTATGCTTTTCAACGGTGGCACTTGGTATGGCGCTGATCGTATCCGACCTGCTGGTAACGCTGGGAGCAGTGGCGACTTGGATACTGACGCTGCTCGGGCTGGCACTCGGCGTTCGGAGAGAGCAAAAGAATAACAATGTTTAGCGTGCGATACCCCATCAGTAGTCGTAGTGTGCGATCATGAAATGCGTTATGGCGAAGGCACAATCAGGCCGTGCGGAGGGCAATTGATGAAGAGTTACGGGTTCATTGTGCCTGTAGCCGTGGGAATTGGGTTCGCTATGCTCGGTCCGCTGCTCTGGCATCTTCGCAAGGAGTTGGCGTTGGGTTGGCGCGAGCAGTTTGGAACTGGCGGCGATAACGTCGACAGCCTCGTGAAAGAGCGCTCGGATGTGCTTCGATCAATGGAGCCCTTCCGTGCAGGAGTAATCGTGTCGCTTACGACTATTGTGGTTGTAATGATGTTCGTGCTCGGGGTGGCGGTGGCGCATGGTGGACTCGCACTATGTGTGGGTGCCGCCGTTGTCATCATCGGGCTGCTTGTCCTGTTCAACATCGTACTGTTCGCCCAGTTGCCGCCGCTTCCACGCGGAGGCGCTGGGTCTGTTCGTAAGTAATCGTGGACACTGCCGGCATCGGCAACTGCTCTCGCCGATAGTTCACGGCGATTGAGCAGCGTCGCTTGGACTGGGCATCTGCAAGGCGCTGACGCCGCCCTATTTCCTGCGCTGTCGCAGTGTGTACGCCATGGAAGACGTGAGGGGCTACCTATCAATCGTAGGTTGATGGTTGGCGGCTCGTTGAACGCCGCGATTCGCAGCGCGCCCAAGGCGCCGTTGCGCATCTTCAACGCGGCGCTGAGCGCGTGTCCGCTCGGCTTGCGCCGAAGCTCCGCGAGGAGGCTTTCCACCGAGCGGGTTGGCCTCGTCGTGAACGTCGTGACGTTGGCGGTAGGTGACGATCGTGTGCGCTCCGTCGTCCCAGGCGGCAGCCTTGTCGGCGTCGTCGCTCGGGAATGGGCCGAGTGTCGAGTAGATGACCTGTGAGATATCGAGTCGGGAAGCGGCGACCTCTCGCCGGACATTCCGCTCGATCCGCTTCTCGATCAAGGCCGCTTCGAGCCGGCTTGACGGATCGAGGGGCTTGGGGCCCGCCGCGGCGGAGGCCGGTAGCCGCGCCAGCTCTGCGAGGTTGCGGCGCAGCATCTTGGCCTGGCCGTCCTCGGCTCCGGTCACTCGCGCCAGCTCGTCGGCGGGCGGGTACCGCATGGCTTCGATCGCCTCGCGCTCGCGGCTGAGTCGTCCGCACCACTCTTGGCCGTCCTCTATCGTCCGCTCAAGACGGTCCCGGCGGCTGAGCCGTGGATCGGCGGCGCGAGCTGCGGCGACCAGCTCGGCGCGGCGGCCAGCAAGCTCCTTGGGGCTGAGAGTGTCGATCTTCTTCCGTAAGGCGACTTCAGCGGCCGCGAAGTCATTGCCTTCCCGCTCGATCGCGTCGCGTACGTCGTGCAGCTCGTCTGAGACCTCGCGACGGGCGGGGCCGAGTTCGGGGTCGACCAGCTCCGAGGAAGCCACGGTGTAGACGTTCGCGACCTCGCGCCCGCGAGAGAGGGCGACCAGCTCCTGCTCTTGGCTGGAGCCGGCATCGAGCAGTGGATAGGCGCGATCGACGGTTTTCCCCTGGGCGCCGAACTTCGTCAGCGCATAGGCATATTCGAGGGCCGGGCCGCCGTCGTCGCGGCGGCGATCGAGATAGGCGGGGCCGAGAGTGATAGCGCGCTCATCGCCGCCGACGCGGCGAAGGCGGATAGTCCGGGCGGCGGCGTCGGCATTGAGAACGTCCCAGCGTTCGCGATTGCTGATTCCGTCCCTGTTGATTCGGGTCTGCACCCGATCGCCGGCGGCGAAGGCACGCTCGCCGACGATCACCTCGGCGTCACCGAGTGCGCCTTCTTCACGGCGAAGTTCGCGGGCGCGGTGGTTGAGATCGTCAACGTCGCGGTTGCGGCGGGCGATCATCACCGCGTCGGCACCGGTCGCGAAGTCGCGGTGCCAATCGGCGAGCAGGCCATCGAGGGTCGAGGGCAGATCGTCGCCGACGACCAGGCGGCCCCGCGTTCGCAGGAGGTCGAGCGCGTCATGGTCGGTTTAGGTAGGACTAGGCTTGTTCTTCCCGTGAGCCGCAGGACGATCATCATCGTTGTCGCTGCCGTAATCGTGGTCGCAGGCTGGTGGTTGCTCGCCCAGTGGGTAGTCACCCCGGAGGCGCAGCCTCAGTCGCCTTCGGTAGCGCACCGCGAGGTGTGCCTGCAACGAATAATCACTTGGGAAGCACGAAAGGAGGCGGGAGAACTGCACAACCGCCATCGGCCGCCAGGCTGCTGAGCCAGAGGGTCGCTTGCTCGAAGCGGAGATCGGTTCGCCGCCCGACTGTGAGAAGCTCAGACCCCTACGACGCCGAGCCTAGGTGGATGCCTCCGACGACATGCGGACGTACAAAGCGCTGTCCTACGGCGAGAAGCGGCGTGTCACCAGGTTGGTTGCAAAGGGGGACGCTCCACACGACCCGCGTCTGGCAGCCGCTGCCGTCGAGTTGGCCGAGAAGTGTCAACGTAAGGGGCATGAAGCGACGCTGCATCGAGGGCTAGCGATTGCGCTCATCCTTGCCGGGGTAACCCTTGCAGTCCTCGCGGCGACCAAGGGAGACGTACTGCTGATGGGCGCAATGGCGCTCCTTGTTGTGAGCAACGTCGCGCAGTTTGCATTCAACCCAATGACTCGGCCACAGAACGTGGCCCGGTCCCTGGAAGCATCGAGGCGAGTTTCCGGCGCGGGAGGCTAGACAGGGGATTCGTACAGCATCCCCATATTCGTCCCCACGACGCTGAAAAAGGCCAGATATGTAGGCTTATTAGATTTGAGGAAGTCGGAAATGATGACCGACGACGCCAAGTTCGCGCTGGGGTTCTAGGCAAAGATCGCGGGGTCATAGGGTCACGAGGGTCCGGTCTTGACCCCGTTCCACCTCGGTGCCCTCGCCTACGACAGCAAGCACCTGGTCGCAGGTCTCGATTACCAGTAGCGCCCGCTGGTACGGTGCCTCGACTTCGGTTGGCGCTTGTGAGCTTGTCTCCCGCTCTTCGACCGCTCGCTCGAGAAGTCGCGCAAAGGTCCGCCGTAGCCGTTCAGGAGGAAGGTCCAGTTCCACGCTGCCACCGTTGCGGGTTTCGTCCGATCCGAGTGCGTTCAAGAGGAGCCATCTGGTCGAGGATCAGTTGATAGATCGCGTCACGTTGAACAGAGGTGATTGTCGGCGCCTGTCGTGGGCCATATCGGCTGTGATGGGCCGCCGTGGGGCTGGTCGTGCGACGCCACGGCCGCAACCTCACAGTCCGCGCCTCACGATCGCGGATGGCGCCTATTCGCCATCTTCCGTCCGAGTGTCCTCGAGAAGTCTGATGACCAGCTCGTCGTGAAGGACGGTGGAGGCGTAAAAGTGCTCGATTGCTCCTCGCCTCGGTCGGGTGTCGGTCAAGGCGACGAGTCCACACTCTGAGAGCACTCTGACGTGGTAGCTGACGTGGCCGAGCGCGGTGTCCACTGCCCTTGAAAGCTCATTTGGGCTTCGAGCCTCGCCGGCCTTGTGGAGTGCTCGTAGGATTCGGCGGCGCTTGGGGGCGCCGATCGCCCTGAGGCGGTCGGTTGCTTTCACGCGGGGTGTCCCTGTTCGCGCAAGAGCACGGTTTGGCCTGGGGGTTCCACCCGGCTCCTCCATAACAAGCTCGACCATCGTTACAACCCCCTAGACCACTCAAGGAGCAGGACGCGGCGAGTCAACCGGACCTGACTGATGCTTGTCAAACGCGAAGCGCTGAGTGCTTTTTAAGCTTTGCTCGGAACTACGAACAGCGCCGTCGCCGAGGAGACAGGAACCGCGTCGGTCCCATCCTCTCTGCGTCGTTCGGCCGACTCGCGCTCGACCTCGTCCATCTCGCGGCGGTAGCGCTCGGAGAGCCTCATTCCTTTGGCCAGTCCCTCGGCGTCGAGCACCCGGCGCGTCCGCGTGATGTGGAAGTTCTCATCCTTGCCGAGCGTCCCGGCCTTGATTGCGTGGACGTAGTCATCGATCTGCACCTGCATGAACTCGCCGAGCAGGTGCTCGGCCAGGGCGGGATCGTCGGCTACCAGCTGACCCCACTCCGCGGTCTCGATCAACGATCGCTCCGTCGCTTTGTACAGCTTCTCGGGGAGGCAGCCGGGCTTTTTGCGTTCTTCCACGAGTTCGGCGCAGTCGAGCTCGACGAGCTTCGCCGTGTGATGGCTGACGTTCGGGAGGTCTTTGCGCTCGAGCCCCAGCTCACGGGTCATTTCGGACGGGCTCGCCGGCCTTTCGGTGAGGATCGTGAAGATCGCGGCGCGCAGGGGGTGCGAGTAGGCCACAAGGCGATTGTGAGTTGCCTGTCGGTGTTTGACCTTGCTAGCCATCTCGTCTCCTTTGCGACGTGCGAGCGCTTAAGCGTAGCCCTTTAGTCCGGGAAATTCCGCATCGTGCGCTGGACAGTTTTGCAGCGCTGCAACATCGTCCAGCGGCGTCGAGGTCCGCAGTTCACCAGACCTAGAGAGGGGGTGACCTGAGTGACCATCGAAAAGACGACCGAGTTGATCCCGGCAGTGAAGATCGGCAAGACCGGCTGAATACCCGCTCCCTGGGCCGGTCTCCGATGAGCTACCTGGAGGCCGGCCCTGGAGCGATCTCCGCCCAGGGCTAGACGGGCACGGCGTCGACCGCCTTTTGCCAGACCTTGATCCAGTCGGGTTCGTCAAGCCATTCCAGATTCAGTTGGCGGTAGGCGGCGAGAAACTCGGGTAGGGCCGTCAAGACGTCGGGCAAGGCCGGCGCCGTCTCGGCGTGCTCGAGGGTCTGCAGCCAGGGCATCACCCGAGTGCAGACGACCGTCGGGCTGCCGTCGTGGCGCTTGAGGTCGTAGCCCGCAAGGTCGGAGGCGAACTGGTGGTAAGGATGCTTGTCGGGCGCCAGGGCCAGCCACTGGTGGTCGTTTTCGGCGCCGGTGGTCGCGTAGCCATTGGCCATCGCGACGCCGAGCTCGAGCGGCATGTTGAAGCGCGCGAGGTTGAAGTCGCCTTCTCCCCGGCATCGAGAGAGGTCGTGAATCGAGTAGAGGCTGTCGCGCATCGCCCCCAGGATCCGGGTCATCCGTGGCACCCCCACCAAGCCGAGGTCGTCGGCGCTGCGCGGCAGCAGACCGCAGCAGACGACGGCAAAGATGATCGTCGCGCGCGCGTCGCTGAAGCCCTTGTCGTAGGGGCAGTTGATGAACACGCTGCGCCGGCGCGCGTCGGCGCCCTTCAACAGCCCGGCGAAATTCGAAACCGGAGCGCTCACGTCTCTTGTTGCGCCGCCCGGCGGTACTCCGCCACGATCGGATTGTCCGAGCCCAGCAAGGGCTCGGTGAGGACCTGGGCAAAGTTGAAGAGGTCCAGAGCGGCCTCGCTTTCGCCGCTGTCTTCGCTCGCCTGCCCGGCACGGAAGGCGAGGGCGGCGGTGGTGAACTCGTCGACATCGGTTTGAGCGCTCTCCTCGGTGACGCGCTGGAGCAGTGCCGCCGCCTCGTTCACCCGGCCGACGCGATTCAATGCGTCGCCGAGGCAGTAGGCGGTGGAGATCCTCTCTTGAGGGGCGATGTCCGGGTCCCCGGCAAGCAGCTTTTGCGCTTCTTCGAGCGGCTCGACCGCATCCTCGGCGTCCTCGAGGTGCAGGCGGAGCATGCCCACTCTTCCCAGCAAGCCGGCCAGTTGCTGCTCGTCGCCGCTGGTCTGCACCTGGTCGAGGGCCAGTTCGGCTCCGGCCAGGGCCTGTTGCAGCACCTCCTCCTCTTCACGCGGCAGCTCGGCTGCCGACCGGAGGTCTTCCTCCAGTCGCTTGCTGAGGCCGGAGGTGTCGCTGCTGCGCGTGTCCTGGCTCTCCTCCAGCGACTTGCCGATCGCGGTCATCGCGCGCTCCCACTCCTCCTGGCTCCCCGCTGCTTCGACGATCGCGGTGTCGCGCAGGAACGGCGGCAATGGCCGGTGGCCGAGCTGGACTGCGATCAGCCGCATCTGTGGATCGAGCAAGCGCCGCTCCAGCAGCTCGCTCCACTCCAGATGCAGCCGGGGCGAAGG
Organism: uncultured Solirubrobacterales bacterium; assembly: GCA_963795625.1. Taxonomy (GTDB): domain Bacteria; phylum Actinomycetota; class Thermoleophilia; order Solirubrobacterales; family 70-9; genus VAYN01. The sequence goes on along the minus strand of CAWCIS010000012.1, from coordinate 10,098 downwards.
GGGGGAATCGGTGAGAACGATCACCGCGTGCGTCGCCCGACTCAGCTCCGACCGCACACGCTCCTCGATGATCTCGCCGGCCTCGATGTCTCCGGGAGTCCACACTGGGATCTCCCATCGCGCGAGCCACTCCCTCAGGGCATGGGCGAACTCCGCACCGTCCTGGTCATGAGAGATGAAGACCCGAGGGTTCACTTCAGAGACCTTATATAAAAGAAATCTTTTCGGGTGTTTATCTAAGGGCTCTAGAAGCCTTCGAAGCTGCGATCGCGGTAGAGCAGCTGACCGGAGGCGCTAAAGGTAGAGATGCCGGTGACGAAGGCTTCTGGCGGGTAGAACGTGACGAAGTAGCGGATGTTTTGCAGCCAGGTGAACTTGTGTCGCAGCTGGGCTGAAGGGGATTTAGGGCGGAACGTCAGGTGTTTGTTGTTGCTAAGCGTGGCCATGACTTTCGCCACTTCGCCGTTGACGGATCCGCTGAAGATTCGGGTGGTTCCGTCTTCTTGGAGATTGTCGAAGGCCTCGATTGCAGATCCGTTACGGAGGTGACCTCCGGCGGGAATTCCGGTGCCCCAACTCCAACTCGTGCCTCCCCTGAATTCGAAGTCCATGCCGAGCAGCCAGCCCCGGCAATTGTTGCCGTTGTTGCGGATCGACCCTTCGACCGTCCACGGCGAGCCATTGGGACTGGTTCCGCTCGCGATCGGCACGCTGTGTGGCTTGATGCAGTTGGCGCCGGCTGAGGAGGAGAGAATAAGAAGTGCGCCGACGATCGTGAGTAGGGGGATCGGCCACGCGCGCATCGGCGCATATTACTCAGGGCCTGACGGTAAATAACGAGGTTGCCTTTCTATAGGCTCCGGGCGATGGGTTTGGCGTGGCGCACTCTTCTGGTCGGGTTAGCAGCGGGCATCTGCTCGCTTACGACTGTCCATGCTGGGGCCGCCGTGGCGTCCGGCAGCGACGCGCCAGAAGAAAAAGAAGCCAGGGTCTTCACCGACAGTCACTTGCGAGTCGGCCACCTCGAGACGATTCGGGTCGCGGGCTTTCCGGGCAAGGGCATCATCGCGGTCGCCTTTCTTCCGACGGCAATCTGTGAAGACGGTTGCGGGTCGCACTCCTACCGCGGTGGTCGAACGAACGCGCGTGGCGTCGCCGAGTTCAAAGTCCGAATCCCGGGGACGTTTTTCAACCTGCGAAATCGACGCGTCTATTTCCGCGACGGTGAACGGATCGACGTCGAAGTGACTTGGAGCGGCCCCGATCGCGGTTTTGCGGTCGGCAGTACCAACCACGATCCGGTTCTCGTCCGGAGTCACGGGGCGGACCGTGGCTGAAGAGCGAGACGCCCGGCGGCGGCCTGTCTGTCTCTGCGTATCGCTAGTCGGTTTGCTTGCTGCCGTGCTCTGTCTTGCCGCTGGATCTGCTCTCGCTTCAGGTCCAGTCCAGTTTCGGGCTGCGGCGAAGGGACCGCTCCCGGTTCCGGGCTCGTTCCAGATCGCCGGGAGCAACGGCTACAACATCACTGTGGCGGCTGTGCCCGCGCGGAAAGGAAGCGCCGGATCCGTGTTCATCGCCGTCGCGGGAAAGAATCAGGGGGTCACCTACAAGGCTCCTGCAACGGTGACCGAAACCTCAATCCAGGCCAACCTCGGTGCACTGGGAGAAATCTCGGTCACATTTCAGCGATCGGGTGCCGCGGCTACCGCGCGGTGCGGTGGTCACGAGTTCAACTTCGATTCCGGTCTCTACGAAGGAAAGATCGAGTTTCACGGCGAGCAGGGATACACCGATGTCGTGGCAACGAGCGTTCCCGGCAGCATCGACTATTGGCTGGCAGAGGTTTGCGGCGGTTTCTTCGGCGGGTCGAATGGCAGCAATCCGCATGCCCGCGGTGCCGAACTCTACGTTCGCAATCCAGCGCTCGGCCCGGAAATGTCGGCGTCCAAGAGTCGCCCCGGCGCGACCGCGCGGATCTTTGTCGGAGTCTCGGAATACATCAGTGGCATCGCCATAGAGAGAGACTTGGCCCTTCGCATGCCGGCGGGAGACTTCACCTTTGACCGGCGCTTACGGACCTCGACCGTACGCCCACCGGCTCCGTTCGCCGGCAGCGCGAGCTTCGATCGCGGTAAGAAGGCAGGCCAACGCTGGACTGGAGACCTGACCGTCGACATGCCGGGACGAGCCGACGTGCCTCTTACCGGCAGCACTCTTCGAGCCACCCTCGTCCCAGCTGAATAGAGCGGCGGGGCTAGGCGGATTGCGCAGTTTGACCTCGCTATTACGAGGTCAAACTCATCAGTGCTCGTCGATCGGGGGTAGCTCGCGGCTGGATTCGCTGCCGTTGGGGTTGACCGGCACCTCTTCCGCGGTCGCGTCGAAGTCGTAGTCGCGCACCGGGCCCCCGCCCGGACCGCGAGTCGGCCCACCGCCCGGCATCCCCATACCCACAACCGTGAATCGCCCGATCGTGAACCGCTTCAGCACGCTCCGCACGATCGCCCGGGTCGGTGGGATCAGCAGGATCACGCCGAAGATGTCGGTGATGAAGCCGGGGGCCAGGAGCAGGGTGCCGCCGACGACGATCAGGAGGCCGTCGACCACCTCCTTGCCGGGGAAGCGGCGCTGCGCGAGCGCCTCGTTGAAGCGGCGCCACGCCCCGCGGCCCTGGTGTTTGAGCAGGAAGGAGCCGAGCAGGGCGTCGGCCAGGAGCAGGGCCAGGGTCGGCCAGACGCCGATCGCTTCGCCGACCTGGATGATCACGTAGAGCTCCGCGATCGGGACGACGATGAAGAGGACGATTAGGAGAAGGGGCACCGGGAAAGCCTAGCCGCGCGATGATCTCGGCCCGCGGCGAGCGGGCTCCCAAGGTTGAGCACTTGACGTGCCTACAGCTGCGTTAAGTGCTCAGGCAGCCGCCGCCGCGGCGCCCGCCGCCTGCTCCAACTCGGCGATCGAGTCGGCGATGCCGTCGGAGATCGCTTCGATGTCCTCCATCGAGTCGTAGTCGGCGAGCAGGCCGAAGCCGACGTGGCCGTTGTAGCTCATGATCGCGATCGCCAGCGCGTGGTTCTGGGGCAGGAAGGCGACCGGGAAGACCTCCTCCAGTTCCCGCCCCAGCACGTAGAGCGGCAGCTGCGGGCCCGGCACGTTGGTGACGATCAGGTTGAAGAGCCGGGTCGAGAAGTTGATCCGCGAGGCCTGGGCCAGCAGCGTCGGCGGCGCGAAGTCGTTGAAGCGGGAGATCACTTCGGCGCCGAGCGCCTGTTTGGAGCGCTTCAGCCCGGCCATCTCCTCGCTGATCACCCGCAGCCGCCGCACCGGGTCCTCGACGTAGACCGGCAGCGGCCCGCGCATCAGCGCGATCCGGTTGCCGAGGTCGCCGCGCTCGTCGGCGGTGCGGATCGAGACCGGGACCAGCGCCCGCAGCTCCAGCCCCTCGGTGCGGATGCTGCGGCTCTGCAGCCAGTTGCGCACGGAGCCGGTGACGACCGCGAGGACGACGTCGTTGACGGTGCCCCCGAGCGCGTCCTTGATCCGTTTGAAGGCGGCGAGGTCGGAGCGGACCCAGACGTAGCGCCGATGTGGCCCGATCGGCTGGTTCAGCGGCACGTCCGGGGCCGGGTCGGCGAAGGCGCTGACGATCTCGCTCACGCCCTCCAGCGCCTCGACCGCCTTGCGCGCGGTCGTCTCCGGGTTGCGGATCGCCTCGACCGCCCGCTCAGCCAGCTTGATCGGCGCCGCGACGACGTCGCTGATGCCGCGGGCGACCAACTCGGTGGTCCCCGGTTCGGACTGTGGCACCCATTCGTCCTCCACGAGCGTTGGCGCCGGATCGCGCTCGAGGTCGAAGAGGACGGTGCCGATGTCGACGCCGGAGACGCCGTCGACCATCGCGTGGTGGGTCTTGGTCAGGATCGCGAAGCGGTCGCGCTCCAGCCCCTGTGCCAGCCACAGCTCCCAGAGCGGCTTCGAGCGGTCGAGCTGCTGGGAGAAGACGCGCCCGGCCAGCCGTTTCAGCTGCGCTTCGCCGCCCGGCTCGGGCAGCGCGGTGTGGCGGATGTGGTAGGTCAGGTTGAAGTTGACGTCGTCCGCCCAAAGCGGCCGTCCGGCCTCCAGCGGCGGCACCACCAGCTTCTGGCGGAAGCGCGGTACCTGGCTCAGCCGCCCGCGCACGTGCTCGACCAGGTCGACGTACTTCGGCGGCGGCCCCTCGAAGATCAGGATCGCGCCGACGTGCATGTGGCTGTTCGAGCTCTCGTTGGTCAGGAACGAGGCGTCGACCGAGGTGAGGCGGTCCAGGTGGCGTCCTTCGGTGCTCATCCCGCAAGGCTAGCTTCCACCCGCGTTGCGCGCCCGCTCCGCCCCCGCTGCCGCAACCTCGCCACCGCTACCCTGCATGCATGGCAGTCACCGCCACCGCCGCTCCCAAGCGGGTATTGCTCGCCGCCCCCCGTGGCTACTGCGCCGGCGTCGACCGCGCCGTGCAGACGGTCGAGCGCGCGCTCGAGCGCTACGGCGCGCCCGTCTACGTGCGCAAGGAGATCGTCCACAACAAGCACGTGGTCGAGGAGCTGGCCAAGCGCGGCGCGATCTTCGTCGAGCAGGAGACCGAGGTGCCGGAGGGGGAGATGGTCGTCTTCTCCGCCCACGGCGTCGCCCCCGCGGTCCACGACAACGCCGCCGCCCGCAACCTGCGCACGATCGACGCCACCTGCCCGCTGGTCACCAAGGTCCACGTCTCCGCCCGCCGCTTCGCCGCCGCGGGCTACACGATCGTGATGATCGGCCACGACGGCCACGAGGAGGTCGAAGGGACCACCGGCGAGGCGCCGGGAAGCATCGTCCTGATCGAAACCGCCGAGGAGGTCGAGTCGCTGCGGGTCCCCGATCCCGACAAGGTCGCCTTCATCACCCAGACCACGCTCTCGGTCGACGAGACGGCCGAGGTGATCGCCGCCCTGCGCACCAAGTTCCCGGGAATCGTCAGCTCCAAGTCAGACGACATCTGTTACGCGACGACCAACCGCCAGATCGCCGTCAAGCAGCTGGCCCGCGAGTGCGACCTGGTCCTGGTGATCGGCTCGACCAACTCCTCCAACTCCAACCGCCTGGTCGAGGTCGCGCGTGAACACGGCTCCGCCTCGCACCTGATCGACAACCACACCCAGGTCGAGGAGGCCTGGCTGGAGGGCGTTGAGACCGTCGGCATCACCTCCGGCGCCAGCGCTCCCGAGGAGCTGGTCGAGAGCCTGGTCCAACTCTTCCGCGACCGCGGCGCCACCGACGTCTCCGAGCTGCGAACCGTCCACGAGGATGTCCGCTTCATGCTCCCGAAGGAGATCCGCGACGAGGTTACGGCCCGCGCCTGAGCGGCGCGAGCCCGGGTTCCGCCGCGCTCAGTCGCGCGGCGCGTAGCGGTGGTGCAGCATCAGATCGTTGCCGTCGGGGTCGGTGAACAGCGCCATGTGGCAGACGCCGGTGTCGAGGGTGTCGCCCAGGAACTTGACCCCTTTGGCCTCCAGCTCGGCGCGGGCGGCGGCGACGTCGTCGACGTGGAGAGCGGGGTGGGCGTTTTTCTGGGGCGCGAACTCCATCCCCATTTTCGCCGGCTCCCAGATGCCGAAGCAGGTGTCGCCGACCCAGAACTCGTATTCGGACTTGTCGTCCTGGCGCAGGCCGAGGGTCTCGCCGTAGAACTGGCGCGAGCGATCGGCGTCGGTGGATGGGATGCCGACGAAGTCGAGCTTGGTGATCATGGTTCTCCTCCTCAGGGGGTCGCTGCCGGGAAGCTGACGGACCAGATGCGGATACCTGGCGTCGGGCGAAGGGTAACCGCGTGCGCCTCGTGGCTCGAGTGCTCGACCAAGGGATAGAGGGCCGGAGCGGTGACCGCGATCGTCGCGGCAGGCGCGCCGTCGAGCTCGACGGCGATCTCGCCTGCGCCCTCGACCGTCGCGAACGCGCCGCCCGCCGCGTACTCCAGCGCCAGCTCCTCGCCGTCCTCTCCCGCCGTCCAGGGGCGCTCCCAGGAGCCGCCCGGGAAGACCTCCGGGGTGGGGGCGGTGACCCAGGCGCCGGGGGCGTCGCTGGGGCGCAGCGGCGCCATCGGCTCCGGCAGCGGCTGCAGGGCATCGATCTCGCGCAGCTCGCCCTGGATCGCGATCTCCGTCGCCAGGTATTCGCCCTCGCCGAAGTGGACCCAGGTGAGGGCGCCGCCGAGGCTCCAGAGGAAGAGGCTGGGCCAGCCCTCGCAGCCGTAGGCGCTCCAGAGCTCGTGCTCGGCGTCGATCGCGACCGGGAACTCGATCCCGAGCGCCGCCAGGCCGGCCGCGACCGTCGCCTCGTCAGCACCGAAGGGGAAGCGCGGCGACTGCACCCCGATCACGCTCAGCCCGGCCTCGCGGTAGCGGCGCGACCACTCGCTCAGGTAGGGGAGGGTGCGGACGCTGTTGAGCTGGGCGAAGTCGAGGAAGTGGACGAGCGCCGGGCCGCCGGCGGTCAGCGCGGGCATCGACTCCGGCTCGGCGCCGACCCAGGCGAGGCCCTCGGGCAGGTCGGGAGCGGCGATGTTGTCGCGTCCGGGGAGCACGCCAGGACGTTATCCTGGGCCGCCGTGACCGAGCTTGGCGCCTTCCTGCTGCCGGCAGTGCCGCTCCTGGTGCTGCTGGTCTGCCTGCTGAGCGGTCGCTATCCCGGCTGCGAGGGGATCGTCCGCCTCTCCGAGCGGTTCGCTTCGCTCTCGCGCTCCGGGCGCGGCCGTGCCGCCCGCCCCCAACCGCCGCTGCGCCCTCCCTCCTTCGCCCCCGGCGGCGGCCTCCTGATCGCCCTCAGCTTGGCCCAACGCCCGCCGCCGCTCCCCGCGTAGGCAACGCCCACCCGGTTCCACGGTTCCTTTTCCACGAAATGCGTGGGTAGCGAACCATGGAACCCGGCGTCGCGATTCCACGGTTCCCTTTCCGCGAAATGGGTGGATAGCGAACCGCGGAACCGCATCTGATTTGCGCGGGTCGCCGCGCACCCACCGAGAGGAGCATTGATGAAGCGCTTGCACAAGACCGCGTTCCCCCTCATGGCCACGCTTGCCGTCGCCGCCGGCCTCGCCGCCTGCGGCAGCAGCAGCGACGAGACCAACGAAGCGGCCAACGGCGGCGTGACGCGCCCGGCCGACGGCCCCGAAAGCGCCAGCATGGGCGGCAAGGTCCCGACCATCGTCATCCGCAACGGCGAACCGGTCGGTGGCATCAAGCAGCTCGAATACGACGCCGGCGACGAGATCCGCTTCGAGGTCAGCTCCGACGTCGCCGACGAGGTCCACGTCCACGGCTACGACCTGATGCAGGACGTGCCCGCCGGCGGCACCGTCAGCTTCGACTTCCCGGCTGAAATCGAAGGCATCTTCGAGGCCGAGCTCGAGGGCCGCAAGGAGCAGATCGCGGAAATCACGGTCAACCCGTGAGCTTCCTGCCGTTCGCGCACGCGCTGGTCGCGCGGCAGGACCTGCCGGTCCCGGCCTGGCTGTTCGCCTGGGGGGCCTCGATCGTCCTGATCGTCTCCTTCTTCGCGCTCTCGGTCGCCTGGCGAAAGCCCCGCTTCGAGCAGGAGGGATGGCGCCCGCTCGGGGCGGGGGGCCTATCGCGGGGGCTGGTCAGCCTCCCGGTGCAGATCGTCTGCGGCGCCATCGGCGTCTTCCTGCTCGGCGTCGCCATCTACTCCGGCCTGCGCGGCACCGAAGCCCCCGACCGCAACTTCGCCCTCACCTTCCTCTACGTCACCACCTGGCTCGGCTTCCCCTTCTTCTCGGCCCTGCTGGGGGACGTCTTCCGGCCCTTCAACCCCTGGCGCGCGGTCGGCCGATCCGCCGGGGCGGGCTTCCGGGCGATCGCCGGACAGCGCCCGGCCCACCTCGCCTACCCCGAGAAGCTCGGCCGCTGGCCCGCCGCGATCGGCCTCATCGCGGTCGTCTGGCTGGAGGTCGTCTACGGCTCCAGCGGCGGCGTCGCCGTCGGCCTCGACCCGCACGCGGCGGCCACCGCCGCCCTTGTCTACAGCGGCTACACGCTGGCGATGATGGCCCTGTTCGGGACCGAGATCTGGTGCGCGCGCGGCGAGGTCTTCTCGGTCTACTTCGGGATGTTCTCCCAGCTCGGCTGCTTCGGGGTCGAGGACGGCCGCCTCGGCTACCGCCGCCCGCTCGCTGCCGCCACGCACTGGGCGACCCTGCCGGGATCGGCCGCCGTGGTGATCGCCTCGATCGCCACCACCAGCTTCGACGGCGCCCAGGAGGGCGCCTTCAAAGCGGCGATCGAAAGCACCTTCAACTGGTTCGCCGACCGTGGGGTCGATCTCACCACCTCGCTGCGCCTCACCGACACGATCTTCATGCTGCTCTGCTTCGCCGGGGTCGGTCTCGTCTACACGCTCGGCGTGCGCGGGATGCGGACGATCCGCGGCGCGCCCTCCCTGGCCACCCTGCGGATCGGTTTCGCCCACACCCTGATCCCGATCGCCCTGGCCTACCTGGTCGCCCACTACTTCAGCCTCTTCGTCTTCCAGGAGCAGGCCCAGTTCACCTACCTGCTCTCCGACCCGCTCGGCACGGCCCACACCGACCTCTTCGGCACCGCCTCCGGCGGCATCGACTTTCGCCTGCTCAGCGCCAACGCCATCTGGTACGTCCAGGTCGGCGCGCTCATCGTCGGCCACGTCCTCGGCCTCACCCTGGCCCACGACCGCGCCCTCGTCTACTGGCCGAACTACCGCGACGCCTCCCGCTCGCAGTACTGGATGCTGGCGGTGATGGTCGCCTTCACCTGCTTCGGCCTCTACCTGCTCTCCGTCGGCAACGGATGACGCTGCCGCTGGCCCACATCGGCCACTTCCTCTGGATCTTCTACCTACTGCCGGTCCTCTTCGTGATCGCCGGCATTCTCAAAACCACGCTCACGGAAAAGCGCAGGAAGGAAGACGCTTCTCCCGGGGACGACGCAGGGGAGGAAGACTCAGACGACTAGAGGATCTCGGCGAGGCGCCGCTCGAGCGCGGCCGAGACCTCGTCCCGCACCGGCCCCTCGGCCAGCCGTTCGACCAGGGACTCGAGGAAGCCTTCGATGACGAGCGTCTTCGCGCCCGCCGGGTCGAGCCCGCGCGAGGTCAGATAGAAGAGCTGCTCCTTGTCGATCTGGGCGATCGCCGCGGCGTGGGTGCAGCGGACGTCGTCGGCGAGGATCTCCAGGCCCGGGATCGCGTCGGCGTGGGCGTCGGTGGAGAGCAGCAGGTTGCGGCTCTCCTGGAAGGCGTCGGTCTGCTGGGCACCGGGGTCGACCTTGATCATGCCGCGCCAGACGGCCGTCGAGCCGGCGGCGAGGACGCCGCGGAAGGCGAGGTCGGAGTTGGTGTTCGGGGCCGCGTGCTCCTGGGTGGTGTCGAAGTCCAGGTGCTGCCCGGGACCGCCGGCGTAGCCGCCGGTTACTCGCGCTTCCGAGCCCGGCCCGGCCAGCTTGGTGTCCATCCGCACCTTGCCACCGCCCGAGCCGAAGCCGAGCGCGGTCCAGTCGAGCCGAGCGTCGCGCTCGACCTGGGCGCGCTGGGTGGCGAAGATCCATGACTTCTCGGAGATGTCCTGGGTGTTGACGTAGCGCAGCGTCGCCGCCTGGCCGACGTTGAGCTCGACCACCGAGTTGAGCAGGCCGTCGACCTCGTCGTCGGGTGAGGACCAGTGCTCCCAGACCTCGGCCTCGGCGCCCTCCTCGAGCACGACCAGGGTGCGCCAGTCGATCGCGGTGCCGTCGCGGTCGACCGGGACCTCGATCCGGATCGGCTCGGCGACCTTGACCCCGCGCGGGACGTGGACCAGCACCCCGTCGCGCCAGCCCGCCTCGTTGCGGGCGACGAACGGGTCCTCGACCGGAACGAGTGAACCCAGCTGCTCTTCGAGCAACTGGGAATGGGAGGTGAGGGCATCGGTCAGCGAGATGACCGTGGCTCCCTCGGCACCGGAAATCGTGGCGTCAGCCGTGACGGCCTCGTAGGCATCGATATCGAGCTTCGAGAGGTCGGTGAATTCCCAGCCCTTCGCCTTGTGGTCGGGCAGCG
>CAWCIS010000011.1:0-254763 GCA_963795625.1 uncultured Solirubrobacterales bacterium | reverse complement strand
TCCTTTGGTCTGGTTCAGGGCTTGGGGCCTCCTGCGAGGCATCGCGGGCCGGCTCCTGGCGGGCAGCTTTCGCGGCAGCTTTTTTCGGTGCGGCGGCAGCTTTTTTGCGGCGGGCGGGCGGGCGTTTCGCCACCGACTCGGACTCGGCCTCGCGACGGGAGCGTCGCTGCTCGGACTCGGGGCGGCGCGCCCCTTTCTGCGGCCGGCGCTGGCGCTCGCCGCCGCCGGCGAGGGCCGTCTCGCAGTAGGGGCAGAGGCCCCAGCGCGGGTCGACCGGCTTGCTGCAGGTCGGGCAGGGGTCCTTGAGGCGGCGCTGGCAGTTGGGGCAGCGGAGGTAGTTCTTCTCCACCGGGTACTCGCAGTTGGGACAGGTCTGCTCACGCAGCTGGCGCACCTTCAGCTCGGCGGCTTTGATCTCCAGCTCGCGCTCGTGGGCGTCCTCGAGGAACTCCGGTGGCCGCACGATCGCGTAAACGGCGGTGCCGATGTAGGGGAAGAAGGAGGCGACAGTGGCGCAGGCGACCAAGAACGGGTCGGAGATGCGGCGGCGCGCGTCGAGGTAGGTGTAGACGATCAGCGCCAGCCAGAGCACGACCAGCATCAGGACAAAGAGGGTCGCGACCAGGTTGAGGGCGCTGTTGGTGATTCCGAAGATCGCTAGTGCCATGGTGGGGGCCCGTTAGGGGACGGGCAGTCTACTTCTCCGCGCCGGCCACGAACCCTGTTCGCCGCCTGAAAGCGGCCTGCGTCAGAGGAAGAGGCGCCCGAACAGGTATCCGATCCCGAAGAAGACGAGGATCACGACGGCAACGACGGCGGCCACCAGTGCCATCATCGAGAGCAGTTGGGAGCCGGCGCCTCGATCCATGCCCGAATCCTCGCAGAAGCCGCAGCGAGACTCAGTCGCTGCGATCGGCGGCGGCCAAGACGGCGCGAGCGGGGGCGATCGCGTAGTGCGAGCCCGCCACCAGCACGACGCCCGCGGGCGCATCCGAGGCTAGTGCCGAGGCCCGGCGCAGAGCCGGCGCGAAGCCCGGCTCTGCCTCCGCCGCCAGCCCTGCCCCCCGACACAGTTCCGCCAGCTCAACCGCCGGAACCGAAGGTCGATGGGCCGAAATGTCACTTCCAGCCTGGGTTTTCGGCCCGTCGGCGGACAGTTCGGTGCAGATGGCGCGGTCCAGGGCCGGGGCCAGGGCCCGGACCATCGCCGCGGCATCCTTGTCGGCGAGGATCGCCAAGCAGGCGACGACGCGACGGCCGCCGCTGACGGCGGGCAGCGCCTCCGCCAAGGCGGCGGCGCCATCGGGATTGTGGGCGGCGTCGACGAAGACCGGGGGATCGTCGGCGATGCGCTCGAGCCGGCCGGGGACAGCCACGCTCGCCGCCACCGCGGCCACGAGCTCGGGGTCGAGCTCACCGAGGAAGGCCTCGGCCGCTGTGCGGGCGAGGGCGAAGTTACGGCGTTGGAAGCGACCTGGCGCCAACAGGCGCAGCTCCGGGCCGGGATCCTCCGGAGCCCGCAGCAACCGCGCCCCGCGCTCCGCCGCGGTGCGCTCGGCCAGCTCCGCGACCGCGGGCGAGACCCGGCCCAGCACCAGGGTCGTCTGGTCGCGCAGGACCGCCAGCTTCTCGGCGGCGATCTCCAGCTCGGTCTCGCCCAGCCACTCGGTGTGGTCGAGCCCGATCGAGGTCAGCACCGTCACCCGCGAAGGGATCGTGTTGGTCGCGTCGAGGCGCCCGCCCAGCCCGGCCTCGATCGTCGCCACCTCGACCCTGGCCGCGGCCAGGGCGATGAAGGTGGCCGCCGTCGCCGCCTCGAACTGGGTCACCGCGTCGCCCTCGTCGAGGCTGCGGTTGACCCCCTCGGCCGCCCTCGCGACCCGCTCGACCGCGTCCGTCCACTCCCCCGCGCCGACCTGCTCGCCGTCGATCAGCGTCCGCTCCGCCCAGCCCGCGGTGTGGGGCGAGAGACAGGCGCCGGAGGCGATCCCGTGCGCCTCCAGCAGCGCCGCGGTCATCCGCGTCACTGAGGACTTGCCGTTGGTGCCGACGACGTGGATCGAGGCGAAGCGGTGCTGGGGCATGCCCAGCGCAGTGGTCAGCTTGTACATCCGCTCGAGGCCGAGCCGCCAGCCGATCGGCTGCAGCGAGTCGAGGTAGGCGTCGGCGTCGAAGTCGGGCACCGCGGGCGTCAGCCGAGCTCGGCGAGTTCGGTCCGGTAGCGCTCGAGCTTGCCGCGCTCCTCCTCGACCACCGCGGCCGGCGCCTTGGCGACGAAGCCCTCGTTGCCGAGCTTGCGCTCGCCCCGCTCGACCTCCGCCCGCAGCTCCTCGCGGCGCTTGCCGAGGCGCTCGGCGACCGCCGCGGCGTCGAGCTGGTCGGAGGCGAGCACCCGCACCGGGCCGATCAAGGCGACCGGCTCGGCGCCGACCCCGTCGAACTGGAAGCGGGAGAGGCGGGCGACGAACTCCGGCGGCGCGACGCCGTCGATTACCGCGACCAGCATCGCCCCGGCCGGAACGTCGACGAGGCTGCGCCAGGCACGCAGGCGCTGGGTCAGACCGATCCCGCCCTCGACGTCGGCCTCGGCGGCATCGTCGAAGAGCGACTCGTCGGGCGCTGGGAACGGGTGCACGACGAGGTGTCCCTGGCGCGCCGGGTGGAACGACCAGATCTCCTCGGTCACGAACGGCATCGTCGGGTGCAGCAGGCCGAGCACCCGCTCCAGCGCGTAGAGCAGCGTCGCCGAGACCTCCGGCTCGCCCTCGTAGAGGCGCGGCTTGACGATCTCCAGGTACCAGTCGCAGAGGTCGCGCCAGAAGAACGAGTAGGCCTCCTGCACGGCGTGGGCGAAGTCATAGCTCTCGAGCTTCGCGGTGACGCCGGCGATCGTCCGCTCCAGCCGCGAGAGGATCCAGCGGTCCTCGACGTGCAGCGGCCGCGGCGCCGGCTCGACCCCCTCGGCGGCGTTGAGCAGGATCAGCCGGCTCGCGTTCCAGAGCTTGTTGGTGAGGTCGCGACCCTGCTCGACCTTGGCGTCGGAGAAACGCACGTCCTGAGTCGAGGACATCGCCAGCAACCCGAAGCGCAGAGCGTCGGCCCCGTGTACGTCGATCTCCTGCAGCGGGTCGATGCCGGTGCCGAGGCTCTTCGACATCCGCCGCCCGTCGCGGGCCTGGATCACCGAGTGCACGTAGACGTCGCGGAAGGGGATCGAGCCGGGGAACTCGAGGCCCATCATCACCATCCGCGCCACCCAGAGGAAGAGGATCTCGCGGGCCGTGGTGAGGAAGCTGGTCGGGTAGAAGGCACGCAGCTCCGGCGTCTCCTCGGGCCAGCCGAGCGTCGCGAAGGGCCAGAGCGCCGAGCTGAACCAGGTGTCGAGCACGTCCTCCTCCTGGCGCAGCTCGCCGCCGCAGGCACCGCAGCGTTCCGGCTCGGACTCGGCGACGTAGGTCTCCTCGCAGGCGTCGCAGTACCAGACCGGGATCTGGTGCCCCCACCAGAGCTGGCGCGAGACGCACCAGGGGCGAATCTCCTTCATCCAGTTGAGGTAGACGCGCTTCCACTGCTCCGGCGCGATCCGCACCTCGTCGCGTTCGACCACCTCGATCGCGGGCTGGGCCAGCTCATCCATGCGGCAGAACCACTGCAGCGAGATCAGCGGCTCGATCCGCTCGCCGGAGCGGTGCGAGAAGGGGACCGAGTGGGTGTAGGGCTCCTCGGCCCGGAGCCGGCCCTCGGCGCGCAGCGCCTCCACCACGGCGGCCTGGGCCTCGGCGGCGCTCATCCCGGCGAACTCCCCGGCCTCCTCGGCGAGGCGGCCATCCGGGCCGATCACGACGATCTCCTCGAGCCCGTGCTTGCGGCCGATCTCGAAGTCGTTGGGGTCGTGGCCGGGGGTGATCTTCAGCGCCCCGGTGCCGAACTCGGGGTCGACGTGCTCGTCGGCGATGATCGGCAGCCGCCGCCCGACCAGCGGCAGCACGCAGAACCCGCCGACCAGGTCGCCGTAGCGCTCGTCGTCCGGGTTGACCGCGACCGCGGTGTCGCCGAGCATCGTCTCCGGCCGCACCGTCGCCACGGTGAGGATGCGGTCGGAGCCCTCGACCGGGTAGTCGATCGAGAACAGCGTGTCCTCGACCTCGCGGTTCTCGACCTCGAGGTCGGAGATCGCCGAGCGCGAGCCCGGGTCCCAGTTGACCATGTAGTAGTCGCGGTAGATGTAGCCCTTGTCGTAGAGCTGCTTGAAGACGCGGTAGACGGCCTTGACGTAACCCTCGTCGAGCGTGAAGCGCTCGCGCTCGTAGTCCAGCGAGGCGCCGAGCCGCTTGTACTGCTCGACGATCTGGGAGCCGTACTCCTCTTTCCACTCCCAGACCCTCTTCACGAACTCCTCGCGACCGAGCTCCTGGCGGCTTGAACCTTCGGCTTTCAGCCCTTTCTCGACCACCGCCTGGGTGGCGATGCCGGCGTGGTCGGTACCGAGGACCCAGAGCGTGTTCTTACCCCGCATCCGGTTCATCCGCACCAGCGCGTCCTGCATCGACCCGTTCAGCGCGTGCCCCATGTGCAGCACCCCGGTCACGTTCGGCGGCGGTATCGCCACCGAATAATTCTCCTCCGCCGCGCCCGTGGCCTCGGGGTGGAAATACCCCCCCTCCATCCACTCCGCGAACACGCGCGCCTCCACCTCAGAAGGGTCGTAGCGGGTCGTCTCCTCCAGCTTCTTACGGTCCACGGCACTCATCGCGGCGAGTCTAGCCACGTGTCGAAGAGGGTCGAGGAGACCCTCAACCGAACCTCCCCGCTGTTGTGAGGGCGAGGGTCTCCTCGACCCTCTCCCACTACGCGGTTTCTTCGCCCAACGTGTCTTCGGCCTTGCCGATGTCCTGCGGCTGCGCCTCCGTCACCAACGTCGGCCGCCGCCCTTGCGAGATCGTCTCCTTCGTGACCACGCACTTGGTCACATCGCGCCGCGAAGGCAGCTCGAACTGCACGTCGAGCAGCGTTTCCTCGAGGATCGAACGCAGGCCACGCGCTCCGGTCTCCCGTTCCAGCGCCTTATCGGCGATCGCCTCGAGGCTGTCCTCGGCAAAGACCAGCTCGATGTCGTCGAACTCGAAGAAGCGCTGGAACTGGCGGGTCAGCGCGTGTTTGGGCTCGGTCAGGATGGTCGTCAGGTCGTCGCGGCTGAGCTGGTGGATCGCCGTGATCACCGGCAGCCTGCCGATGAACTCGGGGATCAGGCCGTACTCGATCAGGTCCTCGGGCAGCACCTGCTCGAACCACTGGCCGGCGTCCTTCTCGACCCGCGAGGAGATCGCGGCGCCGAAGCCGACGCCGCGGTCGCCGACGCGGCGCTCGATCACCTTGTCGAGCTCGGCGAAGGAGCCGCCGCAGATGAAGAGGATGTTGGTGGTGTCGATCGTCAGGAACTCCTGGTGCGGGTGCTTGCGCCCGCCCTGCGGCGGCACCGAGGCGGTGGTGCCCTCGAGGATCTTCAGCAGCGCCTGCTGCACGCCTTCGCCGGAGACGTCGCGGGTGATCGACGGGTTGTCGGCTTTGCGCGCGATCTTGTCGATCTCGTCGATGTAGATGATCCCGGTCTCAGCCTTTTTGACGTCGTAGTCGGCGGCCTGGATCAGCTTCAAGAGGATGTTCTCGACGTCCTCGCCGACGTAGCCGGCCTCGGTCAGGGCGGTCGCGTCGGCGATCGCGAAGGGGACGTTGAGGATGCGGGCCAGGGTCTGGGCGAGCAGCGTCTTGCCGCAGCCGGTCGGGCCCAGCATCATGATGTTCGACTTCTGCAGCTCGACCTCGGTCTCTTCGGACTGAGCGATCTGGACCCGCTTGTAATGGTTGTAGACGGCGACGGAGAGCGAGCGCTTGGCCGCCTCCTGGCCGACCACGTACTCCTCCAGCACGTCGTGGATCTCCTGCGGTTTGGGCAGGTTCTCGAGCTCGAAGGCGGGGGCCGCGGTCAGCTCCTCGTCGATGATCTCGTTGCAGAGGTCGATGCACTCGTCGCAGATGTAGACCCCGGGGCCGGCGATCAACTTCTTGACTTGGCGCTGCGACTTGCCGCAGAAGCTGCAGAGGAGCTGCTCGTTCGAATCTGTGGGACGTGCCAGCGGAATCCCCTCCTAACGGGACGATCTATGACCTCCGGCAGCCCCGACAGCTTAAACGGGCGGACGAGCCGGTACGAGAGGTCGTTTACTGCGCGCGTACCGATCTACCTGCTCGTGATTGCGGGCTTGCGGCGGCCGCTACGGTTTGGCCCGTGCCTGCCGAGATCGAGATCGCGCCAGTCACCGCCGCCGAGTTCGAGTCGCTGCTGCCGCTGATCGCCGCCTACCAGCGCTTCTACGAGGTCGAGGGGATCGACACGGAGCGCAACCGCGCCTTCTTCCGCCGCTTCCTCGCCCCCAGCGACGATGGTCTCCTGCTCGGCGCCCGCGAGGACGGCAACCTGGTCGGCTACGCCTGCCTCTACTGGCACTTCTCCTCGCTCAGCGCCGCCGAGTCGGTGCTGATGAACGATCTCTTCGTCGGCGAGAGGGCGCGCGGCCGCGGCGTCGGCCGTGCCCTGATCGAGGCGAGCGCCGACGTCGCCCGCGAGCGCGGCGCCGCCCACCTCGAGTGGGCGACCGCCCCCGACAACCTCACCGCCCAGCGCCTCTACGACAGCAGCGGCGCCGAGCGCTCGGAGTGGGTCGAGTACGAGCTCCGGCTTTGAGCTAGGCGGCCTGCGGCGGTGGCAGGCGATCGATCAAGGCGAGAAGGGCCTCGCGATGCGCTTTCGCTTCCTCCCGCCCTTCTCTGAGTTCGGCCAGGATCTGATTGGTCTTGCTATCGGTCTTCGCGGTGAGTTCCTTACAGAATTCCCGGTTGCCGCGGAGGAGATCGTTGATGACCTTCTCGCTGCGCCGATTCATATCCCGGATGAAGACCCCAAGGTCGCCGGTTTGCGCTTCGTGGCGATCGAGGGCTGCCATCACGCGCTCGAAACCCTGCTCATGTCGCTCGAATGCCTGCTCATGGCGATCGAAGGCCTGCTCATGGCGATCGAAGGCCTGCTCATGGCGATCGAAGGAGGACATCAGGCGCTCGAAAGCCAGGGCGTGGCGCTCGGCAGCGGCGCGGCTGAGTCTCAGCTCTTCCTCGCTGCGCTTGGCTATCTCAGACAATTCCCTTCGCCTCATGCGGCCATTCTGACAAAGATGTCCGCGCTGGTTACGCGTCAAATGGACCAATTTCGAAACCCGTTAGCGTCGTCTTGATCAATGGATCTGAAGCTCGAACCAGCCGGCCTCACCGACCCCGACGTACTGGGTTTATTCGACCCGTTCATCCGTGAGGCGGACGGACCGCTGGATGTCGACCTCGACATCGAGGCGGAGGTCGCGGCCGGGCCGCCGCGAGACCTGACGCCGCCCGTCGGTGTGCTGCTGCTGGCACGGGTCGACGGTGAGCCCGCGGGGCTCGGCGGCGTCCGCCACCTCGAAACCGAGGTCGGCGAGGTGAAGACCATGTACGTCGACCCCGCTCATCGCGGCAAGGGGCTGGCCCGGGCGATCCTCACCGAGTTGGAGGCGATCGCCCGCGAGCATGGCTGCCGAGCGACCAGGCTCGACACCTCCGACTACCTGACCGGCGCCGTCGCCCTCTACCGCGCCGCCGGCTACCGCGAGGTCCCGGCCTACAACGACAACGTCAAGGCCAACCTCTGGTTCGAACGTCAGCTGTAGCGATCCCAGCGGCGCAGTTCGGGCTCGGGGTCGATCGGGACGCCGTGGACATGGATCTCGAAGTGGAGGTGACAGCCGACCGTGATCGCGTTGCCGGTCTCGCCGACGGCGCCGACCCGCTCCCCCTCCCAGACCCGCTCGCCTTTGTGGACCAGGGCCGGGCGCGGCATGTGGGCGTAGAAGTAGCTGCGCTGCTCGCCTTCGCCGTGGATCAACAGGTAGTTGCCGTAGAGGACCGGGTCATAGCCGGTTTGGAGGACGCGACCGTTGCTGACCGCGACCAGCTCGGTGCCGCAGGCGGCGACGATGTCGAACCCTTCGTGGGTGCGGCCGCCGCTGCGCGGGGCGCCGAACTCGCCGATGAAGCCACGGGTCCCGTGCGGCCCCTGAACCGGGAAGACGTGGCCGTAGTAAGGCACGCCACCGGAGGGGCTGGAGATGCGGGCCGCCGCGGCGGGCGCGAGGGCGGCGAGAAGGACGAGGGCGAGAAGGGCCGGGCGCTTCAGTGGTGCTCGATGACGCGGTCGACGATGTTGTACTCGACCGCCTCCTCGGCGCTCATGAAGTAATCGCGGTCGGTGTCTTTGGTGACCTTCTCGAAGGGCTGCCCGGTGTGGTGGGCGATGATCTCGTCGAGGCGACGGCGGACGTCGATGATCTCTTTGGCGTGGATCTCGATATCGGTCGCCTGGCCCTGGAAGCCGGCCGAGACCTGGTGGATCAGGATCTTCGAGTTCGGCAGCGCCATCCGCTTGCCGGCGGCGCCACCGCTGAGCAGCAGCGCGCCCATGCTCATCGCCACCCCGGCGCAGATCGTCTGCACGTCGGGCTTGATGAACTGCATCGTGTCGTAGATCGCCAGCCCGGCATAGACGGAGCCGCCGGGAGAGTTGATGTAGATGCTGACGTCCTTGTCGGGGTCCTCCGACTCCAGGTGCAGGAGCTGAGCCACGATCAGGTTGGCGATGTCGTCGGTGACAGGCGTGCCGAGAAAGATGATCCGCTCGCCCAACAACCGCGAGTAGATGTCGAACGCCCGCTCCCCGCGCGACGTCTGCTCAACCACCATTGGCACCAGAGGGCTCATTGCCGAGGCACTCTATAGAAGGGGCCAGGCGTGGCTGCGGCACCCAGGGACGAAGGTTGACGAAGGCTCCGAGGGAGGGGTCTGGTCGCCTTCCCACGGCGCACCGATTGTTCGTCAAAGCCTGATCCCGGCAGTCGAGTTCTTTCCGCGGTTCGCAATCCACGCATTCCGTGGAAAGGGAACCGCGGAACGGGGCTCAGGGGTTGAGCGGACTTCCGCGGTTCCGTACCCGCCTATTTGGTGGAAAAGGAACCGCGGAACAGGTGAGCGGCCTGACCTAACCGGATACGCATCAACCGGGCTAGAGACAGGTGCTGGTGGCATTTCGCAGAGCTTCCGCACCTTGATCGTCCACGGGAGTGCGCTGCGCTGGAGGACCGTCGGTACCCCTCCCCGGGAATGTGTGCGAAGCACGCGGAAATGCAATCCGGTGTCTGCGCGACCTTTAGGTCGCGCTCCAAAATCCGGAGCGACGCGCCCATAGGGCGCGGAACGACAAATTCCCGGGGAGGGGTACCGACAGTCCTCCCGCACACCCTGGTCCAACGAGAACTACGAACCGACCAGAACTACTCCGAGTCAGGCGTCCAGAGCTCGCCGGCCTCTTTGCGCTCCTTCTCCGGCGTCCAGATCTGGTCGCGCGCCTCGGCCTGCTCGATCGAGATCGGGACGGCGGCCTCGGCCACCAGCTCGATCGCCTTGCGGGCGCGGAGATCTTCGACGACCATCAGGTCGCGGCCGTTCTCGCGCAACCTCGCCAGCAGCTTCTCCGGCGTCGTCCGTTCGTGCTCGGCGCTGTGCTCGAGCGCCTCGACCAGCTCCTCGTCGCTGACCTCGATCGCCTCGGCGTCGGCGATCGCGGTCACCACCGCCTCGCGCTTGAGCTCGCGGGCGGCGTCGGGCTTGGACTCCTCGATCAGCTCCTCGCGGGTTTTGCCCTGCATCTGCAGGAAGGCCTCGGGGTCCATGCCGCGCTGGGCGAGCTGGCGTTCCATCCGCTCCCAGCGTTCGGTGGCGCGGGCAGTGACCAGGTCGGCCGGGACGTCGACGGTCGCGGCGTCCACCGCCACGTCGATCGCGGCGATGCGGAAGTCTTCCTCGGCGCGACTGCCGAGCGCCTCGCCGACTTTCTTGGCGATGTCGGCGCGCAGCTCCTCCAGGGTGTCGAACTCGGAGGCGTCGGAGGCGAACTCGTCATCGAGGTCGGGGAGGATCTTCTCCCGCACCTCTTTCACCTTGATGTTGAAGACGGCGTCCTGTCCGGCCAGGTGCTCGGCCTGGTAATCGTCGGGGAAGGTGACCTCGACCTTGCGATCTTCGCCGGGTTTGGACCCGGTCAGCTGCTCCTCGAAGCCCTCGATCAGCGAGCCCGAGCCGAGCGCCAGCAGGTAGTCCTCGGCCTTGCCGCCCTCGAAGGCGGTGCCGTCGATCAGGCCCTCGAAATCGATCAGCAGCGAGTCGCCCTCGACCGCCTCGCGCTCGACCGGCTCCAGCCGGGCGAAGCCCTCGCGCATGCGCTCGATCTCGGTCTCGACGACTTCGTCAGACGCCTCGGTCTCGGCTTTGCCGACCTCGAGCCCCTTGTACTCGCCGAGCTTCGCCGCCGGCCGCACCCCGACCTCGAACTTGAAGTTCAGCGGTTCGCCCTCGCCCTCGGGAGTCGAGACCATCTCGATGCTGGGGTCGCCGATCGGGTTGACCCGGGCGTCGAGCAGGGCCCCTTCGTACCACTCGGGCAGCGCCTCGCGGATCGACTCCTCGAGGACCGGGCCGAAGCCGAGCCGCTGGATCACCAGCGACGGCGGCGCCTTGCCCTCGCGGAAGCCGGGCAGCCGCATCTCCTTCGCCATCGCGCGGGCGGCGCGCGAGGTCGCGCGGGCGACGTCCTCGGCGGGAACCTCGACCTCGACGCTTACGCGCGAGTCGGGCAGCTCGGTGAGAGAGGTCTGCATCGAACGCGAGACCCTAGCGAGAGACGAAGGTCCGCAACGCCGCGGCGAAATCGATCGCGAAGGAGAGGCCCCGCCCGACCGGCCCGGTGACGAGCCAGGCCCGGAAGCGCTCCAGGGGGTTACTCACCGCCGGCCTC
The DNA here is from genome assembly GCA_963795625.1 of uncultured Solirubrobacterales bacterium. GTDB lineage: Bacteria > Actinomycetota > Thermoleophilia > Solirubrobacterales > 70-9 > VAYN01. The sequence goes on along the minus strand of CAWCIS010000011.1, from coordinate 243,833 downwards.
TGGGTCGGCGCCGCTGGCGATCAGCTGCTTCTCGAGGCGGTCGCCGTGGCCGGCGGCGACGGCACGCTGCGCCCGCGCGTCGTCCAACTCGACGCCGCGTTCGAACGCGAGGTCCAGCAGCCGTTGCTTCTCGATCCCCTCTCGCGACGCCTGGAAGAAGAACCAGGCCAGCAACCCCAGGCCGAGGAAGGTCCCCTCGACCATCATGATCACCCCGGCGATGCTCTGGTCGGTCAGCGGCGAGAGGTGCCATTCGCGCTCGCCGGGCCGGTAGACCGAGTAGAGCACGGTCCCGGACCACATCAGCACGTTGCCGAGGATCGCCCCGGCGAAGCGCACGCCGATCACGTAGACGACCTTCCAGCCGGCCGTGAACCAGCGGGGGGTCGGCAGCGGGCCGAAGACCGGCATCCACATCAGGCACCCGAAGAAGATGAAGGTGGTGTGCTCGAGCGCGTGCAGGGGCGCCCCGCCGTAGGCGGCGTCGTAGAGAGCCGGAATGTGCCAGAGGTAGAAGTTGAGGGCCCAGAGCGGAAAGGCGACCGCGGGGTTCACGAGGACGCGGAGGCGGTCGAAGACCGGGATCGCCAGAACCGGCTGCAGCAGCGGACCGGTCAGCCCGAGCACCAGCAGCAGGGTGGCGATGTCGCCGAGCAGTAGATGCTCGATCATGTGCGCGATCACCAGCTGCTCGGCGACATCGCTGATCGGCGAGATCAGCGCTACGGCGAGGACCAGCAGCCCCGAGGCGAAGCAGACCTGGCGCCAGAGCGGCACCGGTCGCCCCTTCCCACTGAGGGTTGCCGCTCGCTTCGCGTAGAGCGCCGCGGCGAGCAGCATCGGCAGCAGCTCCAGGGGTCCGAAGACGCCGGTCACGTGCGCGAGCGGCAGAGTCATGGAGGCAGCGTAGCGACGCCGATCCGCTTTCCCGGCGCCCGCGGGCGCTGCTAGCTTGGCGGTCTCGTGGCTGCCGGCAAAGATCGCTTTCCGACCATCGGCAGCTACGGCTTCCTCTCCGACTGCCACACCGCCGCCCTGGTCTCCTACGACGGCTCGGTCGAGTGGCTCTGCATCCCCCGCTTCGACTCCCCCAGCGCCTTCGCGGCGCTGCTCGACCGCGACGCCGGCCACTTCCGGCTGAAGCCGCGGGGAGTCGTCGTCCCGATCGGCCGCCGCTACGAGCCGGGGACGCTGGTGATCGAGACGACCTGGGTCACCGATACCGGCTGGGTCGTCGTCCACGACCTGCTGACGATCGCCGAGTGGGCGAGCACCGGGGGCGAGCACGGGCGGCCCGACACCGAACACGAGTCCGACCGCTCGCTGCTGCGGACGATGACCTGCATCGACGGCGAGGTCGAGATGGAGATGGAGTGCCTGCCGCGCTTCGGCTACGGCCTCGACGGCGCCAGCTGGAGCGGAGGGGAACTCGGCGAGGCGGTCGCCCACGCCGACGACGGGACCGAGCTGCGGTTGACCAGCGACATGGAGCTGACGATCGAGGAGGGCGCGGTCCGCGGCAGCCTCAAGCTGCGCGAGAACGAGAGCGGCTTCTGCGCGATCACCTGGGGCAACGACGACCTCGGCGGCCCCCGCAGCGCCCCCGAGGCGCTGGAGCGGCTCGACTCGACCGAAGAATTCTGGCGCGACTGGCTGCGCGGCGGCAAGTTCCCCGACCACCCTTGGCGGCTCCACCTGCAGCGCTCCGCCCTCGTCCTCAAGGGCCTCACCTACACCCCGACCGGGGCGATCGTCGCCGCTCCCACCACCTCGCTGCCGGAGACCCCGGGCGGCGAACGCAACTGGGACTACCGCTATAGCTGGATCCGCGACTCGACCTTCAGCCTCTGGGCGATGCACACGCTCGGCTTCGACCAGGAGGCGCGCGACTTCATGCGCTTCATCGTCAACGTCTGCAAGGACCATCCGGACCTGCAGATCATGTACGGGATCGGCCACGAGAAGGAGCTGACCGAGAAGACCCTCGACCACCTCTCCGGGTATGGCGGGGCGAAGCCGGTGCGGATCGGCAACGGCGCCTACGACCAGCGCCAGAACGACGTCTGGGGTGCCCTGCTCGACTCGATCTACCTGCATGAAAAAGCGCTCAAAGGCGCCGGAACGCCGGCCGACCGGCAGCTGATCCGCTACCAGGTGGAAGCGGCGATCGAGGCCTGGCACGAGCCCGACCAGGGGATCTGGGAGTCGCGCGGCGAGCCCCGGCACTACGTCTCCTCGAAGCTGATGATCTGGGTCGCGGTCGACCGCGGCGCCCGCCTCGCCGACGGCATCGGCTTCGACGAGCTCGCCGGCGAGTGGCGGGCGAAGGCGGATGAGATCAAGGCCGAGATCCTCGAGCGCGGGGTCCGCGACGGCGTCTTCCGCCAGCATTACGAGACCGACGCGCTCGATGCCTCGCTGCTGCTGATCCCGCTGCTGCGGTTCCTGCCACCCGACGACCCGCGGGTGCGGGCGACCGTCGAGGCGATCGCCGGCGACCTGACCGAACACGGCCTCGTCCTCCGCTACAAGGTCCACGAGACCGACGACGGCCTGCACGGCAAGGAGGGGACCTTCCTGATCTGCTCCTTCTGGCTGGTCTCGGCGCTCTCGGAGATCGGCGAGTGCGAGCGGGCTCGCCGGCTCTGCGAGCGGCTGCTTGAGATGGCGGGCTGGCTAGATCTCTTCGCCGAGGAGATGGAGGCCGACTCCGGCCGTCACCTCGGCAACTTCCCCCAGGCCTTCACTCACCTGGCGCTGATCAACGCGGTCTCCCACGTGATCGCCGACGAGCAGCGCGAAGACGGCGGCGTGACCGCGGTCTTCAGCGAGATGGGCGGCGTCCGCGAGGACGCCTGAGGCCGCTGCTTCCGCAAGTAATCTTCCCGCAGACAGAAGCTCTACAGACAGAACGTTTCGTTTGCTCTATATTGCCGGGGCGCGATGACGAATCTCAACCGTTCTGACGACAACGATCTGCTGGTGGCGCTGCGGCACCCCGTGCGCCGGGAAATCCTCCGCGAGATGGCCTCCGAAGAGGCGATCAGCCCACGCGAGATCGCCAGCTCCCTGGACCAACCGCTCAGCAACGTCAGCTATCACGTCCGCGTGCTCGCCGACTGCAGCGCCATCGCCCTGGTCGACACGAAGCCGGTGCGGGGCTCGATGCAGCACTTCTACCGAACCGCGATCGAGGCCCCGTGGGCCCGCCAGGTGCTGGGTCTGGACCCGAAAGAGAACGGCCCCGCCGGGGAGAGTTCGACCGCGCCCGGGACTTAGCCGCCGCGTAGCCATGGACGAGCGCGACGACAGCATCACGCCCGCCGGAGAGGATGCCGCCACCGAGTCCGCCGTCCTGCAGCAGGTCCTCGCCTTCCACCCGGTCCTGGTGACCGCCGCCGAGCTCGTCCGTGAGGTCGGCGGCGAGTCACCCGGCTTCGCCGAGCGCGACGCGATCGAACGCGCCATCCGCGACCTCACCGGCGCCGGTCTCCTGCACGACCACGACGGGCTCGTGATTCCGACCCGGGCCGCGCTCCGCTTCAGCGAGCTGCTGGACCGCTGAGCTCGAGCCGCCGGAACTCGGCTCGCAGCCGTCCCGCCAGCTCCCTCGCCGCCGCCTCCCCCGCCGGGTCCGCCTCGGCGCTGCCGGTGACCAGGATCACCACGGTCGCGGGATAGGTCTGAATCTGATCCTCGACCGCCTGGACCAAGTCCGCGTCCCCGACCCTCGCCTCGGCGACGATGCCGGCCTTGGCCAGCGAGGCGACCGCGATCACCAACCGCTCCTGGGCGCGCCGCCGCGCCGCCTCGACGTCGGATGCCCAGCGATCGAGAAAGCCGATCCGGGCCGGCGAGAGCACCAGGACCTCGGCCGCGGCCGAGGTCTCCTCGCCCGCCGCCAGCGTGGCGATCTCGCGAATCGCGCCAGGATCCTCGAGCGGCCAGCTGACGACGATCAGCAGGCGCCGGCGCGAGTCCGCAGCGGGCCCTCCGATCGCGCCGCGCGGATCCTGGCGGACCGCAACGATCACGATCGCGACCGCCACCAGCGCCCCGATCGCGACGCCGACGCCGGGGCCGCCGGCGTAGAAGGCGAGTGCGATCGGGACGGCGATCGCGATAACGACCAGGGGCAGCTTCCATGGCGCCACACCCGAAAGCCTGTCAGGCCCGACCGCCGTCCCCCACTTCGACCTAGGAGCCCTTGATGGTCGCCATTGCGGTAACCCGGTCCTGCGTAGCCTCGATCTTCACGTTCGTCCACCTCCCCTCGTGAATTCCCTCTCCCCCCGGACCACCCCCTCCGCGCGGTCACCAAGGGCCTTTTCGGAGTAATACTCCAAATGTTTATAGCAATCAAGGCAGTGACAGTAAATTCGATGAATAGACGAAAATTGCAGGATCGCTGTAGAAATCCTGAGTCCAAATCTTTAAAGTCCTTCACAGGTCCGCCACCCCGGAAAACAACGTTAGGAAGCCGCTTTGCCGAAAACGAAGAAGAAAGAGGGCGTCGAACAAATCGTCGCCAAAGCGTTTGCGCATCCACTGCGCGTACAGATCCTGATCATTCTCAACGAGCGGGTCGCCAGCCCCAACCTGCTCTCTCAGGAGCTGGAACAGAGCCTCAACCTGGTCGCCTACCACGTCCGGGTTCTGGAGAAATACGACTGCATCGAGCTGGTCGACACGAAGCAGCGCCGCGGCGCCACCGAGCACTTCTACCGCGCAACCAGGCGTCAGTTCCTCAGCAACTCCGAACTGGCACGACTGCCGGAGAGCCTGCGCCCCGGGCTGGCGGGGGCAATGCTGAAATCGGTCTTCGACGACATCGAGGAAGCCTCCAAGAGCGGCACCCTCGACGAGGTCCCCGACCTGCACCTCAGCCGCACGCCGATGGTCGTCGACAAACGCGGCTGGTCAGAGGTCACCGAGCTGCTCGACGAGACGCTCGACCGGGTCTTGGAGATCCAGGCCGAAGCCTCGGCGCGAATCGCCTCCGGCGAAGAGCCGGGCATCCTCTCGAAGGTCCACATGCTCCACTTCAAGTCGCCCGATCCGAAGCAGCGCGCGGAGGCGGCCGCCGACGCGGATTCGCTCCCGACCGCGACCGAGTAGTCGCGCTACGCCGGGTGCAGCACCGCTCAGGAACTGAGCGGTGCTGCCGCCTCCGGCGTCGCCACCCGGAAGGAGAAGCTCTCCTCCAGGTACAAGTGCACGGCGTCGGCGTCGTGATGGCTGTAGCCGATCGCCAGGTCCTGGCCGGACTCGAAGAGGAAGTCGCCGCCGCGCAGGCTGAGGACGACGGCGCCTTTCACGCCCGGCGCCCAGACGATCGGGCCCGCGAGGATCTTCGCCAGATGGTCGAACAGCGGGTAACCGCCGTGCTCGGCGGTCTCGATCACCCGCGTGTACTCGTCCGGGCCGAGCGCGAGGCCGTAAGGACCGTCGACGCCGACCGCGCGCAGCGCCTCGACCGCGCGGGCGACCGAGCGCGGGTACTCCTCGGCGCTCTCGCCCAGCGGCTGCGCCTCGACCAGCGAGGCGTCGGCAATGCCGGCGATGCCGGCTTTCGCCCAGCCGTGGAAGACCGCGACGTTCTCGGCGACGGCGATCCGCTGAGCTGCGACATCGAGCTCCTGGAGGTCGGCGTCGACGGCGCCGCGATCGTTGTCGCGCAGCTCGGACAGCGAGACCGAGAACTCCGATCGCAGCTCGACCAGCGGCAGCACCCGGCGCTGGGCGGCGCTGACGCCGTCGGCCGGGAGCGAGTCGACCGCGTCGACCCGGCCCAGATTGGTCGCCGAGTGGCGCCAGCCATGCGGCCCGCTGAAGTCGACCAGGCGGCGCGCCGCCAGCGAGCCGCAGAGGCGCTCGCTCGCCTCGTCGTCGAGCAGCTCCCAGCCGGAGTCGGAGACCGGCGCCAGCCGGCGCAGTAGGTGGTTCATCGTTCCGCTCCCTTGAGGCTGCCGATTCCGAGCGCGCCATCGGCCGCTCCCGTCTCACCGTCGGCATCGCCTCCGTCGGCGGAGCCGGCCTCGGCCGCCTCCCCGTGCTCGACGATGTCGCCCTCCTGGAAGAGGACGCCTTCGCAGATCTGCCGCCAGCGCGGGCTGCGGCGCAGGAGAAACTCCAGGTCCATCGCGAAGTGCTTGAACTCCTCGCCCTGGGCGTCCCTCATGATCGCCTTCGCCTCGGCGTCGGTCTCGACCGCGAGCCGCTGCTCGTACCAGCCGATCGCCTCCGCCTCCTCGGTCAGCGAAGCGCAGAGGCGGGCAAAGGTGCGGGTCTGCGGCGAAAGCTCGTCGGGCGGCTCGTGGTACTGGTCGAATCCCATCTGGTTCTCCTTCGCGGGGCTTGCGGTGGGCCTCTACCCGAGATTAAGCCTTCCCAGTCAGGAAGAGGGCGCGCACGGCTCCCAAGGACGGGCGAAGAGGTCGTAGGACTTGCGGATGGCGCTGAACCCGATCGCCGCGGCGGCGTCGCAGAACTGTGCCGGCTCGAGTTCGTACTCGGCCTCGTAGACCGCCTTGCCCGCTTCGACGAAGGGACGGTAGAGCCCACATTCGTCGTACTGGAAGCACTGCTCGACGATCGCGAAGTCGAAGCTGCCGAGCAGCTGCTTGACCTGCCTGCCGTCGTTCTTCAGCGCCACCGCCATCCCGCGCGCGTGGACCTGGCGGGCGACCCAGCGGTTGAAGCGGAGCTGGTCGGCGGCGGAGATCGCGAAGCCGGTCTTGTTTTCCCAGCCGGCGATGTTGTCCGGCTCGACCGCGTCAAAGCCCTTGCGGGCACAGATGGCGATCCTCCTTTCGAGGATCGGGGCGAAGCTGTGGAAGCGACGGACGTCGAGCCAGTTCTCTTCCGGGAAGCCTTCGTAGACGTCGCCGATCACCCCGCGCGGGAACTGGCCGGCGTCGGGTCGGTAGCTCTCCCAACTACCGACGTCGAGATAACAGATCGCTTTGCGGCCCAGGCGGTGCAGCGCCCGCACCGTCGCCTTCGGCGTTTCGAAGCCGTCGACGTCGTAGACACCGGCATCGACACCGGTGTCGATCCGTCCCTGCAACTGCCACTGCCAAGGAGCGGTGGTCGGCGCGGGATGCCAGATCGTGGCGGCCGGGGATGCAGCCGGGGCCACCAGCAGCAACGCGATCGTCGTCAAGATCGACCGAAAGAGCACACCGCTATGGTGATGGATGCGGTGGCTTCACGGCCACCAGGCGCTGCACGGCTTCGGTTTCCACGCCCCAGGGCGGCGCCGGTGTAACTATCCGGCGCGAGGCATCGATGGCAGCGAAAAGCGAAGACACCAGACCACCTCAGCACGAAGCGACGCCCGGCCCCGGCGACGGGCTGGTCAGCGAGCGCGAGCTCTGGGCGCGCTTCGCCGCCGGCCACGACCAGGCCACCCGCGAGGAGCTGGTCCGCCGCTACCTTCCCTTCGCCAAGAACCTTGCCCTGCGCTACCGCGGCGCCAGCGAGTCCTTCGACGACCTGCTCCAGGTCGCCAGCCTCGGCCTGGTCAACGCGATCGACCGCTTCGACCCGAGCCGCGGCACCCCGTTCACGGCCTTCGCCTCGCCGACCATCCTCGGCGAGCTCAAGCGCCACTTCCGCGACCGGGTCTGGACGGTGCGGGTCCCGCGCGGCCTGCACGACCGCATGGCCGAAGTCGACAAGGCGATCTCGGCGCTGACGGTCGAGCTGCAGCGCTCGCCCTCGGTCGGCGAGATCGCGACCAAGCTCGAGGTCGACCCGGGCGAGGTGCTCGAAGTGCTGGAGGCCAACCACAACCGCCGGCCGCTCTCGCTGGACCGGCCGGTCGGCGGCGAGGACGAGGAATCCTCAGCCGCGGAGTGGGTCGGCGACGAGGACGAGGGCTTCGAGCTGGTCGAGGACAAGCTCGCCCTGGAAGGCGCCCTCCCCCACCTCGACGAGCGCGAACGACTGGTCCTGCAACTGCGCTTCGTCGAGGACATGACGCAGTCCCAGATCGCCGAGCGAATCGGCCACTCGCAGATGCACGTCTCGCGGATCCTGCGCCGCACCCTGGAGCGGATCCGCGCCGAGGTCGCCGAACAGGACAGCGACGAGCGCGAGTAAGGGCCTTGTCTAAGCGGCGAGAGCGGCGATGCCGATGACGAGGAAGTCGCCCTCGTCGCGCTCCTCGACCCGGACCTCGTCGGCCAGCGCCTCCAGCGTGCCGCCCACTTCCGGCAGCTCGAGGCTTGCCCGCAGCTGCTCGCCGCCGCCGTCCTTCATCGGCCCGACCCGAAGCTCGACACCCTCCTCGCGGTCGGCGATGCTGAGGCGCACCTGGCCTCCCTCGAACCCCTTCGGAGCGCCGGCGGAGATCGCGTCGCTGAGCAGCATCGCGTCGGCGAGGCGATCGACGGTGACATCCCGCCGCGCCGCGAGCGCGCCGAGCGTGCGGCTGAGGATCGGCCCGATCAGATCGGGACGGCCGACCCGCATCTCGGTTTCGTCGGCCGTAGGGGCGGGACGGGCCTGGGCGACTTTGCCCCGCTCGTCCTCGGACCTGGCCCGCAGCGGCAGGTGCATGCGGATCTCGGTACCGCGATCGACGCCGCCCTTGATCTCGAAGCTCTTGGAGAGCGCGGCGATCAGGGTCAGGCCGATCCGCAGGCTGGGCCGGTCGACGTCGGGCCGCGGCCGGATCCCCATGCCGTAGTCGCGGACGACCACCGTCAGCCCCTCCAGCTCCTCGGTGGCCTCGACCTCGAGCAGGCCGGGCTCGCCGGCGGGATAGGCGTGGACGACGACGTTCATGCAGGCCTCGGTCACCACCGTCTTCAGGTCGGCGATCCCCGGTTCATCCATCCCGATCCGGTCGGCGAGCCCGGCCAGCGCGTGCCGCACCACAGCAACGTTCTCTGCCCTCGCAGGAAGGGACATCTGAAGCCCCGATCGATCGTCGGTGGTCGTATGCAAGTTTTAGCCAGTCCTCAAGCGCTGAAACGCTCGTCGTCGGTCTCCGCGGCGAGCATAGCTTCTCGGCCGCCGCCCAATTCCTACCCCCGGCGGGCGGGTGCAAACCGCCGGCCTTGCACGGCGGTGGCCCTGCGGTAGCATCGGCCGCGTGAACCCGGCGCCATTCGAGGCAACCGCCGCCCGGCTCGACGACGGAGTGCGCGTTATCGCAGTCCGTGGCGAGCTCGACCTCAGCACCGCCTCTGATCTCGAGGGACCGCTCGAGGAGGCGATCTCCTCCGGGGACGCTTCCGTCCTGATCGATCTCAGCGAGTGCGAATTCATCGACTCGACCGGGATCGCCCTGATCGTCCGCGCCTGGCAGCGCCTCGACCGCTCGGCCGACGGCGACGGACAGGGCAGGGTCGTGATCTGCAGCGACAACGATCAGGTCCGCCGCGTACTCGAGATCACCGGGATCGAGCTCTCGATCCCGATCCACAGCGGCAAGGACGAGGCGCTCGCGGCGCTTCGTGACTGAGCTCACACTCGACGTATAGGCGGGGCTGCTCCGGGTAGAGGTGCTTGATGCCCTCCCCGCGCCGGCCCAAACTCCCCCGCGAGCTGTTCGAGACCCGCAGCCACGCCTGGCACTCGCTGGGGCTGGGAGAGGAGCTGGCGCCGCGGATGTCGCGCAAAGCGCTGGGCGGCCTGCTGGTCGCGCTGCTGGCCCTGGCCGCGACCCTGGTCGTCTATTACAACCGCCAGCGCCTGCTGCCCGGCGCCGGGCAGTGGGTGCGGATCGCCACCGTCGCGATCCTGATCGTCGTCGGCTCTGCCGCCTCGCACTGGCTCGTGCGCGGCCTCTCCCCTCCCCTCTACCGCCGGCTCGACCCCGCCACCGCCGGCACCCTCGGCTTCCTCGTCCGCCTCTTCGCGATGGCAGCCGTGGTGATCCTCGCCCTGCGGATCGCCGGGGTCAACGCCGCGACGCTCGCTCTCGGCGGCGCCTTCACCGCGATCGTGCTCGGCCTCGCCGCCCAGCAGACGCTCGGCGGCCTCTTCGCCGGCATCGTCCTGCAGAGCACCCGGCCCTTCAAGGTCGGCGAACGGGTGCGGCTGGTCGGCGGCGCCCTGGCCGGCTCGATCGAGGGAACGGTCAGCTCGCTCGGGCTTTTCTACGCAACCCTGGTCCAGGGAGCCGACCGGCTGCTGGTGCCCAACAGCGTCCTCATCAACCTCGTCGTGGTGCCGCTGCGAGAGCCCGAGAAGGTCGACCTGCGCGCCCGCTTCGATTCCGGTGCGAGCCCGCGACGGGTCGAGGAGCGGCTGCTGCGGGCGATCACGGTGCCGACCCGCTATCGCCCCAGCGTCTCGCTCGAGGAATTCGACCGGGACGGTGTGGTGTTGCGGATCAACGCGACGCCGCTGCGCCCGGAGGATGGGTCGCGGCTGGCCGACGAGGTGCTGGAGGCGCTGCGCGAGCGGCAGCCGGCCCCCGCCGGCTCATGAGCTGAAGCCGAGGATCAGCTGCGCGGCCTCGAGCGGGACGTCCATCTGGATCGCGTGGCCGACTTCGTCGAGGACGACCCAGTCGACCAGCGGCAGCCACTCGTTGCGGAAGCGGGCCGCCGCCGCCGGGCCAGGGCAGCAGCCGGTCCTCGGTGCCCCAGACGACCCGGACCGGACAGGCGACCTTCGCCGCGTCGAGGTTCCAGCCCTCGCGCTCGGCGTACTCGATCAGCGGCACCGCCGCTGTACACAGCGCCGCGCCGCGCATCTGGTGCGCGAGCAGGTCGACCGGGATGTGCTCGTAGTTGACGGTGGCGAATTCGGTCGCGCGGCGGCATCCCTCGGGAGTGGAGAGGATCGCCTCGGCGTGCGGCACGGCAGCAAGCAGCAGTTCCCGCATCGTCGTGAAGAAGGCGAGCGTCTCCCGGTAGGACTCGTCCCCGGGGGCCCAGCCGCCGGCCGGGGCGAGCGCCACCACCGTCCGGGCCCGGCCGCGGATCGCCAGCTCCAGGGCGATGTAGCCGCCCAGCGAGCAGCCGACCAGGTGCGCGGTCTCGATGCCGGCTTCGTCCATGCCGCGCTCGACCGCGTCGACCATCGCGGGGCCGGTGATCTCACCCTCGAAAAGGGGGCCCGCCGGCGTGGCCCGCCAGGGTCAGGGCAAGTACGTCGTGCTCCTGTTCCAGCGTCGGCAGCACCAGCTCCCAGGTGCGCCAGGTGTCGACGAAGCCGTGGAGACAGACCATCGGCGAGCCGGAGCCACCGCGGTGAAAGGGGGTGAAGATCGAGTCCAGAGGCCCACGCTAACGCAAGCGCTGCGCGAGCGCTGTAATTTTTTCTTCCAATTTCTGGGAGGCGCCGGCCTCAAAGGTCGACCGGCGACATGTCGGCGTAGCGGTCGCCGGCGGCGGCGCCCGCCGGCGCGACCTCGTCGATCCGGCGCAGATCCTCGTCGCCGAGCTCGATCTCCGCCGCCGCCACGTTCTGCTCCAGGTACTCGACGTGCTTGGTGCCCGGGATCGGGACGATGTCGTCGACCCTGGGCGAGCACCCAGGCGAGCGCCAGCTGGCCGGCGGCGACCCCCTTCTCGGCGGCGATCTCCTCCATCCTCTTCACCAGCTCCAGGTTGCGGTCGAAGTTCTCGCCTTCGAAGCGGGGGTTGACGCGGCGGAAGTCGTCCTCGGGGAGGTCGTCGACGCTCTTGAAGCGGCCGGTGAGGAAGCCGCGGCCGAGCGGGCTGTAGGCGACGAAGCCGATGCCGAGTTCGCGCACGGTCGGCAGCAGCTCGTCCTCGGGGTCGCGGCTCCAGAGCGAGTACTCGGTCTGCAGGGCGGCGATCGGGTGGGTCGCGTGGGCGCGGCGAACCGTCTCCGGCGCCGCCTCGGAGAGGCCGAGGTGAGCGACCTTGCCCTGCTCGACCAGTTCCGCCATCGCGCCGACCGTCTCCTCGATCGGCACCTTCGGGTCGACCCGGTGCTGGTAGTAGAGGTCGATCCGCTCGACGCCGAGCCGGCGCAGCGAGTCCTCGCAGGCCTGACGCACGTAGTCGGGGTCTCCGCGGACCCCGAGGCGCTCGCCGTTCTCGCCGCGGACGTTGCCGAACTTGGTCGCCAGCACGACCTCCTCGCGGTGGCCGGAGATCGCCTCGCCGACCAGCTTCTCGTTGGTGAACGGTCCGTACATGTCGGCGGTGTCGAGGAAGGTGACGCCGAGATCCAGGGCCCGGCCGATCACCGCCTTCGCCTCGGCCTCGTCGGCTGCTGCCGTAGAACTCCGACATCCCCATGCAGCCGAGCCCCTCGGCCGACACCTCGGGCCCGTTCGCGCCCAGTCTCCTGGTCTCCATCTCAGCCATCCGCCGGAATCGTCTGGTCGGCCTCGCCGCGCTCGACTCCCTCGCGGTCCTCGGGCGCCGGGACGTCGCGATCGGGAAAGCGATGTTCATCGCCGTGGCTGGCGATGTCGACCAGCCGCTTCTCGGAGAGCTCGAAGCCCTCTGCCTCGCCCTCGCCCGACTCGATCAGCGGCTGCTGGGAGGGATCGTCGCTCTCGATCGGTGCGACGCCGCCAACCTGGCCGGCTTCCGCCGCGGCCGCCTCGGCCTCCTCGTCGACCCGCCGTTTCTCGGCCAGCAGCTCCTCCCGCTCGCAGGCCTCCTCGGCGGAGCTCACGCCGTGCCTCCCATACTCGCGACCGCGGGCGCTGCCGCGGTGCGGGCGAGCAGCCAGCCCACCACGCCACCGAGCAGGCAGCCGACGCCGAGCAGGGTCGTGGCCCGCAGCGGATCCCGCTTCAACTTCGAGGCGGTGCCGTGGGCCGTGTGCTTCGCGGTCGATTTGACCGCCTTGCGCGCGAGGGTCTTCTTGATCGCTGGCATGCCCTCGGTTACCCGCTCAGCCGGTGCCGGAAACGGCGTGCTGGGGCGGCCTTCAGGTCTTCGTCTCGCCCGCGCGCGCCTTTTCCTTGTTCACGGTGCGGGCCGCGATCTCCTCGGCGCGCTTGGTCGAGCGACCCTGTTCCTTCTCGCTCTTTTTGACCTCTTTGTACTGACGGTCCCGCTTACTGCCTTTTTTAACCCCACGTGGTGGCATGGCCCTCCCTCTCCTTCTGGAACTCCTCGACGATCTTCGAGTTGAAGGCCGGCAGGTCGTCCGGGTTGCGGCTGGAGACGAGGCCGGCGTCGACGTGGACCTCCTCGTCGACCCACTCGGCGCCGGCGTTGCGCAGATCCGTCCGCAGGCTCGGCCATGAAGTCAGGGTGCGTCCCTCGACCACGCCGGCCTCGATCAGGGACCAGGGGCCATGGCAGATGACGCCGACCGGCTTGCCGGCGGCGAAGAAGGCGCGGATGAACTCGACCGCCGCGGCGTCCGTGCGCAGCTGGTCGGGGTTGGCCACCCCACCGGGCAACACGAGGCCGTCGTACTCGGCCGCGTCGGCATCGCCGACGGTGCGGTCGACCGCGAAGCGCTCGCCCTTGTCGAGGTGGTTGAAGGCCTGGACCTGGCCGGCTTCCGGGGCCAGCAGATCCACCTCGGCGCCGGCTGCCTCGACCGCCTGCATCGGCTCGGTCAGCTCCACCTGCTCGACGCCCTCGTTTGCCACCAAGACGGCGATCTTCCTGCCCTTCAGCTGGTCGAACACGGATCCTCCTCAAGTCTTCGGGTTTGTGGCCCGCCGGCCGATCGCCTCTCCGTTGGGGGAACGGTTGGTCTTCTCACCCGAGCGGGAACCGGTGCAAGGCCCGGTAAAAAAGCCGCTGGGAATCGGGCCGGCGAGCGCTGTCCTTGTCCAGGCTTGGATTACCCGTCGCCGTCGGGGAGCAAACTGCGCGGCCAGAGGCGTCGCTCACGGACCACGTTGGCCTCGGCGCCAAGGACGACGAAGAGGGCGCCGACGTGGATCCAGGCGAGCAGGCCGATGACCAGGGCGAAGGTGCCGTAGGCGGGGCCGGCGTTGCGGACCTCGTGCGCGATGTACCAGCCGCCGAGCAGCTGCAGCAGCTCCCAGCCGACGGTCGCGATGACGATGCCGGGGACGAGGGCGCGGAGCTCGACCTCGTCGGTGGTCAGGAGGCGGAAGACCGCGGCGAAGACGACGAGGTTGAGCGCGGTCGCGATCAGCAGTCCCCAGACCGGGCCGAAGAGGTCGGCGCCGCCGGAGACGAGCCCGGTGACAACCGTGGAGGCGACCGCCAGTCCGCCCAGCACCACCAGCAGCCCGGTCGCCCGCAGGCGGGCGCCGACGAAGCCGTGGCGGTCGTCGTCCGGCACGCCCCAGACCGTGTCGAAGGTCCTCTCGGTCTCGAGCACGACGCCGAGCCCGGCCAGGAGCGAGCCGACGATGCCGACGGCGAGGGCGACGCCGCTGCCGGTCAGCGAGCCGCCGCGCAGCTGATCGCCGATCACGGGGAACTGGGAGAGGGTCGAGTCGACCACCGATTCGCGCAGGCTCGGGTCGTCGGCCAGCAGGTAGCCGAGGATCGTCGTCATCAACAGCAGCAGCGGGAAGAGCGAGAAGAAGGCGCGGTAGGCGATCAGCGAGACCATGCTGCCGCCTTCGTCGTCGCCGAACTTCTTCACCACCCCCAGGGGAGCCGCGAGCAGGCGGTGGCGCTGCTGGTAGCCGTCGAAGCGGCGCAGTGGAGCCTTGAGGTCCATTGCAGGTTCCTACCCGATCGGCCGGTTCACAGCGCTCACGAGACGAGATCGAGGACGGTGCGCTCGATCCGGGCGCGGCGACGCTGCGTCAGCTCGCCGCCGCGCGAGAGCCCGAGCTCGATCGTGACGCCGTCGCGGTAGCGGTCGAAGACGCGCGGATCGATGTAGGAGCGGCGGCAGACCGCCGGGGTATTGCCGAGCGCCGCGGCGACGCTCTTGACCGCGGCGGCGATCGTGCGCTTGGCGGCGGCGTCGGAGCGCGGCTTCGGCTCCCCGGCGAGGGCGGCGGCGGCGAGCACGGTGCCGCTCCAGGTGCGGAAGTCCTTGGCCGAGAACTCCGCGCCGATCGCCTCCTGGATGTAGGCGTTGACGTCGGTCGAGCGGACGTCGTGCCAGGCGCCGCCCTCGCGGTAGGCGAGCAGGTCGTCGGGACCGCTGCGGCGCCGGCGCATCGCCTCGATCGCGGCGATCGCCTCCGGGTCGCGGATCGACTGCACCCGCCGCTGACCGCTCTTGGCGGGGAAGTCGAAGACCATCTCCCCGTCGCTGACCGAGACGTGCTCACGCAGGAGGGTCGCCAGGCCGTAGCTCTCGTTCGCCTCCGCGTACTCCTCGCCGCCGACCCGGAAGAAGCCGAGGTCGAGCAGGCGCACGGCGCAGGCCAGCGCCCGCTCGCGCGGCATCCCCTCGAGGGCGAGGTCGCGGGTGACGGCGCGGCGCAGGCGCGGCAGCTCACCGGCGAAGGCGCGCATCGCCTCGTACTTGCGGGCGGCCCGGCGCCGCTCCCAACGGTCGTGGTAGCGGTACTGCTTGCGCCCGGCGGCGTCGAGTCCGGTCGCCTGGATGTGCCCGAGCGGGTCGGGACAGACCCAGACCTCCTCCCAGGCCGGCGGAATCGTCAGGGCGCGGATCCGCTCCAGCGTCTCCTCGTCCTCGATCCGCGTCCCCTCTCCGTCCTCGAAGGAGAAGCCACGGCCGCGCCGTCGCCGGCGGATTCCGGCGCCGGCGCAGTCCGAGCGCCGCAGCCTGCCGGCGCTAGTCGCCAATTTTCTTGCGAGCTTCCTTCGCCTTCTCGGTCGCCTCGCGCAGCTGATCTGCCTCGCGCTTGGCGCGGGCCGCCTGCTCCTCCGCCTCGAGGCTGCGCTCGCGGGCCTCGAGCTTGTCGAGACGGGTTGATTTCTCCCGTTTCGCGTTTGCTTTCTTGGCTTTCGCCGCTTTTTTGGCGGCGGCGCGCTTCTTGGTCGCTGCGGCTTTCTCGGCCTGGGCCTCGGCCGCCTCGCGCTTAGCCGCGGCCTCGCGGCGCTCCGCCGCGGCCTGCTCGCGCAGGCGCTCGGCGCGCTCGCGCTGGTTGTCGGCGGCACGGCTCTGCGGCGCCCGTTGCCTCAACCCGGCGACCGAGCGGGCGAGGTCGAGCGGGACCCGGGTCAGCTTCAGCGAGCGATCGACGACGATCTTGGGGATCGAGAGCAGGCTCATCGGCTCTGCTCCGGGTCGATCGCGTCGGCGAGGCGGTCGGCGCGATTTGCCTCGCGCTCGAGCGCCGTGGCCTCGCGCACCTCCTCGGCCTGCGCCGCCTTCGCCTGGCGCTTGTTCTGCGCCTGCTCGCGCTCGATCCGCTCCTCCTCGGAGAGCTGTGAGAGCTCCTGCTCGAGCTCACGGCGCTCGGTCTCGGTCTCGGCTTTGGCGATCGCCAGCTTTGCCTCGGTGTCCTTCTCGTCGGCCTCCTGACCGCGCTCGATCGCCTCCTCCTCGGCCTCGACCTGGACCTGCTGCAGGCGTCCCTCGCGGTCCAGCTGGGAGTTGCCCAGAGCCGAGCCGACAAGCTCCTTGGCGCGTCCGGCTGCTTTGCCCAGCAGCCCGCCGGCGGTTCGCTCCTGCGTTTGCTCACGATCGGTCATCAGGTAAAGCCTTTCCTCGGGAGGGGGTCCATCGAAGCTTCGGACAGGGCTTGTCCCCTACCCGTAGCCGGGCCGCCACGAAACAGAGGAGCGGCGAGCGGCGGCCGCTCCTCGCAGCGCAGTCGCCACTTCTCGTCGGCGCCGCCGGGCTCGGGGCGGGGCCTGAAGCCGGCGGTGCCGGGACGGGGCGCGGCACCGGTGCGGCGCTCGACCGCGACCATCACCTCGACCGCCATCGCGCTGAGCGCGCGCAGCGCCTGGTGACGGTTCTGGCGGGTGCCCAGGTCGACCTGGGCCAGCGAGTCGAGGCCGGCCAGGCGCAGGCAGTCGATCAGCATCGCGATCTCGACCCCGTAGCCGACCGGGACCGAGAGCCGGCGGAAGAGCTCGCGCTCGATCGCGATCTCACCCGCCAGCGGCTGCACGAACCCGGCCAGGGCCGGGAAGTGGAGGTTGAGCAGGGGCCGCGCGACCAGCTCGGTGACGCGGCCGCCTTCGCCGTCGTGGACGGAGCCGTCGAGGGCGAGCGGGCGGCGGAAGGAGCCCTTGACCAGCTTCAAGCCGGGGTCGAGCAGGATCGGGCCCAGCAGGCCGGTGGGGAAGCCGGCGTGGAAATCGGCGCTGTCGGCGTCGAGGAAGACCAGCAACTCGCTCTCGACCGTCCCCGCCGCCCGCCACATCGCGTCCCCCTTGCCGAGGCACGGGCCCAACTCCGGCATCAGCTCCGACTCGCCGACCGCCTCCACCCCGCGCTCGCGGGCGATCGCCGCGGTGCCGTCGGCCGAGTCGGCGTCCACCACCAGCAGCTCGTCGAGCAGGCCGGCCTCGCGCAGCGGCAGCAGGCTGTCGAGAATCGGCCCGATCGTCGCCGCCACTTCGCGGGCGGGCAAGATCGCCGCGACCGAGCACCGCTTCGCCTCCAGCAGGGGCGCGAGCGCGTAGTCGCTGCCGGCGTAGCTGCGCCCGGGGATCCACTCGGCAAGTGCCAGGTCGAGGGCGAGGCCGCGCTCGGCGCGGCCGTCGGTGCGGGCCGAGGTGACGACCTGGACCGGGCGCAGGCGGTGGATCGCCACCCCCTCCTCGGCCAGCCGGTCCTCCAGCTCCTGATCCTCCAGGGCGGCGAGCCAACCCATGCCGCCGGTGCGGCGGTAGACGCGCGGGGTGAGGCCGATCGAGGCGCCGGCGAAGTGGGCGTGGTCGGCGGGGCCACGCGCCTGAGCCAAGCGGGTGCGCTCGCGCAGGTCGGCGTCGCGACCGCGGATCGCCGCCGCGGGCAGGAGCGCGGCTTCGCCGGGGTCGAGCAGGATCTCGCCGCCGATCGCCTCGGCGCCGGCGGCGATCGCCTCGAGCTGGCGGGCGATCCAGTCCGGCGCGACCAGCGAGTCGGCGTCGGTCGTGGCGAGCAGCGCCTCGGCCTTTCCCACCGACTCGAGGCGGGCGCAGGCCACGTCCATCCCGGTCGCCCGCGCCGGCCCGGCGCCCCGGCCGGGGCCGGCCATGGTGTGGAGGCGGAACGCGGGCCAGCGCCGACGCGCCTCCTCGACCTCGCGCTCGGTGCCGTCCGCGCAGGCGTCGAGGACGACGATCGTCTCGTAGGCAACGGGCTCGATCTCGATCTGGGCCGCGAGGGCATCGAGGCAGGCGCCGATGCGCTGCTCCTCGTCGCGCGCCGGGACCACGACAACCGCTCTCAGCTCGGGAGCGACGGCGCCGAGCGTGTCCCCTCCAGGCTTCCCGTTCAGCGCCATCGGGCTCGCTCCTCGATCGCGCGCTTGCCGTCTTCGTAGGCGTGGTCGTCGCCGTGGGCGAGGATGCCGACCAGCTCGCCTCCCCTGCCGTAGCGGGCGACGAAGCTCTCGCCCTCCCCGGGCTCGAACTCGGTCTCGTCCCAGCCGTCCCCCCAACCCGCGTACTTGAGCGTGCGCTCGCCCAGGGTCGACCAGAAGCCGGGGGCGACGTCCCAGCTCACCTCTGCTCCGGCAAGCGTGCGGCCGGCGACCTCGCCCTGGCTGAGCGCCTCGCCCCAGTGTTCGACCCGCAGCCGTCGCCCGGCCGTGGGGTTGTCGGCGAAGGCGACGTCGCCGGCGGCCAGCAGCCGCGGGTGCGAGGAGACCATCGCCGCGCTGACGGGGACGCCGTCGTCGACCGCGACTCCGGCGGCGGCGGCGAGCCCGTCGTTGCGGACGACCCCGAGCGCCAGCACCACCGCGTCCGCCTCGCGCTCGCGACCATCCTCGAAACGGGCGGCGCCGCCGCCGCGCTCGGCGACTATCTCCTTCAGCTTCGCCTCGGCCAGCAGCGTGATCCCGCACTCCTCCAGCCAGGCGGCGAGGCGCTCCGCGACCCGCTCGCCGAGCCGCTCGATCTGCGGGCGCCGCTCCAGCGTCGCCATCGTCACCTCGGCCCCGCGCAGCGCCATCGAGACCGCCGCCTCGCAGCCGATGAAGCCGGAGCCGACGAGGAGCACCCGGTTCTCGGCCAGGGCGGCGAGCTGTTCGGAGTCGACGACGGTGCGGACCTGGCGCACGTCGGGCCCGTCGGCGCCGGGGACGTCCGGAACCAGCGGGCGGGCGCCGGTCGCCAGCAGGCAGCGCTCGAACGGCCGGCGACGGCCGTCCTCGGTCCGGGCCTCGCCGGCCTCGAGGTCGAGCGCGGTGACGGCGGCGCCGAGCACCACCTCGATCTCGCGCTCGCGGTACCAGCCCCCCGGCTCCAGGAGGAGGTCGCCGCGGCTCGACTCGCCGCGCAGGTACTCCTTGGTCAGCGGTGGCCGTTCGTAGGGGAGCTCCAGCTCGGCGGCGAGAATCGTCACCGGCCCGGTTCTCCCCGCCTCGCGATAGGCGCCCGCGGCGGCGTGGGCGGCGGGGCCGCCGCCGACGATCACGATCCCGCGCTCCTCGCTCATGGCGCCACCCAGCGGTCGAGGAGGTAGTCCGGTGTCCGCGCCCCGCCCCGCCACAACAGCCGCGACTCCTCGCGGAGGATGCGGTGGACGTCGTCGCCGTCGAGCTCGCGGCGCGGGTCCGAGCCGCGCCAGTGAACCGCCACCAGGAGGCCGCCCGGCGCCAGGGCCGCTTCGATCCGGCGCAGCCCCTCACCGACCAGAGCCGCGCTCCAGTAGTAGAGGACCTCGGCGCAGACGATCGTCTCGAACGGGCCCGCCGGGGTCCCCTCGGGGAGCCGGCGCTCGGCGAGCTCGACCCCGGCGACGCCCTCGAGACGCCGCCGAGCGTGCTCCAGGGCGGTCGGGCTGAAGTCGACCGCGAGCAAGCTCTCGCAGCGCGGCGCCAGCATCGCGGTGAAGACGCCGACCGAGCAGCCCAGCTCCAGGGTGCGACCGGTCCGCTGCGGCAGGGCCGCCAAGGTGCGCCGGTACTTGGCCTGCTCGTAGGCGCTCGTCTCGTAGTGCCAGGGGTCGGCCGAGTCGCGGGCGAGGCGCTCGAAATGCTCGACTGGGGCGCGTTCGTGCTCCACGATCGCGGCGCTCATCGGCCTTCGAGCCGAGCCGCGCCGAGCCGGGTCAGGAGCGGGTCGAGGCGATGCTGGAGGAGAAAGGTCTCGAGGTTGCGGCGGGCGCGGTCGAGCGGGCCGGCGGTGACGAACGGGTACGAGCCGCAGGCGGCCGCGGCGGCTTCGAGGACGAGTTTCGCGACGCGATCGATCTCGGCCCGCATCAACACGCTCAGGGACTTCAGCTCGCGCCCCTCGTCGGCCGCCCCGGCGGCCAGGGCAAGCCAGGCGTCGACGGTTCCGCGCGCCGCCTCGATCCGGCCCGCGGCCAGCTGCGAGAGCGGCTCGCCGGCGCGGCGGGCGCCGAGGTCCGCGAGCGCCGCGTCGGCGGCGGCGTCGACCATCCCGGCCCAGCCGGCGGCGGTGCGCATCGCGTCGCGGGAGAACCAGGGCTCGCGGCCGAGCTCACCCGGCGCGCCGAGAATCGCGACCACCGGCGCCTCGTGGAACTCGACCCGGTGGCTCTCAGAAGCCCGCATGCCGGCGCCGCGGTACCACTCGCGGTCGACCACGACCCGCCCGTCGCACTCGACCAAGACCAGGCGCGGGGCGAGGCCCCCATCGTCGCCGACCATGACCAGCGCCGCGTCGATCCCGCCCGCGCCGGAGCAGAAGGTCTTGACCCCGCGCAGGACGTCGCCGGCGTCGCTGGTGACGATGCGCGCCGGCGGCCCCTCTCCGGGCGCCGGGTCGGCGCCCCAGACACCGAGCAAGCGGGTGCCGCCCTCCAGCTTCGCCAGCTCCTCCTCGCGCAGCTGCGGCTCGGCGGCGACTTCGAGGCGCTCGACCGCGTTGAGGTGGCCGTCGAGGATGCGGCCGACCGAGGCGTCGGCGGTGGCCACCCGCCGCACCAATTCCCACTCCGGGGCCACGGATCGCTCGGCGCGGATGGCTCCGATCGTCGCCGTCAGCGCTCCCGCCTCGCCCAGCGCGGCCAGCGCCGCGGCCGGAAAGCGCGGCTCGCGGTCGAGCGACTCGGCGCCGGTGGCGATCGCGACCAGGGCCCGATCCAGCAGCGCCGACATCGAGAGGTGCAGCGGCGCCACCTCCGCTTTCACCGATCCGGTCACGATGTCACCGCGGCCGACTCCGTGAGCGTGCCCGGCCTCAGACCAACGGCCTGCGCGGCGCCGAGCAGCGCCCGCGTCAGTCGCACGGTCTCGGCGCAGCCGTCGCGCCGCGCGCCTGGCCCCAGCGCATCGTGCATCAGCGCCACCGTCCCCCTCTCCAGGCCGCCGGCGACCGTCAAAGCGCCGAGCATCTCCTCGCAGCCGTCGCCGCGCCAGTCGTGGCTGTCGAAGCTCCAGCCCCAGAGCTCGAGACCGTGCTCGGAGGCGACTTCGCGGGTCGTCGCCGTAACTAAGCCCCAGGGGGCGCGCCAAGCCGTCGGCCGGACCCCGAGCGAGGCGAGCATCGCCAGACCGGCCGTGGCCTCGGCGCGGACCTCGTCCAGCTCCAGCTCCGAGTGACGTGCATGGCGCACGCAGTGGAAGCCGACCTCGTGACCGGCCTCCACCATCGCCGCCACCAGGCCCGGGTTCGCCAGGGCGCGCGGGGCTTCGACGCAGAAGGTCGCACTCGCGTCGGCGCGCCGCAGCTCGTCGAGGATTCGCGGAGTCCAGACGGGATCCGGACCGTCATCGAAGGTGAGGGCGATCGCGTCGGCGGAGACGCGGGCTCTGCCCCGCGCCTCCAAACCGGTATTGGCCGCTGACATCCCCTGCGCCTCAGGCGTCTGGATCCTCGTCCGCGGCGAGCTCCAGGGAGCCGTCGCGCACGGTCGTGAGGTGGCGCTCCTGAATCGGCAGCGCCCACTCGACCAGCTCGCGGACGTCGTCCTCGCCGGCGCTCTCGTTGAGCTTGCCGAGGATCGCCCAGTGGCCGACCTCGCCGGCCTCGGCCATGATCAGGAACTCGAAGCCGTCGAGCTCGTCCGAGTCCTCGCCGAGGTAGGTCCGCATCATCTCGGTCGCCTCGCTCTTCGTTTCCTGGGCCTTCTCGAGGATCGCCGTTTTCTTGCCGTCGCGCTGATCGGCGAGGTCGATGCAGCGGCTTTCGGTCTCCTCGGCCTCTTCGCGCATCTCGCGCAGAGCGTCGGCCAGCGATCCGGAGTCATCGTCGAGCATCCCCTCGACTTTCTTCGTCGTCTCCTGGGCGGCGCCGGCGAGGCCGGTCACCTCCGCCAGCTTCTCCTCGAGGGTCGTCAAATCAGCCATTGCTTCTCCTTGTCAGTCGGTGCCCGTGAAGATCCGGCTGACAACCGGCTTCCCTTGAGGCGGGAACAGTTGGGGCCTGCTACCCGTTGCCCGGGCAATCGAACCCAGGACTACTGGGGGACCGGGCGCTCGCGGACGACCTCGGTGGCGGCGCTTGTCCTCACGCAGGCCGAGGTAGCGCGGGTGGCGGAGCTTGCCGTCCCGGGTCCACTCGCCGAAGGCGATCTGGGCGACCAGCTCCGGCGCGACCCAGCGGGCGTCACGCGGCAGGCCGCTGCCGCGGGTGAACGGGGGGCGCGGCTGCTCCAACGCCTCCATCCGGTCGCCGAGGTCGCGCAGCGTCAGCTCGCTGAAGCCGGTGCCGACTTTGCCGGCGAAGCGCAGCTCGCCGTCCTCGTGGTAGCCGACCAGCAGCGCCCCGAAGTGTTGGCGCGAGCCCTGCGGCGGGGTGAAGCCGCCGATCACCAGCTCCTGCTCGAAGGAGCACTTCAGCTTCAGCCAGTCGCGGCTGCGCGCAGTGGACGTAGGGGCTGTCGGCGCGCTTGGCGATCAGCCCCTCCCACCCCTTCGCGCAGGCCTCGGCGAAGAAGCTCCTCGCCGCGCTCGTTGCGGTGCTGCGTGTAGCGGATCGGTCCGTGGAAGGAGAAGGCACGCCGCAGCGCCGCCTTGCGCTTGCGCAGCGGCAGCCCGGTGAGGTCGTGGCCGTCGAACTCGAGCAGGTCGAAGAGGTAGAGGAAGACCGGGATGCCGCTGATCCGCGCCAGCCGCGGATCGTGGATCCCCATCCGCCCCTGCAGCCGCTCGAAGCTGGTCCGCGAGCCCTCGAAGGCGACGATCTCGCCGTCGGCGGCGAACTCGGTCGCCGGCTCCGCCTCCAGCGCCTCGACCAGCTCCGGGTAGGCCGAGGTGAGGCTTTTGCCGCTGCGCGAGGTCAGCGTCACCTCGCCGGCCTCGCGGCGCACCGCCGCGCGGATCCCGTCCAGCTTGCGCTCGAAGACCCAGGCGGGGTCGCTGAAGGCGCGGTCGGTCAACGTCGCCTTCATCGGCTCGCCGGCTGGAGACATGCGGCCAGGGTAGCCTGGGCGACGATGCGCGCCGCCAAAATCGCCGCCGCCGGGGTCCTGGCATCGCTGCTCTGCCTCCTCGTGGCAGCCGCGGCCGGGTCGGCGAGCGGATCGGCGACGGCGACGGCCAGCATCGTGCGGCCGCCGATCGTCCAGCACCTGATCCCCTTCGGGCCCAAACGCAAGCGCGAGATGGCCGAATACTCCGAGCGCCACTACGGTCAGCACAAGTGGCGGCTGCGCGATCCCAAGGTGATCGTCGAGCACATGTCCCAGACCAGCAGCGCCGCCGCCGTCTACAACACCTTCGCGCCCGACGTGCCGGACGTCGAGCTGGGCGAGCTGCCCAACGTCTGCTCGCACTTCGTCATCTCCCCCTCCGGCCGCATCTTCCAGCTGGTCAACCTGCGGACGCGCTGCCGCCACACGGTCGGGCTCAACTGGACCGCGATCGGGATCGAGCACGCCGGCTACGGTGACTCCGACGTGCTCGACAACCCGGCCGAGCTGCGCGCCTCGCTCTGGCTGACGCAGTACCTGCGCTGCCGCTTCGGGATCCCGATCGGCGACGTGATCGGCCACAACGAGAGCCTCAGCTCGCCCTACCACCACGAGCTGGTGCCGAGCCTGCGCAACCAGACCCACGGCGACTGGAAGCACAGCTCGATGCGGGTCTACCGCGGGCGGCTGGCGCGGATGAAGCCCTGCTGAGCTAGATCCGCCCGAGCAGCAGCAGGACGAGCAGGATGATCGCGATCAGGCCGAGGATCCCTCCCGCCACCGCCACCTTGAGCAGCACCAGCACCAGGGCAATCACTATGAGCACAGCGACTAGACCGCCAATCATCTTCGCTCCCTTCGTCGACTCCTTGAACGGACGGCGGTGAGGTACCCCCGGGCCAGATCGGGAAACCAAACCGGCTTTCGACTCCCCGGATAGACTCGCCCGATGAGCGAGGAGATCGAAGGCTTCAAGGAGGGCGACAAGGTCTGGGTTCAGGACGCCGACGGCAAGCACCATCCCGGGATCTTCGTCGGCAACAACGAAGCCGCGGGCTGGTTCGGCGGCGGCCCCAGCGCCTACGTCGCCCATCCCGAGGCGCACCAGGCTGAGGTCGTCTCGGTCTTCCGTATCACCCCCCGCGACGAGTAGTCGCCCGATTTCTCACCCCATGTCGATTTCGGCGTCGCTCCTTCGTCGTCGGGGTAGAGAGCGGCTTCAGCGCCGCTGAGAACTGACCAGCCAAGGAGGCCGAGATGCGATTCATGATGTTCATGTACCCGGAAATCAGCGAAGAGGAGTGGAACCCGAGCGCCGAGGACGTGCTTGAGATGGGCCGCTACAACGAGGAGCTGCGCAAGGCCGGCATGCTGCTCTCGCTCGACGGCCTGCATCCGCCCGGCGAAGGGGCGCGCGTCAGCTTCGACTCCGAGGGCACCTCCACCGTCACCGACGGGCCCTTCGCGGAGGCGAAGGAGGTCGTCGGCGGCTACTGGCTGATCCAGGCGCGCTCGAAGGAGGAGGCGGTCGAGTGGGCCTCGCGCTGCCCCGGCAAGAAGTGCACGGTCGAGGTGCGCCGTGTCTTCGAGCTGGAGGACTTCTCGCAGGACGTGCAGGAAGCGGTCGCGGGGGCCTGACCGCGTGAGCGGAGCCGCGACCAACCGGGCGATCGAGGCGGTCTGGCGGATCGAGTCCGCCCGCCTCGTCGCCGGGTTGGCGCGGATGGTGCGCGACGTCGGCCTGGCCGAGGACCTCGCCCAGGACGCGCTGGTCGCGGCGTTGGAGCGCTGGCCCGAATCGGGCGTCCCGAACAACCCGGGCGCCTGGCTGATGGCCACCGCGAAGAACCGGGCGATCGACCTGGCCCGGCGCCAGACGACCTTCGAGCGCAAGCAGGAAGAGCTGGTCCGCGACGTCGGCATGCGGATGGCGATGGACCGCTCGGAGTTCGACGCCGCCGTCGACGACGAGGTCGGCGACGACCTGCTCGGACTGATCTTCACCTGCTGCCACCCGGTACTCCCGCGTGAGGCGCGGGTGGCGCTGACCCTGCGCCTGCTCGGCGGGCTGAGCACGCCGGAGATCGCCCGCGCCTTCCTCGTCAAGGAGGCGACGATCGCACAGCGGCTGGTGCGGGCGAAGCGGACCCTGCGCGACGCCAATGTGCCCTTCGAGGTGCCCGCCGGCGACGAGCTGGCGGCGCGCCTGCCCTCGGTGCTCGAAGTCATCTACCTGGTCTTCAACGAGGGCTACGCGGCGAGCGCCGGCGAGGACTGGATCCGGCCCGCGCTCTGCGAGGAAGCGCTGCGGCTCGGGCGAATCCTCGCGGCGCTGGCGCCCGACGAGCCGGAGGCGCACGGGCTGATCGCGCTGTTGGAGATCCAGGCCTCGCGCGCCCGCGCTCGGCTCGGGCCCGGAGGCGAGCCGGTGCTGCTGCTGGAGCAGGACCGCGGACGCTGGGACCTGCTGCTGATCGGTCGCGGCCTGCGGGCGCTGGAGCGGGCCGAAGGACTGCGTGGACCGCTCGGCCCCTACGGCCTTCAGGCCGCGATCGCCGCCTGCCACGCCCGCGCCCGCGAGGCCGGGGAAACCGACTGGGTGCGGATCGCCGCCCTCTACGACGCCCTCTCCCGGCTCGCCCCATCCCCGATCGTCGAGCTCAACCGCGCCGTTGCCGTCGGCTTCGCCTTCGGGCCCGAGGCGGGTCTGGAGTTGCTCGACACGGTCGCCGACGAGCCCTCGCTGCGCGAGTACCACCTCCTCCCCAGCGTCCGCGGCGACCTGCTCGCCAAGCTCGGGCGCGACGCCGAGGCGGCGGCCGAGTTCCGGCGCGCCGCGGCGCTTACCGAGAACGAGCGGGAGCAGGAGCTGCTGCTGGGACGGGCTGGCGATGGTGCCCGCCCAAATTGACGCAGAGTTGTCGCAGTCAAGATCCATTGCTCTAACTTGAGTCACACACTCGCGCGAACGTGATCCATAGCGTCGCGACCGCGATGCAACCTTGGCTTCCACGCGTCGGCCAACCACTCCCACGGGCATCGGAAGCAGTGGGTATTCGCCGAAGGCTGATCCTCTACTCCCTGAACACATCCCACGAATCCGGCAGACACAAGGCCGCGGGATTTGAGCGGATCCTGGGCATTACGGTTGAAGACGTTGACTATGTCGAGGGCACCATAAGAAGCGCGATCGTCGAGACGCCCGTCAAATCCGCGCGGGACTGCGCGCCTTATGGAGTCAACGCGGTGGTCGAAATACCACTGAGGGGACTCCGTGGAAAAGGGGACCGCATCGTGAACGTCAGGACCGTTTGGCTCCTGCCCGGGCCCGAGCATCCACCACAACTAACCAGCACGTTCCCGAGACCCTAGGATGGTCGGCAGATGGCAACGCTGAAGCAGAAGATCAAGGAACTCGACTACGTCGAACTGCTCGATCCCGTCGACGGCTGGGCCGCTGGAACCCGAGGTGCGGTTGTCGCCGAAGCGGATCAGTGGAAGCAAGTGGAGATCGCCGACGAGCAGGGACAGATGCTCGCACTGCTCTCGGTCCACGAGCCACGCTTAAAACTGATCACCAAGTACAGCGACCAGGCGAATTAGAGCGGCGCGTCTCGCGCTCCTCCCAGTCGGCGCATGCCGTCGACGTCGAGGCGATGGGTGATCCAGTCGCCGAGCCGGGTGGCGCCGAGCTTCTCGTAGAAGCGCAGGGCGGGCTCGTTCCAGTCGAGCGCGGTCCACTCGAGGCGGACGTGGCCACGCTCGAGCGTGAGCGCGGCGATGTGCTCCATCACCTGGCGGCCGATACCGCCGCGGCGAACCGAAGGGCGGACGTAGATGTCCTCGATCCAGACTCCGGAGCGGCACTCGAAGCTGGAGAAGGTGGTGAAGAAGATCGCGTAGCCGATCGCTTCACCGTCGAGCTCGACGATCAGCGCCTCCGCCGCCCGCTGCTCGAACAGGGTGCGGCGCAGGACCTCGGGGTCGCCGGCGACCTTGTCGGCGAGTTTCTCGTACTCGGCCAGCTCCAGGATCAGCCCGAACAGCAGCTCCATGTCCGCCTCGGCCGCCGCTCGGATGCACAGTTCCACGGGCGAAGCCTAGGCGACTCGTCCAGCCCCACCCCACCCAGGAGCCGATCCGGATTAGTCTGCCGCGCCATGGACACGATCGACGAGCTCCTCACCAATAACCGCACCTTCGCCGAGCCCCTGGCGACCGCCACCTCGACGTGCAGCCGAGCCGGCGGCTGGCGATCGTCACCTGCATGGACTCGCGGCTCGACGTCTTCGCCGCGCTCTGCCTCGGCGACGGCGAGGCGCACGTGCTGCGCAACGCCGGCGGCGTCGTCAGCGACGACGTGATCCGCTCGCTGGCGATCTCGCAGCGGCGGCTGGGGACGCGCGAGATCATGCTGATCCACCACACCGACTGCGGCATGGAAAAGATCACCGACGAGGGCTTCCGGGTCGAGCTGGAGGAGGCGACCGGGATCCTCCCCGAGTTCCCGATCCAGTCATTCGCGAGCGTCGACGAGAGCGTCCGAATCTCGCTCGACCGCGTCCGCCGCTCCCCCTTTATCCCCCACCGCGAAGCCGTGCGCGGCTTCGTCTACGACGTCGACACGCACCGCCTGCGCGAGGTCGAGTGAGTGCGGCAGTCATTTCCTCCGCTATGCGGGAGAAATGACTGCCGCGCGCCTCACGCGCTCATCGTGCGGGCGATCACGACCCGCTGGATCTCGTTCGTGCCCTCGTAGATCTGGGTGATCTTGGCGTCGCGCAGCATCCGCTCGACCGGGTACTCGTTGACGTAGCCGTAGCCGCCGAGCACCTGGATCGCCTCGACCGTCACCTTCATCGCGTTGTCGGAGGCGAACAGCTTCGCCATCGAGGTCCACTTCGGCAGGCTCGCCGGGCGCTCTGCCAGGTCGGCCATCGAGCAGGCTTTGTAGAGCAGCTCGCGGGCGGCGGCGGTGCCGGTCTCCATGTCGGCGAGCTTGAACTGGATCCCCTGCAGGGCGTTGATCGGCTTGCCGAAAGCGATCCGCTCCTTCGCGTACTCGTTGGCGTAGTCGGTCGCCCCCTGGGCGATCCCGACCGCCTGGGCGGCGGCGCCGAGGCGGGTGCGCTCGAGCGTGCCGAGGGCAACGCCGAGGCCTTTGCCCTCGACCCCGACCATGTTCTCGTGCGGGACGCGGACGTCGGTGAACGAGGGCGAGCCGGTGGGCGAGCCCTTGATCCCCAGCTTGTGCTCGAGCTGGCCGGGGTCGAAGCCCTCGCGCTCTTTCTCGACCACGAAGGCGCTGATCCGCTTGTTCTCGCGGTCGGTGACGGCGAAGACGACGTAGAAGTCGGCGATCGTGGCGTTGGTGATCCAGTTCTTCTGGCCGTTGATCACCCACTCGTCGCCGTCGCGGACCGCGGTCGTGCGCATCGCCGCCGGGTCGCTGCCGGCCTCGGGCTCCGACAGGGCGAAGGCCGGCGACCACTCGCCGCCGGCGCACTTCGGCAGGAAGCGCTCTTTCAGCTCGTCGGAGCCGAAGAGCTGGATCGGCAGCGTGCCGAGCTCCTGGATCATCAGGATCAGGGCCGATGAGGCGCAGGCCTTGGCGATCTCCTCGACCGCCATCTGCAGGACCAGGGTCCCGGTCCCGGTGCCGCCGTACTGCTCGTCGAACGGCAGGCCGAGGATGTCGTGCTCGGCGAGCAGCTTGCGGACGTCCCACGGGTACTTGCTTTCGCGGTCGATGTCGCCGGCGCGCGGGGCGATCTTCTCCTGCGCCAGCCGGCGCACCATGTCGCGGAGGTCACGGGACTCTTGGGGGACTTCGTAAGTGTTGGTCATCAGGTCGGCCAGCCTAAACTGCGGTCGATGGCCACCGTCGCCCCCTACGGCTCCTGGCGCTCGCCGATCGAGCCCGCGATCGTCGCGACGGCGGGCCGGCGGCTGGCGGCCCCGCGGCTGGCCGGCGACGGCGCCGTCTGGTGGGCGGAAGGGCGGCCGGCCGAGGGCGGTCGCGTGGTGCTGATGAGGCGCCCGACCGGTGGCGAGCCCGAAGCGGTGACGCCGGAGGGAACCAACGTCCGCACCCGCGTCCATGAGTACGGCGGCGGCGCCTGGGCCCTGGTCGCGGACGACCTCGTCCTCTTCGTCGACTTCCAGGACCAGCGCCTCTACCGCCTGCGGCTGGGCGAGGAGCCGGTCGCGATCACGCCCGACGGCGCGAATCCCGCCGCCCTGCGCTACGCCGACATGCGGCTCTGCCCCGACGGGCGCACCGTCGTCTGCGTGCGCGAGGCTCATGGCGAGGGCGAAGCCGAGAACCAGATCGTCGCCCTCGCGCTCGACGGCTCCGGCGAGCCGGCGGTGCTCGCCTCCGGGCGCGACTTCTACTCCTTCCCGCGGGTCAGCCCCGACGGGAGCCGGCTCGCCTGGACCTGCTGGGACCACCCGAACATGCCCTGGGACGGGACCGAGCTCTGGGTCGCCCCGCTCGGGGACACGGCAGACGCCCGCCTCGTCGCCGGCGGCCCCGAGGAGTCGATCTTCCAGCCTGAGTGGGACGCCGCGGCGCGGCTGCACTTCGTCTCCGACCGCGACGGCTGGTGGAACCTCTTCCGCGCCGAGGGCGAGACAGTCGCGCGGTTGACCGCCGAGGAGGCCGAGCTCGGCCATCCGCAGTGGCTGTTCGGGGGCTCCACCTACGCCTTCCTCGACGACGGTTCGGTCGCCTTCATCCGCTGCGAGCGCGGCGAGGAACGGCTCTTCCTGCTCGATCCCGGCGCCGAGCGACTGCGCGACCTCGACCTCCCCTTCACCTCGTTCGGCTTCCCCTCGCTGTCGGCCCGCGGGACCCGGCTCGCCTTCGCCGCGGCCACCCCCGAACGCGAGACCGCGGTCGTCCTGCTCGATCTCGCGAGCGGCGAGCATGAGCTGGTGCAGGCGGGGAGCGATGCGCCGACGGACCCTCGCTACGTCTCGATCCCCCGCGCGATCGAGTTCCCGACCACGGACGGTGAGACCGCGCACGGCTTCTACTACCCACCGGCCAATCCCGACTTCGCCGCGCCGGCGGGAGAGCTGCCGCCGCTGATCGTCCAGAGCCACGGCGGCCCGACCTCCCACAGCCCTCCCGCATTCGACTCGGAGTTCCTCTTCTGGACCAGCCGTGGGATCGGCGTCGTCGACGTCAACTATCGCGGCAGCAGCGGCCACGGCCGGCCCTACCGCCGGCGCCTGCGCGGTGGCTGGGGCGTAGTCGACACCGACGATTGCATCGCCGCCGCCCGCCACCTGGCCGCGACCGGCGAGGTCGACGGCGAGCGCCTGGCGATCCGCGGCGGCAGCGCGGGCGGCTACGCGACCCTCTGCGCCCTCGTCTTCCACGACGAGTTCGCCGCCGGCGCCAGCTACTTCGGCATCGCCGACACCGAGACCCTCGCCACCGACACCCACAAGTTCGAGTCCCGCTACCTCGACGGCCTGATCGGTCCCTACCCCGAGGAGAGGGAGCTCTACTACGAGCGCTCGCCGATCCACTTCGTCGAGCGGCTGCGGGCGCCGGTGATCCTCTTCCAGGGCCTCGAAGACGAGGTGGTGCCACCGAGCCAGGCGGAGACGATGGTTGCCGCGCTCAAACAGAACGGCGTCCCTCACTCCTACCTGGCGTTCGCGGGCGAGGCCCACGGCTTCCGTCGCTCGGAGACGGAGATCCGCTGCCTCGAAGCCGAGCTCTACTTCTACGGCCGCATCCTCGGCTTCGAGCCCGCCGACGAGCTGGAGCCGGTCGAGATCGACGGCGCCTGAGGCCGGCTGCCGTTCAGGGTTCGACGTATTCGCACCAGCCAGGTTCCGGGAAGTAACCGCCGGAGCCGTCGGGGCTGGTGGTGACCACGTAGCTTTCGCCCGCTTCGAAGAGGGTGCGCTGGAAGGTCCGGGTGCCGCCGCCGGGATCCTTGACCGTCAGCGTCACGTCGGCGCCTTCGCCCCTGAAGTCGCAGATGCCGAAGGTGTAGCGGCGATTGGGGTTGGCGGTCTCCTGCAGGACCTCCTCCGCATGGACGAATTCGCCTTCCAGGGGGATCACGTCTTCCACCAGTTCGACCCCGGGAATGCCGTCGCGTTCGCCGAAGTAGAGGAGGTTGCCGGCGTCGTCCCAGGTATAGAGATCGATGTCGGAGTCGGTGCCCCATCTCATCGTCGCCCGGACCAGGGGAAGCGTGACCGAGGGCGCGGGCGGCGGGGTTGGTGGTGGAGGTGGCGGCGGCGCCCCGCAGGCCGCGTGCCAGAGGTTGCGGTGGTAGAGCGCGGGGGTGCTCGGGGTCGAGATCGAGAGCGGGCCGACTTCGCCGGTAGCGGAGAGCTTGCCCAGGTCCATGTCCCAGCTGCACTGGCCCGGGGCCGCGGTGAAAGCGAGGCTGTTGGTGAGGTCGACGTGGATGTTGGCCGCGTTGGCGGCGCCGATCCCGACCTCGGCAGCGAGGCTGAGACCGGCCTTGACCCCGGTGAAGACAGACGCATCGAAGTCGACCCGGGGAGAGGTGAAGCCCGCGATCGGGGCGGCACTGAGCGGAACGCCGCTGATCTTCGCGCCGACGTCGATGTCGGTGGACGCCTCGGTGCGGAGGTTGCCGGCGGCGCCGATTTCGACCGTCGCCCCCGGACGGATGCCGCCGTAGACGGGCACCGGCCCGGCCATCCCCTGGAAAGCCAGAGCGGGGAGCTTCAGCGAACAGGAGAGGCCCACCTGTGAGCTGACCTTGACCCCGGCGGCGGCGTGGAAGTGCAGTTCCGCCGTGGCCCCGGTCGTAGCTTTGAACGGCCCCCATCCCGTCGTCGTCCAGCCACCGGTCGCGTGGAACTGGCTCAGGTCGACATAGGGCTTGACACCCGCGCCGGTGCTTTCGCCGCACTTGACCACCTGACTGGCGCCGGCTTCGGCACTGGTCGCGAGCGGGATGTCGAAGGTCATGTTCGGCGCCACCTCGTAGATGCTTGCCGCGCGCAGACGGACGACGCCGTCGGCACCGAACCCGGTCACCCGGGCGAGGAGACCGTTGGGCAGGAGGTCATCGGGGCGGGCGGAGAGCACGGCGCCGCGGCGCACGCTCGTCTGACCCGTGAGGATCACACCATCGGGGCTGCTCGGATCCCCGAGCACCTGGGCGACACGACCGCTTACGCCCACCACTCCGGGGTTGATGATCGTCCCGTAACGGACGCTGAGCCGGGCTCGCTTGCCCGGCCGGACCTTGACCTGAAGGGTGTGCCGCAACGGCAGTGCGAAGGCGCCCGGCCGAACCTGCTTATGGCGCCGGCGCACCTCGACCCGGGCGACCTTGACGCGGTAGCTACCAGGAGCCAACCTCAGGCTCGCCGTGCTCGAAGACGGCGACCACGCGCCGGAGCCGCTCGGCGCCGCGAGACTGCGGAGGCCCGAGGACAGTGAGCGCGGCGTCTTCTCCGGGCGGCAGGCCGAGCACCCGCAGGGCCAGCGCCCCCTTGCTCGCCGCCGCGTCGGTCGAGTGGGCACCCACGGCGGCCTGTGCGACCAGCAACAGCCCGGCGACGAACACGAACAGGGTCACACTCACGCGTTTAACAGTCACAGTCGCCCAGTAAAGCACGGTCACTGTGTGTTAAACACAAACAAAGTGCTAAAAACGTACCGTTTAAATGAACCACATTGTCAACGGCGACCGCGCTCGCCACACCGCGGGGCGGCGGGCGGCGCGGTCGTCACTGACTACGAACGTTTGCCGGCGGCGGCTTTCGCTTTGCGCGAGGCGGCCGGTTTAGCGCCGGCTTTTTTGGTTTTTTTCGCCGCGGCTTTTTTCGGTTTGCGCGTGGCGCTCGCTTTCGCTTTTTTCGCGGTGGCTTTCGGTTTCGCGGCGGCGGCTTTTTTGGCTTTGCGCGCTTTCGCTTTTTTCGCCGGGGCTTTTTTGGCGGGCGCTTTTTGGGCGGCGCCGGCTTTGACCGGGCGGCGCTGGGCGGCGGGGACCTCGGCGGTCGCTACGGCGCCGGAGAGGGACTTGATCTGACCCTCGAGGAACTTCGCCATCCGTTCCTCCT
Organism: uncultured Solirubrobacterales bacterium; assembly: GCA_963795625.1. Taxonomy (GTDB): domain Bacteria; phylum Actinomycetota; class Thermoleophilia; order Solirubrobacterales; family 70-9; genus VAYN01. The sequence goes on along the minus strand of CAWCIS010000011.1, from coordinate 210,464 downwards.
CGCGACGGATGTCGCGGGCGAGCTTGGCCGTCTCCGTGTCGGAGACCTTGGTCGGCGAAGATCTCGATCGCCAGGTAGGTGGAGATCTCCTCGTGCTCGTTGAAGTACTCGGTCTTGGCGTTCTTCAGCATCTTCTCCTGCTCGCCGCTGCCGCGGACCGCGTGCAGCGGGCCCTTCGCGGCGGCGGTCGCCTTGGCGACCACGGTCTGGATCGCGTGCCCGCCGCCGCCCAGCTTCTTGATCCGGCGCTCGAGCTGCTTGGCGTGCGACTTCGTCTCTTTGAGGTGCTGTTTGAGGCGTTTTTTGTAGGGCGCCTTGGTGGTCATCGCGATGTGCGCCTCGAGCGAAGACTCCAGCTCCTTCTCCTTGCCGTAGGCCTCGTTCAGGTACTGGACAAGCTTCGAATCGCGCTCGTTCAAATCGGTCATCTGGTTGGTGGTCCTTCCTGTAGTTGGGGGGTTAGTGGGCTACCCATGCCCGTCTTGGTTGAAAAGGGTGAGCCGGTCAGCTGACCAGGCAGTTGGCGCCGCCTTCGCTTTCGCCGGAGGCGGGGAAGGCGTGCGCCAGCGCGTGGGCGATCAACTCGCTGCGGGCGGCGTAACCGGGTGAGGTGAAGTGGATTCCGTCTTCTATGAACCAGGCGTCTTTGACGTCGGAGGCCCAGTCGTAGACTCGCATGTTGGGATATCTACGGCAGGCGACCAGCAGTTCTTCGTCCCACTTTTCCATGTTCTTGGCCGCGTAGGGATCGCCTTCTTCGACCAGCGAGCGAACGTTGACCCACATCACCGGTTCGTCGCCGATCGTGTTCATCATGATTTCGATCCGTTCCATCTCGCCGACCGCGGAGCCGACGAAGACGTTGGCCGCCTCGTTGGTCCCCAGCGCCAGTACCCAACAGCCTTTGTAGCCTTCGAGTTTCCAGGCTTCGGCCACTTCCTGGGCGTTCGGTTCGCCTTCGAACCGCTCTTCGATCGAGCGTGCGCCGGAGATCTCGAAGTGCTCTTCCTTGACCCCGACATCGGCGTACTGGGCTTCGATCCGCTGACTTGCGAGCGGCAGATATTCGGGCGAAGTCAGCCCCTCCGAGGTCGAGTCGCCGATGTGGACGACCGCTTTGCAGGAGGACTTGGTCGGAGGCGTTTGCCTGGGCCGGGGTCAGCGGCGCCGGCTTCGGTCGCGCCGGCGGCGAGCGCTTCTTCGACCCGCACCGTCTTTGCCTTCGGCCGAGACCGAGTTGACCCCGGCCATGCCCGCGCAGGCGGCGAGGAGGACGATGGTAGAGGCGCCGGCGACCGCCCAGCCCTCCCGGCTCAGGTTCGCCGGCCGCCACTCCCCCGCCCGCGCCCGCTTCCAGAGCTTGCCGAGCGCGCCGTGGCGCACCGGCTCCTCGATGAACTTCCAGGAGAGCGCCGCGATACCGACGATCGCCGCGAACTGGAGCAGCTCGCGCAGCGGTTCGGCGCCGTTGGCGACGCCGCCGGGGGTGGTGAGGACGATCACCGGGAAGTGCCAGAGGTAGATGCCGTAGGAGCGCACGCCGATCCAGCGCAGCGGCTTCCAGCCGAGGATCGGGCCGAGCCGGCTGGCCGGGTGGGCCAGCGCCGCCACCACCATCACCGTCGCGACCGAGAGCACGATGAAGCCGCCGCGGTAGAGGAAGGACGAGTACTGGTCGCTCTGCCAGATCATCAGCGCGATCGCGACCAGGCCGGCGACACCGAGCCCGTCGAGCGTGTTGCGGGCACCCGCCGCGATCCGCGGGCTCAGTTTGCGACTCGGCCAGACCATGGCCAGGGCGGCGCCGAAGAGCAGCTCGAAGGCGCGGGTGTCGGTGCCGTAGTAGACCCGCGAGGGATCCAGGCTCGGGTGGTAGAGGACCGCCATCAGGATCGCCGAGACCAGCGCCAGCAGCAGGGTCGCGACCGCCAGCCGCGGCCGCACCCCGGAGCGCAGCGGCGTCTCCCGTACGACCTTGACCCCGAGCAGCAGGACGAACGGCCAGACGAGGTAGAACTGCTCCTCGATCGCCAGCGACCAGAGGTGGTTGAGCGGCCCGGGCGGGGCGAAGCGGGCGAAGTAGGAGACGTCGCCGAAGATCAGCTGCCAGTTGCTGACGTAGAGGGCCGAGGCGACGACGCCGTCGCGGAACTGCTGGGGCTGGGCCGGGCCGAAGATCGTCACCCAGGCGACGACGACGATCAGCATCGCGAACAGCGCCGGCAGCAGGCGGCGGGCGCGGGCGAGCCAGAAGCGCCCGAGCCTGATGTGGCCCCGGCGGGCCAGCTGCGAGAGCAGGATGTCGGTGATCAGGTAGCCGCTGAGGGTGAAGAAGATGCCGACCCCGAGCAGGCCGCCGGGGGCCCACCCGAAACCGAGGTGGAAGGCGATCACGGCGAGGACGGCGACGGCGCGCAGCCCGTCCAGCCCGGGCATATAGCGCTGGTTGCGCTTGACTGGTTCAGGCATCTGTCGCTCCCATGCTACGAATCGGAGAAGAAGACATGACCGACAAGTCCCCCTCCACCCCGCTTCCGACCCGCCGGCTCGGCGACTCCGGGCTCGAGGTCTCGCTGGCCGGGCTCGGCTGCAACAACTTCGGCGGCCGTCTTGACGCCGACGGAACGGCGGCGGTGCTCGAGGCCGCGCTCGACGCCGGCGTCACCTTCTTCGACACCGCCGACATCTACGGCGGCGCCGGCGCCAGCGAGCGACTGATGGGCGCGGCGCTGGAAGGACGTCGCGAGGAGTTCCTGATCGCGACCAAGTTCGGCTGGAAGATGGAAGGTGCCGAGGGCGCGCCGGAGGCGGCGACCGGCTCTCGCGAGTACATCCGCTGGGCGGTCGAGGGCTCGCTGCGGCGGCTGCGGGTCGAGCGGATCGACCTCTACCAGTACCACCACCCCGACGGCGTCACCCCGATCGCGGAGACGCTGGCGGCGCTGGACGAGCTGGTCGGCGAAGGCGTGGTCGGCGCGATCGGCTGCTCCAACGTGTCGGTCGCCGAACTGGAGGAGGCCGAGCGGGTGGCGCGCGAGCGCGGCCTCGCCCGCTTCGTCACCGTGCAGAACGAGTACAGCCTGCTGCGGCGCGGGATCGAGACCGAGGTCGTGCCCGCCTGCGAGCGCCTCGGCGTCTCGGTGCTCCCCTTCTTCCCGCTCGCCAAGGGCCTGCTCAGCGGCAAGTACCGGCGCGGCGAGCAGGCGCCGGCGGGGACGCGGCTGACGGGCGGCGAGGCGGGCAGTGCCGAGCAGTTCGATGTCGTCGAGGCCCTGGAGGCGTTCGCGGCAGCGCGCGGGATCGGTCTGATCGACGTCGCCATCGCCGGCCTCGCGGCGCAGCCCGCGGTCGGCTCGGTGATCGCCGGGGCGACCAAGCCCGAGCAGGTGCGGGCGAACGTGGCGGCGCTGAGCTGGGAGCCGAGCGCGGCGGACCTGGCGGAGCTCGACCGGATCGCGCCCCCCGGCACCTGAAACCAGTTCCGCGGTTCTTTATCCACGAAAAGGGCGGGAAAGGAACCGCGCAAGGCATGGGACGAGTTCCGCGGTTCGCTTTCCACGGATGGCGCGGATTGGGAACCACGGAACTCGTCCGGCCGGCGCTCTAGGTTTCCGCGCCGTGGGACTCGTTCACAACTCGTCGCGGCAACGGGGTCTCGGCCTTGCCGGCGCGCTGGCGTTCGCGGCGCTGCTCACGGCGCTCGCGCTCGGTCTCGGCGCCTCCTCCGCGGCCGGGGCCGGCTGCCCCAGCTTCCGGGTCCTGCACGACGATCGCATCGGCCCTGCGGTCCTGCCCGCCGGCAACTACACGATCACGGTCGCCCCGTCCGCGGGCCTGACCTGCCCGGCGGCCTCGAAACTCTTCACTCGCTTCCTCGAGGACTTCGACGGCGTCCTGCCGACCCCCTGGCGCGTCAGTGGACAGGGCAGCGGCAAAGCGACCTTCGCCCAGGGCGGAAAAGCCGGCTTCTCGGTCGCCCGCAGCTCCGCCGGCGGCGGGGGCGGCAACACCGAACTCGGCGCCCTCTGCCGCAACTCCTTCACGGTCAACTCCAACGTCGTGCTCGGCCCGCTCACCTTCCCGCGCGGCCAGTACCTGCTCTACATCCCGACCGGCTCCGGCATCAGCTGCAACCGCGCCGCCGTCCTCTTCACCCGCTTCCTCGGCTCGCCCGGCGGCCGTCTGCCCTTCCCCTGGCGCCTGAAGAACCAGACCGCGACCTTCTTCAAGCCCGAAAACCCGGTGCGCTCGTCCTTCCGGGTCGAGCCCGCCGCGGGCGCCGGCCCCGCCTAGCTCGCCGACTCCAGCGCGAACGGGCTGCCCTCGGAATCGCGGCAGATCGACCAGCGCTCGCCCGGGTGGATGACCGCGCCGCCGAGCTCGCGCACCCGCGCCAGCGCCGCCTCCATCTCGGGCACCGCGAAGTAGGGAAGCGAGCCGGTGTCGCCCGGGCCCTTGCCGCGCTCGTGCACGCCGACGCGGACGCCGTCGCCCTCGTGGACCCAGCCCTCGCCGGCGGCGCCGGCGCGCGGCTCCAGCTCGACCCCGAGCACCCCGCGCCAAAAGCGCAGCGCCCGCTCGGCGTCGTCAGCGGGGAACTCGATCAGGGCGGCGGGCATGGCTGCAGTATGGGACTAGCCGGCCGGGCGGGACGTGCCCTCGCGGCCGAGGAAGGAGCTCTCGGCGCCGATCAGCTGCTCGAGCTCGCCACGGTCGAGGAAGATCCCGTGGCACTTGGTGCACTGCTCGATCGTCACCCCGTTGCGCTCGTGGGTGCGCATCGGCGCCTGGCACTTGGGGCAGGTCAGTGTGGCCACAGAAGAGAAGTTACAGACCGCCCGGCGGCGGCCGGGCGCTTGGCGCTCGGCCTGCCGAACAGCCCGCTAGGCCGGGATCGCGGCGCCGTCATGAGCGGCGACCGCGGGCACGGCGCAGGCCTTGCCCTCCGAGAAGCCCTCGGGCGCGATCTCCAGCGCCAGGTTCATCCGCGCCCTGGCGTTCTCCCAGGCGATCAGCTGGACCAGCTCGAGAGCTCCCTTGTCGCCGAAGCGCTCGAGCACCCTCGCCATCAGCTCGTCGCCGACCGCGCCGGGAGTGCTGCTCATGCCGGCGGCGAGGTCGATCACCAGCAGCTCGTCCTCGTCGAACAGGCCCGACTCGCGGGCTTCGTGCAGGGCCAGCAACTGCCGGTCGCCGAGGCCGGAGCGGCGGGCGTGCTCGGAGCCGATGTCCATGCAGAACTCGCAGCCGACGATCGTCGCCGCCTTCAGCACGGCCAGATCGCTGAGCCCCTTCGGCACCCGCCTGCCGCGTTCGGCGGCGCGGTTGAAGCGCATGTAGTCGAACATCAGCCGCGGGTGATGGGCGAAGACGCCGGCGGACTTCATCTCCCGCCCGTAGGCGACGCGACTGCCGCGGCCCACCAAGCGCGCGAAGATCCCCTGACGTGGCTCGATTCTGGACATCCTCTGCCTCCTTCTCGAAGTTGCGGCACGCAGGCTAGGGGGAATGTGGCACCACGATAAGGTCCAATGCGATGGAAAAACAGGGGTCCACTTTCGTGGCCGACTCACCCGAGCTGCTGCTGCCCAACTGGGATCCCGAGCAACCCCGCCGGGCCCAGCTGGAGACCGGGCTGCGCGAGGCGATCCGCTCGGGCCGCCTGCGCGCCGACACCCGCCTGCCCTCCTCGCGCGCGCTCGCGGCGGAGCTGGGCGTCTCCCGGCGTCTCGTCGTCGAGGCCTACGAACAGCTGGCGGCGGAGGGCTACATCCTCAGCCGCCGCGGCTCGGGCACCCGCGTCGCGCCGCCGGCGCAGGACCCCGGCAACGGCGCCGCCCTGGAGTCCGAGCAGCCCGAGCCGGTGCCGCCGACCGTCGCCGGCATCGACCTCTTCCCCGGTGCCCCCGACCTCTCCCTCTTCCCGCGCCGCGCCTGGGGCCGGGCGCTGCGACGGGCGCTGGCCGAGCTGCCCGACGCCCGCCTCTCCTACGGCGAGCTCGCCGGCACCACCGAGCTGCGGGTCGCGCTCGCGGAGCACCTCGGCCGCGTCCGGGCCGCCGCGGCCGCGGCCGACCGGGTCGTCGTCACCGCCGGCTACCAGCAGGGCCTGCGCCTCTTCTGCCAGATGGTCCGCGGCAGGGGCGGCAGGCGGGTCGCCGTAGAGGACCCCGGCTACCCCGTCGCCGGCTGGGCGATCGAGTCCGAGCGGCTGGAGGTGGTGCCGGTGCCGATCGACGACGACGGCATCGACGTCGCCGCGCTCGCCGCGGCCGCTCCCGACGCGGTCGTGGTGACGCCGGCCCACTCGCTGCCGCTGGGGGCGGTGCTGGCGCCGGCGCGGCGGCGGCGACTGGTCGCCTGGGCCCGGGCCGAGGGGACCCTGATCCTCGAGGACGACTACGACGCCGAGCTGCGGTATGATCGCGGCCCCGCCGGCACCCTGCAGGGGCTGGCGCCCGACGTCGTCGTCCTCGCCGGCACCACCTCCAAGACCCTGGCACCGGCCCTGCGGCTGGGCTGGCTGCTGATGCCCGCCGAGCTCGTCCCACTCGCGATCGGCGCCCGCGCGATGGCCGACGGCGGCGGCCGCCGCCTCGACGAGTGGGCTCTCGCCGAGCTGATCGCCGGCGGCGCCTTCGACCGCCACGTCCGCGCCGCCCGCCAGCACTACCGCGCCAAGCGGGAGGTCCTGCTCGAGGCGCTCGGGGCGGCCCTTCCCGGCGCCCGCGTGCGCGGCATCGCCGCCGGCCTCCACGTCGTCCTGGAGCTGCCGCCGGGCGCAAGCGAGGAGCCGGTGATCGCCCGCGCCGGGGCAGCCGGGGTCCAGGTCTACGGCCTCAGCGGCTTTACCCGCAGCTTCAGTCACCCGCCCAGCCTGGTGCTCGGCTACGGCCTCCCCGGCGAGCACGACCTGCGCCGGGCCGTGGCGACGATCGCCGCCGCGGTCGCCGGCTGAGCGTCAGCGCTCAGGGTTCCTGAGCGGCGGGCTCGCTCAGCGGCGCCGGCTTCGGCGTGCCGAAGGCCCTGGCGAGGACGATGCTGAGCTCGTAGAGGACGATCAGCGGCGCCGTCTCCAGCAGCATCGAGACCGGGTCGACCCCGGGCAGGGCGGCGGCGATAATCGCGCATGCCAGGTAGGCGTAGCGACGGTTCTGGGTCAGCTGCTCGACCTTGACGATGCCGAGCCTGGTGACGGCGAGGATCCCGACCGGGATCTGGAAGACGATGCCGCAGGCCAGGAGCGTTTGCGCAAAAAATCCATAGTATTCTTTCGCCCGCACCTGGATGTTGAACTGGGAGTCGTTGAAGTTGAGCAGGAACTTGGTCGCGGCCGGCAGCACGACGAAGTAGCCGAAGAGGATGCCGGCGATGAACAGTGCCGGGATCAGCAGCAGCAGCGGCAGGATCGTCTTCTGCTGCTGCTTGCTGAAAGCGGGCAGCAGATAGGCATAGGCCTGGAACAGGATGATCGGCAGGGCGAGGATGATCGCCCCGTAGGCCGAGACGGTCACGGTCGTCGTGAACGGCTCGCTGATCCCGAAGGTGATCAGCTTGTCGTGGTTGGACGGCAGCGGCGAGTTGGCCAGTTCCAGCAGCAGGTGGTTCTGCCAGAAGCAGAGCGCCAAGGCGACGCCGAAGACCGTAATCGAGACGATGATGCGCGCGCGCAGCTCGTCGAGGTGCTCGACGAGGCTCACCTCATCCTCATGTGAGATCGGTTTTACGCGGCGCATCGCTTTGCCTCAGACCTGGGTCTCGGCGGGGGCGCCGGCCTTCGCGGCCGGAGCCGGTGCCGGGGCGACGACGACGGGCGCCGGCTCGACCGCGGGGGTCTCCTCCGACTCCGACTTCTCGCCGCTGATCGTGCCGCGGAACTCCGAGATGCCCTTGCCGAGCGACTTGCCGAGCTCGGGCAGGCGTTTGGGCCCGAAGACGATCAGGGCGATGATCAGGACTAGTCCTATCTCCATTGGTCCGATGTTGGGCATGATGCCTCCGATTACGTTGGGTGTGGGAACAGTTCAACCGAACTGCCACCGGACCTCCAGCGAAGTCGACCATCGATCGACCCCGCCGGCGGCCCAGGGACATGCTTACTTGAGGAAGCCGGTGCCTTCCACTGCCTTCAGCACTTCGGCCGCCGTGAACGGCGTGTCGAAGGGCCCGTCCGGGGTGATGTTGGCGGGCGTGGCCTTGAGCAGCAGGCCGGCCACCGAGGCGTGCCGGGCCTCGATCGTGAGGATCGAGAGCGCCGCCGCGACCGTGGACGGGGCGCTGATGTTCAGCGCCTGGCCCGAGTAGGCGTGGACGCCGGTGTTCTCCAGCGCCACCGCGGTCTTGATGAAGGAGGCTTCGGAGGAGGTCGTCGCGCCGAAATCGACTTTCGGGGCAGCGACGGCCTTGGAGCCGAGCGCCTTCTTCAGATAGGCGACGTGGGCGTTCTCGTCCGCGGTCACCGTCTTCAGGAAGACCTGCGCCTGCTTGTTCTTCAGGAACGAGCTCTTCTTGTTGTTGGCGGTCGCCTCGTTGTAGAAGGCGGCCTCCAGGTACTCGAGGGTGAGGGCGAAGTTGAGGATGCCGACGTCGCCCTTGCCGAAGGACGCGGGCGGACGGCCCTTGCCTTTGCTTGCGGCCATCGCGCCGGCCGGGGTGAGGGCGCCGAGCAGGGCGCCGCTGCCCATCACGGCACCGCCGGCGAGGCCGGCCTTCTTGAGGAAGCTGAGGCGGGTGTCGCCGCTCTCCAGGGCCTCGGCGGCCTCGTGGGCGGTTTCGCGAACCGCGCCGTCTACGTCTACGCGCTCAAGTGAGATTTCCGGATCCATGACTGCTCCTTTGCACAGGGGGTGGGTCTCACTGATGCGGGAGCCGGACCGGAACGGATCAAATGCTTACTCAGAATTTAGGCGCGCCCGTTTTGCCGCCGGAGCGAATGCGAACATACGTTCCCATTCGAAGATCAGGAGAGCGAGATGCCCCAATTCGACGCATATGAAGACCTCGTAGGCAAGTGGCGCTGGCGCCTGCTCGGTGCCGACGGCCGCACCGTCGCCACCTCCGGCGAGTCGTTCGACTCGCACTGGCACGCGCTGCGAGCGGCTGAAAACGTGCGCGGCGCCGCCGCCGGCGCCCGCATCTCCGGCACCCCCGCCGAGGGGGCGCGGGACCCGCTCAGCACGCTGATCGAGCGTGAGCTGGCCCGGCGCTAAGCCTCAGGAGCGAAACGCCAAAGGCGGGGAGCGGACTCGGCAACGGGGCCCCGCGCGGCTGGCGCGAGGCCCCGGGCGCCAGTGCCGGGCTCAGCCGATCCCGTATGTACCGGAGTTCGGCGCGTCGACGGTGAACGAGCCGAACGACTTGTAGCCGGTGATCGTCGCCGTGAATTCCATTTCGGCGATCGCGGTCGGCGTCAGCAGCGTCACTGTCGGGCTGTAGGTCTTGTCGAGTTCGGTGATTTTGCAGCCCGTCCCTTTGAAGGTGCGGCGCAGGTGCGCGTTTGTGATCGTCAGGTCGGTCGTGCCGACGTCGACGGTCCAGGGCAGGCCTTTCGATTCGGTCGTGTTGAGTTCGCATTTGGTCATTTCGCCGAAGCCACCCGAGCATTTTTTGGTTTCGAATTTGGTGATTTTGCCGGTGGCTCCCCCTTCGGTGGTGAGGGTCGCGTGCAGTTCGCACGACATCCCCGAGGTACCCGATTCGAACACTTCGCCGCCGGTCAACCCGAGTTCGGTGAATTTGGTCACGTTCACACCCGACATCTTCCAGACCGCAGCCGAAGCCGAGGAGGCGGACACGGCGGCGAACATCGTCACCGCGACGGCCATGCCCGCGAGCAGCAGGCGCTTGTCGATCTTCATCTCTCTCCCAATCCCTTTCCTAGTTTGGAACAAAGATCGCTACTATAATCAGAGATTAGAGAGCAAAGTACATCCGTCCGGTCGCGGCCAGATCCTCTAATAGAAGCCGAGCCGGGCCAGCGGCTCGATCAGTTCGCGCTCCTCATAGGAGAAGTGGGAGGCCATCGCGTCGGTGACCAGATCGACGGCGCCGCGGACCCGCTCGATCGCACCGGGCTCGCCGGCGACCAGGGCAACCAGGGCCTCGTCGATGCGCTCGAGCAGCTCGGCGATCGTCTCGTGCTCCTCGCCAAGCCGCGTCAGCACCGCGCCCAGCCGCGCGTCCGCCCGGCCCAGGTGGGGAAAGACGCTGCTGTCCTCGAGCGTGTGATGACCGGTCACGGCGCGGCAGTAGGACTGGCAGAAGGCGCCGAGCGTCCAGTTGTTCTGGCGGATCGTCATCCGGTTGAAGAAGGAGCGCAGCGCCTCCGGACCGGCCTCCCCCGCCTCGACCTCGTCGAGCACGCCGCGCAGCCGCTCCAACTCCGCCCGCAGCCCGTCGTGGACGTCGACCAGGTGCCGGCCCGTCGCCAGCTCCTCGGCCGTCAGCTCGCGGCCCGGGTCGGGCGCCGGGCCGGCCGGGCGCGTGCTCTCGTCCCAGGGCAGGCTCAACTGGCGCAGCTCTCGCAGAGTCCGCGCAGGACGATGTCGTGCTCGGAGATCGCGAACGGCATGCGCTCGGAGACACGCTCGATCTCGGCCTCGAGGGCGCGGTCCTCGAAGGTCTCCATGCGCCCGCAGCGGCGGCAGATCGCGTGATGGTGGTGGTGGCCGCTGGGCTCGACCCGCTCGTAGGCGGCGGTGCCGCGGGTGACCTCGAGGCGCTGGACCAGGCCGAGCCCCTCAAGCTGGTCGAGGGCGCGGTAGACGCTGGCGCGGGCAACCGGCGGGCGACGCCGGCGCAGCTCGTCGTCGAGCTCCAGCGCCGTCACCGCGCAGCTATGCCCGGCCAGGGCCTCGACCACCGCGGTACGGGCGCCGCCGCGGCGCAGGCCGGCGTCTTGCAGAGCGCTGAGCGCGTGCTCGGCCCACTCGGTTTTCGCGCTGGAGGCCATCAGCCGATCGTAGCCGCCGCCTGCGGCCGTGGTTCGGAGGAGCGGAAGGCCTCGCGCAGTCGGCCCGCCGCCAACGCCAGCAGATAGGCGGCGACGATCGCCAGCGCGATCGAGGCGCCGCCCGCCGTGCCCACGTAGTAGGAGACGTAGAGGCCGGCGACGCCGGCGAGAACGGCGATCGCCACGGCCGCGAACAACATCGGCACGATCCGCCTGGTCAGCTGCCGGGCGGCCGCCGCGGGACCGACCAGGACGGCGACGACCAGAAGGTTGCCGAGGCCCTGTACGGCGACCACGGTGGTCGCCGCGAGCAGGACCAGCAGCGCCGCCTCGATCGCGCCGGGCGAGAGCCCCAGCCCCGTGGCCGCGCCGCGGTCGAAGCCGCCGGCCAGGAGCCGGTGGTGCAGGAGCCAGAGCGCCACCGGCACCAACGCCGCCAACACCGCGGCGGCGATCAGGTCGCTGTCGGCGGGCCCGAGGATGTCGCCGAAGAGCAGGGCCTCGATGCCGGGCGGCGAGTCCGGCGAGAGCGCCAACAGCACCCCGAGCCCGAACATCGTGGTGACGACGACGGCGACGCCGACGTCGCGGCTGGTCCCCGGCGCCCGCGAAGCGAGCGCGATCGCCAACGCCGCGATCACGATCGCCGGCGTTGCCCCCAACAGCAGCGGCACCCCGGCCAGAGCGGCGAGCACCAGGCCCGGGAAGAGCGAGTGGGCCAGCGACTCGGCCGCGTAGGAGAGCTCGTAGAGGACGACCCAGCAGCCGATCGCGCCGCCGGCCAGCCCGATCAGGGCGATCTCGAGGATCGCCCGCTGCATGAAGCTTTCCTGCAGCGGCGCCAACATCAGTGATGGTGATGGTGGGAGGGCAGGATCGCTTTGCCGCCGCTGCCGGGAATCTCGACGATGGCACCGCCGTAGGTCGCTTCCAGGGTGGCGCGGTCGAGCACCGCGGCCGGCTCCCCGGCGGCGATCTGGCGGCGGTTGAGGCAGAGGACCGAGTCGCTGCAGCGGGCCTGGTCGAGGTCGTGGGTGGCGACGACGATCCCCCGCCCTTCCGCCGCCAGCTCGGCGATCAGCGCTTCCAGCGCGGCGGCGCTGGCGTTGTCGAGGCCGGAAAAGGGCTCGTCGAGCAGCAGCACCTCGGCCTCCTGGACCAGGGCACGGGCGATCAGCACCCGCTGGCGCTGGCCGCCGGAGAGCTCGCCGAAGGTCTTCCCGGCGCGGTCGCCGAGGCCGACCCGCTCCAGCGCCGCCGCGGCGCCGCGGCGGTCCTCGCGACCGGGCCGCCGCCACCAGGGCAGGCGCGAGAGCGCCCCCATCGTCGCCACGTCGAGGGCGGAGACGGGGTAGTCGAGGCGGGTGCGCTCGGTCTGCGGCACGGTGCCGCAGCGGCCGTGGACGGCGAGCGTCCCCGCCGCCGGGCGCAGCTCGCCGAGCAGGGCCCGCATCAGGGTCGTCTTGCCGCCGCCGTTGGGACCGAGCAGCGCCAGCCGCTCGCCCGCCCGCAGGGCGAAGGAGACGCCCTCGATCGCCGGCGGACCGCCGTAGCCGACCGCGAGGCCGTCGGCCGCGATCAGGGCCTGACCCGGCACCGGTCCCTCCCGTCGCTGAAGCCGCGCACCATCGCGTCGGCGTTGGCCGCCTCCATCCGCAGGTAGGTGGCGCCGTCGGAATCGGCCGGGCCGAGGGTGTCGCCGTAGAGCGTGTAGTCGGCCGAGGCGCCGGTCTGGTCGGCGATCGCTTCGGCCACCTTCGGGCTCAGCGAGCTCTCGGGGAAGATCGCGCTGACCCGCTCGGCTTCGATCGTGGCGGCGAGTTCGCTCAGCTCCTTGGCCGAGGTCTGGGCCTGGGTGGTCTGCGAGGGGACGACGGCGCCGACCACCTCGATCCCGTAGCGATCGGCGAAGTAGCCGAAGGCGTCGTGGTCGGTGACCAGCTTGCGCCGGGCGGCGGGCACGGTGTCCATGCAGGCGGCGATGCCGCGGTCGAGGGCGCGCAGCTTGGCGAGGTAGGCGCCGGCGTTGCGCGCGAACAGCGCCCGCCGCGCCGGGTCGGCGGCGGCGAGCCGGCGCTCGATCTCGCGCACCGCCGCCTCGGCATTGCGGGGGTCGTGCCACCAGTGCGGGTCGTACTTGGAGGCCTCGGCCCCGCTCGACTCGCCGGGCAGGCGCTCCGGGACGGCGGCGCCGAGATCGACGACTTCGGCGCCGCTGCCGCTCTCGGAGACGACGTCGCCGATCCACTGGTCGAGGTTGTCACCGTTGGCGAAGACGAGCGTGGCGCCGGCCGCGCCCTCGACGTCGCTGGGTCGCGGCTCGTACTCGTGCGGGTCGGTGTTGGGCTGGAGGATCTGGTCGACGGAGATCGCGTTGCCACCGACCTCGCGCACGAAGTCGCCGATCTGGGTGGTGGTCGCGACGACTTGGAGCTGACCGCTGTCGCCGCTCGCGCCACTGCCGCAGCCGACACCGAGCAGGGCCAGCGCGCCGATCGCGGCGGCGACCAGGGCGGCGCGGCGCGGTACCTGCGCCGCCAGCGCCCGGGCCAGGGCGACGACGGCGAAGAGGGCGCCGGCGACGCAGGCGATCGTCGCCCCGGGCGGAGCATCGGTCTTGACCGAGAGCCAGAGCCCGGCCGTGCCCTCGGCCGCGACCAGGGCGACGCTGGCCAGCTGCCAGCTCAGCACCCGCCGCGTGAACAGGCGCGCGGTCGCGGCCGGGACCACGAACAGAGCGGTAACCAGCAGCGCCCCGACGACAGTCAGCGCCGCCGTGCTCGCGAGTGCGATCAGGGTCAGCAGCGCCGCGTCGAAGCCGTGCCGGCGCCGGCCGCTGCCCCCGGCGCCGTCCGGGTCGAAGCCCTGCGCCAGCCAGCGCTCGCCGATCAGCGCCGTCGCGGCCAGGGTCGCGACCGCCGCCACTGCGGCGAGGGCGATGTCGCCGCCGTCGACCAGCAGCAGGCTGCCGAACAGCAGCGTCTCGACGTTGGCGCCGGAGCCGAAGACGTCGCTGGCGAGGATCGTGCCGGCGGCGAGGCAGGCGACCAGGACCAGGGCGACGACGCTGTCGCGATCGCGCCCGCGGCGGCCCAGGGCGGCGTTGCCGATCGTGAAGACGATCGCGGCGCCGAAGGCCCCCAGCGGCGCCGCGAATCCGAGCCCGTCGGCCAGCACCAGCCCCGGGAAGGCGGCGGTGCCGACGGCGTGGGAGAAGAAGGCGAGCCCCCGCATCACGATCCAGGTGCCGAGCAGCCCGGCCGGGACCGCGAGGATGAGGATCTCGATCAGCCCGTGCTGGACGAAGGGGAGTTCGAAGGGCTCGATCACTGCCCGTCACTCTAATGAGAATGAATCTGATTTGCAGCTATGCGGGGACCGCGACGAGTAACTCGACCGGCTCGAAGTTCTCGATCGCCAGCGCGATGACGTTGCAGTCACAGGCACAGATGGAGCGATCGATCTCCTCCAGCCCGCCCACCCAGAGCTCGAACTCCTCAGCGCACCCCGGGTCGCTGCAGATCACCTTTACTTGCCACATGCCCCTCATGGTCGCCCCCACCCCGGACGTCGCCCCGACTTGATCGCGGTCATCGCCGACACCCACATGCCGAAGGGCTCACGCCGCCTGCCCGAGCGCTGCGTCGAGCTGCTCGGCGAGGCGGAGGCGGCGATCCACGCCGGCGACTTCTTCGCCCTCCCCGCGCTGGAAGAGATCGAGGCCCTCTGCCCTCGCCTCCACGCCGTCCACGGCAACGTCGACGAGCCGGCCCTGTGGGAGGCGCTGCCGGAGACGCTCGAGATCGAGCTCGGCGGGCTGACCGTGGGGGTGATCCACGACGCCGGGCCCGCCAAGGGGCGCCTCCAGCGCCTGCGCCGCCGCTTCCCCGACGCCGCCGCGGCCGTCTTCGGCCACAGCCACCTGCCCCTGCACGAAGAGGAGGCCGGCTTCCAGATCTTCAACCCGGGCAGCCCGACCGAGCGACGCCGGGCGCCGCGGCCGTCGCTGGGCCTGCTCACCGTCGCCGGCGGCGAGCTGGGCTTCGAGCACGTCTGGCTCTAGCGCAGGCGCACCGGCAGGCGGGCGATGCCCTGCAGGGTGTTGTTGCGGATCCGGGTCGGCGGGCCGAGGATCTCGATCGTCTCGACCTGGGCGACCAGGGCCCGCAGCAGCGCCGCCATCTCCAGCTTGGCGAGGTGGATGCCGACGCAGGTGTGCGGCCCGTTGCCCCAGCCGAGGTTGCCTCCCGGCGGACGCTCGAGGTCGAAGCGCTCGGGATCGGGGTACTGGCGCTCGTCGACGTTGGCGGCGCCGATCAGGAGGACGGCGCGGTCGCCGGCGCGCAACCGGGCCCCGGCGACCTCGGTGTCGCGGCTGACCCGGCGGGTGAAGCCGCGGATCGGTGAGGAGAGGCGGACCGACTCCACCACCGCCGCCGCGATCAGCTCGGGCTCGTGGCGAACGCGCTCCCAGGCCTCCGGGTTCTCTCCCAGCAGCCAGAGCATGTAGGTGGCGGCGAGGATCGTCGTGTCCAGGCTCGGAGCGATGAAGTCGATCACCATGTTGCGCGCTTCGGTCTTGTCGATCTCGCCGCGGTCGGCGGCGTCGAACACGCTCGCCGCCCAGCTCCCCGGGATCACCCGGGAGCGGCTGAGGCGCTGGGCGTAGGCGAGCATCCCCAGCGAGCTGGGGAAGGCCCGCAGGCCGCGCCGGTTGAGCGGGCCGAGGACGTCGAAGGAGATCGTCCCCCAGCTCAGCAGCCGCTCGCTGGGGACGCGGACACCGACCAGGTCGGCCACCACCTCCAGCGGCAGGCCGCTGGAGAAGTCGCGGGCGGCGTCGAACTCGTCGCGCCCGACCAGGCGGCCGACGATCGCCTCGGCCTCGGCGTCGAGGCGACCGGCGAGCGGCGCCAGCGCCTGCGCCCCGAGCGAGCGCATCAGCACCTTGCGGCGGGCGACGTGGGTCTCGCCGTCGCTGAACAGGGTCGTCTTGCGGGCGGCGACGTTGGTGATCGGGTTGGCCGCGACGCCCTTGCCGCTGACGAAGAGCTCGTCGTCGCGCAGCGCCGCCCGCACCTCCTCGAAGCGCCCCATCGCCCACATCCGCTGCCGCGGCAGCCAGACGACGGGGCCGGCGTCGCGAATCGCCGCGAAGGCGGCCGTGGAGTCCTCGACCACCGCCGGGGCATAGAGGTCGAGGTCCAGCGTGGGCACGGCGGGATCGCGGCGGCGGGTCGGCATCGCCATCGTCAGGGGGCGGCGTCGGCGCTGACCCGGTTGGCCAGGGTGCCGATGCCGTCGATCTCCAGCTCGACGGTCTGGCCGGGCTGGATCCAGCGGTCGAGCTCGAGGCCGCAGCAGCCGGGCATGGTCCCGGTCGAGAAGGTGTCGCCGGGCTCGAGCCGCTCGCCGGCCGAGGCGTAGGCCAGCATCGCGCCGACGTCGTGGGCGGCGCCGGCCGTCGTGCCCTCGCACCAGACCTCGCCGTCGACCCGGACCCGTCCCGTCGCCGCCTGCCAGTCCGGCAGCTCGTCCGCCGTCAGCATGTCGGCGCCAATCGAGTTGGCGAAGGTCTTCGACTTGACCACCGGGCCGAACGGGTTCTCGCGCAGGTCCTCGGCCTGGACGTCGCGGGCGCTCCAGTCGTTGAGCACGAACCAGCCCCCGACCGCGGCGGCGGCCTCCTCGGGGCCGGCGTCCGCGAGCGGCTGAGCCAGCACGAAGGCCAGCTCCAGCTCGAAGTCGAGGTATTTGGTGTGGCTGGGCCACCACATCTCTTCGCCGTCGGCGAGCACGGCGGCGTGGTTGGCGACGTAGAAGGACGGCGTCTCGTAGAAGCGCTTGTTCGGCTTCAGCTTCGGGAAGGTGCGGCGGGTGAGCCGCTCGTAGCCGGCGACCGCTCTGGCGGCCGGGGCCGGGAAGAAGTGCTTGACCAGCGCCCGCGCCGAGGCGACGTAGTGCGACTCCCAAAGCATGAAGGCGCGCATCGAGCGCGGCTGGAAGGGCAGGATCGCGGTCGCCGGGTCGGCGGCGGCCGCGCCGGGGCTGTCCGCGGCCGCGGCGATCGCCGCCAGCGCCGCCGCCCGCGTGCCCTCGCCACCGGCGAGGAAGGCGACCAGGTCGGTGACCTCGGGCTCGCTCAGCTCCAGCCCTCGCCGGCCAGCTGTCGGCCGCCGGCAGCGAGATCCACTGGCCGTCCTCGGCCTGGGCGATCAGGCCCTCGGGGGTGCGGCGGAGCTTCACCCCAGCCACTCCGGCGGGCTCGTGTTGGCGATCGGGTGGCCGGCGAGCAGGAAGCGCGGCGGCGGCGGGCCGCCCCACCGGTTGATCGCGCCGAAGCCGCCGGGCCAACGTTTCGCCTCGTAGTCGCCATACGGCGGCATCGCCGCCAGGTCGGCGCAGCACTCGACCATCGCCCCGTCAGCGTCCTTGAAGTAGATGAAGAGATTGTGACCGGGGCCGTGCCGGCTCGGCCCCCAGGTCAGCTTCTGGCCGCGGCGGGCGAGGCGATCGGCGATCCGCCCGATCGCGTTCAGGTCCGGGACCGACCAGGCGTAGTGGGAGAGCTCGTGGCGAGGGCCGAAGATCAGCGCCATCCCGTGGTGGTCGGCGTCGCAATGCCACCAGCTCGCGGTCCGCCCCATGCGGTCGGAGAAGGCGAAGCCGAGGCCGTCGGCGAGGAAGCGCTCGGTCGGGCCGAGGTTGCGGGCCTTGACCGAGGCGTGCTCGAAGCGGCTCGGCCGATCGCCCGCGGGCGGCGCGGCGACGAGCTCCATCCCACAGAAGAGCTTGTAGACGTGGCCGCCGGGGCCGCGCACGAAGGCGGCGCGGTCGATCCCGGGCTCGCCGTCGAAGACGCCGCCGATCGTCTCGCCGCCGGCGCCCGCGATCGCGGCGCGCGCCTGCTCCAGCGCCGCCGCGTCGGCGAGCTCGAGGCCGATGTGGTCATAGCCGCGCCCCCCGGACTCGATCAGGATCAGCTCGTGGTGGCGCTCGTTGCAGGTCAGGTAGGCGATCCGCCCCCGCCGCTCGGTCTCGACCAAGCCCGAGCACCGCGGCCTGGAACTCGACCGCCGCGTCGAGATCCCGCACCCGCATCCCCATATGTCCGATCCGCCTGACCCCGCTCATCGAGGTCGATCCTAGAGGCGCGGCGCCACCCCGAACTCGACTGAGGCTTTCTCCGCCGGCTCGCCGTCCCGCTGATCCGCCGGCAGGTCGAGGCCGGTCGAGGTGAGGAAGGCGACGAACATCGCGATCATCGCCGCCAGCACGAAGCTGACCAGGCCGGTGCCGATCGCCAGCCCGCCGCGGGCCGAGGACACCGCCAGCCAGTCGGCGAAGGAGGCGCCGAGCGGGCGGGTGACCACGTAGGCGAACCAGAAGGCGAGGATCGAGTTCATCCCGAAGCGGAAGTAGCCGATCGCCGGGATCGCGATGATCGCGGCGAACATCAGGCCCGAGCCGAAGAAGCCGAGGCCGAAGGTGACCGCGGTGAGGTCGCCGGCGGCGGTGCCGAGGGCGAAGGTGGCGAGCACCGCCGCCCAGTAGAAGGCCTCGCGCCGCTCGCGTGGTGATGCTGTGGATCGAGAGCGTGCCCTCGACCCGGTACCAGGTGCGGAACACGACCGCGAGCACGATCGCGTAGAAGACCGTCGAGACGACGTAGGGGATGCCGAGCCCGACGTGAAGGACGTCGGCGCACATCGTGCCGAAGACGCCGACCATCGCCACCGCCAGCCAGTAGCGCCAGGGGACGTAGCGGTCGCTGGAGAACTGCAGGTAGAGGGCGGCGACGAAGGCGATGCCGCCGATCACGACCGCGAGCTCAGGCACCAGCCCGTGGACGAGGAAGTCCGAGGTCGACTCCCCCATCCCGGTCGTCAGCGCCTTGACGACCCAGAAGATCGCCGTCACTTCCGGCACCTTCGAGAGGCCGTGGCGGGTTTTGAGCTGGAAGTCCAAGGGCGGTGGGGGAACGGCGCGGCAGGCTAGATCCGCGGCCTAAACCGCAGATGAGCCCGGCCAAGGCCTTCGTCTCGCGACGGCAGGGTCAGCCAGACGTCGGCCCCACCTCCCTCGCGGTTGCCGGCATGCGCCTCGCCGCCGTGCGCACGGGCGACCGTCCGCACGATCGCCAGCCCGAGGCCGCTGCCGCCGTCGCGATCGCTGGAGGAGGCGCGGCTGAAGCGCTCGAAGGCACGCCCGAGGAACTCGTCCGGGAAGCCGGCGCCGCGGTCGCGCACGTGGATCTCCACCTGCCCGCCCTGCTCGCGGGCGGCGAGCTCGACCGCGCCGCCGCCGTAGCGCAGGGCGTTGTCGACGATGCTGCCGATCGCCTGGTCCAGGCGCAGGCGGTCGGCGTCGAGCGCGAGCCCGGCCGGGACCGAGACCTCGATCCGCCTCCCCCGCTCTTCGGCCCGGGAAGCGAACCTGCGCTCGACCCCATCCAGGGCCTCCTCCAGATCGATCCGGGCCAGCCGCAGCGGCAGCTCGCCGCGCTCGGTCTGGGCGATCGTCAAGCAGGTCCTCGGAGAGCTGGGTGAGGCGGTCGGTCTCCTCCGCGGCCGAGGCCAGCGCCGCGCGCAACTCCTCCGGCGAGCGCCCTTTCGCCAGCGCCAGCTCCAGCTCGGTGCGCAGGATCGCCAGCGGCGTCCGCAGCTCGTGGCTGGCGTCGGCGACGAAGGCGCGCTCGTGGGCCAGCGCCTCGCCGAGCCGCTCCAGCATCTCGTTCAGGGTGGTGCCGAGCCGGGCGACCTCGTCTCCGGTCGGCGGCACCGGCAGCCGCCGGTCGGGCTCGGCGGCAGAGATCTCGGCGGCGCGCGAGCGCATCGCCTCGACCGGTTTGAGCGCCAGCGCGGCGACGCCGTAGGCGGCGATCGAGGCCAGCAGAAGCGCCACCGGGCCGCCGATCAGGAGCAGCTGCTGGAGGTCGGTCAGCGCCTCGTCGCGGGCCTCGGTCGCGGTGCCGACGACGACCACCCGGCCGGGCCGTTCGCCTCCGACCGGGACCGCCAGCAGCTTCGCCCGGTCCCCGCTGGCCGGCACCGGCGCCCCTTCGATGAAGACCGGGCCGCGCCGCGCCCGCGCCAGCTCGCTCGGCCGAGAGCCGGAAGCCACCGCCGCGCGGCAGCGAGGAGTCTTCGAGCCGCCCCGCGCCGTCGAGCACCACGGCGAAGCTTTCGCAGCCCCTCGACCAGGCCCTGGGACGGCCGCAGCCCGGAGTCGGAGTCGCGGACGAGGGAGGCGACGTCGGTCGCCCGCGACCTCAGCCCGGAGTCGATCGCCATGTTCAGCTCGGAGGCGTAGCGCAGGTAGATGAAGACCCCGGTTGCCCCCAGGACCACGGCCATCACGCCGGCGAAGACGAGGGTGACGCGGAGGCGGATCGAGAGCCGGCTCAGCGTCCGCCGTCCTTGCGCAGCCGGTAGCCGGCGCCGCGGATCGTCTCGATCGACCTGACCCCGAAGGGCAGGTCGATCTTGCGCCGCAGATAGCGGACGTAGACCTCGATCACGTTGGAGCGATGTTCGAAGTCGTACTCCCAGGCCTGGTCGAGCAGCTGCGAGCGGGTGAGCACCAGGCCGGGCCGGCGCATGAAGGTCTCGAAGAGGACGAACTCCTTGGCCGAGAGCTCGATCTCGGTCTCGCCGCGCCAGGCCTGGTGGGTCGCCGGGTCGAGGCGCAGGTCGCCGACCTCGACGATCGCCGGGCGCTCGCTCTGGCCGCGCCGCACCAGCGCCCGCAGCCGCGCCAGCAGCTCGGAGAACGAGAACGGCTTGGTCAGGTAGTCGTCGGCGCCGCCGTCGAGCCCGGCAACCCGGTCCTCGAGCGCCCCGCGCGCGGTCAACATCAGCACCGGCGACCAGATCTCCTCCAGCCGCAGTCGGCGACAGGTCTCGAAGCCGTCGATGCCGGGCAGGATCACGTCGAGCACGATCGCGTCATAGGCGGACGACCGCGCCATCGCGAGCGCGTCCTCACCGTTGCCGGCGACGTCGACGGTCATTCCCTCCTCGCCGAGCCCGCGCCGCAGCAGCGCCGCCATCTTCACCTCGTCCTCGACCACCAAGACGTTCATCCCCACAAGCTTCCCACTGAAGA
Organism: uncultured Solirubrobacterales bacterium; assembly: GCA_963795625.1. Taxonomy (GTDB): domain Bacteria; phylum Actinomycetota; class Thermoleophilia; order Solirubrobacterales; family 70-9; genus VAYN01. Next base: position 189,406 of record CAWCIS010000011.1, on the reverse strand, counting down.
TGAAGGCCAGATGAGAGCGGACTCATTTCTCATTGAACCTTTAGACGCGCCTGGCAGTAGTGTCGTATTAGGCTTCCCGAATTAGGGATTCCTAATACCCTTGCCCACACGCCTCAGGAGGTTCCGTGAGTTCCCCAATCGACCGGCGCTTGTTCAGCGTCTCCTGCCTCGTCCTCGTCGTTGCCCTGCTCGCCGCCGGCTGCGGCTCGTCCTCGGACTCGACCGATTCCGGCTCGGGCGGCTCGCTGACCCTCTACAGCTCCCAGCACGAACCGATGACCGAAGCGCTGATCGAAGGCTTCGAAGAACAGAGCGGCGCCAAGGTCCAGGTCCGCTTCGGCGAGGACGAGGGACTGGCCAGCCAGATCGAGCAGGAGGGCGACGCGACCCCCGCCGACGTGGTCCTGACCGAGAACACGCCGCCGCTGGAAGCGCTGGCGGAGAAGGACCTGCTGGCCAAGGTCGACCCCTCGACCCTGGCCGAAGTGCCCTCCCAGTACAGCTCGCCCACCGGGCACTGGGTCGGAGTCGCGGCCCGCGAGACGGTGATGGTCTACAACCCGAAGATGATCGCCGCCGGCGAACTGCCGGCCTCGATCCTCGACCTGGCCAAGCCGGAATGGAAGGGCAAGCTGGCGATCGCGCCCTCGGAGCCCGACTTCGTGCCGATCGTCAGCGCGATCACCAAGCTCGACGGCGAAGCGGCCGCCGTGGAATGGCTCGAAGGCTTCGCCGCCAACGCCAAGCACTACAACGACAACGAGGGGATCATCGCCGCCGTCGACGGCGGCCAGGTCGCCGCCGGGATCATCAACCACTACTACTGGTTCGAGGCGGTGGCGGAGGAAGGCAAGGGCAAGGTGCCCTCCAAGCTCCACTACTTCGGCCACGAAGACCCCGGGGCGCTGGTCAACATCTCCGGCGCCGCGGCGCTGGCCTCGAGCGACGAGCCCGAGCTGGCGCAGGAATTCCTCGCTTACCTGGTCAGCGAGGAAGGGCAGACCGCGATGACCGAAAGCGGCGACTGGGAGTACCCGCTGAACGCCGCGGTGCCGCCCCCACCCGGGCTGAAGCCGTTCGACACCCTGGAACCGCCGAAGGTGAGCCCGGCCGACCTCGGCGATGGCAGCGCCCCGGTGGAACTGATGCAGCAGGTGGGGCTGCTCTAACCATGGAGGCCGCGAGCGCGGGCCGCGACGGAGCCGCCTGGGCGGGTCCGTCGCGCTGGGCGCGGCGGCGGGGCGGGCGGGCGCCGGTGGCGCTGGCGCTCGTCGCCGCCGCGGTCGCGCTGCTGGTCCTGGCGCCGGTCGGTTTCCTCCTCGACCAGGCGCTCGCCAACAGCTGGGACGAAGTCCAGCGGCTGCTCTTCCGCGCCTTCGTCGGCGAACTGCTGGTCAACACCACGGCCCTGGTCGCGGTCGGGACCCTCGCCTGCACCGTCCTCGGCGTCGCCGTCGCCTGGGCGGTCGAGCGCACCGACCTGCCCGGCCGCCGCGCCTGGGCGGTGCTGGCGGCGCTGCCGATCACCGTCCCCGCCTTCGTCACCAGCTACAGCTGGGTCTCGATCACCCCGGCCGTGCAGGGCTTCTGGGGCGCCGCCGGGATCGTCACCCTCGCCTACTACCCGCTCGTCTACCTGCCGGTGGCGGCGGTCCTGCGCGGCGCCGACCCGGCCCTGGAGGAGAGCGCCCGCTCGCTCGGGCTGGGGCCCTGGCGGACCTTCTTCCGGGTCACCCTGCCGCAGACCCGGGTCGCTCTGCTCGGCGGCATGCTGCTGGTCGCCGTCCACATGCTCTCCGAGTACGGCGCCTTCGCGATGCTGCGCTTCCAGACCTTCACCACCGCGATCTTCGACGAGTACAAGCTCAGCTTCGACGGCGCCGCGGCCTCGATGCTGGCCTCGGTTTTGGTCCTGCTCTGCCTCGTCCTGCTGGTCGCCGAGCTGGCGGCGCGCGGGCGCGGGCGCTACGCGCGGGTCGACTCCGGCGCGGCCCGGCCGCTGCCGCCCGTTCGCCTCGGCCGGGCCCGCTGGGCGGTCGGGGGCGGCTTCCTGGCGCTGACCGGGCTGGCGCTGGGGCTGCCGCTGGCCACCCTCGCCTACTGGGTCGCCAACGGCAGCAGCGCGGCCGACTTCGATCTCGGGGCGCTGCTCTCGGCGACCGGCACCTCGCTCGAGCTCGGGCTCGGCGCCGCCGCCCTGACCACGCTGCTGGCGCTGCCGATCTCGGTCCTCTCGGTGCGCCACCCCAGCCGCGCCGCGACCGCGATCGAGCGCGCCACCTACCTGCCCTTCGCGCTGCCGGGGATCGTCGTCGCGCTGGCGCTGATCGTGCTCTCGATCCACCACTTCCCGGCGATCTACGGGTCGACCCTGCTGCTGATCGTCGCCTACGCGATCCTCTCGCTGCCGCTGGCCCTGGTCGCGACCCGGGCGGCGCTGGCGCAGGCGCCGCCGGTCCACGAGGAGGTCGCCCGCTCGCTCGGCTGCAGGCCGCTGGTGGCGATGGTCCGGGTCACCCTGCCGCGGATCCTGCCGGGGCTCGGCGCCGCGGCCGCGCTCGTTTTCCTTGCCACGGTGACTGAGCTGACCGCGACCCTGCTGCTGGCGCCGATCGGGACCCAGACGCTGGCGACCCAGTTCTGGGCCGGCGCCTCTTCCCTCTCCTACGGAGCCGCGGCTCCCTACGCTGCCCTGATGGTCGCGATCTCCGCCCTGCCCACCTACCTGCTGACCCGCCGCCTCGGCGGCGTCGTGGCGCCCGTGGCGGAGCGATGAGCCCGGCCGCCTCACTCTCGGTCGCCGGCCTGCGCAAGGCCTTCGGCGACTCGCCGGTGCTGACCGGCCTCGACCTCCAGGTCCCGACCGGCAGCCTGACCGCGGTGCTCGGCCCCTCCGGCTGCGGCAAGACGACGCTGCTGCGGCTGCTCGGCGGCTTCGAGCACGCCGACGCCGGCTCGATCCGGCTCGGCGAGCGGGTGCTCTGCGACGCCGGCACCCACCTGGCGCCGGAGCGCCGGGCGATCGGCTTCGTCCCCCAGGAGGGGGCGCTGTTCCCCCACCTCGACGTCGCCGCCAACGTCGGCTTCGGCCTGCCGCGGGCGCGGCGGCGCGGCGGCCGGGTCGAGGAGCTGCTGGCCCTGGTCGATCTCGCCGGGCTCGGCGGGCGCTTCCCCCACCAGCTCTCCGGCGGTCAGCAGCAACGGGTGGCGCTGGCCCGGGCGCTGGCGCCGGAACCGGGCCTGGTCCTGCTCGACGAGCCCTTCGACGCCCTCGACGCCGGCCTGCGCGCGCAGGTGCGCGGCGAGGTCCGGGAAGCGCTGCGGGCAGCCGGGGCGACCGCCCTGCTCGTCACCCACGACCAGGAGGAGGCGCTCTCGCTGGCCGACACGGTGGCGGTCATGCGCGGCGGCCAGATCGTCCAGGCCGCCGATCCGCAGACGCTCTATCGCGACCCGGTCGACGCCGAGGTGGCCGCCTTCGTCGGCGAGGCGGTGCTGCTCGAGGGGCGCCGCCAGGCGGGCGGCGTCGAGACCGCGCTCGGGCTCCTGCCGACGCGGGGAGGCGGCGAGGGCGAGACGGTGACCGTGATGCTGCGGCCCGAGCAGATCCTCTGCCGCGAGACGGGCGACGCCGGTGAGGGCGGAGCGCCACTGGGCCGAGTGCTCTCGACCGCCTTCTACGGGCATGACGCCACGGCCCGGATCGCCCTCGACACCGCGGACCGCCGCGAGATCGTCGCCCGCGCCGCCGGCCACCTGCTGCCGGCCACCGGCGACCGGGTCGAGATCGCGGTCGAGGGGACCGCCCTGGCCTTCGCCGGCCAAGGGGACCCCGAGCCGGCGGCCGAGCCGCTCCCCGCGCTAACCCCCTAGAGACCGCGGCCCACGCATCCGAGATTCACCCCACCCCGCTGGGGTCAAAGTCGGATACGCAGTTGAGGCCTAAGCGGTTGCGGTCACCATCGTCAGCGGGTAGCCGAGCTGGGCGATCCGCTGCGAGAGGTCGATGTGCAGCCAGTGCGAGACGTGGGTCGGCGGCGTCTCGAGGATGATCTCCCGGTACTCGCCGCTGTCGAGGGCGGCGACGATGTCGTCGAAGGCGTTGGGGCTGCCGGCGACGCCGCCTTCGACCTCCGCGCCCGACTCCGCTTTCAGCCGCGGCAGCGTCCGCGCCAGCGCCCGCTCGCCGTCGCTGGTGTCGGTGCCGCTGCGGTCGAACGGCAGGTTGTCGGGGTTCGGGACCAGCATGAAGAACCGGGCCGGGCCCGCCGCCGCGCGCTCGCGCACCGCGTCGACCAGGGCCTGGGTCGCCTCCACCTTGTTGGCGACGACGAGGATCTTCGAGCCGCCGGCCCCCGTCGCCGCGGCCGATCCGGGCGCTCCGTCCAGCTGCGCCTCGGCGGCGGAGACCGCGATCAGGTCGCGCTTGGAGATCGTCAGGTAGACGACCAGCGCCAGGATCGCGCTGAGGAAGATCAGGCTGGTCAGGATCGTCCCCAGGCCGAGGCCGGTTTCTTCGACCGGCTGCGAGAGCCAGTCGCCGATCGAGGCGCCGAGCGGCCGGGTGAGGATGTAGGCGATCCAGAAGGCGAGGATCGCGTTCAGCTTGAAGCGCAGGTGGGCGACGGCGACGATCGCGATCGCCCCGGCGAAGATGCCGACCGAGGGCAGGTAGCCGAGTTCGAGCTTCTCGGCGACCAGGTCGCCGGCCGAGGTGCCGAGGGCGAAGGTGAAGAGGATCGCCAGCCAGTAGAACGCCTCGCGCCTGCTGGTGACGATGGTGTGGACGGAGAGGGTTCGCTCGCTCCAGTACCAGGCTCCGAAGACTCCGGCGAGGATGACGCTGAAGGCGATCGTCGTCGTCTGCAGTTCGACCCCGAGGTTGTCGACCAGGTTGTCGCTGAAGAGAGTGCCGACGACGCTGATCAGGACCACCGCCAGCCAGTAGATGCCCGGCACGTACCTCGTCGCCCGGAACTGGAAGACCAGCACCGCGATCAGCGCCGCGGCCATGATGTAAGTGGTGTTGGTCAGGCCGAGCCCGAGGTTTTCGTTGAGCAGGTCGGCCGCGGTCTCCCCCACCGTCGTGCAGAGGATCTTGATCACCCAGAAGTAGATGGTGATCTCCGGCACCTTGTTGAGCATCTGGCGACCCCGCGACGGGGCGTCGTGGCGGTGGGCAGAGACTGGGGGCGACATCGCGATCTCGTTCATGGCGCGGCAGTGTGGAGGGCCGCGGTTAATCGCAGATGAGAGCGTGGGCGGCCTAGCGGCCGGCCACGTGCAGTTCCAGCGCGTGGATCTGGTACTGGCCGTGGGAGCCGGTCTGGACCGGGCCGGCGGCGCTGATCAGGTCGCCCGGCCCCGGCAGCGGGTGCGGGCGCAGTCCCTTGCGGACGTCGATCGCGGTCAGCTCCGGCAGGGTGATGCTCTGCGGGTCGACGATGACGAAGTGGGCGTCGGGGTCGACCCGCTCGACGTAGACGATCCGCCCTTCGGTGCTGCGGCAGGCGGGGTGGCCGGGCGGGCAGTGCGATGGGGTGACCGTCTGGGCTGGGGCGTTCTCCGACTTGCGGGAAGCGGACGGCGTGGTCGCGGTTGCAGTCGCCTCAGACCGCGACCTGGCCTGAGTCCCGTCGCCCTCCGTTTCACCACCACCGCCGCAGCCGGGGGCCGCGACCAGTGCCGCGACCCCCGCCAGGACGGCGAGGCGGCTCAGCCGTCCCATCCGCCGGCGGCCTCCGCGTAGCGGAGCGAGCCGGGGGTGGTCAGCTGCTCGCCGGTCTCCAGCAAGGTCTTCAGGCCGGAGAGGATCATCGGCCAGCCCCCGAACAGCTCGCTGTTGGCGCCCTCGGGCAGCTGGTCGTGGGTGACCAGGAGCCGGCAGGAGTCGCCGACCGGCTCGATCTCCCAGCTCACCCGGGAGGTGCCGGCGGCCTTGACGTCCTCGCTCCAGAGCGCCTGGAAGCTCTGCACGAGCCGGCGCGGCGGCTCGACCTCGAGGTTCTCGCCGCCGGCGATCGCGAACCCTCCCCCAGCCTCGGAGCGGTACTCCGAGCCAACGGCCCAGTCCGACTCCACTCCGACCCCGAAGTTGTACTTCTTCCTCAGCTCGGGATCGGTAATCGCCTCCCAGAGCCGTTCCGGCGTCGTCTTGATGTAGATCTCGAAGACGGACATCGCCCGCCCGTCCACTACCTCCCACGCTTCTCTCTCACTCATGACTGCTCCTCCTCGATGTCGTGTTTGAGCGCGCTGAGCCCGGCGGCCCAGGACTCGGAGTACTTGCTGACCCAGCGCTCGTAGACGAGCCGGATCGGGACGGGGTTGAGGAAGTGGAGCTTCTCGCGACCGCGACGCTTGGTGGTCACGAGGCCCGCCCCCTCCAAGAGCTTGAGGTGCTTCATCACGCCGAAGCGCGACATCGGCAACCGCCCCTCGAGCTCGCTCAGCGTCTGGCCGTCCCGCTCGAAGAGCTCGTCGAGCAAGCTCCTCCGGGTCGGGTCGGCCAGCGCCTTGAAGACCTCGTCCATGGGCCGAACTATAGGTGACCTTCTGGTCACGTGTCAAGAAACGATCGACTCTTCATGGTGCTAGCCCAACTAATCCCCTCGAAGTTCCGCGGTTCCCTTTCCACTAAATGCGTGGATTGCGAACCGCGGAAAGATCTCGACTGCGAGATCGGCCAGGCCGTCGCATCTCGCGAGAGCCCCGAGCCTGGCGCACTCGGCGGCATTGGAGGACTAGCTGAACTCGATGACGCTGCGGATGCCGTCCTGGGCCTCCATCAGCTCGAAGCCGCGGTTGACTTCGTCGAGGGAGATGCGGTGGGAGATGAAGGGGGCGACGTCGATCTCGCCGGCCAGCGCCCGCTCGACCAGGACCGGGACCTGGTCGCGGCCCTTGACGCCGCCGAAGGAGGAGCCGGCGACGCGACGGCCGGTGATCAGGAAGCGGGGGACGATGTCCAGGGTCTCCCCCTTGCCGGCGACTCCGGCGACCGTGCAGAGGCCCCAAGCCATGCGCGCCGCTTCAACCGCCTGGCGCATCACCTTGACGCTTCCGGTCGCCTCGAAGGTGTAGTCCGCCCCGAAGCCGCCGGTCATCTCGAGGATCGCCTCGACGCTGTCCTCGCCGCCGACCATGACGTCGGTGGCGCCCTGGCCGCGGGCCAGCTCCAGCCGCTCCGGCGAGAGGTCGACGCAGACGATCCGCTCGGCCCCCTGCAGGCGACAGCCGGCGACGGCGCCGAGGCCGACCATCCCAGCGCCGAAGACGACGCAGGTGCTGCCCGCGGTCACCGCGGCAGTGTTGATCGCGGCGCCGAGCCCGGTCGAGAGCCCGCAGGCGAAGAGGCAGACGTGCTCGAACGGCGCCTCCGGATTGACCTTGGCGAGGGCGATCTCCGGCATCACCGTGTACTCGGCGAAGGTCGAGCAGCCCATGAAGTGGCGGATCTCCTCTCCCCCGCGGGAGATCCGGGTCGTGCCATCGGGTAGGTGCCCTTCGTTCTGCTCAGCGCGGATCGCCATGCAGAGGTTGGTCCGCGAGTCGACGCAGTGCACGCACTCGCCGCACTGGGGCGAGAAGAGGGTGACGACGTGGTCGCCCTCGGCCAACGAGGTGACGTCGGGCCCGACCCGCTCGACCACCCCGGCGCCCTCGTGCCCGAGCACCGCCGGCGCGTAGCCGGAGGGGTCGGCGCCGGAGGCGGTGTAGAGGTCGGTGTGGCAGACGCCGCAGGCGACGAGGCGGACCAGCACCTCGCCCGCGCGCGGCTCAGCCAGCTCCACCTCCTGCACCCCGAGCGGCTGCCCGAACCCCTCCAGAACTGCGGCGCGCATCCTCATGGCCGCTCATGCTATCCCGGACTCAGAAGACCCCGACCGCGATACGGCACTTCGTCCGGTTCGCCGCCGGATTGTGAGAGGTTCGCCCGCTCGCCTCGCCAGGCGCCAGTAGATCGCGCCGACCAAAGCGACGACGGGTGCGGCACACAAGGCGCCCAGAAGAGTCCCGCTTGCACTGAGTTCGTCGGCGGCCATGCCGGCAAGTGCCGAGGTGCCACCGAGGCCGACCACCGCCGCGATCAGCAACAAGAGAAAAGAGCAGGTGCCGAGCGCCGACATCAGCAAGCTCGGAATGCCGGCGGACACAAGCGCGGGTGCCTGCCCTGTTTCAAGGCAAGAGATACGCGCGTCCAGGGTTCCGGAGTCCGCGAGCGAAGCGCTGATGACCGGCTCGCGACCCGGCTCCTCCAGCGCCTTCAGCAAGGCCCCGAGAAGCGGCCGACGACCACAGACCCGCTCGGCGCGACGGTCGGCCGCCAGCTCGCGGCCGACCTCGTAGCGAAGGCGCAGCACCTCGAGCGAGGGCAAGAGGAAGAACGCCTCGGTCAGCGCCTTGCCGAGCAGGGCGCGAAGTGGATCCAAGTGCCGCACGTGGTAACGCTCATGCTCAAGCGCCGCTCGAAGCTCCTCGGCCGTGAGGCTTTCGAGGAACCCCCGACCGATGGCGACGCGGGGAACGAGGAGTCCGTAGACGAAGGAAAACTGCCCGGGAGAATCCAGCACCGCCACCCGACCGTCCAGTCCGGCCGCTTTCGCCGCGACCGACAGCTCGGGAGGCGCAGGGAGCGCAAGGCCTCGTATCCGCCGCGAAAGACGGCGAGAGGCTGACGACTGGAGGCCTAGCGTCCTCAACGCAAGACCAGCGGACGTACCGACCAAGGCGATGAGAACGATGGCCGGCAAAAGACAGACCGGGCCGAGGTGCGCCAACGCTCCCGGGGAAGCACCGAGGAGCGGAACCAACACGTAGACGACGAATCCGCAGGCGGGGTAGGCGGCAAGCGTCGCGGAAATGCCCACCAGGCCGAGGAAGTTGCGGGTGGCGCTATCCATCGGCATCGTCAAGCAATCTCCGCAGGCGACGGCGGAGGGCTGGGTCAGAGCGCGCCTCGTCGACGAAGTGAGCCACCGCCACATCGCCATAGGCGCGCAGCACGTCTTTGACCGCGATGCCGGCGGCATCCGGGGCGTTCGCCTCGTAGACGTAGCCACGGCCGACCTTGCGGCGACTGAGCACGCTCTTCTCGGCCAGGCGACTCATCACCGTCATCACGGTCGTGTAGGCGAGGGGCTCGGAACGGGACTCGTTCAAGGCGTCGACGACTTCTCGGACGGCCACGGGGCGAGCAGCACGCCACACCGCGTCCATGACCTCGCTCTCGAGTGGGCCGAAGTCCTTACGGCTGAGTTTCTCGCCATCCATCCATCCTGCAATCTACTACAGATACGTAGTATAAGGTCTCCTCATGGACGCTCCCGAAGCCCACCCCACCCGCAGATCCCAAAGTGCCAACACCAGGCGCTACGACCGCATAGCCCGCTTCTACAGCACGCTGGAGCCGCTGTACCTCGTCTTCCCCCCGGCCCGCCGCAGAGCCGTGGCCGCACTCGGATTGAAGCCCGGCGACACCGTTCTGGAGATCGGCGCCGGCAGCGGGCGCAACTTCCCCTACCTGGTTGAGGCGGTCGGCCCGAGCGGAACCGTGATCGGCGTCGATGCCTCGCCCGGGATGCTGGCCGAGGCACGCAAGCTGATCGAGCGCCACGGCTGGTCGAATGTCCAGTTGCTCCAACAGGACGCCACTCAGCTCGAAGTCGACCGTGACGTAGACGGCGTGCTGTTCAGCCTCAGCTACTCGGCCATGCCCGAGCCACGGCCCGCGTTGGCGCGGGCCTGGGAGCGGTTGCGCCCCTCCTCTCGCGTCGTCGTCATGGACATGGGGCTGACCCAGGGCGGGCCTTACCGCCTGCTCGATCCAATCGCCCGACTTCTCGTCAAGTACGCCCCCGGCGACGCCTACTCCGATCCCTGGAGCGACCTCGCCGAATACGGCAGGGTCGAGACCAAGCGCTTCCTGGCGGGCTTCTTCTACGTCAGCTCCGTCGCTAAGCGATAAGCGCTCGGCTCGTTCGGGCTGCTGTTGCCGGCCGCGGGCACCTTCATCGGCGACGGCCGGCCGGTCCCGACAGGGAGCCGCCGCGGGAGAGCCGAATGCCGCGCGTCCCTCGCAAGCTCGGCGAGGTAGGCGCCGATCGGTCGATCGGTGTTGGATCGCTTGGTCATGCAGCGACCGTAGAGGCGACAGATATAGAGGAGATGGGCGTCGCCTAATTGTTTCGTGAGCACCGGCCGCTTGTCGCTGATTATCATCGGCCCCGGGGCACGCTGCCCGACACATCAATCGCAACGAGGTGGGCGGACTCGTGGAGCAGGGCCGATGAATCGAGAGGCGAGTAGCGACGCTCTGTTGGCGGTCAACGTGGCAATCCGCCTCGGCTACGGACTCGGTGGTCTCCTGGCGCCGGCGGCGATGGCGAAGCTGCGTCTGACCCCGGAGATCGACGATCGTCCCGAGGCGCGACTCTTCGTTCGTGGTTTCAGCGCTCACCTGATCGGGGTCGGAGCGCTCGGCCTCGCGAGTTGGCGCTGGCCGCGGCTACGCCGGCCGGCCGCGGCGGCCGCGGCGGCGATTGACATCGCCGACGTCATCTCCGCCGTGGTGGAGGCGGCCGACAGGAGTCGGTTCGATCAGGACCTGGTGGGCGGAATCGTCTTCTCCTCGGCAGGCGCGATCAGCGCTGCGGCCGCTTGGCATTAGACACCGCTCAGGCTCCGGGCACAATCGACGATCGTCTCCTCGACCGGGCGCGGCAGCCAACCGAGGGTCGACTCCGCCTTCGCGCTCGAGAGCTCGACCTTCTCGCCAAGCTGGCCGGCGATGGCACGCACGCTGGGGTCGAAGAGCCCCATCCCCCGCACGACGAAGTCGGGGACGCCGCGCTTGGGAACCTTGGCGGCCGCCGGGCCGAGGCGCTCGCGCAGGACGGCGGCGATGTCAGCCATCCACTGGAAGCGGGCCACCGCGATGAAGCGCTCGCCGCCGGCCTCGGGGGCGGTCATCGCCCTGATCTGGAGGTCGGCGACATCGCGGACGTCGACGACGCTGAAGCCGATCCGCGGCGTGCCCGGCATTCCCTTCAGCAGCCGCTCGACTATCCCCAGCGAGGTAGAGCTCTCCGCGCCCAACACCGGCCCGAGGATCGCGCCGGGGTTGACGACGGCCAGCTTCGCGGTCTCCCCGCGCTCGGCGACCAGATCCCAGGCGGCCCGCTCGGCCAGCGTCTTGGAACGCGTGTAGGGCTGCAGCTCGGCGTTGTCGCCGTCGGTCCAGTCCGCCTCGGTCAGCGGCGCCGGCGCGCTCTTGACGCCGCCGCGGACCGCGGCCACCGAGGAGGTGAGGACGACCCGCTCGACGCCCGCCTCGAGCGCCGCTCGCAGCACCCGCAGGGTCCCCTCGCGGGCCGGCACGATCAGCTCGTCGGGGTCCTTCGGCTGTGCCGACGGGAACGGGGAGGCGACGTGGAGCACGTAATCGCAGCCCGCGACCGCCCGCTCCCAACCCTCGTCGCTCTGGAGGTCGGCGGCATGAACTGAGAGGCGGTCGGCGGCGTCGACCTGGGCCGCGACCTTGGCGCGCACCTCCGTCTCGCGCGAGAGATCCCGCACGGTCGTGCGCACCCGGTAGCCGCGTCGCAGCAGCTCGGCCACGCACCAGCCCCCGAGAAATCCGGAGCCGCCGGTGACCAGCACCGTCTTCATCTCTCCCGTAGAAGCGTCCATCGATTGAGGCGACCGTACCACCCGGCTTCTCAGTTCCCGGCGCCACGCCCCTCATAAAGGGGCCGCATCGACATGCAGAAGGCGCCGACCAGCCAGATCGGCCCGGCGAAGAGCAGGATGCACGCGACCGAGAGCCAGTAGAACGGCAGCGCCCAGCGCGGCATCTGCCGGGCATTGCGCCTGACGGCGCGAACAGTGGCCCTGAAGTCGATCCGCGAGTCCTTTCCGGTCGATTGGGTGAACCCGTTGCGGGTACCTGTCTGCCTGACCGTCTACCGACCCTTCGAGGCCCAGGCCTCGATCGGATCAACGAGGAGCCACCATGGCCGCCGTACTCGGATCCCTGTGAAGAGCCCACTCTCCATCTACATGAACGATCACCTGGCGGGCGCGACCGTGGGGGTGGAGCTGGCGCGCAGGCTGCGATCCAGCAACGCCGACGACGACAGCTTCGGTCCCCCGACCGCGCGGCTCTGCACCGAGATCGAAGCCGACCGCGAGACCCTGGAAGGGACGATGAAGCAGCTGGGACTCCCCCGCCGCCGCCTCAAGCCGGCCGGCGCCTGGCTCGGCGAGAAGCTGGGCCGCTTCAAGCTCAACGGCCGGCTGACCGGCTACGCCCCGCTCAGCCGCCTGGTCGAGCTGGAGCTTCTGTACATCGGCCTCACCGGGCAGATCCGGCTCTGGGAGGCACTCGAGTCCAGCCTCGGCGAGCGCCGGGACGGGCTCGACTTCGCGGCGCTGGCCGAGCGCGCCTCCGGCCAGCGCGAACGGGTCGAGGAGCTGCATCTCAGGGCAGCGGCACTGGCGCTGCCCGCCCAGGCTTAGGACGTCGGTCCAGCCGGCGCATCCGACCTTGACCCCAGCGGGCTGGGGCGAATCTCCGATGCGCCGTCCGCTTGACAAGCGGTGTGAGTCTGGGATACACCCACGATCACTGTGGGAATCCCTACTACTGAGAAAATCCTGGGCCAAGGAGAGAGCGCCGCCCTCGAAGGCTCGCCGGCCTGGCTGCGGCTCCAAGATCAGATTGCCTGGTACGACAAGAAAAGCGGGCACAACCAGGACTGGTTCAAGCGCTTCAAGATCGCCCAGATCGTCACCGCCGCGGCGATCCCGGTGGCCGCCGCGGCGTCCGCCGCGGACTGGCTGCTGGGCGCCGGCGGGGCGCTGATCGTGATCCTCGAGGGACTGCAGCAGCTGCAGCAGTACCAGCAGAACTGGACCTCCTACCGGGCCACCTGCGAGCGGCTCAAGCACGAGCAGTTCCTCTACCTGGCCCACGCGGGGCCTTACGCGGACGCCCCGAACCCGGAAGCGCTGCTGGCCGAACAGGTGGAGAGCCTGGTCTCCCAGGAGAACGCGGCCTGGGTCTCCCAGCGCGAAGCGACGGGCAAACCGGCGGGCGGTGAAAAGTGAGTCCCGGGCCGGCGGGCTCCACGCCGAAGGTCTTCATCTGTTACCGGCGCCAGGAGACCGGAGCGCACGCCGGGCGCCTTTACGACGCGATGGTGCAGCGATTCGGAGAGAGCAACGTGTTCATGGACGTCGACCTCCCGCCTGGGGTCGACTTCGTCCAGCGGATCACCGAAGTGGTGTCCGCCTGCAAGGTCCTGATCGTCGTCATGGGCCCGAGCTGGGCGACCGTCGCGGACGAAGACGGCGACCCGCGGATCGTCGATCCTGAAGATTTCGTCCGGCTCGAGCTCGAAACCGCGATCCGCCGTCCCGAGGTGACCGCGATCCCGGTGCTCGTCGGCGGCGGCAAGATGCCCAGACGCGAGAGTCTGCCGCCGGAGCTGCAGGCGATCACCCGCCGCAACGCGGTGGAACTGACCGACGTGCGCTGGCGCAATGACGTCGGCCGGCTCAACAGCGCCCTCGACAAACTGCTGGCGGACGCCGTCCCGCCCGAGCCGGTGACGCCGCTGCCCTCGCCGCCGCCTCCGGGCCCCACCCCCACTCCGACCCCGAGCCGGTTCTCCCCACGGCCGATCCTGGAAGGGATCCTGGTCGCGGCCCTCGCCGCCTACGCCGCCCGTTGGCTCTTCGACCCGGTCCTGCAGGGAGACGGCCACGCGACCGAAATCGCCGGCGTGATCGCGCGACGGACGGGGACCTGGGCCCTGGCGGGAGCCGCCCTGGCGCTCTGGCTCGGGCTCCGGACACAACGAACCGACCTACTGCGCCTCGGCGCGATCGGGCTCTTCGCGGGGGCGCTGGCCGGCGTGCTCGGAGGCGCGATCTGGGCCTTCCCCGTCATCCTCGGCGAACTCGGCCAGACCAGCCCGACGGCGAATCGCTACCAGGTGGTGTCCTTCGCGGTCACCGGCGGCATCCTCGGCGTCTTGATCGGCGCCCTCTGGCGCCCGCCCTCCCTCGGTGTCGGCCTGGCCGCCGGCCTCGTCGGCGGCGGCATGTTCGTCGTCCTCATCAACTGGATCGGCTGGGACTACTCCGCCACCAGGTCGCAGACCGTGCTCAGCTTCGCCGTGGCCGCCGTCGTCATCGTCGGCGCCACGCTCACGACCCTGGTCGCGGCCGAGCGCCGGCGCTCGGCGCCGCGGCCGCTCCCCGCTGAGGCGCCCTGACCCTCTAGTCCGACCCGGTCGCCTTGCGCAGGGCGGTGATCACGTTGTTGAGGCGACTTTCGTAGCGGCCGTGGACCATGCCGAACCCGACCCCGCCGAGGTCCTCCTCGAGCAGGACCTCGATCGTGACCGAGCTGCCGCGGTCGCGGATCCGGGCCCGCCCGTTCAGCGGCAGCCTCGACTCCGGCCCGCTGACCACGCCGAGCAGCCTCGCCTTCAGTTTGTCGCCGCCCGCGAGCAATAGCTCGTCGTCGGCCCGACCGGTGACCCTGAGGTCCGACTCGGCGATCGCGGCCAGCAGCATCTTCTCCGTCCGCTCGGGCGTCTCCACCGCTTCCCACATCGCCCGCGCCTCGGCCCGCGCCGTCGCCGGGATCTCTGGGTAAGCCGTGCCTGGGACCGGTGGGCCGACGTACTGCTCCAGCGCTTCGATCAGCTCCCCGACGTCGTCGCGGTAGTCGCGGTCGCTCAACGACACGGCGTGTATTTCGGCCACCGGAGCGATCTCCGGCGGCAGCTCCGAGGAGCTCAGTTCGGCGCCGCGCAGGAGGACCGGCACGATCGGCCGCCCCCGTTGGAGCGCTTCGCGCAGCTCGCGCCGCACCCAGTCGTCGTCGTTCGCCAGGTCGGCGCCCCAGTTCCGCGTCACCAGCGCCACCACCGCCTTGCAGCCCTCGATCGCCTCGTTTATCGCCCCGGGAAAGTTCTCCCCCGCCCGGATCCCGGTCACGTCCATGAAGATCCGGCTCGCCCCGAAATGCAGGCCGAGCTTTTCCCGCAGGCGATGGGCATCGCCCGAGTCCTCCCGCCGGTAGCTGATCACCACGTCGGTAGCGCTCATCTCCATCTCCCTTCGCTCATTGGACCATCGCCAAACCAGCTCCTCACAACTCAGCCACCCTTGCCGCGGCGCCGGCGCCAGGCGACGATGCCCCGGAAGAAGCGCGCGTGGCCGGGAACCAGGGCGTCGACGAGGCTCTTGCCGTCGCGCTCGGGCTCGGCGAGCCGACCCAGGGCGGCCGCGAAAGGCCACTCGACCGCCGCTTCGAGCGCCGGGTCCGGCGGCAGGTCGGGCATCGCCGCCGGCAGCTCGCGCCGGGCCATCGCGTAGCCGGCGGCCATCAGCGAGTAGGCCTCGTCGTCGGAGAAGGCGTCGAGGTCGGTGCGCAGCTCGGCCAGGGCGCGCTGGACGTCCGGGTCGATCCCGTAGAGAGACTCGCCCTGCGAGTCCGCCGGCGGCAGCGCGTCGTCTTCGGGGCTGTAGGGCTCCTGGCAGCCGTTCCAGTCGCGGGGCGGGGCGGGCAGGCCCTTCTTCAGGTGGACGATCATCAGGCCGCGCAGCACGCCCGAGCGCAGGCGGTCGCCGAGCTCGCTGTACTGGGCCCGCCGCACCCGGCTCATCAGCACCGAGTTGGAGCGCAGCGCGACCCCCAGCAGGCGCCGTGACGGGTGCTCCGCGTCGGGGGCCTGGCCACTGGCGTCGCTGACCAGGACCACCGTGCAGTCCTGCTCGAGCAGGCTGGCGACGCCCTGGTTGTCGTAGACGCCGCCGTCGACCAGCTCGACGTCGAGGTCGTCGTAGAGCTTGGCGATCGTGACCGGCGGGAACAGCGGCGGCACGCAGGCCGAGGCCGCGACCGCCTGCGCCAGCGACTGCTCGCCGTGCCTGCCGGGGGCGTCGCGGTAGTAGACGCGCCGCAGTCGCCGGCTGGCGTCGACCTTCTCGTCGACGCCGACCGGGGGCTCGCCCATCCAGGAAGCGGTGAACTGCCAGCCGTGGCCGGTGTTGAGCGAGGTCGCGTTGAGGACGAGGATCGGCACCTTCGCCTCGCGCAGCCAGTTCTCGGAGCGCAGCGAGAAGTCTTCGCCGCGCCCGGCCGGGGCCACGTAGAGGTCCGACATCCGCCACGGCTTGCCGGGCTCGGCGCCCTCGTCCTTCTCTATCCGCGAGTAGAACTGCTGCTCCAGCAACTCGGCCACGCGGTCGGTCCGCGAGTAACCCGGCGTCAGCATCCGCAGGTCGTCGCCGAGGTTGGTGACCAGCTTGCCGCGCAGGTCCCTGCGCACGCCGTCGAGAAACTCCTCGGCCAGCTCGGCGACCAGGCAGACGTAATCGGCGGCGGTGACCTCGGCGTCCGTTTTCGTGGCCAGCAGCCGGCGCAGCTTCAGGTAGTAGTAGGCGCCGACGATCGAGCCGCCCGATACGCAGGAGAGCACCTCCACCCGCCGCAGCGCGTTGCGCTCCGCCAGCCGGGCAAGGACGCCGATGTGGAACAGCGAGGCCCGGTAGCCGCCGCCCGAGAGGGCCACGCCCACCTTCCCGGCCCAGCCGCGCCGGAGCGCCCCGGCCGCCTCGCCGAGCAGGGCTTCCAGCGGGGCTGCCGGATCGAGGCCGCGCAGCCGGGCGAGCGCGGCGAGCTGCATCGCGGTCGACTCCAGCCGCCAGATCTCCTCCGTCTTCTCGCGCACCCGTGCTAGCGCCTCGCAGGCCTGCTCGGGACGGCCGAGGCCGAAGTGGGCCTCGGCCAGCGTCGCGTCCGCCCAGCCGCCATCGCCGCCGCCGACCGCGGCGACGAGCTCGGTCCGGATCGCGTCGGCCCGCTCGCCGAGGCGGCGCGCCTCGGCCGAGGTGCCCAGCCGTTCCCGCTCCAGCGTCGCCAGCTGATCGGCGACGAAGGCGGCGTTGATGCCGGCGTACTCGCGGCCGGGGTCCCCCGTCTGCGCGTAGCCGCGCTCGTAGCACCAGAGCGCGCTTTCGAGGTCGGCGCGCCTGGCCTCCGTCTCCCAGCGTCGCTTGTAGATCGCGCCCGCGAGGCCGAGCGTCTCGGCGTCGGTGCTCTGCTCGACCGGCCCCCCTTCGGCGAGGATCTCCAGCGCCCGGTCGAGCCGGCGCGCGGCCGGCAGCTCCATGTCCTTGTAGGTGCAGAGCGCCTGCTGCTGGCGGCACTCCTCGCTGTCCCCGCTCTCGCGGATCTGGCCGAAGAGGCGGCGGGCGTAGCCGAACTGCCCGTTGTCGCGCAGCAGCACCGCCAGCTCTCGCCGCTCGCCCGGCTCCCAGCCGGCGTAGATCGCGCGGCGGCCGGCGGCGATCAGCAGCGGCCCGACCGGGCCGAGCCGCCGTGCGGCCCGCAGCTCCCCGACCAGCGCCGCGACGGCGGCAAAGCTCGCTTCGCCGCCGGCGACGAACGCTTCCGCCCGCTGGGCCGGGTCCGCGCCCTCAGCCATCGCCCGCCACCCGGCGCAGCTCACGCTCGATCTCATCGGCCCAGGCAAGCGCCTCGCCGCGCTCGGCGCGCGACTCGCGGATGAAGGCGAGGGTGCGGGCGGTGCTCTCGGGTTCCCAGCTCTCGCGAACCGCCGCCAGCGCCGCCCGCGCCGCGCCGTTCGCCTCCTCCTGGCCGCGCTGCACCACCGCCAGCTCGAGCCTGGTCGCCTGGTCCCAGAAGTCGGCGCTGCGCCCGGCGATCCGGCGCCGGTTCGCGTACTGGACCACCGGCAGGAGCCGCTGCTGCTCCTCGCCGCCGGGCTCGCGAATCTCCATCAGGGTCACGGTGTTGACCCCCGGGTAGGCGTCGCGCCAGTCGGCCTCGAAGCCGGCCCGATAGGTGTCGATCGCGCGGTCGAGGTGGCCGGCGGCGGCCAGCGGCGAATCGCCCCGCTCCGCCTCCCAGCGGTCCTTGTAGACGCGGCCGAGCAGGCCCAGCGTCTCGCTGCTGGGCCCGTGCTCGTCGAGGACCGCCTGCAGCACCCGCTCCGCCTCTGTGCTGCGCCCGGCGCGGTTGAGGCCGAAGCCGTACTGCTCCTGCACCAGCACCGTGCGGCGAATCGCCTCCGGCATCGCCTCGACCAGCCTGGCCATGTCCTCCCACGAGCTCGTCGCCCGATAGGAGAGCAGCAGGTCGACCAGCACCCCTGCCTCGACGTTCGCCAGAGGGCCGAGCTCGTCCTCGATCGCGCGCAGGGCCTTCCTGGCGGGCTCGCCCTCCTTGGCGCGGGCCGCGGCCAGCCGCTCTCTGGCCGCCGCCGAGTACACGGCCTCCTCGCGGAAGGTGTCGGTTTTGAGCCGGTCGATCTTCGGCGTCGGCATTCCTTTGATCAGCTGGAAGACCGGACTGTCGGCGGCAGCGGCGGCACGGGCGGCGAGCAGCGCCTCGACGATGACCCGCCGATCGGCCTCCGGATCCGCCGGGCGACCGCGATCGTCGAGCGAGTAGGGCAACACACGGTCGGGCGCGAGGTCGAACGGGATGCGCTTGGACTCGGCGCTGGTGAGCACGGTGGAGTACGGCCGCACCGCGTGCCGCACACCCAGCTCGTAGAAGACGTTCGGGTTGGCCGTGGTGAGATCGGCGATCGCGTAGTCGGCGAGGATCAGCCGCTCGAACATCGGCTTGTGGATGATGCCGCCGACCACCTCCTGGTCGGCGCGCAGCGGCTCCAACCCGGCCTCCCGCACCGCCGGCGCGAACAGCTTCTCGTAGACGGCATCGAACTCGACCGAGCCGCCCTGACCGTCCGGCTTCACCCCGAAGGGCATCACCACGAAGCACAGTGGCGCCGGGCCCCCGCCCCCAACCTCACCCTGACCTTTTTTCTCAGGTGACACCGGAGCAGCCTACGGTGTTAACCGGTGAAATGCCGTGTGTTCGCCGACACTCTAGTACTCAGATATTCTTAAATGCACTGTCTTGTCCATGGATGTCTCGAGTAGGAGGAAGCGTGAGCACGGTAAAGATGAACCAGAGCGACGAGGTCGTGAAGCAGCTGCAGAAACACGTCAACAGCACGCTGAACAAGGCGGAGCTCGACTGGCTGCAGGTGAAGGTGGACGGCGTCGCCGGCCCCCTCACCTTCAAAGCCGCCCGCCTTGCCGCTTCCTGGCAGGGGCTCTCGACCGAGCACCTGAAGGAGATCGGCGACGGCCACATCGGCGAGCCGGTGTTCGCGATCATCGCCCAGGACGGCCCCCGCACCGAGGAGATGAAAAAACGCAGCGAGGACCGGCGCAAGAACTTCGCGAAGATGCGGGACGAGCACAACCACCCGCCCGAAGATGCCGACGGGGTAAGCAAATGGGGCGGCTTCGAAGTGGCCTCCTGGATGGTCGGCGCGCGGGTCGGACCCGACGGCAAGACGGTCAACTGGCTGCAGAAATCCGTCGACAACGGCTGGGACGGCGACCTCAACTCCGGCTACCGCTCCCCCGCCTACAGCGAATCGCTGTGCACAGGCACATGTGGCGCTCCCACCTGCCCGGGCCGCTGCGCCGGCCAGACCTCCAACCACTCACAACTCGGGCCGCCGAGCTGGGGCGCGATCGACGTCCAGGACTACACCCGCTTCGCCGCGGTCCAGACGCAGATCGGCTCGCCGCTGAAAAACCTCCTGGGCGCGGCCGATCCCTTCCACTTCTCCTTCACCGGGCGCTAGGGGCGGACACGTTTCCGGCCGGCAAAACCAGGGGAGTAGCGTGAAAGCGAGGTAGCGAAACCGAGCAAAACGACCGAAGGGAACCGATGCCGAGCTCACTTGATGGAACCGTGGCGCTGGTCACCGGCGCCAGCAGCGGCATCGGCGAGGCGACCGCGCGGGCGCTGGCCGGCGCGGGCGCCAAGGTCGCGGTGGCGGCCCGCCGTCTCGACCGCCTGGAGAGGCTCGCCGGCGAGATCGGCGGCGACGGCCACACCGCGCTGGCGATCGAGTCCGACATCACCGACCAAGAGCAGGCGATCGCCGCGGTCGAGCGCACCGTCGCGGAGCTCGGCCGGCTCGACATCGTCGTCAACAACGCCGGCCAGATGCTGCTCGGGCCGATCGAGGACGCCCCCACCGAGGAGTGGGACCGGATGATCGACCTCAACCTGAAGGGGCTGATCAACACCACCCACGCCGCCGTCCCGCACCTGCTCGCGGCGGCGGCCGACTCCGAGCGCGGCTGCGCCGACGTGGTCAACGTCAGCTCCGTCGCCGGCCGCATCGCCCGCTCGGGCTCCGGCGTCTACAACCTGACCAAGCACGGAGTCGGCGCCTTCAGCGAGTCCTTCCGCCAGGAGTTCGCCGGCCGCCGGATCAGGTCGACGATCGTCGAGCCGGGTGCCGTCGACACCGAGCTCTCCGACCACATCCGCGACGGAGTCAGGGAGCAGGTGCGGGAACGTTTCGCCGACATCGAGATGCTGCAGGGGGAGGACATCGCCGACGCGATCGCCTACGCCGTCACCCGCCCCCGCCACGTCTCCCTCAACGAGATCCTGATCCGGCCGACCGAGCAGGTGGGGTGAGTGACCGGCGAACTCGCAGCATTGTGCATGCCAGGGCATGACTAATGCTGCGAGTTCAGGCGCGATCGCGACGATCGGCGTCTACGGCTTCGACCGCGACTCGTTCCTCGCCGCCCTGGCGGGGGCGGAGATCGACCTGCTGCTCGACGTGCGCCAGCGCCGCGGCGTGCGTGGCAGCGAGTACGCCTGGGCCAACGCCGGCCGCCTGCAGGCCGCTCTCAGCGAGGCCGGAATCGCATACACCCACCTGAAGGAGCTGGCGCCGACCACCGCGATGCGCGAACTGCAGTACCGCGAGGACGACCGGCGCGGCGAGGGCAAGCGCTCGCGCACGGTCCTCGCTCCCGAGTACAGCCGTCTCTATATAGAGCAGATCCTCGACCCTGTCGACCTCGCGCCGATCGTCAACTGGATCGGCACGAATAAGGCGGCCCTGCTCTGCGTCGAGCGCGACGCCGTCGCCTGCCACCGCTCGCTGATCGCGGCGCGGCTGCGGAGCGAACACGGCTTCGAGATCGAGCACCTGATTCCACAGGAAAACTGATCTGACGCCCGAGGCGGTGACTATGCTCGCCGCGAGCTCAGCTGTCGACCGCAACGCGGGCAGCGAGATCGACCCGGCATATGCGTTCCTCAGACATCCACCACCACTCCGCCTCGCCGTTGCTCATCGCGCTCGCCCTGTTCGTGGCTCTGATGCTCCCAGCCGCCGCCGGCGGCGCGGCAAAGCCGGAAGCGAAAACGCCGGCGCCGCCCCAGAGCAAGCCGGCGCCGCCCCGCGGCGCGCTGCACCAGCTCGCCGGCACCAAGGGATGTCTGGTCGATCGCTCGGCCCCGTCCGGCAAATGCGGCTCCGCCCGCGCCCTCAAGGGGCCCGGCGTCGGCTTCGGCTCGCGGGCGATCGCGGTCAGCCCCGACGGCAGGAACGTCTACGTCGCCTCATCGAAAAGCAACGCGATCGCGATCTTCAGGCGCAACGCGAAGACCGGCGAGCTGAAACAGCCCAAGGGGCCGGCGGGATGCATCGCCACCCAGGGGCCGAGCAGCTGCACCGCCGCGGTCGGACTCATCGGCCCCAACTCGGTCGCCGTCAGCCCCGACGGCCGCAGCGTCTACGCGGCCTCGCGCGGGGCCAGCTCGCTCACCGTCTTCAGCCGCAACCCGAAGAGCGGCGCCCTGACCCAGCTGCCGGCCGGGTTCGGCTGCATCTCCGGCCTGCCGGTTCCGGCCTGCTCCAACGGCCGCGCCCTGATCGACCCGGACGTGGTCGTGATCAGCCCCGACGGGCTCAGCGTCTACGTCGGCGCCTTCGCCGGCAACGCGGTGGTGACCTTCAACCGCGACCCCACCTCCGGCGCCCTGGCCCAGCCGTCGGGCAGCGCCGGCTGCATCGCCGAAGCCGTCAGCGGCTGCGCCGTCGGCATCGGCCTGGGGGCGATCGAGGGGCTGGCGGTCACCTCCACCGGCGTCTACACCGGCAGCGCCTCTTCCAACGCGGTCGCGGTCCTCGCCCGCGATCCCTCCACCGGTGCCCTGGCCCAGGCCACCGATGGCAGTGGCTGTCTCGTCAGCACCCCGCTCACCGGCTGCACCAACGGCTATGAATTCAAAGGCGCCAACGCGGTCGCGGTCAGTCCCGGCGGCAAGGACGTCTACGTCACCTCGCTGCTCAGCAACAGCGTCACCTCCTTTACCCGCGCGATCCCTGCCGGGGGCCTGACCCAGAAGACCGGCACCGCCGGCTGCCTGGTCTGGCTGCGCGCCGTCGGCTGCTCCTTCGGCCAGGCGCTGAGCGCCCCCGAGGGGCTCGTCGTCTCCCCGGACGGGGCCAATGTCTACGTCGCCGCCTTCGCCACCGGCGCGATCGCCGTCCTCAGCCGCAACAAATCGGGTGAAGTGGCGCAGCTGGAAGGGCGCGCCGGCTGCCTCGCGCCGAAGTCGGTGCCGGGCTGCACGCGCGCTCAGGCACTGCGCGGGGCCGGCTCGATCGCAGTCAGCCCCGATGGCCGCAACGTCTACTCGACCTCGTTCGTCAGCAACGCCGTCGACATCTTCCGGAGGAACAAATGAGCAAGTCGGACGACCGCCAGAGCGGCCTCACCCGTAAACAGCTGCTCGGCTCGGGCGCCGCCGCGGCCGGGACTCTGCTGCTCTCCCAGGGCACCGGCATCGAGCAGGCGCTCGCCGCCGCCAAAGGCAAGAAGGGCGACGTCGCCGGGATGAACATCATCCTCTTCCTCACCGACCAGGAACGGGCGATCCAGCACTTCCCGCCGAACTGGCTGCGCCAGAACCTGCCGGGGATGCGGCGGCTGCGTCAGCACGGCCTCAGCTTCGAACGCGCCTTCACCAACGCCTGCATGTGCTCCCCCGCCCGCTCGACCCTGATGAGCGGCTACTTCCCCGCCCAGCATGGGGTCAAATACACGCTCGAGGAAGACATGCCGGCGGAAAAGGGCTACCCGCAGGTCAACCTGCCGGTCGAACTGAAGAACCTCGCCACGGTGATGAAGGCGGCCGGCTACAAAGTCATCTACAAGGGCAAGTGGCACTGCTCGAAGCCGGAAACGCCCGAAGACGCGAAACCCTCCGACCTCGAAAAGTACGGCTTCGACCGCTGGAACCCGCCGGACGCCGGCGCCAACCAGAGCGTGCCCGAGGCGGGTGGCGGCTTCCCCGACAACGACGGCCGCTTCGTCGACTCCGAAGGCACGGGTGAAAACGAAGGCGTCCTCCAGTACCTCGACACCAACGCGGCGAAGGAACAGCCGTTCTTCATGGTGATCTCACTGGTCAACCCGCACGACGTCCTCTTCTACCCGAGCAAGACCTTCAACGAAGCCGGCTACGACGACTCCTGGCTGGAGGGCTCGATCCAGCTGCCGAAGACCAACGAAGAAGACCTCTCGACCAAGCCGACGGTCCAGGCGGAATTCCTCAAAATCTTCAACCTCACCGGTAAGCCCGAAAGCAAAGCCGAAAAGCAGGCCTACCTGAACTACTACGGCAACCTGATGCGCTCCTCCGACAGCTACCTGGTCAACGTCCTCGACAAGCTCGAAGCGAACGGGCTCTACGAGGACACGCTGATCGTCCGCACCGCCGACCACGGCGAGATGGGCCTTACCCACGGCGGCATGCGGCAGAAGAACTTCAACTTCTACGAGGAGGCGACGCGGGTCCCGCTCGTCTACTCGAACCCGAAGCTGTTCCCGAAGCCGGCCGAAACCGACGCCCTCGTCTCCCACGTCGACTTCCTGCCGACGCTGGCCAGCCTGGCGGCGGCGCCGAAGAGCGCCCGGGCCGACTGGCAGGGGGTGGACTACTCGAAGCTGGTCCTGCAGCCGCACAGCGCCAAGGGCGTCCAGGACTACGTCGTCTTCACCTACGACGACTTCCAGTCCGGGCAGAAGCAACCGCCCTACCCGAAACCGCCGAACCACATCGTCAGCATCCGCGAAGGGCGCTGGAAGCTCGCCAAATACCACGACGTGTCCGGCCAGGTGCGCAAAAAGAAGCCGCCGCAGTGGGAGATGTACGACCTGAAGACGGACCCGTTCGAGGAAACCAACCTCGCCTACAAGGGCTACGAACGGACCGAGGCCCAGGAGAAGCAGTTCCAGCGCCTCAAACGCAAACTCGCCCGGGTCGAAAAGACCCGCCTGCGGCCGCTGCAGTAGCGCAGCGCCGCCAGGCGCCGAGGCGCCCGGCGGCTTGGATCTCTAGTGCTGCTTGCCGACCTTGAGGTTGCCGACGGCGCCGATCCGGAAGCCGAGCCACGGGTAAGTGGCGGTGCCGAACGAGTTGTCCTGCGGCTGCAGGCCGACCGCCGAGATCCAGAGCTGGTAGGCGGTGGAGTTGGCGATGCCGCCGTGCAGCCGGCGCCAGACCTTGCCCTTGCCGGAGCCGGTCGGCGCGGGCGCGATCGTGTCGGTCCACTCGACCGCGTTGCCGCCCTGGTCGAGGGTGCCCCAGGGTGAGGTGGTCAGCGCCTGGCCGACCGTGCTGAGGCTGCCCTGGAAGGCTTTTTCGTAGCCGACCGGGGGGAGCCCGAAGGGGTTCTTGGTGGCGCAGGCTTCGGCCGAGTAGAGCGGCGGGCACCAGCTCGGCACCGCGGCGCCTTCGGCGCGGAAGGTGGCCAGCGGCTGCGTGCCGGCGTTGGTGACGTCGCCGTTCTTCGGGTTCAGCGTGGTCGTCTTCGGACCGTCGGACTGGCCCTGGCCGAAGACGCCGGGGTTGGTCGGGTACTTCCAGTAGGAGTAGGTGCCGCCGCCGCCCGGTTCGTAGTAGGCCGCCTTGATCCACTCGTTCTGGCTCGGTAGCACGAAGCCGGTCTTGTGCGCCCGGGTCGCGCCCTTGGCCCGGTTGCCGGCCATCTTGTACATGCCGGTCTCCGTCTGCCGGGAGAGGCGGACCCGGTAGGTGACGTAGTCGAAGGCGCCGGCGCTGCTGCTGACCTTGGTCAGCACCTTGCCGTTGTAGAGCGAGTTGATGAAGCGGGCGGCGCGGAGGAAGTTGGCGAAGCCATAGGGCTTGTCGGCCCATTCCGGCGAGGCGACCGAGTAATGGCGGCCCTTGCCGACACTGGCGGCGAAGTCGATCTGGCCGTACTTGGGCCAGGCCGTGGAGCTCTCGCTTTCGGCCCAGAGATGGTGGGGGTCGGTTCCGCCAGGATCGACGGTGTTGAGGAAGTCGACCCACTGCTTGACCGTGATCTCCAGCCTGCCCGATCCCGTAGACGTACTTGACCCCGCCCACCGTCAGGCATTCTTTTTCCGAGCTCGGCACTTCCGCGCAGGAGCGGTAGAGGGCGTCTTCGAAGGGTTCGATCGCGACCGAGGGGTTCCCAGGCGCTCCCACCCTGACGGTGTTCAGCGTCAGCACAGCGGGCTTCGGCGTCGCCGCCGAGATCGCCGGCAGGGCGAGCGCCGCCACCGCGATGGCGGTGAGGGCGAGCGCGAAGCGGGTGGACAGGACGCGGGATGCTGCCGGGCGGTTGGGCATCTTTGGCTATTCGACGCGCGCCGCCGATCCCTGTAGCGGCGCCATCAGAACCGGACATTCTTTGCCTATGGACCCTTTGGGAACTAGGCTTTATCTCGTCTTGCCAAGGAGCCCACGAGCGACTGAATCGAAGGGGGTTGGCGATGGACCGCGACGAGACCGGAGCGCGAGACCGCATGCGCTGGGAGGACGGCGTCGTCTATGCCCTCGTCCTCGCCGGCATCTACCTGCTGCTCGGCGTTCTCTTCTTCTACGCCGGCAAGGAGAAGATCATCGACGGCCACGGTGCGCCGCCGCCGATCGCCAAGCAGTTCAGCGGCACCTTCCTCGACACGATCCCCGGCATCGACGCCGCCTGGACGATCCTCGGCATCCTCGAGTCGCTGATCTTCATCCTCGTCGTCGTCAGCCTCGTCCGGCTCGAGTTCATGCCCGATCGGCGCAAGAGCTTCCTGCTCAGCGCCCTGGCGCTGGCGATCTTCACCTTCTCGATCCTGGCGATGGGCCAGAACGTGGTCGGCGAAAACTCCGGCGTCGCCGAGCTCTTCATCTACGCCGCCGCGACCGGCGTCTTGATGGGCTTGGTCTTGCTGATGCCGCCCTACCGAGCCGCGAACTGGATCAGCGGCAGGGGCTCCGGACGATGATCGAGCGGATCGGAGAGATGCCTGCCGGCACGATCGGCCTGCGGGCGACGGGCAAGCTCAGCCGCGACGACTACCGCGAGGTGCTCGAGCCCGCCCTGCGGGAGGGAATCGACTCGGGCGAGATCCGCCTCGTCTTCAGCCTGACCGACTTCCACGGCCTGGAGCCCGGAGCCTGGATCGAGGACGCGAAGACCGGCCTCGGCGCCTGGGTGCGCAATCACTCCACCTGGAAGCGCTTCGCGCTGGTCACCGATGTGGAGTGGGTCGCCAAAGCGATGCGCGCCTTCGCCTGGATGGCGCCGGGCGAAGTCAGAGTCTTCGCCATCGATCAGCTGGAGGCGGCGAAGGGATGGGTCGTCGAGTGACGCGTGATCCGACAGGAATACGCGCCTCAGTCCTCTACTAGCGCCGCCAACACCGCGGTCAGCAGGGCCGATCCGCCGGCGACCGCGGCGGTCGCGGCGGCACTGCCGTCGGGCAGCCCGTCGCGGGCGATCGCGGTCGAGCCAATGTCGGTGAGGTCGCCGGCGACGCTGGCCGCGAGCAGCGGCCGCACCGGCGCACCGCGCAGGAAAGCGGCCAGCGCCAGCCCGTGCAGCCCGACCTCACGCGCGCCCAGGCCCCGCAGCGAGACCTGCGCGGCCGCCTCGCGTGCACCGGCCCCGAGCCAGCGATTGCCGGCCACCTTTGCCGGCACGACCATCAACGCCGCGCCATAGGCGATGCGGAAGGAGAGGACGGCGACGGTGGCCCCGCGCACAGCGGGACTGGGCTTGCTCATCCCAAGAGGCTAGCCGGGCGCCAGGCTCAGGCCCTTGCTCAATCGAGCAGGCGCCCCGGCGAGACCCGAACGACAGCGAGTTAAACCTTGGAGCGGGTGAGTACCTGGAGGGGGCCCCAGGAGCGCACTGCGGCGCAGCGCTGGCAGCCACCCTGTCTGGCGACCGGGCTCAGCCCCGGATTCCGCTCCGTCCCCACGCACTCTGTTGTCTTTCCGGCATTGACGGAGGTGAGAACGGGCGCCGGCGCAAGTAATCTCAGCCACGAAATCGGGGCCGACCGGGCGCCGACGACCGGAGAGGCCTTGAATGGAATCGAGCAAGCGGTACGGAATCGGCATCCTCGCGAGCGCGGTGGCGCTGATCGCCCTGGTGGCGGCGCTGACCCCGGGCGCGCAGGCCGCGGGTAGCTTCGCCAGCTGCGCCAACAAGCCGGTGAAGTTCCAGGTGGAAGACGGCAGCGGCGGCACCAACACCTACACCGCGGTCGTCAAAGCGATCTCGGTCAAGGGGACCTCGTGCGCGAGCGCCTACGAATTCCTCCGCG
This sequence comes from uncultured Solirubrobacterales bacterium, assembly GCA_963795625.1. GTDB lineage: Bacteria > Actinomycetota > Thermoleophilia > Solirubrobacterales > 70-9 > VAYN01. The sequence goes on along the minus strand of CAWCIS010000011.1, from coordinate 161,866 downwards.
ACTCCTACAACCAGGAAAAGATCGGCTCGACCGGCTACCCGCAGAACTACAAGTGCAAGAGCGCCGAATTCGAGGTCCCGGTCGGCTACATCCCGACGATCTGCAGCAAACCGGGCAAGACGATCAAATACGCCGCCCAGGGCGGCTGAGCCGGCGATGACGCTCAGCAACCACCACCGCGAGACGGTCGCGAAGATCCTCGACCACCCGGCGAGCGGCAACGTCGAGTGGCGCCAGGTGCTCTCGCTGCTGGAGGCGATCGGCGAGGTGACCGAGGAGCACAACGGCAAGTTCAAGGTGACGCTGGGGCCGGAGACCGAGGTCCTCCACCCTCCCCGTGGCAAGGACGTCGACGAGCAGACGATCGTCGACCTGCGCCGGATGCTCGACCAGGCGGGCTACGCCGCGGACCCGGCGGTCGAGGACGGTCGCGACCGCGACCACGGCGACAACCGCTGGGGCAAGCCCGAGTAGAGGCGACGGGGGATCGCCGGCCGCCACGCACGATGACCGGCGATCCCCACTCCCTGTGCCGTTTCGTCCACGCCCAGGACGAAGCGGGCACCTACGCGCGGGCCCTGGCCGAGCTGCGGGCGGGGCGCAAGACGAGCCACTGGATCTGGTTCGTCTTCCCCCAGTTCGCCGGGCTCGGCCGGAGCTCGATGTCGCGCACCTACGCGATCGCCTCGCTCGCCGAGGCGGAGGCCTACCTCGACCACCCGGCCCTGGGGCCGCGCCTGCGTGAGTGCGCCGACGCCCTGCTCGGGGTGAGCGGGAAGAGCGCCGACGAGATCCTCGGCAGCATCGACGCGCTCAAGCTCCACTCCTCGATGACCCTGTTCGCCCGCGCCGCGCCGAGCGAGGCGCTCTTCCGCCAGGTGCTCGACCGCTACTACGACGGCGAGCTCGACGAGGCGACCGAACGGCGCCTCTGACCTAGCCAGCCGGCGATTCAGCGCTTGCCGGAGAGGGCCCGCCAGACGACTCCGGGGCGGCGGGCGACCTTGGGGCCGAGCACGAGCGCGAACAGGGTCAGGGCCAGCCACGGCCGCAGGTGCGGCCCGATCCGCCGGATCCGCCCGTCGGGCGCCAGCTCGAAGACCATCGCATCGGTCATCCCGACCCCGAGGATGCGGGCCTCGCCGACGGCGACGCGGCTCTCGCCCTCGCCGACCGTCCGCAGCCAGCGCAGCGAGCTCAAGGTCCCGTAGACGGCGCTGAGCAGGAAGCGGACGTCGTCCTCACCGCGGAAGACCATGCGCCCGGAAATCGGCGAGACGACCTCGACGTCAGGCGCCATCGTCGCCATGAACCCATCCACGTCCCCCGCCTCGGTGGCGGCGCAGTAGCGCGAGAGAGCGTCCTCCATGCGAGTCATCTTAGGCGGCACCTTGCCGTGCGTGCACATGGCGGGGGCGCATCCGACCTTTACCCCACCGGGGTGGGGCGAATCTCGGATGCGCGGCCGGCGGATTGCGCTTTGGCTGCGCTAGACCTCCTAATCGGCGCGGGACTCCGTCAGAGCCCGTGTGGGTGCAGGTGGTCTTCGGCCATCCGCTTCAGGCCGGCGCGGTCGATCTTGCCGGTCGGGTTTAGCGGCATCTCCTCGAGGAAGAGGATCTCCTCCGGGGCCTTGTAGCCGACGCGCTCGCGGCAGAAGACGATCAGGTTGGCGCTGGTCGGCCGCTCCGCCCCTTCGCGCAGGGTGACGTAGGCACGCACGTTCTCGCCGTGGACGGTGTCGTGGATGCCGACGACGCCGGCGAGCGCGATCGCGGGGTGCTCGACCAGCGCCTCCTCGATCTCCAGTGGGCTGATGTTGGAACCGTCGTGGACGATCACCTGCTTCTTGCGGCCGAAGAACCAGAGGTAGCCGTCGGCGTCGGCGCGGGCGAGGTCGCCGGAGTCGAGCCACTCGTCGAGGACGACCTCGGCGGTCGCCTCCGGCGCCTCCCAGTAGCCGGACATGCGGCTGCGGGTGCGGATCCAGACGCGGCCGACGGCCTCGGCCCCGACCGGCTCGCCCGCTTCGTCGCGGATCGCGATGCTGTAGCCGCCGATCGGCGGCCCGATCGAGCCCTGCTTGATCACCCCGGAGGGTGGGTTGAGCGTGGCCAGGCCGACCTCGGTCATCCCGTAGCCCTCGACGATCGGAAAGCCGGCCGCGGCCGCGAACTCGGTCAGCAGCTCGGTCGAGACCTTGTCGGAGCCCGAACGGCAGATCCGCAGGCAGGAGAGGTCGCCCGGCCGTAGATCGTGGTCGCGGACCAGGGCCGAGAGCGCCGCCGGAATCATCGCCATCACGCTCGGCTGGTGCTCGCGCAGCAGCGGCAGCAGCTCGTGGCTGTCGGTGGTGCGGGCGACGACGACGCGGCCGCCGGCCGCGAGCATGCTCAGCGCCCAGAGGAAGGAGCCGATGTGCGACATCGAGGAGCCCGGCAGGAAGGTGTCGCCGGGGTCCAGCTCGAAGGCGGAGGCGGCGCTGGCGATCATCCAGCGCAGCGACTCGCGCGTGTGGGTGACGCCCTTGGCCGGCCCGGTGCTGCCGGAGGTGAAGAAGATCACGGCGGGACTGGCGGGGTCGACCTCCTCCCCACCCGCGAGCGGTTCGCTCTCGAGCAGAGTCGCGAAGCCGCGCTCGTCGTCGTAGGAGATCGTCCCCAGCTCCAGCCCCGCGGCGAGCCGGCTCGCCCCCACGTCCTCGCCGCGCTCGGCGTGCGCGAGCAGCGCCCTGGCGCCGCTGACCTCGAGCGCGTGGTCGATCTCGCGGTGGGTGTAGCGGTAGTTGAGCGGCGTCGCGATCAGCCCGGCCTTGAAGCAGGCGAGGTAGTGGACGACGAGGTCGATCCGGTTCGGCATCAGCGAGGCCAGCCGGTCGCCCGGCTCCAGCCCCAGCCCGCGGTAGCCGCCGGCCAGCCGGTCGGTCTCGTCCTGCAGCTCGCGCCAGGTCAGGGCGCGCTCGGCCGAGACCAGGGCGACCGCGTCGGGCTCCGCCTCCAGGCCAACCCGCAGCAGGTCGTCCAGCGGCGGGGCGGGTGCCTCGAGCGGGCTGCCGTCGATCAGCATCGGCGGATCGTACGCAAGCGCCCCGCCGCCATCGCCGGCGCCCGAGACTTAGGCTCAGCCGATGGACGAAGCTGCCAAAGAGCGCCGGGGCCGACGGTTTCTCGAGGCCGCGCGACAGTTCAACCGCCACCCGAAACTGGTGCAGGCGACCAGGCGCACGCGCGAGCGGGCGCTGGGAGGTGGCGAGCTCGCCGACCCGCTCGCGGTCGCCCGCGGCCGCCCCGCCGACCTCGCCGCCCAGCACCTGGTCAGCGCCAGGGGTGATACGCCGGGGCTGCTGGGTGAGCTCGGGTTGACCGCGGTGCAGGCCTGGCAGCGGCTGGCCGAGTCCCAGGACCGCGGCCGCGGCAAGGTCGACGTCGCGATCCTCTTCACCGACCTGGTCGGCTTCTCGAGCTGGGCCCTGGAGGCGGGAGACCGCTCGGCGATCCGGCTCCTGCGCGAGTTCGCAGCGGCGACCGAGCCGCCGATCCTCGACCGCCGGGGCGAGGTCGTCAAGCGCCTCGGCGACGGCGTCATGGCCGCCTTCTGGGATGGGCCGAGCGCGACGGCGGCGGCCTTCGCCGTGGTCGAGCGCACGGCCGCGATCGAGGTCGACGGCTACCGGCCGCGGCTGCGCACCGGTATCCACCTCGGCCGCCCGCGCAAGATCGGCGGCGACTACTTCGGCGTCGACGTCAACATCGCCGCCCGCCTGGCCGAGGCGGCCAAGCCCGGCGAGATCCTCGTCTCCGACCACACCCTGAGCACGCTCGACCCCACCGGCGTGACCGCCAAGAAGCGCCGCTTCAGCGCCAAGGGCGCGCCGCCAGACCTGACCGCGCACGTCATCAGTCCCGCCGGGTAGAGCGGGTGGCAGTCGCTAGCAGCCGCTGGGGGAGGCCGCGAATTCCGGCGCCCGCTGGGCCAGCCACTGGGCGACGCTGGTGGCCATGCTCTGGGCCGTCGTGAACTGGCCGTCGTCGGGCAGCACCGCCAAGGCGACGACGGCCTCCTTCCCACCCGTTTCGAGCACGCCCATCTGCCGCGCCAGGTAGCGGCCGTCGGTCCCGGGCCCCCACCCCCCCTTCCATCTCGCCGGCAGCCCGGCCGAGCCCAGCCCCCAGCTGTCGGAGCTGACTTCGCCCATCAGGCCGAGGACGTATTCCGTCGATTCCGGGGAGCCGATGCAGCCGGCGGCGAGGCGGCTCATGAACAGCTCCTGCTGGGCGACCGGCCACTCGGTCTGACCGAAGGGAGTGAAGCCGTCACGCCCCTGGCTGGAGACCTGGGTCGATTCGTCCCCCGCTTCCCTGAGGACTTCGTCCACCGCCGAGGCCGCCCCGGACGCCCCTCCGTGAGCGCGTTCCAGATCCCCGAAGAGGGCCAGCGCGGCTTCGTTGTCGGAGAGCGTCAGGGCCCTCCTGACCTCGTCCTGCTGGGTCGAGCTCAAACCCGACGGGCCCCCCGTTTCGGCCAGGACCCGCATCACCACCGGCACCTTGCTGGTCGACCAGGCGGAGCCGCTGGTCAGCGTCCCGGCGCTCGCGGCCGGGCCCGATCCGGGAGGCCCGATCGCCACGCCGATTTCGCCTGGAAGCGTCTGTTCGAGTTCGTCAAAGCCGCTCAGCGAAGAAGACCCGGGGACCGGTGCTTCGCCGGCGGGCGGCGCGGAGAGGCTCGCGTGCGCCTTCCTGATCGCCTCGCGCTCCTTTTCGAGCTGGAGTTCCGCCTTCAGAACCTGCAGTTCGTGTCTCTTCGCGGCGGCCTGCTTCTGCTGCCGGGCCGCCTGCACCGTCGAGCTCGAGCTGTCGCCGCCGCCGCAGCCGCCGGCCGCGAAAGCAGCTCCGCCGACGGCCGCCGCGAAGGCGAGATAGAGCGCCAGGTCCTTGAGACGAAGGGGCACGCGGGCTAGGGAAAGAAGACTGCTGCTTCGTTGCCGCCCGTGCATTCATGGGGCTCGCCCGCGGTGCAATACATGGTGTAAGTGTGATGGGTGGTGGGGCTGTAGGAATCGACGGCGCCGGAACCGGATCCGATCTGGGAGTAGTAGTCGGCTTCGACGTTTTCCGCAAACCCGCAGGTGGTGTATTCGTTCGCGGAGAGCCCGCCTCCGCAATTGCCGGTGCTCCCCGCGGGAACGGGTTCCGGCGCCGGGGCCGATCCAGATTCGGGCGCGGGGGCGCCGTGACCGCCGTGCCGCAGGGCCTTCAGTTCCCGCTGGATCTGGGTGATCTTGGCCTGCTGATGAGCCTTGGCAGCCCCCTGCAGCCGGGCTTCGTTGAGTTCTTCCTTGCTCGCTCCCGAGCTCCCACAAGCAACCAACAGCAGTGACGATGCGCAGATCGCGGCAGCGGCAAATCCCGCCTGCAGGCCCTTCATCAGATCAACCCCTCCATATCCGGACATTCCTCTGTTACTCAGAAGAACGGAAGCAATTTGGCCTTTCTTGCGGGATCCCTGGGCTACGGCGTGATCAGCGCCACCGGGACCGAGAGACCCGCGGCACGGCGCAGGGTGGCGATGCGGCGGCCGGGCTGAACCGCGGCCCGGATCTCGCTGACCCGATCGCCGAGGCCGGCGACGGTCGCGTCGAGATCGGGGGCGACGAAGGCGAGGCCCCAGAAGAAGGCTGGACGGTCGGCACCGCCGCCGCGCTCGATCGCCTCGGGCGGCTCCTGCACCAGCTCGAGGATCGTCGCGCCGAGGCGGAAGAAGGCCTGGCGCGGGGCCCCGGCCGGGGTCGGCTCCTCGCGGATGCGGCGCAGGTCGAGGCCGGCGCCCTCGAGCGCGGCGACGGTGCGGTCGAGCGCCGGGGTGATCGCGACGACGTGGTCGAGCGCGGCGACGCCGTTGGGGTGCGCCGGCCGCTCGTCCGGCGGCGGCCGCTCCGAGCGCGCGGTCGGCAGCCCGTCCAGCTCGGTGCTCTCGGCATCGCGCAGGGACCAGCCGGCTATCCCACGACCGGCATCCGGACCGGCGAGACGAATCCACACGCCCCCGACCAGGCAGACGTCGCCGTCGACCGCAAAGCCGAGCTCCGCCCACGCCTCCGGGGCGTCGGCAACCGTCAGCTCGTCGAGCGTTGGAGTCACACCGCAACCGTAGCGTCGAGTCTCCGCTCTGCCGATCTGTGACCCTGTGACGGATGAATTCGAACCGCTCCAAGCGCAAGCAGCACGCGCTGGAGCTGTTCGAGGAGCTGCCGGCCCGCTACGACGAGCTCGGCGCGGCGCTGAGCTTCTTCCAGGATCCGCGCTGGCGGCGGGCGGCGGTGGAGGCGGTCGCGGCGGGCCCCGACGATCGTGTCCTCGACATCGCCTGCGGCACCGGGCTGGTCAGCCGGGCGCTGGTCGAGCGCTGGGGCTGCCGCGTCGTCGGGCTCGACCAGAGCGCAGCGATGCTGGGCCGGGCGAGGACCATGCTGGCCGCTAATCCGGGGCTGGCCGAGCGCATAACCCTGGTCGAGGGGGAGGCGGAGCACCTGCCTTTTGCCGACCAGGGGTTCGACCACCTCACCTTCACCTACCTGCTGCGCTACGTCGACGACCCGGCCGCGACCCTGCGCGAGCTGGCGCGGGTGGTCAAGCCGGGCGGGCGGATCTCCAGCCTCGAGTTCCGCGTCCCGACCGGCGTCTGGCTCTGGCCCTGGCGCCTCTACACCCGGGTCGGGCTGCCGGTCCTGGGACGGCTCGCCTCGCGCAGCTGGTTCGAGGCCGGCCGCTTCCTCGGGCCCAGCATCGAAGGCTTCTACCGCGAGTACCCCTTGCGCCGACAGGTCGCGCTCTGGGAAGCGGCCGGGATCGGGCAGGTCGAGGTGCGGCCGATGAGCCTCGGCGGCGGCGTCGTCATCTGGGGCACCGTTGGCGGCTGAGCCCAGCCCGCGCCCCGCCTTCTACGCTCTGCGCCCGGGCGGCTGGCGCGACCTGGTGACGGTGCTGCACCCGCCCTACACCCTCTGGCACGTCAGCAACGTCGCGCTCGGGGCAGCGGCGGCATCGCACGTCTATGCCGGTCGCCTGGCGGCGGCGGTCGCGGCCTTCTTCCTCGCGGTCGGGGTCGGCGCCCACTGCCTCGACGAGCTGCACGGCCGACCGCTGGGCACCCAGCTCTCCCACCGCACCCTGGTCGCGCTGGCGACCGGGGGGCTCGGCGGAGCGCTGGCGATCGGGGTCGCGGGGATCGTCTTCGTCTCCCCCACGCTCGCCCCGCTGGTGCTGTTCGGCGGCTTCATCGCCCCCGCCTACAACCTCGAGTGGTTCGGCGGCCGTTTCCACACCGACCTCTGGCTGGCGGCATCCTGGGGCGGCTTCTCCGCCTTCACCGGCTGGTGGGTCAACTCGCTCGGCCTGCACTCGGCCCGGGAAGCGATTGCCGCCGGTGCCGTGGTCCTCGCCTGCTTCACCCTCACCCTGGTCCAGCGCCGGCTCTCGACCCCGGTCCGGGAGCTGCGCCGCCGCACCGTCACGGTCGCGGGCGAGCAGCGCCTCAGCGACGGCAGGGTCCGGCAGCTCGACCGGGCCGGCCTGACCGCGCCGCTCGACGGCGCCCTGCGCGGCCTCTCGATCGCAGTGCCGCTGCTGGCCGTCGCGGCGCTCGCCGTGCGCCTCTAGTCGACCAGGCCCGGGGGTTCCGAGGTCGGCCGCCGAGCAAGCAGGCCGACTTTGACGACTCGCCCGAGGGCGCGTGGCGTCCAGACCCGCTGTGGCGGCAGCCAGCGCTCGCCGAAGATCGCGACGCGGCCGGCAACCTCGTCGTCCCTGGCCGCGGCACGAAAGAAGAGTCGCTCCACCGGGTTCAGCCTGCGCGCCTTCGAGAAGGCCGAGCAGGCACGGTCGTGTCCAGCCAGGGCCCTGCGGTGACGACGGGCGTAGCGCTTTATGGCACGGTCGACGGCCGCTGGATCTCCGCGCGCGGGACCGGCGGCTTCCGCCAGCCACTCCGCCGACTGCAACGCCCAGCCGCAGCCGACCCCCCAGACCGGATCGGCCGCGAGCGCGGCATCGCCGACGAGGGCGAGGCCGGGGCCGGCGGGATGGCGACGTTCGTTCGGCATGTCGAGCTTGCCGATGACCTTCGACGCACGCTTGGCGGGATCGAGACGCGGCGCTTCGGGCAGCGATGCGTACACGGCCGCCATCGCCGCCTCGGGGTCGCGCTTGTACTCAGTGAGGCGATCCTTGTGCGGTACACAGGCGAGCAGCGTCAGGCCGCCGTCGGTGGGGAAGGCATAGGCCATGTCCGGATCCGTGAACCACACCTGTGGGCTGCTCCCCGTGACCAGTGGGGTGTCCCGGTAGTAGGCGTAGTAGACAAAGCGATTGTTCACCCTCACCTTGGCCCGGAGACCGGCCAGCGCGGCGACACCGGAGCCGCGCCCATCGGCGCCCACCACGAGCTCGGCTCGCAGCTCACGCTCGCCCCCGGCACGATCGCCCACCCTGACGCCCCCGGTCCGCCTCCCCTCGCCCAGCAGCGCCGTCGCGGTGTGGCCCAGCATCAGCTCGACGCCGTCGGTCTCCGCCGCGAGCTCCCGCAGCATCGGGTCGAAGGTCTCCCGGCGCAGGTTGAGCCCGTAGTAATCCGGTGACTGCAGGCGCCGCGTGTAGGCACGCGAAGGCGCAATCCAGCCGTAGCGCGACCAGGCCTTGAACTCGCTCTGCCGCCCGGCCTTGGTGACGGCGTCGAGAAGCCCGAGGCGTTCGAGCGTCGGCACCGCGCTTGCCTGGATCGCGTGCGTGCACACCCGCTTGAACGCCAGCGGATCGCTGTGGCTCTCCACCAGCGCCACCCGTGCCCCCTGTCGCCCGAGCAAGACCGCTGCCGTGCAGCCGGCGATGCTGGCGCCGACGATCGCGACGTCGAACTCTCGATCGCTCATCCGCCCCACCCTCTCACGGCGCTAACCGCCGTAGTGCAGGAAGGCGAAGCCGTTGCCGAAGCGGCGCTCGTCGCGCAGCTCGAGGTCGAGGCGGACGCCGTCGGGAAGGCTGCGGGTGCCGCCGCCGATCACGACCGGCGCGATCACCAGGTGCAGCTCGTCGACCAGGCCGGCCGCGATCGCGGCGGCGGCGAGGCCGGCGCCGCCAATGGTGACGTCGCGCTCCGCCGTCGCCTTCAGCCGCCGCACCGCCTCGGGGTCGAAGGCGCGCTCGATCCGGGTTCGCGCGCTGGAGACCCCCTCCAGGATCGTCGAGTAGACGATCTTGTCGGCCGCCTGCCAGATCCGGGTGTAGTCGGCCATCACCGGCGGGAGGTCGGGCCGCGCATCCATCGTCTCCCAGACCATCATCGTCTCGTACATGCGGCGCCCGTAGAGATAGGTGCCGACCGTGCGCTCGAGGTCGTTGACGAAGGCGTGTACCTCCTCGTCCGGCGCCGCCCAGTCGAAGTTGCCGTCGGCGTCGGCGACGTAGCCGTCGAGCGAGGCGATCGTCGCGTAGATCAGCTTGGCCGCCATCCGCAGACGGTAACCCGAAACCGGCGAGCGACTAGATCTCGTCGAGAGCCTTGCCGCTCAGCACCGACTGCGGCTGCTCGGCGACCAGGTCGGAGCCCGGGCGCGCCTCGTCGTCCTTGCGCTTGATCAGCAGCCACTGCGGCTTCTCGCCGGCGCGGGTCCGCTGCAGGGCGAAGCCGCCCCGCAACTTCTCGCCGTGGAGGACGAAGACGGCGTGGCCGCGCTCGAGCGCCTCGGGCCAGGCGACGCGGCCGCCCTGCTCGTAGGCGCCGCGGTCCCAGACGATCACCCGACCCTCGCCGAGTGGGCCCTCGAAGCTGTTGTGGGAGATGTCGTGGTCCTCGACCTGGATCGCGAAGCGCTTGACGGCGGGGTCGAGCGAGGGGCCTTTCGGGACCGCCCACGAGCGCATCGCGCCGTCGACCTCGAGGCGCAGGTCGAAGTGATGGGCGGTGGCGGCGTGCTCCTGGACGACGAAGGCGCCGGCGCTGACGCCGCGGACGGCGAACTGCTCGTGGCCCTCGGCCTTGGCGCTTTCGACCTCCACCCCGCTGACGCGCGCCGGCGGCGGCCCGTCATGGAGGAAAGCCACCAGGCCGTCCACCGCCCCCTCCGGCCCCTCGGCGTGGACGAGCACCTCGCCCTCCTCGCCGTTGCGCACCCAGCCCAGCACGCCGAGCTCGCGCGCCCGGCCCACGGTCGCTTCGCGAAAGCCGACCGCCTGGACCTCGCCGCGAACGGTGGCGCGCACGGCCTTGGCGCCGGTCTTCGCTTTGGCGGCCACGACTCGCAGCCCTACGCCCGGCCCTTGCTCGCCAGGTACTCGTCGAGCCTGCGGCTCTTTTCGGTGTCCTCGTAGACCTCGTACTCGCGCAGTTTTCCCCAGGCGATGTGACCCCAGATCACGTAGCGGTTGTCGTAGACCCGCCCGTCCGCGGGGTCGTCGAGGTGGATGTAGCCGCGGACGCAGATCGTCTGGCGCCAGGGGAACCCCTTGAGGATCACCTCGTCCGGGTAGATCTTCAACCCAAGGCCGACGAAGCGGTCGAGCCACTGTTCCAGCTCTTTTTTGTTGCTCGCCCCGGGCGCGAACGAGCTCTCGCCGGGGAAGGTGAACTTGATGTCCTCGGCGTCCATCGCCAGCGTCGGCCCCGGGTCCCCGGCGCGCACGGCCTTCATGTTGCGGTCGATCATCTTTCCTGCCAGCCACGAAATCATCGGCTTTCTCCCTCCGCTCGTTGTCCACCGGAGGCTAGCTCGCGATCCCCCACGAGCGCTCTGCTGAAGTGCGGGCATGGCACCGGCCCGAAACCGCGTGACGCCGCTGGGCGAGATCGAGGCGATTCCGCTGCGCGGCGCCTGGACCGGCAACCGCGGCATCCTCCACCGCGGACGCGAGATCGTCCGCTTCCACGCGAGCGACCTCTGGATCGCCTGCGCCCTGCGCTTCAAGGGCCGATGGCGCGAGCAGTGGCAGCCGCACCAGTTCACCTTCCTCTACTTCCATGACGAGGCCGTCTCCTTCGCGGCCGGCCACCGGCCCTGCGCCGAGTGCCGGCGCGCCGATTACAACGCCTACCGCGCCGCCTGGGCCGCGGGCCTCGGCGTCGCGCCGCCGGGAGCGAAGCGGATCAACCGGCAGCTCCACGGCGAGCGGCTCTTCCCCGGGACCCACCGCCGGCACCTGCACGAGCTGCCCTGGAGCGGGCTGCCGGACGGCGCTTTCGTCCTCCTCGACGGCGCCCCGGCCGTGGTCGTCGGCGACCACCTCAGCGAGTGGACGGCCCGGGGGTACGACCACCCTCACGCCCGTCCCCGGCGGGGAATCGCGACCGTCATCACCCCGCCCTCCACCATCGCCGCCTTGCGCGCCGGCTACCCGGTTCAGATCGACGCCGGCGCCTGGCGCTGAGGGCGCGGCTTAGACTCGGCCACATGCTCGCCGCCTCGATCTTCTCCGACTTCTGGAACAACCTCGAAGACCACCACGAGCAGGCGGTCTTCCTCGTCCTCGTCGGCTTCGTCGGCTCCTTCGCCTTCATCCGCATGAGCACGCGGATAATCCGCAGCGAAAGCGTCTCCTGGTGGCCGGGGAACATCGAAAGCGACAGCGGCGTCCACGTCCATCACCTCGTCTTCGGAATCATCACGATGATGGCCGCCGGCACCCTCGGCTTCGTCAGCGACGGCCGCACCCCGTACACCGAGCTCTGCGCCCTCCTCTTCGGCGTCGGGGTCGGCCTGACGATCGACGAGTTCGCGCTCTGGGTCCACCTCGAGGACGTCTACTGGGCGCGCGAGGGGCGCAGCTCGATAGACGCCACCGTGATCGTCGCCTCGATGATGCTGCTGATCGTGATCGGGGCCAGCCCGGTGGCGATCGAGTCCGGCTCGCCCGCAGCCGTGATCGGCAGCATCGTCAGCGTCCTCCTGCTCTTCGCCTTCGTCCTCGTCTCCCTGCTGAAGGGACGGGTGCTGCACGCCACGGTCGGGTTCTTCTTCGCCCCGATCGCGATCTACGCGACCTGCCGGATCGGCAAGCCGAGCTCGGTCTACGCCCGCTACCGCTACGGCGAGCGGCGGCCGCGGAAGCAGGCCAAGGCCGAAGCCCGCTTCCCGCCCGACCGCCGCACCGAGCGCTTCAAGGAGGCGTTCCGCGACATCGTCGGCGGCAAGCCCAGCGAGGGCCTGGCGGCGATGGGCGACGAGGCCGCCGCCGCGACCCGGGAGGCGGGGGCGGAAGTGCGCGAGCAGGCCGAGCGACTCACCCAGCCCCCGGGGAAGCACCGGCGCTAGAAGCCGAGACGCGCATCCGAGATTCACCCCACTCCGCTGGGGTCAAAGTCGGACACGCGACCGAGCGTGCCCTAGCCGTCGCGCGGTGGCGGCGTCGCCGCCGAGCGCAGCGCTCCCGCGCAGGCGGCCACGACCAGCGCGATCGCCAGCAGTTCGACCGGGGCCAGGTCCTGGGAGAGGGCGACGAAGCCGATCGTCGCCGCGACCGCCGGCTCCAGGCTCATCAGCACCCCGAAGACCGCCCGCGGCAGGCGCCGCAGCGCCTCCATCTCGAAGGCGCAGGGGATCGCCGAGCTGAGCACGCCGACCGCGAGCCCGACGGCGAGATTGGCGGGAGCCAGCAGCTCCCCTCCTCCCTGCGCGATTCCCAGCGGCGCGACCAGGACCGCGGCGATCGCCGCCGAGATCGCCGCCGCCCCGAGCCCGGGATAGCGGCTGCCGACCCGGTCGCTCTGGAGGATGTAGAGGGCCCAGAAGCCGCCGGCGCCCAGCGCCAGCGCCGCTCCCAGGGGGTCGATCCCTCCCCCACTGCCATCGGAGAGGAGCAGGATCCCGATCGCCGCCAACAGCGCCCAGATCAGGTCCCGGCGCCGGCGCGAGCCGAAGACCGCGACCCCGAGCGGCCCGACGAACTCAAGCGTGACCGCGATCCCCAGCGGCAGCCGGTCCAGCGCCGCGTAGAAGAGGAGGTTGATCCCGGCCAGGGCGAGGCCGAACAGAACCACGTCCCGCAACCCGACCCCGCGTGGCCTCGGCAGCCGCCCGCGCGCCAGCGCCAGCAGCGCCAGGGCGCCGAAGGCCGAGCGCAGGGCGACGGCGCCGCGTGGGCCGACGGAGTCGAAGAGGGTCGTTGCCAAGGCCGAGCCGCACTGGACCGAGACGATCGAGCCGAGGGCCAGCGCCGCGGCGACGCGGGTCCGAGAGGCGCCTGCGCCGCCGTCATAATCGTCGCTCACCGAGGGAGGTCCCAAGAGCCCAGCGTACGAACGCCAGGTGACCGTGTGGATCGTCCCGCCGAAAGGAGCCACCTTTGAAACGCCCCTCGCCCGCACTGGCGATCGCCCTGCTCGCGCTCTTCGTCGCCCTCGGCGGCACCAGCTACGCGATCACCCAGCTGCCGAAGAACAGCGTCGGCACGGCGCAGTTGAAGAAGAATGCGGTAACCGGCGCGAAGGTCAAGGACGGCTCGCTCAGCGGCACCGACATCGACGTCGCGACCCTCGGCACGGTTCCGGCAGCGACCTCGGCGGGCCGGGCGGGCAGCGCCACGACCGCCGCCACGGCGGGCAACGCAACGACGGCGGGCACGGCAACCCGGGCCGACACCGCGGGCCGGGCCGACTCGGCCGGGACCGCCGACTCGGCGACCACCGCGGGCTCGGCCACGACCGCCGGCTCGGCGACGACGGCGACGAATGCCGGCAACGCTCAGACCCTGGGCGGTAAAACCGCCGCCGAACTGGTCCAGGAATCGAAGCTGCGCTGCCCAGCCGGGATGCAGCTCGCCGCCGGCGCCTGCCTCGACGAAGGGGCGAGCGATGCCGCACCGCTCTACGTCGCCTTCCAGACCTGCGGCGAAGCGAACCGCAGGCTCCCGACCGAGGGCGAGCTGATCGCCTACGTCAACCAGTACGTCGACGTCGACTCCTCCCTGTCGGAGTGGGTCGAACCCGAAGTCGTCTACGAAAATGCCTTCAAGGGCGTCTACATCACCGCTTCGAAAGTCGAATACGGCGCGACCATCTCCGATCCCTTCTTCCCCCGCGCCTACCGCTGTGCCACCGCTGCGACGAACTGAGCAATTATTTCTATATAAAGCTGGTCAACTTACTCAGGATAAGGTACGATCGCTCCTCGAGCTCACCAGACAGAGGAAGCGAAAATGCCGCAGATACTCGTAGTAGCCGACTCGCAGACCGATACCGCAAGCTCCGTGGTCTACCGGGAGCGGATCTCCAGCGCCGACCTCGAGTCAGCCCACTTTTCCGGCCAGCTGGTCGAGCGGGTCGGCTGGGCGGTGCGCGACGCCAACGAGCTCGAGCGCAGGCTCGTCGCCCTCTCTCCCTCGCGCTCGATCGCGCTGGCGCCGCCGCGCAGCCGGGACGCGCAGGCCGCCTGAATGCTCCGTTCGCACCGTCTGCGCTCGCACCGACCCGCCGAGCGGGATCGTGCCCCCCGGCTCCCGTCCGCCCGTTGGGACGAACGCAGCGAGAGCCGGCATTGCCACCGGCGCCTGCCGGCGTGCTGGGACTACGAACCCCCGCGCGAAAGCGCCCGCTGTCGGCACGACGGCAGGGACGGGGCTACCGCGGACGAGCCGGGCCCACCCGCCCCGCCGGACTAACGAGAGGCCCGGGTCCAGCCGCGACCGTCAGTCCTCCGGCACCTCGACAGGGTCAAGCCGATCCGCCAGACCGCTGAAAGCTCCTCGCCATTTGGAGGTCGTGGGCAGGCGATCGGCGTGATAGCGGGCGGTGGCCGCTATATCCGCGAGGGCCATCTCCTCACGCCGCTTGACCTCGGCCTTCAGCATCGGTTTCGGCGCAGCCATCGGCAGAGACTCAAGCCGCCGCAAGGGCAGCCATCGCCACCTGCAGCTGGGCGAAGTCGAAGTAGGTGTCCTTGGTCTTCACCAGACCGTCTTCGAGGGCGATGACGTCGACGCAGTCGACGCTCAGATCGGCGTTGATCATCGTCCATTCCATGACCCAGTGGTCAGGGCCGAAGAGGACTCGGATCGGCTTGGAGGCGAACTGCGGGAACTGCGCGAAGGTCTCGGTCGCCGCCGTGCGCATCGCCTCCCGTCCCTCGGCCGCGGTCCCGGCACCGTGGGTGCAAAAGCGCGTGTCTTCGGTGTGCAGCGCGGCGATCGCGTCTGGGTCGTGGCCGTTCCAGGCCTCCGAGTAACGCTGCTGGATCGCCTTCACATCGGTCTCGGTCGCCATTTTGCTCACTGGTCAGCCTTTCCTTGGGGGTCGACCCAGCTTCTCACACAAGTGGCAGATGCGACTAGCGACTGTGCTCGGTCCCCTCGCCCGGGCCCATGACCACCGGTGCCGAGCCGTCGACGTCGAGCAGCCCCGCCGCCCGCGCCCGCGCGACCGCCTCGGCCCGCGAGCTGACGCCGAGCTTGCGGTAGACGCCCTGCGCCTGGGTCTTCACGGTGTTCGGCGAGACGAAGACCTGGCCGGCGATCTCCGGGAAGGAGAGGTGGGTGGGCAGGAACTGGAGCACGCGCAGCTCCGCCGGGGTGAGGTCGCCGGGGGCCGCGGCGGAAACCGTCTCGACCGCCCGCTCCGTCGCCTCGATCCACTCGCCCAGCACGACCGCGTCGGGCGTCTGCTGCAGGGCCCTGGTCGCTTCGGCCAGCATCCGCTTCGCCGCCGGGGCGTCGTCGAGGCGGGCGGCGGCCCGCGCCAGCGCCACCCAGGTCTCCGCCACATACCAGGGCGCGAACTCTTCGAGCTGCTCGAGCAGGCGCGAAGCGCGACGCAGATCGGCGGCCGCCTCCTCGACCCTGCCGGTGCGGGAGCGAACCAGCGCCGAGACCGCCAGGGTCAGCGCCATGATCGGGTAGTCGCCGAGGCCGGAGCGGTCGACCTGGGCGCGCGCCTGCGAGGCGAGCATCTCCGCCAGCGTCCAGTCGTCCTCCTCGATCGCCAGCAGCGCCATCTGCGAGAGGCAGAGGACCTGGACGTTGGGCGCCCCGACGGCCCCGCGGCGGGCGCCGTCGACGAGCTTCTCGCGGGCCTCCCCGCGCAACCCGCGCAAGTGCAGGCCGACCCCCTCGATCAGCCGGCACATCGACATCCAGGGACTGTCATCGGGCAGCATCTCCGCCGCCGGCCCGGTGCGATCGGCGATCGCCTCGACGCCGCTGCGGGCCAGAGTCGCCTCGATCAACCCCAGCCCCGCGGTAAGCACGACCTTCTGCTCCGACGGCGCTTCCCGCTCGAGCAGCGCCGCGGTGACGGCGGCCCAGTGCTCGCTCTTGGCGCCGGCTCCCTGGGTCACGTGGGCGTAGGAGGCGGTGAGGCTGAGGGCGGCGTCGGTGGCGACGGTCCGCTCGCCGAGGCGCTCCAGCCAGCCGAGGATCGTGGCGTTGCGGCCCCGCGTCATCAACTCGGGGATGCTGGTCCAGAGCAGCTCGCCGGCGCGGTCGACGGCGCCGGCGTCGATCGCGTGGGTGATCGCCCGGTCCCAGTCTCCCGCGGCCGACCACCACTGCGAGGCCCGCCGGTCCAGCTCGGCCTCCCGCTCGGGCTCCACCCGCCGCAGCTCCGCCCGCAGCATCTCGCGGAAGAGCGGGTGGAAGCGGAACCACTCGTCGCGGCGGTCGAGCGGGACCAGCAGCATGTTCGAGCGCGAGAGGTCGCGCAGCACCGTCGCCGAGCCGCTGCGCCCGAGCACGGCGTCGCAGAGGTCGCCGCTGAGGCGGTCGAGCACCGAGGCCCGCCGCAGGAACTCGAGGCGGCGGCGCGAGACCGGGACCAGGAACTCGTCCCGGAGGTAGTCGACGACGAAGCGGTCGTCGCCGGCGAAGCGCGAGATCGCCCCGGCCGGGTCCTCCGCCTCGCCGAGCGCGAGCCCGGCCAGGTAGAGCGCCGCCGGCCAGCCCTCGGTCCGGCGCACCAGCGTGTCCAGCTGCTTCGCGCTCAGATCGAGGCCGAGCGCGGCCAGGAGCTCCCCAGATTCGTCCCTGTCCATCGCGAAGTCCACCGGCCCGAGCTCGGCCAAGCCGCGGTGGGCGCGCATCTTACCCAGCGCCAGGGCCGGCTCGGTCCGGGTCGCGAGCACGACCTGGGAGCCGGCGGGGAGCTGCTCGATGACCGTTGCGACCACCGCCAGCGAGAGCGCCGAGTCGAGCCGCTCGAAGTCGTCGAGGACGAAGACGAAGGGAGCCCGGCGCGCCGCCACGGCGCTGCCGAGGCGCGGCAGCACGACCTTGTCGAGGCTCGGCTTGGGGTTGGCGAGAGCGACTCCCACCTCTCGCGGCATCGGCTCGATCGTCTCCAGCGTGGCGAGGATCGAGGCGACCAGCAGAGCCGCGTCGTTGTGCTCGTCGCCGAGGATCAGGGACAGGAACGGCCGTGGATCCTCCGCCTCCCACTGCTCGATCAGCACCGACTTGCCGTAGCCGGAGGGAGCCTTGAGCACGACCGCCGGTGCCGAGGACCCGCGCAGCTTGTCGAGGAGTCGCGGCCGCTGGACCAGGGCCGAGCGGGAGTCCGAAGGGCTGGGCGGCACGCCCCCAGACTAACCCTCGGTTCAGGCCGCTCAGATGCCGGCGGTCAGTCGGGCGCGCTCGGACTCGTACTGCTCCTGGGTCAGCACGCCCGCGTCCAACAGCGATTTGAGCTTGGTCAGCGCGTCGATGCGGTTCTCCTCGGACGCGGCGGACGAGACCTCGTCATCGCGCTTGCCGAAGACGTGGCTGACCGAACCGGCCATCGCCGCCTTCGTCGAGGGGCTCTTCTTCATCTCCGACATCTAGCTCACGTACCCGATCAAGCCGCGGGCTATCAGCAGGGCTCCGAGCGCCGCCGCGGCGACGATCGCGATCCGCCGGCCGCTGCGGGTCAGCCAGGCCCGGAAGCGCTGCACCTCGACCACGGTGCGCTCCGGCGCGAAGAAGTATCCGGCCAGCGGCACCTCGAGCAGGATCAACAGCATCAGGTTGAAGCCGACGATGACGAGGATCTCCCCGACCGTCCCGTAGCCGAGCTCCTGCAGGTCGCGCAGGGCAGCGAGATAGGAGACGCCGGGGAGGGTGAGGACGACGCCGAGCGCGAAGGTGACCCGGGCCGAGCCCCGGCCCAGCAGCTGCTCGACCTTGGAGACGGACTTCTCCCCCTCCTCCCCGGCCTCGCCCTTCTTCGCCTTGCGGCGCTCTTTCAGCCGCTGGTCGTGGCCGCCGCGCAGCACGTAGGCAACGAGCAGCAGGATCAGGCCCAGGGCGACGTCGATCGAGGGGCTGACCGACTTTTCCGCGGTGCTGGTGGCGCTGGCGTCGCCGACGACGAAGACGACCAGGAAACCGATCGTGAGGCTGGTCAGCAGCGCCCCGGCGAGGTAGCCGAGCAGCAGCCGCTTCGGGCTCGGCAGGAACAGCATCACCGTCACCGCCGCCAACAGGCTCGCGTTGGCGGCGGCGACGAGCGAGAGGAGAAATATGTCTCCCATCGGATGGGGTCAGGCCTGCGGGGCCTCATCCTCGCCGTAGACGACGAGCCCGTGGATGCAGATGACGCAGATCGCGAAGATGCCCAGCGACCAGAACGGGTAGGCGCCGCCGACCGAGAGCAGGGCGCCGATCGCCCCCAGCGAAGCGGCGACCAGGCCGATCACGCGTCCGAAAGTGTGGCCCGCGAACAGCGAGACGCCACCGCAGAGCTGGACGATCCCGAGGATCACGGTGATCCAGCCCCAGGTGTGGAGGCTCGAGAACACGTACTGGGTGTTGTTCGCGTAGAAGTGGGCGTCGCCGATCGCAGCGATGCCGTAGATGACGTTCAGCGTGCCGGCGATCAGCAGCAGGATGGCGACGAATACGGCGCGACCCAGACCTCTCATTGCCTGTCTCCTTCTTGGTTGGACTCGATTGAAAACTCGCGCAGGGTCTGGCGGCGGAGGAGCTCGGCGCCGGCCGCGAAGAGGATCGCGAAGAGGAGGAAGCCGAGCGGTTTGCGGAAGGCGACGACCGGCGCCCAAGCGATCAGGGCGACGAAGACGGCGAGGGCCGCCACCGCGGCGGCGCCCGGCTGCTCGCGCAGGTAGGGCGAGGCGAGGCGGCGGAGGGTGATCGCCTGCTTGGTCGGCCCCGCCAACCAGGCGCCGAGGAAGACGAGCACGCCGAAGGCGATCGCCGAGACGGCGACGGTGACCAGCAGCGAGGTGCCGATTTCCCAGACCGCTTCGGCGGCCGGCTTGGCGGCTTCGTTCGCGGTCAGGGCGTCGACCACCGCGGTCCCTGCCAGGCCGCGCACGAGCAGCGCCAGGACGCCGGCGGCGACGAAGCCGAAGCCGACCGCGCGCAGCGCCTGGCGCCGGCGTGGGCCGGCGAGATAGATCGCGAGGCCATAGAGGAGGAGCACCAACAGGGTCAACACGATCGGCAGTTTGCGGATGAGCTGGGCCACGCTCTGGGCGGTGGAGATCTGGTCGGATTCGAGGATCGTCAGCTTGCCCGCATCCGGCGGAACCTTGGAGGCGATCGCGTCGCCGACCCCGATCTGTTCGCCGACCTGGGTCAGCAGCGAGCTGAGGTCCAGCGTCACCTGGCCGCCGCCGGTGGAGACGGTGCTGCCGCCGCCGTCGAGCAGTTCCAGCAGCGACTCGTGGGCGGCGCGGTTGGCTTCCGCCCACAGCGTCTGCACCTGCGAGGTCGCCAGGGCCTTTTCGGCGACCTGCGGCGCCAGCTGGCTGAGGCCGCCGGCAACGGGGGCGGCAAGCGCCTTCAGTTCGGGCGGCAGCGTCTTCGCCAGTTCGGCCTGGACGTCGACGTTGGCGAAGAGCTGGGCGGCGACGTAGCTGGAGAGCTGGGCCTGGACCTCCTGGTTCTGCAGCACCTTCTCGCTGGTGTCGACCCAGTTGTCGGTGTTGAGCGCCTGGCGGTTGGCCCAGATCGAGAAGATCGCGACGAAGGCCAGCAGGGTGCCGAGCACGAGCAGCCCGGCGACGATCTTGGGATGGCCGGCCTTCGGCCCGGCGCTGGCGGTTTTGGACGGCACGGAGCGAACCTACGTCGCCCCTGACGGGGCCGCATCATCCGAAGCAGGTGATTCGCCGTTCAAGACCGACCGGCGACCGGTCGATGCGGCCGCATGAAAACTCTCCGCCGTCTCCGCCGCCACCTTTCCTACGCCAACGTCATGGCCACGATCGCCGTCTTCGTCGCCTTCGGCGGGGTCAGCTACGCCGCCGCGACGATCAGCGGCAACAAGCTGATCAAGGGGAGCGTCGGCGCCGGCAAGCTGAAGAACGGCACCCTCACCAGCACCCAGGTGAAGGCGAACTCGCTGACCGGCAGCGTCATCGACGAGTCGTCGCTGACGATCGTGCCGTCGGCGCAGACGGCGAACAGCGCCACGACCGCGAGCAGCGCCGACACCGCGAAGAGCGCGACCACCGCCGGCAGCGCCGACTCGGCTCAAACCGCCGCCACCGCCGAACACGCCCTCTCCGCCGACACCGCCACCAAAGCCGCGGAAGCGACCAGCGCCGAGAGCGCCCAAACCGCGGAGAACGCCGACACGGTCGAAGGGCTCAGCGCCGAAGAACTGAAAGTCGCCTGCCCCGACGAAACCGAACTGTTCGGCGGCATGTGCTGGGACGAAGACGTACAGCCCGGCAAGAACTGGATAGCCGCCTCGCGCGCCTGCGGCGACGCCGGTGGCCGCCTGCCATCGCTCAGTGAGCTGGTCGCCTATGTCCTCGGAAACTCCCAGGTGGATGGCGAAACTTGGACCGGCGAGGTCTCCGGCCTCAGCCCCGGAAAAGAAGAGCTCGTCTTCACGAGAGACGAGACGACCAGCGCCACCACCGGCTCGCTGACGACCATCCTCGGCTACCGCTGCCTCTTCTACCGCGTCAACTAGCCGCGGGCATCAGAAGAGCCGCGGCTCGGCCGCGACCGCGGCGGCGGGAGCCTCGAGCTCGAGCAGGAATCGCTTGCGCTCGAGGCCGCCCGCGTAGCCGGTGAGCTTGCCGTCCTTGCCGACCACGCGGTGGCAGGGGACGACCACCGAGAGCGGGTTGCGGCCGACCGCGGCGCCGACCCGGCGCGCCAGGGTCGGGTCGCCCAGCTCCGCCGCCATCTCGCCGTAGGTCGTGGTCTCGCCGTAGGGGATGCGGTCGATCAGCTCCCAGACCCGGCGCTGGAACTCGTCGCCGGCCAGCCTGGTGAGCAGCTCGAAAGCGGTGCGCTCACCGGCGAAGTACTCGGCCAGCTCCGCTTCGGCCCGCTCGAAGCCGAGCTCGGAACGGGTGCCGAGCGTGTCCCGGCCGGGCGGGTACCAGTGCCCCGGGAAGTAGATCCCACTCAACACCCCGTCGGCGGCGACCAGCGTCAACTCCCCGAGTGGCGAGTCGATCGTGGTGTGGGTCGCGGTCATCGCTCTGCTCTTCGTCGCGGTCATCGCTTCGGCTCCTCTCGATCTTGCCGTCAGGAATACAAACGCCGGCGGCGACGGATTCGTGAGGTGCCTGACTTCGGATAAGATTTCTTAAGTAATTAAGAATTCCTCCGTTTATCTGATCAGGAAACGAGGCGCCGGTGAAACCTGAGGTCACGAACATCATCCCCAGCCGCTCGAGCCGCAGCGGCGCCACCCCGGTTCTGATCGTGCTGCACACGACCGAGGGCCACAACCGCCCCGGCGTCGGCGACCTCTCCGACCTCGGCGAGTTCTTCGCCGACCCGGCGCGCGAAGCGAGCTCCCACGTCGCCAACGACGCCGAGGGCAACGACGCCCGCTTCGTCCCCGACGAGGACAAGGCCTGGACCTGCGCCGGCTTCAACTCGGTCTCGCTCAACATCGAGCAGATCGGGTTCGCCTCGACCGAGAAAGCGGCGTGGTTCAAGGAAGCGCCGCGCCAACTCGCCAACACCGCCCGTTGGGTCGCCTTCTGGCACGACAAGTTCAAGATCCCGATCCGGGCCGGCGCCGTCAGCGGCTCCAGCGTCACCCGCTCCGGCGTCGTCAGCCACGGCCAGCTCGGCAGCTTCGGCGGCGGGCACACCGACCCTGGCGACGGCTACCCGGTCGAGTACGTGCTCGACCTCGCCCGCCTCGTCGCCGCCGAGCCGCAGTCGTCCGCCCACACCGAAGCTCTGAACGACGTCAACAAGATCCGCAAGCACTTCGAGCTCGACCTGCTCAAAGGGGCAAAAGACCACGAGTAGCCCCGACTAGCATGGGGGCGTGGCCCGGTGGACCCGAGACGGGAGCAAGACGGTCGCCGGCGCGGTCCTCCACGCCCCGACCGACGAGACCGCGATCGACCCGACGACCGGCGCCGTCACCTCTCGGCAGGCGGCCGACATCGACCTCCCGGCCGCCGCGCTCGCCGGCCTCTGGAACCCCGAACACCTCGAGCGCGCCGCCCGCACCTACTGGAGCTCGCTGCGCCGCTTCACCCTCGGCCTCATGCACGTCCACTACACCGAGGCCGAGCGCGCCGTCGTCCTGCTCTCTCCGCGGCTGCCGCTGCTCACCTTCCGCGCCCCCGAATACGAGATGGACCGCTGCCACGGGATCGTCCGCTGGCGCATCGACCGCGGCCTGCTCGTCTCCGGGCGCGGCCGCGACAGCGATGGCTACCTCGAGCTCGAGTTCGAGCGCCACGACGAGGGCGAGCGGGTCCGCCTCCACGTCGCCGTCGAGGTCGCCAACTATTACCCGCGCCTGACCGGCATCTCCCGCCGCTTCTACGCCAACACCCAGTCCCGCATCCACGTCCTCGCCTGCAACTTCTTCCTCCGCCGCCTCGTCCGCCGCGACCTCGAGCTGTCCAGGGTCGGCCACTTCTCCGGCCCCGCCTCGTCCGCCCAGACGCCCGACCCGGTCCCGGCCCGCGAGCGAGATTCGCTGGGATAGGTGAGGGTCGGAGCGCCGGTCCGCGCCGTCACGGAAGATAGGTAGATGCCCCAACCCCGCCGATCCAAAAAAAGCCCCGAGCGCGAGGACTACGGCTGGGTGATCTCTTTCGGCTGCAAGCCCGCCGGTCAGCTCCGTCGCCTCAAAGTCGACACCGACCCGGCCGCGGACACGCGCCCGATCGATGTCCCCTGCCTCTGCGGCGAGGTCCACCGCGTCACCGTCTCGCCCTACCGGCGGCGGCGCGCCGCCGACGAACCGTTCGACCTCGAGGTCGCCTCGCTCGACGAGCTGCGCTGAAGGCCGAGCCCGGTCAGCCGGGCAGCGTCCGCGGCAGCCCGAAGTAGGGCAGGACGCCGTTGTCGCCGAAGCGGGTGATCGTCGCGATCGCCTCACCCTTCAGGCCGAGCACGAAGAGGCCGGCGGCGTGGGCGACGTCGGCGTGGGCGTCGCTGAGGTAGTAGGCGAAGGCCGGCTGGCCGTTGGCCCGGGTCGGGACCAGGCGGATGCCGCCACCGTCGCGCCAGATCCTCAAAGCCGAGAAGAACTCGGAGATCGCCTGCCGGCCCTGGTATTCGAGCGGCTCCGGCGGCATGCGGACCCAGGCGTCCTCGGTCAGCAGTCCGACCACGGTCTCGATGTCGCCGCGTTCGAAAGCCTCGCTGAAGCGGGCGAGCAGCCGGCGCTGTGCCGGCGAGTCGGGCAGAGCCGGCCCGTCCGGGCGCTCCGGCATCGCCGCGAGCGCCGCCCGCGCCCGCTGCAGGGCGCTGTTCACCGAGGCCTCGGTGGTGTCCAGCATCGCCGCCACCTCGCTCGCGCGGTAGCCGAGCACGTCGCGCAGGACCAGCACCGCGCGCTGGCGCGGCGGCATCCGCTGCAGGCCGGAGACGAAGGCGAGGCCGACCGCCTCCTTCGCCTCGTAGCGCGCGTCGGGCCCGGTGGCCCGGTCGGGCACCCTTTCGAGCAGCGCGTCGGGGTAGGGCTGGAGCCAGATCGGCTCGCTGCGGCGGGTCGGCTCCGGCGCGTTCGCCGGCCCGTCAGCGCCGAGCACGTTGCGGCCTCCCGGGCCGCCGGCGCGCAGCGCGTTGAGGCAGCGGTTGGTGGCGATCCGGTACAGCCAGGACCGCAGCGACGCCCGCCCCTCGAAGCCGCCCAGCCCGCGCCAGGCGGAGAGCAGGGTCTCCTGGACCATGTCCTCGGCGTCCTGGACCGAGCCGAGGATCCGATAGCAGTGCACCTGCAGCTCGCCGCGGTGCGGGTCGGTCAGCGCCCGGAAGGCCTCCTCGTCGCCGCCACGGGCGCGCTCCAGCGTGGCATCGGTCATCGGCTGATTCTCCCAAGGCTCTTACCCTCCTCGTGCATGGAGAAGTAAGGACACCGGCGCAGCCTGGAACTCATCGCTCAGTTCGCGAGCGCGCCAGGGTCTCTACCTGTATCGCCTCTAAGCAGAGGTGGCTGGATGGGATACCCACCGAAAGGAAGTAGATGAAAATGGCCTTCACCGTCGTCCGCTACAGGATCAAGCCGGGGCTGGAGGAGCGCAACGCCGAGCTCGTGCGCGCCGTCTATCGGGAACTGGCCGAGCTGAACCCCAGCGGCTTGCGCTACTCCACCTACCGCCTCGACGACGGCCGCACCTTCGTCCACGTCGCCGAGCGGGACGACGATGGCGACAACCCACTGACGAGCCTGGCGGCGTTCCGCGAGTTCCAGGCCGAGATCCGCGAGCGCTGCGAGCAGGGCCCGGAGGTGGGCGGGGCCGAGCTGATCGGCCGGTTCGGCCCCTAAAAGGCGCCTGGCCGACAGCGCATCCGAGATTCACCCCACCCCGCTGGGGCCAAAGTCGGATGCGCCGGTCCGGGCCTCGCTGAGGTCTCTCCAAACGCAAAGTTGAGTTTCTTGATCAACTTTATGTAGTATGCCGTCGCGCTCGTCCGACAGAGCCATACGGACCGGTCCCCCTCCCGGCAGAGAACCGGCCTCCAACCACCCCCATAGGAGGCATCGATGTCACGAATCAACTGGAAATCACGATGGCGGAGCCCTCGGCTCACCGCTGCCGCACTGGCGCTGGTCGCCGCGGCCGGGCTGTCGACCGGAACCGCGGTCGCCGGCGCCCATGACTCGCACCACCCGCAGTGGCAGTGGCCCGGCCAGGGCGGCAAGCCCGGCCACGGTCATACCCCCAACATCACCGTCCCCGGCATCGACACCACGGTCGCGCCCCAGGACCTGGCGCCGCCGCCGATCACCGTCCTGCACGACAACCCGGGCACGGCGCCCGGCGACGTCTTCGCTGGGCCGAAGATCGTCACCCCCGGCACCCCGGGCCAGCAGGGCCCGGAGATCGTCGACAACGAGGGTCAGCCGTACTTCTTCCTCCCGATCGACCTGCCCTACCAGGGGAGCGACTTCCGGGTCCAGCAATACAAGGGGAAGCCGGTCCTCACCTTCAACGTCGGTCAGAGCACCGGCGGCCCCGGCCACAGCTCCGGCGAGAGCGTGATCCTCAACCAGCACTACCAGCAGATCGCGACCGTCAGCGCCGGCAACGGGCTCAGCGCCGACCAGCACGAGTTCCGGCTCACCGACAAAGGCACGGCGCTGATCACCGTCTACCACGCCGTCCCGTATGACCTCTCGAAATACGGCGGCCCGGCCAACGGCCAGGTCTACGACGGGATCGCCCAGGAGATCGACGTCGCCACCGGCAAAGTCCTCTGGCAGTGGGACAGCCTCGACCACGTGCCGCTCTCCGACAGCTACATCCCGGTGCCGACCAGCCCGAGCACGCCGTGGGACTACTTCCACATCAACGCGGTCAACCCGGACACGGACGGCAACATCCTGATCGACGGGCGCGGCGTCTCCACCGTCTACAAGGTCAGCCACAAAACCGGGGACATCATCTGGCGGCTCGGCGGTAAGTCCTCGGACTTCCAGCTCGGCCCCGGGGTCCAGTTCAACGGTCAGCACAACCCCCTACCGGAGACCGGTCAGCCCAACACCTACCGGATCTTCGACAACGGCAACGGCGGCGGTCCGGCGACCGGTAAACCGTCGCGGGTGATCGACGTCAAGCTCGACCTGGCCGCGAAAACCGCGACCCTGGTCAACTCGGTCCAGCACCCGGACGGGGTGATCGCCAACTCGCAGGGCAACTCGCAGCGCCTCGCCAACGGCGACCTGTTCGTCGGCTGGGGCAGCGTCGGCCGCCTCTCCGAGTTCGATGGCGCCGGGAACCTGCTGTGGGACGGCCAGGTACCGGCCGGCTACGACAGCTACCGGGGCTACCGGTCCCCGTGGGTCGGGGAGCCGCTGACCGATCCGACCGCCGAGGCGTCCCGCGTCGACCCGACGCACGTCGACGTCGACGCGATCTGGAACGGCGCCACCGAGGTCGACCGCTGGCTCGTCCTCTCGGGCCAGGGCTCGCACCACCTGCACCCGGTCGGCCTCACCGACTGGGCGGGGCTGTCAACCGACGCCCAGGTCCGCACCGCCGACCCCTACGTCGAGATCGTCGCCCTCGACGACGACGGCGACGCGATCGGCCATTCCGACCTCGTCCAGGTCCACTAGCCCGGACGAGCACGGCCTCCACCGCCCGGAGCCCGCGAGGCTCTGGGCGGTGCGGGGCTTCGGATCACCCGCGCAGCGCCCTGGCTCTATTTCCCCGTCAGGGCCGGGCGATCAATGCCCGTGATGCGAGTGGTGCTTCTGCTTCTTCGGCGGCTCGATCGTCAGCGGCCGCGACTCTTCTTTGACGACGCCGGCCGTCGAGGTGGCCTTGATCGCCAGCTTGGCGTGCAGCGCGCCCTTCTCGAGCAGCGCCCTTGCCTTGGCGGAGAGCTTCAGCTTCAGCGGCACCGTCTTGCCGGCGGGGACGGTGATCTTGGCCTTGCCGATCACCGTTTCCCTCTTCTTGCCCTTCTTCTTCGGCTTCGCGGCGGCGGCGCGGGCGCTGCCCTTGGCCTTACCGCCGGACGGGATGGTGAGGGTCAGGCCTACCTTGGCGGTCGGCGGGTTGGTCGCGGTGCCGAGCAGCAGGGCGCCGTTGGCAAGCGCCGAGACCTTCTTCGCCAGGCCCTTGATCCCGCCCAGGGGACTGCCGACCGCGGCGGCTGCCGCCGGCGCCGGCGGTCGCAGCTTCTGATTGAGCAGCACCTGCTCCTTGCCGCCGACGACCGCGACCACATCGGGGCTGCCGTTGCCGTCGAGGTCGGCGACGCCGATCGGCGCGGTGTTCCAGGCTTCGCCGTGGTAGAGCGTCGTTTCCTGCGGGGCGGCGAGATGCCCGGCGCCGTCTCCCGCCTGGAAGAAGACGCCGCCGACGCCGCCGGTGGCGGCGGAGTAGTGCCAGTTGATGCCGACCACGTCGGTGTGGCCGTCAAGGTCGAAGTCGCCGGTGTTGATGTTCTCCACCCCGGGAGCCGAGGGGAACGTGGTCGCCTGCTGGGCCGGGACCCCGGTCGCGGTGTTGCCGTAGAGGACGCTGACCCGGCCCGAGATGGCGTCCCCGGGGGCCGCACCGCCGTCGCCGGCGGAGGTGAGGACGTCGGGCCCGTCGCTCTCGAGGTCGCCGACCGCGATCCCGCGCCAGATCGCGTCAGCCGGGTCCGAGGAGGCCGGTTCCGGCCCGAAGTCGCGTTCGCCGGCATGCCAGATCGGGCTCGGGCCCCAGTCGAGGAGTCCCTGAGAGCCGCCGGTCGTGAACAGCTCGGCGTCGGCGACCCGCGCCGCCAGGAACGGGACGTAGGGCTGCGGGTTCGCCCCGGGATCGGTGCACTGCCTGCTCGCCCAGTCGTAGCTGAGGCAGAAGAGCCTTTCGTAGTGACCCGGCGAGGGCTGGGACAGGTAGGTCCAGACCGGGACCGGCGGGCCGGCGGGCCCGCGGAATTCGGCCAGGGCGAACGACTGATGGCTGAGCGCCAGGCCGTTGGCGAACCCATAGTCGCTTTCGACGAACAGGTGCGGCGCGGAGAAGCCGCCGTTGCCGTCGCCGAACATGCGCCCGAGGTAGATGTGGTCGCCGCCGGCCTCGACGCAGGCGATGACCGCGTCGAGGTGGCCGTCGGGCTGGATCGATTCCGGCGGGCCGCCGACGTCGGCAAGCTCCACCTGGCTGACCTCGCAGCCGGTTTCGAACATCGTCGGAGCCCCGAAGTGGCCGTGCCCGTCGTTGAGCTGGACCGCGATGCCGCCGGTCGAGTAGGCGGTGACGAGGTCCGGCCCGTTGCGACCGTCGACGTCGCCGACCGCAACCGTTTCCAGGTGGTTGCCCCCGGCCGGCTCCAGGGTCGTCGTCTGAAAGGAGAAGTCGGCGCTGGCGGCGCTGACCGGAGCCAGGGCCGCGCAGATAGCGATCAGGGACAGGGCGAGGCGTTTCACCGCGGAAAACATACTCGCCCGCGCTCGTCTACCGCGGCGGCAGGGGAGCGCCGCGTTCGCGCTGGAGCTTCTGCTTGCGCGGCAGCAGGGGCAGCCCCAGGCGGGCGCATCCCAGGCCTTCGGCGTGCGGCAACAACGGGTGCCGATGCTGGGCCCACACCCAGTACCCGCTTGGCATCTCCGCCGCCAGTTCCCAGATCGATTCGGGAAAGCCGCCTTCCTTCGCCATCTCGCGCAGGATCGGCCAGTGCTTGGAGGTGGCCATCGCCTTCTCGGCTTCGCTCGCCGCCGCGCCGTCGCCGGTTCTGCGGGCCTGCGCCCACTGCCGGAACCAGAGACAGGAGACGGTGCTGGTCACTTTGGCGCCCACCTGGTAGCGATCGGTGGTGAGGCCGGTGTCCGGGACCCGCGACGGCGTGAAGGTGCTGGGCACCGGTATCCCCTTCAGCATTTCCCGCACTGCCGCGGTGTGGTCGGCCGCTTTGACGACCTTCGCCGGCATCGCGTCGAGCCAGGTCCCGGAATCGACCTTGGTCAGCCAGTCGAGGCGTTCTTCGAAGGCGGCCTGATCGGGGACCGCCGCCCTCAGTTCGAGCAGGTAGCCGCCTTCGCTCCAGAGCGCGACCATCTGCCGGTTGCCGGGCCCGCCCTGGTTGACATAGAACTCGGCCCGGGTGTCGACCTGGGCGGTGGTCTCGAGGACCGGCAGCTCGACCCAGCGCCGGCCGTGCGGATGAGGGATCGAGCGCTGCGCCGAGATCGCGTCGGCGAGGCTGCCGTGGCTCCACCGCAGTTCGACCCGGCGCCGGCGCACCGCGGGGGGAAACATCCCCGACTCGCGCTCCCTCGTGTGGATCGGAAATCGGGATCCCGGCTTGTACACGGGCGGGCCGGCGTCCGTGACCCGGATGCTTTCGTAGGGGATCGGCTTGCCGGTGACGAATTCCATCGTCCCTTCGGTGCCCTCGCGCCTCACTTCCTCGTTGGCGTTCTGGACCCGCCAGCCCGGTCCTTCGAGCAGCAGCAGCGGCGTCGATTCGGCGAAGCGGATCAGCTCGGCGCCATAGGCCGTGGATGGGGACTCGGAGGTGCCGCCGCCGAGGAGGAGCAGTGCCGCGACCACAGCGGCGGCAGCGATCATCCCGGCCAGACCGAAGACGCGGCGCCGGTGGCGGCGGCCACCGGCGCTCGGCCATGGCATCGCGACGCCCTCCAGAGCGTCGCCGCGACCGGGCCCTGGCGCCTCTCCATCATCGGGCTCGGCGACTATCGCCGCGGCCAAGGCCGCCTCCGCCGGGGCCAGCTCGAGCAAGTCCATCCGTCGCGGAGAGGCCGGATCCACCTCACGCAGCTTCCAGTCGATCTCCTTTGCCTTCATCTCGCCTCACCCATCTCCATCTCGTTGCTCTGTTTGTCGCCCTCTTGCTCTTGAAGCCGCGCCCGCAGACGACGCCGTGCCCGGTGTAAGCGCGTGCGCGCGGTCACCGTCGGGATCCCCAGCACCCGCGCCGCCTGGCTCGGGGTCAGCTCCTCCATGCCGACCAGCATCAGCAGCTCGCGATCCCCCTCCCGCAGCCCGGCGAGCGCCTCGATCACGCCGCGTGGCTCGGCGGGCAGTTGCACCGGAAGCTGACGCCGCAGCTCCTCGCGCAGCCGCTCGGCCAGGCGCGTGCGCCGCTTCGCGCCCCGTCTGTGATTGGCCAGCACCCGGCGGGCCGTGGCGTACAGCCAGAGCCGCGCCTCGTCCCCGAGCGGCACATCGCCGAGTCGGCGCCAGGCGACGAGGAAGGTCTCCGCAACCACGTCCGCCGCGTCCTCCACGTCGGCGCTCCGCCGCAGCGCGTATCTGAGGATCTCGCGCTCGTGATCCCCGTAGAGGCGCGAGAATCGCGCCTCGGCCAGCTCGCGGGGCAGCGCCTCTTCGACCGTGGAATTCCGGCTCATGGTTGGTTCATGTCCGCCTAACGCCCAGCGTTTCACTTCAGGGCCGTAGGGTGCGCCGGAGACAGACTTCGCAGGGGAGATCGAAGCGGGGCCAAAACGCGAACCTGAAGGGCGGTGCGATGTTCGGCAAGAAGAAACTCCAGAAGCACGGCGAGCAGGCCAAAGCGGTCGTCGTCGAGTCGAAGGCGAGCGGCTACACCAACGGCAAGGGGATCCGCAAATGGCATCTCAAGCTGCGGGTTCAGTTCGAGGACGGCACGACCGGCGAGGCCTCCTGCAGCGGCTACCCCGCCGGCGCCGCCGGCGCCTTCATCGCCGGCAACATCGTCCCCGTCCGCTACCAACCGGAGGATCGCACGAAGGTCGAGGTCGACCAGGACGCCATCGTCGCCGACTCGGAGGCTCGCAAAGCCGCGGGCCGCGAAGGGCTGGTGCGCCTGGCTGAGGAACGTCTCGCCAGGGGCGAAGACTGAAGTTCGACCTCAGCACGGACGAGGCGCGGCGCCTCGCGGTCGCCGCGCAGGGCCTCGGGCGGTCGCGACCGAGCGGGCGGGTGGACGCCAGGCACCTGCGACGGGCGATCGACGACGTCGGCCTTCTGCAGCTCGACTCGGTCAACGTCTTCTGCCCCTCCCACTACATGCCGGTCTTCTCCCGGCTCGGCCTGTATCCGCGCGAGGCCCTGGACCGACTGGCCTGGCACGAGAACCCGGGCGGCAAGAGCCGGCGGGCGGGGCAGCGCGACCTGATCGAGTACTGGGGCCACGAGGCCTCGCTGCTGCCGGTCGAGCTGCAGCCGCTGCTGCGCTGGCGAATGGCGCGGGCGGACGCGCTGGCCTGGAAAGGCGTGGCGCGGGTGGCGGCGGAGCAGCCGGAGCTGGTCGAGTTCGTGCTGAACGTGGTGCGCGAGCGCGGCCCGATCCGGGCCTCGGACCTGGCGGCGAAGGGGCGGCGGCGGGAGCCGGGAGAGATGTGGAGCTGGAGCGAAGAGAAGACCGCGCTCGAGTACCTCTTCTTCGCGGGACGCGTGTGCGCGGCGCGCCGAGTCAACTTCGAGCGCCTCTACGACCTGCCCGAGCGGGTGCTGCCGCGAGGGGTCCTGGAGGCGCCGACGCCCTCGCAGGACGAGGCGCAGCGACAGCTGCTCCTGATCGCGGCGAAGCGGCTGGGAGTGGCGACCGAGGCCGACCTCGGCGACTACTTCCGCCTCCCCCGCGCCGAGTCGAAGGCCCGCGTCGCCGAGCTGGCCGAGGACGGTGGCTTGACCCCGGTGCGGGTCGAGGGCTGGCCCCGGCCCGCCTTCCTTGCGGCCGAGCGCCCTGTGGGCCTGCGCCGGGCCGCCGCGGCGCGAGCGCTGCTGACCCCGTTCGACTCCCTCGTCTGGGCCCGCGAGCGGACCGAGCGAATCTTCAACTTCCGCTACCGGATCGAGATCTACGTCCCGGCCCCGAAACGCATCTACGGCTATTACGTCCTTCCCTTCCTGCTCGGTGACCGCCTGGTCGCCCGGGTCGACCTCAAGAGCGACCGCCAGGCCGGCGTCCTGCGCGTGCGCGGTGCCTTCGCCGAGCCGGGCGTCGAAACGGCGCGCGTCGCCGCGGAGCTGGCCGACGAACTGCGGCTGCTCAGCGAGTGGCTAGGGCTCGGCGGGGTCTCGGTGGCGCGAAAAGGCGACCTCGCGACCGCGCTCCGCGCCGCGCTCGGCGCCGCGCTCGGCTAGCCGGTTTCTGGGCGATCGGGGCTGATAGAAATTGCCCATGCCAGCCTGGGTCTGGGTCCTGTGCGGTCTGACCGCCCTCGGCTTCGTCTTCTGGCTGCTCGAGAACGCGTCGGGACTGAACGTGACCGAGAGATTCGGGAGAGCCCTCGCGATTCTGTTCGTCCTCGCGGTGATCGGCGGTCTCATCTTCAGCTTCATGAACATGGATTGGCAGTGATGACGCTGCCGGCGGACGGTGCCCGCACCCGGCTGGAGAATACGATCCGCGCGCGAGCTTGATGCGTGCCTCGTCCGGGACTGCAAAGAGGCCATCTAAGCGAGAGGCAGGTGCGCAGTGCTGGGAATGGGTTGGAAGGACGGAGTCGCGACGATCGTCGATCGTCGTCTGGTTCACAAGAGCACCGAACCCGACATGGGCGAGTTCGCCGGGCAGGGCGTGGAAGCCTTCGAGTTCATCGCCGACGTGGAGGCGAACGACGGGAGCGAGCATTTCCGGGCCTCGGTAAAGGAACCCTTCAACGCGATTACCTTCAAACCGCCGGCGATCGGGCAACGGGTAAAGGTCAAGCTCCACGCGAAGGATCAGAAGGTCAAGTTCGACCGCAGTGACGACGGCACCTATCAACATGTGCCGGGGGTGCCCGACTGGCACCGCCACCGCGATCCGCTGA
The DNA here is from genome assembly GCA_963795625.1 of uncultured Solirubrobacterales bacterium. GTDB lineage: Bacteria > Actinomycetota > Thermoleophilia > Solirubrobacterales > 70-9 > VAYN01. The sequence continues at coordinate 129,241 of CAWCIS010000011.1, read as the reverse complement.
AGGAGGCCGACGCGGCGGCGGTCGCCGACGATCACACCGCCGCGGCGCAGGCGCGGTGGGAAGCCCAGCTGGGCCAGGCCCCCGGATCGGCGCCCGCGACCTCGGCACCGACCGAGCCCGCCGCCGAGGTCGAGCTCGGCCCCGGCGGGATGTCCGCTCAGAACGAAGCCCGGGTCAAACCGCGGGGCGGTCGCCTCTCGATGGCGGAGCTCGTGGAGCTGAAAAAGAGAGTCGACAGCGGCGAAATCACCGAGGCTGAGTTCGAGGCCAGGCGAGCCGGCGGCGAAGCCTGAGCGCACCTGGCCCCGGTCGATGGGGTCAGGCCCTCGCGGCGATCTGCATCGACTCGATGATCTCCGCAACCCACTCGCCGGTGATCTGCCGGGTGGCGACGTTGAGCCGGTTCCAGGCGTTGATCCCCGCGATCGAGAGCACGAGGGCGCCGAGCTGGGCCTCGTCGTAGTGGCGGGCGGCCTCCTCCCAGACCTGGTCGGAGACGGGGTCGGGACGGTCGGCGATCCTGGTCACGGCCTCGGCCAGCGCCAGCGCGGCCCGCTCGGCGTCGGTGAAGTAGGTCGCCTCCCGCCAGGCGCCGACCATGACGATCCGCTCGTCGGACTCGCCCATCGCCCTGAGCGCGCGGGAGTGGAGGTCGACGCAGCCGCTGCAGCCGTTGATCTGGCCCGCCCGCAGCTTCATCAGCTCATGGGTCACCTCCGGCACTCCCGCCCGCTTGGTCGCTTTGTCGAGGCCCTGCAGCGCCTGCATCGCGCCGGGAAGGGTCTGGGCGGGATGCTCGATTCGGGGTTCCATTCGTCTGTCCTCCTGCTGTCGTGGGTTGTCCCCCTTTGACAAGCCGGAGGGCTTGGATGTGACAGCGACGATCCGATGTCACAAAACGACCCGCTGTGTTGTCCTATTGGTGTGACCGATCGCGACCAACTCCTGGACGAGCTGCGCCCCGTCGCCTTCGCGGTCGCCTACCGCATGCTCGGCACCGTCTCCGAAGCCGAGGATGTGGTGCAGGAGGCACTGCTGCGGGTGCACCAGGCGCTCGACGCCGGCGAGCGGATCGAGTCGCCGCGCGCCTACGTCACCACCATCGCCACCCGCCTGGCGATCAACGAGCTCCGTTCCGCCCGCGCCCGCCGCGAGCGCTACGTCGGCGAATGGCTGCCGGAGCCGATCGTCACCGACGGCGAGGACGACCCGGCGCGCCACGCCGAGACCGCCGACTCGCTCTCGCTGGCGATGCTGGTCCTGCTCGAGAGCCTCTCGCCCGAGCAGCGCGCGGTCCTCCTGCTCCACGACGTCTTCGACTACGACTATCCCCAGATCGCCGCAATCGTCGGCAAGAGCGAGGACAACGTGCGCCAGCTCGCCTCCCGCGCCCGGCGCCACGTCGAGCAGGGCCGCCCCCGCTTCCAGACGACGCGGGACCAGCGCGAGGAGCTGGCCCGCCGCTTCTTCGAGGCCGCCGAACAGGGCGACCTTGCCGGCCTCGAGGCCCTGCTCGCCCACGATGTGGAGCTGACCGGTGACGGCGGCGGCAAAGCGCCGGCGCTCGCCCAGACCCTGCGCGGCCGCACCCGCGTCGCCCAGACCCTGATCGAATGGCTCAGCCTCGACTCCCGCCTCCCCATCTCCCTCCGCCCAACCGAGATCAACGGCGGCCCCGGCACCCTCATCTTCGACAGTCAGCAGCGCTTGGTCGGAGTCGTCGGCCTCAACGTCGCCGACGACGAGATCAAATCCATCGGCTCGATCGCCAACCCGGACAAGCTGCGACACCTAGGGCCAGTCGGGAATCTCGGGTGGGTGATTCGGGCGGGGAGGTAAGCGGCGGTCGCGGCGGGGCGCCCCCTTCTGTCGCATTGCGGGCCACCCACCGCACTGAGACCACCCCGCCGCCCTGCGGCGAACTCCCGTGCCGCACGCGCAAGCATCGAGCTCAGCGGAGAGCGATGCAAGAGCTCGGGCGAAGTCGTTCCCATCTATCGAGGACCGACTCTTTCGACGGCCAGATGGTGCGCCAAGCCCCGATCTACCTCGGAGAGGATCACATCGATCGTTGCCGCCCCTCCGAGCGCCGGGGCAAGCGCCAGGTAGGAAAGCACCGGCGCCGCGAGCGGCAGCCGCGCAGCACGCCCGGTGGCGACGAAATGGTGGATCACGCCCCACATCGCTCCGATCGACGCTTCAGCCGCAAACTGGCTCGGCCGCCGCGCCGATGGCGCTCCCCGCCGAAGCCTGGTCGCCAGCTTCGCGATCATCTCACTGCGCCACTTAATCGCCTCGGAACCTGGTGAGAAGACCTCGAGGAAGGCAAGGCCGGCAAATGCGTGGTCGTGCGCGAGGCGCCGGCAGAGGTCGGCGATCATGCGATGGACGCCGGCTGCCCAGTCCTCGGCTGTGAAATAGAAGGGCGCCGCCGCGGCAAGGGTGCGATCGCTGAGCGTCTCGAGCGTCGCCAGAAAGCAGTCCCCCACTCCCTTGAAGTGGGTGTCGAAGCTGCGCCTGGAAACACCAGCTACCGAGCGAATCCGCGGAACCGTCAGAGTCGCGTACCCCTCCTTGCTTACAAGCCTTGCCGTAGCTGCGAGGATCAGCGCGCGCTCACCCTCCGGCGCTACGACGGCAGCGCTCGGGGCCGATAGCGATGGCCTCGAGACCTCGAGACCCCGCAGGCGGACGACGTCGTCATCGCAGAAAGAAAGCGCCCACTCCATCAGCGCGCCCCCGTCAAGCGCCAGTTGCCGAGGCCGGTCGGAGAGCAGCCGCGCCCGGGCCATCCGGCTGCCACCGGCGACGACTCCTTTCACCACCAGCGGCGGCAGCCGCGGAGAGTCGGCGGAGGCGAGATTCTTCGCCACCAGCGCCTCGAAGAGCTGGTTCGTGCGCTGCATCCGATCGACCGCGACGGCGCCGGCGGCGAAGACCTCGACCAGGGCCAACCGCGCTGTCTCCGGACTGCCGGCGATCTGACCGGCAAAGGCGAGAAACCCGAGCCGCAGCCGCTCACACCACTCCGACTCGCCCTCGATGGCGGCGAGGATCCCGCGCGCCGATCGGCTGACGATGCCGTCGTAGACGGCAAGGAAGCACTCCTCCTTGCTGGAGAAGTGTTTGTAGAAATCCCTCTTCGAGACCCCGGCGTGGGTGCTCAACGCAGCTACGGCGACCGCGTTGTAGCCGTGCTCGGCGACGAGCTCGACCATCGCGCGCTGCAGCCGGCCCCGCTGGTGTGCGGCGACATCCTCGGCCGAGCGTCCCGGACCCGGTTTCAGCTTCGGATAGCGAGCGCCCCGCGATCGAGCGCCCCGGGACGAGCTGGATCTACTGGCAGCCGCGCGTCCGCGCGGACCATTCCTGCCCAATGGACTGGCCTCCTACATAGCGGAACGGCCCAAATCGAGGACACCCTGTTCCTTGATGATTACTAGCCAGTACCAAACCGGAGGGCCGGCAAATGTTGCGCACATCCCGCCGGAATACGCTGGGACCCATGCGCTCGCAATCACTCGGCCGGCGTCTGACCCGGATCGTCCTCTGGGTCGGCGGCATCGCGCTGGCGATCTTCGTCCTCGACCTGCTCGGGATTCCGGTGCGGGAGTGGATCGAAGAACTGTTCGACAAGCTCGGTGAGATCCCGACCTGGGCGATCGTCTCCGGCGTCGTCCTGCAGAGCATCCAGACCATGCTGGCGGCGCTGGCCTGGTTCGGAATCCTGCGCGCGGCGCCGATCGGGCCCGGGGTCAGCTACCGGATCGTGCTCGCCTCCTACGCGACCGCGGTGGCGCTGAACAGCTTCCTGCCGGCCAACATCGGCACCTGGGTGATGCTGCTGATGTTCACCACCCTGTTCGCGGGCGCGACCTTCACGATGATGCTCTCGGGGATCGTCGTCCAGAAGATCCCGTTCACCGTCTTCAACCTCGCGCTCTACCTCTACCTCTTCCTCTCGGTCGCCGGATCCTTCTCGGTCAAGCTCGGCTTTCTCGCCGACCACACCGGCCTCGTCGTCGGGATCCTGGTCGGCGGCGCCGTCCTCCTCGTCCTCCTCGGCCGAATCTTCTGGCCGAAGCTGGCGAAGCTGCGCGCGCAGGTGGCGCAGGGCGGCGCGGTCCTCGGCCGGCCTCGGCGCTTCCTGCTCGACGTCGTCGTCCCCTCGCTCGGCAGCTACCTGGCGCGGCTCGCGATCGTCGCCGTCTTCCTCGCCGCCTATGGCATCCCAGCCAGCTTTCACAACGTCGCCACGGTCACCGCCTCGAACTCGATCTCCAACTCGTTCTCGGCGACGCCCGGCGGCGTCGGCGTCACCCAGGCGATGAACTCGGTCGCGCTCTCCGGCTCGACCGACGCGGCGACCGCCACCGCCTACTCGATCAGCCAGCAGCTGGTCACCTCGGCCTGGAACGTCCTCTTCGCCGTCGTCCTCGTCTCCTGGGTCTTCGGCTGGGTCGGCGGCAAAGCGCTCGTGGGCTCGTCCTACGCCGACGCAAAAGTGAAAAGCCGCGAGCTGAAAGAGAAACGGCGACGCAAGACCCCGGCCTAGCCGGTGGATCGGCGACCGGACGGCAGACACATGCAGAGAGAAGACTCCCCCGCATCGGGAAGGCCACCCCACCGCGCCCGCCGGCTACGTCGCTGGGTACCGGGGGTCGAGCTGATCCAGAACTATCCCGGCCAGTCCGCCCGACCGGATCTGGTGGCGGGAGTCGTGCTTGCCGCGATCCTGGTGCCGCAGGGAATGGCCTACGCGGAGCTCGCCGGCCTGCCGGCGGTCACCGGCCTCTATACGACGATCGCCTGCTTGGTCGGCTATGCCCTCTTCGGGCCTTCGCGGGTCCTGGTGCTCGGGCCCGACTCCTCGATCTCCCCGCTGATCCTCGCCTCGATAACTCCTCTGCTGGTCGTGGGAGACCCGGGCTCGGCGATCGTCCTGGCGGGCATGCTCGCGATCTTCGTCGGCCTGATCGAGATCGGTCTCGGCCTCGGCAAGCTCGGGTTCGTCGCCGACCTGCTCTCCAAAGAGGTGCAGGTCGGCTATATGAACGGCCTCGGGATCACGATCATCGTCGGGCAGCTGCCGAAGCTGTTCGGGTTCTCCACCGACGCCGACTCCTTCCTCTCGGAGCTGAAGGCGTTCGTGGAAGGCCTCGGCCAGACCCACGCCGCCACTCTCGTGCTCGGGCTCGCCGTCCTCGCCATCCTGCTCGCGCTTCCGCTCTTCACCAAGCGCCTGCCGGCGATCCTGGTGGGAGTCGTTGCGGCCACGGTGGCCTCGGCGGCCTTCGGCCTCGCCGGCCACGGGGTCGCGACGATCGGGTCCCTCCCCCAGGGGGTGCCCACCCCTGGACTTCCCTGGACGAATGCCGGTGACGTACCGGCGCTGCTGCTGGCGGCGCTCGGCATCACCCTGGTCTCGCTGACCGACACGATCGCGACCGCGACCAGCTTCGCGGCCCGTCGCGGGGAAGAGGTCAAGCCCGATCAGGAGATGATCGGCGTCGGCGTCGCGAACGTGGCGGCCGGCTTCTTCCAGGGGTTCGCGGTCTCGACGAGCGGCTCGAGGACCGCGGTCGCCGAGCAGTCGGGGGCAAAGACCCAGCTGGCCGGCCTGGTCGGCGCCGGGCTCGTCGCGGTCCTCCTTCTGTTTCTGAACTCACTGCTCACCGACTTGCCGCAAGCGGCGCTCGCGGCGGTGGTGATCGCCGCGGCGCTATCGCTGATGAATCTGCCGCTGCTGCGCCGCTACTACGAGATGCGCAAAAGCGCGCTCGGCGTGTCTCTGGTCGCCACCGCCGGGGTTGTGCTGCTCGGCGTCCTGCAGGGAATCGTGGTCGCGGTCCTGCTGGCGATCATCCTCTTCTTCCGCCGCAACTGGTGGCCGCACGGTGCGGTTCTGGGACGCCCCGAAAGCCTGGAGGGATGGCACGACGTGACCGCCTACCCCGACGCCGGCGAGATCCCGGGGGTCGTCGTCTACCGCTGGGAGGCGCCGCTGTTCTTCGCCAACTCGGGAAGGTTCCGCGACGAGGTCAGGCGGCTCGTGCGAGAGCGGGAACCGGACTGGATCGTTCTGCAATGCGAGGCCGTCACCGACGTCGACGTGACCGCGGCGGAGATGCTCGAGCAGCTCGACCGCGAGCTGAACGCGGCGGGGGTTCACCTCGCCTTCGTCGAGCTGCGCGACCGCCTCAAGGAGCTGACCCTGCGCTACGGGCTGATGGACACGCTCGACAAAGATCACTTCTATCCCTCCATCGAGGCGGCGATCGCCGCGATCCGACTGGAGGGCGGGGGCGCAAGAAGCTAGCCGCCGATTCGAGTCCTTCCCGCGGCTATCCGCGCCAGCGCCACCACAGTCTCCCGAGCGCTGTCGGGCATCGCCGCGGATGGAGAAGCACCGGGGTGCGCGGCGGCGATCCGTACCTGCAACGCCCCAGGGAGAGTCTTGAAGCGCAAGGGCGTGTCGAGCGTCACCGCCTCGCCGTCGATGCCGGCGGCGATCGGGCCGTCGGCCTCAACTTCGAAAGCGGGCGCGGACCACTCCCGCCAAGGCCGCGCGAGAAGGCGCCTCCCGACTGGCGCGGAGGCAACGGCGATCCCAAGCAGACCCTCGTCGATCCTCGGCCTGGTACCCGAGCCGACCACCCGCCCGAGGCGGTAGCGATTGTTGGATACGAGAATCGCCGCCCCCGAGGAATCCTCACGCCCGTCGGGTCCGGTCCAGCGCATCCGCAGCCCCTTTCCCTCGGGCCCGACAACCTCGGGAAGGGTGTCGAGGATGGTCCTCAGCTTCGCCTCCCGGTAGCCCTCGCGCTGGACGGCCTCGGCATAGAGGCCGATCGAGGCGTTATTGACGAAAACCCGCCCGTTGACCTCGGCGAGATCGACCCGCCTCAGGCGACCATTGGTGAACGCATCGAGAGCGCCGACCACATCGTCGCGGTCAACCCCCAGGTCGAGCGCGAAATGGTTGCGCGTCCCGGCCGGAATGCAGGCGTAAGGGAGACCGTGCTCGGCGGCGAGCATTGCCACCACCGCCTGGGAGCCATCCCCACCGGCCATCGCCAGCGCATCGGCTCCTTTTGCGATCGCTTCGCGCACCAGTTGCTCGAGATCGACGCCGCGCTCCAGTTCGATCGGCTCGATCCCACGAGCCCGAGCCTCCTCGGCCAGGTGAAATCTCTCGGCCTTCCCCCCACCCGACTTCGGGTTGTAAAAGAGCACGGGGTGTTGTGGATCGGGCGCCTGGCGGAGCGGGGCGTGAAATCTGAATGCCGCCCGCGTAGCGCCCAGCATCAATCCCAGGCCCACCACGATCACGAGGGCCTGCACCAGGTGGTCGCCTTTGACGAGCAGTGAGCCGATCGTGAGCACCAAAGCGAGAGCGGCGATCCCGAACCCCAGCAGCCTGCTCGCTCCGGTCCGGGTCAATCCATACCAGGCTGCAGCAATTGCAACCCCGAGGCCGACCAGAACGACGACGCCGAGAAGAAACCCGGAAAGGACGACGTCGACACCCAGGACGAAGAGAACTGCGGCGGACACAAGAGCGGCGAACGCGGCGAAACGATTGACCTGCTCGAACTCCATCGCCAAACCATAAGGCGCGACGGTAGATTTGCCCGCGACCCGAGATCCTGACCCCAAATGATGGAGATCCCGATGGTGGGAGGAACCGCCGCATACGGGTCTGCGGTGCAGTGGCAGCCGCAGAAGCCGCGCCTCAAGCCTCTGCAGCTGGCTTTCTCCTGGGCGCTCTCCGCGGCGTCGCTTTACGTCGCGGCCGCGCTGGTGCCGGGAGTGAGTGTCGGCGCATTCGGCGGCGCCCTCCTGGTCGCGGCGCTGATCGCGCTGCTCAACGCGGTCCTGCCTCCGGTGGTGGCCGCGCTGAGGCTGCCGCTGACCCTGGCCCTCGGCTTCGTGGCGGTGCTGCTCGTCGACGCCCTGCTGCTGGAGCTCGCCGGCGACGCCCTTCCCAAGCACATCGGGGTCGATTCGTTTGTGGATGCGCTGCTGGCCGCGCTGGTGATGGCGGTCGTCTCGCTGGCGCTCCAGGTGCTGACCGGCGCCAACGACGACGACACCTACTCGCTGCGCGTCGTGCAGCGAGTAGCGCGCCGCCAGGGCACCCTGGCCCACACCGACGAACCCGGGATCCTCTTTCTCGAGATCGACGGGCTGGCGCTGCCGGTGCTGCGCGATGCCGTGCGCGACGGGAGCGCGCCGACGATGGCCCGCTGGCTGGCGGAGGACGGCTATCGCCTGACCGAGTGGGAGCCCGACCTCTCCTCGCAGACCGGGGCCAGCCAGGCGGGCATCCTGCTCGGCTCGAACGAGGACATCCCCGCCTTCCGCTGGGTGGAGAAGGAGAGCGGGACCCTCGTCTCCTGCTCGGCGCCGGGCGACTGCGCGGAGATCGAGCGCCGGCACTCGAGCGGCGCCGGCCTGCTCGCCGACGGCGGGGCGAGCCGCGGCAACCTGCTCTCCGGCGAAGCCGAGGAGGTGATTCTCACGGTCAGCCGCATGGCGGAGGAGAAGCGGGCGAACCCCGGCTACCGGGCGTTCCTCGCCAACGGCTTCAACGTCACCAGGGCCCTGGTCCTGTTCGGCTGGGAGGTGCTGCTGGAGTGGACGGCGGCGATCCGCTCGGCACGGCGAGACATCCGCCCCCGCGGGCACCGCGGCGGCGTCTATCCGTTCCTGCGCGCGACCATGTGCGTGGTCGTCCGCGACCTGATCGTCTACGGGGTGCTGACCGACATGATGCGCGGCCGCGCCGCCGTCTACGCCACCTTCTCCAGCTACGACGAGGTAGCCCACCACTCGGGGCTGCAGCGGGCGGACACGATGGAGGCCCTGCGCAAGCTCGACCAGCAGCTCGACCGCATCGCCCGGGCGCGGCGGTTCGCTCCCCGTCCCTACGAGATCGTCGTGCTCTCCGATCACGGCCAGACCCAGGGCGCGACCTTCAAGCAGCGCAACGGCTACAGCCTCGAGCAGCTGGTCGAGCGATCGATCGGCGGCGGCGATGTCGCCGGGTACGCGGGAGGCGACGAGCAGAGCGCGATGGTCGCGCACGCCGCCAAGGAGGCCACCGGTGCAGGCGCCACCAAGCGCTCGAAGAACGACGTCTCCGGTCGAGACGTCGTCGTCCTCGGCTCCGGCAACCTCGGGCTGATCTACCTGATGGAGGAGAAGCGCCGGCTCACCCGCGAGGAGATCGACGCGCGCCACCCAAGCCTGATCTCGGCGCTGCGCGAGCATCCCCACATCGGCTGGATCCTGGTCCGCAGCGCCGAGCACGGAGCCGTGGTCCTGGGAGCGGATGGCACTCACCATCTGCGGAGCGGCCGGATCGAGGGAGAGGACCCGCTGGCCCACTTCTCGGCGACCGCGCCCCAGCACGTTCTGCGCACCGACGGCTTCGACAACGTCGCCGACATCATGGTCGGCAGCTTTTACGACCCCGAGCTCGACGAGGGCTGTGCCTTCGAGGAGCTGATCTCCTTCCACGGTGGTCTCGGCGGCCCGCAGACCCGGCCCTTCATCCTCGCCGCCGAGAGGCTTCCCCTGCCCGCCGAGCCGATCGTCGGCGCCGCCGCTGTCCACCGGATCCTCTCCGGCTGGAGAGAGGAACTCCACGGCCGCGCCTGATCGCATCACCTACGTCGGGCACGCCACCGTGCTGCTCGAGCTGGACGGGCTGCGCGTCCTGACCGACCCGGTGCTGGGATCGAGGATCGCCCACCTGCGCCGTCAGGGGCCCGAGCCCGGCGCAGAGGTGACGGACCGACTCGACGCGGTCCTCATCTCCCACCTCCATAACGACCATGCCGACCGGCGCTCGCTGCGACGGGTCCGCTCCGAGACGCCGGTGCTGGCGCCACCCGGAGCCGGCCGGTTTCTCGAGAGCTGTGGCCTCACCGCGGTGTCGGAGCTGGCTCCCGGGAAGTCGGTCAAGATCGGGAAGGTCGAGATCGCCGCGGTGGAGGCCGAACACGGCCACGGCCGCGCACCGAGGTCGCGTCGCGCGGAGGCGATCGGATTCCACCTCTCGGGTTCGAGGCGGGTCTACTTCGCCGGCGACACCGACCTCTTCGACGGCATGGCGGCGCTCGACGACAAGCTCGACCTGGCTCTGCTCCCGGTCTGGGGATGGGGCCCGAATCTCGGGCCCGGGCACCTCGACCCCGAACGCGCCGCTCGCGCGGCGGCGATGCTCTCGCCGCGGATCGCCATTCCGATCCACTGGGGCACCTTCTTCCCCCTGGGCCTCGCCCCCCTCCTGCCCCGACGCCTCAGCGCACCGCCCCACGAGTTCGCCAACTGGTGCGAGAAGCTCGCCCCGCGGGTCGCGGTGCGGATCCTCCGGCCGGGTGAGGCGGCGCCGCTTTCCCGCCCGGGCGAGGAGGCGACGGGCGTTCAGGCGTAGGTCTGGCGCGTCAGGCGAGCAGCTTGGCCTTCGCCTGGTCGAACTCCTCGGCCGAAAGCGCTCCCTTGTCTTTCAACTCGGCGAGTTTGTGGAGTTCGTCGGCGGGAGAGCCGGCGTGCGTCTGCTCGCGGACATAGCTGTCGAAGTGAGCTTTCGTGTCGGCCCGCTCCTTGAGGGTGCGATCGCGCATTCCGTTGCCACGGGCGATCAGGTAGATCAAGACTCCGAGAAACGGCAGGAAGACCAGGAAGAAGACCCAGACGGCCTTTGCCACTCCCGACAGCTTGTGGTCGCGGAACAGGTCCATGATCACCGTGATGAGAATCCAGATCCAAGCGAAGAGCAGGAAGAACTCGAAGACCGAAAGCAGGAAGTCACCGAAACTGAGGTCTGCGATCGCCATCAGCGGACCTCCTCCTCGCGCCAGTTGACCATCAGCTGGTAGATGATCACAACGTCGAGGATGATCATCAGGAAGGCCCACAACGGCGCCGCCGGGAACCAGACGACCTGCAGGACAGCGTTAATCGCCAAGAGGGAGATTCCCAGCACCCGGGCCACCTCATTGCCGGCGATCAGGCCAAGACCCGTCAGGCCGACCAGAGCACCGAGGATCAGCTGAATCCAGCCCCAGGTGGTGATGTCGAAGACGATCACGCCGTGGCCGCCGACAACGACCACTTCGTTGTTCAGCAGCGCCGCCAGCCCCCAGAACGCATCCAGGCTGCCGAGGATGATCATCATCACCCCGGCGAACGCGATCCAGGTGGAATCGCCACCCCTCACCCGACCTCTCGAACTTTGACCACCCTCCACGTGAATCTCCTTTTAGAAGGCGGTACGGCTCCGTTGGCTGGGAGCCGGCAGCCCCGTAGCTGCTCGCCACGCACACTCTAGTCGGCCCGAAAGGATGAGTAAAGAATCTCCCAAATAAAGCGTTGGGAACTCATATAAGGATGCTTTCTTGCCAGGAAAATCGCAGATGAGGCGCAGGGCTCAGGAGAGGAGCAGGAAGGCGGTGCGGCGGGCGGCAGCTTCCTCTTCTTCGCGCCGAACTCTGGCGACCTGCTCCATCTGCGCTCGACGGGCGTGCCCCTCCGCCCTAACGGCGGCGTAGTAGTCGCGCCGACCGACGGCATCGAAGGGGAAATCCTGGAGATCGGGACCGCCGCCACCGCGGAGCGCGAGCTCGCTATCGGGCCGCGGGTCGATCGGGTCGCCCACAACCAGGGGGTCGTTCCAGGGGTGGCGCTCGGGGTGACCGAAAGGATGCTGGTTTGAGTAGATGCCCACTAGGGCGCCCCCGCCTCACGAACGAGCAGGTAGCGGACACTGAGCGGCGCGGAGACGCTCTCGGCGAGATCGGAGCGATAAAGGCCGCGATCCTCGGAGGCGGTCAGGACCGACCAACCCTCCCGGGCCAGCTCGTCAAGGGTCTGGGCCACCTCGGGCATCGGAAAGTAGTGATCCCAGCTGAAGATGTCCGGGTAGGAAAAGTGCTCGGCGCCGGCGAGGAATTCGCACTCCCATACCTTGGCACTCTCAAGCGCAGGGGCTCCCGGAAAGTCCTGCGGTAGCGGGTCGGGGTGTGCCTCCTTCGCCGCCTCCTCAATCGCCCCCTGGATCGCCTCCTGGATCGCCGTTTCTGGAAACTGCATCGTCGCGCCGTCGGGGAACGTGATCGTTGGTTTACGGTAGTCGACCTGGAAGGGGTTCGGGTTGTCAACCGTGACGATCTCGATCTCGGTTTTGGCGATAAAATCCTTGCGATCTTGGTCAATCTTCCCCTGAGCCTGCGCGAGTGCGTCATCGGTGACGTTGCGCTACTTTTCCAGCAGCTTCTCCGCGTCGGCTTTATCTGACCATTCCGAGGGAGTGTCCTGCGTAAAAGAGACACGCCATCTTGTGGTGCAGCTCACCACCAGGAAACCGTGGCGTCTTGACTTGTCATCGGGCGCGGTGATCGGTGGAAGATATGCGCGTGAGCAAAGGCGGGTGAGTCCTATCGAGGCGGTTGGATCGGTACTGGTTCTCGGAGGCGAACGGTTGGCTGTTGGCCGACATCACCCGCGAGCGCGAAGCCGCGGTCGCGGCAACCGTCGGTAGCCAGGCCTGGCTCGACTCCGGAGGCGCACAAAGCCTCGCTTTCTAGTTTCGAGGAGCGCTCGGCCCGAAGGATCGGACCGGCGCCCTATGCTCGGCGATCCCATGTGGGTACCGGAAGACCTTGAGGCGCTGATCTCCGCCGCCGAAGACGGCGTGCTAGACGAGAGACACGACTTCGACGCGAAGCGCCAACTGCCGACCAGCAACAAGGAGCTGGCCAAGGACATCGCGGCGATGACCACCGACGGCGGCTCGCTCGTCTACGGCCTCGGCGAGGAGGCCGACGGCCGCCCTCGGGTCCCGAGCCCGATCGAGCTGAAAGGCGCCGCCGAGCGGATCGACCAGGTCGCGCAGAACTCGATCTCGGGCAGCCCGAAGGTCGAGTTCGTCCACCTGAGACTTCCCGAGGACGGTTCCCGCGGCTATCTACTCGTGGTGATCCCGGCCTCGCCGGAGGCCCCACATCAGGTGACGGTCGACGGAGATCGTCGCTTCTACGGTCGCTCGGACACCGGCAATCGACGACTCTCCGAGGAAGAGATCGCAAGGCTCTACGACCGGCGGGCTGCCCAGCGGCGCGACCGGGAGGCACTGCTCCGGGAGTGCATCGAGCGCTCGCCGTTCGGCGAGCCGCCCGAGGGAGAGCGCGGGTTTCTTCAGGCTTTCGCGGCGCCGGTGGTCGGCGGTGAGGAGATGTGGGAGGCGGCGATGGAGGCTCGAGAGTCCGAGCAGATCCTGATGAAAGAGCTGCGCGAGGCGGCGGCATCGGCGAGCTCGGCCCGTTGGGGAGGATCGGAACTCGCCGGAGCGGTGAACTGGAGGCGCCGCGGCGCCGATGTCTGGAGCCTCACGTCGATCACCTCTCATGGAGGCGAGGAGCCCGAGGCGCGTCATGCAGTCCGCGCCGACATCGAGATGACGGGCGACGCCTACCTTTTCTACGGTGCCGCGGCAGAAGCGACCGATCGCAACGGGCATTTGATCTTCACGCTGTTCGAGCGGGGGATTGCACTCACCCTCTCCCAATTCCTGGGGCTCTGCGGAGGTCTACAGGCAGCAGCCGGGTTCCACGGCTTCGTCGACGTGGGGATGGCGGTCACGGGAATCGAGGGTTCAATCTCCGCGCACTCGCTCGGTGACTTTCGGCTCCAAAACTCACCGTACGGCGAGCCTTCGGCGACGCGCACGCTGCGCTGCGACAGCCGTGACCTACAACACGATCCGCAGGGCATCGCCCGCAAGCTCCTGGCCCGCCTCTTCAGCGCCTCGGCCGGATACGACTTCGACCCGCTCGCCGAGAACTAGCCGCCGTCCCCAACCGATCGTTCCCTCCCGGACCTCGCCGTCCGGCTACTTTTTCGCCCACCTAGCTCAGCCTCGTCCAGTGCAGCTCGACCCGCCTTCTTCTTCCCTTCCCCGTCCGGGACTGCCCGCCCTCCGCCTGTTTCCTTATTCGTCTTGTCTTTCGTCTTCGTTTTCCTTTCTGTCCTTTGGTTCCTTGTTTCTTTCCTGACCATCCAGCCGCCGTTCTTCCCCGCACCGCTTGCCACTGTCCTGCCTGCTCCCCCCACCGACCCCGTTTGATCCTTACCTCTGATTAGGGGCGGGTGGGGTCGGCGGCGCAGAGCTGGCGACCGTGGAGTAAATCGAGACTTAGCCGTTCAGAGGCTCTGTCTCTTTCCGAGTGATCTGCGGCCCCCCTCTGCGTTCCCGGCGGGGGAAACCGGTATCAGAGGAGGGCCACGATGCGCCCGCTAGCAAGGCGCACATGCGTTCAGTGATGGCAGCGCAGCTAGGCCATCTTGGTGATCAGACCTACCGGCACAGCGTGGCCTACGGATTTGACCGTCATTGCATCACCTCCCCACTGCTTGCCTCGCGGGTTGCTGGACCCCCTCCGAAGGCACCCATTCGCCACCCTCAGAAAGGGCCTTAGGTTTTACTAAAACCTGCTACAGCAGTCGAGCGGATTGCAGCGGTTATGACGGAGTTTCCTAGCGATCCCTTAGGAACTAGGTAATACTCTTCACTTCTTCACCGTTCAGCACAATGAAAGGCGAAATGATGGCTACGAAGACGGCAGGCAAAAGAAAGCGCAGGGCGCCGAAGGAGGGCACTCTTGAAGAACGCCTAGCCAAAGCCATGAGCCATCCCCTTCGGGCGAAACTCCTGGCAATGCTGAACACCCAGCCGGCGAGCTCATCGGAACTAGACAAGCAACTCGATGACGTACCGCTCTCCAACATCAGCTATCACGTTAAGGAGCTCCTCGGGTGGGAATTAGTCGAGGTGGTGCATAAAGAACAGGTCCGAGGAGCGACAAAGACCATCTATCGAGGCATTACGAAAATGCAGCTTGACGACGATGCTTGGAAGAAAATGTCAGCCGAGGCGAAAGATGGCATCAGCATTGAAGCGGTACAAGAAGTCCTTGAACGCGCAGACTGCGCCATCAGAGGCGGCACCTTCGATAAGCGCGACAACCGTCACGTCATCACCTTGATTCCTGACCTAGACGAGCGCGGATGGGAAGAAGTTTCACGGGCGATTGCGGGCGCCTATGACGAGATAAACGATATAGCTGCTGAGACGGCTAACCGCGAGCCCGATCCAACTAGACGTTTTAGAGCAACCGTCTCAATGCTCTGCTACGAGTCGCCGCCATGCAAGCGCAGCGAGACTGATAACACCTAACAAGGTATAACACCGTTTTGCTGCGCCGGTTCTTACTAAACGAACTGCGAATATCGTTACACCCGTGCTACGTTTCCATACGGGGTGTCCGGGGTAGGGATAAATTGCTTCGGACTCTCTCCCTTGTAGTTGTTGGATCTCGCGGCCCTGGGCCTCACCACCCTGCTCAGGGCCGCGCTTCTTTACATCCTTCCGATCAGTACCCGTGAAAGCGAGACAGCGCCCCCACGCCGACCTGGAGCGCTGCGCCCCCGGACCTCTCTGCCATTCGCCCGTCAAGGGCAACGCGCCCGTCGATGCAACCCGCTGATCTATGCCTAACTCGACCACGTCAACTCACTGCTGGAGGAAGCAGCAACTAAGGCGATTGGCGAACAAGCAAAAAGCCGGCCCAGATCTCCACGGTCGCTCACGCCCGCAACCTAAAGAAGGCGCCGGGGCTCGATTCGCGAGACGTTTTTCAGTTCATGGGTTTCGTATGACCTGACGATGTCCAGCGAAAGAAATCGTCACATTCCGGAAAGCAAGCTCCACATAGCTCTTGGCCACCCGCTGCGACGAAGCATCCTCAAAGAGATGGCTTGCCTGGGAGAACTCAGCCCTAAGGACTTCTCAGTCCTCAAGAGGATGCGTCTCAGTCCGGTGGGCTACCACTTCAGAGTCCTAGCTAAATGCGAGGCAATCACCATGGTTCGAACCCAGAAGGTTCGAGGGGCAACGCAACACTTCTACTGCTTCGCGATCGAAGATCCGTGGGTGTTCGGGGCGCTCGGACTCGATCCACCCGAGACAGTGAGGAGATAATCCCCGCTTCCGATGGTAGAACTCGGCGGGATCGCAGCGTTGCGGGGCCGCTTGAGCAACATCGTTGAGAATGACTGCTACGTCGAGGAACCCAGGATTACTCGCCGGAACAGCGATGCCGCCTGGCGACTAGAAGGCGGTCAGGTATCGGCCATCGCACGGACTTCGATGAAAAAAGCGAAGCGACCATGCGCGCTCGCCGTCGGACAAAATGAGCGATGTTGAGGAAACCAGGCTGCAGATGGGCAGCAACGGCCACTGCCGTAGAACGTAAGTCTAAGCTGCCCGAAACTCCTTGATTACCTGTAATCTATAGAGCACTTTCAGGTTCTAGGGGAAGACATCGGGAACATGGGAACGCTTCGTTGGGCTTCGATGGGAGGGGTTGTCGCCACTGGTGCAGTGCTAGCGGTTGCGACCTTTGCGGCAGCAGAACGGCCGGCGACGATCATTACTGGACCAGGAGAACCGCTACTCAATGGTAGTTTCGCTCCGAAGGCAGTCTCCAGCATTGATCCGACCCCAATCGCCCTCCATCTTTCGAGCCGGATCATGACGACTGACGGCGGTCCTCCTCCGGCCCTTCGGGAAGTGGTGATCGAAGCGGACAAGGCCGGCAAGATCGACCTCGAGGGACTCCCGACCTGCGGTCCGCTGGTGCAGGATGGGCTCGACATTCGCAAAAAATGCAGGAGCGCGGTGATCGGATCCGGCAGGGCGAGATTCGTCATCGCATTTCCCGAATCACCTCCGATGGTCGCTGAAGGCAAGTTGACGATCTTCAACGGCATCGTCGGATCTCGCTCGGCCACCCTCTACGCCCTGGCGGACCTCAGTGGTGCTCAACCCGGCCCGCTCATTACCAGAGTCGAGATCACCAAGCTCCACTCTGGACGCTATGGAACCAAAGCAGTCGTTTCCATCCCGAAGGTAGCCGGGGGAAAGGGCTCTGTCACGTCGTTCGAAGCGACGATCTTCAGGAAGTTCACCTACAAAGGACAGACCAAAAGCGTTCTCAGCTTGACCTGCCGAGAGGGCGGCAAGGTTCTTGCTCGTTCTCGCCGGATCTTCGAAGACGGCACCGAATCCGGCGCCCAGATCACTCGCTCTTGCACCGCGTCAAACACCGGATAAGCGACACAGACCGAAGACGAAACTCGATCTGGCGGCGGGGTGCCTCATGGATCCGATCGAAACCTTCTGTACATTGTGGACTAGTTCTCGGTCCTTGTTATACTCGGCATGGTTGAACTGACCGGGCCAGGGGCTCGCGTGCCCTTGGCCCGTTAAAGCTTGCGCGCTTGATAGAAAGCTGGCATCGCGCGAGCCACTCTTCGCTTCATCTTTTGACTAGGCGACCCCAGCGATAGAGGCTTGGTGCCCGGCAGAGCAAGACAGTGACACGCTGCCTTGCTCCGATTACTCACAGACTTCGCATCGTGAGTTGGGCACCTGACCTAATGGACTTTGAACGTTACATCTCTTCCGTAGCTGGTCCCTAGACCGCTCGTCGCAACGATCCGGAAATGGTAGGTACCGACTGCAAGACCAACAATCGCTTTGGTCTTTGCGATCGATTCAGACCCAGCGCCGACATTTTCAGATGGCACCGGCGCACTACTCCCGTAAGCAGTAGTCGCCCCATATTCGAATCGGTAAGTGGTTGACGAGCCACATGGGTTTACCTTTCCATGCAGCACCGCTTCTCCCGCTATCATCGTGGATGCCGCACCCGTACTGACTTCCGGTCCAGAGAATCTCGTCCACCGCTCTAAACGAGAGTTTCCGGTGTCCGTAAGATACTCGTTTCCACAGGGCCCTGACACTACACCTTGCGGTTCCTCAAGTTGCCCAACCCCGGTACCGAATTCGCCGAACCGGGTCAAATATTCACCGGTCGGCGAAAGTACCTGCGCGCGACTGGCCCCCCTCTCGACAACAACGATGTTACCCGAAGGCCTTACATCCACTCCAACGGGTTCGCTGAACTGCACCGCTCCCATTTTTCGGCCGAATTTACTTATGTATTCACCTTTGGCGTTCAGCTTCTGAATTCGGTTATTACCGCTATCAGCTACCCACAGCTGCCCATCGGCGTCCGCTGCGATACCCATTGGGCGGTTAAATTCTCCGTTTTCCCCGCCCGCGCCGTGGTTGCGAATTTCCGTCATGAAACGGTTCTGGGAGTCGAACTCCTCCAGTCGATTTCCCCCGAGATCCGATACCCAGGTGTGATCTTCTGAGACAACCACGCCAAAAGGTTCCACAAATTGGCCGGCGCCGCCTCCGGATGCGCCGATCTGAGATACGTAAGCCCCGGCGAGCGTGAACTTCTCAATCCGATCATTCCCAGAATCGACCACCCAAATGGACCCATCGTTAGTCGTAAACGCAACATCAGTCGGGGAGTTCAGCTGCCCGTTCCCAGAACCTTTGGTTCCAAACTGAAACAGGAATTCGCCTTTAGCATTGAACTCCTCCACGCGATTATTCTCGCGGTCGGCGACCCAGAGGTTCCCACTCGAATCAACTGCGCCCCCTACGGGATGATTTACCTGCCCACCTGAGGACCCTGGCGATGCGAAGGCGGCTGCAAACGTCGGCACCGCGATGTTATTTACCACCGTATCTTGACCATACGTCGCGCCTTCGCTATTCGTGGCGACGACGCGGTAGTGGTACGTTGCCTCAGCTTGCAGTCCTTCTATGACCTTGCTCTTGTTGAGAGTTTCGGTGCCTGATCCGACGCCTTCATCTGGCGCAGGAATGGCAAGACCATATTCAGCGGTCGTTCCGTATTCAAACCGATAGGTAGTCGGTAGGGCACCGGGGTTGACTTGCCCATTCAAGGTAATCGTCCGACCGAGCACGTTCGTAGCCGGGCGCGTCACTGCTTCCGGGGCCAGCGGCTGGCTTAACTTCTGAATTCTCGCGTTCCCACTGTCACTTACATACTCGGAACCTCCAAGACCAACTGCGATACCTTGCGCTTCTTTGAACTGCCCTGCCCCCGACCCGGGTAGGCCGAACTGAGATAGATATTCCCCACTGCGCGATAGCTGCTCCACTCGACTATTAGATTTATCAACCACCCAAAGCGTCCCCGAAGGCTTGACGCTAATGTCATATGGAGCGTTCAGCGCTCCCTGCCCGCTTCCTAAACTGCCAATCGCAGACACAAAACTCCCGCCAGACGTAAATTGCTCAAGACGGTTGTTTCCAGTGTCCGCTACCCAGAGTTCGCCTTCCCGACCGGAGGCCAGCCCCGTAGGGTGATTGAATTCTCCGGGACCGGAACCCCCAAGAACTCCGTGCACTTCTCGTACAAACGTTCCCATGGCGTTGAACTGCTCAATGCGATCGTGGCTTGCATCCGACACCCAAAAGCTGCTTCCCGTAAATGCGATGCCTAACGGTTCCATAAATTGGCCGGCTGCGATGCCACTCGTGCCAGTTTTAGACACATAGACCCCGGCCGCCGTGAACTGTTGCACGCGATCATTACCCGTGTCCGTAACCCAGAGATGCCCGTTAGGAGCGATCGCGATGTCGCTCGGACTGTTCAATTGACCGTTTCCAATGCCTTTCGTTCCGAATTGCATTAAGTATTCGCCTTTTTGGCCAAACTTCTCTATGCGATTGTTTTCCTTGTCGGCGACCCACAGATTCCCTTCCGCATCGACGGCCAATCCAGCGGGAACATTCAGTTGCCCATTCCCAGCTCCAACCGAGCCAAAAGTTCGATTCAGAGAAGGCGTGACGGCCAGAGTCGTAAAGGTCTGATCCGGGCCAGCCGCCGTTCCTTCGCTACTTGCAGCGACCAGACGATAGTGATAGGTAGTTTCTGGACGCAGCCCTTTAACGGCACTGGATATCGCGACTGCTGCGAGCCCCGCTCCAGCGTCACCGTCAGGTGACGGAAGCGACGCGCCATACGCGTTCGTGAGTCCAATTTCAAAGTGATAATGGGTTCCAGCACCTTCGGGATTAATACTACCGCGCAGCAGTCCTCCTTCAGTCGTCCTCGTACCTACCCCTTCTGGCGTCACAATCGGGGGGGCCGGAGGAGTGGTGAACACCTCATCCTGCCCAACGCTACTACCCGCGCTGTTACCTGCAACCACTCGATAGTGGTACGTAGTGTTTGGCCGCAACCCCTGAATAGCTCCAGAGACGGAAGCAAAGGGCCCGAACGATGCGCCAGCGCCCCAGCTGACAGTGGCGCTGCCATAAGCTGCCGTAGTTCCATATTGGAAGTAGTATTCGGTTGGTAGGCCATTAGGGTCAACGTACCCTTGGCCGATAACCTGTCGTTTTTCAATTCCCGTAGCAGCTTCAGATTCCGCGACTGGTGGCGCCCCCGTCTGGGTAGCAACATGCACCCCCATCTGTGCGGTTGCTTCAGTGATCTCCATGTAGAGGATCACGTTTTCGCATTTTGGGAGTTCAAGCGCGCCAGCCGATAGGATTCCAAGCGCGGTATGACCAGCGAATACGGGTCCACCGCTATCCCCCTCTGCCGCGCACAGATGTGGTCCGACTGCTTCCGTGAGATGGTACTCAACAGCGTGGGTATTCGCTAGTTCCGCATACTCATCTACACCAGTTACAGCGCCGCAGCTTGATGCAGTTGATATCCCAGAGTGGCATACCCACTCCCCGATATAGCTGGAGCTTTCTGCTTGAATGGCGTAGTTTTCACCTTCGCCCCAAAAGGCTACCTCTGACGGCCATGATGGTTGGTCCCAGTAGGTACCGTTAGCCTTGATTTTTGCCCAATCCCCGCCCGGATAATTGAATTCTTCCTCAAAACCAATCTGACGCACTTGGTCGGCATTATCCGAATCTGCGGTATACCAAGTGGCGGGCTGCCCTCGCACGCAGTGGCCCGCAGTCAGGATGAACCTGTTGGCAAAGACGTTACCAATCGCCTTAAAGGCGCTCGTGCAAGCCGCCTCGAAAAATTTGCCGATATTCCCCGTTTCGGACTCGATACCCACTCCGCCTCGAAGGGGTGATCCGCAAACATGTTCAATGATTTCGCAGCTCAAGTTCCCAAAGACGGCACGCTCTAGTGGTACTTTTTCGACGATTACGTTTATGCGTGATTTTCGCGCTTCGTCAGTAACAATCTGGTCTAGTGAGCGCGAAGCGTCTTCGGCAATTCTGACAATCACCGCGTTGCGACGGGGGTCAAGAAGGGTTGCAACCAGCCCTTTGCCTGCTAAATCTCTCAGTCGGAGATCGATGTGCTCTTGAGCAGCTTCGAGCTCAAGCCAGCTCGAACCTACCGGCATAAATCTGAAGTGGCCGCGAAGGCCAACGGCGTTCAAGGCTTGCGTCACAGAGACGCTGCTCCCGCTCTCGACTCGCGGTACTACAAATTCTCCACTGTGATTGTCGAACCACACACCCGCATAGACCGTGCCAAGGTGTTCTTGAAGGAGAGTCGATACGTCCGATCCGGCCTCTTGGATGGCAAGATTCTCTGCCGCTACCTCCGGCGAGACATTGAAGTTTTCTTCATATAGACCGACTTCTTGCTCGTTGGCCCGCAGCGACGGCTTGGCGTGTCGCGCCAACGACCTGTGACCGCTTACTCCATCGGAGCCTGCCCGCCGCCGTTTCCTACGCTGGGCAGTATGCACACCCGTGCTCTGATTACGGGCCAGGTGAGCTCTTGGGCTATTAGCTGCGCGTGCCGAACCTTCCGCGACAAGCATGCTCGCCCACACGATAAGAATTGCGACGGCTGCGGCCCGGAGCGCCCGGCCGCGAATACTGCTCTTAAGTCGCTCGTCCGACCAATCCGCAGTTTGACCTAGTAGCAGCGGAGGAGATGAAGGCCGCCTACGACGTATTGAAGTGCGTTCTTGCTTGGCTGCACCCTCAGTGACAGTCCTTCTCTTCACAGGTCCCCACTTTAATGTTGAGGAAGCCGATAGAGCCTCCCAATTTGATGGTCTGGAGATGATCCTGATCAAATGACGATCATTTGGCTATACCTAGTTTTTGGACTAATAGGGAAGCTCGGTTGAAGTTTCGTGTTGCCGGCCCGACTCGGCACCCCTGCCGGGGGCAAACCAAGGGCGCCGAAGCGACCCGCGGGGTGGGCAGCACATCTTTCCGGCCGATCGGCGCGAAGTCCGACCAAGCCTCGGGCGAACACGGGGGAGAACCCACCCATGTCCCTCTGTGGATCTATGAGAACAACCGCGGGCGGCCGTGGATCACGCGTAGACCCGGCGAGGAGCTCTGCCCGAACTGCAAAAAAACGCGGCCAAAGCTCCCGCGGCCTGAAATTGAGAGACAGGCGGGCCGGCGGCGACGGGACAGGCGCCGTTCCTCTTTTAGAATGGCCGAGTTGCCAGCGTAGCTCAGTTTGGTAGAGCACTTCATTCGTAAAACGGGTGGACACTTCTCCGCCCCTACCGCGAGCTGACCCCTTTGAGGTCGTATTCGCGGGGAGCTTTTTCGCGAGTCGGGCTTTTCGTACTTTCAATGGCCCCGCGAACGTAGCTCTGCCGATCCCAGCAAGCGAGCCGAAATCCGGCACAATCGGCGCCGATCGGCGCCTATGTGGGGTGGTTCAGGCAGTTTCTGCCTGAACAGAAGCAGATTTCGGGGGCGGTTTAAACAGGCTCGCCCGACGCGAGGTGCCCGTCTGCAGGGCTTTCAAGGAGGGTGGCTGACCGGGCTCGAACCGGCGACCGCCTGGACCACAACCAGGAGCTCTACCAACTGAGCTACAGCCACCACGCAGGCTTCAATCTACCGGGCCGGGCTCGCTGGGAGCGCCTCGCTCTCAGGCGAGGGCGGGGGCGATCTCCTTGCCCATCAGCTCGATCGCGTCGAGGTCGCGGTGCAGCAGGTGCTGGCCCATGATCCGGGTCAGGCCGGCTGCCTCCAGCTCGCGCAGCTGCTCGATCGCCTGCTCGGTCGTGCCCTTGATCGTGCTCTCGCGCAGGCCCGCCAAGAACGCGTCGCCGTCCTCCCCCTCGCCTTTCCACTGAGCGAGGCGGCTCGCTCGGTCGCGCAGTTCGGCCTCGTCCGCCCCGACCAGCCATCCAGTCATCATCGAGAGCGGCAGGGTCTTCGGGTCGCGCTCGGCCGCTTCGCAGGCCTGGTCGAGGCGCTTGCGGATGTCGGCGATCTCCGCGGCCGTCGACATCACCGTGTTGTACTCGTCGGCGAGCGCCGCGGCCAGGCGCAGGCTGCGGGGGCCGCCTTTGCCGCCGAGGATCAGGGGCAGGTGCGGCTGCTGCATCGGCTTCGGCATCGCGTCGAGGTTCTTCGCCCGGTAGTGGCGCCCCTCGTAGTTGAACGCGCCTTCCTCCCAGTAGCGGCGGATCAGTTCCATCTGCTCCTCGAGCGCGTCCATCCGCGGGCCGACCTCGGGCAGGTCGAAGCCGTAGGCCTCGTGCTCGCGCTCCCACCAGCCGGCCCCGATCCCCAGTTCGACCCGGCCGCCGGAGATGTGGTCGGCGGTGACCGCCAGCTTCGCCAGTACCGCCGGGTGGCGAAAGGTCGCCGGTGAGACCAGGGTCCCCAGGCGCAGCCGCTCGGTCGTCGCCGCCAGCGCCGCGATCGTCGCCCAGGCGTCGAGCGAGCCGCGCTCGCGCCGGTCGTCGACCGAGAGGTAGTGGTCGGAGCGCAGCAGCGTCCCCACTCCGTGCTCCTCGCAGGCGGCGGCGATCGCCTGCCAGTCCACCCAGTTCACGTCCTCCTGGCCCTCGATCATCAGACAGACATCCACAGCGCTCCTCCTCGTCGGTTCGGGTCCACCCTCCCCTACTCCCCGTTACTCGCCCGAGTTGAACTCCCAGATCGCGATCCCCAGCATCACCATGCCGAGGGCGAAGACGGTGAAGATCTCCAGCGCCATCGGCACCGTCCAGCCGAACCAGGTGATCCCCGGGTTGAGCGCAGCTTCGGCCTGGGCGCTGAGGTCGAGGTGGCCGAAGACGATGCTGCGCATCGGCGATACCGCGTAGGTAAGTGGGTCGATGCGGTTGAGGAAGGCGAGCCAGCCCGGCAGTTCGGTGACCGGGAAGAGGGCGCCGGAGATGAAGAACATCGGCATCACGACCAGCTGCATCAGCCCCATGAAGGACTGCATCTGCTTGATCCGCGCCGCCGCCATCACCCCGAAGGCGGTGATGCTGAAGGCCAGCAGCAGCTGCAGCGCGAAGACGCCGAGGATCAGCGAGAGGCTGTAGGGGACGTCGACGGTCCAGGCGAGTGCGATCAGGATCACGCCCTGCAGCGAGGCCACGGTGGCGCCGCCGAAGCACTTGCCGATCACGATCGAGCTGCGCCGCACCGGCGCCACCATCATCTCCCGCAGGAAGCCGAACTCGCGGTCCCAGACGATCGAGGCGGCGGAGAACATCGCCGTGAACATGACCGAGATGCAGAGCACCCCCGGGTAGATGAAGGTCTTCAGGTCGACCCCGTGGGTGCTCGCCGACGAGAGCTGCTGCAGCCCCGAGCCGAGCACGAAGAGGAAGAGCAGCGGCTGCGCCAGCGAGGTGACGATCCGCACCCGTTCGTTGCGGAAGCGGATCAGCTCGCGGCGCCAGACGACCTTGATCGCCCGCAGCTCGCTGCGGAAGCTGCGCGGCGGCACGCGGACGGTGACGACGGGGGCCGGGGCGCCGAGCGCGGTGCCGGCCTCGGTGGCGCTCATCGCCGCCCTCCCCCGCCCATCATCTGGGCGGCGAATTTGTTTTTCGTCCGGGCGCCGCCGTCGGACTCTTCGGCGTCGCGGATCGTCGTCCCGGTGTGGGACATGAAGACGTCGTCGAGGGTCGGCCGCGAGAGGCTGACCGAGCGGATCGGCATCCCCAGCTCGGCGAACAGGCGCGGCACGAACTCCTCCCCGTCGGGGACCGCGAAGGTGACCGCGCCCTCGGAGACCCCGGCCGCGAGCCCGAAGCGCGCTTCGATCGCCGCGATCGCGGCCCCGTCGTCGTCGGTCTCGATCCGGATCCGGTCCGCCCCGACCTGTTCCTTCAGCGCCTCGGGAGTGTCGAGGGCGACGATCTCGCCGTGGTCCATGATCGCGATCCGCCCGCAGAACTCGGCCTCGTCCATGTAATGGGTGGTCATGAAGATGGTGATGTCCTCGCTCTCCTGCAGCTGGCGGATGTAGCCCCAGATCGAGTTGCGGGTCTGCGGGTCGAGCCCGATCGTCGGCTCGTCCAGGAACAGCACCCGCGGCGAGTGCATCAGCCCGCGGGCGATCTCCAGCCGCCTCCGCATTCCGCCCGAGAAGGTCAGGACCTGGCCGTCGCGCCGCTCCCAGAGCCCGACCATCTCCAGCACCTGCTGCATCCGCGGCGCCACCAGACCCTTCTCGACCCCGTAGAGCTCGGCGTGCAGGCGCAGGTTCTGCGCGGCGGTGAGGTAGCCGTCCAGGGTCGGGTCCTGGAAGACGAGGCCGATGTGGCGGCGCACGTCGTCCCGCGAGGCGACCACGTCGAAGCCGGCGACGGTGGCGCTGCCGCCGCTGGGCTTGGCCAGCGTGCAGAGCATGTTGATCGTCGTCGTCTTGCCGGCCCCGTTGGGGCCGAGGAAGCCGAAGACCTCGCCGGCCTCGACCTCGAAGCCGACACCGCGCACCGCCTCGAAATCGCCGAAGGACTTGCGCAGGTCTTTGACTGAGATGGCGGCAGGCATGCGAGAGGCCGTACAACGTACGGGGTCGTCACTGTACAGTGTACGAAGCGTGAACGTCGTGCCCCCCGAAAAGGCCAGTGCGCGCCGCCAGGAGATCGTCGACGCGGCGGTGCGGCTGGCCGACGCCGAGGGCCTGGAAGCGGTCTCGATGCGCCGCCTGGCCGAGGAGCTCGGGGTCGGGACGATGACTCCCTACTCCTACGTCGCCGACAAGGACGAGCTGCTGGACCTGATGCTGGACGAGGTCAGCCGCGAGATGCTGGTGCCGGAGCCGCTGCCCGACGACTGGCGAGCGGCGCTGCGCGCGATCGCCTTCGCGACCCGGGCCACGGTCGAAGCCCACCCCTGGATCTTCCGCGGCCAGGCCCGGCGCCCGCGCGGGCGGATCAACACGATGCGCCACATCGAGCAGTCGATCGGCGCCGTGCAGATGCTCGGGGTCGATCGCGCCACCGGCGCCCGGGTGCTGATGGCGGTCGACGACTACGTGCTCGGCCACTGCTTCCGCAAGCGCTCGCGCGAGCGGATGACGCGGGCGCTCGAGGCGTCCGGCGGGGGCGGCGCCGCTGGGCACCTGCCGCCGCTGGACCCCGAGGTCGAGGCGGCGATGGAGGCGGGCGAGCTGCCGTTGATCAAGCGCGGCTTCGAGCGCCGGCGCGCCGGCGCCTTCCGCGGCATCCCACCGGAAGCGGACTTCGAGAGCGGCCTCGAGTGGATGCTGGACGGGATCGAGGCGCTGGCGAAGAAGGACTAGGCGCGCGCCGCAACCAGCGCGGCGAAGGCCTCGAAGCCCGGCGTGGTCCGCTCGATCAGCGCCGGCTCTGCCGCCGCCGCCCGCTCCGGCAGCGCCTGCGCGCCCTCGTTGCCGAGCGCAGCCACCGCCTCCTCGATCATCTCCGGCACCGCCAGCCAGGCCTCGACCAGGGCGAAGTCGGCCTCGGGATGGAAGAGCGCGCCCCAGGCATTGCCGAGGCGGAAGGCCTGGTGCTCGGTCTGGGCCGAGGAGGCGAGCGACCGGGCGCCGTCGGGCAAGTCGAAGACGTCGCCGTGCCAGTGCAGGACCTCGGTGCTGGGTGCGAGCCCGCCGAGCACCGGGTCCCCGGGGTCGCTGACCGCAACCGGGGCGAAGCCGATCTCCGGCCCCTCCCCCGGCCTCACCTCGGCCCCCAAGGCCCGCGCCAGCAACTGCGCGCCGAGGCAGATGCCGAGCACAGGCAGCTCCCGCCGCACCGCCTCCCCCAGCCACTCGCGCTCGGCCGCCAGCGCCGGGAAGCGCCCGACCTCGTCGACGTTCATCGGCCCGCCCATGACGACCGCCCCCGCGACCTCGGCGTGCGCCGGCAGCTCCTGCCCGGCGAGCGGCTTCACCGTCCGCACGTGCAGAGCGCCGCAGGCGTCGAGGATCCGGTGCGGACCCTCCCAAGGCACGTGCTGGATCGCCAGCAGGGTGGGCCGGTCCTCGCTCACACCACCAGGCTAGCCATCGGTCCAGAGCCCCGACCGGGTGCCGCCGGCCGCGCTACGGTGGCGCCGTGACCAAAGCCCGCAAGGCATCCCGCTGCAGACACAAGGCCCATCCGGCGACCGCGACCGGCGGCCTGGCGATGGGTGCCCAAGCCATCGGCGCCCAGGCGGTCGGGCCCACGGTGCGCGCCCCGCTCGCGATCGCCGCCCTCGCGGTCGGCGCCACGGCAATCGGCGCCTTCGCGATCGGCCGGCTCAGCGTCGGCCGCCTCTCGGTCGGCCGCGCCAAGTTCGGCAAGGTCGAGATCGAGGAGCTCGAGGTCGGCCGGCTCAGCGTTCGCGAGGGCTCTCCCCCTCAATCCGACGATCAGAGTGACAAGACCTGACGCGTATCCAAGTTTGGGGCCCTCGGGAGGGCCACAACTCTGGGCACGGCGCGTTCTCCTACTGGCGATTCCAGCGCTCACAGCCTTCGTCGTCGCCCTTGCCGTCACCAACCCCGCCCAGGGCGTCGGCCCCTACCCGGACCTCGGCTCCTGCCAGATCTTCCCCGACCCCCCCGCCTCGCTCTCGCCGCGCGCTCCGTCGCTCGGCAACCAGGCCGCCTGGAACCAGGACATCTCGAAGGCGCCGCGCGACCCGCGCTCGGCGGCCTATATCGCCTACATCGACAGCCACGGCGGCGACCTCCTCCATCCCGACTTCGGCTCCCCCCGCCCCTACGGCTTCCCCTTCGCGGTCGTCGGGCCCGGTCAGGCCAAGCTCCCGATCCACTACACCGCCTACGGCGACGAGAGCGACCCCGGGCCCTTCCCGATTCCCGCCGGCGCGCCCGTCGAGGGCGGCAACGGCAGCGACGGCGACCGTCACGTGCTCGCCGTCGATAAGTCGAGCTGCAAGCTCTACGAGCTCTACCGCGCCTTCTACGTCGCCAAGCCGAAGCCGCACTGGAACGCCGACTCCGGCACCGCCTGGGACCTCACCTCGACCGCGCTGCGCCCCGAGGGCTGGACCTCCGCCGACGCCGCCGGCCTGCCGATCTTCCCCGGCCTGGTCCGCTACGACGAAGTCGCCGCCGGCCAGCTCGAACACGCGATCCGCGTCACCTTCGACAGCACCCGCAACGCCTACGTCCACCCTGCCGTCCACTGCGCCGGAGACACGTCCAGCGCCGCCGCCCCGCCGATGGGGCTGCGCCTGCGGCTCAAGGCCCGCTACGGCCTCGGCGGCTTCAGCGGCCCCGCCCGCACGATCGCCGAAGCGATGAAGCGCTACGGCTTGATCGTCGCCGACAACGGCTCCAACTGGTACTTCAGCGGCAGCAGCGACCGCCGTTGGGACGACGAAAACCTCGACCAGCTCAAGCGCATCCCCGGCAGCGCCTTCGAGGTCGTCAAGAGCGCCGCCGGCATCCACGCCTGCTGAGTCAGCCGCGCGTCCCGCCCCCGCGCCCGTCCGGCGACCAGCCGGGGCCGCGGAACATGTAGCCGAGCCGGTGGCGCCAGCTCGCGGCGCCGCGCACGTCGCGGGCGATCGCGGCGAACTCGTGGAAGGCGACCCGGTGCGGCTTGAAGGTCCGCAGGTTCTGCGTCAGCCCGTACCGGACCCGCTCGGTCTCCCCCTGGTAGGTCCCGAACAGGCGGTCCCAGACGATCAGGATCCCGCCATAGTTGCGGTCCAGGTACACCTCGTTGGAGCCGTGGTGCACCCGGTGGTGCGACGGAGTGTTGAAGACGAACTCGAACGGGGCCGGCAACCGGCCGACCCGCTCGGTGTGGATCCAGAACTGGTAGATCAAGCTGATCGCCTGCTGTAACAGGATCATCCACGGCGCGAACCCGAGCAGGGCCAGCCCGGCCCAGAAGGGCAGCGCCGTCATCGGCGTCCAGGTCTGCCGCAGCGCGGTCGAGAGGTTGTAGTGCTGGGAGGAGTGGTGGACGACGTGGCTGGCCCAAAAGACGCGCACCTCGTGGTGGATGCGGTGGAACCAGTAGTAGGCGAAGTCGTCGGCGAAGAAGAGGAGGACGTAGGTCCACCACTTGTCGGCCGGCATCCGCAGCGGCGTCAGCTCGTAGAGGCCGGCGTAGACGACGATCACGGCCAGCTTCCAGACCGCGTTGATGACGACGTTGCCGGCGCCCATCGAGAGGCTGGTGCGAGTGTCGCGCGCCTCGTAGCCGACCAAGTCCTCGTCGGCCGCCAGCCGGAACGACCAGAGCTCGACCGCCAGCAACAGCACGAAGGCCGGAATCGCGTAGAGGATCAGTTCTGCCACGGCGGGAACCTTAGATGGAGAGCGGGATCGAGCCGTCGCGATAAGATTGACTGACGAGTCAATCGACACGAAAGGCTGTCACGTGGCTTCCAGCAACGGCAAGGTCTCCCCGGCGGACTTCCCGCCTCCCGTCGAGGTCGAGAAGGAGTTCGTCAAGCGCGGTCTCGACGGCGAGGACGAGCGCATCGAGATCGGCGTCGCGATCGTCGGCGGCGGCACCGCCGGGCTCGCCTGCGCCAACCGCCTGCTGCAGCTGCTGGGCGACGACCCGGAGACGATGGAGAAGCTGGGCGAGGTCCCGGTCGCGGTGATCGAGAAGGCGAAAACCTGCGGCGGCCACAACCTCTCCGGCGCGGTCATGCGCCCCGGCCCGCTGGAGGAGCTCTTCCCCGACCTCACCCGCGAGCAGTGGCGCCAGGAGGGCTTCGCCTTCGGCGAGGTCGAGAAGGAGGCGATCTACCTCCTCCCCAACGGCAAGCGCAAGCTCCGCATCCCACCCCCGCCGCCGCAGAAGAACCACGGCAACGAGGTGATCTCGGTCGCCGCCCTCTGCCGCTACATGCAGGCCCAGGCCGAGGAGGCCGGCGCCTACCTGCTGACCGAGACCGCGGCGACCCAGCTGATCGTCGAGGACGGCGCCGTCGCCGGCGTCCGCTCCGGCGACAAAGGCCGCGGCAAAGACGGCGGGGAGCAGGGCAACTTCGAGCCCGGCACCGATATCGCCGCCAAGGCGACGGTCCTGGCCGAGGGCTGCTGGGGCCACCTCAGCGACGCCGCCGTCGGTGAGTTCGACCTCGACGAGGGCCGCGAGCCGCAGGTCTGGGAGCTCGGGGTGAAAGAGGTCTGGAAGGTGAGCAAGCCGCTCGACCGGGTGATCCACACGCTCGCCGGCTGGCCGCTGAAGATCTCCGCCAAGTACCACCAGATCGGCGGCTCCTGGATCTACCCGATGAAGGACGAGAAGACCGGCGACGATCTGGTCTCGATCGGCTTCGTGCTCGACCTCGACTACGCCGACGCCACCACCTCCGCCCATGACCTCCTGCAGCAGTTCAAGACCCACCCGCTGGTCCGCGACATCCTCGACGGCGGCGAGCGGGTCAGCTGGGGCGCCAAGGCGATCCCGGCGGGCGGCTACTGGGCGATGCCGAAACTCTCGGCCCCGGGAGCGGTCCTCTGCGGCGATGCCGCCGGCATGGTCAACCTGGCGGCGCTGAAGGGCGTCCACCTGGCAATCAAGTCGGGGATCCTCGCGGCCGAGGCGATCTACGCCTCGCTGAAGCAGGGATCGAACGACTTCTCCGCCTACGAGGAGGCGATCGCCGACTCGATCGTCGGCAAGGAACTCTACGAACAGCGCAACACGCGCCAGCCCTTCCAGAAGGGGCTGATCAAAGGCGGGCCACTGGTCAACCTGATGATCGCGACCAAGGGCCGCTTCCCCGGCGGCCGCTGGAAGATCCACCGCAACGACGCCCAGCCGATGTTCGTCGGCAAGACCAGGGAGGGCTACCCGACCCCGGATGGCAAGTACACGTTCGACAAGCTCTCCAGCGTCTTCATCAGCGGCAACGCGACCCGCGACGACGCGCCCAACCACATCCGGGTGCAGAAGCGGGTGCCGCGGGAGATCGCCGAGACCTGGGCCTACATGTGCCCGGCCGGCGTCTACGAGATACCCGAGGACGCGCCCGCCGAGGGCGAGGTCGACGTGATCGTCAACTACACCAACTGCGTCCAGTGCGGCGCGATCACCGCCAAGGGCGGCCGCCTCACCCCGCCCGAGGGCGGCGACGGCCCGCTTTACCAGAACACCTGAGCTATGTACTGAGGTCGACCGCGTCGCCGATCGGCAGCCAGCGCACACTCTGGCGGAAGCTCTCCGGCGCGGTCGCGAACTCGGATTCGATCGCGTCCCGCCCCTGGCGGAAGTGCTTCCAACCCTCGTAGTGGATCGGGATCACCGTGCGGAGGCGGATTTGACAGCAGAGCTCGACCGCTTCGGCCGCGGTCAGCGTGTAGCGCAGCGGGCCGGTGACGGGGAACTTGACGCCGCCGAGGTGGACGATCGCGGTGTCGACCTCAAGCCGGTCGGCGACCTCACGGACGCCGTCATAGAGGACGGTGTCGCCGGAGATCCAGAGCACGCCGTGCTCCTGGCCCTCCCAGCGCAGGGCGAAGCCGACGACCTCGCCGACGATCGGGTGGCTCAGCGGCGGCCCGTGCCGACAGGGCGTCGCGGTGACCTCGATCGGGGTCCGCCCCGGGGCCTCCAGCGTGGTCGAGTTCCAGGCCGCGAGCCCGCGGGCGTTGCCGCCGAGCCGCCTCGCCCCGGGCACCGTGGTGACCACGGCGCCGGCCGACGGCAGCAGCGCCCGGCCGGCGTCGTCGAGGTTGTCGTCGTGATGATCGTGGGAGAGCAGGACCGCATCGATCGGCCCGATCGCGCCGGCACCGATCGCCGGCCCGGCCAGCTTGCGCGAGCTCGTCCCCCAGCCGAAGTTGTATTTGCGGCCGGGCGCGTCGAAGGTCGGATCGGTCAGCAGTCGCCAGCCCCCGACCTCGATCAGGACGGTCGGGCCACCGATGTGAGTGATGCGGATTCCCTCCATGCGCGCGGTCATTATCGTGTCAACGGGCCAGGGATCGCATGAAGACCTCTTCCAGCAGCCGGTTTCGTAGCCGCGGCAAGCTCCGCGCAACCGCGGCGATCCTGTTCTGCGCGGCCGCCGCGCTGGGGCTCTGCGCACCGGCCAGCGCCGCCGAACGGAGCTCGGACGCGGATGGGTTCGGCGCCCTCGGCCGGACCGTCCTGACCGCGATCACCTCGGCTACGCATGCCGACACGGCGCTCGGCTCGCTCGGCGACGGCCTGGCGATGATCGAAGCGCGCCGCCGGATCGACGCCCGCGCCGCCGCGGCGGCAAGCGCCCCGCCGGCCGGCGGGGCGCCGGAAACGCCGGCGATCCCGACCGATCCGGCGAAGATGGCGCCCGCCTCGGCCGGCTCCAACGGCACCGCGGTCCAGCGCCACAGCGTCGCCGCCGGAGAGAAGATCTTCGCCCACACCCGCGCCGGGGGCGACGGCTCGACCTCGATCCTGCTGACCGGCATCGCCCTGCCTCCGCCCGACGCTCCGCAGGCGGTCAAAGACGTGATCAACAACGCCAACACGATCGTCGGCCGGCCCTATGTCTGGGGCGGCGGCCACGCCTCCTTTTACTCCTACGGATACGACTGCTCGGGCTCGGTCAGCTTCGCCCTCTTCGGCGGCGGCCTGATCCCGGAACCGCTCACCTCCGGCTCGCTCGAGGGCTGGGGCGCCCCCGGCCCCGGCAAGTGGATCACCGTCTACGCCAACGCCGGCCACACCTTCGCCGAGATCGCCGGCCTGCGTTGGGACACGGTCGGGGATGCCCAGGGCACCGGCCCCCGCTGGCACCTCGCCCCCACCTCGACCGACGGCTTCGTCGCCCGCCACCCGCCGGGCTACTGAGCGGCTTCGTCCGCCGAGAATCCCGAACGCCACCTTCTGCACCGCGCGCGCGGGGGTTGGTGAAGACGATGACGTCGGAGAACTCCTGGCCGATCAGGGCGGCTGGAGCGGGTTGGGCATGCCCTTAGCGTTCGTCTTGCCGGCAGTTGGCAAGCCCGAACAGCGTCGCCGGCATCTCCAGGAAGCGCGTGTTCAGGGGCGCGACTTCGACCAGCACACTGGCGTCGTCATCGCCGGCATTCCACCAGTCATGTGGGACTCCCGCGGAATGTGACCTTGTTCTCGAACACATCTCCGTAGCTGCTGGACGCTTGAAGTTCCGTCAAGGCACGCATGCGGTCTTCCCAATACATTGTGCGGTCAATGGGAGATCGCGATCGACTGCTCGGGTCGGCAGCACTCGCCTTCGGTGGCGCCTTTGCCCTCCACGCGGTCGAGCGTGCCTTCAGGCTGTTTGACGTCCTCAGTGATCCGCATCCCACCGGACTCGTCGTCGCGGAGTGCCTGGCAATCCTTCAATTCCTCGTGCTGTCCCTGGCCTCCGTCTTCGCCGCGCAGGCCTTCTTCTCTTCGCCTGAGAAGCGGGCACAAGGCCTTCGGGACGCAGCGGCGCTCGCCGCGGCCGCCTACGGATTCGGGCTCCTCTCAGCCGCGTTTGCGGCCGGAGTTGATTTCTCCGAACCTCACTCGCACGCCTACCGCACCGCAGGGGTGCTCGACGGCGTCTTCGTCGCCGCTCTGGCGATCGCCGCGCTCCTTGCGGCTATCGGCTTTTCCCAGCGCGAGCGCGCAAGGCGCGACTACTTCCTGGGCTGGACCGGCATCGCCTTCATGGCGGCGAACCTGGTTGGCCTGGCAGCCGGTCTCCTCCGGTCCGAGGGGTATACGACCCAGCACGGGCTGGGCACCCTGACCTTTGGTCTCGATCTCGGAACCGCCGGCCTCTTGGCTGCCGCGGTCGCCGGGGCAATTGCAGCCTTTGCCTTTTTCGACGCCGCTCAGGCAGAGGGCTCAACGAAGGACTCCGTTGCACGTCGGGATCTTCTGCTCGCCGCGGGGGCGGCCGCTTATGCCTTCTTGGCCGTCATCTTTTTCGTGAGTGAGGCAATCGTTGCGATCGCCAACTCGGACTTGGGATATTCCGGGGCAGAGGCCGCCCCGACCTGGTTTGCTGCCCTAGCCGCACTCGCTTCGTGCGCAGCCGGCGTCTGCGTGATAGCCGCTCTTCAACCCGCCTTTGCGCGGACGCTTCAGCGACTGCGTACGGCTGGCCTATCGGACGCGCCGAGCTAACAGGGCACTCACCGATGGCCCGCAGATTCGCGGTTCGACCACCGCAAGAGTCGTCCGACGCTTAGGCGGCGAACGCCCCCGGCAGGATTCGAACCTGCGACATCCGGCTTAGAAGGCCGGCGCTCTATCCAGCTGAGCTACGGGGGCGGGCGCAAGCGAAGTCTTACTCCTCCGGCCCCATTTTGCCGTTGGCGCCGGTCCCCGAGTCATGCTGCCGGGACTGAACCCAGACCGGAGGATCGATGCGAGCCCTGCGCAGCAAGCTGACCTACGCCAACGTGATCTCGACCATCTGCCTGTTCTTGGTGCTCGGCGGCGGCGCCGCCTTCGCCGCGGGCCAACTTGCCCCCCACAGCGTCGGCACCAAACAGCTCAAGAACGCGGCGGTCACCGGGCCGAAGATCAAGAAGGCAAGCATCGAAGCCACCAAGCTGACCGCGCTCGCCATGTCGACCCTGAAAGGGCAGAAAGGCGCCAAAGGCGCCACCGGGGCAAAAGGCGCGACGGGGGCCAAGGGAGACCGCGGAGCGGTCGGACTGCAGGGACCCCCGGGCCCGACCGGCACCTTCGCGGCGCCGGAACCGCTGCGGGTGGTCGGCGACACCGATCAACCGCCCTTCGGTGCCGGATGGGAAAACTTCAGCCCCAGCGACCGCCCGCCGGCGGCCTTCTATATCGACCGCCAGGGCATAGTCCACCTGCAGGGCGAGGTGACGCGAGCCAGCGGAACCGGGACGTCGATCTTCGTCCTCCCGGCCGGATACGCGCCGGAACTGCAGCAGACCTTCCCCGCGGTCGGCAACGGGGGTGCGTTCGCGGTCGTCACGGCCGAGGTCAATGGTGAAGTCCACTTCAACTCGGGCGATCCTGGGGTCCTGCATCTGAACGGCATCACCTGGCGCGCCGGGAAATAGCGCGCGGGTCGATCGCGTAGCCTCACCCCCATGCCCAAGGTCGAGCTAGCCGGGACGAAGCTCCACTACGAGCGCGCCGGGAGCGGCGAGCCGCTGCTGCTGATCCAGGGGATGAGCGCCAACCACCTGGCCTGGGGACGGCCGTTCTCCTCACTGCTCGAGCGGAGCTTCGAGGTGATCTCCTTCGACAACCGCGGCATCGGGCTCTCCAGCCGCGTCACCGAACCCTTCTCGATCGCCGAGATGGCCGCCGACACCGCCGGCCTACTCGACGCGCTGGAGATCGAGAGCGCGCACGTGCTCGGGATCTCGATGGGCGGGATGATCGCCCAGGAGCTGGCCCTGGCCCACCCAGGGAAGCTGCGCTCGCTGACCCTCGGCTGCACCTACTGCGGCGGCGAGGGCTCGCAGCTGATGGACCCCGCCGACTTCCAGGGCCTGGTCGAGGCGATGGGCTCCGGCGACGCCCAGCGGGTCTTCCGGGCGATGTACGAGCTCAACCTCTCCCCCGGCTTCCGCGCCGAGGAGAGCCGCTACGCAGACTTCACCGCGATGGCCGAGGCACTGCCCGCCCCGCGCGAGACGATCGGGCTACAGGTACAGGCGATCGCCGCTCACGACACCAGCACCCGCCTGCCCGGCGTCGCCACCTCCACGCTGGTCATCCATGGCACCGTCGACCGCGTGCTCGGCTACCCCAACGGCCCGCTGATCGCCGGCCTCATCCCCGGCGCCCACCTCGAGACCTACGAGGACGTCGGCCACATGTTCTGGTGGGAGCAGCCCGAGCGCAGCGCCGAACTGGTCCGCGAGCACGCGCTCGCCTGAACGTCGGCCCTATTGGGCGGGACAACCAGCCGGGTCGAGCTTGCCGTCGACCTTGAGGACATAGTCGGGCTGGGGCACGATCTTGGGCTCGGCGACGACCACCTTCACGGCCGGGTCGTCCTTCACCCACCTGTAGATCGGGTACCGGTATTCGGCGGTCGGGGAGTCCTGGGTGAATTCGCTGATGATCAGGTAGTCGTAGTCGCCGGCGTTGATCTGCCGGCGGAACGCCTGGCAGGTGGTGGCGAGGCGGTAGGTGCCATGGGGGCCGGGCACGCCGATGTATTTGACGTAGTTGTTGAGGTGCCCGCCGTAGAAACCGTACTGGCCGAAGATGATCTCGCTGGAGCCGGAGATGCCGATCCGCTTGTTCTGCTGGCGGCGGGCGAAATCGTAGGCTTTCTGCGGCCCCCCTTCGCCCAGGAACAGGGTCGATTTCGTGTAGTGGTTGTCGGCGTACTGGACTTGCTGCGCCCGCCCCAGGACCACGGCCAGCAACAGCACCGCCGCCCCCACCGCGACGACGATCCCGCGGCTGAACTGGCCGCGCACCCGGCCCAGGACCAGCCCGGCGGGCACCCAGACCAGCGCCAGGGTGATGAAGATCGTCCCGAAGATGTATCCCGGGTACCAGCGCGGCGTCGTCAGCACCGTGATCGTGTAGACCCCGGCTAAGAAG
Source organism: uncultured Solirubrobacterales bacterium (assembly GCA_963795625.1). Taxonomy (GTDB): domain Bacteria; phylum Actinomycetota; class Thermoleophilia; order Solirubrobacterales; family 70-9; genus VAYN01. Next base: position 92,563 of record CAWCIS010000011.1, on the reverse strand, counting down.
AGCAGGGTCTGCCAGGCGCGCTTGTCGGGCGCCCGCAGCGGCCGCGCGATCGGCAACAGCGTCATCGCCAGCACCAGCCCCGGCACCAGGTAGCGGGTGTTGGTGAAGAACCCGGTCGGCGAACCGTCCTGGCCGGCCGCGGTCAACGGCGTGAACAGGTAGACGAAGGCGGTCGCGAGCGCGGCGGCGGCGATCACCTGCAGGATCCGGTTGCGCGAGCGCACGACGATGAAGACCGCCGCCGCCACGGCGACGATCAAGATCAGCGGCCAGAGCGGGCCGAAGGCGTTGTCGAGCTGGGGGAAGAACCAGCGCCGGTAGATCGTCGGCTCCCCCAGGTAGTGGGCGACGGCGAAGCGCGGCCGCGGGTCGAGCGGCATCTGGTTCGGCGTCGGCAGTTTGAGCGGGCCGAATTTGCTGATCGGGATCGGGTTGCCGCCGGACTTGATCGCCGCCCGCAGGTACCAGTAGCCGCCGACCACGAGCATCGGCAGGGTCATCACCCAGGCGGTGGTCCAGCGCCGGCCGCGGCCGCTGAAGAGGACGACCCCGACCGTGATCGCGACCACCGGGATCAGGAACGTGTACTTGACCGAGCCGGCCAGGCCGGCCGCGATCCCGGCCATTATCAGCGGCCCCTTGTCGAGTAGGGGCGCATCGCTCTCGGGCGCGTCCTGCACCACCCCGGCCGCGGGCGCGCGCCGCTGGTGGCCGTTGATCAGGAAGGCAGCGAAAGCGATCAGGAAGGCCAGGCCCATGATGTCGTTGCGCCCCTCGCCGGGCTGGGTCTCGATCATCACCCCCGCGTCGAGCACGATCGCGCCGGCGACCAGCGTCGCCGGGCCGACCTTGTAGGGGCGGCCGACGCACCAGGAGGCGAGCAGCGCGATCGCCAGCCAGAAGAGGTTGATCAGCGGCGAGAGCCAGTCGCTCTTGAAGATGACGATCGCGGCGCCGTGGATCAGCTCGCTGCTCTGTGGGTAGAACCAAGCGGCCAATCGCAACGGGTCGGTGAAGTGGAGGTGAATCGTCGAGTGTTCCTGGGCGATCCCCGCCGCGAAGGGCATGTGGTACCAGGTGGTGTCGCCGCCGAACATGCCCAGGTCGAGGTTGAGCTGGGAGGGGAAGGTCCACTCGGCGACGGTGAAGGAGGCGACGGCCAGGGCGATGACCAGCGCCGCCGTCCCCACTTTCGGGGCCGGCACTTCCTGGCCGTCGCGCGGCGCCATGCGGCGGCCGAGCGCGGCCGCCCCGAGCCCGACGGCGATGCAGAAGACGACGATCCAGCCCAGGTACAGCCGGCTGATCGTGCCGAGGATCTCCAGCGAGACGACCAGCAGGCCGACCGCGATCGTGGCGTCGGCCAGCCGCGCCAGCGCCCCGGAGAATTCGGGCACGATCCAGCGCCGCAGCCAGTAGCCGCCGAGGCCTAGCGCCGCAACGATGCCGATTACGGCGAGGCAGCCGCCAATGTAGGAGCCGAAGGAGGGTGCCACGGGCGCGGGATGCTATTCGCCGCGCCCGCGGCACATCGCCGCGGCTAGGAGGCGGGCGTCGGGATGCGGCAGGTGACGCCGGTCCCGGCCAGGCCGCAGTAGCCGTTCGGGACCTTGTGCAGGTACTGCTGGTGGGGCTCCTCGGCGTAATAGAACGGTCCGGCGGGCTCGACCTCGGTCGTGACCGGCTCCTTGCCGGCAGCCCTGAGGTCGGCGTCGTAGGCGGCCTTCGCCATCTCCGCCGTCGCCTTCTGCGCGTCATTGGCGAAATAGATGCCGGACCGGTACTGGGTGCCGACGTCGTTGCCCTGGCGCATCCCCTGGGTCGGGTCGTGCTCCTCGAAGAAGACCTTGAGCAGGTCCGCGTAGGAGATCTTCGCCGGGTCATAGGCGACCAGAACCGCCTCGGCGTGGCCGGTGCGGCCCGAGCAGACCTCGTCGTAGGTGGGGTTCGGCGTGGTCCCGTTCTGGTAGCCGACCGCCGTCGTGTAGACGCCGTCGAGTTCCCAGAACAGTCGCTCCGCCCCCCAGAAGCAGCCGAGCGCAAAGTAGGCGGTCTCGATCCCCTCCGGGAACGGCGGCTTGAGCGGGGTGCCCAGCACCGCGTTGGTGTCGGGAACGGCGAAGGCGGGCTCGCTGCGGCCGGGCAGCGTGTCCTCCGGGGCGGGCATCCTCGTCTTCTCAGGGTTCAGCATCGTCATCAGCTTTCCGAGTCTGTTCATGTCGTTTCCTCCTGCCACTGAGGCTACGGCAGAGGTCTAACGAGCCGGTGAACGCACTTTTCTCCGCTATGCGGAAAGAAGTGCGTACCGCGCTAGGCGAACTCGTAGCTGACGCCGGTCAGCTCTTCGGAGATGTCCCAGAGCCGCGCCGCCACCGCCTCGTCGCGGCCGGCCGCAGTCGAGCCGACGACCCTCGGGTGCCCCCGCTGCTGCTCGAACCCGTCGGGTCCGATGAAGAGACCGCCGTCGAGGTAGGGCCGGGTGGCGGCGTAGAGCTCTGGCAGCGCCCCCATCTCAGGGCTCTGCCCGACGAGGAGATTGGTGACCCGCATGACGGCGCGGTCGAGCAGCGGCGGTGCCGCCGTCTGCAGGTTGGTGGAGGCGTAGCCGGGATGGGCGGCGAGGCTCTTGACGTTCGAGCCGGCGGCGCCCAGCCGTTTATCGAGCTCGCGGGAGAAGAGGAGATTGGCGAGCTTGGACTGCCCGTAGGCGCGCCAGCGGAAGTAGTTGCGCTCGCCGCCGAGGTTGTCGAAGGCGATGCGACCGAATTTGTGGGCGGTGCTGCTGACGGTGACGACGCGGGCGTCCTCGCGCCCCTGCATCTCTCCCAACAGGAGCCCGGTGAGGGCGAAGTGGCCAAGGTGGTTGGTGCCGAACTGCAGCTCGAAGCCGTCGGCGGTCTCGCGCCGCGGCGGCGCCATCACGCCGGCGTTGTTGATCAACAGATCGAGGCCGCCGTAGTCGGTGCGGAAGCGCTGGGCGAAGGCACGCACCGAGTCAAGAACTCGAGAGGTCGAGCTCCCGCAGATCGACCGAGGCACCGGGAACCTCGGCGCGGATCGAGGCCAGTGCCTCCTCCCCCTTCTCCAGGTCGCGGCAGGCCAGCACCACCTCGGCGCCGGCCACGGCCAGCGCCCGCGCCGCGGCCAGCCCGAGCCCGCTGTTGGCCCCGGTGACCACCGCCGTGCGCCCGGTCTGATCGGGAATGTCCGCCGCCGTCCACTTCTCAGCCATCAGCCGACGGTAGACGATTGCCGCCGCCCGGAGGAGCGAGTACGGTCCCCCCGTGGGTTGCTTCGTCGTCCTCTTCGCCTTCATCTCGCCGCGCCTGGCGCTGTTCGCGCTCTGGCTGTTCAGCGACCTGCTCAGCCGCGCCTTCGACAGCTGGTTCGTGCCCTTGCTCGGCTTTTTCCTGCTGCCCTGGACGACGCTCGCCTACGCGGTGATGTGGAGCAGCTCCAACCGCGTCTCGGGCTTCGAGTGGTTCATCGTCATCCTCGCCTTCGTCATCGACCTCGGCTCCTACGCGAGCCGTGGTCGAGCGCAGCGCGCCCGCGCTTGAGCGGCGCGCCGGCCGGCAGGGGGATCAGTGGGCGTAGGGATAGGAAAGACGCACGTGCGTCTTGGAGATAACGACGAAGGGCCGCTCGCTGACCTTGCCGTCGAGCAGCGAGGTTATTTCCACGTTCGTCAGCGAGACGAACTGCAGGTCGCCACGGTTGAGGGAGTCTGAGAACCGGCTCTGGTAGCCGGCCGGAGGCAGGGTCACATCGCCGACGATGAGGTGCCGGTCAGTTTCGAACACCGCCCGCTCGACCCGGCGCTCAATGTTGTCTCCCTCGTTGATCATTCCCGCACCTATCGACACGATCCCCAGTTAACCCATCGAACAAACGTCCAGTTTGGCCACGCAACAGACGAGTTCGCCGGTCCCGATCGGCCTCCTGCCCCAGATGTATAGTCGCCGCATCGGGCGCGTCGGGCGCCCTGTCCACTGGGGGGATGAGATGTTGCGATCGTCGCTGATCGAGTCGAGGCGCCGGCGGTTGCCGCTTGCGGCGCCGCTCCTGTTCTTGGCCGTGCTGTTGCTGGGGCCGAGCCATGCCGTCGCGGCTGAAGGCGGCGGCGAAGACACGCCGCCGCTGATCTCCAACGGCGTCGTCAGCCCCAGCAGCCTTCCCCACCAGGGCGGCACGGTCTCGATCGACGTGGACATCGAAGACGACTTCGGCGTGGCCATGGCCTACGCGGTGATCTACAGCCCGGAAGGCAGCTGGGAAAACGTCCTGCTGATCCCCTCGAAAATCTCCCCCGCCGGGGTCGCGACCTACAGCGGCAGCGTCAACGTGCCGCCCAACTACACCGATTCGCAGGTCAGCTACGGCGTCGAAATCCAGGCCTCCGACACCAACGGCGCCTCGGCGCTGGAACTGATCGGCTGGATCGACGTCGAAGCGCAGCCGCAGTTCGACGAAGCGCCGTCCGTCTCCGACCCGACTGTGACGCCGCGCCAGCTCCCCGCGACCGGCGGCCCGGTGAAGATCCGCGCCACGGCGACCGACAACCGCTCGGTCTCGGCCGTCTACGCGACCGTCACTCCGCCCGCCGGCAGCAGCTTCCAGATCGAGATGGAACCGGTCAACTCGAGCGAATTCGAAGGCGTCTTCGACGTGCCGGGGAACGCCGACACCAGCGCCAAGCAGTACGCGATCGAGGTCGTCGCCGAAGACGACATCGGCCAACCGGGCACGGCAGACGCCGGCATCGTCACCGTCGCGCCGCCGTCGCTGCCGCCCGCGGGCGGCCCGCTGACCGTCTCCCCCGCCACTCGCTCGTTCGGCCGCGTCCGGGTCGGCCATCAAGCGGTGCGCTGGATCACCATCCGCAATACGGGCGCCCGTAGAACGGCTCCGGTCGAGGGCGTCATCCAGGTCTCCGGCGCCCCCTTCTCACTCCCCAGAGCGGGCAGCGACGGCATCCACTTCCGCCTCCGTCCCGGCCGTTCGCGGATCTACCCGGTCGTCTTCGGGCCCGCCGCGGTGGGCCCACAGGCCGGGTCGGTCTCGATCGTCCGTGCCGACGGCGCCCAACCCGACCTCGTCGTTCAGCTCAGCGGTCAGGGAACCTCGGGCCGGGCGCACGGTCGCGCCTAATCCGAGAGAACGTGGCCCCCAGGTAGAGCGGGAGCCCGAGAAGAAAGAGCAGCATCACCAGGTAGGGAGGCCACAGCGCCGGGTTGCCGTCGTTTTCCCCGGCGTCCCAGCCGATCATGTGGCCGACCAACGCCCCGACCAGGGCGAACAGCACCCACCAACGACCGACCAGAAAGCCGACCGCGGGTGCCGCAAGCCAGAGAACGAGCAGCGGCGTGTCGGACATCCCCGAATTGGCGTTCTCGAGAGCGAGCAGCCCCCCGAAGGCGACCGCGTACAAGCCGGTCAGGGCAATGCGCCAGATCATCGACAGGGCCTACTCCGCCGACCCGGGTCCGGTTTCACCTTGACTTGATCGGGGCGCCCGGATTCGAACCGAGGACCTCGGCCACCCAAAGGCCGCGCGCTACCAGGCTGCGCCACACCCCGACCGGGCCAGTGTAGAGCGGGTCGCGACGGCGGCGCTAGACCCTCCTAGGCGCGGTGGAGGTCAGCCGTTAGCGTTGACGGCGATGGCAGACGTCCAGCCCTTCAAGGCACTGCACTATGACCTCGGCAAGGTCGGCTCGCTGGATGCCGTCGCCGCTCCGCCATATGACGTGATCGACGCCGCCGGCCGAGCGGCGCTGCTGCGGCGCTCGCCGTACAACGCGGTCGCGATCGACCTGCCGAAGCCGTTCGACCCCACCGACCCGGCAAGCGATCCCGACGGCGACCCCTACGAGGAGGCGGCGCGGACGATCGACGCTTGGCGCGGCGACGGCGCCCTCGTCGCCGACTCCGAGCCGTCGATCTGGGCGCTGACCCAGGACTACGCCGCGCCCGACGGCTCCAGCCACAGCCGCAACGCGATCCTCGCCCGGGTGCGGGTGGAGGACTACGAGAGCGGCGGCATCCGCCCGCACGAGCGCACCCACCCCGGCCCGCTGCTGGACCGACTCGAGCTGACCCGGGCGACCGGCTACAACCTCTCGCCGATCTTCTCGCTCAGCAGCGAGGACGCCTGGCCGCTGGTCGAGCCGGCGCTGGCGGCTGAGCCCTGGGGCGAGGCGACGGACGAAAGCGGCACCGTCAACCGCGTCTGGCAAGTGACGGACCCGGCCGTCCACGCGGCGGTAACCGAGCGCCTGGCCGGAGCCGAGCTGCTGATCGCCGACGGCCACCACCGTTACGAGACCGCCCGCGCCTACCGCGACGAGGTCGGCGGCGAGGGCCCGCACGACTACACGCTGATGGCGCTGACCGGGCTCGACGATCCCGGCCTCACCGTCTTCCCCACCCACCGCCTGCTCTCCGGCCTCGCCGCCGACCCCGAGCGCCGGCGCCGGCTCGGCAGCGGCCTGCGCGAGCTGTTCGAGATCAGCGAGGTCGATCGCGCGGACCTCGACCCCGGCGGCGAGGACGGGGTCGGAGTCTTCGGTCTCTACGACGACTTCCACAAGCAGGCCTTCCGGCTGCGGCTGAAGGACGTGGCCGCGCTCGACCGCCGGCTCGAGGGCAAGCCGGAGTCCTACCGCCGGCTCGACTCGGCGATCCTCGAGACGCTGGTCCTGAAGGGCTTGGCCGGGTTGTCCGACGAGGACATCGACGAGCGCCGCGGGCTCGAGTACGCGAAGAGCGTGCCCGACGCCCTGGCGATGGTCGAGGCCGGCGAGTTCGACATCGCCTTCATCCAACGGCCGGTACCGGTCGAGCAGGTCCGCGCCGTCGCCGCGACGGCCGAGAACATGCCGCCGAAGTCGACCTACTTCTTCCCCAAGGTGATGACCGGCATCGCCTTCAACCCGGTCCGCTGAGCGCGCCGCGTAGGATCGAGCCGTGGTCAAGATCTACACCAAGAAGGGCGACGACGGCACCACCTCTCTCTGGTACGGCGGCCGCGTCCCCAAGCACCACGGCCGCACCGAGGCCTACGGATCGCTCGACGAGGCCTGCTCGCTGCTCGGCGTCGCCCGCGCCCTCTGCGGCCCCGAGGACGCCGAGCTCGCCGCCGACATCCTCCGCCTCCAGGACGACCTCTTCGTCGCCGGGGCCGAACTGGCGACCGCGCCGGAGGCGTCCGGGCGGCTCGAAGACGGAGTCAGCCGCGTCACCGAGCCGATGGTGGCCGAGCTCGAGCGGCTGATCGACCGCTACATGGATGAGGTGACATTGCCGCCGAAGTTCGTCATCCCCGGCGGCAATCGCCTCTCCGCCCAGCTCGACGTCGCCCGCACCGTGATCCGCCGCGCCGAGCGCCATATCTCGGCCCTCGCCGACGCCGGCGAGCTCAACGGCGAGACCGTGATCCACTTCGTCAACCGCGCCTCCGACCTCGCCTACGCGATGGCCCGCTGGGCCGACGTCGACGACCCGGCCCTGTTCGAGGGCCGGGGCAAGGGCTGACGGCGTGAGGATCGTCGCCCGCCGCACCGCGGGCTTCGCCCACGAGGTCGACCTCGAAGGCGGGCACACCCTCGTCGTCGACGAGCCCGAGGACCGCGGCGGCACCGACACCGGCCCGCGCCCGACCCAGCTGCTCGCCGCCAGCCTCGCCGGCTGCACCGCGATCACGATCGAGATGTACGCCGAGCGCAAAGGCTGGGACGTCGGCGCGATCGAGGTCGACGTCGACGTCGCCTACGAGGACGGCATCCCCTCCACCTACGCGGTGGCGCTGAAGCTGTCGACGGAGCTGAGCGAGGAGCAGCGCCGGCTGCTGCTCCGGGTCGCGGGCAAATGCCCCGTCCACAAGGTCTTGGCCGGCGAGACCACGGTCACGGTGGCCGAGCGCCTGGAGGCGCCCTGATGGACCTCGGGCTGAGCGGGCGCGCCTGCGTCGTCACCGGCGCCAGCCGCGGCATCGGCCGCGAGACCGCGATCGGCCTCTGCGCCGAGGGCGCCAACGTGCTCCTCGTCGCCCGCGGCGAGGAGCGGCTGCGCGAGGTGCAGGAAGAGGCGGTCGGAGCCGGAGCCAAGGCCGGCGGCCGCGCCGCGGTACTGGCCCTCGACGTCACCCTCGCCGACGCCGGCGAGCGCATGCTGGCCACCGCGAGTGAGTATTTCGGCGGCCTCGACGTGCTCGTCAACAACGCCGGTGCCGCCAGCTGGCGCGACCTCGACGACGTTCCCGACGAGGACTGGCGGGCCCAGTACGAGCTCAACGTGATGGCGCCCCTGCGGGCGATGCGGGCCGCCGCCCCGGCGATGGCCGAGCGCGGCTGGGGCCGCGTCGTCAACGTCTGCTCGACCGCCGGCAAGCGCCCCTCCGCGGCGATGCCCGAGTACTCGGTCGCCAAGGCCGCCGAGCTCTCGCTCTCGCGCCTCTTCGCCGACCGTTACGCGAGGCAGGGCGTGCTCGTCAACGCGGTCTGCCCCGGGCCCGCCGAATCGGAGATGTGGATGGACCCGGGCGGCCTGCTCGACCAGTCACGCGACCTCAGCGGCGCCGAGAGCCGCGAGGAGGCGCTGGCCGAAGCCGGCGCCAAGCGCCCGATCGGCCGCCTCGCCGACCCCGCCGAGATCGCCGCCGCGATCGTCTTCCTCTGCTCCGAGCGAGCCTCCTACGTGGCCGGCGCCGCCTGGTCGGTCGACGGCGGCACGGTCCAAGTGATCATCTGAGGGTGAACGATCTCCGGACCCTTCTCCTCTCGCCCGCGGAAGCAGCGGCCATGGACGCGCACGGCGGCACCGACGCCGCGGTGCTGCTGGCTCTCTACGGGTGGCCGCGGGAGCCGGGGCTGATCTTCACCGAGCGCCGCGCCGACCTACGTCGTCACGCGGGCGAGATCTCGTTCCCGGGCGGGCGCCAGGACGAGATCGATGCCGACCTGACGACGACGGCGCTGCGCGAGGCCCAGGAGGAGATCGCGCTGGAGCCGGCGCGAGTCGAGCTGGTCGGCGCCCTGCCGCCGGTCTCCACCTTCGTCACCGACTACCGGGTCCACCCCTTCGTCGGCCTCGTCGCCGACCCGGCCGAGCTGGGCCTGGTGCCCAACCCGACCGAGGTCGAGACCGTGCTCACCTTCTCGCTGGAGCTGCTGCGCGAGGGCTACGCGATGCGCCGCCTGGTCCGCCGCGGCGTCCCCATCCGCACCCCCACCTACGAGGTGGAGGGGCAGCTCATATGGGGCGCCACGGCGAGAATCCTCGGCGACCTGCTGGAGCGACTCGACTAGTTCGAGTCGCCCTTCGGCTGCGGCACGATCCGGATGTAGGGGCGGGGCTCCTCCCAGCCATCCGGGTAAATCTCTTTCGCCTGGTCGTTGGAGACCGAGCCGGCGATGATCACGTCATCGCCCTGCTGCCACTGGGCCGGGGTCGCGACTTTGTGCTTCGCGGTCAGCTGCAGCGAATCGATCACCCGCAGCACCTCGTCGAAGTTGCGCCCGGTCGTCATCGGGTAGACGAGGATGAGTTTGACTTTCTTGTCGGGGCCGATGACGAAGACGTTGCGGACCGTCTGGTTGTCGGCCGGGGTGCGGTCGCCGGGGTCGCCGGAGACGTCGGCTGCCAGCATCCCGTAGGCCTTCGCAACCTCGAAGTCGGCGTCGCTGATGATCGGGTAGTCCGGCCGCGCGCCCTGGGTCGCCTCGATGTCGTCCACCCACTGCTCGTGTTTGTCGAGCGGGTCGACCGAGAGGCCGATGATCTTGACGCCGCGCTTGGCGAACTCGGGCTCGATGCTCGCCATGTAGCCGAGCTCGGTCGTGCAGACCGGGGTGAAGTCTTTCGGGTGGGAGAACAGCACCGCCCAGGAGTCCCCGATCCAGTCATGGAACTTGATCCGGCCCTCGGTCGTGTCGGCCTCGAAGTCCGGTGCTACGTCGCCTAGCTGTAAGGCCATCGAATCGTCCTCTCGTGAGTCCGTTTATCTACCTAAATTCCTATCCGAGTTTAGCTATTTGACTTCTCGGCTCGGGAAGAGCAAGCCCAGAGCCAAATCCACCATTCCCTGAGACCACTCGGCGGGGTTATTCGGCTCAGACCCGACGATCTCCGCCGGGATCCGCCAGGTCCGCGAAGCGGTCGCGACCAGCTCCGCCCCGCCCTCCAGAGTGGCGGCGTCGACGCTCCCGACCGCCTCGTAGACGACACCGCGAACGGGCGTGTCGACGACCTTTTCCAGCAGTCGCTCCAGCCGCGGGCCGTGGATCGCCGCGACCGCCTCGGGATCCCCCGTCGCCGAGCCGAGCAGGTGGAAGACGACGGCGACGTCGCCGACCAGCTCGACCAGGGTCCCGACCCGGTCGGGATCGGCGAGCGCCGGCTCGATCCCGGCCGCCTCGATCGCCGCCAGGCCCTCCGCACGGCGGCTGGTGCCGCGCGCCGCCCAGCCCGCGGCCAGGAGTCGCTGCCCCAGCTCCCTGCCGCGGCAGCCGCAGCCGATAATCAGCGCCCGCGCCAAGGACCGGAGGCTACGCGGCCCGGCGCTCGGCGGCGCGCTGCTTCTGGGTCTCGGCCCGGCGGCGCTGCTCGCCGGTCGCGCCCGGCCCAGGGCGGCTGTGGGTGTGGCGGGAATCGACCTCGCCGCCGCACTCCGAGCAGGTCGGAACCATGTGGAAGGCCTTGCCGCACTCGTCGTGGACGGTCTCCAGCGGCGGCCCGGCCGGACCAGCGGTGTAGCGGTCGCCCCAGGCCAGCATCGCCAGCAGCACCGGCTGCAGATCACGGCCCTTCTCGGTCAAGCGGTATTCGAAGCGCTCCGGATGCTCGCTGTAGCGATGGCGCTCGGCGATGCCCTCCTCGACCAGGCTCGCGAGCCGCTGGCTGAGCACGTTGCTCGCCACTCCCAGCGAGTCCTGGATCTCGTCGAAGCGACGACGGCCGAGGAAGAGGTCGCGCAGGACCAGCAGCGCCCAGCGCTCGCCGAGGAAGGAGAGCGGCCGGGCAACCGAGCAGTTGAGATCGGCGAAGGCCTGGATTGCCATAAGGCCAGTCTAGCTAGTTACTTTTCTTTTGCAAGTTATGTCTGCTACCGTGGCTTGCGAATTGCAAGCGAGTCGAAACGGAGCGGACATGGAAAAGCGCTGGAAGGTCCTGACGATCACCTCGGTCGGCCTCTTCATGGCCAGCCTCGACCTCTTCATCGTCAACATCGCCTTCCCGGACATGGCCCGGGACTTCACCGGCGCCTCCCTGCCCGACCTCTCCTGGGTGCTGAACGCCTACGCGATCGTCTTCGCCGCCCTGCTCGTCCCCGCCGGCCGCATCGCCGACCGCATCGGTCGCAAGCGCGTCTTCGTCTCTGGGCTGCTGCTCTTCGCCGGCGCCTCGGCCTTCTGCGCGCTCGCCCCCTCGCTGAACGTGCTGATCGCGGCGCGGGTCCTGCAGGCGGCGGGCGGGGCGATGATGCTGCCGACCACCCTCGGCCTGATCCTCCCCGCCTTCCCGGTCGAGCAGCGCACCCTGGCGATCGGGATCTGGTCGGCGGTCGGTGGCGTCGCCGCCGCGCTCGGCCCGCCGATCGGCGGCCTCCTGGTCGAGCTCAGCTGGCGTTGGATCTTCGTCGTCAACGTGCCGATCGGGATCGTCACCGCGATCGTCGCGATCCGCGCTCTGGACGAGATCCGCGAACCGGACGACGGCCGCCCCGACCTGCTCGGTGCCGCCGAGCTGGCGCTCGGGATCGCCCTGCTCACGCTCGGAATCGTCAAGGGCCCCGAGTGGGGCTGGGCCGACCCGCGCGCGCTCGCCTCCTTCGCCGGCGCCGCGGCGCTGATCGTCGCCTTCGTCTACCGCTCCGCCCACCACCGCGCCCCGGTGATCGAGCTGCCGCTGCTGCGGGTCCGCTCCTTCGCCCTCGCCAACCTCGCCGCCGCCGTCTTCTTCGCCGGCTTCGGGGCAATGCTCCTCTCCGGCGTCCTCCTGCTGACCGAACTCTGGGGCTTCTCCGCCCTGCAAGCCGGCCTCGCGCTCTCCCCCGGCCCACTGATGGCGGCGACCTTCTCGGTCCCCTCCGGGCGCCTCGGCGGCAGGATCGGCCAGCGCCCGGTCGCGATCGCAGGCGGCCTCACCTTCGCCGCCGGCTTCGCCTACATCCTCGCCACCGTCGGCTCGACCCCCGAATACGCAACCACCTTCCTGCCCGGCTTCATGCTCGGCGGCGCCGGGGTCGGGATGACGCTGGGCACGCTGCCGGCGGTCGCCGCGGCGACGCTCCCTCCCGACCGCTTCGCCACCGGCACCGCCGTCTTCGGCATGGCCCGCCAACTCGGCGCCGCGATCGGCGTCGCCGTCCTCGTCGCCCTGCTCGACGACTCCACCGGTGGCGACCTGCTCGCCGGCCTGCGCCGCGGCTGGTGGTTCTCGCTCGCGGCCGGCCTCGGTACGGCGGCGCTGGCGCTGGCCTTCGGCCCGGTCGGCGCCCCGGCGAAGCGACCTGCGGCCGAGCTTGCGACCCAGGCCTAGGCCGATTCGAACGGGCCGCGACCGCGCAGGCGCAGTTTTAGCTGCTCGTCTTCGGCGACCTCGCGCCGCAGGTCCGCCTCGGTCATCTCGGGAGCGCCGCGGCGGCGGCGCATCTCGTTCTGCGCCTCCATCATCTGGCGGATGTCGTCGATCTCGTTCTGGGCCTCGACCTCGGGCGAACGGGTCGGCTTCCAGTCGACCAGGTCGGCGGACGAGCCCGGGTAGAAGTGGCCGACGAGCAGCAGCACGCCGACCATGAACGCCAGTACTGCCAGGGTCCCCAGGATGTACAGCACCCCACCAGGATACGGTTCTCGGCGATGGCTGACGCATATGTGATCGAGGCCCTGCGCACGCCGATGGGCGCCTACCGCGGCGCCCTCTCCGGCGTCCGCCCCGACGACCTCGCGGCCCACGCGATCGCCGCCGTGGTCGCGCGCACCGGCGTCGACCCCGAGCGGATCGTCGACGTCTACTTCGGCGCCGCCAACCAGTCGGGCGAGGACAACCGCGACGTGGCGCGGATGGCGGCCCTGCTCGCCGGCCTGCCCCAGAGCGTCCCCGGCGCCACCGTCAACCGCCTCTGCGCCTCCGGCCTGGAGGCGATCAACTGCGCCGCCCGTGCGGTCAAGCTCGGCGAAGGCGACTTCTACCTGGCCGGCGGGGTCGAGTCGATGAGCCGCGCCCCCTGGGTCGTCGAGAAGCCCGAGCGCGCCCTCCCCCGCGGCCCCCAGACGATGCACGACACCACCCTCGGCTGGCGCATGATCAACCCGCGCATGGCCGAGCTCGGCGTCTCCACCGAGTCGATGGGCGAGACCGGCGAGAACGTCGCCCAGCGCTACGGGATCGGTCGCGAGGAGCAGGACGCCTTCGCCCTGCGCAGCCACCAGCGCGCGGTCGCCGCCGCCGAGGCCGGGCTGTTGGCCGAGGAGATCGTCCCGATCGAGGCCCCGAAGGGGCGCGAGACCGTCCTGGTCGAGGCCGACGAGGGGCCGCGCCCCGACGCTTCAGCCGAGAAGCTGGCGAAGCTGCGCCCGGTCTTCCGCGAGGGCGGCACGGTCACCGCCGGCAACGCCTCGACCCTCAACGACGGCGCCGCCTGCCTGCTGATCGCCTCCGAGGCGGGCGCCGCGGCGCTCGGCGCCGAGCCCCTGGCCCGCGTCGTCTCCACCGGCGTCGCCGGCGTCGACCCCGCCTACATGGGCATCGGCCCGGTCGCGGCCGTGCCCCGCGCCCTCGCCGCCGCCGACCTCACGATCGACCAGATCGACCTGGTCGAGCTCAACGAGGCCTTCGCCTCCCAGGTCCTCGCCAGCGCCCGCGAGCTCGGCATCGAGGAGGAGCGCCTCAACGTCAACGGCGGCGCGATCGCCCTCGGCCACCCACTCGGCTGCTCCGGCGCCCGCCTCGCCGGCACCCTGGTCCGCGAGCTACGCCGCCGCGGCGGCAGATACGGCATCGCGACCATGTGCGTCGGCGTCGGCCAGGGGCTGGCGACGGTCTTCGAAGCCGTCTAACAAACCCTGAGCGCTCGATAACCACTAGCCTTCGGCTCGATGAAGTTGGGGAGAAGCTCCTGGGGGAAGCGACCGGCAATGCTCGGAGCCCTCTGCGCGCTGCTGGCCGTCCTGCTGATTCCGGCGGCTGCGGACGCCGCCTCGCCCGGGGCTCACGCCTCGATCATCGGTGGCGATGTCGCCTCGATCGAGGCTTTCCCCTCGCTCGCCTACATCGCCGCCCAGACCGGCAAGGAAGAAGGCTTCGCCTGCACCGGCACCGTGATCGCCCCGCGAGTGGTTCTCACCGCCGCTCACTGCGTCGAGGATCTCGAGCGGGGCGGCTTCACGCCCGCGAGCGACTACGGGGTCGCTACCGGCCAGGCCAACCCCCATCTGATCCCGCACGACCAGATCCTTCGGGTCAGCGAGACCCACGTCTTCCCCGGCTTCGACCCCGGAACCACGCATGGCGATGCCGCGCTCCTGATCCTGTCGAGCCCCAGCGCGGCGCCCCCGATCCCCTTGGCGAGCGCCGCGGATCAAACGCTCTACAGCGGCGGAGCCCAGGTGCAGCTGGCCGGATGGGGCGTTACCCGACCCAATGCCAGATCCGCGCCGAACAACCTGCGAACCACCTCGACCGTCGTTCTGGACGGGCCCTCCTGCAAGCGCCAGACGCGATCCTTCAACCCGCCCTACACGAACGCGGCACAGATGTGCACGACCGACCCTCCCGGCCAAAAGAGCGGCAGCTGCTTCGGCGACAGCGGTGGACCGGCGATCGCCCAACGCGCCGACGGCTCGCCGGTCGAGCTGGGCATCGCCAGCTCCGTGGGTCCGAACTGCGACACCAGGCTCCCGGACGTCTTCACCCGCGTCGACACCGTCTCGACCTGGGCCGCGGAATGGATCGCGGCGGTGGAAGCCGGCGGGGCGCCACCGAGCCTGAAGCCGCGCCTGCCGCAGCTGACCCCCGAAAGCGCCGAGGGCTTCGTCGGCGCCTTACTGAGGACCAAGCTCGGCAACCTCTTCATCCAGAGCCGCGGGCTGCGAGGGGGCTGCGGGCGACTCAGCCCGGCCCGGATCGAATGCGAACTGGCCTGGCTGCACGGCTCCAAGATCTACTTCGCCGGCGTCACCGTCTTCTACGTGCTGAAAAACGATGCGGTGGGCTGGGACAATCACTACGTATTCAGGCGGGTCAGCACCCGCTGCTACACGAGCAGCCACCCCCAGACCTGCCACTTCCAGACCAAACGCGGGTAACCGCGCAGCGGTCTCAGGTAGCCTCGCCAGCGGTGACTCCGGGCTTCACAGAGCTGGCCAGCGTCGACGGGACGGTGACCCCGACGGCCGCGGCGATGGTGCCGATGAAGGACGACGGCCTCTACCGCGGCGACGGCGCCTTCGAGGTGATCCGCCTTTATGACGGCAAGCCGTTCGCCCTGGTCGACCACCTCGACCGACTCGGTCGCTCCGCCGCGGCGATCGAGCTCGAGTTCGATCGCCCGGCGCTGGAGGCGGAGATCGCCGGCCTGCTCGACCGAGCCGGCCCGGTCGACGGGCAGCTGCGGCTGATCGTCACCCGCGGTGGCCGCCGCATCGCCGCCACCGAGCCGATCCCGAACCACGGGGCGACGCTGAAGCTGGCGACCGTCACCTACAACCCGACGGTGATCCTCAACGGCGTCAAGTCACTTTCCTACGCGGCCAACATGCAGGCCAGCCGACTGGCGAAAGGGCGCGGCGCCGACGAGGCCGTCCTCGTCCGCCCCGACGGCACCGTGCTGGAGCCGCCGACCTCGGCGATCTTCTGGGTCTCGGCCGCGGGCGAGCTGCGGACCCCGGCACTCGATGACGGCGTGCTCGAGTCGATCACCCGCGACCGCCTGATCAAGGCGCTCGACGTCGCGGAGGGCACCTGGGACGTCGAGGATCTGCGCGCCGCCTCCGAGGTCTTCCTCGCCTCGACCACGCGCGAGATCCAGGCCGTCGCCGCGATCGACGGCACCGACCTTTCCGCCGCACCCGGCCCCCACACCGAAGCGGCCCAGCGCGCCTTCGCCGAGACCCTCGGCCGCGAGCTGCGAGAACTTTGACGACGACGAGAGAGGTAGGAGCGAGATGGATTTCCAGCTGAGCGATGAGCAGCGACTGATCTCCGAAGCGGCGCGCGAATTCGCCGACAAGGAGATCGAGCCGCGGGTCAAAGAGAACGACCGCGCCGCCCGCTTCGACCGCGAGCTGGCGAGCAAGCTGGGCGAGGTCGGCTACCTCGGCGCCCCCGTCTCCGAACAGTACGGCGGCCGCGGCCTCGACTACATCGGCTACGGCCTGATCGTCGAGCAGGTCGGCCGCGCCGACTCCTCTGCCCGCACCGTCGTCTCGGTCCAGACCTCGCTGGTCGCCGGCTCGATCGAGAAGTGGGGCACCGAGGAGCAGAAGCAGCAGTGGCTGCCGCGGCTCTGCTCGGGTGAGGCGCTCGGCTGCTTCGGCCTGACCGAGCCCGACACCGGCACCGACGCCGCCAACCTCCGTACCCGCGCCACCAAGACCGACTCCGGCTGGTCGATCAGCGGCCAGAAGATGTGGATCTCCCTCGGCAACTTCGCCGAGGTGGCGCTGATCTTCGCCCAGACCGATCCGGAGAAGAAACACAAAGGACTCGCCTGCTTCCTGGTCCCGACCGCGACCGAGGGCTTCTCCACTCAGGAGATCCACGGCAAGCTCGGGTTGCGCTCCTCCGATACCGCCTCGCTGGCGCTGGACGAGGTCGAGGTCGGCGAGGACGCGATGCTCGGCGAGATCGGCGATGGATTCAAAGTCGCGATGAGCGCCCTCGACAACGGCCGCTACAGCGTTGCCGCCGGCTGCGTCGGCATCTGCGACGGCTGCGTCGACGCCTCGGTCAAGTACGCCCAGGAGCGCAAGCAGTTCGGCGTCCCCCTGGCCCGCTTCCAGCTGGTTCAGGAGATGATCGCCGACATGATCCTCAAGCGCGACGCCAGCCGGATGCTGGTCTACCGCGCCGGAGCATTAAAGGACGAAGGCGTGCCGAACACGACCGAGACCTCGGTCGCCAAGCTGTACGCGACCGAGTCCGCGGTCGAGTGCGCGAACCTGGCGATCCAGGTCCACGGCGGTGCCGGCTACGTCGACGACTACCCGGTCGAGCGCTACCTGCGCGACGCCCGCGTCACCACCCTCTACGAGGGCACCTCGCAGATCCAGAAGCTGATCATCGGCCGCGCCGCGACCGGGATCAACGCGATGCTGCCCTTCGAGGAGAGCTAGGGACGGATGGCCGAGATCGTCGAGGCGTCGGTCGACGACTTCCACGTCGGCCTGCTGCGGCTCAACCACCCCGAGACCCGCAACTCGCTCTCGGCCGAGATGCGCGAGGGCATCCTCGCCGGGCTCGAGCGCTTCGACGCCGACCCCGAGGTCCGCTGCATCGTCGTCGCCGGCTCCGGCAAGATCTTCGCCTCCGGCGCCGACATCAGGGCGCTGGCGACGCGAGCCCTGGACGAGCCCGCCAACCCCAGCGGCATCGAGTTCTGGCGGCGGATCGCCGCGGTGCGGACGCCGATCGTGGCGGCGGTCGCCGGCTACGCGCTCGGCGGCGGCTGCGAGCTGGCGCTGGCCTGCGACATGATCGTCGCCGAGGAGACGGTCCGCTTCGGCCAGCCGGAGATCACCCTCGGAATCATCCCCGGCGGTGGCGGCACCCAGCGCCTGACCCGGGCGATCGGCAAGCAGCGGGCGATGGAGTACATCCTCACCGGCCGCCCCTTCGACGCCGGCCTCGCCGCCAGCTGGGGCATCGTCAACAAAGTCGTCGAGCCCGGCCAAGCGACCCCGGAGGCGGTCGAGCTCGCGCGCACGATCGCCGCCCGCCCGCCGATCGCCGCCCGCCTCGCCAAGCAGGCGGTGCTGACCGCCGAGGAGTCCGGGATCTCCGACGGGCTCACCACGGAGCGCGGCCTCTTCGACGAGGCGATGGCGACCGAGGACCGGGTCGAGGGCATGCAGGCCTTCCTCGAGAAGCGCGAGCCGGACTTCAGGGGCCGGTGACGGTCTCCCGCATCGGCATCCTCGGCGCCGGCACGATGGGCCGGGGCATCGCCCAGGTCGCGGCCCTGGGCGGCTACGAGACGCGGCTCTACGACGCCTTCCCCGCCGCGGCCGAAGAGGCGGCGACGAAGCTCCGCGAGGCGCTGGCGAAGGGTGCCGCGCGCGGCCGCTGGAGCGAGGCCGAGGCAGACGAAGCCTCGAACCGGATCGGGCCGGCGCTGGCGATCGGCGAGCTGGCCGGCTGCGAGCTGCTGATCGAGGCGGCCCCCGAGGACGTCGAACTGAAGCGACGGCTGTTCGCCGCGGCGGCCGCGGTCTGCGGCCCGGAGACGATCCTCGCCAGCAACACCTCCTCGCTGCGGGTCGCCGACATCGCCGCCGGCGTACCCGGCCCCGAGCGCGTCGTCGGAATGCACTTCTTCAACCCGCCGGTGCTGATGAAGCTGGTCGAGGTGGTGGCCGCCGAGCGCTCCTCGGAGCGGGCCCTGGCGGCCACTACCGAGGTGGCCGTGGCGATGGGCCGGACGCCGATCCAGGCCAGGGACACCCCCGGATTCGTCGCCAACCGGCTTGCCCGCCCCTTCTCTCTGGAGTCGCTGCGGATGCTCGGCGACGGCGTCGCCGAGGCGGCGGCGATCGACCGCGTCGTCCGCCTCGGCGGCGGCTTCCGGATGGGGCCGTTCGAGCTGATCGACCTGATCGGCCTCGACGTCAACCTGACCATCGCCCGCTCCTTCTTCGCCCAGGGCGGCGAGCCGGAGCGCTGGCGCCCGAGCCCGATCCAGGAGCGGCTGGTCGAGGAAGGCAAGCTCGGCCGCAAGAGCGGCGAGGGCTACTACTCCTACGCCGACGGCAGCGGGCGCGAGCCGGACCCCGAGCTGGGGATCGCGGCGCCGACGCTCGACCCCGGGCAGCTGGCCAAGATCGACCCCACCGCGAGCGAGATCCTCCCCCGCCTCTTCGCCCAGATCGCCAACGAGGCCGCCTACGCCTTGGAAGAAGGGGTCGCCTCACCGGCGGACATGGAGACGGCGACGCGCTTAGGTCTCAACTGGCCGATCGGCCCCCTTGGCATCACCGAGCTGATCGGCGCGCCCCAAGCTGTCGAGTTGCTCGAACGACTGCAGCGCGAGAAGGGGGCTGCCTACGCCCCGGCGCCGCTGCTGATTTCGAACATCAGTTCATCCGGGTAGCACCAGCTCCAGGTCTCCCCGGGCTCGGCGGAGCGGATGATCGGGTGCTTCGTCGCCTCGTAGTGCGCGGTCGCGTGTTTGCCGACCGAGTTGTCGCAGCAGCCGATGTGACCGCAGCTCTGGCACATCCGCAGGTGCACCCACTGCATCCCCTGCGCCAGGCACTCCTCGCAGCCGTCGACCGGATCGGGGAGATCCAGCAGCTCGACCGAGTCGAGGTGAGCGCACTCGGCCATCAGGGAGCGATCTCCGCCGGCTCGCCGCCCGGCATCCAGTGGGCCTCGACCGGGGGTGGGCTGTCGCGCAGGTAGCGCTCGGCGTCGAGCGCGCCCATGCAGCCGGTGCCGGCGGCGGTGACCGCCTGGCGGTAGGTGTGGTCGACGACGTCGCCGACAGCGAGCACCCCGGCCAGGTTGGTCCTGGTCGAGCCCGCCTCGGTGACGATGTAGCCGTCCTCGTCGGTATCGACCTGGCCGACCACGATCTCCGACTTGGGGATGTGGCCGATCGCGACGAAGGCGCCGGTGGCCTCGATCTCCTCCTCGGCTCCGGTCTCGGCATGGCGGAGGCGGATCTTCGCCAGCTTGCCGTCCTCGCCGGCGACGAACTCCTCCGGGATGTACGGCGTTTTCAAGGCGATGTTCTCCTTCTCGCGGGCGCGGTCGAACATGATCTTGGAGGCGCGGAACTCGTTACGGCGTCCGACGATCGTCAGGTGCTCGGCGAATTTGGAGATGAAGATCGAGTCCTCCATCGCCGAGTCGCCGCCGCCGACGACGATCACCTCGTGGCCCTTGAAGAAGGCGCCGTCGCAGACGCCGCAGGTGGAGACCCCACGGCCGGCCAGCTCCATCTCGCCCGGTACGCCGAGCCGTTTCGGCTCCGCCCCCATCGCCAGGATCACGGTCTTGGCGCGGTGCTCCTCGTCGCCGAGGAAGACCTTCTGGACGCCGCCGTCGGAGAGCTCGACGCGGTCGACGTCGTCGGTGACGAAGCGGGTCCCGAAGCGCTCGGCCTGGGCGCGGAACTGGCTCATCATCTCCGGGCCCATGATCCCCTCGGGATAGCCCGGGTAGTTCTCGACGTCGGTCGTGTTCTGCAGCTGTCCGCCCCACTGGAAGCCCTCGAAGACGAGCGGCTCGAGGTTGGCGCGGGCCGTGTAGAGGGCCGCCGTGTAGCCGGCAGGGCCGCCGCCGATGATGATCACGTTCTCGATTTTCTTCGAATCAGCCATTTATTTCCGCCTGGAGTCTATTACTTTACTTTTTATAGTAGTCCCCTCGGCGGCTCATCGCAAATCCTCCGACGGGCAGCTCGAGGTCCGTTTCGGCATTGCCGCCGCGCGCCACCGGCAGGCCCTCCGTCTCCCAACCGTGGACCGTCTTGCGGAGCTGGAAGAAGGCAATTATGCCGACCGGGATCGGCATCCAGAAGGCGACCAGGCGGAAGACCAGGATCGCAGGGAAGACCGTGGTCTCGGGAATCCCGAAGAGGACGAAGGCGGCGATCATGCCGGCGTCGACCGCCCCGACCCCGGCCGGCGCCAGCGGGAAGAGGTTGGCGACCATGCCGAGGAAGAAGCCCTGGACGACCACCGCCAGCGGCACGTGGAGACCGAAAGCGTGGAAGGAGGCCCAGAGCACGCCGATGCTCGCCGCCCAGAAGCCGGCCGCCCCGAGCACCGCGAGGCCGCCGCGCGAGGGATGGGCGAAGAGCCCGAGCGCGAAGCGGAAGCCCTCGCCCACCGTCGCCGGCACTTTGGCGGCGCCTTTGAGAAAGGCCTTGGCGCGCTCGCCGTGGGCGAACGGGGCGAGCCGGCGCTCCAGGTCGGCCGGGATCAGCGCGACTAGGACGCCGATCACCAGCAATAGCCCGGCGACCGCGGCCGGCACGACCGTCAGCTCCACCGAGCCCTTGCCCTGCAGCACCCCGGTCCGCAGCAAGACGCCGAAGACGATCAAGGCCAGTGGGTAGAAGGCGTAGTGGAGGGTGATGAAGGCGACCATGCGACGGGCGACGTCGCGGCGCCCCATCCCGGCTTTGCGCAGCGCCCAATAGGTGAGCGCGATCCCGCCCGCGCCCCCGGCCGAGAACAGCAGCGTCGCCGCCACCCCAGCCATATTGATCTCGTAGGTCTCCTTCCACTTCAGCCGCAGCGCGTCGCCGCCGACCACCGCCTTGAAGAGGGCGATGTAGGTCGCGTAGGCGACGACGTTGAAGGCGATCGCGACGCCGATCCAGAGCGGATCCGCTTCGTCGAGACGGCCCAGCGCGTCGCCGAGGCCGACCAGCTTCGGGAAGAGGAAGTAGATGCAGATCAGCAGCAGGACGACGACGACGAGCGTCTGAATCAGTCGCCGCGTCGTCAGCAGCGGCATCTCGGCGCTTTCGTTGCCGTTCGCCGGGTGCTCTCCAGACACCCCCAGGACGCTACCCGCTCGCCAGGCGCTCCAATCGGCGCAGGCCGCGGTTGATGCCGTGCACGAGCGGCTCGGCCAGCGGCTCGCCGCGCCTGACGACAGCGACCAAGGCGGCCCCGGCGAGCAGGTCGGTTACGTAGTGCTCGCCGAGATAGACGAGGGCGAAGCCGAGCGTGCCGGCGTAAGTCCAGCCGAGCGCCCCCTCGACCTTGCCGACTTCCGAGAGCGAGAGGGCGGCGACGAGCGAGGTGGCGAAGTGCAGCGAGGGCATCGCGGCCCAGGGGTTGCCACCGAGCGCGTCGTACATCTTCGGCCAGGCCGAGCCCCAGGTCTCCTCACCGACCTCGACCATGATCCGTCGCACCTCTTCGCCGGTCAGCCCCTCCTCCGAGG
The DNA here is from genome assembly GCA_963795625.1 of uncultured Solirubrobacterales bacterium. Classification (GTDB taxonomy): domain Bacteria; phylum Actinomycetota; class Thermoleophilia; order Solirubrobacterales; family 70-9; genus VAYN01. The sequence goes on along the minus strand of CAWCIS010000011.1, from coordinate 70,441 downwards.
CCCACCAGGGCGGCGCCGTCGGCACCGCGAAGTAGACGGCGCAGCCGAGGTCGAAGACGGCGGCCATCTGGCGAGCGGCGCGGGGGAAGCGCTCGTTGTTGCTGCGAGCCAGGACCAGCGCCAGCGCAACGTAGGGCTCGAAGAACCAGAGCCAGTGGGTCCAGGTGAGGACGCGGTCGACGAAGCCGACCCGGGGGAATCGCGCCAGCCCGCGCTGGAGGCGGGTGTTGGGCAGCTTGCCGGCGCCGATCACGCGGTCGCTGACGATCGGGTAGCGGCTGCGCAGGCGCGCCCGCAGGCGCTCCGGGTCATCGAAGGGAAGCTCGTGGACCATGATGAAGGCCCACATCTGCATCGCGTAGAGGGCCACGTCGCGCTTCTTCGAGCGCGGGAAGAGGACGGCCAGCGAGAGCGGCCCTCCGGCGCAGGCAGCGACGGTCACCGGGGTCGGGATCCGCAGCCGCCGCCGCAACAGCGGCACCGCGATCGCGGCGCCGAAGACGGCCACCCCGCCACCCCTGACCAGATGGCGAAGCGCGGGTGATGGCCGGGAGCCCCTCTTCATGAGGTCGGCGAGTATAGGTAGGCGCTGGAAAGCGGGAGCGGTGGCGCGCCGCCGTTCAGGGGTTCCACGTGATTAGAATGGCCGCGCTTTGACGCCGCACTCTCCTGGCACGGACCAGATCGACACGTTGCTCCAGATCGGCTTCGTCGCCGCGGCGATAGTCGTGGTCGCGGTCAACGTCGCCTTGGTCTATGCGGTGCGGCGCAATCGCGCCAAGCGCGGCGCCGCCCCCGGGCCGGCCCGCAGCAGCCGCCGCGGACAGTTCCGCGTCGGCGCCGTCCTCACCGCTTTCGCGGCCGTGATCTTCATCCTCAGCGTCGTCTTCACCGACAAGGCGCGAGAGACGCCGACTACCGGTTCCGCCGGCCTTGCCGCCGCGAAGAGCAAGCCGCTGACGATCAAGGCGACCGGCCAGCAGTGGCTGTGGCGCTACGACTATCCGAACGGCGCCTTCTCCTACTACAAGCTGGTGGTCCCGGTCGACACCGCGATCAAGCTGGAACTGCTCTCCACCGACGTCGTCCACACCTGGAACGTCCCCGACCTCTCGGGCAAGCGCGACGCGGTCCCGGGCAAGATCAACAAGGTCGTCTTCCTGACCGACGAAGAAGGCGAGTACGACGGGCAGTCGGCAACGCTTTCCGGACAGGCGTACGGGGCGATGCGGACCGCCGTCGAAGTCGTCTCGCCGCAGGCCTACGAAGAATTCCTCAAGCAGCAGAAAGCCGATATCAACAGCGCCCAGGACCGCGTCGTCGGCCTGATCGAAAACGGAGAAGTACCATGAGCGAGAAGCCCCGTCCCGAGCTGGTGGTCGACGGCTTCCCCGGCAAGCAGCGCCCGCGCTGGGTCGAGCTGGCGACCAGCGCCGACCACAAGGACCTCGGCCGGATCCTGATCGGCGGCTCGCTCGGCTTCCTCTTCATCGCCCTGGTCGAGCTGTTGCTGATGCGCCTGCAGCTGGCGATCCCGGAGAACACCTTCCTCTCGCCGGTCGCCTTCAACCGCCTCCTCTCCCTCTACGGGACCGACGCGATCTTCCTCTTCGCGCTGCCGCTGGCGCTGGGGCTCTTCTACTACGTAGCGCCGCTGCAGATCGGTTCCCGCGGCACCGCCCTGCCCCGGCTCGGCCAGATCGGCGTCGCCCTCTGGGCGATGGGTGGGCTGGTCCTCTACGCCGGCTTCCTCTTCACCCCGTCGGAGGCCGGGATCAACCCGCTGGCGCCGCTCAGCGAGCTCGCCTTCCTCTCCAACAACGGCGTCGACGCCTGGGCCACGGCGACCGGCCTGGCCACCCTCGGCTTCGTCTTCATCGCGATCGACCTGCTGACGACCCTGCGCAACATGCGTGCACCGGGCATGGCCTGGCGCCGAGTCCCGATCTTCTCCTGGGCCGCCGCGATCTGCTGCTGGCTGTTGCTGGTGATCGGCCCGGTGCTGCTGGCGGCGGTGACGATGCTGATGATCGACCGCAACTACGACGGCATCTTCTTCGCCGACGGCTCCGGCGGAGCGCCGCTGCTCTGGCAGCACTTCAGCTGGATCTTCTTCTCCGGCGCCTACATGCTGATCTTGATCTTCGCCTTCGCCGCGATCGCCGAGATCGTCGCCGCCTTCTCCGGCCGTTCACTGGCCAACCGGGGCGTCGTCATGGGCTCGCTGGCGGCGATCGCCGTGCTCGGCACCCTGGCCTGGATGCAGAACATGCTGACCGCCCCGATCGGGATCGGCTGGATGTACTTCGCGATGCTGATGTCGCTGGCCCTGATCGTCCCCTTCGGCCTGATCGTCTTCAACCTGATCGCGACCATGCTCGGCGGCGCTCTGCGGATGCGGGCGCCGCTGCTGTTCGCGCTCGGCGCGATCTCCTCGATCTCGATCGGCCTTGCCGCCGAGATCGACCACTCGATGGTCGGCGCCGCCTGGGAGCTGAAGAACACCACCGACTCCACCGCGGCAACCCACTTCGCGCTCGTCGGCGGCGCCGTCTTCGGCGGCTTCGCGGCCCTCCACTTCTGGTTCCCGAAGATGACCGGGCGGACGATGGGCGAGAACCTCGCCCGCATCTCCTTCTGGACGATGGCACTCGGCATCCTGGTCGCCTTCGTGCCGCTGTTCTTCGCAGGCGGCGAGCAGGGCGAGGTGATCGACGCCTACAAGTTCTTCAACCACACCGGCGTCAACGGCTACAACCTGACCGCCTCGATCGGGACCCTGATCCTCGCCGCCGGGATCGTGATGACGCTGGTCAACGCGATCCTCAGCCGCGTCAACGGTCCTGAGGCCGGACACGACCCCTGGGGCGGCGAGTCGCTCGAGTGGTTCACGCTCTCACCCCCGGAGCCGCACAACTTCGACGTCCTGCCCGACGTCCGCAGCGCCCAGCCGATGCGCGACATCCGTGACGCGATCGCCCATCGCACCAGCAGCACCGAAGCTCCGGCCCAAGAGACCCAGCCGGTAGCCTGACCGGCATGGAAGCCGGCGCCGGCGCGCAGACCGCGCCCACCCCGACGGCAGCCGTGCCTGCCCCGCGTTCCGCCGCGATGACGGTGGTCCGCGATTACCTGACGCTGACCAAGCCGAAAGTGCAGTCGCTGCTGCTGTTCACGACCGTGACGACGATGTACGTCGCCGGCGACCCCTCGCTCGGCCTGATCCTCCTCACCTGCCTCGGCGGCGCCCTCTCGGCCGGCGGCGCCGGCGCGATCAACCACGCCGTCGACCGTGACATCGACATCACCATGGCCCGCACCGCTGACCGCCCGGTTGCCTCCGGACGTGTCTCGCCCCGGGCCGCGATCGCCTTCGGGGCACTGCTCGGCTGCGCCTCCTTTGCCCTTCTCGCCCTCACCGTCAACCCGCTGGCGGCGGCACTCTCGCTCTCGGGCCTGTTCGGCTACGTCTTCGTCTACACGCTCTGGCTGAAGCGGACGACGCCGCAGAACATCGTCATCGGCGGCGCCGCCGGGGCGGTGCCGCCGCTGGTCGCCTGGGCAGCGGTGACCGGCGGCCTCAGCGGCATGGCCTTCTACCTCTTCGCGATCGTCTTCTTCTGGACGCCACCGCACTTCTGGGCGCTCTCGATCCTGATGAAGGACGAGTACGCCAAGGCCGGGATCCCGATGCTGCCGGTGGTCCGCGGCGAGGACGAGACCCGGCGCCAGATCCTGCTCTACACGGTGCTCCTCTACGCCGTCACCCAGCTCCCCTTCTGCGCCGGCGGCCTCGGCATCGCCTACCTGATCCCCTCGATGCTGCTCGGGGCAGGCTTCATCTACTGCTCGACCAAGCTGTTGCGGACGAAAGAACGCCGCTGGGCCCTCCGCACTTATCTCTTCTCACTGGCCTACCTGGCCCTGCTGTTCCTCTCGATGGCCATTGCGGCCAACGTCTAGACGGCTAGCTCCGTTCAGGGTTTGGAGTGGAGGGGTTTGGGTGTCCCTTCCGCTTGCTGGGATTTTCGCCGTTAACTTGTCGTCTCTCGCTGAGGTGCCCGGCGAAAATCAGGACGCCGCGCGCTTCAGGGACACCCAAACCCCTCCCCACGAAACGCCGGCGAAATTCTCGAGGTCAACGGCTTCCGTGGAGCTAAAGAGCTTCCAAGGGAGGGGAGCTACCCGGTGAAGCAGGCGAGCCCCTGTACCGGGGACCTGCTTTCGGTTGGAGGGCCGGTGGGACTCGGCAAGCCTCCCGCTGTTCGCGCAGCCGAGTCCCACCCGGCCCTCCCCCCAAACCCTGATCCCTTCGCAGGGAGCCCGCCTGATAGAAATCCGGGCTGTGGATCGCGAGACCGCACGTAAGAACATGAGCTCCGGGCTGGTCGCCGGCGGCTTTGCCGCTGCCGTCTTCGCCCTCTGCTTCGTCGCCGCCTTCCTCTACATCGCCCAATAGCCATGAGCGAGCACCGAAACGTTCCCGAGCCCGGCGAGATGGTCTACACGCCGAAGCCGTCCTGGGCCCCGTTCTTCTTCGCCCTCGGCGCCACCGGCCTGGTCGCGGGCACCTACGCCGCCGGGTTCATCTTCCCCCCGATCGTCTACGCCGTAGTCGGCGCCGTCTTCGTTCTCGGCGCCTTCCGCAACCTCATCCGTGGCGCCATTCGCGGCTTCTACGGCCTGCCCCGCAAGCAGCACGTGCGCAACGCCGCGCTGCCGATCGAAACCATCACCGCACCTCCCAAGCCTTAGCGGCTGCGGCGCCGGTTCAGCCGGGAGTCATGCCCGAGGTGGCGCCGTCGCTGGTCCAGACGCGGACGATGTCGCGCATCGAGAGCACGCCCACCGCGTCGCCGGCCTCGAAGACGACCAGGTGGCGGACGCCGCGGCGTGACATCTCCGCGGCGGCGCGCTCGAGGCTCCAGTCCGGTTCCGCCGCGATCACCCGCTCCGCCATGTGCTCGCCGACCAGCTCGACGTCGGGATCCTCGCCGCCGCCAACCGAGATCAGGAGATCGCGCTCGGTGACGATTCCCGGCGTCGGCGACTCCGCATCGCTGACCAGCGCCGCGCCCGTCCCCTTCTCGACCATCATCGCCGCGGCCTCGCGCAGCGTGTGCGAGGGGCCGACAGTCAGCGACACCTCTGACATCCCGTCCTTTACCTGCATCTGCGGCCTCCTCTCGCCGAGCTCCAGAGTTAGTGCGGATCGCCGCAAGACTACTGCAATCCAGATGCCCCACTGCACGCTTTCAGGCGGCCTCGACATATAGACTCCCGGCCCCCGCCAGCCGTATGCGAAGCCCGTCGAAACTCATCCGCCCGCTGCTCGTCCTCGCCGCCCTCGCAGGCGTCGTCGTGGCCGCGTCCGGCTGCGGAACGACCAGCGCCGATACGACCCGCGGCCGCGTTCTCTTCGTCCAGAAGTGCGGCGTCTGCCACGCCCTTGCCGAGGCCGGGACGAAGGTCCAGATCGGCCCGGATCTCGACGGCGCCTTCGCCGCCGCCCGCGAAATCGGCGAGAACAGCGACACGATCGAAGGGATCGTCAAGGCCCAGGTCGAGAATCCGCGGCCGGTCAACGGCGACCCCGCGGTCTCGATGCCCCCGGACCTCGCCAGCGGCCAGGACCTCGACGACATCGCCGCCTACGTCGGCAAGTACGCCGGCGTGCCCGGCGCGGCGCCCCCCACCGTGCCCGGCGGCCCCGGCGCCCAGGTCTTTGCCAACAACGGCTGCGGCGGCTGCCACACCTTCAAAGCGGCCAAATCCGGCGGGGTCACCGGCCCCAACCTCGACGAAGTCCTGGTCGGCCAGAGCGAAGCGATGGTGCATGAATCGATCGTCGACCCGAACGCGAGCATCGCCAAGGGCTACCCGGCCAACGTGATGCCGGCCACCTTCGGCGAAACGATCTCCGGCAAAGAACTCGAACAGCTGGTCGAATTCCTGGTCGAAAACACCCCCGGCGGCAAATCCGCCGGTTCGAAGCCCGCGGGCGGCTGAGCCCTCCGCGGCCGCGCGGCCGCTGCGATCATCCGTGACGATGCGGCAACGCCTCAGAGACCGCCTCGAGATCTCCCCCGAGCGCTACGCGCAGGTCACCGCCGTCGCCCTCGCGGCACTGGCCCTGATCGTCCTCACCGGCGCCGCCGTGCGCCTGACCGGCTCCGGCCTCGGCTGCCCTGACTGGCCCAAATGCTACGGCGGGACGACGCCGCCGCTGGAATCGCACGCCGTGATCGAGTACGCCAACCGGCTCTTGACCGGATTCGTCGGCTTCGCCGTGATTGCCGCCAGCATCCTCGCCTTCTTCCGCCGCCCCTACCGCTGGCACCTCGCCCTGTTCGGAGCGCTGTTGCCGCTGGGGGTGATCGGCCAGGCGATCCTCGGCGCGCTCGTGGTCAAGTACCACCTGGCTCCGGGGCTGGTGATGTCCCATTTCATCCTCTCGATGATGCTGCTCGACGCCTCCTTCGCGCTGGCCTGGTGCTCGCGCTACGAACCCTGGGAGCGGCGGCGCTCCGGCGACCGCCTCGGCGTCTGGGCGGTGCGGGCGCTGATCCCGCTCGGCCAGCTGACGATCCTCGCCGGCACCATCGCCACCGCCTCCGGGCCCCACGCGGGCGCCCACAAAGGGCAGCTGGTCCACCGCTTCACCTTCGAGGGCAGCAAGACGCTGGAATGGGTGGTGCAGCGACACGCCGTGCTCGCAACCGTCTATGGGCTCGCCGTGATCGCCGTCTGGTTCCTTCTGAGACGGCCAGGAGGCGACAGGAGGGCCGTCAAGCCCCTCACGGTTGTCCTCGGCCTACTCGCGCTCCAGGGCGTCGTAGGAGGCTTCCAGTGGTATCTGAAACTGCCGACCGAGATCGTCTGGGTCCACGTCGGGCTCGCGACCATGAACTGGCTGGCGATGCTCTGGAGCGTGGCGGCGGCGGGCCGGCTGGAGCCGGGCCAGGAGCCGGTCGGCAGCGGCGGGCCGGCTCGGGCCACGGCGGGAGCCGCCTAGGCTCCCCGGCTTGCTTCCCTTCGCCCTCTCGATCGGCGTCCTCAGCCTCGTCCAAGCGGTGCTGGTCGCCGCACCCCGTCCCGCCTCCACCCCCCTCCTCACGGGACTCCGCTACCGCACCTGGGCCCTGGTGCTCCCACTCTCGATCGTGGTCGTGGTCGCCGCGATCGCGCTCGAATCGGCGGTCGCCCACTTCCTCACCTACCTGGCTCTGGTCGCGGTGCCGCCGCTGGCGGCGCTGGCCCTGGCCGCGATCGTCCGCGGCGGGCGGCCGCCACTGGCGCTGTTGACGATCCCCCTGTTCGCGCTCGCCTGGGCCGCCCGCGGCTCCCTCAGCGGCCAGACCGCCGCCCTGGCGCTCTCGGGCCTGGCCTGCGTCAGCCTCGGCTGGCTGCTCGCCTGCGTCGCCCCTGGTCGCTGGCTGAAGCTGGGGATCTACGCGATGGCCGCGATCGACGCCTGGCTGGTCGGCTCCAGTCTCCTGCAGGAGCCCAACGCCGTCCTCAACGCGGCCTCACCAGGCGGTCTGCCGCGCCTCCAGCTCGTCTCCTTCGGCTCCGCCGTGATGGGCTTCGGCGACATCTTCATCGCCGCCACCCTGGGTGCCCTCCTGGCCCACGACCGGCGCCTCCAACTGACCGGAGCGGCCCTCACCGCCGTCATCGCCCTGACCTTCGACCTGCTCTTCTTCGCCGCCGACCAGCTGCCCGCCACCGTCCCGATCGCCCTGGCCCTGGCCGTGCTGGAGATTCGCGAGCGACGCCGTGTCAGCCGTCAGCCGCTCGATCCTTCGCGACTTCCCTAGCGCGCCAGTCCCGCAGCCGGCGATACGCGTGGACACTCGCCGCGATCACCAGCACCAACCCCCAGATCGCCCCCACCAAGGGCCGGGTCAACAACGTCAGCGCGATGATCGAGGCGGCCGCGACCCCGACGATCAACACCCACCTGAACACAGCCTCCTCAGAGATCTTCATCTCGCCCATTCTTCACAAATATCGGTCGCACAGCGGAGGCCGCGAAAACCAAGCCTGGGTAGGACGCAGGGAGCGAGGTGAGGGGAGCGCACTTTGTGCGTGACCCGATCCGAGCGACCGAGGACACCCCCAGGCGCCGGTTTGCAGCGGCCCGGCTAAAGGATGTAAACGGTCACATAAACGATGAGCCACATGACGTCGACAAAATGCCAGTAAATACCTGGCACCTCGACGCCGAGGTGGTCCTCCGCATCGGGGCCGAAGTGGCCACGGAAGGCGCGGATCGAGGCGAAGCTGAGCAGCATCAGGCCGACGAAGACGTGGGCTCCGTGGAGGCCGGTGAGGCCGTAGAAGATCGATCCGAAGGCGAGATCGCGGGCGCTGAAGCCGAGGTGCACGTACTCGTTGATCTGGATGAAGAGGAAGGTCGCGCCCAGCATCCAGGTCAGGACCAAGCCCAGCTTCAGGCCCTGCCTGTTGCCACGGCGGATCGACTCCAGGGCATAGTGGATCGTGAAGCTCGAAGAGACCAGGATCGCGGTGTTGATCCCGGCGATCGAGACCGGCAGTTCGTAGGGGTCCGGCGGCCAGCTCGACGGATCGACGACCACCCGGAGGAAGAAGTAGGACGCGAAGAAGGCGCCGAACAGCATGACCTCGGAGACGATGAAGAGGAAGATCCCCAGCACCTGTTTGTCGATGCGAGAACTCTGGTTGGCCTCAGGTGGGCCGTGGTGCTCGTCCGCGTGATCGTGCTCGAGGGCAACCGTTGCGCTCTCCATCAAGCTTCCTCTCCCTCGGCCACGGCAGCGGCGACGGCGGTCGCCGACCTGCCGACCTCGATGTGCTCAACCTGCTTCTCGGTGATCTCGCGCACCCGCCCGATCAGATCGTCCTCGAGCCAGCGCGAGTCCTCGCCCGCGAAGGTGGAGATCAGGACCTCGTCGATCCGGTAGTGCTCGATCGCGTTTTTCACGGCCTGGAAGGGATCGGGGCTCATCGGCTGACCGGTGGCGTCGACATCGGAGCGGTAGAGCTCGGCCAGCGTCGAGGCCAGGTCGCGGACGATCTCGGCCTCGCTGACTTCGTCGGACCGCGGGCAGACGATCGTGTAGCGGTGCGGACGATCGGCGGCGCGCTCCTTGAGGCGATTGACCAGATCCGGCGCCGCGACGGTCTTGGTTGCGACGACGAGCGTGTGGATCAGGTCCCAGCGGATCGCGTCGTCTTCGATGCGGACCGGGATGTGGGTCAGCCTGGTCTCCGGTTCGATCCTCGCCCGGGTCCACTCGACCAAGTCCTTGCGGGTCAGGCCGAAGCGGGTATCGGCTCGACAGGAGAACAGAACCTCGCCCGGTTCATGGGCGCGGACCGCGTCATCGACCGCAAGCGCCGGCTCCGGATCCATCACCTCGCCGACCGAGTCGATCCCGAACTCCGCCAGCACGGACATCGTCACCTCGACCCGTGCCCGGGCGGCCTCGCGCAGCTCACCGGCGTCGATCAACTGGCCGACCGAGGGCTGGTTCTGCGGAGCCGCGACGATCACCTTGGAGACCGTGCCCTGACGCTCGCGGACGGCTTGCAGCAGCTTGCGACCGCCGGCAACCTCGTTGAGGAAGACCAGCAGCGGCCGGCCCTCTTCGACGGCGCTCACGCGGTCCCCACCACGGTCGGCTCCTGCTTCGGCGCCTCACTGCCTTCGCCGGCCATGATCGCGTGTTTGGCACCGGGGACTCCGAACTCGTAGGGGCCGCCGACGACGCGCGGGATCTCGTCGAAGTTGAAGACCGGCGGTGGCGAGGAGACCTGCCACTCGATCGAGTTGGCGCGCCAGGGGTTGGCCGCGGCGCGCGGGCCGAAGCGCCAGCTGACGATCATGTTGTAGAGGAAGACCAACTGGACGGCGCCGAGCCAGAAGGCGAAGACGCTGATCAGCAGATTCCAGTTGCCGAATTGGGAAGCGTAGTCGGCGACGCGACGCGGCATCCCGTCCATGCCGATCCAGTGCATCGGGATGAAGGTGCCCCAGGTGCCGACCAGGGTGCCCCAGAAGTGGACGCGGCCGAGTTTCTCGTCGTACATGCGCCCGGTGATCTTCGGGAACCAATGGTAGATCCCGGCGAAGATCGTGAAGACCGAGCCGCCGAAGAGGACGAAGTGGATGTGGGCGACGATGAAGTAGGTGTCGGAGACGTGGATGTCGATCGGCACCATGCCCAGCATGACGCCGCTGATCCCACCGATCGTGAAGGTGACGATGAAGGCGAGCGCAAATAACATCGCCGTCGAGTACGTATGGATTTTCCCGAAGTAGAGCGTGCCTAACCAGGAGAAGATCTTGATCCCGGTCGGGACCGCGATCAGCAGCGTGGTCAGCATCATCGGCACCCGCAGCCAGCTGAACATGCCGGCGACGAACATGTGGTGGGCCCAGACCGAGTAGCTGAGGACGACGATCCCGATCAAGGCAAGAGCCATCAGGCGGTAGCCGAAGATCGGCTTGCGCGAGTGGATCGAGATGACCTCGCTGATGATCCCGAAGCCGGGCAACATCATGATGTAGACGGCTGGGTGCGAATAGAACCAGAAGATGTGCTGGTAGCTGATGACGTCGCCACCGGCCGCGAACTGGAAGAAGTTGGTGTGGAGGATGCGGTCGAAGAGGACCATGAACTGGGCACCGGCGATGAACGGGGTCGCGGCGACGACCAGGAGCGAGGTCGAGAGGTTGGCCCAGACCAGCAGCGGCATCCGCCAGAAGGTCATCCCGGGCGCGCGCATAGTGATGATCGTGACCAGGAAGTTGAGCGCGGTCGCGATCGAGGAGGCGCCGGCGAACTGGACGCCGAGGTTGAAGAACGACTGGCCCAGCGGGGCCCCCGTAGATAACGGCGCGTAGCCGGTCCAGCCGGCGTCGAAGGCGCCGCCGGGGGCGAGGAAGCTGCCGATGAAGAGGATGCCGGCCATCGGCAGCATCCAGAAGCTGAGCGCGTTGAGGCGCGGGAAGGCCATGTCCGGGGCGCCGATCATCAGCGGCAGGACGTAGTTGGCGATCCCGGCGAAGACCGGGATCACGAAGAGGAAGATCATGATCGCGGCGTGGGTCGAGAAGAGGCTGTTGTAGGCCGCGGCGCCGACGATCTGGGTCCCTGGCTGAGCCAGCTCGGCCCGGATCAGCATCGCCAGCAGACCGCCCACGAAGAAGAAGAAGAAGGTGGTGCAGATGTACTGGATGCCGATCACCTTGTGATCGGTGTTGAAGCGGAAGTAGTCCTTCCAGCTCTTGGCCCCGTGCTGGGAGTGATCGTCGGGGATCGTCGGCAGGCCGGCGGCCCAGCGCAGCCAGTAGTCGAAGCAGCCGAAGCCGGCGAGGAAGCCGAGCGGGGCGAGGATCAGCGGCACGACGACGTGCGGATAGCCGGTCTGCTCGGTGTCGTACAGCGGCAGGCCGGAGATCGAGCGCAGGGCAAGAACCAGGCCGAAACCGAATGCCCCGGCAAGGAGGGCACCGAGCGCGCCTCGAATCCACCCAGGTTGCTTGATCGCAGCCGTCATCGCTTCTCCTTCATTATGCCCCGCCCGCTTCCAGCGGTACCGGGTTCGCCTCGGTGTCCTGGGTAATCGACTCTGCCAGCGGCTGCGGGACTTTGGTCTTCAGGCTGCCCACCCATTCGCGGAACTTGGCAGGCGACTCGACGACGACTTTGGCCCGCATCGAAGCGTGCCCGAAGCCGCAGAGCTCGGTGCAGATCAGCTGGTAGGTCCCGATCTTGTCGGGAGTGACGATTGCGGTCGTGGTGATCCCGGGCACGTTGTCTTTCTTGATCCGCCACTCGGGCACCCAGAAGGAGTGGATCACGTCCTGGGCGTGCATCTTGAACTGGACCTGGCGGTTGACGGGGACGTGCATTTCGCCCTCCGAGTAGGCCATGCCCTTGCCCGGGTAGCCGAAGCTCCAGGCGTACTGCTGGGAGAAGACGTCGACCGTGAGGTGGTTGGCGTCGGGCTTTTCGATGTCGTTGAGCACCGACCAGCTGTAGCCGCCGGCGAAAAGGACGATCACGGTCGGGATCAGCGTCCACGCCACCTCGAGCCGGGTGTTGCCGTGAATCGGCTCGCCGTCGGATTCGTCGCCGGGTTTCGCCCGGAATTTCCAGAGCGCGTAGCCGAGCATCACGACGACCAGCGAGAAGACGAAGGACGAGAGGACGATCATCACCGTCAGCAGGTTGTCGATCTTCGGAGCGGCCGTCGACGCCTGCTGCCCGTCCCAGTGGATCGGGACCATGACGGCACAGATCGCAGCGGCCAGCGCGACCGTGGCGGCGAGCATCTTCACTATCGGGAGGCGGCCGTACATGAGGCGCGCGGCATTCTATTGAAGCGGCGGCGGGAGGTTTTGCGGCCTCAGGTGACGGTTGGCACTAGCTATCCGGGGAGGGGCAGATCTCCCAGTTCTCCAGCCGATGCAGCGAGGACCCCGCGGGCCACTCCCTCCCAGCTCCACAGCCGTCTCACGGTCATGACGAGCTCCTGCCGAGCCTCCTCCCGCGACGACTCGGACAACGCCAGCCAGCCGTTCAACCGGTCCGCGATCGCGCCGATCGCACCGGGCTCGACCGCGAACGAGGTCAGCTCGCCGACCGCCACGGGCAGGTCGGCGGCGAGCTGCCGCGAGACCTCGAGCATCCCCGAGTGCCCCGCGGAGACCGGCAGCGCCCCGCAGGCCGCAGCCTCGACCGCGACCATCCCGAACGCCTCCGGAAAGGTGCTCGGCATCACCAGCGCCTCCGCCCGCGGCAACAGCGCGGCCACCTCGTCGTGCTCCAGGCGCCCGATCAACTCAATCGAGGCGGCGACGCCCCGAGCCGCCTCCAGATACCCCGGCGGCGGATCGGCCAGAAACGCCGAAAGGATCGACAGCGGCCTCTCCTCTCCCCCCTCGAGCGCCCAGCCCAGTCGCGCCACCTCTCGCGCATCGTCCAGATCTCCTCGATCCAGAGCAGCCAGCAACCTGCGCAGCCCGCCCTCGTACTCGCCGTATCCGGCCACCTGCAGCTTCGCTCCGGGGTGGACAGCCTTCACCAGGGGCCATGCAGCCAGCAGCAGGTCCACGCCCTTGGAAACGATCAACTTGCCGACGAAGACCACTAGAGCGGCCCCGTGGGAGCCCGGTGATGGGGGTCCGAGAACGTAAACCTCGCCCGCAGGACCCCCATCACCGGGCTCTCGCACTCCGGGCTGGAACTCCTCGACGTCAACGCCCGGCGGTCCGAGGCGGGTCTTGTCCTTCAGATTCGGGAGATCCGGCAATGCCGCCCAGAGCGACTCGGCCGTGTGCCCGGAGCCGACGAGGACGCCGGCGGCGGCCTCCATCCCTTCATAGGCATAGGGAAGGAACCGCGGGTTCGGTTTGACCGTGTACTCCAGGGCGGAACCGTGGATCTTGGCGGCAAAGGGACCGACGCCGGCGCGGGCGAGGATCGCCGGGCCCATCACCAGGTGGTTGGCGAGGGCGGCGTCGAAGCCGCCCACCGACTCGGCGACCGCCCGCACGGCAGCCACGTTGGACTCGATGTAGAAGTCGAGTTCGGCCTCGCTCAGCTCCGGGAAGGCCTTGACCTCGAAGCCCTCATAAGGGTCTTTGACATAGACGGGCAGCAACCCGCCGATGTCGGGGTTGTGGATCTCGACTCCCTCGATCTTGACCTCGCGGTCCTGGCAGAGGAGATGGACCTCGTGACCGAGCCGGGCCAGTGCCCGCGCCAGGTTGACGTTGTAGATGTTGCTGCCGGTGCCGCGCAGCATGTAGCCGTGAAAGAGAAGGACACGCATCGCTGCCGCCCAAGCTATTAGTCTTCGCGGCGATGAACGAGCGCCAGCTCTACAGAATGCGCGCCCCGGCCTCCGGCCGCGAGGCCCTGGCCCACGCCGAGCCCGGCCAGACCTACGTCGATCGCGAGACCGGCGAGGAGATGGAGCCGGTGGCGATGGTGCTGCCCCTGGCCCCCTCCGCGTCATCCCTTCCGCGGACCCCCGCGAACCTCAGGTCTTGCCGCCGCTGCGACCAGCTGATCGGGCTGGACGTGAGCGATTGTCCGTATTGCGGGCTGCGCCAAAGCGCGCTTTAGCTCGAAGTTGCAGCGGACGAGGGGCCGGTAGGGCCTCCTCTCTTGCCTACCTGGCTGGATCGCTTGCATCCGTCCGAGATTCGTCCCGCGCCAGCGGCACAAAACGTTCGGAGGCCCTACCGGCCCCTCGTCCCTCGGAATCTGGAGCTAGACACGGGCAAGGTCCAAGCCGTCGAGTGGACACCCGTAGAGCGTCTCCCTCTCTAGAGGTTCCGTGCTGCAAAAGTTTGCTGAGGGACGTCCGAGGTGGGGCTGGGTAGCCCTGCGAACGTTTTGTGCCGCTGGCGCGGAGACAATCTCGGAAGGGCGCAGGCGATCCAGCCAGGTAGGCAAGAGAGCAGGGCTACCCAGCCCCACCCCCGCCGTATCTACGGTTTCTTAACCAAGGTCGCGGTATAGAGCAGTCGCGCGTTCGAGTAGTAGCAGCCGTAGGTCTTGGTCTTGCCGACGCCCTGCTGGGGATGCCCTCCCTGGATGTCTTCCTTGGAGGCGCAGTGTTCGGGCAGGCGGCTGCCGCGCCAGGTGTTGTTGTCTTCGACGTTGAAGGCGAACATCGGTGCCCAGGTGGGGACGGTGAGGGCGACGATCTGTCCCTTGAGCACGGTCAGCGGGTGCTCGAGGGCGAAGATCGGGGTGGTGCCGAAGTAGGGGTTGAGCACCTCGAGCGGGCTCTGGCGGACCAGGGTGTACTGGGGCGGCTTCGAGCCTTCGACCGGGCGCAGGACGCCGATCCGCGCCTCGGACGGGGAACCGAGGAATTCGTTGAAGAAGCTGAGCTCGTTCGAGGTGGTCGGAGTTTCGACCGTCGACGGCTTGGCGAGCGTGATCGACCAGGCGACGATCTTGCCTTCGAAAGGCGCCTCGTAGGGACGGGCGACGCCGCCGGCGATCGCCTGGAAGCCGCTTACGTGCCCCTCCACCCGGCATTCCTTGATTGGGACTTCGTTGACGATTTCCCCTGGACAGGAAGGCGGCGGGGTTTCCGAGGTCTGGCCCAGCACCACGACCCGCAGCGGCGCCGAGTCAGCGTCGGGAGCGACGACCGCGACCAGCGCCGCGAACAGACAGGCGGCGAGGGCGGCGAGGGCCCAGGCGCGGCCGTTCCGGCTTGTTTTCTCGGTCAAGGGCATGGACTTAGGCAAACACGCGGTCGAGACCCCGGTTGCGGCCCCGATTCTGCCTTCCGGGCCAGAGGAATGCGGTGGGACCCTCCCACTTGCACGATCCCGGCCATTCGCGCGCTGTAGGTTTCCTGGGGATGCCGGCGATCGTGGTCGAAGGACTTGAGCGCGCCTTCGACAAGGTGCTTGCGGTGCAGGGCATCGACATTTCCGTCGAGGAGGGCGAAATCTTCGGCTTCCTCGGCCCCAACGGCGCCGGCAAGACGACGACGGTGCGGATGCTGACGACGCTGCTGCTGCCGACCGGCGGCAGGGCCAGCGTCGCGGGCCACGACGTCGTCAAGGAGGCGCGGGCCGTACGCGGCTCGATCGGCGTCGCCCTGCAGGAAGCGGCGCTCGACCCGCTGATGACCGGCCGCGAGCTGATCCGCCTGCAGGCGACGCTGCAGGGCATCCCCACGGCGGAGGGACGCCGGCGCGCCGACAGCCTGCTCGAACGGGTCGACCTCAGCGCCGCCGCCGACCGCCGCGTCGGCGGCTACTCCGGCGGCATGAAGCGCCGCCTCGACCTCGCCGCGGCGCTGGTCCACGAACCGCGGGTGCTCTTCCTCGACGAGCCGACGACCGGGCTCGACCCGGTCAGCCGCAAGACGATCTGGGAGGAGGTGCGGGAGCTGAACGATGGCGGCACCACCGTCTTCCTCACCACCCAGTACCTGGAGGAGGCCGACCAGCTGGCCGACAACGTCGGGATCATCGACAGCGGCAAGATCGTCGCCGAGGGGACGCCGGAGTCGCTCAAGGCCGAATTCGGCAACCCCCACATCCAGCTGCAGCTGGCCCAGGGCTCGGTCGCCGAGGCGGAGTCGATCCTGGCGCCGATCGGCAAGCTGCTGCCGCCCAAGGACGGCAAGAAGGTCCTGGTCGAGGTCGAGAACGGCGCCGCCGACATCCCCCGCGTGGTGCGGGCGCTGGACGAGGCCGGGATCGCGGTCGAGGCGCTGGAGCTGGTCAAACCGACCCTGGACGACGTCTTCGTCGAGAAGACCGGCTACCACCTCGAGGAGGAGAGCGAGGAGAACGCCGAGAAGGCGCCGGTGGAGGCATGAGCGCACTCGCCACCAACGCGCGGGTGGTGCGGGCCCTGGGGATGCGCTCGGTCCGCCAGACCTTCCGCCGCCCGCAGCTGATCGCCCCGATCATCATCTTTCCCACCCTGCTGCTGGCGATCCAGACCGGCGGCGCCAGCGGTGCGGTCGAACTGCCGGGCTTCCCGCCGGTCCAGAGCTTCCTCCAGTTCATGCTGGCCGGGGCGATGATGCAGTCGCTGATGCTGGCCGGCAACAGCGGCGGCATCGCGCTCGCGGTCGACATCGAGATGGGCTTCACCGACCGCCTCTTCTCCGCCCCGATCCCGCGCTTCGCGATCGTCCTCGGGCGGCTGGCGGGGACGGCCGCCCTGGGGCTCTTCGCCTCACTCTGGTTCCTCGCGATCGGGCTGATCTTCGGCGCCGAAATAGAGAGTGGCGTCGCCGGAGCGTTGATGGCGATCTTCCTGGTCACCGCGGCGGCGCTGGCGGTCGGGGGGATCGGCGCCGCGATCGCGCTGCGCACCGGCAGCGCCAGCGTCGTCCAGGGCCTCTTCCCCCTGGTCCTGGTCGTGCTCTTCCTCTCCTCGGCCTTCTTCCCGCAGGAACTGATGATCGAGCCGGCCAAGACGATCGCCCAGTACAACCCGCTCAGCTTCATCGTCGAAGGGATCCGCGGCCCGATGATCTCCGGGTTCGACGCTTCCGAAACGCTCGACGCGCTGTTGGCGATCCTCGGCATCGTCGTCCTCGGCCTCTTCCTCAGCGACCGCGCCCTGCGACACCGGCTGCGGGTGGGCTAGTGGAAGCGGCCGTGGCAATTCCCGCCTGGCGCTCCAACCTGGCGACGATCGGCGCCCTGATGGCGCGGGCCAAGAACGAGCTGGTCCGGGTTCCCGGCGCGGCGATCCCGGGCGTGCTGGCGCCGACCATCTTCTTCCTCGGCCTCAACGGCGTCTTCGGCGCCCTGACCCAGCTGAACGGCTTCAGCACCGGCAGCTACGAGAGCTTCATCGTCCCGATCAGCATGCTGCAGGGGGCCGGCTTCACCGGCGCCGCCGCCGGAGTCAACCTCGCCCGCGACATCGAGCAGGGCTGGCTCGACCGCCTGCTCGTCTCCCCCGCCCCGCGCTGGGTGCTGCTTTCCGGCACCGTGCTGGCCGCCAGCGCCCGCTCGCTGATCCCGGCCACCTTCGTGCTGACGATCGCGCTGGCGCTCGGCGCCGGCTGGCCCGGCGTCGACGGCCTGCTGATCACCTACTTCATGGTCGCCTCGATGGCCGCAGTCGCCGCCTGCTGGGGCTCGTTTCTGGCGCTGCGCTTCAAGAGCCAGTCAGCGGCACCGCTGATGCAGGCGGGGATGATGGCGCTGATCCTCACCACCACCGCCTACGCGCCGCTGGCGCTGCTGGCCGGGTGGCTGCAGAAGATCGCCCGGGTGAACCCGGTGACGCAGGTGGTCGAAGCGGCGCGGCAGGGCTTCGTCGGCAGCGTCACCTGGGCGGAAACGTGGCCTGGATTACTGGCCCTGGCCGGGCTGCTGGCAGTGCTGGGCTCCCTCGCCCTGCGCGAGATGCGGCGCACGGCGGAGTGAGCGAGGCGGCGAAAGCCGCGGTCCTGGTCGAAGTCGAGCGCGTCCTGCGCCAGAACTGGGAACGGGGCGAGCGCGACGGCAAAGCCTACGAATACACCCAGCCGAGCCCGGGCCGCTATCCCTGGCAGTGGTACTGGGACTCCTGCTTCGCGGCGATCGTCTGGCGGCGCTTCGACCCCGCGCGGTCGCGGGCCGAGCTCGAGAGCCTGCTGGCGGCGCAACGCCCGAATGGGTTCATCGGCCACACGATCTTCTGGAACCGGCCGGTCTCGCCGCTGCGCTACCTCTTCTACAACGTCGCTTCGCGCCGCTCGTTCCAGACCGAGACGATCCAGCCGCCGCTGCTGGCCTGGGCCTGGAGCATCGCCGTCGGCGACCCGGCCGAGGAGCCACGGATCGCCGCCCAGATCGACTGGCTCGCCACCAACCGCGACCTCGAGGGCGACGGGCTGCTCTGGATCGTCCAGCCGGACGAGTCTGGGCTCGACGCCTCGCCCAAGTTCGAGCCGGTCTGGGGAGCGCTCGCCAATGGCAAGCTCGGCTTCCCGCTGCTGGTCCGGCGCAACCGCCGGATCGGCTTCAACGCCCGGCTCGTGCGTGAGCGTCGCCGGCCGTTGCTGTGCGAGACGCTGGTCAACACCATGTGGTCGCTCTCGCTGCAGGCGCTGGGCCGGCCCTCGGCCACCCCAGCCCTGGTTGAGCGGCTCTGGGACGAGCGCCGCAGCCTCTTCCTCGACGAGGCGCAACCGGGCGGCGCACGCCCCGGAGTCGTCACCTGGGCCGCACTGGCCCCGCTGGCGTTGCCCGACCTGCCGGAGGCGATCGGGCGGCGCCTGGTAGAGGAGCACCTGCTCGACCGCGACGAGTTCCTGACCGCGGTGGCACCGCCCTCGGTCGCGGCCTCGGAGCCGAGCTACGAGCCCGATGGCGGCCACGGCCCGATCCGCCGCTACTGGCGCGGCCCGACCTGGGTCAACTCGGCCTGGATGGTCTGGCTGGGGATGCGGCGGCTCGGCTACGAGGAGGAGGCCGAGCGGCTGGCCGAGGGCGTCATCGGCGCGGTCGCCCGCGAAGGCCTGCGCGAGTACTACGACCCACGCAGCGGCAAGGGCCTCGGCGCCGTGGACTTCGCCTGGTCAGCGCTGGTGGCGGAGCTGGCGGCGCCCGACGAGGGCGCGAAGGCGAGCTATTTGTAGCGGTAGGTGATGCGACCTCTGTCGAGGTCATACGGGGAAAGCTCGATCTTCACCCGGTCGCCAGGAAGGATGCGGATGTAGTGACGGCGCATCTTGCCCGAGATGTGGCCGAGCACGTCGTGGCCGTTGTCCAGTTTCACCCGAAACATCGTGTTGGGGAGAGCCTCGGTGATCTCCCCCTCCATTTCGATCTTTTCCTCAGCCATGCGGCGTCGAGCGTACCTGACGAGCGTGTTTCACGGCTGCGGCCCGGTCGCGCACCTCACCCGCGTACTGCGCCGCCTCCAGCTCAGACAGCAGCTCTCCCAGTTGCGGTCCCTGCTCGAGTCCCAGCTCCGCGGCCAGCTCGTCGCCGCGCAGCAGCGGGGCGGGCGGGCCGTCGCGGCGCCAGTCGAGCGCGGCGGCGATCATCTGCCGGGCAAGGGTGAGGTGCGCCTCGACCATCTCCGGTCGGGCCAGGGGCCCGGCGCCGCGAGCGGAGAGGCGGTCGGCGATCGTGAGCAGGGTGACGTCGACCCCGACCGGCTCGGTCGCGCGCAGGTAGTCGTGGACGCGGCGCGGCGGCAGCGGCGCCTCCGGGATCAGGAAACCGAGCCGCAGGTGGTGCAGCGTCAGCCCCTGCAGGTGCTGGGTGAGGCGGCGGCTGGCGCGCAGCCGGGCACAGATCTCGCCGACGATCTCCGCGCCCACCTTGTCGTGGCCGCGGAAGCCGACGAAGCCGCCGCGCTCGGCCCGGGTGGCGGGCTTGCCGATGTCGTGGAGCAAGGCGCCGAAGCGCAGAGCGGTACCGCGGCTCATCTCATCGGCGAGCGGCTCCGCCAGCAGCACCGCCACCTCGTCGGCGCGATCGCCGGCGAAGCGCTTGAGGTCCGCCTCGACTTCCAACGTGTGTTCGAGCACGGCCAGCGTGTGATCGTGGACGTCGAGGTGGTGGTTGGGGCCCTGCTCGACCTCGCGCAGGTTCGCCAGCTCGGGCAGTACGACCGCGGTCAGCTCCAGTTCGTCGAGCAGAGCGAGGCCGCGCAACGGGTCCGGGCCGCCGAGCAGCTGGCGCAGCTCCGTCAGCTGACGCTCGCCGGCGGGCTCGGCGGCGCGGGAGGCAACCGTGCGGGCCAGGGCGACCGTCCCCGCGTCGATCTCGAGACCCAGCTCGGCGGCGAGACGCGCGGCACGCAGCAGGCGCAGCGGATCCTCGTCGAAGCTGCCGCTCCCCACCGCGCGCAGAACGCCGCGCTCGAGATCCGCCAGGCCGCCGCAGGGATCGATCGCCTCACCCCCGGCGAGCGGCACGGCGACGGCGCCGATCGTGAAGTCGCGGGCGGCCAGGTCGGAGTCGATCCCGTCGCCGCGCAGGACCGTGGCGTCGACCTGCCAGCCGCGATCCTTGGCGACCACCCGCCAGGTGCCGAACTCGGCCGAGAGCTCGAAGGCATGCTCGCCGAGCTCGGCCGCGATCGCCCGCGCGGCGGCACCGGGATCGCCGGCCACGGCCAGGTCAAGGTCGGCGACCTCGCGCCCGAGGACGGCGTCGCGGACGGCGCCACCGACGATCCAAGCGCCTTCGCCGCCGCCCAGCGCCCGCGCGGCCGCGACGACCAGCGGGGAATCGAAGAGGCCGGCGACCTTGTCACTCATCGGCATGCAAACTCGCCGGAAGTCAGGCCGCACGCCGCGGCACCCGGGCGGAGATCCCGCAGGTGACCTCGTAGTTGATCGTGTCGAGACGACGGGCGACCTCCTCGGCGAGGATCGCGTCCTCGCCCTGGCTGCCGATCAGCACCGCCTCGTCACCGGGCTCGACCGCGGTCTCGGGACCGAGGTCGATCGTGACGTTGTCCATCGAGACGGTGCCGACCAGGGGATAGCGGCGGCCGCCGACGAGCAGCTCGGCGTTGTTGCTGAGGCCGCGGCGGACGCCGTCGCCGTAGCCAAGCGGCACCACCCCGACGCAGGTCTCGCGCTCGGCCTTCCAGCGCTGTCCATAGCCGGCGCCGGCGCCGGCGGGGAAGCGCTTGACGTCGGCGACGTAAGAGCGCAGCGACAGCGCCGGCGCCAGGCCGCGCTCGGCCGGGTCGCCCTGGAAGGGATCGAGCCCGTAGATCGCGACCCCACAGCGGGCCATGTCGAAGTGCGAGCGCGGGTCGCGGAAGACGGCGGCGCTGTTGGCGGCGTGGGCGATCGTGGCCGGGAACTCGGCCTTGACCGCGGCGGCGACCGCCTCGAAGCGGCCGAGCTGCTCGTCGAAGAAGCCCGAGTCGGGTTCGTCGGCGGTGGCGAAGTGGGTCCAGACTCCGGCCATCTGCAGGCTCGGGTCGGCGTCGCAGGCGCGAGCGAGCGCCAGGACCTCGTCGGGATCGGGGTTGCCGAGCCTGCCCATGCCGCTGTCGAACTTGACGTGGACGCGGGCCGGACGGCCCTGGGCGCGGGCACGATCGGCGAGCAGCCGCAGGAAGCCCTGTCGCCAGACCGCCACCTCGGAGCCGGCGGAGAGGACGATGTCGACGTCGGCCGCGGTCAGCGCGCCCATCGTCAACAGCGGAATGTGCTGAAGGCGGCGACCGACCTGTTCCGCCTCGACCGCGGTCGCCACCGCCAACCGCGTCGCGCCGCCCGCCAAGGCGGCGTTGGCGCTGGCATCGGCGCCGTGGCCGTAGCCGTCGGCCTTGACCACCGCGCAGAGCTCGGCGCCGTCGCCCAGCTCGGACTTCAGCCTGGCGCAGTTTGCCCGGATCGCCTCGAAGTCGACTCGGGCGACCGCGCGCTCCATCGCTACTCGTCGTCGACCAGCGCGGCGAGGGCGTCGGCCCTCGTGACCATGCCCGCCAGGCGTCCGTCGGCGTCGACCACTGGAAGATGGTTGTGGTGCTTGTCGGCGATCTTCTTGGCGACCCGGTTGGCCGCCTCGTAGTCGTGGGCGACCACCGGATCGGCGGTCATCAGCTCCGAGACCTTGGTCGCGAACGCCTTGTCGAGGCGCTTCTCGAAGCCCTTCATCGAGCCGACGAAGACGACCCCGCCCATGATGTTGAGGTAGTGCGGCAGATGCAGATCGGACTCCTCGTCGCCGAGGATCAGGTCCGACTCGCTGACGATCCCGACCACGCGGCGATTCGCGTCGACCACCGCCACCGCCCCCATGTCCGTCTGCGCCAAGAGGTCGATCGCGGCGCGGGCGTCGTCCTCGGGCGCGACGCTGGGCACGTCGGCGTTCATGATCTCGGCGGCCGTCTTCATCCCTGGCGAGATTATTCGACCGGCTCGGCGCCGCGCAGGCCCGCCGGGATCGAGTCGATCACGTCGCCGGCGATCACCGACTCGGCGGCGCCGACGCGGGCGGCGGCATCGCGGCCGGCGCGAGCGTGGGCGACGACCGCCGCGCAGGCGGCCGCGAACGGCTCCAGACCGCGGGCCAACATCGCCGCCGTGATGCCGGAGAGGACGTCGCCGCTGCCGGCG
Source organism: uncultured Solirubrobacterales bacterium (assembly GCA_963795625.1). GTDB lineage: Bacteria > Actinomycetota > Thermoleophilia > Solirubrobacterales > 70-9 > VAYN01. The sequence goes on along the minus strand of CAWCIS010000011.1, from coordinate 47,860 downwards.
GTGGCCAGCCCGGGGGCCGAGATCGCGTTGACCGCGACCCGCTCGCCGTCGCTGACGATCGTGTCGTCGCCCTTGAGGACGACCACCGCCCCGGTCTGCTCGGCGGCCTCGCGGGCGCAGGCGAGCCGGTGGGCGGCGATCTCGTCGGAGTCGCGTCCGAGCAGGCGCCCCAACTCGCCCGCGTGCGGCGTCAGCACGGTCGCGGCTTCGCGGGCGGCGAGCGGCCCCAGGTGCCCGGCGAAGGCGTTGAGGCCGTCGGCGTCGACCACCAGCGGCGCCGCGATGCCGCCGACGACCTCGCGGGCGAGCTCGATCGAGCCCGGGTCGCGCCCCATCCCCGGTCCCAACACCCCGGCGGCCGCCCCCTCGAAGGTTCGCAGCACCGCTTTCGCCGAGGCCGGGACGAGACAGCCGTCGCCGCCGGGGCAGCCGACCGACATCACCTCTGGCTCGCCCGCTTCGAAGACCGCCTCGAGATCGGCGGGGACGGCGACCGTCGCGTAGCCGGCCCCGGCCCGGATTGCCGCCAGCGAGGACATCCGCACCGCGCCGGTCAACCCGCGCGAAGCGCCGGCGATCGCCACCTGGCCAGAGCTGAACTTGGTCGAGCGCGGGCCTCGCCGCGGCAGCAGCGCCAGGACCGCCGGGTCGATCGTGCCACCGGCCGGCGCGGGCGGCGCCCCGGCCGGGATCCCGATCGCCACCACCCGCAGCTCCCCCGTGTGCCACTTTCCCGGCGCGATCCGCTGTCCCAACTTGGCCGCGTGGAAGCTCACGGTCAGGTCCGCCTCGACCGCCGCTCCCTCGATCTCGCCGCTGGAAGCGTCGACTCCGGAGGCGATGTCGCAGGCCACCACCGGCGCTCCGCAGCGGTTGATCGCCTCGATCGCGCCCGCCGCGGGCTCGCGCGGGGCGCCGGAGAACCCGGTCCCGAAGATCGCATCGACGACCGCCCCGGAGCCGGCGAGCCAGGTATCGAGATCGCCCGGGGCGTCCTCGGACCAGAGGCTCGCGGTCTCGACCTCGAAGCCCATCCGCTGCAGGCGGCGCGCGGCGACCTCGCCGTCGCCCCCGTTGTTCCCCTTCCCGCAGACGATCCGCACCGGCCCCTGCGGCGACAGGCCCGCCACCGCCTCCGCCAGCGCCGTCCCCGCGGCCTCCATCAGCTGCGCCGAGGGCACTCCCTGCTCCTCGATCGCCCAGCGGTCGACCGCCCGAATCCCCTCGGCGTCGAACAGCGGCGTCAGCCAGGCATCCACATGAGGAGCCTAGCCAGGTCGCTAGCGGGCGACGGCCACCGCGGCGGCGTTGTCGCGCGAGTGGGTCAGAGAGATGTCGACCTCCCGGCCCGCGGCTGCCTCCTGGGCACGCCCGCTGAGCCGCACCGTCGGCGGTTCGCCGGCGACGACCTCGACCTCGCGTAGGCCGAACCCGCCGCGCATCCCCAGTGCCTTGACGACCGCCTCCTTGGCCGCGAACCGCGCCGCCAGGTGCCGGCCGGGACGAGCGCGGGCCGTCGCGTACTCCCGCTCGGCGTCGGTGAAGACCCGCTCGGCCAGGCGCGGGTGGCGCTCCAGGGCGCGCTCCATGCGGTCGATCTCGAGCAGGTCGATGCCGACGCCGGCCACGGGCCCGGCGGCTACTTGCCGATGCCGGCGATCAGCTTCGCCGTCGCCTGTTCGCCCGAGGCACCCGCCCCGATCGCCAGGTAGTCGATCTTGGTCAGGTAGGGCTTGGCTTCGTCGAAGTCTTCCTTTTCGTCGGCCGGGATCAGCGCCGAAGCCAGCTTCAGCGCGGCGGGCCCGTCGACGAAGCCGCTGATCGGGGTGCTGCCCAGGCTGCTCACCGCTTCCTTGTAGGTGGCGCTGTCGGCGAGGCTGCCGCCCTTGGCATCGGCAGCCAGGGCCTGCGCGGCGGCAGCGGGCCCGTAGGCGATCGCGATCCGTTCTCCCTGGGCGGCGACGACCAGCGGTTTCGAGCCGAGGTCGGCGCTGCGGATCGAGAAGCCGCTCGCCTTGCCGGAGATCGCGGTGACCCCGGGCGTGCCGGCGGCGCGCAGCAGCAGGCCGACGTTGGCGACGGTGTTGGTCGCTTCCTTGGCACCCTTGGTCTCCAGGACGACAGCGCCGCCGAGGCTGCTTTCGCTGTTGCCGGTGGCGAAGACGCCGAGGTCGCCGATCGAGGCGGCGATCTTTTCGACGTCGATGCCGGCTTCCTTGAGGGTGCTCTTGAACTTGCCGGCCGGGACCTGGCCGGGAATCCCGTTGGCGTCGATCTGGTCGATCGCTTCCTCGAAACGGTCGCCGAAATCGGCCGAGGAGAAGGCGGCGACGGAATCGGCGGGCAGGGACCCGAGCAGGGCCGAGGCATCGCCGGTCGGCGGTTTCTGGCCACCGAGGTCGCTGCTGAAGTCGACCTCCACCTGATCGGAGCCGGGGACGAGGCTGGCGACCGCGGTCGCTTCGTCGGGTTCGATGCCGGCGCTGTCGAGGAACTGGCGCGCTTCGGGGTCGATCGTGCCGCCGGACTGGTCGATCAGACCGCCGATGTCGACGAATACGTCGACGAAGCTGTCGCTCGGAGCGGCGTCGACGGTGCTCGAGTAGTTCTCTTCGTCGGCCAGCGATTCGCCGTTGGAGGCGTCGACCATCTGCTTGAAGGTCGCGGTGTCTTCGGCGAAGACGAGGAAGTCGCCGACCACGCCGATCGTGGTGCCGTCGTCGGCCTGGACCTCGTAGTCGACCCCTTCGTAGGAGCCTTCTTCCGGCACTTCGTCGCTTTCTTCGGCCTGCTTGTCGATGAAGTCCTGGGTGGCCGTGGTGTCGGTCGTCTGAATCGCGACGCCGTAGCCTTCGAAGTCGTTGCCGTCGTATTCCTGGAAGAAGAGGCCACCCTTTTCCCCCAGCCACGGTTCGACTTCCTTGGCGTAGTCGAATTCGTGTTCGGAAGCGCCGGCCGACTTTTCGATTTCGGAGACGATCAGGCCGCCGAGATCGTCGACGCCGCCGATGCTCTGAGCCAGCGCTTCGACGTTCGACTTCTGCTCGCCTTCGGGCTGCAGAGTGGCCTCGATGAAGAGCGGCGACTTCGGCGGGGCCAGCGTGGCCGGGTCCGAGCCGGAGCTGTCACTGCCGCCGCCACAGCCGGCGACGGCGAGCACTGCGGTCGCGGCGGCGACCAGGAGGACGAGGCGGGCCTTCACAGGACGGCGCATCCTAGCGACGCGATTGCACGAGATCACTCGACCGTGACGGTCTTGGCCAGATTACGGGGCTGGTCGACGTTGAGCCCACGGGCGCGGGCGATGTCGTAGGCGAGCAACTGCAGCGGCAGGATCGCCACGATCGGCTGCAGGATCCAGTCGGTACGGGCGATCTCGACCGATTCGTCGGCGACTTCGGCAGCGCGCTCGCCACCGGCGGTCGTGATCGCGATCGTCTGGGCGCCGCGGGCGCGGACCTCTTCGACGTTGGAGAGAACCTTCTCCAGGACCGGGCTCTCGGTGGCGATGCAGACGACCGGCGTCGACTCGTCGAGCAGCGCGATCGGGCCGTGCTTCATCTCCCCCGCCGCGTAGGCGTCGGTCGGGATGTAGGAGATCTCCTTCAGCTTCAGTGCCCCCTCGAGGCAGACCGGCAGGCCGATGTGGCGACCGAGGTAGAGGAAGAAGTTCTGCTCGCTGTGGGCGGCGGCGACGGCACGCACCGGCCCCTCCACCGCATCAAGGGTCTCCTCGATCTTCGACGGCAGCGTCTTCAACTCCGCCACCAGCTCGACGATCCGGGCCGGCGGCAACGCCTCGCGCAGCTCGGCCAGGCGCAGCCCCAGCAGGTACATCGCCGCCACCTGGGCGAGGAAGGTCTTGGTTGCGGCGACGCCGATCTCCAGCCCGGCGCGGGTGTAGAGGACGGCGTCGGCGTCGCGGGTCGCCTGACTGCCCATGATGTTGGTGACGGTCAGCACCTTGGCGCCGGCCTCGCGGGCCAGCCGCATCGCCGCCAGCGTGTCGGCGGTCTCGCCGGACTGGGTGATGCCGACGACGAGATCGCCCGGCCCGACCACCGGGTTGCGGTAGCGGTACTCGGAGGCGATGTCCATCTCGACCGGCACCCGCGCCCACTCCTCGATCGCGTAACGCCCGATCAAGCCGGCGTGGTAGGAGGTGCCGCAGGCGACGATCACGACCCGCTGCAACCCGCGCAGGAACTCGTCGTCGAGGGCGACGTCGGAGAGGTCGACGCCGTCGTCGCCGGGCAGGCGGTCGGCGACGGTCTCGGCCACCGCATCGGCCTGTTCGTGGATCTCCTTCAGCATGAAGGTCTCGAAGCCGCCCTTCTCGGCCGCGTCGGCGTCCCAGGTGACCTCTTCGACGGCGCGGTCGATCGGGTTGCCGTCGGTGTCGGTGATCCGCACCTCGGCAGCTTCGATTTCGACGATCTCGCCATTTTCGATCGGCACCGCGGTGCGGGTGTGGGCGAGGAAGGCCGGAATCGCCGAGGCGAGGTAGGTCTCCCCCTGGCCGATGCCGGCGACCAGAGGGCACTCCTTGCGGGCGCCGACCAGGCGGTCGGGCTCGTCGGCGTGCATGGCGACGAAGGCGTAGTGGCCGCGCAGCTCGGCGTAGGCGGCGCGGACCGCAGCCGCGAGGTCGCCGTCGTAGTGGGCGGCGATCAGGTGGGCGACCACCTCGGCGTCGGTCTCGGAGGTGAAGACCTCGCCGTCGGCCTGCAGCCGCTTGCGCAGGCCGGCGTGGTTCTCGACGATCCCGTTGAGGACGATGTGGACCTTGCCGGAGCTGTCGTCGTGCGGGTGGGCGTTCTCCTCGGTGACGCGACCGTGGGTCGCCCAGCGGGTGTGGGCGATGCCGGTGTGGGAGACCGGCAGGGCCCCGGTCCCGTCGGTGGCGCGGGCCTCGACGGCGGCGCGGAGGTTGGCGAGGTTGCCGACCGCGTGGACGCTGTCGACCTCACCGCCCTCGATCACCGAGAGGCCGGCCGAGTCATAGCCCCGGTATTCGAGCTTTTCCAGCCCCGCCAGGAGGATCTCCTCGCAGGGGCGACCGCCCACGTATCCGACTATTCCGCACATGAAGGCGAGTAAGGGTAGACGGCCGGGACGTTCAGGCCAGCTCTTGGCGGACCAGCGCGACAAGGCGATTGCAGACCGCGTCTGCCTCCTCGGCGCTCGGCGCCTCGACCATCACCCGCACCAGCGGCTCGGTTCCGGACGGGCGCAGCAGCACCCGGCCGCGACCCTCGAGCGCCGCGCCCTCGCTCTCGACGGCGTCCCAGACGGCGGCCGCCCCGGCGATCGCCTCGCGGTCGGCGACCTCGACGTTGACCAGCGTCTGCGGCAGCTTCTCCATCGGCGACGCCCCGGCCAGGGGCGCCCCGCCCAGCTCGCGCATCGTCATCAGCGCCGCGGCGATGCCGTCGCCGGTGGCGACGAAATCCGAGGCGATGATGTGACCCGACTGCTCGCCGCCCAGGGCCCAGCCGCGCCGACTCATCTCGTCGAGGACATAGCGGTCGCCGACCTGGGTGACCGCGACCTCGATCCCGGCTTCCTCCATCGCCCGGTGGAAGCCGTAGTTGGTCATCACCGTGACGACGACGCCGCCGTCGAGCTCGCCGCGGGAAGCCCGGCCGCGGGCGGCGAGGGCGATCAGCTCGTCACCGTCGTGGACCCGCCCCTCGCCGTCGACCGCGAGCATGCGGTCGGCGTCGCCGTCGAAGGCGAAGCCGATCTCGGCGTCGGAGCCGGCGACTCGCTCGGCCAGCGGCCCGAGATGGGTGGAGCCGCAGCCGGCGTTGATGTTGCGCCCGTCGGGCTCGACGCCGATCGTCTCGACCGTGGCGCCGAGGCGCTCGAAAATCGCCGGGCCGGCACGGTGGGCGGCGCCGTTGGCGCAGTCGAGGACGACGCGGCGGCCGGAGAGATCGAGCGGGAAGGCCGCCTCGAGCTCGCGCAGGTAGTCGTCGAGGCCGCCGTTGAGCTCGCGCACCCGGCCGGGCTCGGCGGCGGCGGGAGCCTCGTCGAGCAGCGACTCGATCCGCGCCTCGAGCTCGTCGCCGAGCTTCGTCCCCTGCGCGGAGAAGAACTTGATGCCGTTGTCGCGATAGGGGTTGTGGGAGGCGGAGACGACCGCGGCAAGATCGAGCCCCAACCGCTTCACGAGGATCGCCGCCGCCGGAGTCGGCAGCACGCCGCCGAGCAGTGCGTCGCCCCCGGCGGCGGCGACGCCGGCGGCCAGCGCCGCCTCCAGCATCGGTCCCGACTCGCGGGTGTCGCGAACGATCAGGACCTGCGGGCGCTCCGCCTCCAGCGAGGCCGTGGTCGCCCGGCCGAGCGCGGTCGCCAACTCGGCGGTGAGGAACGTCCCAGCCTCCCCTCGGACCCCATCGGTTCCGAAGAGCTTGCGCTCGGCGCTCACCAAACCCCCGTCAGCGCTTGCTGAACTGAGGCTTCTTACGAGCCTTCTTGAAGCCCGCCTTGCGACGCTCCTTGACCCGCGCGTCGCGGGTGAGGAAGCCGCGCCGCTTGAGCTCGCCGCGCAGCTCTGGGTCGATCTCGGTCAGGGCCCGGGCGATGCCGTGGCGGACCGCGCCGGCCTGGCCGCTGATGCCGCCGCCGTGGACGCGGACGCGGACGTCGACGTTGCCCTCGTAGCCGGAGACGGTGAGCGGCTGTACGGCCATCGTCTGGTGCAGGGGGCGGGGGAAGAACTCGTCGAGGCTGCGCTTGTTGATTTCGACCTTGCCGTCGCCGGGCAGCAGGATGACGCGGGCGATCGAGCACTTGCGTTTGCCGGTGGCGAGAAAGCGGGCGCCGCTCTCCATCTTCGCCGGCTCGCGACTGGCGGGCTCGGCCTCGGAATCGTCGGCACCGACCAGCGCCGCTTCGCGCTTCGCCTTCTCCTCTTCCTCAGCTTCAAGTCGCGCTTTCTCCTCGGCGCTCAGCGGCTTCTCAGGCTCCACCGCGATCGGCTCCAGGTCGGCCCCAGGAATGACGTCTTTCTTCTTCTCCTCAGCCTTAGGCTCCTCAGCCGCGGGCTCCTCCGCGGGAGCCTCCTCAGCTACAGGCTCCTCAGCCGGAGTCTCCTCAACGGCCTCAGTCTCAGTCTCCTCGGCAACAGGCTCCTCGGTGGAAGCGTCCGAACCCTCGCTCTCCTCAGTCGCATCGGCGGTCGGGGCGTCCGTCTCCTCAGGCGCCTCGTCCACGGGTGGGGCGTCCTGGCTCTCGGGGGTCTCCTCTACTGCGTCCGGCTCCTGCGAAGTCTCGTTGTTCTGCTCGTCCGTCATCTATCTCTCGGTCTTCATCGGTTTCGGCTCCTGCGCCGCGTGTGGGTGCTCGGGACCGGCGTAGACCTTCAGCTTGGTCAACTGCTGGCGGGCGAGGCGGTTGCGCGGCAGCATCCCCTTGACGGCCTTGCGGATCACTTCCTCCGGGCGACGATCGAGCATCTCCGCCAGGGTCCGCGACTTGATCCCGCCGGGGTAGCCGCTGTGGCGCCAGTAGGTCTTCTGCTCCATCTTCTTGCCGGTGACGCGGATCTTCTCCGCGTTGACGACGACGATGAAGTCACCGGTGTCGATATGCGGCGTGTACTCCGGCTTGCGCTTGCCGCGCAGAGCGTCGGCGATCTGCGTCGCCAGGCGGCCCAGGGTCTGCCCCTCGGCATCGACGACGTACCAGTCTCGCCGGCGGTCGCTGGGCTTGGCTACATAGGTCTTTACCGTGGTGTTCATCATCAAAAAGCCGCGCGGACTCGCCGACGCGGCCGGGGGATCATAGCCATCCCGCGCTCTATACTGCCGCGCCAGCAATGCCGAGTCCCATCCGGGCGTCTGGATGGGGGCGGAGGAACCGCAGAGGCCGATGCAGGTCTCCGGGGCGAATCGGGCGAAAACGCCCGTAGCGCATCTCTTTCAGCGCGAGCCCGACAGCTAACTCCGTAGGCGATCGAAAGAGAGGCTAGCGGTGCGCGAGAACAACTTGGTCCGGCCTGGCCCGGCGGCGAAAACGGCGGTCATGGTGCTCGCGATGCTTTTGATCTGGGCAGCCACGGCGACCGCCGCGTCGACCGGCGGCGCCCCGACTCCCAGCGACAGCCCGCCACCTCCGAGCAGTCCGGCCGGTGCCCCCAGCACCACCCCCAGCGCCGGTGCCCTCTCTCTGCTCGCGGCGGAAACGACGCCGCACAAATCCTTCTACTTCGGCTACCGCTTCCCCCGGCTCAGCTACACGATCGGCAGCAGTCAGCCCGAGAACGACCTGCGGATCGACGTCGTCGACGCCACCGGTGCGGTCGTCAAGACCTTCTACCGCAACGACATCGCCCCGAACGTGCCGACCAGCATTCGCTGGGACGGCACTACGAACGAAGGCCATCCCGCCCGCAACGGCCGCTACAGCTTCCGGATCGGCCCGCAGACCGCGGAAGCGCCGGCGGCGCGGCGGGCGACCAGCTCGACCGCGCTCAGCCTCAGCTTCGCCTTCTACGGCTACGCCTTCCCAATCCTCGGCGCCCATGAATTCGGCCTCGGAGCCGGCCGCTTCGGCGCCGCCAGGTCCGGCCACACCCACCAGGGTCAGGACGTGATGGCGGCCTGCGGGACGCCACTCGTCGCCGCCCGCGGCGGCACCGTGCAGTACTCCGCCTACGAGGCCAGCGCCGGCAACTACATCGTCATCGACGGCAAGGGCACCGCCAACGACTTCATGTACGCGCACCTGGCCGAACCCTCGCCGCTGCAGGCCGGCGAAATGGTCCGCACCGGCCAGCCGATCGGCATCGTCGGCGACACCGGCGACGCCACCGCCTGCCACCTGCACTTCGAGATGTGGGGCCCACCCGGGTGGTACGAGGGCGGCAGTCCCTTCGATCCCCTGCCCTATCTCGAAAAGTGGGACCGCTACAGCTGAGCCGCGCGCCAGGCGACGAACGGGCAGGTCGCTGAACCGGGTCCTTGACTAGATAAATACTCAAGAGTTACAGAGTATGCAGCTAACGTTAGGGGCAGCCACCCCACCCGAAGGAGCCCCTGCCGTGCGAGACCGAACCGAAACGATCGACCAGCGCCTGGTCAAGGCGCTATCCCACCCGCTGCGCGTCCAGATCCTCGATGTCCTGAGCGAACGGGTAGCGAGCCCCAACTGGCTCTCCGACCGGCTCGACGCCAGTCTCAGCCACGTCGCCTACCACACCCGCACGCTCAACAAGTGCGGCTGCCTCAGCCTCGTCGACACGGCCCAGAAACGGGGCGCCACCGAGCACTTCTACAAGGCCCCACCGGGCTCCTACGTCAGCAGCCGCGTCTGGCGACGGGTGCCGCAGGCGATCCTCGGCGGCATCTCCGGCGCCACCCTGCAGAGCTTCATGGACAGGGCGGTGGCCGCCCTGGAAGCGGGCACGATCGACGCCCGCGACGACACCGTCCTCACCTGGATGCCGCTGCTGCTCGACCAGCGCGGCTGGGACGAGGTGGTGGCAATCATGGAAGAGGCGACCGACCGCGTCCTCACCGCGCAGCAACGGAGCGATCAGCGCCTCGCCGATGCCGACGGGCCGCAGGAGACCATCTCCACGATCGCCGGCCTCGCCAGTTTCGAGACGGCGGGATCGCGGCCGGCCTAGGAGTAGCGGCGGGCCGCTACTCCCACTCGATCGTCGCCGGCGGCTTCGAGGAGATGTCGAGGGCGACGCGGTTGACGTCGCGGATCTCGTTGATGATCCGGTTCGAGACCCGCTCCAGCAGGTCGTAGGGAAGTCGCGCCCAGTCGGCGGTCATCGCGTCGTCGGAGGTGACGGCGCGGATCACGATCGGGTAGGCGTAGGTGCGCCCGTCGCCCTGGACGCCGACCGAGCGCACGACCGGCAGCACGCAGAAGGACTGCCAGAGCTGGCGATAGAGCTCGGCGGCGCGGATCTCCTCCTGCAGGATCGAGTCGGCGGCGCGGAGGATGTCCAGGCGCTCTTTGTTGACCTCGCCGCCGACGATCCGAATCCCCAGCCCCGGCCCCGGGAAGGGCTGGCGCCAGACCATCCGCTCCGGCAGGCCGAGCTCGATGCCGACCGCGCGGACCTCGTCCTTGAACAGCATCCGCAGCGGCTCGACCAGCTCGAATTCGAGATCGTCGGGCAGGCCGCCGACGTTGTGGTGGGACTTGATCGTCGCCGCATGGTCGGAGCCACCGGACTCGATCACGTCCGAGTAGAGCGTGCCCTGGACGAGGAAGTCGACGCCCTCGAGCTTCTCCGCCTCCTCCTCGAAGACGCGGATGAACTCGCCGCCGATGATCTTGCGCTTGGTCTCGGGATCCTCCTGCCCGGCCAGCTTGGCGAGGAAGCGCTCTTCGGCGTCGACGTGGACGAGCGGAATGCCGAACTCGCCAAAGGCCTCGACCACCTGCTCGGCCTCGTTCATCCGCATCAGGCCATGGTCGACGAAGACGCAGGTCAGCTTCTCCCCCACCGCTTTGTAGACCAGCATCGCGGCGACCGAGGAGTCGACGCCGCCGGAGAGGCCACAGATGACGCGGCCGTCGCCGACCTGAGCCTGGATCTTCTCGACCTGCTCGGCGATCACCGATTTGGGCGACCACTGCTGCTCGCAACCGGCGACGTCGCGCAGGAAGCGGGTGAGAATCTCAGTTCCGTAGGGCGTGTGGACGACCTCGGGGTGGAACTGGATCCCGTAGAGGCCGCGGTCGGGCAGCTCGCAAGCCGCCACCGGGGAGCTCGGGCTCGAAGCAAGCGCGGTGAAGCCCTCCGGCGCCTCGAAGACGGCGTCGCGATGGCTCATCCAGCAACTCTGCTCCTCCGGCAGGCCGCCCAGCAGCCGGCCGCCACCTTCGCGCAGAACCAGGTCGGTGCGGCCGAACTCGCCTGACTCGGCGGTCTCGACCCGGCCACCGAGCGCCAGCACCATCGCCTGCATGCCGTAGCAAATCCCCAGCATCGGGATCTCAAGGTCGAGCAGCTGCGTCGGGAACGCCGGCGCCCCCTCCTCGTAGACCGAGGCCGGGCCGCCGGAGAGCACCAGCGCCTTCGGCGCCCGCTCGTGGATCTTCTCGACCGACGTAGTCGAGGGCAACAGCTCGGCGAAGACGCCGCACTCGCGGATGCGGCGAGCGATGAGCTGGGAGTACTGGCCCCCGAAGTCGAGGACCAGCACCTCCTCCAGCGCTCGCACGTCGTCGGCCGGCAACTCGGGCGCGGTGCCGACGACCTGCTCAGTCATCGCTTACGGCAACCCCCGCCGAGACCGCGGCACGACCGTTGGAGCCCATGCCCACCGACTGCTCGTTCTGCAGCTTCTTCCCCTCGCTCATCAGCGCCGGCGCGACCATCACCTCGGCCCGCTGGAAGGAGCGGATGTCCTCGTAGCCACAGGTGGCCATCGAGGTTTTCAGCGCACCCATCAGGTTGAAGGTGCCGTCGTTCTCCTGCGCGGGCCCGAGCAGGATCTCCTCCATCGTCCCGTCCTGCTTGGTCGAGACGCGGGTGCCACGGGGCAGCGAGGAATGGAACGTCGCCATGCCCCAGTGGAAGCCGCGGCCGGGAGCCTCTTTGGCCCGAGCCAGCGGCGAGCCGACCATGACCGAGTCGGCCCCGCAGGCGATCGCCTTGGAGATGTCGCCGCCGGTGCGCATGCCGCCGTCGGCGATCACGTTGACGTACTCGCCGGTCTCCAGCATGTGCTGGGAGCGGGCGGCGGCAACGTCGGCGATCGCGGTCGCCTGCGGGACGCCGATCCCGAGCACGCCGCGGGTGGTGCAGGCGGCGCCGGGGCCGACGCCGACCAGGACTCCAACCGCCCCGGTCCGCATCAGGTGCAGGCCGGTCGAGTAGGAGGCGCAGCCGCCGACCACGGTCGGCACCGGCACCTCGGCGATGAACTCCTTCAGATTCAGCGGCTCGACCGTGGTCGAGACGTGTTCGGCGGAGATCACGGTGCCCTGGATGACCAGGATGTCGAGGCCTGCCTCGACCGCCACCTCGTAGTGCTCGCGCACCTTCTGTGGGGTCAGCGAGGCACAGGCGACGGCGCCGCGGGCCTTGATTTCTGCCACCCGCTTACCGATCAGCTCTGACTTGACGGGCTCGGTGTAAATCTCCTGCATCAACTTCGTCGCCACGTGCTTGGGCGCGCTTGCAATCTGCTCCAGCCGCTCCTCGGCATCCTCGAAGCGGGCCCAGATCCCCTCCAGGTTGAGCACGCCGAGGCCTCCCAGCTCGTTGACTAGGACAGCGGTGTCGGGGCTGACCACCCCGTCCATCGCCGAAGCGACAAGCGGCAGATCGAAGCGGTACGGACCGAGGGTCCAACTGATGTCGATGTCGTCGGGGTCACGGGTGCGGCGCGAGGGGACGATTGCGACATCGTCGAACCCGTATGCGCGCCGCCCTTTCTTGCCACGGCCGATTTCGATTTCCAAGTGATTCCTCCAGGGCTGGCGTTGAACAGCCAGCCTACACTTCCGCCGGGACCTCCAAATCGTGCACCGCGACCTCGCCGAGCAGGCGCTCGACCTGGTTGCGGTCGACGGTGCCGGCACCGAAGTGCTGGGTCGACTCGGCGCCGCAGGCGACCCCGTAGGCGAGGCAGTCCTCGGGCGAGCGGCCCTCGTAGCGGGCGGCGACGTACCCGGCCAGGAAGGCATCGCCGGAACCGACCGTGGAGACTGCCTCCAACGGCTCGGTATGGACCTCCAGGAGGCGCCGCTCGGACCCCTCGCCGACCGCCGCGACACAGCCTTCCGGCCGGGTGATCGCGGCCTCCACGGCACCGAGGCGGACCAGCTCCAGCAGCCCCTGGGCGAGGTCGCCGCCGCCGTCGAACTCCTGGCCGACCAGCTCCTCGGCCTCGCGCTCGTTCGGGGTGACCATCGAGGCGCCGGCGCGGACGCCGGCAAGCATCGCCTCGCCCTCTGCGTCGAGGACCACCGCGACCCCGCGGCGACCGAGGTCGGCGATCAGGCGGGCGTAGAGATCGTCGCCGGCGCCGGGTGGCAGCGACCCGGCCAAGACGCAGATCTTGGCCCCGCTCGCCAGGTAGCCGATCCGCTCGAAGAGCCTCTTGGTCTCCTCGGGGCTGACCGCCGGGCCGCGCTCGTTGATCTCGGTCTGGTCGCCGGAGGTCGGGTCGATCACGGCGAGGTTGATCCGCGTCTCCGCCGCGATCCGGGTGAAGTCGGTGAGGACCGACTCTTCGCGCAGCCCTTCCAGGACCCGGGTACCGGTCGGGCCGCCGACGAAGCCGGAGGCGATCACCGGACGGCCGAGCAGGCTGAGGGCGCGGGCGACGTTGATCCCCTTGCCGCCCGCGACGGTGCGACTCTCGACCGCGCGGTGGCGCCGGCCGAGGCGGAAGTTCGGAACAGCGACGGTACGGTCGATCGCCGCGTTGAGAGTCACGGTGAGGATCACTGCGCTTTCACCCTGATCCGCTCTCCTTGGTCGGTTCGGCCGGACAGACGCCGGTAGAGCAATACCCCGCCAATGAGTATCACGAAGATCGCGATAGCGATAGCCGACAAGTGGCCGGCGAGGAAGCCGCGGGCACGATCGAAGGCGCTCGCCGCCGGGATCGCGCGACCGGCGCGCAGCGGCACCGAGGCGGCACGGCGGCCGTCGACGGTGACCGTGGCGCGACCGAGGACGGCGCCGCGCCGGATCGGTCCCGCCACCTCGGACGGGGCGCGGACGTCGATGTCGAGCCGCTGGCCGTGGCGCAGGCCGACCGCGACGGTTTCGGCCGCGCGCAGCGGCAGCTCGCCGCCGGAGTAACGGATCGAGGGTTCGGCCAGATCCTGGCCGGCCCGGATCGGCAGCCGCCGGCTGTACTGCGAGAAGCCGTATTCGAGCAGTTCGAGGTTGTCGCTGAAGCGGGCTTCGTCGCTGGGAGCGCCGAGCGCGACGGAGATCAGTTCAACCCCCTTGCGGCGGCCGGAGCCGACCAGGCAGTAGGCGGCGTCGAAGGTGTGGCCGGTCTTCACCCCGGTCACCCAGGGCGCGTCCAGCAGCAGCTCGTTGATCGTCGAGATCCGCCGTGGCGGCCGCACGCTGCGCAGCGTCGCGCTGCGCGAGTCGGCGATCTTGGCGAAGGCGGGAATCCGCAGCAGGTGCTGGGTCAGCGTCGCCAGGTCGCGGGCGCTGGAGTAGTTGCCGCGCTGGTCGAGGCCGACCGGATTGGCGTAGTGGGTGTCGGCGAGCCCGAGGGCGGCGGCGTGGCGGTTCATCTGAGCGACGAAGCGGGGCAGCGAGCCGGCCGCAGCCAGGGCGAGGTCGTGAGCGGCGTCGTTGCCGCTGCGCAAGATCAATCCGTAGAGGAGATCGCGCACGCTGATCCGCTGTCCCGTCCGCAGACCCAGCAGCGACTCGCCGTAGATCGGGTGGTAGGGCGCCGCCCGCACCATCTTGTCGAGCGGCAGCTCCTGCATCGCCACGTAGGCGGTCATCAGCTTGGTCGTGCTGGCGATCGGCAGCGAGCGCGCCGCGGCGTGGGAATCGAGCACGGCGCCGGTGCGGGCGTCGATCAGGGTCCAGGAGCGAGCTTCGGGATCGGGCCTGGACGCCGCCGCCGAGGCGGCCAGGCAGAGCGAGGCGACCACGAGCGCCGCCAGCAGCATGACGCCGGACCGGCGCCGGCTCATCGCAGTTTCAGCGTCTCGCCGGCGATCAGGATCTGCGGGTCGACTTCGGGGTTCAGGGCGACGATATGAGCGACCGGGACCCCGGTCCGGTGGGCAATCGCGACCAGGGTGTCGCCGCTCTTGACCACGTAAGTCTTCGCGGTCGTCTTCGGCTGGACCTGGTGCGACTTGTGGTTGTTGCCGTGTCCCGACTTCGACGAGCCGGAGTCGCCGAGCGAGCTCGAGATCGCGACGATGACGACGATGACCGCGCCGACCAGGGCAATTGCGGCGAAAATGCGAGCGAATGCGCTGGTGCGTTTTTCCATTGGACAGGATCTGTAAGTCGTGCTCGGGCCGCTGATCGTATAGCCGGCGGAGGCGTCCTCAGGCGGCCGAGATATCCCAGACCGCTGCCCGTAGACGCTCGGCAGCGGCGGCCGGGTCGGGATCGGCCGCGATCCCGCGGGAGGCGGCGACCAGCGCCGATGCCCGCCCGGCCGCGAAGGCGGCGCCGAGCAGCTCGGGCTTGCCGCCCTGGGCCCCGACGCCGGGGATGAGAAAGATCGAGCGCGGCATCAGCTCGCGCAGGCGGGCGATGTGCAGGGGCTCGGTGGCGCCGACGACGGCGCCCATCCCGCTCAGGCCGTTCTTCCCCAGCAGGCGCTCGGAGAGGCCGTCGACGAGACCGGCGAGACGCTCGTGCAGCGGCTGGTGCGGCGCCGGTAGATCCTCGACGTCGGCGGCGCCCGGGTTGCTGGTGCGGACCAGCGCGAAGACGCCGGCGCCGGCCGCGGCGGCGGCGGCGACCAGGGGCTCCAGCGCATCGAGGCCGAGCAGGGGATTGGCGGTGAAGGCGTCGGCGCCGAGCCCGGCGACCGGACCCCAGGGGGTCGGCGTCTCGCCGACCAAGGCCTGGGCGTAAGCGGCGGCCGTGACCGGCACGTCGCCGCGCTTGCCGTCGGCGACCGTCAGCAGGCCGGCTTCGCGAGCGGCGGCGCAGACCTCCGCCAGGGCCGCCCAGCCAGGCGCGCCGAGACGCTCAAAGCAGGCGAGCTGCGGCTTCACCGCCACACAGGCGGGGCCGGCGCGATCGATCAGGGAGCGGCAGTGGGTGACAACTGCGGCGGCGGCCAGATCGGCGGCCAGCGTCCCGGGACCGGCGGCCATCGGCCCCTCCCCGGCCAGCTTGGCCGGATCGGGGTCGAGACCGAGGCAGATCTGACTGCGGCGCTCGTCTACGAGCGCCGCCAGCCGATCCGCGAACGGGGTCAGGAAATCAGCCGCCCTTGACCTTGGTCTTCAGGGCCGAGCCGGCCGAGAAGCGCGGCACCTTGCCGCCCGGAATCGTGATGCGCTCGCCGGTGCGCGGGTTGACGCCCTGACGGGGGCCGCGCTCGGCAACGTGGAATTTGCCGAAGCCGGTGAAGCTCACCTCGCCGCCGGAACTCAGCGCGTCGGTGATCGTCTCGAGCACGGCATCGACGGCGTCGCTGGCAGCTTTCTTGCTGCCAAGCCGGTCGTCGCCAGCCAGTTGGTCCAGAAATTCAGCCTTGGTCACGTCGGGAATCCTCCTCGGGGGTTGAAGACGGGCGCCAATCTAACAGTGGGCTCGGCGTCAGGCTCACGCACCGCTGACCGCCATCGTCCCGATCAGCAGCGCCGGGGTCCGCACCGACCCCCCGAACGGGACCCAGCGAGCCTCCCTCCCGGCCGCTTCGACGGCTCCCAGCAGCGAGACCAGATCGCCTGCGATCGTGAACTCGCGCAGCGGCTCGGCCGGCTCACCGGCCCGGATCGCGTGGCCCGAGGCACCGACCGAGAAGACGCCGGTGACCGGGTTCACGCCCGAGTGCAGGCCGGCGACGTCGGTGACGAGAACGCCCTCCCCGGCGGCGGCGAGCAGCTCCGCGAAGGAGAGCGAGCCGGTGCCGACGATCAGGTTCGAGGCCGCGACCGTCGGCTGCGAGCGGTAGCCATGGCGGGAGGCGTTGCCGGTCGAGGCGCCGCCGCCCTCGCGGTTGGCCGTGTAGGTGTCGAAGAGGAACGCCTGCAGGCGGCCGCCCTCGATCAACGCGGTCCGGCGGCGGGGCACCCCCTCGCCGTCGAACGGCGCCGAAGCGGGGCCGGCCGGGTCGCGGCCATCGTCATGGAGGACGAGAGCGCCGCCGGCCAGCTCCTCACCGAGGCGGCCGGCGAACGGCGAACGCCCGCGCTGCACCGCGTTGGCGCCGAGGGCGCCGCCGATCAGGCCGGCGAAGCTGGCGGCCACGGTCGGGTCGAGCACGACCGGGCAGGAGCGGGAGGCGGGCTTGCCGGCGCCGATCATCGCCGTCGCCCGCTCAGCCCCTTCCACCCCGATCGCCTCCGGATCGAGGCCGGCCGGCCCGCGGGCGAGGCCGAAGCCGAGGCCGGTCTCCTTGCCGCCCTCGCCCTCGGCGAGAGCCTGCAGATAGGCGAAGCAGTCG
Source organism: uncultured Solirubrobacterales bacterium (assembly GCA_963795625.1). Lineage (GTDB taxonomy): Bacteria > Actinomycetota > Thermoleophilia > Solirubrobacterales > 70-9 > VAYN01. Next base: position 30,755 of record CAWCIS010000011.1, on the reverse strand, counting down.
GAGGACTCATACTCGCCGGCCAGACCGGTCGAGGAGGCGACCGCGACGCGCTCGGCGGAGTCGGCGTAGACGACCTGCTCGACCCCGGCCAGCCGCGAATCGGCGGCGAGCGCTGACCGCTCGACCGCCAGCGCCAGCTCCGCCGCGTCGGCCGCGCTCCAGGCCGCGACCGAGGGGTCGCTGAGCCCCGGCAGCGCCTCGATCGGAGCGGGCTCTGGCGGCGCCGCGAACTCGTCCTCGTCGGCTGCCGCGGCCGCCTCCGCGGCGCGGCCGGCGATCGCCGCCACCCCCGCCGCGGATAGGTCGGTGCCGTAGGCGTAGCCGACCCGGCCGCCGATCCAGGCGCGGACGCCGATGCCGCTCTGCGTCGCCGCGGTCAAGCTCTCGACCGCGCCGCCGTGGACGCGCACCTCGCGACCGCTGTCGCGCGAGGCGTAGGCCTCGGCCGCACCGGCGCCGGCCGCCAGCGCCGCCTCGACCGCACCCCCCGCAGTCGCGCTCAGCTCGGTCATGCCCATGTTCCGCTTCGCTCTCTCACGAAGGAGTCAGATATGGACGTTCGGTCGCTCCGCGTCACAGCTCGGTTCCCCCGACCGTCATCGCCCGCACCCGGACGTGGCCCTGGCCGGTGCCGACCGGGGCTTTCTGGCCGCCCTTGCCGCAGATCCCGGTCTTCATGAAGAAGTCGTCGCCGACCGCGTCGATCGCCATCAGCGCCTCGAGGCAGTTGCCGATCAGGGTCGCGCCGCGGCAGGGACGGGTGACCTTGCCGGCCTCGATCAGGTAGCCCTCGGAGACGCCGAAGACGAAGTCACCGGTGGCGGGGTCGACCTGGCCGCCGGCAAAGGAGACCGCGTAGAAACCCTGCTCGAGCTCGGCGATCATCGCCTCGGGAGTGGCGTCCCCGGGAGCGATATAGGTGTTGGTCATGCGCGGGATCGGCAGGTGGCGGAAGCTCTCGCGGCGACCGTTGCCGGTCGAGGCGACGCCGTCGCGCTCGGCCGTGAGCCGGTCGTAGAGGTAGGCCGTGAGCCGCCCGTCCTCGATCACCTGGGTCTTCTGGGTCGGCACCCCCTCGTCGTCGATCGCGTCGCTGCCCCACTCGTGCGGGAGGCGGCCGTCGTCGTAGGCGTTGAGCAACGGCTGCGCGACCTGCTCGCCGAGCTTGCCGACGTAGACGCTGGCGCCCTTCTGGATGTGGTCGGCCTCGAGCCCGTGCCCGGTCATCTCGTGGAAGAGAACGCCGCCGAAGCCGCCGCCGACGACGACCGGCATCGAGCCGGAGGGCGCGGGCCCGGCGTCGAGCAGGGTCAGCGCCTTGCGCGCCGCCAGCTCGGCGATCTGGGCGGGGTCGTCTTCGAGCAGCTCGAAGCCGCGGTGAGCGCCGAGGGTCTCCGCCCCGGTCTCGACCGCGTCGCCGCGGCGCGCGACCGCCTGGGCGCCGATCCGCGTGCGGGTCCGGTCGTCGCCACTCAGCAGGCCGTCGGAGTTGGCGACCGCGACCTCGCGCCGCGCCTCCGCGTAGGAGGAGGTGAACTGGGTGATCTCGCCGCCCTGGTCGCGGGCGCGCTCGTCGAGCTCGCGCAGCAGCGCTGCCTTGCGCTCGGCGGGAACGTCTTCGGGGCGATGCTGGATCGCCAGCGGCGCCGGCGCCTGCGCCCGCAGCGGTCGCGGCTCGCGGCGCTCGCCGCGCAGAGCCGCCGCGGCCTCGTCGGCGGCACGCTCGAGGTCGGCCGGGTCGAGGCCGTCGACGTGGGCGAAGTAGGTGGTGCCGCCGTCGACCACGCGAACCCCCGCGCCCTCCTCGGCACCGGACTGAACCGACTCGATCCGCGACTCGTCGATCGCCATCGCCAGCCCGCGGCGGCGTTCGGCGAAGACCTCGGCGAAGCGGCCGCCGTTGGCGAGCGCCCGGCCCAGAACCCGCTCGGCGACCGCCGGATCGAGCAGGTCGCTCACGGCTTCGGCCGTTTCCCGGCGACCTCGATCAGGCGCCCGGCGGCGACGAAAAGCTCGGCGCCGGCGGTCGAGTCGTCGGCGTGGTCGGCGCTGCGGCCGTTCGGGTAGTAGAGGCGGGCGAAAGGTCGACGGGCGACACGGCGGCGGCGCATGTAGGCGGCGGCCTCGTCGGCGTAGCCGGAGACCCGGTCGAGGAGGACGCGGTGGGGCTTCGGCGGCATCAGGCCTCCAGCTCCGCGGCGAGGTCGCGCAGGGTCGAGCGCATGTCGAAGAACATCAGCGAAGCGAGGGCGAAGCGCTCGGTGACCGCGACGGCGGTGAGCCCGGCATGGCGGAGGGCGAAGACCTCGCCCTGCTCGGTGGCCACGTGGATCTGCTCGGCCGGCTCGGCGCCGGCGCCGTCGGCGACCTCAAGCAGCACCGTGGCGTCCTCGCGCCAGCGCTCGCGATCCCCCGCGGCGGCGAGGACGGCGCCGTCGGAGTCGAGGATCGCCGCCCCGCGCAGGTCGGGCGACATCTCGCCGAGAAAGGCCAGCGCGGCCTCCGCGGCGTCGCCCTGGGCGACCTCTGTGGTGGCAGCGTCGGCCATGTGAGTGAAAATACCGACCGTGACCCTCGCCCGAGCCTCCTGGATCATCGTCGTCGCGATCTGCGCGATCGCCGCGGTCCTCTTCGCCCTCAGCGGCTACACCGGCTACACGATCACCCTGATCGCCGTCGGGCTCGCCGCCGCGGTCAACCTGCTGCCGCCTCCCTGACGCCCCTCAGCCAGAACGAAACGGGCCCGAGTCGCTGTCGTCGGGCTCGCGGAAGGAGGTCTCCGGCTCGGCGTGGATCAGCACCTCGGCCTGGGGGATCTCGGCCTCGATCGAGGCGCGCATCTGGTGGGCGAGATCGTGAGCGCGCTCGAGGCTGGTGCCGGAGCGGTACTGGACGTGGAAGTCGATGTGGCGCCGGCTGCCGGCGCGACGGGCGCGCAGCTTGTGGTACCCGGCGACCTCCGGCGTGCGGGCGCTGGCGATCGCCCGCTCGATCCGGTCCAGCTCCGCCTCGGGCAGAGTTTCGTCGACCAGCACGGCGGAGGAGCGCCGCAGGATCCGGAAGCCCGCCCAGACGATCGCGACGGCGACGACCAGCGCCGTGATCGGGTCGAAGGCGGCGTCGCCGGTGATCTGAACCAGGGCCAGGCCGAACAGGACCCCGGCCGAGGTCATCGCGTCGGTGCGCAGGTGCGCCGCGTCCCCCTCCAGCGCCTGCGAGTCGTGGGCCTTCGCCTGGCGCGAGAGGACCGTGGAGACGCCTAGGTTGGCGAAGACCGAGAAGGCCATGACGGCGATCCCGACGCCGAGCCGGTCGACTTCGGCGCCCCGGACCAGCTGGCGGGTCGCCTCGTAGATGATCACCCCGGCGCCGACCAGGATCAGCATCCCCTCGATCGCCGCCGCCAGGTTTTCGACCTTCTCGTGCCCGTAGGGATGCTCGGCGTCGGCCGGCTCGTCGGCTTTGCGGACCGAGAAGAAGGCGATGACCGAGGCGACCAGGTCGATCAGCGAGTGGACCGCCTCGGTGATGATCGCGATCGAGCCGGTGATCGCTCCGGCCGCCAGCTTGAGCGCGATCAGGAGCGCGTTGGAGGCGATCGAGAGCGCCGCCGCCCGGCTCTTGGTGCGGATCACGGCGCGCCGTCGGTCAGGCCGAGATGCTGGGCGAGCTTGCGCACCGCCCGGCCGCGATGACTGATCGTGTTCTTCTCGGCGGCGCTCAGCTCGGCATAGGTCCGCTCGTCGTCGGGCCCGGTGTCGTCGGGGACGAAAACGGGGTCGTAGCCGAAGCCGCCGCTGCCGTGACGCTCGCGAAGCAGCCGGCCCTCACAGCGAGCTTCGAAGACGTGCTCGGCGCCGGCCTCGTCGATCAAGGCGATCGCGCAGACGTAGGCGGCGCGGCGATTCCCGCCGGCGGCGTCGACTTCGCGCAGCAGCTTGTCGAGGTTGACCTCGTCGCCCGCGCCCTCGCCTGCGTAGCGGGCGGAGTAGATCCCGGGGGCGCCGCCGAGGTCCTCGGCGGCGATGCCGGAGTCGTCGGCGATCGTCACCTCGCCTGTCGCCTCGCGCGCGGCCCGCGCCTTGATCAGCGCATTGGCGGCGAAGCTCTCGCCGTCCTCGGGCGGCATCTCAAACCCGGCCGGCAACGGCCTCAACTCGACCGCCGGCAGCAATTCCTCCATCTCCGCCAGCTTGTGCCGGTTGCCGGTGGCGAGAACAAGCGCCGGCCTCGTCATCCGACCCGCTCCTGCACCTCCCGCAGGCGGGCGATGCCGCCCTCCGCGAGGCCGAGCAGCTCGTCCAGCGAGGTGCGGGAGAGCGGCGTGCGCTCGGCGGTCGCCTGCACCTCGACCAGGCCGCCGTCGCCGGTCATGACGACGTTGGCGTCGACCTCGGCGTTGGAGTCCTCGATGTAGTCGAGGTCGCAGAGCGGACGGCCGTTGACCATGCCGACGCTGACCGCGGCGACGGAGCCGCTGAGCGGCATCGTCTCCAGCGCTTTCTTGTCGACCAGCTTCTGGAAGGCCTGGCGCAGAGCCACGTAGCCACCGGTGATGGCGGCGCAGCGGGTGCCGCCATCAGCTTCGAGCACGTCGCAATCGACGTAGACGCTGCGTTCGCCCATCGCCTTGAAATCGACGACGACCCGCAGCGAGCGACCGATCAGTCGCTGGATCTCGACCCCGCGGCCGTCCTGCTTGCCCTTGCGTGATGTCGCGCTGCTTGCGATCGCCGGTCGAGGCGGGCAGCATCGCGTACTCGGCAGTGACCCAGCCTTTGCCACGGCCCTGCATCCAGCGCGGTACCGATTCGTTCACGGAGGCCGTGCAGATGACTCTCGTTTTGCCGATCGAGATCAGCGCCGAGCCGTCGGCGGAGGCGACGAAGCCGGGATCGATCGTGACCGGTCGGATGTCGGCGGGCGCACGGTCGTAGCTGCGGGAAGCTGGCATCGCGCGAGTCTTTCACGCGAACCGCCGGCGCGCGAGCGGTTGCCTACCGGCTCGGGTGGACCCGCAGGCCACGCTGACTGAAGTGGGCGTCGAAGGCGAACGCCTCACCGCCGCCGTCGCGCTCGATCAGAGCGAAGGAGGTGGCGTCGACATAGCTCCACTCCTTATCGCCGTGCCGCTCGAGGATCTCCCAGGCGTCTCCCTCGATGTCCTCCTCGAGCCGGACCAGCTCGATCGCGCCGCTGGCACGAAAGCGCCGCCCCCACTCGATCGCCTCGCCGCGCCCGACCCGGACCAGCAGCGCCGTATAGGTCTCGGCGAAGACGTAGTTGGAGGTGAAGAGGGCGGCGCCTTCGGCCAGCAGGCCCGAAAGTGCCGCCCGCGCCGCCTCGTGCTCGGCCTCGGCGGAGTTGCGCAACGCCACGAAGGCGCTGGTGTCGACGAAGACAGACCTCATCGGCCGTAGAGATCTCGGTCCAGCGTGGTGACGCTGGTGCCCTCCCGACCGCGGCCCGGAGACTCGTCCACCAGGTAGCGGAGCAGGGGGTCCGCGGCCAGGTCCGGCCGCCGAGCGCGCTCGGCGTCGATCAGCTCGCGCACGACGGCGGCGATGCTACCCGACTTGCCCGCCCGCTGCCGCAACCAGCGGTGCTGTGCCTCATCTAGATATAGCTGCGTCCGATGTTTCATGCTGTCATACAGCATACGTCGCAGTGAGGACGGAATCGGTGCGGCCGCAGCCTGTGCAGTCGTCATCTCATTTCTCGCTTTCCATCAAAAGAGCAGGGAAAAGGTGGCCGACGCCACCCAGATCCCTATTTGAAGGCGACCTTGTCCACCGCCTCCTTGATCTTGTTGACGATCACGTCCGCCAACTCCGTCCCCTGTTTCCCGTTGAAGCCTTTCATCGCCGCGACCATCCCCACCATCAGCAGCGAGACCAGCAGGATCAAGCCGACGTACTCGACCGTCCCCTGCCCTGCCTCGCCTGCCGCCAGCGCCCGGACGCGGCGCACCCCCCGCTCGATCGCGGCGTGCAGATAACCCATCAGTGCGTAGAACATCGAAGCCTCCTCTCTCGGTTGTGGCCCCATGCTCGGTCGCCGAGACGCACCGATCCAGACCTGAAAGAGACAAGTTCGCAACGCCGGCGCGCCCAAACGCCGCTTCGCGCCTCCCCCGCCGCGGCGGCCGTGGATACCCTCACCCGGGTGAGGGTCCTGGTCGTCACCAACTTCGAGCCCGACGACTCCGCGCCCCAACGAGGTCGCTGGGTCCGCGACCAGGTCGACGAGGTGCGCCGGCGGGGGATCGAGGTCGACGTCTTCAGCTTCCCGCCGGGCCGTTACGAGTACATCCCCGCCACCAGGCGCTTGCGAGCGCTGCTGCGCCGCGAGCGCTTCGACCTCGTCCACGCCCACTACGGGCTGCCGGGCTGGTGCGCCCGTTTGGCCGGGGCGCGGCCGCTGATCGTCACCTTCCACGGCACCGACGTCCGCCACGGCGTCGTCGGGCCGCTCTCGCGCCGCCTCGCCTGGCGGATCGACCTTGTCGGGGCGGTCTCCCGGGCGCTGTTCGCACCGGAGGACGGGCGACCGGGCCTACCCCCGGTTCCCGGCTCCGCGGTGCTGCCCTGCGGGCCGGACCTGATCCGGTTCGGCCCCTCCCCCCGGGCCGAGGCGCGGCGCTCGCTCGGCCTCGACCCGGACGGCCGCTACCTCTTCTTCCCGGCCAACCCGGCCCGACCGGAGAAGCGCCACGATCGCGCCACCGAGCTGGCCGCGACCTGCGGGGCGGAGCTGCTGACCGGCGGCGCGATCGAGCCGGAGGCGATGCCGCTCTGGCTCAACGCCGCCAACGCGGTCCTCGTCACCTCCGACTACGAGGGGTTCGGCATGGCGGCGGTCGAGGCGCTCGCCTGCGAGGTGCCGGTTCTCTCGACCCCGGTCGGCATCGCCCCCTACGCCCTCGCCGGCGTCGCCGGCTGTCTCTGCGCCCCTTTCGACACCGAGGCCTGGAGTGCCGTGGCGCGACCGCATCTGGAAGCCCGGGACCCCCGCGTGGCCGGCGCCAGGAGGGCCGCTTCGCTCTCGGCGGCGCGGATGGCGGAACGTGCGATCGAGGCCTATCGTGACGTCGCCGGCATCCCGGTATTAGATTGAGCCAGCATGAGTCCTGAAACCGGTCCCAGCGGCGAGAGCCTCAGCGCCCAGATCGAAGAGGCCGAGCGCAAGCTGAAGGCGGCGGCCGACGTGGCCACCACCGCCGAGCGTCGCGCCACCGCCGAGATCGAGGCGCTGGAGGCGGACCTGGAGCGCGAGCGCGCCGAGGCCGAGCAGGCTCGCGAGCGGTTGCGCCTGGTCCACGAGGAAGAGCTGCAGCGCGAGCGCGAGTCGAAGGAGAAGGCGATCGAGGCCGCCGAGACCCGACTCGCCGAGATCGAAGCCCAGGCGGAGGCGGCGGAGAAACGGGTCGAGCGAGCCGAACGACGCACCGAGGAGGCGGAGCGCGCCGTCGCCGACGAGAAGGCGCGAGCCCGTGAGGGCGCCGCCGGCTGGCTGCGCGAGCAGCTGGACTCGATCCGCCGAGAGGCTGAGGGGCGATAGCCGCCGCGACCGGCGAGTTCGACGTCGCCGTCGTCGGCGGCGGCGCTGCCGGCCTCTGGACGGCACTGCGCGCGGCCGAGCAGGGCGGCAACGTCTGCCTCGTCTCCCGCACCCCCCTCTCCCAGAGCGCCAGCTTCTGGGCCCAGGGTGGTCTGGCAGCCGCGCTCGAGCCGGGCGACTCGCCCGCCAGCCACGCCGCCGACACGATCGCCGCCGGGCGGGGCCTCTGCCGGCCCGCCGCGGTGCAGGTGCTGGTCGAGGCGGCGCCGGGCGCGGTCCGGGACCTGCTGGAGCGCGGCGTCGTCTTCGACCTCGACCACGAAGGGAGGCTGGCGCTCGGTCTCGAGGGCGGCCACGCCAGCCGGCGCATCGTCCATTCCGGCGGCAGTCAGACCGGTCACGAGCTGACCTCGAAGCTGGCGGCGATGGTCGCGCGAGAGGAGCGGATCGAGGTCCGCGAGCGCACCTCGGCGACGGCAATCTGGAGCGATCGCGAGCGCTGCCACGGCGTTATCACCGACTCCGGCCCGATCGCCGCGGCGGCAACCGTGCTCGCCACCGGCGGCGCCGCGGCGCTGTGGAGCCGCACCACCAACCCGCGCGGCGCGATCGGCGCCGGCCCCGTCCTGGCCGCGGCGGCCGGGGCCGACCTCGCCGACCTCGAGTTCTGCCAGTTCCACCCGACCGCGGTCGCGCTGCCCGGCTCCCCCTTCGACGGCGTGCTGATCACGGAGGCGATCCGCGGCGAGGGCGCGAAGCTGCTCGACGCGATGGGCGAGCGCTTCACCGACGAGCTGGCGCCGCGCGACGCGGTGACGGCGGCGATCCTCGACCGCATGCAGGCCGACGGCACGTCCGAGGTCAAGCTCGACCTGCGGGAGATCGACCCCGCCCGGTTCCCCAACGTCTTCGCCTCGCTCGCCGAGGCTGGGCTCAGCCCCCGCTCGGAACCGGTGCCCGTCGCCCCGGCGTCCCACTACATGATGGGCGGGATCGCCGTGGACCTGGACGGGCGCTCCTCGCTGCCGGGGCTCTATGCCGTCGGCGAGGCCTCCTGCACCGGCCTTCACGGCGCCAACCGGCTCGCCTCGAACTCGCTCAGCGAGTGTTTCGTCTTCGGCAGCCGCGCCGCCGTCGCGGCCGTGGCGGAGAGCGACACCGGCCCCCGGCCGTCGCTCCCGGAGTGGTCCTTCGAGCCGCCGACCCAGGAGACCCGGGAGGCCGTCTGGCGCCGCGCCGGGCCGAAGCGCAACCCCGACGACCTGGCCTCGCTTGTCTCCAGCCCCTACCTGCTGGCGACGGCAATCGCGCGCTGCGCGCTGAATCGCCGCGAGTCGCGCGGCGGCCACCTGCGCACCGACTGCCCGGCCACCGACGGCGACCTCGACGGCGTCCACTTCGTGCTGGCGGCCGACGGCGAGGTCCGCCGCGAGGAGTGGCGGTAGCTTCGACCGATGCTGCTCGGGGTCGACGTCGGCGGGACCTTCACCGATGCGGTCCTGATCGACGGCGGCGCCGTCCACACCGCCAAGGTCCCGACCACGCCCGGCGACGAGTCCGCCGGAGTGATGAGCGCGACCGCGGCGGTCCTGCAACGGGCCGGAGCCGGCCCGGGCGAGGTCGAGGTCTTCGCGCACGGGATGACGGTCGGGACCAACGCGCTGCTGGAGGAACGCGGGGCGCGCACCGCCCTGATCGCGACCCGGGGCTTCGCCGACCTGCTCGAGATCGGCCGCCAGGCCCGACCGCACCTCTACCGGCTCTGCGCCCCGAAGCCGGTGCCGCTGGTCGAGCCCGACCTGCGCCTCGAGGCCGAGGAGCGGATCGGCCCCGACGGGGTCGTCACCGCACTCGGCCCAGAGGAGCCGGAGCGCCTGGCCGAGCTGTTGCGCGAGAGCGGCGCCGAGTCGGTCGCGATCTGCCTGCTCTTCTCCTATCTCGACCCGAGCCACGAGCGCCGCATCGCCGCGCATCTGCGCGAGCATCTGCCCGACCTCCACGTCTCAACTTCGCATGAGGTGCTGCCGCGCTTCCGCGAGTACGAGCGCTGCTCGACGACCGCGATCGACGCCTATCTGAGCCCGCTGCTAGGCCACTACCTCGACCGGCTCGGCAAGGCCGGCGCGGAGGCCGGGCTTCCCCAGCCGCTGGTGATGCAGTCCTCGGGTGGCATCGCCCCGGCGGAGGAGGCGGCGCGGGCCGGCGCCTGGAGCGTCCTCTCCGGCCCGGCCGGGGGCGCGGTGGGAGCCGGACTGCTGGCCCGGGTCAGCGGTGACGGCAACGCCCTCGGCTTCGACATGGGCGGCACCTCCTGCGACGTCTGCGTGGTCGAGGACGGCGAGGTCCGGCGCACCGACTCGCGCGAGATCGGCGGCCGCCCGATCCAGCTGCCGATGGTCGACGTCCACACCGTCGGCGCCGGCGGCGGCTCGATCGGCTGGCGCGACAGTGGCGGCGCCCTGCGGGTGGGTCCCCACTCCGCCGGCGCCGAGCCCGGGCCCGCCTGCTACGGCCGCGGCGGCGCTGAGCCGACGGTGACCGATGCCAACCTCCTGCTCGGCCATCTCGCCGCCGACTCGAAGCTGGCGGGAGGGGTCGCCCTCGACGCCGACGCCGCTGCGGCTGCGGTCGGCGCCCTCGGCCGCTCGCTCGGCCTCACCGCCCTGGAGACCGCCGCCGGGATCGTCCGCGTCGCCAACCAGGAGATGGTGCGAGCGCTGCGAGTCGTCACCGTCGAGCGCGGCGTCGATCCGCGCGGCTTCGCGCTGCTGCCCTTCGGGGGCGCCGGACCGATGCACGCGGCGGCGATCGCCGCCGAGCTGGGGATCGGGAGGATCCTCTGCCCGCGGGCGAGCGGCGTCCTCTCGGCACTCGGCCTCTGCGCTTCCGAGCGCCGTCGCGACACCGCCCGCACGGTGATGCTGAGCGGCAGCGAGCTCAACGCCAAGCGCATCGCGGCGGCGGTCGCGGACCTGATCGCCGGCAACGACCTCGACGGGGCCCAGCCCGAGCTGATCTACGAGATGCGCTACGCCGGCCAGGCTTTCGAGCTGCCCGTTCCCGGCCCGGTCGAGCCGGACCCGGCCGATCTGAGGCGCCGCTTCGAGCGCGCCCACGAGGACCGCTACGGCCACCGCGACCCCGACGGCGAGGTCGTGCTCGTCGACGTCCGCCTGGCGATGGTGGCGCCGGGACCGAAGCCACGCCCGCGGGCGGCGCGCGGCGACGATCTGGAGGAAAGCACCCGGTCGGTCCACTACGACGGCGCCTGGATCGAGACCCCGGTCCTGCGCGGAGAGCCCGCGGCGGGCAGCCGCGCCGAGGGGCCGGTGGTCTTCGAGCTGCCGGAGGCGACGCTGGTCCTGCCGCCAGGCTGGGCGGCGGCGGTCGACGACGCCGGCACGATCGACGCGCGGTTCCAAACCGACGGAATGCGTGGAAAGGGAACCGCGGAATGAGTGAGCTCGACCCGATCGCCCTCCAGGTTCTGATCGGCGGCCTGCGCGCCGCCTGCGACGAGATGGGCGCGACCCTGATCCGCTCCGCCTACTCGGCCAACATCAAGGAGCGCCACGACTGCTCGACCGCGCTCTTCGACGCCGCCGGCGAGCTGGTGATGCAGGCCGAGCACATCCCGGTCCACCTCGGCTCGATGCCGGACGCGGTCGCGGCGGTGCTCGACGAGGAGCAGCGGCCGGGCTCGGCCTGGATCCTCAACGACCCCTACCGCGGCGGCACCCACCTACCGGACGTGACCCTGATCTCACCGGTCTTCGCGCAGGGCGAGCTGCTCGGATTCGCCGCCGGCCGCGCCCACCATGCCGACATCGGCGGCCCGACGCCGGGCGGGATGCCGGCCTTCTCGCGAACGCTGGAGGACGAGGGGGTGGTGATCCCGCCGACCCGCGCCACCGATGTCGAGCTGGAGCGCCTGGCCGGTCAGATGCGCTCGCCACGCCAGCGCCTGGCCGACCTGCGCGCGCAGCAGGCGGCAAACCGGGTCGGCGAGCTGCGGCTGACCGAGCTGGCATCCCGGCACGGTCTCGGCGAGCTGCGTGCCGGGATGGCGGCGATCCTCGCCTACGCCGAGCGCCGCACCCGGGCCGCCCTGGCCGAGCTGCCCGACGGCACCTACACGGCCGAGGACGTGCTCGAGGACGACCGCGACGACTCGCGGCACGACGTCGTGCTGCGGGTCGAGGCGACGATCGCCGGCGACAGCCTGCGCCTCGACTTCGGCGGCACCGACCCGGAGGTCGACGGCAACCTCAACTGCCCGCTCTCCGTAACTAAGTCGGCCGCGTTCTTCGCCGTGCGCGTGCTCGCCGACCCCGAGGCGCCACCCTCGGCGGGGGCCCACCGGCCGATCGAGGTGGTGGCCCCGGCCGGCTGTCTGCTCAACGCCCGCTATCCGGCCGCCGTCGCCGCCGGCAACGTCGAGACCTCCAGCCGCGTCGCCGACCTGGTCATCGCCGCCCTGGGCGGCGCCCGCCCGGTCCCCGCCCAGGGACAGGGGACGATGAACAACCTGACTCTGGCTGACGACGAGTTCACCTACTACGAGACGCTCGGCGGCGGCCAGGGCGCCTGCCCTGACGCCGACGGCCCCAGCGCCATCCACGTGGCGATGTCGAACACGCTGAACACGCCGGTCGAGGCGCTTGAGACCGAGTTCCCGGTGCGCGTGCGCGAGCTCTCGCTGCGCCGGGACAGCGGCGGCCAGGGCGCCCACCGGGGTGGCGACGGGCTCGTCCGCGAGATCGAAGCGCTGGTGCCGATGCGCTTCACCCTGATCAGCGAGCGCCGGCGCCACCCGCCGCGCGGTCGGCCCGGCGCCGAAGACGGCAAGACGGGTCGGAATACGCTCGACGGGGAGTCGCTTGCGAGCAAGGCCGAAGGAGATTTACTGCCTGGAAACCGCCTTAGAATCGAGACTCCAGGCGGCGGCGGCAATGTTTAGCGCTTTTAATTTTGCGATTTCGGCTTGCTCGTCTAGAATGCGCGATCTCGGGCAGGCAGGACGGTCCCATGCGGGGCTTGGAGGCGCAGCCCGCCCCCTGATTTCCACGACTCACCACCTTCTTTTCGCAGGTACTGATTCCACATGCCGATCGCTTTCAAGGAATGGGCAGTAACGGTCCGCGCTCTCGCGGAGGGCGAGCAGCTGCTCACTTTGCGCAAGGGCGGAATCCGTGAGGAGAACAAGCACTTCGAACTCGAGCACGAGCGGTTCTTCCTCTACCCGACCTTCGATCACCAGCAGAACGATCTGGTCCGCGAGTCGCATCACCCGGAGCTGAGCCGCGCTCTTCGAGGAGGGCGTCTGGCCCGACGAGGAGCCGCCGCCGAAGGCCCTGATCCAGGACGGCGGCATCCCGCAGCCGGACCGGGTTCGCCTGCGCGCCTGGGCCGAAGTGACCGACCACGTCACGATCAACGACCGTCGCACCCTCGACAGCCTCTCGCCGTATTACATCTGGACTCCGGATTACGCCGAGAAGCGCCTGGCCTGGAAGCGCCGTCACCCACTTCACATCCTCCTGCTGCGGGTCCACCGCATCCCGCGCCCGGTCACCGTGCGCGTCCGCGACGAGTACCACGGCTGCCGCTCCTGGGTCGAGATCGACCGCGACCTGCCCTTCGAGGGCACCCCGGTGATGGCCGACGAAGAGTTCGACCGCGCTCGCCAGGAGATCCGCGAAGTCTGCGGAGCTGCTGAGCCCGCCCTCGTTTGAGCTTCAGATCCGCTCGCTAATCTCGATCCATGTCGTGGATTGAGACCGAGTCGCTGAGCTTCACGGCCCGGCACGACACCGGCGATTCGGCTTACGCCGAGCGCACGCTCGACCGCATGGAGGATCTGCGGCTGCGGCTGGAAGACCGCTTCGGACAGGTGCCGGGAGAGGTCACCGTGGTCATCCACACCAACCCCGCCTGGCTGACGATGGCCCACCCCTTCCTCCCCGCCGCCCGCTGGTCGGCGGCGCCGGCCGGGCGCCGCTACCTCGCCGGCTGGGCGATGGCGACCGAGCTGCACGTCCTCAACGACACACACATGGAACGACGCGCCGCCGGCGACGACTCCAAAGAGGCTCTGCTCGGCACCGCCGAGCGCCTCTATGCGCAGCTGGTCATCGCCGCCAACAACACCGCCCTCCCCCCCTACTGGACCCCGCGCCGCTTCGCCCGCTACCTGAGCTGGGCCTGGCTGGTCGAGGGCGGCGCCCAGTACTTCGCCCGCCAGGTCGGTCTCTACCGCGCCGCCGTGATCCGCCGCCTGCGCGAGAGCGCCCGGCCCTCCTTCCCGCCCTCGCGCCGCGACGCGGTCATCCTCGGCGGCACGATCTTCGACCTGCTCGAGAACGAGCGCGGCCCCGAGGCCTGCGAGCGGCTGGTCCACGAGCTCAAGCCAGGCGGCGCAGTGCCGACGATCGAAGACGCCTTCGACGCCCGCTTCCGCGACATCGAAGACGCCTGGCGCGACTACCTGCGCAGCATGACCCGCCCCGGCGCGGTCATCTGAGCCGACTCAGACGGCGCGGAGGAGCAGGAAGACTCCGAAAGCAACGATGAGGATCCCGAGCGACCAGAAGATGGCGCGGACGTAAGCGCCGACAGCACCGTAGTTACGGACCCTGCCCCCTTCGCCATCTTCAAGGTACTGAGCGTTTGCAACCTCCGGCCATGCCTGCTCCTCATCTTCAACCAGCGTCTCCGCCAGGAGGGCGCGAGCCTGATCGGCCCGGTTCGCATGAACCATCACCCGCTGCGGTCCTCCGCCGAATCCCCGTGACGCGAGGCCGAAGCCAAGCTGGGGCCCATCGACGTTGAGCCCGGCCTGCTCCAGCAAGCTGGGGATGCCGGCACTCTTCGAGCAGGCCGTGAATCATCTCCGCCTCGACCCGATCCCTTGCGAAGGCGACTTTGACCAGCTCGCCCCGGGACCGGTCGCCCTCCACGCTCAGCTCAGCTGATAGAGGACCCAAACGATCACGGCGGCGGCGACCAGGCCGGCGGCCACCCAGAGGGCCAGCCGCGCCGCTGAGGTTTCGGTCGTCGGCCCGCCGCGCCGCAGTCGCGCTTCCTCGCGCAGCTCGGCTTCCTCGTCGGACTCGTTCTCGGTAATCGTGTCGGCGAGCAGGGTCTTGGCCTTGTGAGCGTGGCCGGAATCGACCATCACGTCATGCGGCCCGGCGGCCATGAACTCGGGGGCGTCGAAGCCGCGGCTGCGCTTGAGGACACAGGGGATGCCGCCCTCCAGCAGCAGGCCCTGGATCATCTCCGCTTCGGCCTGGTTGCGGGCGAAGGCGACCTTGACCAGCTTGCCGCCTCCCCCACCGCCACCGCCGCCGTGGTCGTCGCCGTGCGAACCACCACCACCGCCACCGTGGGCACCGCGCTTGTGGGCACTGGGGCTATGAGACGTCGAGCGTGACATCGGCAATCCTCAGATCTTTCAGTAGGTAGGCCTTGACGTCGGGTGCCTCTTCATCGGCCAAGGAGACGATGACGTAAATCTGGTCCGGCCAGGCGACCGCCTGGTTGACGTCGGTCTGCGAGGGATAGGCGGCGCTCTTGGTGTGCGAGTGGTAGATCGCCAGCAGCTCGTTGCCGCCGTCTTCGATCGCTTTCAGGGCGTTGAACTGCCCCTGCGGGTCCATCTCGTAGCGCAGCGGCGTCGCCGCTGCGTTGGCGACCCGGATCACCTCGGCCGCCTCACCGTCCCTGCCACCGATCATCCCGCAGCACTCGTTCGGCAGATCCTCGCGCGCGTGCGCGACCATCTCGTCGACCAGCTGCTGGGAGATGCGCATCGCCGTAGGTCAGGGCAGGCTCGCGCCTACCACCAGACGGTCGAGTCGAGGTTTTCTATCTCCTCGATCGGCTTCGTGTAGACACCGGAGGAGAGGTACTTCCAGCCGTCGTCTGGGATCAGGAAGACGACGTTGCCGCCGTCGAGCTCGCCGGCGATGCGGTTGGCGATCCGGGCGATCGCGCCGGCGGAAACCCCGGCGAAGACACCCTCCTCATCCAGCAGCTTCCGCGTCCAGACGATCGCGTCGCGGTTGGAGACCATGATCTTGCGGTCCAGCAGGGAGATGTCGATGATCGGCGGGATGAAGCCGTCGTCGAGCGAGCGCAGACCGTCGACCAGCTCCCCCTGCATCGGCTCGGCGGCGACGATCAGCGTCTCCGGGTTCGCCTCCTTGAGGCGGCGGCCGTTGCCCATCAGGGTGCCGCCGGTGCCGAGGCCGCCGACGAAGGCGGCGACCTCGTCGAGCTCGTCGAGGATCTCCACCGCGGTGCCGTTGTAATGGGCAAGCGGGTTGGCCTCGTTGCCGTACTGGTAGGGCATGTAGAAGCCGGGATCCTGCGCCATCTCCAGCGCCACCTCGACGGCGCCGTTGGATCCCTTGGGTCCCTCGGAGTAAACGATCTCCGCCCCGTACATCTTCAGCAGTTGGGTCCGCTCCTCGGTGACGTTGTCGGGCATCACCACCTTCAGCGGGTAGCCCTTGCGGCGGCAGATCATCGCCAGCGCGATGCCGGTGTTGCCGGAGGTCGGCTCGAGGATCGTCTGCCCCGGTTCGATCGCCCCTTCGGCCTCGGCCGCCTCGATCATCGATTTGGCGACGCGGTCCTTGACCGAGCCGGTCGGGTTGTGCCCCTCGAGCTTGGCGTAGATGCGGACGTCGGGCTTGGGAGAGAGGCGCGGCAGCTCGACCAGCGGCGTGTTGCCGATCGACTCGACAATGTTGCCGAAGCGGCCCCCGCAGGGTCGGTTGAGTAGCTCGTCGCGCGGCATCGGTCTCCCTTTACTTCAAAAAGTATAGCGAGAGATTTGGCTTCGGATCGGAAGCCCGCTCCTTGCGCATGGTTGCCCAGGTAAGTATCTTCGCCGGGGTCCAGCTACTCCTTGGATCGGAGGCAGGTTTGATCAGCAAGACCCGGCTCACCGCGTTCGCCGCGGTTCTCCTCGTAGGTGTCGTTTCCGTCGTCGTGGCGGGATGTGGCAGCAGCAATGACAGCACTTCGACCAGCGCCGGCGGTGGGGCCGGCGAAGCGCTCACGGTCGGCTCCGATATCCCCTATCCCCCGTTCGAGCAAGGGAAACCGGGCAACTACACCGGCTTCGACATCGAACTGATGGAAGCGATCGCGGAAAAGATCGGCCGCACCGCCGAATTCGAAGACACTTCGTTCGAAACGATCTTCCGCGACGTCGCCCAGGGCAAGTTCGAAGCGGTTATCTCCGCCGCGACGATCACGGCGGAACGCGAAAAGGCGGTTGCCTTCTCGAACCCGTACTACCTCTCCGAACAGGCGGTCCTGGTCAAAGAAGGCAGCGATCTTAAATCGCTGGGAGACCTCTCCGGCACGACTGTGGGTGTCCAGCAGGGCACGACCGGCCAGGAACTGGCCAAGGAAAAAGCCAATGCCAGTGAAGTTCGGCCCTATCCCGAAGGCCCCGACGCGGTCAACGCGCTCAAGGCCGGCACGGTGGAAGCGGTGATCATCGACGCGCCGGTGGCCGCGAACGCGGTCGAAAAAAGCGGCGGTGTCGAAATCGCCGAAAAAGTCCCGACTGAAGAAGAGTATGGAATCGCCCTCGCACCGGACAACACGGAACTGCTCGGTGAAATCAACCAGGGACTGAAAGAAGTTGCGGAAGACGGGACCTACACGAAAATCTACGAAAAGTGGTTCAAGCTCGAACCGCCGAAAGCGATCTTTGCCGCCATCGAAGCGGGCTGAATGAAACTTCCGATCCAAGGAAATCTGATCTAGCAAAAGGGGCGCCAGTGATGGCGCCCCTTTGCTTCTCTAGAAAGTCAGCAGGAGAACGAGCGTGAGCGAATTTTTCCACCAATATTTCGACTTCCACATCATGGGAGCGCACTTCAGCGAAGTGCTCGAAGGCTTTTTCAAGAACCTGCTGCTCTTCGCCGTAGTGGTTGTCCTGGCCCTGATCTGGGGTTTGATCCTTGCCTTGGTGCGCCAGCTCCCAGGCAAGAAACTGATGCCTCTCCGGGGAGTCACGATCGCCTACATCGACGTCCTGCGAGCGGTGCCGCTGCTGATCATCATCCTCCTGATCTCCGGCGGCATCCCCTACCTCAACTTCCTGCCAAAAGATGTCCGGATCCCGAACTGGTTCGGCCAGCCAGATCCCTTCTGGTTCGGAGTGCTGGCGCTGACTCTGGTCTACGGCGCCTATATGGCGGAGGTCTACCGGGCCGGCATCGAAGCGGTCCAGGGCGGCCAGATGGAGGCGGCGCGGTCGCTCGGGATGAGTCACAGCCAGGCGATGCGACATGTCATCGTTCCCCAGGCCGTGACCAAGATTCCGGCGCCGATGCTGAACGAAATGATCTCCCTTCTCAAGGACACCACGCTCGTCAGCGTGGTCGCCTACGGCGAGTCGGTCCTGATCGGCCGCGAAGTGCTGGCCGAAACCTTCAACAGCTCGGCCCTGATGCTCGCGGGTCTGATGTTCCTGGTGATCACGCTTCCCGCGGCCCGGCTGGTCGACAAGCTGATCGCGCGGAACCAGGGCAAAATCACTCGCGGCGCACATATCGAGGTCGGTTGAGCATGGCTGGCGAACCGATGGTCAAGCTGGACGGCATTCACAAGCGGTTCGGCAGTCTCGAGGTGCTTAAAGGCGTCAATCTCGAGGTCGCCAAAGGAGAAGTGGTTTGCATCCTCGGCCCGAGCGGCTCGGGAAAGAGCACGTTGCTGCGCTGCGTCAACCTGCTCGAGCCGCCGGAGCAGGGCGAGATCTTTCTCGAAGGCCACGACATCTGCAAGGGTCCCGGTTCCGGAACCGGTGAGTCGAGCTGGGAGCTCGACTTCGTGCGCCAGCGAGTGGGCATGGTCTTCCAGCAGTTCAACCTCTTTCCCCACAAGACGGTGCTCGAGAACGTCACCCTGGCCCCACGCAAGGTCCTCGGAAAACCGCGCGAGGAATGCGAGGCGAAAGCGAAGGCACTGCTCGAAAGAGTCGGACTGGGAGACAAATTCAACCAGTATCCGGAACGCCTTTCGGGCGGCCAGCAGCAACGCGTCGCGATCGCCCGCGCTCTGGCCATGGAGCCGCGCGTAATGCTCTTCGACGAGGTAACGAGTGCGCTCGACCCGGAGCTGGTCAAAGAGGTGCTGGACACGATGCGCGAGCTGGCCACTGAAGGGATGACGATGCTCGTCGTCACCCACGAGATGGAGTTCGCCAAAGAGGTCGGCGACCAGGTCGTGTTCATGGACGGCGGCGTGATCGTCGAGCAGGGCCGGCCCGCCGACGTCCTCGACAACCCCCGCGAGGAGCGGACCAAGAAGTTCCTCGGGCTGGTGCTGGAGCGCTAGCGCCGGCTAGCGGGAACCGCCGGCCATGGCCGGCAGGATGACGACGGTGTCGCCGTCCTTGACCGCGGTGTTGAGCCCGTCCAGCACCCGCACGTCCTCGTCGTTGAGGTAGACGTTGACGTAGCGGTTGAGCTCGCCGTCCTCGCCAAAGAGCTGCGCCTGGGTGTCGGGGTGCTCGGCGGTCAGCGCCCGCAGGACCTCGCCGACGTTGCCGCCGTCAGCCTCGACTTCGGACTGGCCGCCCGTTTTGGGGCGCAGCACAGGTGGGATGCGGACAGTGGCCATCGAGCGGTGATCCTAATGGAGCCGGGGGCGACTAGCGGTCTCCGCCGGCGCCGGCGCAGAAGAGGTCGTAGTCGGGGAACTGGCCCATCTCCGACTCGGGGATCTCGGGCGCGTTCTCGCCGCAGATCGGGCAGTCGGGATCGCGCCGGACTTTCAGCTCGGTGAAAGTGGTGCCGAGCGCGTCGTACAGAAGCAGGCGCCCGATCAGCGGCTGGCCGATACCGAGCACCAGCTTGATCACCTCGTTCGCCTGCAGGGTTCCCATCGTCCCGGCCATGACGCCGAGTACGCCGTTGGCGGAGCAGCTCGGAGCCAGCTCGGCCGGCGGCGGAGTCGGGTAGAGGCAGCGATAGCAGGGCCCCTCGAAGGGAGCAAAAGTCGAGATCTGCCCGTCGAAGCCGAGGATCGAGGCGGAGACGACCGGCTTGCGCAGGCGCACCGAGGCGTCGTTGAGCAGGTAGCGGGTGGGAAAGTTGTCAGCCCCGTCGACGATGATGTCGTAGTCCTCGATCACGCCGAGGATGTTGCCCGCGTCGAGCCGGCCGTTGTGCTCCACCACCTTGACGTCGGGGTTAAGTCCTTCGATGAAGATGCGGGCCGACTCGGTCTTCGGCATCCCGATCCGTTCGGTGTTGTGGATCACCTGGCGCTGCAGGTTAGAGGCGTCGACGACGTCGTCGTCGACCAGGCCGATCGTGCCGACCCCGGCCGCGGCCAGGTAGAGCGCGGTCGGCGCCCCGAGCCCGCCGGCGCCGAGCAGCAGCACCTTGGCGCCCAGCAGCTTCAGCTGGCCGTCGACCCCGACCTCGGGCAGCAGGGTGTGGCGCGAGTAACGGTCGCGCTGCTCGGCGGTCATGCCGCTGGTCGAGACGACCGGCAGCCCCTGCTCCTGCCAGGCGAGGATGCCGCCGCTCATCGAGGCGACGTTGTCGTAGCCCAGCGCTTCCAGCTGCGCGGCGGCGATCGCCGAGCGGTTGCCGGAGCGGCAGTAGAGGATCGTCCGCGCCGACTTGTCGGGCGCGGCCTCGGCGATCTCGTCGCCAAGCAGGCCCGGTGGCACCAGTTTGCCGTTCTCGAGATGAGCCTCCTGATACTCGTGCGGCTCCCGCGTATCGATCAGGACGACGTCGCCGCCGTTGATCTCCTCAGCGGCCTCGAACGGTTCGATCTCCTCGATCGTCTGCACACCTGCGGGGGTTGCCATCGCCAAATCTCCTAAATCCGGATCAGCATTACTTCAAAAAGTATAGCGACCTCTCATAGGGGTAGTGGGTCAGTTTGAATCGCCTGGTCGACTACTTTGGGTTCGTGAAGGCCGCCCTCTTCATATTCTGCGGCTATGTCGAAGCGGCGGCGGAGCAGATCGTCCGACGCGAGGTCATTATCGGCTTGGCGATCATCTACGTTCTCAGCTTCGCCTTGGCGTCTCTGTCTGAAGCTCTGGTCTGGATCAACAAGGGAGCGCTGATTGCTGCTTGCCTGCTCGTCATCCTGTGGGCTCTCAATAGGGGCCAACGGGAATTGCTGGGGAAGCTCTAGTCGCGCAGCGCCGCGATCTCTTCCAGGGACCAGACGCGATCGGTGGCTCCTGCCGGGCAAGTGGCTCAGTTGGAGCCAAGTATCGAGGTGGCGGCCGAGCTGAGCGCTCCGCGCGGGCCGGCGCTCCTTCAGCGCAGCTACTCGGCAACCGCGAAGGTGCTGACCTGAAGCTGGTCGAAAGAGGCCTTGATGCGGCGATGGCGCCGGGAGCCGCTGAGGATGTCGATCGGGCGCTGGCCGGGCTCGCGGCCGCTTTCGGGATCGCCCTCAGCGGTCACCTGCTGCCAGCCTTTTTCGAGATCGCCCAGATCGAGGTACTGGAGATAGCCGCCTTTCGCGAGCGAGAACGGCTCGTGGACGTTTCCTTTGAAGCTGAGTGGTTGACCCTTACCGGCGTGTTGCGGGTCGAAGAACTGCGGTAGGACGAAGTCGGAGACGAGGACGCCGTCGATGTCATAGCCCAGATCGTCCGCCTCGACGGCATCGGAGCTCTCGTAGGCGTAAAGGCGGCCGGTCTTCGGGTCCAGCGAGGAGGTGTTGATGTAGGGGTCTCCCAGCATCTCCAGCAGCTCATGGGAACAGGTGACGGACACCTCAGAGCCATATTTCTTGTCGGTGGCCGCGAAGACCTTGCCGACGGGGTGGAGCTGCGGCGTCAGGTCGTGGTACCCGAGCGCGCCGGGCTGATCGGAATCGTCGAAGACGCCGAGCACCCAGGCGGAGGCGGACGGGGCCTGGCCTTTGGGAACGGCGGTCAACTCAGCGGCAATGCCCCAGGTCGGACGAAAATCGTGGTCGACCTGGCGCTGCAGCGCCGCGGTGATTTTCGCGATCTCTTCGTCGGTGCAAACGGACGACTCGTTGGTGATGGCGACCTGGATCCGCATTCGCAAAATATATATGAGTAGCTAAAGAAAACTTAAGCAATATCTGCGGATACGGCTAGCCGAGGCTGGGGCGCATCTGGCGCAGCCTTTTGACGCGCTCCTCGATCGGCGGGTGGGTCGAGAAGAGGCCGGCGATGCCCTTGCCCTTGAACGGGGCGACGATGAAGAGTGGCTCGGCGGCTTGATTGACCTGCATCGGCATGTCCGTCGCCCCCTGCTCGAGGCGCAGCAGGGCGCTGGCGAGCGACTCCGGGTTGCCGCAGATTTCGGCGCCGCCGGCGTCCGCCGCGTACTCGCGCTGGCGCGAGATCGAGAGCTGGATGATGCTGGCGGCGATCGGCGCCAGCAGGACCATCGCCAGCGAAGCGACCAGGCCGAGCGGCGAGTTGTCGTCGTCGCCGAACCAGAGCAGCATGTAGGCGAGGTAGGTGATCGCGGCGCCGATCGCCGAAGCGACCGACTGGATCAGGATGTCGTGGTTGCGGATGTGGGTGAGCTCGTGGGCGAGCACGCCGCGCAGCTCGTCCTCGGAGAGCAGTTTGGTGATTCCCTGGGTGACGGCGACGGCAGAGTGCTTCGGGTTGCGGCCGGTCGCGAAGGCGTTGGGCTGGTCCTGGGGGATCATGTAGAGGCGCGGCATCGGCAGGTCGGCGCGGGTCGTCAGTTCGCGGACCATCTGGTAGAGGCGAGGGTTTTCGGATTCCTCGATCGGCTTGGCCCGACTCATGCCGAGCGCCAATTTGTCGCTGAAGAAGTAGGAGCCGAGGTTGATCAGCAGGGCGAAGCCGAAGAAAAGTCCGACCGTGCCCGGATTCCCGCCGCTGATCAGCGCACCGATGAGGATGAGTAGCCCCGAGAGGGACGCCAGAAGAATCGTCGTGCGCAGAGTGGCGCCGAAAGTTGACTGCTTGGTGGTCTTCATCACATCGCTCCTCGTTCGCTTACCGAGCAAGTATCGCGGCGGCGCGGGATCTTGAACATAGGTGGCAACCCCTGTTCTCCCCGGTGAGCCACCCAGGGGCTTCTAGGCTTGGCCGGTGACCTTGGCCGTGATCGCGATCGTGGTGCTGGCGCTGGCCGTGGTGGTGCTCGCGACCAGCCTGCTGCGGCTGAGGCGCCGTTTCAGCCCGCTCGAGCACCTGATCGAGGAGATGGAGAAGGTCGACCTCGGCCGGCCCGGCCCCCTCCTCCCCGCCTCGATCGACGGCATCGGCGAGACCGAGGAGGTGGAGCGGATCGAGCTCGCCTTCCTGCGGATGATGCGCCGGCTCGAAGCCGAGCGGCGGCGGGCCGGGTCCGCGACCCTGCAGGCCCAGGAGGAGGAGCGGGCACGGGTCGCCCGCGACCTCCACGACGAGGTCAACCAGTCGCTGACCGGGCTGCTGCTGCGACTGGAGGCGGCCCGGGAGGCGGCACCGCCGGAGCTGGAGGCGGAACTGGCCGAGACCAAGGCGCTGGCCAACCAGGCGATGCGGGAGCTGCTCTCGCTCGCCCGCCAGCTGCGGCCGACGGCGCTCGACGACCTCGGCCTCGCCGCGGCGGTGGCGGGGCAGGTGGAGCAGCTGGCCCACGGTGAGATCGTGGCGACGATCGAGACCGACGGCGACCTCTCCGATCTCGGCGACGACGCTCAGCTGGTCGTCTACCGGGTCGCCCAGGAGGCGCTTTCCAACGCCGCCCGCCATAGCGGTGCCGGCCGGGTCGAGGTGAGCCTGCGGCGGCTCGACGGCGGCGGGGTCGCCCTCACCGTCGCCGACGACGGCCGCGGCTTCGCCTTCGACGAGTCCGAGGGCGGGCTCGGGATCGCCGGCATGCGCGAGCGGGCGCTGCTGATCGGCGGCGAGCTGACGATCGAGTCGCGACCGGGCCGCGGGACCACGGTGCGGCTGACGGTCCCGGGAGAATCGGCACGATGAGGGTGCTGATCGCCGACGACCACGGGATCGTCCGCTCCGGGCTGCGGCTGCTGCTCGAGCGCCAGCCGGACATCGAAGTCGTGGCGGAGGCCGCCGACGGAGCCGAGGCGCGGGACCTGGCAGTGCGGGAGCGGCCGGACCTGGCGATCCTCGACGTGAAGATGCCGAAGCTGACCGGGCTGCAGGCGACGCGGGAGATCAAGCGCCAGGCACCTGAGGTCTCGGTCCTGATCCTCTCCATGCACGACGACGAGCGCTACCTGTTCGAGGCGCTGAAGGCGGGCGCCTCCGGCTACGTGCTGAAGGCGCAGGCGGATACCGACCTGCTGGCGGCGATCCGGGCGGTCGAGCGCGGCGAGCCCTTCCTCACCCCCGATGCCCAGCGGACCCTGATCAAGGACGTGCTCGAGCGCGGCCCCAGCGGCGAGGAGGAGCTGACGCCGCGCGAGGAGGAGATCGTCAAGCTCGTCGCCGAGGCGCACACGACCAGGCAGATCGCGGAGATCCTCCACCTCTCCGAGAAGACGGTCGAGAACCACCGGGCGAACGCGATGCGCAAGCTCGGGATGCGGGACCGGGTCGAGCTCGTCCGCTACGCGATCCGGCGCGGTCTGATCGAGCCCTGAAGCCGGCCCCGCCGGTTTGATTGACTGCCGGCAGATGACCGGCAACGCCGAGTTTCAGGACAAACGCTGGCTGGCCCTGATCCTGCTGGCCGCGGCCCAGTTCGTGGTCGTCCTCGACGCCTCGATCGTCAACGTCGCCCTGCCGACGATCGGCAAAGCGCTCGACTTCTCCGACGAGAACCTGCCCTGGATCGTCAACGCCTACGTGCTCACCTTCGGCGGCTTCCTCCTGCTCGGCGGCCGCACCGCGGACCTGCTGGGGCGCCGGCGCGTCTTCATGGCCGGCCTGATGCTGGTCGCGGTCGCCTCGCTGGCGGCGGGCTTTGCCGCCACGGAAGGCCAGCTGATCGCCGCCCGCGCCGCGCAGGGGCTGGGCGCCGCGATCATCTCCCCCGCCGCGCTCTCGATCGTGACCACGATCTTCCGGGACGGGGCCGAGCGCAACAAAGCGCTGGGCGTCTGGGGCGCGGTCGCCGGAGCCGGCGGCGCCGCCGGCGTCCTGCTCGGCGGCATCCTCACCGACGGCCTCGGCTGGGAGTGGGTGCTGTGGGTGAACGTGCCGGTCAGCCTGATCGCCTTCGCCCTGGCGCCGCGCCTGATCGCCGAGAGCCGTGCCTCCGACGAGGCGCGCGCCTTCGACGTCGCCGGGGCCGTGACCATCACCGCCGCCCTCTCGCTCCTCGTCTACGCCGTCATCGACGCCAGCGAGGCGGGTTGGGGATCAGGGAAAACGCTGGGCTTGGTCGCCCTGGCGCTGGTCCTGTTCGCCGCCTTCGTCGTGATCGAGCAGCGCTCCCGCAAACCGCTGGTGCCGTTCTCGATCTTCCGCATCCGCACCCTTACCGGGGCCAACGTGGTCGGGGTCCTGGTCGGCGCCTCGCTCTTCTCGATGTTCTTCTTCATCTCGCTCTACATGCAGCAGGTGCTCGGCTACAGCGCCATCCACGCCGGCCTCTCCTACCTGCCGCTGGCGGTGACGATCAGCCTCGCCGCCGGGGTCGCCTCGCAGCTGGTGACCACGCTCGGCTACAAGACCGTGCTTGCCGCCGGCCTCCTCTTCATCGTCGCCGGGCTGCTCTGGTTCAGCCGGGTCTCGGTCGGCGGCGGCTTCACCACCGACATCCTCGGCCCCTCCCTGCTCGCCGCGATCGGGCTCGGCTTCTCCTTCGTGACCACGACCATCGCCGCCGTCTCCGGCGTCGAGGAAGCGGAGTCGGGACTGGCGAGTGGGCTGATCAATACCTCCCAGCAGGTGGGAGGCGCGCTGGGGCTGGCCGTGCTCTCCTCGCTGGCGACCACGCACACCGAAGACCTGCTGGGCTCCGGCTCCGGCCTCAAGCACGCGCTCACCGAGGGCTTCCAGGCCGCCTTCCTCGGCGGCGCCGCGATCGCCGCCCTCGGCTTCATCCTCACCCTGGTTCTGATCAAGGGCAGCGACAGCCGTGCCCATGTCGAAATCGGCAAGGCCGAAGCCGAGGGCGCCGAGGCATAACCGACTGCTTCGGTAGGATTTAGGTCCGATGTTGTTTTCGACCAAAGCCGAGTACGGAGTGCGCTTGATGGTCGAGCTGGGCCGACAGCCCGGTTCGGCGCCGATCTCACTCAACACAGTCGCCGAAGCCGAGCGACTGCCGCTGTCCTACCTCGAGCACCTGGTCGCGAAGCTGCGCAAGGCGGACCTCGTCACCTCGACCCGCGGTGCCCACGGCGGTTACCGCCTGGCGAAGCCGGCCGAGGAGATCACGATGGACGCGGTCGTCGAGGCGCTGGAAGGGCAGATCGCCCCGATGGAGTGCTTCCACGAGACGCCCGAGGGCAAAGTCCTCTGCTCGCACGAGGACGACGGCGACCGCGCCTGTTCGACGAAGCTGCTGTGGACGCGCGTGCAGGGCGGCGTGACCAAGGCACTGGCCGGCACGACGCTGGCCGAGCTGGTCGAGTTCTCCCGGCCCGGCGGTCGCAGCGAGGCCGCGATCGCCCGCGCCGCCTGATCCCAGACTTTCGAAACCCCCAGAAACGGAGTGAGTGAAATTGGCTGAGTTGGAGATACGCAACCTGCACGTGAACGTCGAGGACAAGCAGATCCTCCGCGGGCTCGATCTCGACGTCGAGAAGGGCAAGGTTCACGCGCTGATGGGGCCCAACGGCTCCGGCAAGTCGACGCTCGCCAACGTGATCATGGGCCACCCGGCGCTCGAGGTGACCGAGGGCTCGATCACCTTCAAGGGCGAAGACATCACCGAGGCCGCCCCCGACGTGCGCTCGCAGGCCGGTCTCTTCATGGCCTTCCAATATCCGGTGGCGATTCCCGGTGTCTCGGTCAGCAAGTACCTGCGGATGATCATCAACGCCCAGCGCGAGGCGCGCGGTGAGCCCGCGATCAAGATCAAAGACTTCGCCAAGACCGCCCAGGAGGCGATGGCCCTGGCCAATATCCCCAAAGATTTCTCCAGCCGCTACCTCAACGACGGCTTCTCCGGCGGCGAGAAGAAGCGGATGGAGCTGCTGCAGCTGGCGTTGCTGCGGCCGGAGATCGCAGTCCTCGACGAGACCGACTCGGGCCTCGATATCGACGCCCTGCGGGTCGTCGCCGAGGGCGTCAACCAGTTCGCCGGCCCCGACATGGGCGTGCTGATCATCACCCACTACCAGCGCATCCTGCACATGGTCAAACCCGACTCCGTCCACGTCATGTTCGAGGGCCGGATCGTCAAGGAAGGCGGCCCCGAGCTGGTCGGCCTGCTGGAGGAGAAGGGCTATGGCTGGATCCGCGAGGAGGTGGAGGCGGGCGCCTCTGCCTAGCCTCCGCGCGCGCATGGAGCCGGCGACCGCGAAGAGCCCCTCCCCCGCCTCGGCCTTCCCGATCGAGAAGGTGCGCGCCTCCTTCCCGGCGCTGGAGCGCGAGGTCAACGGGCAGCCGGTCGCCTACCTCGACAGCGGCGCCAGCTCACAGCGGGTGCTGGCCTCGATCCAGGCAGTCGACCGCTACGAGCGGCGCCACCACTCCAACGTCCACCGCGGCTCGCACACGCTCTCGGCCGAGGCGACCGAAGCCTACGAGGGGGCGCGGGCGACGGTGGCCGACCACATCGGCGCCGGCGACCGCCGCGAGGTGCTGTTCGTCCGCAACGCGACCGAGGCGATCAACCTGGTGGCGCGGGCCTGGGGCGACGCCAACGTCGGCGCCGGCGACCGCATCCTCCTGACCGAGATGGAGCACCACTCCAACATCGTTCCCTGGCAGCAGTTGGCGGAGCGGGTCGAGGCAGAGATCGACTGGGCGCCGATCGACGGTGAGGGGCTGCTCGACATGGAGGCCTTCGCGGCGCTGCTGGAGCGCGGCCCGAAGCTGGTCGCGGTGACCCACGTCTCCAACGTGCTCGGGACCGAGAACCCGATCGCCGAAATCTCGCGGCTGGCGCACGCGGCTGGCGCGCTGGTGCTGGCAGATGGCGCCCAGGCGGCGCCGAAGCTGCCGGTGGACGTCGCCGAACTGGGGGTCGACTTCTACGCGATCACCGGCCACAAGCTCTACGGGCCGACCGGGATCGGGGCGCTCTGGGGCCGGCTCGACCTGCTGCGGGCGATGCCGCCATTCCTCGGCGGCGGCTCGATGATCCGCAAGGTGACGCGCGGCGGCACCACTTACGCCGACGTCCCGGCCCGCTTCGAGGCGGGCACGCCGGCGATCACGCAGGCGATCGGGATGGCCTCGGCGCTGCGCTGGCTCGACGGGCTGGGCATGGAGTCGGTGCGCGAGCACGAGCTGGCGATCACCGACTACGCGCTGGAGCGCCTGGCCGGGATGCCCGGCCTGACCGTCTTCGGCCCGCCCCGCGGGACCGGGCGGATCGGCCCGGTCTCCTTCGAGATCGACGGCATC
Source organism: uncultured Solirubrobacterales bacterium (assembly GCA_963795625.1). GTDB lineage: Bacteria > Actinomycetota > Thermoleophilia > Solirubrobacterales > 70-9 > VAYN01. Next base: position 2,695 of record CAWCIS010000011.1, on the reverse strand, counting down.
CACGCCCACGACGTCTCCGAGATCCTCGACCGCCACGGCGTCGCCGTCCGCGCCGGCCACCACTGCGCCCAGATCCTCATGGACCGCCTCGGCGTCGCCGCCACGGCCCGCGCCAGCTTCGGCGTCTACACGACGCCGGGCGAGATCGACCGCCTCGTCGACGGTCTCGAAGACGCCCGCCGCGTCTTCGGCCTCGCCGCCTAACCGATCTTCAACACCTGCGATTTGGCGGCCAGGCACTTGCCCCGCTTGGAGACCGTCGCGTAATAGCTGCCGGAGGGAAGCTTCTTCCCGACCGGGATCGCCCACTTGCCGCTGTCCTCGCTGGTGTCCTTGCCGAGCTGCGTCTTCTTGCCGCCCTTTTGGCGATACATCTTCACCGTACGGCTGCCCAGGCAGGCGCCGCGAGGCGAGCTCAGCTTGCCGTGGAAGGCGGGGAATTTGAGGCTGACGACGATCTTCGTCGAGTTCTTCCCGGCGCCCGCAGCCAGGGCGGGCAGCAGGGCTGCGGCGACCGCGACGGCGAGAACGGTTAGCAAGGCACGGCGAGAAACGGACATACGACCCTCCCAGTCGAAGTTTGCTGCGACACTCTAAAGCTCTCCAGCAAAGCTGCAAGTGCGCGGTTCGCAACCCGCTCATTTCGTGGAAAAGGAACCACGGAACGGCTGCGCTAGCCTCGGAGGCCATGGACGAGCTCTACCGCGACCAGATCCTCGAGCACTACAAGCGGCCGCACAACTTCGGCCACGTCGACGATCCCGACCTCGAGTTCGAGGACACCAACCCGCTCTGCGGCGACGAGCAGCGGGTGACGATCCGGCTCGACGAGAACGACCGGGTCGCGGAGATCGCCTTCGAGGGCCAGGGCTGCGCGATCTCGACCGCGGCGACCTCGCTGCTGACCGACGAGCTGACCGGCAAATCGCGCGAAGAGCTGCTGCGCCTGCCGAAGGAGTACGTGCTGGAGCTGCTGGGAATCGAGATCTCGGCGACGCGGATGAAGTGCGCGATGCTGGGCCTGAAGATCGTCAAGAGCGCCAGCCTCGGTCAGCCCGCCGAATGGGAGGACGAGGGCGAGGCGGGCGACCCCAGCGAGGCCGCGGCCTTCTGAGCGACCGTCGCTTCCGACCTTTTCCCCACCCGAGTGGGGTCAAAGTCGGAAGCGCCGATCTGATCGGCTACGGCTGGTCCGGCTGCTGGATCACCGCGAAGGCGGCGCCGTGCGGGTCGGTGACGATCGCGAAGCGGCCGGCCGGGATGTCGACCGGGCCGAAAGAGACGTCGCCGCCTGAGGACTTGACGGTCTCCAGCGTCGCGTCGGTGTTCTCGACCGCGAAATAGACGAGCCAGTGGGCGGGGATCTCGTCGGGCAGGCGTCCGGTCACGTCCATCATGCCGCCGATCGAGTCCTCACCGACGAGCCACTCGGTGTAGGTGCCCATCTCCCCCATCTCGTTGTCACGGATGCCCCAGCCGAAGGCGGCGCCGTAGAAGGCCTTGGCGGCCCCGGTGTCGCGGGTGCCGAGCTCGCTCCAGGCGAAGGCGCCGGGCTCGTTGACCAGCTCCGCGCCGGCGAACGTGCCCGGCTGCCAGATCCCGCAGACCGCGCCGGTCGGATCGGTGAAGACGGCCATCGTGCCGAGCCCGGCCACGTCCATCGGCTCGGTGATCGGCACGCCCCCGGCCTGCTTCACCTTCGCCATCGTCGCCTCGGCATCCTCGACCGAGACATAGACCCCCCAGACGGTCGGCTGATTTGCGTCCATCCGCGGCGAGACGCCGGCGACGTCCTTGCCGTTCTTTTTCGCCCGCCGGTAGCCGCCCAGCTCGGCGGAGCTCGGCAGCTCCGGCATCTCCCAGCCGAATACCTCGCGGTAGAAGCTCTCGCTTGCCTCGACGTCCGGGGTGCCGCTCAGTTCGACCCACTGGGGATGCCGGGGGCATAACTGGTCCTCTCGCTCATTCTCATCCTCTCTTCGAAGTGCCTTACGCACATAAGACCACTCGGGCGGCGCGAAGTCATCGCCGACTTGTAAAACCAGGCCCACCCGGCCCGGCCGCTAAAATCCGACCACGGAAGTAGGATTACGTCTCGATCCGCACTAACCGGCACCGAGGTGCCTAGGAGAACCACCCCTCTTGACCGACACCGCTGCAACCACTATCGCCGTCTGCCCTGCCGCCGAGCTCCCGCCCGGAGCGATGCGCCTGGTCGAGCACGACGGGGTCAAGATCGGCGTCTTCAACTGCGAGGGGTCGCTCTACGCGATCGAGGATCGCTGCTCCCACGACAACGGGCCGCTCGCCGAGGGCGAGTTCGACCAGGCCGCGTGCACGGTCGAGTGCCCCCGGCACGGCTCCCTCTTCGACCTGACCACCGGCAGGCCGAAGACCCTCCCAGCTTTCCGCCCGGTGCAGACGTTCCCGATAGCCATCGCGGACGACACCATCACCCTGGAGGTCTGAACATGGCAACGCCCGAGGCAGTCGCAGAGAAGAGAGATCTGGCCGGCATCAACTCCGACTACAAGGAGAAGTTCGGCTTCAACGATTCCGAGCTGGGCTACGCCTACAAGGCGCCGAAGGGGCTGAGCCGCGAGATCGTCGAAACGATCTCCGATTACAAGGACGAGCCGCAGTGGATGCGCGAGTTCCGGCTGAAGGCGCTGGAGCACTTCTACGAGCGCCCGAC
>CAWCIS010000010.1:0-113215 GCA_963795625.1 uncultured Solirubrobacterales bacterium | reverse complement strand
ACGGCTCACCGGCGGGGTCGATGAAGCCGCTGGGATCGTCGATGACGAGCACGCTGCAGGTGCCGTCCGGGTGAATTGCCTGGAACGACTCGGCGAGGACCCGCGCGTGAGCAACGTAGTTCCTCGCGATGATCGTGCAGATGTTCAACCGGCCCGCCCCTTCCTAGATGGCAATTTGGCCGCAGTCTAGGCCCCGGGCCAGGGATGCAGAGGCCGGGGTGCCGGGCTCAGTCGAAGACGCGCTCGATGCCGACCGGCTGCTTGCGGCGCAGGGTTTCCTCGGCGAGGCGCGAGACGTCGACGTCGAGGTGCGGCACTCGGGCCACGAAGCGCTCCGCGCCCTGGACCAGCACTGCCCCCGCGCCCACCTGGCGGACATAGGCGGCGTCCCAGCCGAACGGGACCCAGACGAAATGCACCCGCGGAGAGACCTGCGCCATGAACCAGGACAGCCCCTGGTAGTAGGGAGCACTGAAGCCGAACGAGTCTCCGAAGACGACGGCGACGCGCTGGTCGGGAGCGTGCTCGTTTTGAAAGACCCTGCGCGTGCCGATGTGCCCGTCGACCGCTTCGATCTCCTCGCGGTTGTCCTCGACGATGCGCGCCTGGTGGAGCGAGCCGGGCTCGCTCACGATGCTGACGATCTGGGGGTCGAACTTGATGCCGAGGTCGCCGGAGACCGGATAGGAGCGCAGCGGCAGGGTGGTGAGGTCGGGCGGGCTCTCGATCTCGAGAGCGGTCAGCAGCGAGGAGAAGAGCAGCTCGTTGCCGCGGAACGTGAGGTGGGTGTCGGTCCGCAGATAGACCTCCTCGCCGGAGGCCGCGGGTGGCGCGGAACAGAGCTCGGCGAGCGGGTAGACGATCGGCAGGTCAGGCGCGGCGAGCAGGCGCTCGATCGGACGGGGGCCGCTTCGGGTCAGCTCCTCGGGGTAGTGCTCCTCGTAGACGGCGAGCTTGTCGGGCACGACCAGCAGCGTCGAGGCGACGCCCAGGGCACGCGACTCCTCCGCCCGCCGGCGAGCACCTGCGCCCATTCCTCCAGCCAGCCCGGCTCCATCTCGACCGCACCGTGTACTGGCCGAGATTGGCGTTGGTGCCTCCGCAGAGAAAGAGCCAGCCTTCGCGGCCGACGATCGCGATGCCGTCGTCCGAGCGCGTGCCGGGTGGGAGGCCCCAAGGGGCGAGGTCAGGGTGGAAGGTATTGACGAGGGCCGGGGCACGCGCCGTGTCGGCGCCTCGTTGACGCAAGCGCGCGGCGTACTCCTCGGAATCCAGCGCGACCCGCAGCAGCCCGTCGAGCGTCGACACCGCCGCCGAGCTTGATCGTCTATCTCCTGCTCGCTCGGGGAGGCGCCCGAGGATCTGGCGGTAGACCGAGCCGACCTGTTCGCGGGTGAGCATCGCTGCAGCCTATGAAGTTTCGGCGGGAACGCGGCGTCGGTGCGGGCGGTGTCGCCGCGCCGCTGCGATGCGAAATACTCGCGCCGTGGACGAGATCAACCTTGAGGAGGTCGAGACCGACGTCGGCCCCGTGCTCCTGCTTGCCGACGACACCGTCATCACCCCGATCATCAGGGCGCGCGGGACGTGGGAGGAGGAGCTGGGGGACCAGATCCGTCGCTGCTGCGCCCCGGCATGACGGCGGTCGACGTCGGCGGGAACATCGGCTACGTCGCGCTGTTGATGGCGGAGTGCGTCGGTCCCTCCGGGCATGTCGTGGCGGTCGAGCCGGACCCCCGCAACGCCCACGTCCTCCGAGCCAACGCCGAGCGCACTCGCGGCGCACGCATCGAGGTCGTCGAGGCCGCCGCTTGGTCGGAGCCCGGCATGCTCGACCTTGGGCTTCACGCCACTAACAGCGGCGATCACCGGGTCGGATCGCCGCCGAAGAGCGCGAGACAGTCCCGGTGCAGGCGGTGCGGCTCGACGACGTCTTGCCGGACCGGGTCGACCTGATCCTGATGGACACGCAGGCCAGCGAGCACGTGGCGCTGCGCGGTGCGCGCCGCCTGCTCGATCGCTCGCGCCCGGCCCTGTTCGTCGAGTTCTGGCCCCAGGGGCTGCGCGAGGCGGGAACCGACCGGTCTCCGTGCTCGACGGCTATCGGGCGATGGGTCTGAAGGCGCTCGGGGCCGAGGGCGATCTGCCATCCGATCCCGGCGAGCTGGTGAGCGAGGTGGATGCCGCCGAGGTGCCGTTCACGACGCTGCGACTCGAGCCGGTTGACCGCCGCCGCCCCACCCGAGCGGCTGTTGCCCGCCGGCCGGCGCCTTGGCCGGGCGACGGCACGGCGCTTTCCGCCGGCCGATCCGGGAACGCTTGCTTACGACGCCACCCATCGAGCGCTGGTCTCCTCCTGCTCCACAGCGACGAGTGGCGCGCGCGCTTCGAGGCTGGCGCCCAGTGCCGGCGGGGCCCGGATCGGCTTCGACGAGCGCGTCGTCGAGTATCCCTGGCTGTTCTCGCGGGATCTCTCGGGACGAGTCCTCGACGCCGGCTCGGTGCTGAATCATCGGCATCTCGTCGAACGTCTGCTGCCGGGGATCGACGACCTGACGATTGTGACGCTTGGCGCCCGAGCCCGTGGCCTTCACTTCGCTTGGCATCTCCCATCTGTACGGCGATTTGAGGCGGCTGGGGCTGCGCGACGACTGGTTCGACGAGGTCGTTTGTCTCTCGACCCTGGAGCATGTGGGGATGGACAACGCGATCTACGGCGCGGGCGACCCGCGCGCCGAGGATCCACGGGCCGAGGCGGCCCAGGCGCTGCGCGAGCTACTGCGCGTCGTCCGCCCCGGCGGCCGCGTTCATCTCAGCCTGCCGTTCGGTCGCCGCGAAGACCATGGCTGGTTCCGCCAGCTCGACCGCGAGGACGTCGAGGATCTGCTTCCCGGGCGGGCGCGCGCGCCACGAGGAGACCGCCTTCGGCTAGGCCCGCGTGGTTGGCGTCGCATTGCTCCGAGGAAGGCCGCGGGAGCGAGCTACAACGCGACCGGGGTGCGGAGGCCAATGGGGCGTTGGCGGCGCGCGCGGTACTCTGCGCGACGATCTACGCCTGAGCTCGCGAGCCTTGGCCGATAGGTGCGCGACGGCGGCGCGCGCGCTGCCCAGCCGAGGTGGGCCCGCAGGCGTGGCATCCCGTGGACGAGATAGGGATGGCTGGCAGGGTCGACCGCGGTCTGCGGCAGCCAGCGGCCGATCAGCGCCTCCTTCTCCCAGTCCTCGACCTCCGAGGAGCGGCTGGAGGACTCGAAGTGGTACAGGACGGTGTCGGGGTCGTAGACGACCCGCAGGCCGTTGTCGCCCAGCTTGAGGCAGTAGTCCATGTCGTTGTAGTTGACCGGCAGATCGTTCGAGAGCCGCCCACTTCGGCGAAGGCGGCGGCCGGGGTCATCAGGCAGGCGCCGGTGACCGCCAGGTAGTTCTGAGCGACGTCGGTGTTGTTCGCGTAGCCCTTGAACTTGCCGCCGAAGCCGCGGTAGATGTGGCCCGGCAGCCCGCCGTTCTCGAAGAGGACCCCGGCGTGCTGCAGGCGCCCGTCTTCCCAGAGCAGGCGCGCGCCGACGGCGCCGATGCCCGGATGCTGCGCGTACATGACCAGGCGCTCGATCCAGTCCGGCGTCACCACCTCCATGTCGTCGTTGAGCAGCAGCAGCAGCTCGCCCTCGCGGTGCGCGGCGCCGAGGTTGATCTTGGCCGAGAAGTTGAACTCGCGGTCGTAGGGGACGAGCCGCAGGCGATCGCCGGCGATCGCCGTCAGGGCGCTGAGGAGCGCGGTCTCGGTCGAGGCGTCGACGACGCAGACGATCTCGTAGTCGGCGTAGGTCGAGGTCTCGACGATGCTGCGCACGCAGTGCTCGACCAGCGTGACCTGCTGGTAGCGGACTTCCCGTCGCTGTCCGTTGGTCGGGATCACGATGCTCACCTTCGGCTCGCGGGTCAGCGCCGGCTGCAGGTGGTAGACGCCCGGCAGCGTCTCGTCCCGCTCGACGCGCGCCTGCAGGCCGATCCGCTCGCAGTGGGCCTGCACGGCCCGCTGACCGGCCTCGAAGGCCCACGGCTTCGCTCTTCGCCGCCGCCGGCCGCCGAGGTCGCCAGCGTGCGCCAGTGGTAGAGGACGCGAGGGACGTGGACGACCTTTCGCGCCCGCTCGGTGACCCGCAGGACCAGGTCCCAGTCCTGGGAGCCCTCGAACCGGGGTCGAAGCCGCCGACCTCTTCGACCAGGCTGCGCCGCAGGACGCTGAAGTGGCAGGTGTACATCTGCGTCCGCATCCGCTCCGGCGACCAGTCCGGCTTGCAGAACGGGGCCGAGTGCATCCCGGCGCGGTTGATCTTGTCCTCGTCGGTGTAGGCGTAGTCGGCGCTTGGTCGGTCGAGGGCGGCGGCGACCAGGGCCAGCGCTTCGGGGTGAAGTTTGTCGTCGTGGTCGAGCAGGACGATGAACTCGCCGCGGGCCATCGCCAGCGCGTCGTTCGAGGCGGCGACGATGCCGCCGTTGGCTCGCGCGATGCGACGCGGATCCGGGGTCCTCGGCGGCGGCGGCTTCCAGCTGCTCGGCGACTCGGGGTCATTCGAGGCGTCGTCGACGAGGCACAGCTCCCAGTCGCGAAAGCTCTGGCGCCGGACCGACCGCAACATCGAGCGCAGCACCTCGGCCGGCGTTTCGTAGACGGGCGTGACTATCGAGAACCGCGGCTCCGTCACCTAGCTCCGCGGCTTGCGGAACCTGCCGGCGATCCGCCGGGCGGATGTCGGCGACAGCGCCCGCAATCCGGGCCGCTCCCAGCAGGTCTCGAGCGCGGGCCTCGAGCTCCGCCAGCCGGCCGCGGGCGGCGCCGAGTTCCGCGTCGCTGGCGATCAGCAGGTCCCGCAGCCGCATGACCTCCTGCCTTTCCCGGGCCAGCTCTCCGTCAGGTGCGCCGGACCCGGCTCGGGGAGCGGGGAGACTTCGGCGGGAGTCGGGTTGCTCGACATCGGTGTCGAGTCTACTTGGACCCGTTCGCGCCCGATCGGGCTGCGCCTCAGAGGTCCTCGGCGATCCGCGGTGCCTCGCGCCTGAATATCCAGATCCCAAAGGCACAGACCGCGAGGAAGATGGCGGTTGCCGGCAGAAGATGGACCGAGCCGCCGGCGGCTTCGGTGGGTCGGGGCGTATTGATGTTTGGTACGTACGTCGGCGTCCGCGGTTCGTGCAGGACCCAGACCCGCACCTGCTGGAAGATCACCGCCAGCGGGTTGATCAGCAGCAGGTGTTCCTGTCGGTCGTTTTCGAAGGCGGTGATCGGATAGAGGATCGGCGTCGCGTAGAAGAGCACCTGGGCGACGACGACCCAGATGATCGCCATGTCGCGGAAGCGCACGTAGAGCACCGAGAGGGCCATGCTCAACGCCGCGGTGAAAACGAGGATGAGTGCGAGCGCGACCGGGAAGAGCAGCCAGCTCCAGGCCGGCTCGACGCCGAAGGCGAGGAGGAAGGCGAAGACGACGACCAGGTTGAGGCAGAAGTTGAAGAAGCCGGTGAGAACGGTTGCCAGCGGGATCACCAGGCGCGGGAACTGGGTCTTGCGAACGACGCCCTCCTGGGTTGCGACGGAGTTGACCGCGTTCGAGGTCGATTCCTGGAAGAAGGTGAAGAGGACGATGCCCATCAGCAGCATCACCGGGTAGTGCTCCACCTGTTCGCTGCCGACTTTGAAGACCTGGGTGAAGACGAAGAGCAGGACCCCGAACAGCATCAGCGGCCTGATCAGCGACCAGAGGTAGCCGAGGACGGTGCCGAAGTAGACGCGCTTGAACTCGGTCACCGACAGCAGCCAGAGCAGGTCGAAGAAGCGCTGCCAACCGCCGCCGACGGCGGAGGGGCCGCGTACCTCGGTCAGCGCCGCCGCCGCCGGCTGCTCACGCTTCGCCGCTCCCGATCGCGGTGGTCTTCGTCTCCTGCGGCAGCGAGACCAGGCCGCGTTCCCCGTCGGCCCGCCGTAGACGACGAAGTCGATCGCGCTGGGGACGTCGATCGCGACGCCGCCTTCCAGCACGCGGTTGATCCCACAGTGGACGAAGTAGTGGCCCGGCGCCAGCAGGTTGGGGATGGTGGTCTCGATCTTGAAGCGCTCGCCCGCCTTGATCGGGCGGGGCGGCTCGCCGCCGATCGGCGCCCGCAGTTGAGAGACGCCGATGCCGTTGGCATTGACCAGCATGTAGCTCACGCCGAGCGCCGCGAAGTCCTCTCTGGCCTCGATCTCGATCTGGATCCGCATCTCCTCGCCGTGCTCGACCGAGCTGGTCCGCTCGCCCTCCGCATCGACGATGCGCGCCTCCAGCATCCGCACGGCTGTCTCCTCTTCGCCCTCGCCGCCGTGGGCGCCGTACCCCGGCCGTCTTGAAGTTGACGCGCAGGTATTGCGCCCGACCTCGTGCGGCTCGCCGATCTCGGCGATCCGCCCGTCGCTGATCAGCATCGCCCGGTGGCAGTACTCCTCGACCGTCGACATCGCGTGGGTGACGAGAACGATCGTCTTGCCCGCGGCTTTCATCTGGTGGAAGGCGTCGGCGCACTTCTGCTGGAAGGAGGCGTCGCCGACGGCCAGCACCTCGTCGATCAGCAGCACGTCGGCGTCGGCCTCCATCATCACCGAGAAGGCGAGCCGGACAAGCATCCCCGACGAGTAGTTCTTCAGCTTCAGCCCAGCGAACTCGCGCAGCTCGGCGAAGTCGAGGACCGCGTCGAGCCGCCGGCGCATCTGCTTCGGCGTGAGCCCCATCATCACCCCGTTGAGGACCATGTTCTCGCGCCCGTTGAGGTCCTGGTTGAAGCCGACTCCGAGCTCGATGAACGGCGCCAGGCGCCCGGCGATGCGGATCCTGCCGCAGTCGGCCCGGTAGATGCTGGCGAGCAGCTTCAGCAGCGTGCTCTTGCCGGAGCCGTTGCGGCCGACGATGCCGAAGAACTCGCCCCGGCGGACGTCGAAGGAGACGCCGTTGAGGGCATGCAGCTCGCGGTACTCGCGCGAGGCGAAGGGGTGGACGGCGCGCTCTTTCAGCGAGTCGACCCGCTGGGTCGGGATCCGGAAGGACTTATGCAGCCCCTCGACCTGGATCGCGATCGGCGCGTCCGGGCCGGGCGCGGGCCGCGGCCCGCGGGTTTACGATCGGTCTCGCTCGGCGGTCACGGCGCACCCTAGCCCTTGCGGCCGATCACCAGGAACTGCTTGCCCAGCAGGCGCCAGGCGGCCGGCATCTTCAGGTACATCCGGGTCAGCGGCGGCGACGGGGGCAGGATGCCGCGGAACGAGTAGGGCAGATAACGGGGGATCACCTTTTCGGGCTCGAAGCCGGCCGCGTAGAGGTGCTCGCCGATCGCCATGTGGGTCAGTGCGACGTAGTGATCGGCGCAGTCCCAGTACTCGTCGGAGCAGTAGCGGTAGTTGGGCCCCATGATCGCGATCCGCCCGCCCTTCTCCATGTGGCCGGGCATCTTTTCCAGGAAGGCGGAGATCGCCTCCTGGTCGTAGAGGTGCTCGAGGAAGTTGGAGACGAAGACGCCGTCGAAATGATTGGCCGGCAGCTCGGCATCCATGATCGCGGCGGTGATCACGGTGGTGTCCGGCTTGTGCCTCGCCTCCTCGTAGCTGACCGCGTCGACCGCCCAGGTCTCCCGGGCCGGGACGGCGCCGATGAACTCGCCGCGCCCGGCGGCCGGGTCGAGGACCTTCTGGGGCGTGTCCATCAGGCCGTGGACGTGGGGGCCGATCTCCTTCCAGACGGCGATCCGCCCGTCCTGGTCGATGTCGCGGAAGCGGTAGCAGTAAAGGCGCTCGTAGTTCATGTCGGCCCTCTGTCCTTTGGTTGCGGGAATTCGGAGTATCCGTCACCCGCCGGGTCGACCTTTCCGCGAATCGCCTCTGCCGAGGCGATCTGATCTTCATCGAGGCCGAGCTATCCACGGCTCAGGGCGATCCGGGCGCATCGGGACCTCATCGACCTCGTTTGCCACCAGGCGACCGGTGTCCCGCCAGACCATCGCGACCAGGGCCAGCGAGAGGATCAGGATCGCGGCGAAGGCGACGAGGTCGTTGAGCGAGAAAGAGCTGCTGATCGGATTCATCTGATGGGTTCCCAGCACCGGGCCCACGGCGACGGCCAGGACCTCGACCCCGCGCAGCGCGAGGATCGCTCGGATCGGCCGCGAGCGCAGCCAGGGGAAGCCGTCCGCATTCTGCTGCAGGGCGATCACCGCGAGCAAGGTCGGGACCCACCACTGCATCCCCTCGCGCAGGATGCCGGTGATCGATGCCCCCCAGTAGACGAGAAAGAGCGCGAAGGGCATGAGCACGGTCGCGAGGACCGGCCAGGTCCAGCGCCGCAGCGCCCGCCAGAGGCTGTGGAGCAGAAGCGGCAAGAAGATGATCGCGAAGCCGAACGGCACGCCCGTCCAGTACTGGAAGAAGAAGTGCACGACTCCGGGTGAGATGCCCCCGGCCGTGTTGATCGAGATGTTGTGGGCGAAGGCGATCGGCAGGAAGAGCGGCACGACCGTGTTGGCCAGCGAGGCCAGGCGGAAGTCGACCCAGGCGCTGAGGGTGGGTGGTAGTCGGGGTAGGCCTGGGTGACGTATTCGAGGAACGGCCCTTGAAAGTAGTGGGACCCGTTCAGCAGCCGCCACCCGGCGACGAAGATGCCGACCCCCAGCGCCAGTGCCGCCGCCGCCCTCAGGTTCGGGCGCAGCCAGTTCGGTCTCCGTGGCGGCCAGAGCGAGAGCAGACCGACCCCCGAGAGGCCCAGCAGGGCGCTGGGATGGAAGAGATAGCCGACGCCGACCAGGAGGCCGCCGCGAAACGAGCGCCGCTGAATCACGCAGAGGGCACCGAGCACGACAAACGAGGCGGCCAGGAGTTTCGGCCAGGTGAACCAGAGATCGGCATAGAGGAACGGGGTGGCGACGCCGAGCAGCACCGCCAGGCGGGCCGCCTTGGTCCCCGCGAGCCGGCGGACGAGCTCCCAGAGCGAGAGCAGGAGGGTGCAGGCTGAAGGTCATGGTCGCCAGCCGGTAGGCCATGAAGCCCTGGGCGTCGAACGGGGCCCACGCCGCTTCCGGCGCACCCAGTTCCGGCCGGCCGCCGGAGAGGAAGACGATCGGCGAGCTCGCCAGCCCCGCCAGGGGGCCGCGGCTGGAGAAGTTGTAGGGCGCGAAGAAATAGTTCGCGTCGCCGCTGTAGGGGCCCCGGTGGTTGGCGATCAGCTGGGGGATGAAGTAGGAGATGCGGCTGTCCGGGCGGCCCTCGGCGACGAGGTTGCGGGAGATCGTGCCTTCGAAGAGTTCGCCGACCGTGCTCAACGACCAGATCGAGCGAGCGACGGCGATCCCGAGCATCAGCGAGACCAGCCCGAGGACGCGGCTCTCCTCCGCATCCAGCAGGTCGTCGGGCCCGGCGCTGAGCAGCCCCCCCGCAGCAGCCCGAGCACCGGGGCGAACACGGCGAAGCAGACGACGCGTGGCTCGACCGTGCCCGCCAGCAGCCATGCCAGCCCGCCCGCCGCGGCCAGCAGCCCGAGCCCTGGCAGGGGCAGGAACCCGAGGCTGAGCTTCACGTCCGCCAGCGGCCGCAGGAGAATTCCGGGGCCGAGCAGCAGGGCTACCGCGAGTGCCGCCGTGCAGCCGACCCGCACCAGGTCGAGAGCTCGGTGCCGACGCCGTGATCCGCTGCGGAGACGGGATCGGATGCGCCCAGCAGGCAGGCAACCGCGGCTGCGGTGAGGACCGCGAGCATCGCGGATCGCTCGCGCGTGAACGTCAGTGACACCCCTGCCATCGCTGCACCCTAGAGCCGGTCGGTGGATGCCCGGCTACCGCCGGCCGGGCGCGGGATGGACGAGCAGGAGAGCCCCGCCGCGAACCCCGGCGGTGAGATCTGCAGCACCGCTTCGCTCAGATGCCCGCTCTTGCAGGCACGGGCCGCCGCATCCACCGAGGCGCTCCAGGGAGGGTTGCCCCGAGCGGCGAGATCCCTGGCATAGAAGGAGACGGCAACGGAGACGAGGACCATGCCGGCCGCCGCGATGCCCAGCCAGGGGCGCCGTCCGGGTGCGCCGTGGCGTCGCTCCCATCCGTCGACCAGGGCCAGCCCGACGCCGATAAGCATCATCACGGGCACGATCGAGTAGCGGCCGCCGGAGCCGTTGTAGGAGTCCGCCGGCCACAGCATCAGGCTGCCGACCGCGCGTTGGTAGACGGAGACGACGAACATCGCCATCGCCGTCGGGACGGCGATGGCGGCCAGATAGCGCATGCTCCAGGAAGCCTGTCGGAGGCCGAGGGCGAGTCCGACGGCGCCGAGGACCGTCAGGGCGACCAACAGCGGCCAGCCGAGGTGGGCCCAGGCGACGCCGCCGAGGCGCAGCCCGAAAGCCGTCCCGTCGACCACCCGCTGCAACAGCACCGCCCAGATGTCCCGGCTCCAGAGGGGCTCGACGGCTTTGTAGCTGCTGGAAGCTGCGGCGACAACCTGGATCGCGGCGCCGGCGAAGAGGGCGCCGAGAAGCGCCCAATCGCGTCGGTCACGGGCGGCGAACGCGCGCAGCAGCGCCAGCGGGATGAAGAACCAGACGCCGGGATTGCTGAGCGCGGTGGCGAGGATGAAGACGGCGCCGAGGAGAGTCCCGGTTCGGGTGCGAGGGCGCCAGAGCAGCAGCCAGAAGGTCGCCACCAGCATCGACCAGGAGGCGTAGGAGGCGGAGTCGATCGTCTCGGGGCCTCCGACCGGGGTCAACACCGTTGCTATCGCCAGCGCTCCGCGCAGATAGGGGCTGACGATGTGGCCGGAGGTGGCGTGCCAGACCACGAGCCCGGAAAGCGCCACAAGGGCCGCCGAGAGAATCGAGATCGTCGCCGCCGCGTCGCGCAGCGGCAGCGCGCTGGCGACCTCGGCGATCAGCCGGGGGACCAGCACCAGGTAGCCGGAGTATTCGGAGCTGACGGCGTGGCCGAAGCTGCGGGTCAGGGCCTGGGGAAGGAAGACCGCTCCGTCCTCGGCCCAGAGCGAGTTGAGCGACCCGGTCCAGCCGATCCGGGCCAGCTGCAGCACCACCGCCAGGACCAGCAGCGCCGTGACCAGCAGCGCTGCTTCCCCCCTGCCGAAGGTCATCGCGCCCGCCCGTGAGGGGGGAAGAGGGACCGGCCGAGGTGCTGCCGGAACGCCTTGAGCCTGTCCATCGCGCGCACCATAACGGCGGCTGTCAGGCTTCCGGCCTGTGGAGCCCGCACCGCCCGTCGCCGTCGTCATCCCCAGTTGGAACTCGCTGGACCTGTTGCCGCGCTGTCTCGGTTCGCTCGACGATCAGGGGGTTGAGGTCGAGCTGCTGGTCGTCGACAACGGCTCGACCGACGGCTCGGTCGCATATCTAGAGCGGGAGGGAGTGCCACATGTCGCGCTTCCCGAGAACATCGGCTTCGCGGCCGCGATGAACCTCGCCGCCCCCCGCGTCGTCGCCGGCGCGATCCTCGCCCTCAACGCCGACACCGAGCTCGAGCCCGGCTGCATCGGCTTGCTGTTAGACGCGCTCGCGGCCGACTCGGCGCTCGCCGGCGTGCAGCCGCGGATCCTCCAGCTCGAGGGGGAGGGTGCTCCCAGGGACCCGGCTGCCGCTCGCCTCTACAGTGCCGGTCAGGCCCTGACCGGTGACGGCCGTGCTTTCGAGACCGGGGCGGGGGAGGCGCAGCCGGCGCGTCTGCCGGACGTCCACGAGATCTTCGGCGTCTGCGGCGCCGCCTGCCTGCTGCGCCGCGAGCTGTTCAGCGAGCTCGGTGGCTATGACGAGAGCTACTTCGCCTTCTACGAGGACGTCGACCTCAACGTGCGGGCGCGGATCTTCGGCCGGCGTTTCGCCTACGTGCCCGAGGCGGCCGTCTGGCACGTCGGCAACGCCTCCTGGGAGGCCGGTTTCTCTCGCCCACACGCCGAGAACGCGCGGCTGGTGGCGCGCAACCGGCTCGCCACCCAGGTCAAGTTCATGCCGCTTGCGGCCGTGCCCAGGATTGCCGGGGCAGAGGTCGGGGCGCTTGCCCGCGCCGCCGCCCAGCGCCGCCTGCGGGCGACCATCGGTGGCAAGCTCGCCGCCCTGCGATGGCTGCCCCGGCTGCTGCGCGAGCGCCGCCGCCTGCGCCGTGAGGGCGACCCCGCCCGCGCTCGCCGCTGGCTCGGCGCTTAGCCGCGGCGTCGCTGCCGCAGGGCCAGCGCCCGGCGGGTCGAGATATCCAGCAGCCCGGCCTCGCCGGCCTTCAGCTCCGGGCCGTCGCCACCGTCCCGCCACCCCCGCACCCGCCCGCGCAGCCCAGCCGCGGTCCGGTCCATCAGCAACTGGCCGGCACAGATCGCACCCTCGCTCGCCAGCACCCGTGCGGCCAGGCGGGGATGGGACATGACCCCGTAGCGGCGCAGCATGTAGCCGCGACTCCAACCCGTGCGCTTGTACTTGGCGGCGCTCCCGGCGCCGAGGCCTGCGGAATAGGCGTGCAGCGCGGTCGCGTCCGCGGCCAGTCGGCAGCGAGCGCCTCTGGCAGCCATCCGCAAAGCCAGGTCGAGGTCCTCGTAGTAGAGGAAGATGCGCTCGTCGAAGCCGCCCACGGCCTCGAAGGCGCCGCGGTCGTAGAGGGCGGCGCCGCCGGTCGGACCGAGCGGGTCGGCCGCGCCCGCCGCCGCCTCGCGCGGCTCCCCGTGCAGGTAGTCGAAGCCCATCAGGGTGCGGTCGGCGACCACCCCGGCGGAGTCGATCAGCTCCGGGGCGCGTTCCTGCAGCAGTAACCCGGCGACCGACTGCACTCCCTCGGCGGCGGCATCGAGCAGCGCCTCGACGAAGCGCGGCTCGCACTCGACGTCGCTGTTGAGGAAGATCAGCGGGTCGGCCCGGTGCTCGCGCACGGCGTGGTTCAGCGCCGGCCCGAAGCCGATGTTGCGGGTCAGCGGCAGCACCGTCACCTCGGGGAACTCCTCCCGCAGGAGGGCCTGCGAGTCATCGCCGGAGCCGTTGTCGACGACGACGACGTCGAGCGGCCGGCTCTGCTCGCGCAGGCTGCGGAGCGCCCGGCCGATGTGGTCGGCGCCATTGTAGTTGGGGATGTAGACGGCCGGCCGGCCCGGGACGCTCATCGACCTACCCTCTGGGCGAAGAACTCGACCTGGATCTGTCGCGGGTCGCTGCCTTCGACCTCGACCGAGAACTGGCGCGCGTCGGGGGCGAGCTGGAACGGCCGCGGGAAGTCGACGCCGGGTGCGGCGCGCATGATCAGACCGTCCTCGGCGGTCGCCGCGACCAGGCGCCAGCTCCGCCCCCCGTCGAAGGTCACGGTCCTGTCGCGGGCCCGGTAGGCGAACGAGCGCAGCTTTTCCCAGCCGTCGACGCCGAGGCCGTGGATGCGGGCGAAGATGATGTCCCGGGGTCGCGGCGGCGCCGGCACGGCGATCTCTTCGCCGCTCTCGGCGTCGACGCTGCCGAGCGGCCGCACCGAGCCGCAGCGATCGCCGCTGCGCCCGAGCACCTGCCAGCGTTCGGTCGTGCGCAGCGCCCGGTAGTCGCAGAGCATCGCCAGCTTCGCCGCCGGGGGGCTCCAGCCCGGATAGCGGTCGTCGACCGCTTCCTCGCCGCTCGCCGAGTCCGTGTTCTGGCGCAGGATCCTCGCCGGGGCGGCGTCGCCGGCCAGCGCCTCGGCGTTGAGCCGGTCCAAGCTCGGCGTGTATGCCTGGTAGTCCTGGATCACGGGAAGAGGGTGCCAGTTCAGCCCGTAGGCCCAGGCCACGCCGATTTCGAGAGGGTCGATGTGAACGGGGCGTCGGCCGAGCAGGCGCAGGGTGCCGCGGTCGA
The DNA here is from genome assembly GCA_963795625.1 of uncultured Solirubrobacterales bacterium. Classification (GTDB taxonomy): domain Bacteria; phylum Actinomycetota; class Thermoleophilia; order Solirubrobacterales; family 70-9; genus VAYN01. The sequence continues at coordinate 99,359 of CAWCIS010000010.1, read as the reverse complement.
GATCGTAGGCCGCCACCATCGCCTCCCGGCCTTCGCTCTGAACCCGCTCGCGCTCCCCTGAGCTGAAGAAGGCGTGGAGGTCGTCGCGCAGGAACGAGGCGTGGTCGCCCGGTGCCAGCGAGCGCCAGAAGGACGGGTTCGGCAGCGCCATCACGGTCAGCACCAGCAGCGGCACGACCAGGGCGACGGGGGCCGACCAGGACGGTAGGGTGGGCAGCCGCATCGGGAGGAGGGCGGCGAGCGTCAATCCGCCGCCGAGCATGATCACGAAGAACTGGGCGCGGCTGTCGGGGCCCTGGCGCACGAAGCCCTGCTTGAAGTTGACGAAGGTGAAGAGGGCGCCCAGGGCCAGCAGGGCTAACCGCCGCGACAGCGGTCGGTCCCGGCCCGCCAGCGCCACCGCGGCCAACAGCAGGGCGATCGCGGCCAGGGCGCCCGGCAGCTCCCAGCCGAAGCCGCCGAGGTCGGCGCCCATCGCTGCCGAGTAGCCGCCGATCACCTGGGCCATGTTCGCGACGAAGTCGGGAACGTTCGCGAGCGCCTGTCCGGAAATGAGCCAGAGGGCGGCCAGCCCGGCGATGGCGATTCCCGCGAAGAGCGGGAGGTTGCGGCGGCGATTCTCCAGCCCGGTCAGGGCGACCGCGCCGAAGGCGAGCACGGCGATCCCGAAGTTCGCCTTGCCGAGCAGCTCGATTGCCGCCACCGCGCCACCGCCGCAGACGACCAGCGGCGTCGCGAAGCGCGGCGCCTCCTCGTCGAGGGCGACGACGCACCAGATGAAGGCGAGCAGCACCATCGCCCCCTCGAGGTAGCCGACGACCAGCAGCACGTAGGTCGCGGCCAGCGCCGGCACCCGCGGCAGCGCACGCCGCGCCACCCACAGCAGCGAGATCGCCAGGGCGACGTGGATCAGGCTTTGGTACGCGAACGAGAGCATCCAGAGGCCGGTGTCGTAGAGCGCGGGTTCCTGCAAGAACCCGAGCGGGCCGTAGGCGAAGACGAACTGCTTGCCGAACTGAAGCCCCTGCGCGGTCCCCATATAGAGACCCGCGACCCAGGAGGGATCGACCCCGACCCGGGGAACGATCGCGTAGATCGGCCAGGTGAAGATCGCGATCGCGGCGCCGAGGAAGGGCGTCGAGAGGACCACCCGTTCGATCCGCCCGCCTGAAGACATTGGCGGTCACTCTTTCAGAGCTTCGGGCGATTGCCGAGCGCGCCCAGTAGCCTTCCCGCCGGTGCAAGACCTCAAGGGACTCATCCTCTCGGGCGGCGCCGGGACCCGGCTGCGCCCGATCACCCACACCTCGGCGAAGCAGCTCGTGCCCGTCGCCAACAAGCCCGTGCTCTTTTACGGGATCGAGGCGCTGGTTGACGCCGGGGTGAAGGAGATCGGGATCATCATCGCCCCCGAGACCGGCGACGAGATCCGCGAGGCGGCCGGCGACGGCTCCCAGTTCGGCGCCGAGATCACCTACATCGTCCAGGACAAGCCCGCCGGGCTCGCCCACGCGGTCCTCACCGCGGCCGACTTCATCGGCGACTCGCCCTTCGTCATGTACCTCGGCGACAACCTCCTGCGCGACGGCCTGCGCGGCCTGGTCGCCACCTTCCGCGCCGACGAGCCGCACGCGCTGATCCTGCTCACCCCGGTCGACGACCCGCAGTCCTACGGCGTCGCCGAGCTCGACGACGAGCGGCCACATCGTGCGCCTGATCGAGAAGCCGAAAGACCCGCCTTCGAACCTGGCCCTGGTCGGCGTCTACCTCTTCACGCCGGCGATCTTCGACGCCGCCCGCGCGCTCGAGCCCTCCTGGCGCGGCGAGTACGAGATCACCGAGGCGATCCAGGCGCTGATCGACGACGGCCACAAGGTCCAGTCCGAGGTCGTGCGCGGCTGGTGGAAGGACACCGGCCAGCTCGCCGACATGCTCGAGGCCAACCGCCTCGTGCTGGAGGAGCTGGAGACGAAGCTCGAGGGCGAGATCGACGAGGAGTCCCGGGTCGAGGGCCGCGTCGTCGTCGCCGCGGGCGCCACGCTGACCCGCTCGGTCGTCCGCGGCCCGGCCGTGATCGGCGCCGGCGCCTGCATCGAGGACGCCTACATCGGCCCCTACACCTCGATCGGCGACGGCGTCCACGTGCGCCGCTCCGAGGTCGAGCACTCGATCATCCTCTCCGACTCCGTGGTCGAGGACCTGGAGACGCGGATGGAGGCGAGCCTGCTCGGCCGCAACGTCAAGCTGACCCGCAGCGACGGCCCGCCGAAGACCCTGCGCCTGCTGGTCGGCGACAACTGCGAGATCAAAATCGTCTAGTGGGGCCGTCGTCGTGAAGCTCCTGGTGACCGGCGCGGCGGGGATGCTGGGCCGCGACGTGATGCTCGCCGCCGGCAACGCCGGCCACGACGTCGTCGGCTTCGGCCGCGCCGAGCTCGACATCACCGACGCCGCCGGCGCTGGCGAAGAAGTTCGACCTCGAGCGTCCCGACGTGGTCATCAACTGCGCCGCCTGGACCGACGTCGACGGCGCCGAGGCCGACGAGCAGGCCGCCTTCGCGGTCAACGGCACCGGCGCCGGCAACGTCGCCGCGGCCGCCGCCGCGGTCGGCGCCAGCGTCGTCTACGTCTCCAGCGACTACGTCTTCGACGGCGCCAAGGGCGCCCCCTACGTGGAGAGCGACCAGGTCGCGCCGCTCTCCGCCTACGGCCGCACCAAGCTGGCCGGCGAGGAGGCGACCGATCGCCGCCAACAAGCGCCACTTCGTCGTCCGCTCGGCCTGGCTGTTCGGGATCGGCGGCCCCAACTTCGTCGAGACGATGCTGCGCCTCGCCGACCAGCGGCAACGAGGTCCTGGTCGTCCGCGACCAGGTCGGCTCGCCGACCTACACCTGGCACCTCGCCTACGGGATCGTCCGCCTGATCGAGGGGATCGAGTTCGGCATCCACCACATGGCGGCCGCCGGCCAGTGCTCCTGGTACGAGTTCGCGCGTGAGATCTTCGAGCAGGCCAAGGTCGAGTGCAAGGTGCTCTCGATCACCACCGAGGAATTCGGCCGGCCCGCGCCGCGCCCGCCCTTCTCGGCCCTGACCAGCCAGCGCGAACACGCGATCCGGCTGCCCTCCTGGCAGGACGGGCTGGCCGGCTATCTCGCCCAACGACAAGCCGAGGAGGCATGCATCGTGAAGCTCCTGGTCACCGGCGCCGCCGGTTTCATCGGATCCACCTACGTCCGGATCGCCGGCGACGAGCACGAGATCGCCGTGCTCGACAAGCTCACCTACGCCGGCCGGCCGGAGAACCTGCCCGACGGCGTCGAGCTGATCGAGGGGGCGATCGAGGACCCGGAGATCGTGCGCGAGGCGATGGAGGGCGTCGACGCGGTCGTCAACTTCGCCGCCGAGTCCCACGTCGACCGCTCGATCGACGACCAGGACGCCTTCGCCCGCACCCACGTGATCGGCACCGGCACCCTGCTCGACGCCGCCCGCGAGCTCGGCGTCTCCCGCTACCTGCAGGTCTCGACCGACGAGGTCTACGGCTCGATCGAGTCCGGCTCCTTCACCGAGACCTCGCCGCTGGACCCCTCCTCGCCCTACTCGGCGACGAAGGCGGCCGGCGACCTGCTGGTCACCGCCCACGTCCACACCTACGGCATCGAGGCCTCGATCGTGCGCGGCTCCAACAACTACGGCCCGCGCCAGTACCCGGAGAAGCTGATCCCGCTGATCACGCTGAACGCCCTGCACGGCGACTCGCTGCCGGTCTACGGCGACGGCAAGCAGGTCCGCAACTGGCTCTACGTCGAGGACTTCTGCCGCGGCATCCACACGGTGCTGATGAAGGGCAAGGCCGGCGAGGCCTACAACGTCGGCGGCCCCGACGAGTGCGAGAACATCGAGGTGATCAAGCGGGTGATCGAGCTGACCGGCAAGGACGAGTCGCTGATCGAGTACGTCCAGGACCGCCCCGGCCACGACCGCCGCTACTCGCTGTCCAGCGCGAAGCTGAAGGAGGAGCTGGGCTGGGAGGCCCAGGTCCACTTCGCCGAGGGCCTGGAGAAAACCGTCGCCTGGTACCGCGACAACGAGGAGTGGTGGGGCCCGATCCGCTCCGGCGAGTACCGCGAGTACTACGAAAAGCAGTACGGCAAGTCGCTGGGCTAGTGGCTCAGGCGCTGGAGACGAAGCTCGACGGCGTCGTCCTGATCGAGCCCCAGGTCCACGGCGACGAGCGCGGCTTCATGCGTCGAGACCTTCAGCCGCGACGCCTGGGCCGAGCTCGGGGTCGACGTCGAGTTCGTCCAGCACAACCACTCGCGCTCCTCCAAGGGCACGCTGCGGGGGATCCACTTCCAGACCGAGCCGGGCCAGGCGAAGCTGGTCCGCTGCCCGCGCGGGGCGATCCTCGACGTCGCCGTCGACCTGCGCCGCGACTCGGCGACCTACGGCCAGTGGGAGGCGCACGTGCTCGACGACGAGCATCACCGCCAGCTCTTCGTCCCGGTCGGCTTCGGCCACGGCTTCGCCGTGCTCAGCGAGGTCGCCGACGTCACCTACCTCGTCTCCAGCCTCTACGACCCGCTGACCGAGGCCGGCATCGCCTGGGACGACCCCGACGTCGGTGTCGACTGGCAGGTCGAGGATCCGCTGCTCTCCGAGCGCGACAAGAGCGCCCCGAAGCTCGCCGAAATCGCCGAGACCCTTCCCTTCTGAGCCGATGAGCAGGAAGCTGACGCTGGCGGCGATGACGCTGGCGAGCAGCATGATCCTGGTCGACCAGACGGCGGTGCCGCTGGCGACGCCGGACGCGATCCAGGGGCTCGGCGCCTCGGTCTCGCAGTCGCAGTGGCTGCTGACGGCGAACATCATCCCGCTGGCGGCGCTGATGGTCTTCGGCGGCCGGCTCGGCGATCTCTTCGGGATGCGCCGGGTCTTCATTGCCGGTGCCGTGCTGTTCGCCGCGGCGACGACGGCGATGGGCGCCGCCCAGGAGATCGAGTGGGCGATCGCGGCGCGGGCGATCCAGGGGGCCGGCGCGGCGCTGATGATGCCGACCGCCCTGGCGATCGTCAGCGCCGTCTACCCGCGGGAGGAGAAGGGCGCCGCGCTGGGCATCCTCGCCGGCGCCTCGGCCTTCTTCGCGGCGCTGGGGCCGGTTCTGGGAGGGCTGCTGACGACGATCGACTGGCGCCTCGTCTTCCTCGTCAACGTGCCGCTGGCGCTGATCACGATCGGCCTCACCCTGCGGGCGACGCCGGACCTGCCGCCGGACCCGGAGGCCTCGCGCGACATCGACCTGCCCGGGGTGAGCGTCTTCGCGCTCGCGGTCGCCGCGCTCGTCTTCGGCTTCAGCCAGGGAGCACAGGGGGGCTGGGGGGAAGGGGCGACCGTGATCCCGCTGCTCGCCGGTGCCCTCCTGGTCCCGCTCTTCATCGCGATCGAGCGCCGCGCCGCCAACCCGATGCTCAACTTCGGCCTCTTCCGTCACGAGAACTTCCTCGCCTCCAACATCAGCCAGTTCCTGGCCGGAATGGTCGAGCTCGGGCTCGGCTACCTGACGCCCTTCTTCCTCCTGCTCGTGGTCGGCATCTCGCCTGCCACGGCGGGGATCGCGCTGATCCCGGCGACGATCCCGATCATCCTCGCCGGCCCGCTCTCCGGAAGGGCCTTCGACCGTTTCGGCGGCCGCTGGCCCTTGGTCGCCGGCTTCCTCACCCTCGCCCTCTCTGGGGTGCGTGCTCGCCCTCGCGGTCTCCGATCGCTCGGCGCTGGCGCTGATCCCGGGCCTGCTGCTGCAGGGCCTCGGCCTCGGCATCGTGCTCACCGTCAACGACCCGACCGGGCTGACCGCGGTGCCGGAGAAGGACAGCGGCGAGGCGGCGGGGATGATCAACACCTCCGAGCAGCTCGGAGGCGCGTTCGGGATCGCGATCCTGGCCGCGGTCGAGCTTGCCGTCAACTTCCACATCCTCGACGAGAAGCTCGCCTCCCGCGGTATCCACCCCACCCCGGAGCAGACCGAACGCTTCCGCGAGTTCATCCTCCACGCCGAGCAGTCGGGGCTGAAGAACCTGCCGGAGCCACACCTGATCAAGACCGCGATCGGCGACGTCGTCGCCGCCCACGTCGAGGCCTTCCAGGTGATGTTCTCGGTCTCCGCCGGGATCGCCCTGCTCGGCGCCCTCTTCTCCCTGCTCCTGGTTCGTAAGACCGATCGACTCAAGACCGGGCCGGTCTTCGGTCGTCGCTCCCGCTGGATCTACGCGACCCAGGGCCGCTCGTCGGCGGTCACCCGCCGTCCCGCCCCCGAGTAGCGAACTGCATCAATTTTTCACCCTCGAGGGGCGAGAACTTGATGCAGTTCGGTTCAGGAACGCCGAGCGGCGGTGATCGCCAGGGAGACGGCCAGCTTGGCGCCGACGCCCGCGTAGACCGCTGCGTTCAGCACGGGGTTGTGCTCGGGGGCGTCGAAGCGGCGGTAGAAGCGGGCCATGCCGCGGTGGAAGGCGATCTCCTGTCTGGGACGGCGGCGGGCGCCGCTGGAGGCGCCCTTGACGTGCAGGGCGACGCCCGCGGGCTCGTAGAAGACCTTCCAGCCCGCGTCCCAGAAGCGGTGGCACCAGTCGAGGTCCTCCATGTAGAGCCAGTAGCCCTCGTCGAGCAGACCGACCTCTCGCACGGCCTCCGCCCGGCAGAGCATGAAGGCGCCGTTGACGGCGTCGACCTCGCCCGGCTCGTCGTCGCCGAGCGCGGTCGCCCGGTACTGGCTGAGCACGCCGGCGGCGCCCTCGGCGCGCCCGATCCCGGTGAAGTGGGCGAGCGCGCTCAGCGGCGTCGGGAACGAGCGCTTGCAGGCGTGGTCGAGCTCGCCCGACTCCCGCACCAGCTTGACCCCGACCATCCCGATCCGTGGCCCGGCCCGCAGCCGCGCCAGGGCCGCGTCCAGCGTCCCCGCGTAGACCTCGGTGTCGGGGTTGAGCAGCAGCACCGCCGCCGCCTCGCTCTCGCGCAGGACCAGGTTGTTGGCGGCAGAGAAGCCGATGTTGCCGTGCCGCAGCAGCCGCACCTCGGGGAACTCGCGCGCGACCATGTCCGCGGTGCCGTCGGGGCTGCCGCTGTCGACCACCGTGACCCGCATCGTCCCGCTCGCCGGGTGCGCCCGCAGCGAGGCCAGGCAGCGCCGCAGCAGCGCTTCGGCGCCATGGCTGACGATCGCGACCTCGAGGTCGACCGTTGCGCGGTTCGATTCCCCCGGTATCGGTGGGTTTGGAACCGCGGAACTCATCGGTGGGCGCTCAGACGCCCTCGCCGCGGACGACGGCGCCGGGCGTGCGCAGGAGGATCGCCAGGTCGCCGGCGATCGAGAGGTTGTCGAGGTAGTCGCGCTCCATCGCCAGGCGCTCCTCGAAGGTGAGGTCGCTGCGACCGTAGACCTGCATCGGCCCGGTCATCCCCGGCTTCACCGCCAGCCGCTGGCGCTGGCGCTCGTCGTAGAGGGCGACCACCGCCTCCTCCTCGGGCCGCGGGCCGACCAGCGACATCTCGCCCTTGAGCACGTTCGCGAACTGGGGGATCTCGTCGAGGCTGAAGCGCCGCAGGATCCGCCCGACTCGGGTCACACGGGGGTCGTTGGCGATCTTGAAGGCGGGCTCGGTCGAGGCTGTGCAGGTCGACCAGGTCGCTGAGCCGTTCCTCGGCGTCGGGGACCATGGTGCGGAACTTGAGGACCGTGAACGGCTCCCCTTCCATCCCGGCCCGGCGCTGGCGGAAGAGGACCGGGCGGCCGGAGTCGAGCAGGATCGCCAGCGCGATCGCCAGCAGCAGCGGCGAGAGCAGCCACCAGCAGCAGCGCCGAGACGACGACGTCGACGCCGCGCTTCATCGCCAGGGTCGAGCGCGGCGGGTCGGAGAAGCGGAAGTCGAGCACCGGCAGCTCGGCCAGGCGGTTGAGCTCGATGCCCGGCCCGAGCAGGCCGAAGTGCTGGGGCAGGAAGGTCAGCCCCAGCCCGACCTCCTTGCACTCCTCGATCAGCCGCTCGGCGGCGGGCTCGCTCATCTCCTGCTCGGTCACGATCACCCGCTCGATGTCGTGCTGCTCGGCGATCTCGGAGATCTCCGCGACGGAGCCGAGCCAGGGCAGGCCGTCCGGGCTAGGCCCCCGTCTTCGGCCTCCAGCGAGAGGTAGCCGACCAGGTGCAGGCGCGCCTCGGGATGGGTTGCGACCCGGCGGGCGACGACGCCGATCGCCTCGACCGGCCCCGAGCACGACGCCGGCGGCGAAGCCGGTCAGCCGGTGCCAGAGGAAGCGCAGGACCCCGCGGGAGACGAAGCTGCCGAGGAAGGCGACGATGCCGACCAGGATCGCGCTGCGCGGCGAGAGCGGCCCGGTCGGGCCGAGGGCCAGCAGGCCGTCGAGGGCGAGGGTGCCGAGGGCGCTGGCCGAGACCAGGCTGGAGAGCTCGTCCAGGGTGCTGTGGCGGATCCGCCGGTGGTCGTTGTCGTAGAGGCCGTGGAGCTTGAGCACGAGGATCCAGACGGGGCTGAACATCACCGCCCAGAAGAGCACCGCGACGTCGGTGGTCGAGGTCGTCGCGGTGGCGACGCAGAGCGCCCCGATCAGGGCAAACCAGTCGCCCGCCGCCAGCAGGCGCCGCAGTAGCGCCCCGCGCCGCCGCGATCCCTCCGGCCCGACCAGGCCCAGCCGCGCCGCGACGTCGGTTCGCGGCGGCTGCGGCAGGTTCGCCGGAGGGCGGGGAACGGCCCGCGGCGCGGGCGCTTTCTGGGCCTGCCGGGTCATCCTGCGCCTATCCACAGTTCCAGCCCGCTTGGAAGCAGGTCTCGAGTGGGTTCAGCTCGTGGGCCTGAGCAAGGTCCGCTTGCGCTTGCACGGCTTCGCCGGCTTCGTGCTCGACCTTCGAGCGCAGGTAGTAGAGCTGCCAGTTGCGGTCTTCGCGTTCGATCGCCTGCGTCAGTCGTTCGCTTGCCACGGGCAGTTCGCCCTGTAGCTGGGCCAGGAGGCCGAGCTGCACGTAGGGGGAGGCGGCCCAGGGCTCGATCGAGCGGGCGGTGCCGGCGTGGCTGACGGCACCGGCCAGGTCTCCATCCGCCGCCGCGTGCTGGCTCGACTTCAGTTCGTGCTGGACCAGCAGCGGTCCGACCAGCGCCGATCGCCGCGATCCAGGCGAGGACCAGCCCGCTCACCGCCAAGCCGTAGCGGGGCCCGTCCCGCCTTTTCCCCGTCGCCCCGGCGGCGAGCTGCGCGCATCTCACTGCGACGAGGGCCCCGGCGGCGAGGAAGAAGACCGCCCCCAGCGCGGCGATTTCCCAGAACCAGTCGAAGGCGGCGCCGACCGCGAAGGCGGCCATCGCGGCGAACAGCGCCGCACAGAGCTCGCGCCGAGCCCCGGTCGCCGCCCTCCAGGCGGCGAAACCGGTCCAGAGCAGGGCCCCGAACAGGCCCAGCATCATCAGCCCGCCGACCAGGCCGAGCTCGCTGAACGCTTCCAGGTAGAGCGAGTGGGCGTTGTGGACGGGGAGGTCGATCGAGCGCAGGCGCTCCCAGGAGAACTCGTAGGTGCCGGCGCCGTGGCCGAGCAGCGGCTTTTCCTCGAAGGAGTCGACAGCGACCCGGTAGAAGTCGTGGCGCCCGGCGCCAGAGAGCTGGCCGAAGTGTTTCTCGGGCTGGTTGGGGAACTGCAGGTCGGAGCTGGAGAACTGGTGCCAGGCGCGGCCGCCGACGGCGATCACGACCCCGATCGCGACCAGCGCCGCCGCGATCGCCACTCGTTTCAGCAGCACCGGGCTCTGCGAGAGCCGCACCGCCTGCCCGGTCAGCCTGCCCTCGCGCCGCTCGAGCGCCCGCAGGCCGGCAAACAGCGCCAGCGCCAGCGCGGTCCCGGCGAGCAGGATCAGCAGCACGGTCAGGCCCTGGTCGACCGCGGCCTGGTTGGCGATGCTGTCCGCCAAGCTGCGGCGCGCCTGTACCGCCAGCACCGCCGGCAGCGCCCCGATCGCCCCGATCGCCAGCGTCGCCAGCAGCCAGAGCCGGTCCCGCGAGAGCGCCAGCAGGCACCCCGCCGCGACCAGCAGTGAGAGCAGGCCGCCGCGCGAGTAGGTGAAGTAGAGCGCCAGCAGGACCGCAGGCATCGCCGCGACCGAGGCCCAGCGCAGGGCAGCCCAGCTCGAGCGGCGACTGGTCCAGAGCAGCAGGGCCGCCGCGATCCCGAACGTCGCCCCGTTCGCATTCCAGTACCCGAGCGGGTAGCGCAACCTCGATCCCGCTCCAAGAGAGTGGGCGACACTGACAATTTCAGGCAGGAGACGGCTTGCCAGTCCCAAAAAGGCAACCAAAGTGACGGCAATCGCAATGCCTTCAGCGAAACGTTGGCGCCTTTCGTCGGTTTGGGCGATGAGGAAGGCGGCAAGAAAGAACCCCAGGTAGACCAGCACCCGGTCTGCCTCGATCACGCTCAGCTCCATCGAACCCGACCAGAGGGATGAAAGTGCAGACAAAAGCGCCAGTCCGCAGATCAGTCCACTCGCCCAGTAGAACGGCCGGGCAAAAGCCGCGCGGGTCGCGGTCCCCAGAGCCAGCAGGGCGACCACCAGCAGCCAGACGCCGAGCCCGGCCACATGGCGAGCTGAGACCCCGTAGCCGCCGCCGGCCAGGGCCAGGCCGACGATCAGGACGCTCGGAGCGATCAACGCCGCCGTTTGGTCTAACCTTCCGCGCCATGCATGGGATGCGCCAACACCCGACGACCCGCTCGGGCCACTCATTTCTCGGGCTTTTGTCAGTGCTTGCTTTGCTGGCATTGGCTTGTTTTGTACCGGTGGCTCAGGCAGAAGACGCGAGCGGCATCGAATACCGCGACGCTCCGCCGAGTGCTACCGGCGCGATTCCGACGAAGGAAGCGCCGGCGACCACGTCCAAGAAGCAGGGCGGAACCCAGAACCAGGGTGACTCGAATAACCCGGGGGGATCGGAAAAAGACTCATCGGAAGAAGAAGAAGCCGGTTCGGGCGGTGGCACGGGCACTCACAACGGGGGCACGGGCCAGGGCAACCCCGGCACGCAGCAGGGTAACCCAGGCAACCTCTCCCCGGCCGGCAAGATCGCGCTTGCAAAGTCGCTCGGCAAGGCGCCCACCGGCGAATCCAGCGACAGCGGCTCTTCGCCCGTGGTGCCGATCCTTATCGCGATCGCCGCTGTTATGGCCATTGCGATCGCCGTGGTCGTGATTCGCCAGCGGCGCCAGCGTGGCGGCCCCGACGGGCACGTCTCGCCTGAGGCCAGCTAGTCGATGTCGACAGAGAGGAAGTCGAGGATGTGGAAGCTGCGTGCCTGGATTGCCGCTCTGGCGGTCTCGCTGACGGCAATCGGCGCCTTCGCCGCTTCGGCTGAGGCGGTTCCGGCCAAGTTCTGGGGCGTCGTCCCCCAGGCGCCGCCGACGGCCGAACAGTTCCAGCGGCTCAAGCGCGGCGGCGTCGACAGCGTCCGCATCCCGATCGGCTGGAGCTCCGTGCAGCCGGTCCAGGGTGGCCCGATCGAATGGGGGGGGATCGACAACCTCGTCCGGGGCGCCACTTCGGCGGGCCTCGAGGTGCTGCCCTTCCTCAGCGGCGCCCCGAGCTGGGCCGTCGCGGTCGACCATCAGTTCGGCAGCCCGGTCACGCTGCCGGTCAAGACCGGTGCCCAGCGCAGCGGCTGGGCCAACTTCGTCACCCAGGCCGTCCTCCGCTATGGGCCGAACGGCAGCTTCTGGGCCGAAAACCCGGGCGTGCCGAAGCATCCGATCCGGACCTGGCAGATCTGGAACGAGGAGAACTTCAAGTACTTCGTCGCCCGGCCCAACCCGGCCGACTACGGCAAGCTCGTGAATATCTCCTATGGCGCGATCAAAGGCGTCGACCCGGGGGCGCAGCTGATCCTCGGCGGGATGTTCGCGACGCCGATCGAGGCGACCTTCAAGAAGAGCCCCCCGCAGGCCTACTTCGCCGCCGACTTCCTCAATCAGATGTACCACGCGACCCCGGGAATCAAGGCCAAGTTCAACGGCATCGCCCTGCATCCCTACACCGGCAGCTACAAGAACCTGACCGAAAAGATCGAAGACGTGCGCGCGGTCCTGAAGAAAAACGGCGATGCCGCCAAGAAGCTCTGGATCACCGAGCTCGGCTGGAGCTCCGGCCCGCCCGCCTCCGACGGCAGCAACTCCTTCGCCCAGGGCCCGGCGGGCCAGGTGAGGCAGCTCAAGGGCGCCTTCAGCCTGCTCGAGCGCAACCAGGTGAAATGGAAGCTGGAGCGGGTCTACTGGTTCTCGGTCGACGACGACCCGGGCGCCTGCAACTTCTGCGACGGCTCCGGCCTCTTCGCCAAAGGCTTCATCCCGAAGAAGTCCTGGTTCGCCTACGTCAAGTTCGCCGGCGGCACGCCCTAGCGGGCGCCGGGTTCACGCCGAAATTCCATGCGCGCGTCTGGCGGCGCCGGACCTGCGTGTCACGGCGTCCTCGGTCGCCTGAATAGCGTTGCTCATGAGTATCGGTTCCGTCAGGTGGGTGCCCTCGCGTCCTGCTAGCCGCCCGTGGCGGGGCTCGCCGGGACGCCTCAGCGGCGTATCCGACCTTGACCCCAGCAGGGTGGGGCAAATCTCGGATGCGCGGCCGGATTCCGAGAGTGGGTTGACGGCTCGGGGCGAGGCACCTGAGCGAACCGGATACCACTTGATTCTGGGCGGTGATGTTGGCTGCGTAGGATTGATGGGTTGGCCACCAAGGCGAAATCGACTAAGGGATCTGACCCGCTGGCGCCGTTCAGCGCGCCGGTGCGGAACTGGTTCGAGGCCTCCTTCGAGGGGCCGACGCCCGCGCAGGCGGGCGGCTGGGAGGCGATCTCCGGTGGCGCCAACGCGCTGATCTGCGCCCCGACCGGCTCCGGCAAGACCCTGGCCAGCTTCCTCTGGGGGATCGACAAGCTGGCCCGGGCGCCCCAGCTGGGGACGGGAGTGCGCCTCGTCTACGTCTCGCCGCTGAAGGCGCTCTCCTACGACATCGAGCGCAACCTGCGGGCGCCGCTGCGGGGCATCGGGGCGGAGATCTCGGTCGGGCTGCGAACCGGCGACACGCCCCAGTCCGAGCGCCGCGCGATGGCGAAAACGCCGCCGGACATCCTCATCACCACGCCGGAGTCGCTCTACCTGATGCTGTCCTCGAACGTGCGCGGGATCCTGGCGACGACCGAAGCGGTGATCGTCGACGAGATCCATGCGGTCGCACAATCCAAGAGAGGGGCGCACCTGGCGTTGACGCTCGAGCGGTTGGACGCTCTGGTTCAGGGGTCTGCAAGGGAGGAGTCAGGGGAGGACTCTGCCGAGCAACAGCCGGGAGGCTCGTCAGAGCCCTCCCCTGACTCCTCCTCATCGGCCGCTGGCACCGAGACGGCCAAAGGTTCGGGTGGCAGAGGGATGGGCGGCAGCGGGGGAGGCGGGATTCAGCGGATCGGGCTTTCGGCTACTCAGAGGCCGTTGGAGCGGATCGCGAAGTTTCTTGTCGGGCCGAAGAGGGAGTGCAAGATCGTTGATGCGGGACGGGTGAAGAAGCTCGACCTGGAGATCGTGGTGCCGGTCGAGGACATGTCGGATCCGGGCGCCCCCGCCTACCCGAGCGAGAACGGCAATCCCCCGTCCGAAGTCGAGCCCGCCGCCCACGTCCGCTCAATCTGGCCCGCGATCTACCCGAAGCTTTTGGAGCTGGTCCAAGACCACACCTCCACGATCATCTTCGTCAACAACCGTAGGGCTTCTGAGCGCCTGGCCAAGCGCCTCAACGAGCTTGCCAACGGCGAAGGCGAGCAAGAGCTGCCGGCCACTGAGCACGCCGGCCACGGAGCGGAGGGGGAGGTCTCGACGGAACCTCCCGCTGTTCGTGACGGCGAGACCTCCCCCTCCGCTCCGCCCGCGTACGTCGAGATCGCGCGAGCTCACCACGGGTCGCTTTCGCATGAGGAGCGCACTCTGGTCGAGGAGATGCTCAAGTCTGGCGAGCTCCCTTGCCTTGTCGCTACCTCTTCGCTCGAGCTGGGCATCGACATGGGCGCCGTCGACCTGGTGATCCAGGTCGAGTCGCCGAAGTCGGTGACCCGCGGCCTGCAGCGGATCGGCCGCGCCGGCCACGGCCTCGGGGAGGTCTCCAAAGGCCGGATCTTCCCCAAATATCGCGGCGACCTGCTCGAGTGCGCGGTCGTCGCGCGGCGCATGCGCGAAGGCGAGATCGAGGAGACGGTGATCCCGCAGAACCCGCTCGACGTGCTCGCCCAGCACCTGGTCTCGATGGCGGCCATGGACGAGTGGGAGGTCGACGCGGTCGAGCGCCTGGTCACCGCCACCGAGTCCTTCCACGACCTCTCGCGCGAGCAGCTGGAGAACGTGCTCGACATGCTCGACGGCCGCTACCCCTCGGACCGCTTCGCCGACCTGCGGCCGCGGATCGTCTGGGACCGCACCGGCGGCACCATCCACGGCCGCAAAGGCGTCGCGCTCGCTGGTCGTCACCAACGCCGGCACGATCCCCGACCGCGGCCTCTACAGCGTCAACCTGCCGGACGGCCGCCGGGTCGGCGAGCTCGACGAGGAGATGGTCTACGAGGCCCGCCCCGGCCAGACCTTCCTGCTCGGCGCCACCACCTGGCGGATCGAGGAAATCACCCGCGACCGGGTGATCGTCACCCCGGCCCCCGGCGCCCCCGGCGCCGTCCCCTTCTGGAAGGGCGACGGGATCGGCCGCCCGGCCGAGCTGGGCCGGGCGATCGGCGCCTTCTCCCGCGAGGCGGTCTCGCGCGAGCCGGCCGAGCTGGCCGCCGAGTACGACCTCGACCCGCGCGCCGCCAACAACCTCGTCACCTACCTGCGCGAGCAGCAGCAGGCGACCCGCGTCGTCCCCTCCGACGAGACGATCGTGGTCGAGCGCTTCCGCGACGAGATCGGCGACTGGCGGCTCTGCATCCTCTCGCCCTACGGCGGCCGCGTCCACTCCGCCTGGGGCCTGGCCCTCGCCGCCAAGATCCGCGACGAGCGCGGCCTCGAGGCCGACGCGATCTGGTCCGACGACGGCATCGTCATCCACCTCCCCGACGCCGACGAGCCGCCGCCCGCCGACCTCGTCCTGATCGACCCCGAAGAGATCGAGGACCTGATCGTCGCCGAGCTCTCCGGCTCGGCCCTGTTCGGCGCCCGCTTCCGCGAGAACGCCGCCCGCTCGCTGCTGATCCCGCGCGCCTACCCCGGCAAGCGCACGCCGCTCTGGCAGCAGCGGCTGAAGTCGCAGAGCCTGCTCGAGGTGGCGCGGGACTTCCCCCGCTTCCCGGTCATCCTCGAGACCTACCGCGAGTGCCTGCAGGACGTGCTCGACCTGCCGGCGCTGGCCGACCTCCTGCGCAAGCTGCACGCGCGCCAGATCAGCCTGGTCGAGGTCGAGACCCCGACCGCCTCGCCCTTCGCCTCCTCGCTGCTGTTCGACTACGTCGCCACCCACATGTACGAGGGGGACACGCCGAACGCCGAGCGGCGGGCGGCGGCGCTGGCGCTCGACCGCGACCTCCTGCGCGAGCTGCTGGGCCAGGAGGAGCTGCGCGAACTGATCGACCCCGAGGCGCTGGTCGAAGTCGAGGAGCAGCTGCAGCACCGCACCGAGGCCGGCCGCGCCGGCGACCGCGACGCCCTGCAGCAGCTGCTGCGCAACCTCGGCGACCTGACCGCGGCGGAGTGCGACGAACGGGTGACCGAGGGCTACTCGGCCGCCTCGATGCTGGAGAAGCTGGTCGCCGAGCGCCGCGTCGCCAAGGTCCGGATCGCCGGCGAGGAGCGCTACATCGCCGCCGAGGACGCCGGCCTCTACCGCGACGCGCTCGGGGTGCCGCCGCCGGGCGGCCTGCCGGAGACCTTCCTCGAGGACCACCCGGACGCGATGCGCGCCCTGGTCCGCCGCTGGGCCCGCACCCACGGCCCCTTCCCGACCGCGCGCCTGGCCGGGCGCTACGGCGTCGACCCCTCGCCGGCCCTGCGCGAGCTCGAGAGCGAAGGGGCGATGGTCCGCGGCGAGCTGCTGCCGGAGGGGACCGAGCGCGAGTGGTGCGACTCCGAAGTCCTGCGCCGGGTCCGCCGCGCCAGCCTCGCCCGCCTGCGCAAGGAGGTCGAGGCCGCCGACCCGACCCAGCTCGCCCGCTTCCTGCCGAGCTGGCAGAACGTCGACGCCTTCCGCCGCGCCGGCGCCGGCCCCGACCGCCTGCGCGAGGCGCTGGTGCCGCTGCAGGGCGTCGCCCTCACCCCGAAAGTCTGGGAGGCGGACGTGCTGCCGCGCCGGCTCGGCGCCTACTCGCCCTCCTGGCTCGACGAGCTCTGCACCAGCGGCGAGCTGGTCTGGGTCGGCGCCGGCGCCCTCGGCCGCTCCGACGGCCGCGTCGCCCTCTACTTCCGCGAGGACGTCCGCCTCGCCGGGCCGCCGCCGGCCAACGTCAAGCTGGAGGCGCCAGCCGGCGAGGTCCACGAGGCGATCCGCGAGCGCCTCGCCGCCGGCCCCTCGTTCTGGCTCGACCTGCTCGCCGACCTCGACCACCCGGCCGAGGAGCTGCACAACGCGCTCTGGGACCTGGCCTGGACCGGCGGCGTCACCAACGACGCCTTCGCGCCGCTGCGGGCGCCGCGCCTGCGCGCGGTCAACTCGCCCGAGCGCCACGGCCGCCGCTTCGGCCGCCGCCGCTCCGATCACCGGCGCCGCCGTCCAGGGCCGCTGGTCGCTGACCGAGCAGCTCTTCGCCAACGCCCCCGGCCCCGGCGCCAACCTGCGCGCCCAGGCCGAGCTGATGCTGGAGCGCTACGGCATCGTCACCCGCGAGACCGTGCTCGCCGAGGGCATCCCCGGCGGCTTCGCCACCCTCTACGCCGAGCTCGGCAACCTCGAGCTGCTCGGCACCGCCCGCCGCGGCTACTTCGTCGAGGGCCTCGGCGGCGCCCAGTTCGCCCTCCCCGGCGCGGTCGAGCGGCTGCGCTCGCTGCCCGAAGCCGACGGCTCCTACCTGCTCCTCGCCGCCACCGACCCGGCCAACCCCTACGGCGCCTCGCTGCCCTGGCCGAAGCTGGAGGGCGGCCGCCGCCCCGGCCGCACCCCCGGCGCCCACCTGCTGCTGCGCGACGGCGAGCCGGTCGTCTTCCTCGAGCGCGGCGGCCGCGGCGTCCTCCGCCTCAAACCGATGGAGGGCGCCGAGCTGGAGGCGGCGATGCGCGCCCTCGCCGAGGCCGTCGCCGCCGGCCAGCTGCAGAAACTGGCGGTCGAGAAACTCGACGGCGAGCCGGTGATCGGCTCCGGCCACGAGGAGGCGCTGATCGCCGCCGGATTCAGCCGCGGTCCGCGCAAACTGACCGCCACCGCCTGAGCGGCGATAATCCCCCTATGGAGGGGTCCGAGACCAGCGCCGAGCTGCTGCGCAGCGTGCCGCTCTTCGCCGATCTCGAAGCAGGCCGAGCTGGAGCGCTTCTCCCGCGTCGCCGTGCCGCGCTCCTTCCCGGCCGGCACCCGCGTCTTCCACGAGGGCGACCGTTCCGACGCCTGTTACATCGTCCGCGAGGGCAGCTTCCGGGTCACCCGCGAGCACTCCGACGGGCGCGCGATCACGCTCGCCACGCTCGGCCCCGGCGAGGTCTTCGGCGAGCTGGCGATGCTCGACGGCGACACCCGCTCGGCCAGCGCCGAAGCGCTCAGCGACGGCGAGCTGCTGGCGCTGCCGGCGGTCGACGTCCGCGCCCTGCTCGCCCGCCACCCGGAGATCTCGGTCAAGCTCGTCGCCGCCCTGGTCCGCCGCCTGCGCGAGGCCAACGAGCGGATCTCGCGCCAGTCCTTCCAGACCGTGCCCAGCCGGGTCGCCGGCGTCCTCTCCCAGCTCGTCTCCGAAGCCCGCGGCGGCGAGGGGGGAGAGGTGACGATCCGGATGAACCAGGCCGACCTGGCCCAGCTCGCCGGCACCTCGCGCGAGAGCGTCAGCCGCTTCCTCGCCGACCTCGAGCGCGCCGGCGTCGTCCGCTCCGGCCGCGGCCGGGTCACGGTCCTCGACCCGGCGAAGCTGCGCAACTACATCTTCTAGATCGAGCCGCCTCAGCAGCCGCTGGTCGGGTCGTTGCCGTCCTTGACGACTTCGTCGTTGCCGCCGCCGCAGACGATCGCTTTGTCGCGCTGGCCGTCGGCGGCGTCGATGAAGTCGTCGCCGCCCTTGGCGATGAAGGTGTCGGCGCCGAGGTGGCCGAGGAAGCTGTTGTCGCCGTTGTCCCCGATCAGGACGTCGGGCCCGTCGGAGCCCTCGAGGCTCTCGTTGTCGCCGAGCACCTGGTCCGGGTTGCCGCAGCCGGCCGGCCCGCCGGTACCGCCGAGAGTGACGTGAAGGGCGGCGTCGGAGCGGGCGTAGGAGACGGTGTCTTCGCCCGCGCCGCCGTCGAAGCGGTGCCCCTGGCAGACGGCGACCGAGGAGACCAGCAGGTCGTCGCCGGGGCCGCCTTCGAGCTGGTCGGCGCCGGGGTCGGCATAGAGGACGTCGTTGCCGCCTTCGCCGACCAGGATGTCGTTGCCGTTGTCGGGCCCGTTGTAGTTCTCGCCCGCTTCCAGCACGTCGTCCCCGGGCCCGCCGATCAGGGTGTCGCTGCCGGCGTTGCCGTTGATCCGCACTTTGGCGCTGGCGGGCATGCTGGGGTCGATCGCGATGCGGTCGTCGCCGGCGTTGCCGGTGACGACGACCAGCGCGGCTTCGCCGGCGCAGCCGATCGCGGTGGCGTTGCTGGTGACGCTGACGCAGCCTTCGCCGGCGAAGATCCCGGCGCCGTCGGAGATCGTCCAGCCCTGGTCGTTGTGGGAGATGCGGATGTCGTCGTCGCCGGGACCGCCCTGGACGACGAGGCTGGAGCCGTCGAGACCCTGGTTGAGGATCGCGTAGGCGAGGCCGGGCGGCGGGCCGAGTTCGGGGCCGCAGGAGTTTTCGACCGTGAAGCCGTTGCAGTCGTCGCTGCCGGGGCCGCCGAAGGCGGTGCCACCGCCACCGCCGCTCTCCAGCGTGTCGTTGCCGACGCCGCCGTCGAGCTGGTTGGGGGTGCCGTCGCCGATGATCGTGTCGGCCTGCGGGGAGCCGACCACGTCCTCGAAGCCGCTGAGCTCGTCGTGGCCGTCGCCTTTCGCCTTGCCGGTGGCGAGGTCGACGGTGACCCCGCCGCGGGTGGCGCTGGCGTAGGAGACGATGTCGCCGCCACCCGCGCCGCCGGAGAGGGTGTCGGTGCCGGCGTCGCCGCGGACGACGTCGCCGTCGCCGGCGCCGCCGTCGGCGTCGTCGGTGCCGGAGCCGCCGAGGATCGTGTCGCTGCCGCCGCCGCCGTCGAGCTCGCTGTCGTCGCCGGCGCCGCCTTCGATCTTGTCGTCGCCGCTGCCGCCCTGGATCTGGTCGTTGCCCTTGTCGCCGAGCAGCTTGTCGTCACCACCGCCGCCGTCGATCTAGTCGCTGCCCTGCTGGCCGTCTGCATAGTCGTCGCCGGCGCCGCCGTCGAGCAGGTCGGGGCCCTTGGCCCCCATCAGCATGTCGTCGCCGCTGCCGCCGTGCAGGTGGTCGGCGCCTTTGTAGCCGGAGAGATGGTCGTCGCCGGCGCCGCCGTCGAGCATGTCGGAGCCGGTTTCGCCGAAGAGCTGGTCGTCCCCGCCTTCGCCGTAGACGGCGTCGAAGCCGCGCCCGGCGTGGATCGTGTCGTTGCCGGGGCCGCCGCAGATCGTGTCGTTGCCGTTGGGGCCGCCGCTGATCGTGTCGTCGCCACCGCCGCCGTAGATCACGTCGCTGGCGCCTTTGCCGACGATCGTGTCGTCGCCGGGGGTGCCCATGATCGTCACCTGCTTGCCGCCGCAGGTCTTCGCCGCAGCCTGCCCGGCGAGCGGCGCCAGCAGCAGGCCACAGGCGCAGGCCAGAGCCAAAAGCGGCAGGCGAAGGTGGGAGCGCGCAAAAGCCATGGACCACTCCATCGGCGGCCATCGGGGGAAGCTTCAGTCCTGGTGGCCGGATATCCGTCTAGAGACGACGGGCGTGCCGGAATCACGCGTCAGATACGCTCGCGGCGCGCATGAGGGGCGGCACCTACGTACTCAACTTCTACTCGGCGGTCTTCGTCGACCAGCTGAAGCGGGGCCGCAAGACGGCCACGATTCGGCTCGGCGACAAGAGCAACAAGTACGAGCGCGGCCAGGTCGTCTGGGTCACGGTCGGTTTCCGCCACAGCCCGCGCGAGAAGATCTTCACCGCCGTCATCGACGACGTCGAGGTGAAGAAGCTCAAGGACCTCTCGCGCCGCGACATCGAGCACGACAACCCCGAGTTCCGCCGGCTCGAGGACGAGCGCAAGTTCCTCGAGCAGATCTACAGCCGGCCGATCCTGGAAGAGGACGCGGTCACGGTGATCCGCTTCTCGCAGATCACCGAGTCGCCGAAGCCCCACATCGGCAACGGGGAGACGCCGCACCACAACTAGCGGGCGGCGCGCCTTGGCCGAGTACGCCTTCCTCACCACCTGGCTGCTGGAGTCGCCGCGTCAGCCGGTCTGGGAGGCGCTGCACGACCAAGCGCGCTGGCCGAGCTGGTGGCGCGGGGTCGAGGAGGCGGAGGAGCTGAGCCGGCCGCCGGGCGGCGAGGACGTCGGCACGGTGGCGCGGATGGTCTGGAAGAGCCTGCTGCCCTACCGGGTCGAGTTCGAGGTGACGACGACCCGGGTCGAGCACCCGAACCTGCTGGAAGGGCACGCGGTCGGCGAGCTCGAAGGGGTCGGCCGCTGGCGCCTCTATGAGCAGGATGGCGTCACCGCCGTCCTCTACGAGTGGAACGTGAGCACGACCAAGCCCTGGATGAACCTGCTGGCGCCGCTGCTGCGGCCGGCCTTCGAGTGGAACCACGACTGGGTGATGGCCCGCGGCGGCGAGGGGATCGCCGAGCTGCTGGGCTGCAGGCTGCTGGCCACCGATTAGGCCTTTCGCCGGGGCGCCAACCTCGCTATCTTTCTCTCCTTGGCACTCGCACCACTAGAGTGCCAACCCCGCTGAGGCCACTAAACGGCTCTCCAGCGGCATTTCCTGACTTTTGCCAGCAAAACACGCACCGATAACGGAGGTACACGGATGAAGCTGAAGCCCCTCGGGGACCGGCTGATCGTCAAGGCGATCGAGGAGGAGGCGACGACCGCTAGCGGCATCGTCCTCCCCGACACCGCCAAAGAGAAGCCGCAGAAGGGCAAGGTCGTCGCGGTCGGCGACGGCGCCATCAACGAGGACGGCAGCCGCCGCCCGCTCGACATCGCCGAGGGCGACGAGGTCCTCTACTCCAAATACGGAGGCACCGAGGTCACCGTCGAGGGGGACGAGCTGCTCGTCCTGCGCGAGTCGGACGTGCTGGCCAAGCTCAGCTAGTCCCTCGTCAATCGCACTTAAGAACCAAGGAGGACTGAATACACATGGCTCATAAGGAGCTGAAGTACGCAGAGGAGGCACGGGGGGCGCTGCAGGCCGGCGTCGACGCCGTCGCCAACGCGGTCAAGGTCACCCTCGGCCCGAAAGGCCGTTACGTCGTGCTCGACAAAAAGTTCGGCGCGCCGACGATCACCAATGACGGCGTCACCATCGCCCGCGAGGTCGAGGTCGAGGACGTCTTCGAGAACCAGGGCGCCCAGCTTGTCCGCGAGGTCGCCACGGCGACCAACGACGTCGCCGGAGACGGCACCACGACGGCGACCCTGCTGGCCCAGATCATCGTCCGCCAGGGGCTGAAGAACGTGGCCGCCGGCGCCAACCCGCTGGCCCTGCGCCGCGGCATCGAGAAGGCCGTCGACGAGGTCGTCGACAACCTCCGCGACAAGCAGTCCAAGGAGGTCGCCGGCAAGGATCAGATCGCCCGCGTGGCCGCGATCTCGGCCGCCGACGACGAGATCGGCAACGTCATCGCCGACGCGATCGAGAAGGTCGGCAAAGACGGCGTCGTCAACGTCGAGGAGGGCCAGACCTTCGGCATGGAGCTGGAGTTCACCGAGGGCATGCAGTTCGACAAGGGCTACATCTCGCCCTACATGGTCACCGACCAGGACCGCATGGAGGCCGTGCTCGAGGACCCCTACATCCTCATCGCCAACCAGAAAATCGGCTCCGTGCGGGACATCCTGCCGGTGCTGGAGGAGGTCATGCAGGGTGGCAAGCCGTTGCTGATCGTGGCCGAGGACGTCGAGGGCGAGTGCCTGGCGACCCTGGTCGTGAACAAGCTGCGGGGCACCTTCACCGGTGTCGCCGTCAAAGCCCCCGGCTTCGGCGACCGCCGCAAGCGGATGCTCGAGGACATCGCCGTCCTCACCGGTGGCGAGGTCATCACCGAGGAGATGGGTCTCAAACTCGAGAACACCCAGATCGACCAGCTCGGCAAAGCCCGCCGCGTGGTCGTCTCCAAGGACACGACCACGATCATCGACGGCGCCGGTGCCGCCGACGACATCAAAGGCCGGATCAAGCAGATCAAACAGGAGATCGAGAACACCGACTCCGACTTCGATCGCGAGAAGCTCCAGGAGCGCCTCGCCAAGCTCGCCGGAGGTGTCGCCGTGGTCAAGGTCGGCGCCGCCACCGAGACCGAGATGAAGGAGAAAAAGCACCGCGTCGAGGACGCGCTGCAGGCGACCCGCGCCGCGCTTGAGGAGGGCGTCGTCCCGGGTGGTGGCGTTGCTCTGCTGAACGCCCAGTCGGCTCTGGACCCGGACAAGCTGGTCGAGGACCCGGACGAGCGCACCGGCGCCCGGATCATCCACCGCTCGCTCGAGGAGCCGGTCCGCCAGATCGCCGAGAACTCCGGCCTGGAGGGCTCGGTCGTCGTCAACGCCGTCCGTGACCTGAAGCCGGGCGAAGGCCTGAACGCGGCCAACGGCGAGTACGGCGACCTGATCGAGGCCGGCGTCATCGACCCGACCATGGTCACCCGCTCGGCGCTGCAGAACGCGGCCTCGATCGCCAAGAACATCCTCGTCACCGAGGCGATCATCGCCGAGCCGCCGGAGGAAGGCGGCGCCGGTGGCGGCATGCCCGGCGGCATGCCCGACATGGGCGGCATGATGTAACGACCCCTCTCTGGGGTTGGTTTTTCGAGGGGCTCCGGGCAACCGGGGCCCCTCTCTTATTTCGAGTTCTGTGCCGTGCTCAGCAGCGCTTGCAGCTCGATCTACGCCGAGCCAGGGTCGGCTGACGTGGACCATGCGGTGGCAGTTCGCGCAGAGCAGCGCCAGGTCCTCGAGTTGGGTTGGCGTCGCCGGGTCGAGCTCGGAGATCGGGATCAGGTGATGGCACTCGATGAAGCCGCGGCCGCGATCCCCGTAGACCGCCGCGAAGTCGAAGTCGCAGGCCTCGCAGCGGAGCTCTTCCCCGGCGGCCTCGATCTTCTTCGTGCGCAGACGGCGACTGCGCTCGCGCCGGACGTGTTGGACGATCATCGGTTGTCCCTCGTGGGCGCTTTCGGGGTCTGTGAGAGGCGGTTGCTGCCCTGGGAGACCGTCATTCCAGGGGTCCGGCGATGGCCCCTGCTCGATTTCGGGCTGCTGTCCTAGGAGCTGCAGAACTTCATTGACCTCCGTCTGGGTGAGGGACTCGACGTCGGGCCTCTGGCCTCCGACCCGGTCCTGCAGGCGGGCCGGCAGGTTCGCCAGCTGCTCCTGTCGTAGCCAGCCGGCAAAGAAGCGATCCTCGGCCGTGCGCAACAGGATCACCTGGTCTACATCGGGACCGGTCGCCGCAGTCGGTCCGACGCCGGGTCGCCAGAGGGGGTGCGTGGCGCCTGGCTGCTGGGAGCTGATGTACCACTCCAGCGGTCGTGCCGAGCTCTCGCTCATGCGTCGAATCGTCAGCCGCCATGGAGGGATCTCCCCATCTGGGCTGGGCGCGGGCTCCGTCCAGAGATCTACCCGCAGGCCCTTATGGTCGACTACCTCCGGAAGTCCTGAGAAGAAGTCAGTCACCTTGTCGGTGCGTCCGAGAATGATGTGGTACTGGCCGCGGAATTCCCCCCGCACGACTTTCAGGGTCGAGAGGTTGGCGGGCCTCCAGAGCAGCTTCGGCGTGCTCATCGGCTTGCGGAGGCGGCTCGGGCCGAGTTGTCCGCTTCTCCTCGTACTCTGACGGCCGATGCCTGCGCAGAGTCCAGCATCATTGCGCTGGGCCGATCGATCCGGGCGCGATGACCAGAAGACGCTGAAGAGCAGGGGTTTCGAGTTGCGTCGAAGCCGCAGCTACGGCTCGCAGGCCGGCGATCCGGGGATGCGGGGAAAGTTGATCGAGGGCGACGCGCTGGTGGTGATGGAGGCGCTGCGCGGGCTCCCGGTCGGGCAGCGCCCGCGGCCGAAGTTGATCTATCTCGACCCGCCCTTCAACACCGGCGAGGCCTTCACTCACTACCGCGACAAGTTCGAGGTCCCGGCTTGGCTGACGATGATGTGGGATCGCCTCGCGGCAGCCGCGGAGCTGCTCGCCGACGACGGCTCTCTCTGGGTTCATTGCGACGATCGCGGTCAGGCCTATCTGAGGGTGATGTTGGACGAGATCTTCGGGCGCGACGCCTTCGTCGCAACGGTTGTCTGGCAACGTCGCTATTCGCGCGAGAATCGTAGAGCAATCGGCGCGGTACACGACTACATCCACGTCTTCTCGCCGCTGGGAAGTCGCTGGAAAGAGGTGAGCAACCGGCTCGCGCGCGATGACCCGCCGAATCACTGGCGGAACCCGGACGCCGATCCGCGCGGCCCCTGGAGTTCGGTCTCGCTCGTTGCCCAGGGAGGGCACGGGACCGAGCAGCAGAGCTATGAGATCGTCACCCCCTCCGGTCGCGTCGTCAACCCTCCGCCCGACTCCTGCTGGCGGGTTACGCGCCAGGGCTTCGCGACGCTCGTCGCTGAAGGGCGAATCACCTTTGGCGAGAGCGGTGCCAACGTTCCCCGCCGCAAGGTCTTCCGCACCGAAGCAAAGGGCCTGGCGCCATGGACCTGGTGGACCCACCCGGAGGTCGGTCACAACGAGGAAGCGCGGCGCGAGCAGCGGGCGCTATTCCCGGACCTGCCGGTCTTCCCGACGCCGAAGCCGGAGCGGCTGCTGGCACGAGTGGTCGAAATAGCGACCAACGAGGGAGATCTGGTTGCGGATTGCTTCCTCGGATCCGGGACGACGGCAGCGGTCGCTCACAAGCTGAAGCGGCGATGGATCGGCGTCGAGCGCGAGCCTGCCCTGGTCAAGGACTACCTGGTGCCGCGAATGCGCGCTGTGATCGATGGCGAGGGCGGCGGGATCAGCAATGAGGTGGGCTGGTGTGGAGGGGGATCCTTCGACCTGCTCCGCTGCGTCGAGGCGGGCCGCGGCGCTGATCGCTCCGATCGGGTTGCCGCCGCCGCGGCCTAGCGCCGGCCTCCCTCAGGCAAGCGCGAGGTGGTAAAGGCGCTCGGTGACGACCGGACCGCGATGTCGGCGGCTGCTGCTGCGATAGCGCTGGTAGGGAATCTCTGAGACGGCGAGGCGACCGTGAGGTGCGAGGACTTCGCGGATGGTCGAGTCGGGCATCTGGCCATCGGAGCTGTAGCTCATAAAGAAATGGCCGGCGCGGATGCGCCGGATCAGGCTTTCCAGGGCGCCTGGGGCACGGCGGCGATAGCAGAACTCCGAACTGGCCTCAGCCCATGGCCTCAGCCCGGTCTTGCCGGTCAGAACCGGCTCGTCGTTGCGGACGATGGTCTCGAGTACGTGGTAGTAGGCGGCGTACTGTCGCTTCGTATAGGGAGGGTCCGCATAGACGATGTCGGCGTCGAGGGATGCCATCAGGCTCTCCGCGTCGGTTCGGTAGACGGCGTGGTCGCTGCCTCTGTGTGAGAGCATTTGCGACCGGCTCAGCTCGACTCGCTCGAGCGCCCGTGGCTTCCAGCTCTTCAGGAAGCAGCCGTAGGTTCCCGCCGTGTTGCTGCGCTCGGAGGCGGCGCGGACGAGATCGGCGATCAACAAGCTCCGCTCTCCCCGCGTCAACAGCGGGTCCCAGCAGGCAATCTGCTTTCGGATCGCGTCGATCCGTGCGGCGTTGGCTTCCGTGAAGTACATGCGTTCCACCCCGGTCGCTCCGAGTGAGGCCGGCGAGTAGCTGCGGAAGACGAACCCTCGCTGCGGCTCGAGTTCGTTGAGCCGGGCGAGGATGCGGTCGTAGGGGTTCCCGGTGTCCTGGCTGGATACCTCACCGGCGCCCAGAACTCCCTCGAAGCCAGGGACCCCGCGGTTAAGGAGGCGAGCCTCGGCCATCGTGCTGCAGAGGGCCAGGTGGTCGTTTGCCGTGACCCGGAGACCGTGGTTGCGAAAAGCGCCGGACACGCTTGCGGTGCCGCAGAAGAGATCGACGAAGTGGCTTCCGTCGTCCGAGTGCTTGGAGATCGTCTCGGTGAGGAACGAAAGCAGTCGCCCCTTGCTTCCGAGGAACTCGATTGCCATTGAGGCAAGCCTATTCGCCGCTGAGGCTGCCAATCGAGGCCGGCGCTGGGGTCGCAGGCGTAGGCACCGGCACAGGTTCGGGCGTCGGGGTGGGGACCGGCGTCGGCGTCGGTGCCGGTTTTGGCGTTTTCTTCGGTTTCGGCGGCAGCGGCGGCAGTAGGCCGGCGTTGTATTCGGCCGTCGAGAGGAAGTTGGCGCGGCGGATCTTCAGGCGCAGGGTGTTGGCGGTGCGCGGGTAGAGGCCGAGGTCGTACTGGTTGCCGGGGCCGACGCCGCTGTAGTAGCTGAGCATCCGCACCCGGGGGCGCTTGACGACCCAGGCGATCACCTGTTTGACGAAGCGCGGTTCGTCGATCGCCGAGACCGCCCACTCGTTGATCGCGACCGGCTTTCCCTTCCACTGCTTGCCGTTGTAGAAGCGGCTGAGGTCTTCCCAGACCGGGTACTGCGAGTAGAAGTCGGTGCCGACCCAGTCGACCCAGCGGCTGCCCGGCCAGTAGTTCCCGGGGAAGTTGCCTTTTACCCGTGGCGAGCCGCCGGGCAGCGGGCTCCAGATGATGCTCACCGGCGCCGCCGGCAGGCTTTCGGGGTTCGGCCCCTTGGTCCGGTTCAGCGGCGGCAGCCCGATTTCGGCCAGGGTCGCGTCGATCCCTTCCAGGGTCTGCCCCCCGCGCACGATCGCGCTGATCCGGCGGAAGGCCTGCTTGTACCAGCCGGTGCTGTGTTCGCCGCCTTTCTGGCTGCCGTCGCAGTTGACCGCCGACCAGACGTTGAGGCAGCGATTGGGCTCGCCCAGCGGCCGGATGTAGGCGGGCAGCCCGTGGGTGGCGAAGAAGTCGTTGAGCTGCAGCAGGTAGTCGTCGCCCGCCCCGAGGGCGATCTGCTCCGGGGTGATGACCTCCGCCAGCGTCTGGTCGTCGGCGGTCGAGATCGCCAGGACGGGCCGGGTCCCGGTTTCGCGCCAGCGTTCGTAGGCGGCGTTGAGGCTGTTGCCCCAGGGGTGGAAGGTCTGCAGCAGCGCCGGGTGCTTGCCGGTCAGCGCGGTGAATTCGTTGAAGTCGGCCGTCGTGCCCTGGTCGCTGACCCCGAGGAAGACGTCCGGCTTCGGCGGCACCAGAGTCACGGCCGCCGCCGGCACGGCGAACAGCAGGGCGCCGATGGCACCCAGCACGACGGCTCTACTCAGGCCCTTCCAGGACATCGCTCATCCTTCGCGGCTCGACTCCGAGCGCCTGCACGTCGGCGGTTCCGCGCTCGCTGACCATGGAGACCTCCATCAGCTCGGCCTCCTCCCAGGTTGCAAACACGGCCTCGCCGAAAACGGAGCGCAGGGCGATCAGGCTGGAGCGGATCAGCGGCAGCGGCACGTGTACGAGCGGCCGCGGCCGGCCGGCGATGCGGCTGACCAGGTCGGACATGTCGTCGTAGCTGAGTGTCTCCGGCCCGGCCAGCTCGTAGCGCGGCCGCGTCTCGGCCGCCAGCGCGGCGACCACGGCGCGGGCCACGTCCTCGGCCCAGATCGGCTGGAACCGCGCCCCCCCGTCGCCGGACACCGGCAGCACCGGCAGGAAGGAGAAGCGCCGCAGCAGCGTGATCCAGGGGTCGCTGTGGTCGTAGACGATCGAGGGGGCGAAGACGGTCGTCGCCAGCGGCGAGGAGGCGACCGCCTGCTCGGCCAGCCACTTGGCCCGGAAGAAGCGCGTGCGCTGGGCCGCGGAGGCATCGAGGGCGCTGAAGAAGTGGAAGCGCTCGACGCCGCTGCGCTCGGCCGCCCGCAGCAGCCGCACCGTCGCCAGCCCGTTCAGCTCCTCGATCCGCTTCGGCGGCTGGTCGCGGATCGTCGCCGCCAGGTGGATCACGGTGTCGACCCCGCGCAGCGCCTGTCGCACCAGGTAGGGGTCGGACATCTCGCCGAGGTCGCCGAGCGCGATCTGCACGTCGACCCGCCGCGCCCCCAGCCGCCGCGGCTCGCGGACCAGGCAGCGCACGTCCTCGCCGCTCTCCAGCAGCAGCGGCAGCAGCCGCGATCCGATGCTTCCAGTTGCCCCCGTCAGCAGCAGCATGAGCCGCCGATGCTAGTGGCGATGGCGCTTCGGCTTCGCCCCCAGGGTCAGCCCGACGACGTCGCCGGTGGCCAGGGACCCGGCCGCGGGGGAGGAGGATTTGACCACGAGGGCCGCCGGCTTCTGTCCCATCCGCGGCTTCGGCTTGATCACCTTGCCGACCCGGCAGCCGGCGGCGGCGAGCGCCGCCTTCGCCTGGCTCAGAGTCTTGCCGGCGAGCTTCGGCACCTTGCAGGAGGGGATCGCCGGCGGCGTCACGATCGCCGCCGGGACGGTGATGGTCGGCAGCGGTTCCCGCAGCGGGTCGGTGATCACTTCGCCGGGCTCGATGACGATGATTTTGGTGTTGTTGGTGTAGGAGATCGCCGTGCAGGGCGAGACATTTGCCGCCGCATCGGTCGCCGTGGCGGAGAACTGGCGGGTGGATTCGGCGGGCACGTTGACGCCAAACCCCGGAGATTTGAGTTCCCCGGCGGTGCCTTCGGCTCGCGGTAGTCCTTCACAGACTGGCCCGTCGAAGAGCCGGACAGTTGAGCCCGCCTCGGCCGTGCCACGGATCTGTGGGAGCCCGTCGGCTGCCGGTGACACGGGGAAGCTGGTCAGTACCGGTGCCGCCGGGGCCACGGTGTCCACCCATATATAGGAGATCGGTTCCGAGCACGCCGAGGTGTTGAGGGCGGCGTCGGTCGCGGTGGCAGTGAACTGGCTGGTCGTGCCTTCGGCCGCGGCAACGGCGATCCCCGGTGAGGCCAGTTCTTCAGCCGTGCCACTTGCAACCGGCGACCCTTCGCAGTCGGGGCCGAGGTAGATGTCGATGCTCGCTCCGGCCTCGGCGGAACCGAGGATCTTCGGCTCGCCCTCGCTCGCGGGCGAAGCAGGATCGGTCGCGGTCAGCAGGGGCGCTTCCGGTGCCTCGGTGTCGGGCGGGCCGGCTTCGAGCGCGTCCATCGCGCCGGGAATGTCCAGTCGCCCGCCGCTCGTGGTCTTCCCCGCCAGCGACGCGACCGGCTCGGTGCCCGCCAGCAGCGCTCCGCGGACTTCAGTCACGCTCGCTGCCGGTTCGAGCGAGAACAGCAGCCCGGCCGCCCCGCTCACCTGCGGTGCCGCCATCGAGGTCCCCTCGAGGAATTCGTAGCCGGAAGCCTGGCCGACAGGCTCCGGGCAGTGCAGTTCGATGTCGTCGAGCCAGACGCCGTTGTCTGAGGTCGGAGCGCCCCCTGCCGCATAGCGGAAGCGCAACGAGACATCGCCACCGGCGGCGAGAAGGCCGCCGAGCGGCAGCACGAAGCGACCGGAGGTGCTGGGCGACGCGGTGGCGACGGCGGCGCCGTCGAGAAGGACTTCGTAGCTGTAGGTGCCGCCCCCAAGCGAGACGGTGCGGGTCTGTTCGAGAGCGCAGAATTCGAAGCCCGGCGGCAGCGACACAGTCGCCGAAGTCGATTGACGGACCGAGCCGGGGAGCGGCGCGCCGCCCGGGGAATCCGACATCCCGAAAGAGGTGAGCGGCGCCTCGTTCGTTCGCGCGAATCCGCCGTCGACACCCGTCGCCGACCATTTCGAGTCGAAATCGTCAGTCTCGAAGTGCTCGTCGACGAGTTTCCGCAGCGGATAGGTGCTGAGGATCTCGGTCCCGGGGGCGCCGAGGTCGACCGAGCTCGCACCCCAGTCGGAGAAGCCGGCGAGCTCGTCGGCCTGGTCGGTGGCGGCGACGCAGACGACGTTGTCGATCGCTCCCGGCACCGGCGGCGCCGCTTCCGTCTGGGGTTCGAAGTCGCAGGGATAGTGCGGGGCCGAGTCGTTGTCGACCCCGTCGTTGCCGGCCGAGATCACGAAGAGGACGTTCGGGTTGGCGGCGAGCGCGTTGACCTCCGCCTGGCTGAACGCGGTGCTGACCAGGGAGATGTTCGCCACCCGGGCCCCCTTCGCGCCCGCGTAGTTGATCGCCGCCACGATCGAGGAGTTCGGGCAGCGGGAGTCTTCGCCGGCGGCGAAGCGCGAGCAGACCCGCAACGGCATGATCCGGACGTCCTGGGCGACGCCGGTGATTCCGATGCCGTTGTCGCCCTCGGCCCCGATCGTCCCGGCGGTGTGGACGCCGTGGCCGCCGGAGCGCAGGTCTTCGTCAGTCGGGTCGCCGTCGATCGTGGGATGTTCGCCGTCGCTGCCGACGAAATCGGCGCCGTGGAGGTCGTCGACGATCCCGTTGCCGTCGTCGTCGATCCCGTTTTCGGTCTCGCCGGGGTTGTCCCAGGCGACGTTCGCCAGGTCGGGGTGTTCGAAGCGGTAGCCAGTGTCGATGTCGGCGACCACCGTCGCCGGGTCGCCGACGGTGCGGGCCCAGGCGCCCTCGGCGTCGATGTCGGCGCCGGCAACGGCACCGGAGAAGCCATCCACCCCGAGCCCCGTGTTGCGCAGCCCCCAGAGCTGGTCGAACAGGGGATCGTCGGGCAGCGCGGCCGGGGTGCTGTAGCCGTCGCGTTCGGCCACCGCGACCGCGGGGTCGGCTTCCAGTTCGGCGACGGCCCCGGCGATGGTCTGCCCGGCCTGGACATGAACCAGCTGAAAGTCCGGGTCGCCGAGGTTCGCCGCGAAGGAGACTTCGGCATCCGCGCGGGCTTCGACTCGGTCGGCGCGGTCGGCGCCGGGCGCCCACTGGACGATCGCTCGCCCGGTTGCGAAGGCCGGTGCCGGCGTCGCCGAGACGACCGGGGGTGCGGGACGGTCGGTTGCCGCAACCGCCCCCGGTGCTCCCAGCAGCAGGGATGCGACGACGAGGAGCGGAATTTGCCGGAGGCTGGGCACCTGGCAACCATAGATGGCAGGGGCCGATAACTCAGGCGCCTTTGCTCAGCCGCGGGCGGACGAGGCGAAGGTCCGCTCCCACAATCCGTAAAATGGTCGCAGCGCTTGGCCGGGGCATCCGGCGGGCACCCGGAAACCAGACTTAGGAGAAGCGTTCGAATGACCTACGTCATCGCCGAGCCATGCATAGGCCAGAAGGACAACTCGTGTGTCGAGGTCTGTCCCGTCGACTGCATCCACCCGACTCCCGACGAGCCCGACTACGACTCGGTCGAGATGCTCTACATCGATCCGGACGAGTGCATCGACTGCGATGCCTGCGTCGAGGCCTGCCCGGTCGACGCCTGCTTCGCCGAGGACCAGCTTCCGGCCGAGTGGGCCAAATACGCGGAGATCAACGCGAATTACTACAAGAGCAAAGCGGCGTAGCGGAGCGCCTGTCCCGGTAGGGGTTTCGCTTAACTTTTTTGTCGGCTTGCGCCCGCAGTCCTAGGGCGGCAGCGGCGAAAAAGTACAAGACGCTTCACCCCTCCCGGGATGGGCTCTTGCTCGCTTGGATTACTGGACTACCGGGAGCGGGATGCCGCTGACCGGCGGGGCTTCGGCGGCGCTGGGGGCTGCCTGCAGGACGGGCAGCTCCTGGGGGGTCATCGCGACGATTCCGCGGGCCGCCTGGCGGATCGCTTGGGCGGCGGGAGAGTCGGGCTCGGCGGTGACCAGCGGGTCGCCGAAGTCGGCGTGCTCGCGCAGCGGCTCCGAGAGCGGCACCTTGCCCAGCAACGGCACGTCGAGCTCGTCGGCCAGTTCCTGACCGCCGCCCTCGCCGAAGATCGTGAAGCGCTCGCCGTCGGGGGTGGTGAAGCCGGACATGTTCTCGATCACGCCGAGGATCTCGAGGTCGAATTTGGTCGCCATCTGGGCGCCACGGCGGGCGACCGACTGAGCCGCGGGCTGCGGCGTGGTGACGACGATGAATTTGGCCTGGGGCAGCAACTGGGCGAGCGTCATCGAGACGTCGCCGGTCCCCGGCGGCAGGTCCAGCAGCAGGTACTCCAGCTCGTCCCAGGCGACGTCCTCGAGGAACTGCTGGATCGCCTTGTGCAGCATCGGCCCGCGCCAGACGACGGCCGCGTTCTCCTCGACGAAGAAGCCGATCGACATCACCTTGACCCCGCTGGGCGAGTCCAGCGGCAGGATCTTGCGCTCGCCGTTGACGTCGGGCTTGGCGTTGACGCCGAGCATGCGCGGGATCGAGTAGCCGTAGACGTCGCAGTCGAGGGCGCCGGAGGGGTGGCCTTCGGCGGTAAGGGCCGCCGCCAGGTTGGCGGTCATCGTCGACTTGCCGACC
Organism: uncultured Solirubrobacterales bacterium; assembly: GCA_963795625.1. Taxonomy (GTDB): domain Bacteria; phylum Actinomycetota; class Thermoleophilia; order Solirubrobacterales; family 70-9; genus VAYN01. Next base: position 66,604 of record CAWCIS010000010.1, on the reverse strand, counting down.
CCGCCCTTGCCGGAGGAGACGCAGATCACGTTCTTGACCTTGGCTAGCGCCCCCTGCGGCAGCTTGCCGCGGCCGAGCGATTTCTGCAGATCGCCTTTCTCCTCGTCGGAGAGGACGTCGAAGCCGACGCCGACAGCGGTCACGCCCTCGAGCTCGGAGACCTGCCTGGTCACCGCCTGTTCGAAGTGGGAGCGGATCGGGCAGCCGGCGGTGGTGAGGGAGACGATCACCTCGACGCGGCCGCTCTCCTGGACGTCGATCGAGCGGACCATGCCGAGCTCGACGATGTTCTTGCGCAGCTCGGGGTCGATTACTGCGCGCAGCTGGTCGGTTATCTGATCCTGCGTCGGGAGTGCCATTGCAAAACATTCTCGCAAAGGCGCGGGCGCGGCACCCCCGACCGCCGGCAGGGGGGAGAGTTTCCGCGCCCCCGGTCATTGCCACCCCCATACGCAAGCGAGCGAACGGGGGACGGATGTCGGGCACGCGGGGTGGAGTGGCGCGGATGGTGGCGATGGGGATCGGGCTGGCGGTGGCACTGGTGCTGCTGATTGCCGGCGAGGCGCGCGCGGGAAAGTACGAAGTCGCCCAGTGCGGCTGGTATGTGGGCGCCGACGCCGACTGGGCCGACACCACCGGCGGCGCCAAGTTCCGTCCCGACGCCTGGTGCGTCCCGCCCGCCGGTGCCGACCCGTTCGACGGCGCGCATATGAAGACCCTCACCCGTGACGGCCAGGGCACCGTCTCCGGCACCCGTTTCGGCCGCTGGCGCTGGGAGGCGCCGGCGGGAACCGGTATCTCCCAGGTGCGGGGGACCTGGTGGCACGCCCTTCACGACGGCCTCGAGCAGCGGATCGGCGTCGGCACTTGGAACGGCGGCTTCGACGCCTTCGCCGCCGCCGGGGGGACCGACGTCACTCCGCGTGAGTTCGTCGCCGGCTTCAACCCGGCTCAGCCTGCCCTCGAGGATCGCCTCCTCTGTGCGAAAGCGGAGACCAAGTGGTGTGCGCTCGACCCGAGCTCATGGTCGTCCCTCCGGGCTCTGACGATCACCGTTCAGGACGATCAGGTCCCCGCCGCCGGGATCAACGGCGACCTCCTCGCCGGCGGTTGGCGGCGTGGCACCCAGGGCGTCGGTTTCTGGGGAAGCGAGACAGGGGCCGGCATCCGCTTCGGCGAGACCAGCGTCGATGGCGCCCGCGTCAACCTGACCGAGTATCCCTGCGCCAAGGCGCTGATCGGCGGCGTCTGGAAGGCGACCCAGATGCAGCCCTGCTCGCTCGGTGTCTCCGGCGCAGCCGCGATCGACACCACTCGTTTCAGCGATGGCCTGCACGGGGTCCACCACTGCGTGACCGATTTCGCCGGCAACGTCGGCTGCACGCCCGAGCAGACGGTCGCGATCGACAACAACCCACCGGCGCACCCGCGAAACCTGACCCTCGCCGGTGGCGAGGACTGGCGCCGCGTCGATGACTTCGATTTCTCTTGGGCGAATCCCGACCAGGGCCCGGCGAGTCCGATCTGGGGTGCCTACTGGCAGATCACCGGGCCCGCCGGCTACGACACCGGCGTCAAGCTGGCGCCTGGTGCGGGGATCGCCGCGATCCCCGATCGCTTCGTCCCCGCCCCCGGCATCTACGCCTTCCACATCTGGCTGCGGGACGAAGCCGGCAATGACAATCCGGCCTCGGCACTCGATATTCCCCTGCGCTTCGACGACGTCCCGCCCGGCCTCGCCTTCGCGGTGAGCGAGAGCGCTGAGATCCCCGACCAGATTCGTGTCGCCGTCAGCGACGCCCACTCCGGCCCCACCTCCGGGACGATCTCTTATCGCCGGCTCAATGCCGGCGACTGGACCGAGTTGCCGACCAAGTTGCAGCTCGGGGAGGGACCGCAAAAGGGAGAACTGCTCGCCCACACCCCCGAACTGGCCCCAGGCACCTACGTCTTCCAAGCCGAGGCAAGCGACGGCGCCGGCAACAAGGCCACGACCACTCTGCGCGCCGACGGCACCGAGATGGCGATCCGCAAGCTCCCCCGCGCGGTGGCGCCGAGCCGGACGCCGACTACGGCCAAGCCACCCACGCCACGGTCGAAGGCCCGTCTGTTCGCGCGCCTGCGGGGTGGTCACGGGCGCGGCGACGCGCTGACAGTGCCGTTCGCGGCTCCGGCTCTGCTCAGTGGCCGCCTCACCCGGGCCGATGGCGCCGGCATCTCCGGTCGCCAGTTGCGGGTCGTCTCCCGGCCCTCGCGCGGCGCTCTTGCGAAGGTGGCGACCGCGACGGTTACCACCGGCGAGCGTGGCGGCTTCGAGCTCCGCCTCAGCCCAGGGCCGTCACGCCAGATTGCCGTCGTCTTCGCGGGTGACGACGCGCTCGAGCCGGCGGGCCGCCACTCGCTCGACCTCCGGGTTCGCTCCGGCGTCTCCCTCAACGCCTCCCCGCTGTCTCTGCGGACCGGCCAGATGGTGCGGCTCAGCGGCAGGGTTCGCGGCCGCGGCGCGGCAATTCCGCGGCGCGGCAAGCTGGTCGCGATCCAATACTTGGAGGCGGCCACCGGCCGCTGGCGACCGGTTCTCGTCACCCGCACCGATCACGGCGGAGGCTTCCGCGCGCACTATCGTTTTCGCTACCTCAGTGGCAGTGCCTCGATCCGGCTGCGGGCGACGGCGCTGGCGGAGGAGCGCTGGCCGTACGCGCCGGGATCCTCGTCCCCGGTCACGGTCCGGGTCAGTGGTTGATCGGTAGGGTTCGCGACCATGTCGAAAGCCACCCTTCACACCAATGCCGGGGCGATCGTGCTCGAGCTTCACGACGAGGACGCGCCGAAGACCGTCGAGAACTTCCGCAAGCTTGCCGCTGACGGTTTCTACGACGAACTGATCTTCCACCGGGTCATTCCCGACTTCATGATTCAGGGCGGCTGCCCGCAGGGAACCGGCACTGGCGGCCCGGGCTACACCTTCGAGGACGAGTTCAACGACCACAAGGTGGTGCGCGGGGCGCTGGCGATGGCCAATGCCGGGCCCAACACCAACGGCTCCCAGTTCTTCATCGTCACCGCCGGGGCCGCGCCCTGGCTCGACGGCAAGCACACCGTCTTCGGCACGGTCGTCGATGGCATGGACGTCGTCGACTCGATCGAGGGCACCGCGACCGACGGCTCTGACAAGCCGCTCGAGGCGCAGACGATCGAGCGCGTCGAGCTCTCGTTAGCTCAGAGGTTCCTCGCCCCGCTCGATCAGCGACCAGAAGCGGACCCACTCGCGCTCGTGACCGAGCCCGGCTCGCACGGTCAGCAGAAAGCCGCGTGGCATCTGGGGCTGCCCCTCCATCTGTGCGACCAGCGTCTCCAATTCGGCCAAGCGCTCGCGGTGGGTCGATAGCTGAGCTCGGGCCAGGCGTTCGGGGTTGCTGCCGAAGAACAGCTTCAGCATCCCGGGATCGCGTAGCTCGGCCATCTCCGCGGTCGGTTCGGCCAGCCAGTCGGCAAGTGCCTCTTCGCCCTTCGCGGTCAGCTTGTAGTGGCGCCGGCGCCGGCCGCCCTGCTCCCGGCGCTCGCTCAGGTAACCGCCCTCCCGCAGTCTTTCGGGCTCCGCGTAGATCTGGGCGTGTGGCACCGACCAGAAGTTGCCGAGGGTCACGGCGACCGCCTGCTTGAGGTCGTAGGGGGTCGCCTCACCGGCTCCGCTGACCAGGCCGAGAACGATGTAGGAGGTTGGGGATAGGCGGTGTTCGCTTGACATCGGCGGTTAAACGATGGTATTACTCACACCGTCCGAAACAGACCATTCGGGCCGTTGTTGCGGCGGGAGCCGAGGCGGACAGTAGTTGCCACCCCCCGGCACCCTGTCGCGACGACCGGGACAAGTTCGGCGCCGGCGAGACGCCCAGCAGTGGCAGGGGAACGACGAACTTGTGCCAGGCGCTCAGCTCCCCGTCCCGAAGCCGCCGGCTTCGCGGCGGGGGGCGCCATTGCGCATCTGCCGGTCAGCTCTGGGCGTGCTTTTCCTGGCGCCGGCGCAGCGCCTCGCCCGGCCGCCAGAGGCTGACCAGGCCGGCGACCAGGGTGACGAGGAAGATCTGGCCGATCATCATCTCCAGCCCGGCGAGCATCCGCCCGGGCTGGCCGCCGGGGACGAGGTTGCCGTAGCCGGTCGTGGTCAGGGTCGTGTAGCTGAAGAAGAGGAAGTCGTTGCCGGCGGGGTGGGGGACGCCTTCGAAGAACGGGGTGCCCTGGATCCGGTCGACCGTCCCGTAGAGGAAGGTGAAGAGGATCCCGAGCACGGTGTAGACGCTGATCGCGCCGAGGATCGTCCGCGAGCCGACCTCGGCCGTCGTCACGACCCGGCGCAGCACCGCCCCCATCGCGATCGTCAGCAGCGTGATCTGGACGACCGAGGCGAAGTTGAGCCAGATGCGGTCATCGCTGATCGCGGCGATCGCGGCGAGCACGACGGTCAGGGCCGAGAGCCAGATCGCCGAACGGACCAGGCGCGGGCTGGCGTGGGAGCTGGTCAGCGCGACCACCGAGGTGACGCTGGTGGCGAGGGTCAGCACCACCGCCGACCAGCCGCGGTTGGAGAGCAGCGAGGTCAGTACGTAGGTGAGCAGCACCAACACCAGGACCAGGCCGAACGCGTCCCTGACCTTCTCGGCCCGCTGCACCCAGCGCTGGCGCCGGTTGGCGCGCGTGGCGGTCCTGTCCATGTCCAGGTCGTTCGGGTGGGGACCTGTCTTTCCTGCTTCCGGCCCCGAGCGGAGGGGGTGGGATTCGAACCCACGAGCCCCCTTGCGAGGGCCACCGGTTTTCAAGACCGGCGCATTCAACCGCTCTGCCACCCCTCCGAGGGTCGCCGCTCGCGGATGCTAAAGGTCCCGTGTTTGGTCGATGGCCTCTCTCGGCTGATTGGATTGGGATATGCGGCGCTTGCTCTGGTTGGCCTCGGCGATGATCTTCTTCGACGTCGCCTTCTTCGCGGCGATCGCGCCGCTGCTGCCCGACTACGTCGACCAGCTCGGGCTCAGCAAGGCCCAGGCCGGCATCCTCTCCGCTTCCTACGCGGCGGGCACGCTGCTCGCTTCGCTGCCGGCCGGTTTCGTCGCCAGCCGGGTCGGCCCCCGGCGCACGGTGATCGCCGGCCTGTTGCTGCTCGGCGTCTCCAGCCTCATCTTCGGCCAGGTCGACGAGATCGAGCTGCTCGACGCCGCCCGTTTCACCCAGGGCATCGCCGGCGCCTTGATCTGGTCGGGGGCGCTGACCTGGCTGATCACCTCCTCGCCCGAGGAGAGCCGGGGGCGGGTGATCGGCACCGCGCTCGGCACCGCCGTCGCCGGCGCTCTGCTCGGGCCCGCACTGGGGGCTGCTAGCCGGCTCGGTCGGAACCGGACTGGTCTTCGGCTCGGTCCTCGTCGTCACCGTCGCGCTCGCCTGCGCCGCCTGGCGGCTGCCCGAGGCGCGGGTTCCGGAGCGCCAGAGCTTGGCCGAGGTGATCTCCACTTTGCTCAGCAAGCCGATCCTCGACGGTGCCGTCTTCGTCGCCGTGCCTTCGGTGATGTTCGGCGCGATCGAGGTATTGGTGCCGTTGCGGATCGACTCGCTCGGCGGTGGCCACGGCGTCATTGCCGCCGGCTTCATCGGCGGCGCCGCGCTGGAGGCGATATTGGCCCCGCTCGCTGGTCGCGCCTCCGATCGGATCGGCCGTCGGCTGCCTTACGTGGCCGGGCTGACAATCTGCGCGGTCGCGATGGTCGCGATCGCTCTCGCACAGACGCTTGGCGGAGTCCTGGCGGCGCTGATCGTCACCTCGCTGGGGGCCGGGCTCTGCTTCGCGCCGGCCCTGACGCTGCTCTCAGACATCGCCGAGTCCAGCCGTCTGCACCAGGGTTTCGCGGCCGGCCTCTCGAACATGGCTTGGGCCTCGGGGCAGGTCATCGGCGGCATCGGCGGCGGCGTCCTCGCCAGTCTCACCGGTAACGCCTTGCCCAGCATCGGGATCGCCGCGCTGATGCTGGTCACGGTCGCCTACGCGTTCCACGCGCTGACGCCGGCCGTCGCCACGTTGCCGGCCGAGAGCTAGGCTGGCTCGATGGCTTCGAGGCAGGCGAGCGCGAGCGTCGGCGGCTGGGTCAACTGGGCCGGCGATCAGGCCTGCAGGCCGGCTGAGATCGCCTGCCCGGCAAGTCGCGATGAGCTGAGCGAGGCGATCGTGGCCGCCGCCGCGGCGGGGCGCACGGTCAGCGTCGCCGGCTCCGGGCACTCGTTCACCGAGGCGGCGCTGACCGACGGCTCGCTGCTGCGGATCGAGGCGCTGAAGGGAGTGCTCGATGCGGACCCGGCCTCGGGACTGGTCAAGGTGGCGGCGGGAACGGTGCTCGCCGACCTCAACGAGGAGCTGGCCCGGCTCGGGCTGGCGATGGAGAACCTCGGAGACATCGATCGCCAGACGATCGCCGGGGCGATCTCGACCGGGACCCACGGCACCGGGGCGAAGCTGCGCAACATCTCGGCCCAGGTCGAGGGGCTGGAGCTGGTCCTGGCCGACGGCAGCGCCCGCTCGCTCAGCGCCGCCACCGATCCGGAGCTGCTGCGGGCGGCGCGGGTGGGGGTCGGGGCACTTGGTGCGATCTCGGCGGTGACGCTGCGCTGCGTCCCCGCCTTCACGCTCGACCGGGTCGACACGCCGCGGCCGCGGGAGCAGGTGCTCGACTCCTTCCAGGAGAGCGCCGATGCCAACGACCACTTCGAGCTCTTCACCTTCCCGTACGCCGACAGCGCCCTCGTCCTGGAGCGCAACCGCACCGAGGCGGCGGCGCGACCGCGCGGCAGAGTCGGCGCCTACCTCAACGACGTCGTCCTCGAGAACTGGGCCCTGGAGGCGCTCTCGGCGACGGGCAAGCGCTTCCCCGCCGCGATCCCCTCGCTCTCGCGGCTCGCGGGAAGGGTCGCCTCCGGCAGCCGCACGGTCGACCGCAGCGACCGCGTCTTCGCCAACGACCGCCGCGTCCGCTTCACCGAGATGGAGTACGGCGTGCCGCGCGAGCACGGGCCCGAGGCGGCGCGCCGGGTGGTCGAGTGGGTGCGCTCCAACCGCTACCCCGTCTTCTTCCCGATCGAGATGCGGGTCGCCGCGGGCGACGACGCCCTGCTCAGCCCCTCGCATGAGCGCGACACCGCTTACATCGCCGTGCACCAGTACCGCGGCATGGAGTGGCGCCCCTATTTCGAGGCGGTCGAGGAGATCATGAGCGCCTACGGCGGCCGCCCCCACTGGGGCAAGCGCCACTTCCAGACGGCGGCGACCCTGGCGCCGCTCTACCCGGCCTGGGCCGAGTTCCAGGACGCTCGCGACGAGCTCGACCCGGGCCGTGTCTTCAGCAATGAGTACGCGGCGCGCGTCCTCGGCCCGTAGGCAGGCCTACAAGAACACTTGGCCGTCGCCGCGGTAGGTCGGGACGACGTCGACGATCTCTTCGCCTTCGACCAGGTGCAGGGCGCTGAAGTGCTCGCAGAGCTCGCCGGCTTTGGCGTGGCGCAGGTAGACGCGGTCGCCGACGGCGAGGCCCGTGGCGGCGGCGCCGACCAGCGGGGTCTGGACCTCGCCGGCGCCCTCCTCGGGGTCGAAGCCGAGGCCGGGGGGGAGCCAGGGGGCGGGGAGGCGCCCGGGGTCGCCGCTGCCGGAGGCAAGGTAACCGCCGCCGAGCGCGGTCGCGACCTCTGGTGCGTACTTGCGCACGACCGGCAGCGCGAAGCCGGCGGCGGGCGTGAGGGTGAAGCGGCTGTAGTGGTCGAAGAGGCCGGGTGCGTAGAAGCCGGAGCCGGCGGTCACCTCCGTCACCGCGTCCTCGGCCCCGGTCAGTTCGAGGCTGCCGGTGCCGCCGCCGTTGACGATCTGCAGCTCGACGAACTCGCCCAGCGCGGCTACGATCGCCCCCCGTCGCGCCGCCAGCTCGGCAGCCGAGTGGCGCTGCATGAAGCGGATCGCGGCCCCGCGCAGGCGCCGTCCCGGCGGCCGGTCGCCGACCCCGGAGATCTGGCCCTCGTAGGCCATCAGGGCATCGAGTTCGATCTGCGGCCGGCGCTCGATCTCGCGGGCCAGCGCCACCGCCTGCTCGACCGTGTGGACCGGTGAGCGTTTGGGGCCGATCTTGATCCGGCCGCCGAGCGGCCACCAGCTGGCGTCGATGTCGATGCAGACGCGCACGGGCGCGGCGGCGGCGCCCAACACTGCCTCGATCGCATCGAGATGCTCGACGCAGTCGATCATCACGATCGGGGCCCCCGCCGGGTGCGCGGCCGAGCGCAGCGCCAGCTCCTCGAGCGCGCCGGAGTCGGCGGTCGGGTAGGCGAGCAGCAGGTCCTCGAACCCTTGCTCGGCCAGCCATAGGGTCTCGGGCAGGGTGTAGGTCATCAGCCCGGCGAAGCGCTCGTCGCGATCGAGGATCGCCTGCAGCAGCGCCCGACAGCGGACCGACTTGCTGGCTACTCGAACCGGCTTGCCCTTCGCCCGCTCCAGCATCGACTCGGCATTCGCCCACATCGCGTCGAGGTCGACGAAGGCGAACGGCGCCTCGACCTCGGCGAAGATCCGCTCGTAGCGCTGGTGGGACTGCTCGGACGGGACGGCCACCGCACGAGACTAGCCGCGCCGTGCCCCGTTAGTTCCTACAATCGGGGCCGCGGTGCCCGGAGAGGTGGCCGAGTGGCTGAAGGCACTCGCCTGCTAAGCGAGTAGGGGGCGCAAGCTCTCTCGAGGGTTCGAATCCCTCCCTCTCCGTCGCAGTGCGGCAGACCTCAGCAACGTCGCCGCCAACTCCAACGAGGTCGCACCACCCTGACCGACCGGGCGGGCTATTGCCCGTGGCCTCGACATCTCTATGCAGGAACTAGGCGCGGAAGTGGATCGCAGGCTTAGTACCACGTGAGGCGATGAAGCCTGTCGTTGGCGCACCGAGCTAATGGCCACCTAGGGCATACGGCCGGGTGCTTGACTGGCCTTCCTAGCGTCGTCTAGGCAAGCTGCCAAGGTCCGCTCGGCGGTGACCTTGATAGCTAAAACGCCCCTCCCCGACGAGCAGGAGATCACTTTCGGTGCAATAGCGATAGCCAGACGCCGAGCTATAGGTAATCCGCATAGTCAGCATCGCACCCTCTTTCGGGCGTTGTTTGCCCAAGGGCAACAGCAGCGGAACGTAATTACCGGGCGCAAGCGAGCGGGCTTCACCGAGCGCCCCCTCAAATAGGTTGTCGCCAGACGATGTCATGAAGCTCAGTTCACTGACGATGCCCGGCCCCTTGCCCAGGTTGGACAGCGTGAATTCCACAGCGTCACCATTGTCAACCAAGTGGGCCATTTTCTCGTCTCTGCGGCTGACGATAATGAAAGGCCGATCTATTGCCTCAATACTCTCTTGCGTGAGGTGGAGCTGTTTTTCGCTGAGTGAGACCTCAGCGCTGGTCCGACGAGCAAGAAACCCCGTGAATATGGCCAAGGCCAACGTACCCGTGCCGACGAGAAGATCACCAGCCGTCATTTCAGGAGCGATAGAGAGACCGAGTAGATCCATCGTGTCGAGGAGGCTATCCAAGCAATCGTTTCCATCGGTGGAATGACGCTTGGCATTGCCGAGCAACTAGGTTGCCTCGTTCGCTAGCGGTGGTGCGGGTGACGATGACGGCGGTGGCGATGATGGCGGTGAGCCGGTGGCGCAAGAACCCTCGGCCGCGCAACCACGACTTCCATCTTGTCCCCTTTGGCTGCTTGGTATTGGCCGTCCGCCGGTCGGGTGACGACAAAGGTGGCCTTCTTGCCCTGAGCCGTGGCGGGCAGAGAGAGGGGGAACGTCAGTACTCCGCCAACGCTGGTGGCGGAGTACTGAGCATGGCTGTGGTTTGACCAGCTGACCGTAAGTGTGAAGGCCATCCCATCGGGAACCGGCGTGCCGTCGGCCAAGCTGGCAGTTCCGACGAGCGGCGTAGTCGTCTTGATATGGGGATAGCGCTTCAAGGCCGCGACCACTGCGTGATGGTCCGTGGCGGTGAAGTCGTAGGGTCCGGGCTGACGCCAGCTATCGCCACAGGCGGTAAAGAACTCCAAAGGCATTGCGCCGCCAACTGGCGCGGTGAAGGACAGCTCTTGCTTGTCGCTTGATCCAACTTCGGCATAAGTGAAGACGCTCGATGAATGGAGGTTGTAGTCGGTGGTGCCGACCGTCATGGCGTCAAGCTGGTTGAGCGCACCCTCAACGTCGATGGTGACTTCATCCCCGGCCAGCACAGGTAGCAGCCACCAAGAAAGTCCCACTCCGCATCCGAAGGAATCTTCTCCATGCCCATCGGTCGCGGTGCTGCCAAAAAGCTGCTTGCCGTAGGAGATCGGAGGGGCCGAAGCGATATCTGCGCCGCCGGATGCGAATGCCTGAGCCTGCGGCAAGACAAGCATCAAAAGCAGGCTAAGTACCGCAAGCGATGCCGTTAGAAGCGCCCGTTGTGGCCACTTGGTCTCGGTCTCACTGCCCAGCATGTACCTCGCCCTCTCTCTAGCCTGAAGTTAGGCGCATGACCGAGGGCGGCAGAGCCCCCAGGCGCGGCGGCAGTTTATACGTTCCTTGACGCCACTCGCTCATTTCCCAAAGCGCTGAGCGTGCAACTTCCTGATGCGCGCCCAGGCGCGGTCGAGTTCGAGCTCCCTCCCTCCGTTCCTCTGTGCCGCGGCCTCAGCGGTCGGGGTCGTCTTCATCCTCGCTGTCGGCGGTCGGGAACTGCATGATCGCGACGATCACCGCCAGCGGCGTGTCGTCGCTTGCCTCAATCCGCTCCAGGTTTCTCGTCCTGATCTCGAAGAGATCGTCCAGGGTTCCGAGGAGCAGGTCGACGACTTCCTCCCAGCCCTCCCGGTCGAGCTTGAGCTGCGAACGGCTGAGATGTTGGTTGGGAATCTCGTCGAACTTGCCGGCGCCGAGCGAGTGGGCGAGGTCGGTGGAGATCATTCGCAGAATCGCCGCCGCGATCGGCTGGCGCATCTTCGGGGTGGCCTCTTCCCAGGCCTTGTCGTCCAGCATTGCCGGTCCGACGGTGGAGCGGTAGATGCGTTCTGTGGCTCCCCGCCTGCGCACCGTTTCCACCAGCTCGACGCACTCCAGGTCCCTCAGGACCTTGACGTGATGGGAGACCAGGTTCAGGCTCACGTTAGGCAGCTGCCGCTGCATTCTGCTGGGGCTGCTGGGACCTTCGCGGAGTAGCGCGAGAATGTCGAGGCGGGTCGGATGTTCCAGCGCTTTCGCCAGGCGCGGGTCGATGATGTCTGGTCCTCGCTTGGCCAAGCTGTCCTCACTTTGATTGGCCCTAGCTACAGAAAGCACAATAGATCGACCTGGCTCGGCGCTGTTTTTCGCCTCGCCGCTCAGCGGCTTTGGTGTGGCACTTGCCCTCGGATCGCGAAAACATGCCCCTGCGTTTACGGCCAGGCTTGCCTCAGTGGGAGTGTCTCACCGGGCATCGACACATTGAGGCAGGGACCCACCCCGCCCAGGGCACTCGTCGCGCAGGGGCGGCGGGTGCCCCCAGGTCCTTTCGGCGGACAGTCGGTCAGCTGTGGCGGGAGCGCAGCACGACGCGTCCGCCGCGGGCCGGGATCATCGTCACGTTGCGGTGCAGGGCGCGCTCGGGCGCGTCGTCGTCGGCTTCGAGGTCGAGGCGGCGGGCCATCGCCTCCAGCACGACCCGCTGCTCGGCCATCGCCAGGGCGGCGCCGAGGCAGCGGCGGATGCCGCCGCCGAAGGGGATCCACTCGTAGGTGCCGGGCTTGCGGCCGAGCCAGCGCTCGGGGCGGAACTCGTAGGGGCGCGGGTAGAGGTCCTCGCGGTGGTGGATGAGGAGGATGCTCATCGCGATTGCCGTGCCGGCGGGGACTCCGTAGTCGCCGAGTTGCCAGGGCGCGGTGACGCGACGGCCGATCAGGGGGATCACCGGGCGCGAGCGCATCGCCTCGACGATCGTCGCCTCGATCCGCTCCTCGGCTCCCTCGCCGGAGCGGACCGCGCCGAGCAGCGCTTCGTGGGCGTCCGGCGTGCGGACCAGGCGCTCCCAGGCCCAGGCCAGTGAGTTGGCGGTGGTCTCGTGGCCGGCGAGGACGAGGACCAGCAGCTCGTCGCGCAGTTCTTTGTCGGTCAGCTCCTCGCCCTCCTCGGTCCGCGCCTGCAGCAGCAGGGAGAGGATGTCCCGGCGCTCGTCGAGGTCGGCGGCGCGGCGGCGGTCTGAGATCACCGCGTAGACCTGCTTGTCGAGCAGCGAGAGGCCGAACTTCGTCACCCCAACTGCCTCGTCGCGACCGATCTGCAGCAGCTCGCCGATCTGTGCCACCGGTTGGGTGGAGGCGGCGACCAGCCGGCGGATCATCTGCCGCAGGCCGTGCTCGGGAGTGCCGCGCTGGGGCCTGCCCTCGATGCCGAAGATCCCGGCCATGATCACGTCGAGGGTGATCGCCTGCATCCGCGGTGCCAGCGCGAAGGGCTCGCCGATCGGCCAGCGGTCGATCTCGCGTTCGGTCGCCGCGGAGATCATCTGGGTGTAGGCGTCGATCGCCTCGCCGTGGAAGGGGGGGAGCAGCAGTTTGCGCTGGCGCATGTGGCGCGGGCCGACCGCGGTCAGGACCGACTGGGTGCCGACGATCGGCCGCAGCGGCGACTCGCCGGTCAGCGAGGGCGCCAGCTCGGGGCCGGCGGTGAAGAGCGAGCGCACATGATCGGGGTGACTGGTTACGGTGACCGCGTCCTCGGTGGCACCGTGCATGCGGAAGACTTCGCCGAGCTCGCGGCGGGCGCGAAAGACGAACTCGATCTGGCGCTGATTGAAACGAAGCGACTGGATCAGGCGCGGGAGTGGGACCTGCGGCGGGGCGGAGAGCGATCCCAGCTCGGTGGGCTCGAGTGGCCCGGCCGGGGACGGCGGTGCCTGCCCGACCAGCTTGTCGGGGAGATCGGTAGCGGTCGTCACGCCGACGAGACTACCGAGCCCTTTACAGTCAGCAGATGCAGGCGAATCCCAGATCCGAGACCGGCGTTCATGTCGAGCGGCGGACCAAGATCATTGCCACGGTCGGGCCGGCGAGCTGGGACGCCGCCACGCTCGAGCAGCTGGTCGCCGCCGGGGCCGACGTCTTCCGCCTCAACTTCTCCCACGCCGGCCCGGAGCGCCAGGCCGAGACGATCGCCGACATCCGCGCCGCCGCCGCGCGGGTCGGGCGCGAGGTCGCGATCCTCGGTGACCTGCCGGGCCCGAAGCTGCGGATCGGCGAGCTGCGAGGCGACTTCGCCGAACTGAAGACGGGGATGCACGTGACCCTGACCCCGCGCGAGGTCGAAGGCGACGGCGAGACGATCCCGGTCTCCTGGCCCGGGGTCACCGATCTCAAGCAGGACCAGCTCGTCTACCTTGCCGACGGCGCGATCCGGCTGCGCGTCAACGACCCCGAGGCCGACGGCGTCGACTGCGAGATCGAGGTGGGAGGGACGCTCTCCTCGCACAAGGGGATGAACATCCCCGGTGGCGCCGACCTGCCGGCGACGACCGGCGTCGACCTCGACTGGGTCGAGTTCGCGGTCAAGAATGGCATTGACCTGCTGGCCGTCTCCTTCGTCTCGACCGCCGCCGATCTGGAGCCGGTCGCGGCGCGGCTGCGGGAGCTCGACTCACGGATCCCGCTGATCGCCAAGATCGAGAAGCAGGAGGCGGCCGAGCACGCCGAGGAGATCGTCCGCGTCGCCACCGGCGGGATCATGGTCGCCCGCGGCGACCTCGGGATCGAAGTGCCCCTGGAGCAGGTGCCGGTCGAGCAGAAGCGGCTGATCCGCGCCGCCGGCAAGGCCTCGAAGCCGGCGATCACGGCGACCCAGATGCTGGCCTCGATGGTGACCGCGCGGCGCCCGACCCGGGCCGAGGTGACCGACGTCGCCAACGCGATCTACGACGGCACCGACGCGGTGATGCTCTCCGAGGAGACCGCGGTCGGCCAGCACCCGGTCGAGGCGGTGCGGGTGATGGACCGGATCGCCCGCGCCACCGAGCCCGACCTGCGCTACGGCGAGTGGCTCTTCACCCGCACCGACCAGGCGACCCAGGACGTCGCCGACTCGGTCGCCCAGAGCGCCGTCGGCGCCGTTTACCGGCTCGGCCTCAAGGCGCTGGTGGTGCCGACCAACAGCGGCCGCACCGCCCGCCTCGTCTCCGCCCACCGGCCCGACGTGCCGGTGCTGGCGATCTCCCCTTACATAGAGACGGTGCGGCGGCTCGGCCTGTTGTTCGGAGTCACCGCCGTGCAGAGCGACTTCGGGACCGAGCTGCGCAGCCTGCTCGGCCACTGTGCCGGGCTCGCTGCCGAGCACGGCATCGCCGCGCCGGGCGAGCTGGTCGCGATCACTGCCGGGCTCGACGGCCAGGAACTGGGCACGAACCTGTTCGAGGTCCATAGGGTGCCGGAGCTATGAGCGCCGCGGCAAGACTGGAGCGCGAGCAGAGCGGCCTCGCCGTGCTCACCCTCGACAGCCCGCCGCTCAACCTCTTCGACCAGCGGATGATCGACGACGTCCGCGCCGCGGTAGCCGACGTGGCGGGCGATCCACCGCGGGCGCTGCTGATCCGGGCCGAGGGCCGCGCCGTCTCCGGCGGCGTCGACGTCCACGTCTTCGACGGGCTGACCCCGGAGCAGGGGAGCGCGCTCTGGGACGAGCTGCTGGGGATGATCGACCAGCTCGAGGCGCTGCCGGCGCCGATCGTCTTCGCCGCCCACGCCCTCACCCTGACCGCGGCGCTGGAGATCGCCCTCGCCTGCGACCTGATCGTCGCCAGCCCTGAGGCGAAGTTCGGCCTGGTCGAGAAGGTGGTCGGGCTGACGCCCTCGATGGGCGGCACCCAGCGCTTCGCCGAGCGCGCCGGCAGCGGCCGCGCCCGCCAGTTCGTGATGGACGGCGGCGTCTTCGGCGCCGAGGAGCTGGAGCGCTGGGGCGTCGTCAACACGATCTTCCCGGCGGCGGAGTTCGAGCAGCGCTCGCGCGCCCTCGCCGAGGAGCTCGCCGCCGGCCCGACCAAGGCGCACGCGATGACCAAGCACATCCTCCGCCGCTTCCGCGAAGGCGGCCTGCCCGCCGCCGACGAGGCGACCCGGACCGAAGCCGCCGACCTCTTCGCCACTGAGGACCTGCAGAACGCGGTCAAGACCTTCCTCGAGCACGGTGGCCCCGGCCACGCCAAATTCCAGGGCCGCTGAGGCGACCACACCGCCACCGCCTGCTCCAAGCCATATAAACGTCGAGGTTTCTATTGATCTCCCCGGCCCAGACTTAGGGTCGCCCTGGGAGTTGTTGATGCGCCGGCAACTGCTCGGTGGAGCGGCCGGCCAAGTCGAAAAGGGAGAGAGATGAAACGTTTGAGACGGGCCTTGCTCGTGGCGGTGGCGGTATGCGGAATCTTCGCCGGCACCGCGACGAGCGCCTTCGCGCACGAATGGGAGATCAAAGGGATGACGCTCAAAACGCTGGGCCTCGGCACTCAGGGGTTCACTTCGAGCGGCGGCAAAGTCGACTTCGACTGGCTGCTGGGCAGCGAACATCAGAAATGGAGCTGCTCGACGCAGAGCGCCAGCGGCAAACTGCTGCCCGAAGGCAAACTCGAATCAACGATCAAATACAGCAGCTGTGCCTTCACCGCCGGGATCTTCGCCGCCCTGCACTGCGCGATCTCCACGCCGGTCGAATCCGTCGTCACCGGCGCACTGACTCAGCTCGGCGAAAAAGCCTACGTTCGCTACAGCGGCCAAGCGCAGGGCAAAACCCTGATCGTTAACCTGACCGGCTGCACGTCGGCCGGAACCTGGGGTTTCTCCGGCACTTTCTCCGCGCTCGCGGAACCGTTCGAAACGCAGCTCGTCGAACAGCCCCGGACGTTCTCCCAGGCGATCGACGAAGCGAACGGGACCAAAATCTTCCCGGCGGGAAGTCCCTCCAACGTCCTCCGGATCTCTGGCTCCGCCAAAGAGAAATTGGCCGGCGGCTTCGTCGGTGCGATCTGGGGCGCGATCTGAGAAGCGCCGCCGGGTGAGGGTGGGACGCGTGGTGGGGTGAAGCCCGCCCCGCGTCCTCCGCCCGGTGGTGATTAAGGTGGTGCGATGACCGACTTCGACGCGATCGCCAAAGGCATGACCATGGCCGTCCCCTTCGCCGGCCACCTCGGGGTGACCGTCACGAGCATGGCCGAGGGCGAGGCCGTCGCCCTCCTGCCGGAGCGCGAGGAGCTGAAGAACCACGTCGGCTCCCAGCACGCCGGCGCTCTCTTCACGGTTGCCGAGACGGCCTCGGGCGCGGCCTTTGTCGGCGCCTTCGCCGAGCGCATGGGGGAGATCACCCCGCTCGCCCGCAGCGCCGACATCAACTACGAAAAGATCGCCAAGGGCCCGATCGAGGCCGCCGCCACGCTCGGCATGCCCAAGGACGAGGCGCTCGCCACCCTCGATCGCGAGGGCAAGGTCGAGTTCCCCTGCGAGGTCGTGCTCACCGACGGCGACGGCGCCCAGGTCGCCGGCGCCACTGTCCGCTGGCACGTCCGCCTCAACCGGCCCGCCAGCTAGGCGCCCGACCCGCCAAAGCCCCTAGAATCGCCTCCCTCGGGGCCCCGGCCCCAATCTCGCGCCCGTAGCTCAGCTGGATAGAGCGTCGGTCTACGAAACCGAAGGTCACTGGTTCGAATCCAGTCGGGCGCACTGCGATGACCCACGTCGATCTCTCCGAGCAGCTCCTCGCCTTCGTCGAGATTCCCAAGGGCGGGCGCAACAAGTACGAGTTCGACGAGGCGACCGGCAGGATCGTGCTCGATCGCTTCCTCTCCTCCTCGATGGTCTACCCGGCCGACTACGGCTTCCTGATCGACCACCGGGGCAAGGACGGCGACCCGCTCGACTGCCTCGTCTGCGTCTCCGAGGCGACCTTTCCCGGCTGCGTGATTCCGGTCAACCCGGTGGCCATGTTCGAGATGGAGGACGAGGCCGGGATCGACGACAAGATCGTCTGCGTCCCGGTCAGCGACCCGGGCTGGAACAGCGTCACCAGCCTGGAGGAGCTGCCCGAGCAGCTGAAACTGGAGATCCCGCACTTCTTCTCCGTCTACAAGGACCTCGAGCACAAGCAGGTCGAGGTCGGTGGCTGGAAGTCACGCGAGGAGGCGGAAGCGACGATTCGCGAGGCGCGGGAGCTCCAGATCGCCTACGAGCGCGAAAAGTCCGCCGCTTCGTAGCGCCGCTGACTGGTCGGTTAGACACAGCGGCAGAGAAGTTTCAGGGATAGACATCTGTCCGAAAAGTCCCTGTCCATTCAAGGTTCAAGGATTCTCGAGAGAGCGCCGATGGGGCCGGATCAGGGGGAGCACTCGCTCCATCGAATTCGCAATCGGAAGGGTTTCAAGATGCTCTGGATTTCCAATAAGCGGGCGCTCCTCGCTATCTCCGCCGTCGCCGTGCTGGCGGTTGCCGGGATCGCCTTCGCGTACTTCACCTCGACCGGCTCCGGCACCGCCACCGCGACCGTCGGCAGCGGCTCCGCCGTGACGATCAAAGGCACGGTCTCCTCGACCCTCTACCCGGGTGGCTCCTCGCCGGTCACGTTCAAGGTCGACAACCCGTCCTCGGCGGCACAGCGGGTCGGCACGATCACCTTGACCGGGATCGCCGTCGACGCCGGTCACTCGACCTGCAGCAAGGTGATCACCGGCGGCACCCCGGACTTCGCGATGCCCGCCGTGGTCGTCAACAGCACCTTCCCCACCGGCAGCAACCAGAACGTCACCCCTACCGGGACGCTGACGATGAACGACACCGGGGTAAGTCAGGACGCCTGTCAGGGCGCGACGCTGACCCTGAGCCTGGCGAGCAACTAGCCACGAGGACGTTGCGTCGATCGGTTCGAGCGGAAGACCGCCGAGCCGATCCCGCGACCGAGGCATGTTTGACCCCCGGAACCAGAGCAGGTGGGCCGCCGCGAGCAAGGTCCTGGTGGCGCTGATCGGCGCCACCGGGTGCCTGGCCGCGGTGGCATACGCCGCGTCGGCGCCCGATCGGGCCCGCCCGCCGGTCGCTCCCTACGCCGCCGCTGGGCTGACCCCGAGCTTGCGTCCGGTCGCGGGCCGGCCGCCGCGACCGCGGATCGTCCGCCACCCCGGCAAGAGCACGCTCTCGACCACCGTCAGTTTCCGCTTCGTGACCCGCCTTTCCCAGCAGACCTTGCAGTGCAAGCTCGATGCCGCCGCCTGGAAGACCTGCGGCCCGCGGGTCGGCTACCGCGGCCTCGGCGTCGGCCCGCATCTCTTCCTCGTCCGCGCCGAAAGCGCCGGCAAGCGCAGCCTGCCAGCGCGGTTCGGGTGGGTGCAGGCGCAGCCGCGGAGCTTCCTGATCGAGCCCGACCCGTCGAGCTTGGGCAATCTCTACCCCGGGGCACCGCCGGTACCGCTGCCGCTGCGGCTGAGCAACCCCAACTCGGCGCCGATCCTGGTCACCAGCCTGCGGGTCGCGGTAACCGCTGATCCCCCCGGCTGCCCCAGCGCCGGCAACCTCGAGCTGATTCCGTCGAGTGCCTCGCCGAAGGCGCCGGTGAAGATCCCCGCCGGAGGCTCGGTCAGGTTGCCGGACGCGGGCGCGACGCCGCCGGCGCTGGCCCTGCGCGATCTCCCGGTCGACCAGGACGCCTGCCAGGGCGCCCAGTTCCCGCTCGCCTTCACCGGGGAGGCGCACGGGTGAAACGGCCGTTTCGCATCCGCGTCGGCAGCGCCTTCGTCGCCGTCGCCCTGGCCGCGGCGCTGGTCGGCAGCGCCTTCGCCTACTTCACCTCGCAGGGCCTGGGGAGCGCCAACGCCGCCGTCTCGAGCCTGAGCAAACCGACGATCACCGCCGCCACGGCGGCGGCTGGAGGCACCGTCTCGTTGACCTGGAGCGCCGCCACCGCTCCCGGGGCGGAAGCGGTCAAGTACTACGTCACCCGCGACGGCGAAGACCCCGGCGGCACCTGCGCGGCGCCGGCGGTGCCGACCGCGGCGACCAGCTGCAAAGACAGCGAAGTCGAAGTCGGGACCCACGTCTACACGGTCACCGCCGTCTGGCGCTCGTGGAGCTCGACCAGCTCCACCCGCGCGGCCACGGTCACGGTCGGGGAAGCGACCCACTTCACGATCACGGCGGCGACTCTGACGCCCGCCGTCGGCGTCGCCGACAACCTGACGATCACCGCCAAGGACGAAAACGAGGCCACGGTCACGACCTACACCGGCTCCCACGCCCTGGTCTTCTCCGGTGCCTCCGCCAGCCCGGGCAACACCGCCCCGACCGTCGCCAACAGCTCCGGCACCGCGGTCGCCTTCGGCAGCTCCACCGCGCTCACCTTCACCAACGGGGTCGCCACCGTCACCTCGTCCAAGAACGGGCTGCTGAAGATCTACCGGGCGGGGGCGGCGAGCGTCTCCGCCACCGACGGCTCCCTGACCACCACCGATTCGCTCGACCTCTCCGTGGTCTCCGGGGCGGCGACGAAGTACACGCTGGCCGCGGCGACCACGACGCCGGTGGCGGGCGCCGGCGACGACCTCACGATCACCGCGCTCGACACCTACGGCAACATCGCCACCGCCTATACCGGCTCCCACAACCTCGTCTTCTCCGGCGCCTCCGCCAGCCCCGGCGGCACCCTGCCGACGGTTTCCGACTGGACTGGCAACGACGTCGCCTTCGGGACCGCGACGCCGATCGTCTTCGTTGCCGGCGTGGCCGGTGGGCTGGGTGACCGGAACGGCGAAGCGACCCTCTACAAGAGCGGTGCGACGAGCATCAAGGCGACCGAGGGAACGATCACCAACTCAACCGCTCTGGCGACCACCGTCGCGGCCGCCCCGGCGGCGAGCCTGACCCTCACCGCCTCGGCGACGACGCTGGTCGCGGCCGGCACCGCCAACCTGACGACGACCGCGAAAGACCCCTACGGCAACACCGCGACCAGCTATACGGGGGCGAAGACCATGACTTTCTCGGGCGCGACGTCCAGTCCGAACGGCACCGCTCCCACCGTCGTCAGCAGCGCCGGCACCGCGACCCCCTTCGGCACCGCGACCGCGATCAACTTCACCTCGGGGGTCGCCGCGGTCTCCTCCTCAAAGAACGGTCTGTTGAGGCTGAACAAGGCCGAGGTGGCGAGCATCACCGCCACCGACGGCACCATGACCACCGCCCCCGTCACCTTCACCGTCACGACCGGGACCGCCTCGAAGCTGGCCCTGACCGAAGTCGTCGCCAGCGCCGGCATCGTCAGCGCCGCCTGCTTCTTCACCTGCCCGGTCACCGGGCTCGGCAACGGCGGCACGATCGCCGCCAACGTCAGCGTCACCGACAGCGTCGGCAACACGATCGCCAACCTCGGCACCGGCCACACCGTAAAGGTGACGGTCACGACCGGCGGCACGGTCGCCGGCACTCCGCTGACGATCGAAGCCACCGGCCCCGCTGTCTCCGGCACCCGCTTCACCTACACCGCTCCCGCCAGCGGCACCTTCACCCACACGATCACCGCCGCGACCCTGGCCGGCACCGTCTATACGAGCGCCACCGCGACGGCGACCAGATAGAGGCCGTAGAGCGCGACGGGCCGGTTTGCTTCAATTCCCGGACCAGAGAAAGGAGGTGGTCCTAATTTTGAGTCACATGCTTGAAGGGACTCTGGAGGTGCAGGGCCGCTAGGCGCCGCACTGGTTTGGGCGCCCGGCGGAATCCACCCCGGGCACCGGCGAGCGCGGAAGGCCGGGCGTTGTCCCACCCGGCCGTTACTTCCCCGCCCGTTCCATGCACCAGCGCAAGGGCCGCCTTCGGGCGGCCCTTGCTCGTTCTCCACCGCGGTGCCTGAGTAGCGAAGCGCGCCCGTGGGTACGACGGGGAGCGATGGCACGGCCGACCCTGCAGATCGTCATCGCCAGCACCCGGCCCGGGCGGGTCGGCCTGCCGGTGGCGGAGTGGTTCCGCGACCGCGCCGAGGCCCACGGCGGCTTCGAGCTCGACGTCGTCGACCTGGCCGAGCTCGGCTTGCCCTTCATGGACGAGCCCAACCACCCGCGGCTGCGGCGCTACGAGCACCAGCACACCAAGGATTGGAGCACCCGGGTCGAGGCGGCCGACGCCTTCGCCTTCGTCATGCCCGAGTACAACTACGGCTTCAGCGCGCCGCTCAAGAACGCGCTCGACTTCCTCCATCACGAGTGGGCCTACAAGCCCGCCGGGCTGATCAGCTACGGCGGCGTGGCCGCCGGCACCCGCGCCGCCCAGATGATCAAGCAGGTCTTCTCCGCGCTGCGGATCCAGCCGGTGTTCCCGGCGGTCTCGATTCCCTTCGTCGCCCAGTTCCTCGACGACGAGGGCCGGGTCGAGGCAAACGAGACGATGGATGAGTCCGCCAAGGCGATGCTCGATGAGCTGGCCCGGGTCGAGGCGGCGCTGCGGCCGCTGCGCGAGAAGGGCTGAGCGGCCATGGAGCCCGCCGCCGCGGCCGAGCTGCGCAAGCTGGAGCCACTCGTCGGCCAGTGGACGGTGGAGGCCATGGCGCCGTGGACGCCGACGGCGTCGCGATCTTCGCTGTCGACGAGGACAGCGGCGAGCTGGTCCAGCACTACTTCGACTCCCGCGGCGTCGTCCGCCGCTACGCGGCCGGCATCGAGGACGGCGTCTGGTCACTGCGGAAACTGACCCCGGGATTCGCCCAGCGCTTCTGCCGAGTTCAGTGCCGACGGCGAAACGATCGAGGGCGCCTGGGAGAAGGCCGACGACGGCGTCACCTGGGAGCACGACTTCACCTCGTCCATCGCAAAGTCGTTTAATGCGGCGATGGCCGCCGCAGACCGCTACGTAACGGCCGCCGGCGTGCGGGGGCTGACCCGCTTCTACGACTCGATCATCGCCGTCACCATGCGCGAGTCGCTGTTCCGCGGCAGGCTTGCCCACCAGGTCCTGGCCGGCCTCGCACCCGGCGATCGGATCGCCGACGTCGGCGCCGGCACCGGCACCTTCGCGATCGGGCTCGCCGCCGCGGCGCCGATGGCCGAGGTGGTCGCGGTCGACGGCGATCCCGCCGTCCTGGCGATCGCCGAGGCCAAGGACGGCGCCGCCGCGGTCGAGTGGAAGCGCGGCCTCGCCGACGAGCTGCCGCTGGCCGACGGCGCCTGCCAGCGGGTGTCGATGTCGCTGCTGCTCCACCACCTCGACGCCGAGGGCAAGCGCGCCGCCCTCGCCGAGGCCCACCGGGTGCTCGCCGACGGCGGCAGCCTTCACATCGCCGACTGGGGCAGGCCGCAGGACCCGTTGATGCGGGCCGGGCTCTTCACCCTGGCGGTCATCGACGGCTTCGACGGCATCCGCGACCACGCCGCCGGCAGGCTGCCGGGCTTCGTCGAAGCGGCCGGCTTCGGCCCGGTCCAGCGCCACGACCGGCTGCGGACGACGTGGGGGAGCCTCGAGCTCCTCAGCGCCCGGCGGGCGGGATGACCGAGTCGATCGTGGGCGCCCCGGGTACTAGGAGAACGATGCGATTTCTCCCGGGGGCCCTCGCGGCCGTCCTCTGTCTGCTGCTCTGCGTGCCCGCTCCAGGTCGGGCGGCCACCGCGAGCCCGGCCCCGAGCTGCGCCGCCGGCCCGATCACGGTAGACGACACGACCTTCGGCACCCCTTGCGACGACGTTATCCTCGCGCGCCCTGGAGTCGAGACCGTGAAGGGCGGTGCTGGCGACGACACGATCATCGCCGCGCCCGTGGCGGCGGCCGCCGAATGCCCCAGCGGCTGCTTCCTCGGGGTCGGCAGCCAGACCTTCGAAGGCGGCCCCGGCAACGACATCGTCTTCGGCCAGCGCGGCAACGACACGCTCAGGGGCGGCGAAGGCAACGACCAGCTCTTCGGCGGCATTGGCGACGATGTCCTCCAGGGCGGCCCCGGCAACGACCTCCTCGCCGGCGGCTTCGGCGCCGACTACATCGACGGCGAAGGGGGAAACGACTACGTCCACGGCGACGGCACCGTCGACAAGATCCACGACACCGGCGGGGGCAATGACACCCTCAGCTTCGCGACCGGGGTGACGCCCGGCTTCGAAGGCAACAACGTCGGCGGCTTCCCAGGCTTCCCGGCCGGACCGGAAGGGCGGGGGATCAGGCTCGACCTGAACGCCGGTCCCGAAGAATTCAAGGGCAACAATGGTTTCCCCTGGTTCGGCGGCGGTAATGACGAAGTCGAAGGGGCCAGCTTCGAGACGGTTATCGGCACGCCGTTCTCCGACTACATCATCGGCACCGGGGGCGACCAGGCGATCTATGGCGGCGGTGGCGCCGACGTCCTCCTCGGCGAAGGCGGCAACGACACTCTCAACGGCGGCGCCGACGGCGACAACGTCGATCCCGGCGGTTTCCAACTGCGCGATCCGACCAAGGTCAGCGTCGGTCTCATGGCCCCGGGTGCCAGCCCCTACTCCCAGCTCTACCTCACCGGCAGCAACGGCGACGACGTCGCCAGCGCCACCTATAACGGCAGCTCCGTCACCTTCGCCCTCGCGGCGGGCACGTTTCGACCCTGGCACCGCCGCCGAAAGTGGCTGTGGAACCCCGACCTCGGGACAGCTCGTCTGCGCTCTGACGAGCCCGCTCGACTCGATCGTTCTCGCCGGGATGGACGGCAACGACACGCTCAGCGCCAACGGCTTCCCCAGCACGACTACCGTGATCGAGCTCGGCGGCCAGGGCGACGACTCGCTCAACGGCGGTGACGCCGGCGAAGACGTGCTCGTCGACGGCCCTGGTAACGGGACCGACGTGCTCAGCGGCTTTGCCGGCGACGACGCGCTGCTCCACAACGGCGGCGCCGACCAGCTCTTCGGCGGCGACGGCAACGACCTCTTCCTCTCCAACTCGGTCTGCGACGGCAACCTGCTCAGCGGCGGGGCCGGCCGCGACAACGCCTCCTGGGCGCGGTTCGACGAAGGCGTCGGCGTCAACCTCGCCAGCGGCCAGGCCGGCCGGCCTGGTCGCCGGCGCCACGCCGAGCTGCGGCGGTGGCGGGCTCGACTCCCTGAGTGAAATCGAGGACCTCGAGGGCAGCGACTCCGCCGACGTCTTCTACGGCGACGCCGGCCCCAACCAGCTGCTCGGCCACGAAGGCCCGGACATCTACTTCGCCGGCGCCGGCAGCGACTCGATCCTCGCCAACTCCGGCGACGCCGACCCGGTGATCGACTGCGGCGACGACATCGACCGGGCGCTGATCGACGACACCGCAATACGGCGACGCCGCCCCGGTCAATTGCGAGGCGGTGCGCGAGGCGCCCCCGAACAGCTTCCAGCTGCTGCCCGACTTCCCGATCCCGACGCCGCCGCCACCGACTCCGACGCCGGTCAAGTCCAAACCGGTGGTCCGCGACCGCACCGCGCCCCGGACCAGGATCCTCGCCCGCCCGCCCGCCGTCCTGACCACGACCAGGGCCCGCGCCCGCGCCGTCTTCCGCTTCGCCGTCCAGCGAGCGCGGCTCGAGCTTCCGCTGCAAGCTCGACCGCAAGCCCTACCGCCCTTGCGTCTCGCCCCGGGCCTATCTGCTGCGGCGCGGCCGGCACACGATCCGGATCTTCGCGATCGACAGCAGCCGGCAATGCCGACCGCACCCCGGCCCTGCTCAGCCTGCGGGTCCGGCGGCGCTAGCCAGCTACGCTGGGGAGCAGCGAATGGCCAAGGATCTCTACACCGCCGAAGCTCACGTCACCGGCGGCCGGGCCGCCGGGCACGGCCGCAGCTCCGACGGTGCCCTCGAGGTCGACCTCCGCACCCCGACCGAGATGGGCGGCGAGGGCGGCGGCACCAATCCCGAGCAGCTCTTCGCCGTCGGCTACGCCGCCTGCTTCGAGGGCGCCCTGGCCGCCGTCGCCCGCCGTCAGAAGCTCGAGGTCGGCGACGTCGAGATCGACTCCAAGGTGAAGCTGATGGCCGGCGAGGACCGCAGCTTCACGATCGCCGTCGAGCTCCACGTGACCCTGCCCTCGGTCGAGGGCTGACGATGCGGTCGAGCTGGTCCGCGCCGCCCACAAGGTCTGCCCCTATTCCAACGCCACCCGGGGCAACATCGAGGTCCTGCTGAGCGCCAACGGCGCCGCCGTCGACGCCTAGCGTCAGTCCGACTCGCCCTCGACGAAGCTCTTCAGCTTCTCGGGCATGCTGTCGACCAGGCGGCCGCGCAGGACCCCGACCAGCGGCCCGCGGATGACCATGCCCAGCTTGCGTCCGAGGTCGACCTCCATCCAGTAGGTCGCCCGGGTGCGCCCGTCGCCGAGGTCCTCCAGCTCCCAGCTGCCCGTCGACCGACTTCAGGTCGCCCGTCCTCCTGGGTCCAGGCGATCCGGCTCGGGGGCTCGAAGCTGAAGCGCATCTCCGAGCTCGAGCTGCGTGACGCTCGGCGTCGGTCTCCATGTGGACAAGCGCCTGGTCGCCGCCCTCGTCGCGCTCGACGCATTCGGCGACCTTGATCTCCGGCTGCCAGCGCGGCGAACCCTCGACGTCGGCGGCGACGGCGTAGACCGTCTCGATCGGCGCCTCGATCTCGGCGCTGGCGGAGCCCGTCGATCTTGCCCATCGCCCCAGCCTACGCGCTGGGTTGCCGGTTCGCTCGCCTGGGTAGAGTCGGCCCATGCCCGCCTGGATCGCCCGCCGCGCCGCGCCCGCCATCTGGAAGCGGATCCCCTGGAAGATGGTCTGGACCGTCGTCGTCTGGCTCGGCAACAAGGGCCGCGAGCGCATCGACGACAACCTGACCCAGAAGGAGCAGAGCGAATTCTGGAGGCTGCTGAAGAAGTCGAAGGGTCGCCCCGAGCACGCTCCCCCAGCGCGACCGCACGCGGATCAAGAACATCGCCGGCAAAGCGATCCGCGGCGGCTGACGCGCTTCGGGGCGAGGGCGCCCAGCGGCTACCGTCCTGACGTGGCCTCCGACCTCCGCCTCAGCGTTCTCGACCAGACCCCGGTCTCCGAGGGCTCGACCGCGGCCCAGGCGCTGCGCAACTCGATCGACCTCGCCGAGCTGGCCGAGCGGCTCGGCTACCACCGCTACTGGGTCGCCGAGCACCACGGGGGAGGGCTGGTCGCCGGCCCCTCGCCGGAGGTGCTGATCGGCCCGATCGCCGCCGCGACCAGCCGGTTGCGAGTCGGCAGCGGCGGCGTGATGCTGCCCGCACTACAGCCCGCTCAAGGTGGCGGAGAGCTTCGGCGTCCTCGCCGGCCTCTTCCCGGGCGCATCGATCTCGGCATCGGCCGCGCCGCCGGCACCGACCCGATGACCACGCACGCGCTCCAGCGCGACCGCGCCCACGCCCTGCCCGACGACTTCCCCGACCAGCTCGACGGAGCTGCTCGCCTACTTCGAGCGCGGCTTCCCCGCCGGCCACCTGGCCCGGCTCGCCGAGACCCTGCCCGGTGAGCCGGAGGTGCCGGAGCCGTGGCTGCTCGGCTCCTCCGAGCAGAGCGCGATCTGGGCCGCCGAGCTCGGCCTGCGCTACGCCTTCGCCGACTTCATCAACCCGCGCGGGGCGCCCGATCGCGGAGACCTACCGGCGCGGCTTCGTCGCCGGCAAGCGCCTCGGCGAGCCGCGCCTCGCGGTCGCCGTGCGGGCGGTCGTCGCCGAGACCGAGGAGGAGGCGCAGCGGCTCTCGGCGAGCTGGCGCATGGCCTTCGACCTGCTCCGCCGCGGCCGCCTGGTCGCCGTACCGCCGCCGGAGAAGGCCGCAGCGCTACCTCGAGCTGCACGCCGAGGAGCGCGAAGGCTCAGGCGACGATCGCCGCCGCCTCACCGGCACGCCCGCCCAGGTGCGCGCCGAAATCGAGGAGATCGCCGCCGCCTACGGCGCCGAGGAGGCGATCGTGGTCACGATCACCCACGACCACGAGGCCCGCCGCCGCTCCTACGAGCTGCTGGCCGCGGAGTTCGGCCTCGACGAGCGCCGGTAGGTTGTCGGTTCAGAAGATCGCGAGAGGAGAACCGATGACGGGAAGCGCCGACTTCACCCCCGAGGAGTGGGACCTGGTTCGCGAGGGCCCGACGAGCGCCGGGATGATCGTCTCCACCGCCCAGCGTGGCGGTACCTTCCGCGAGGCCTTCGCGATGGCGAAGGCCTACGCCGAGGCCCGCAAAGAGCACGGCGACTCAGCCTTGCTCGACGAGCTCGTCTCCCACAAGCCGGAGATGGACCACGCCAAGGCCCACTCGGCCGAGGAGTTGAAAGAGCACGGACTGAAGCGGATCAGCGAAGCGGTTGTCTTGGTCGAGCAGAAGGCGACCCCGGAGGAGGCCGACGACTACCGTCGTTTCGTCATCTCGCTCGCGCAGCGAGTTGCCGGTGCCAAGACCGAGAGCGACGACAAGCCCGTCAGCGATGCTGAGGCCGCGGCTGTCGCCGCGATCTCGGAGGCGCTCAAGGCCGGGTGAACAGGTCCCAGTTCTTAGTCCGGCCGTCGCGCGGGCGGGACATGTACTTGCCCGCCGGCATCGGCCCGTTCTTCGCCTCCAGAGCGGCGAAGGCGGCATCGCGGGTGTCGCCCTTGCGGTGCCCACTGGATTTCCACTGACCTGAAACGCTCTTGTATCTGAAGTCGAAGACCATGCACTGACGGTAGCCGATGCCCGCCGCCGACGCGTCTGGGGCCTGGGCCGGCGGGGGTCACGTTCGACAGCCCGTACAACGCCGGCCGCAAAGCCGCTCCGCTCCAACTTCTTTGGGGTGGGGGGCATGGCGCCCGGCGCCCGGAAGAGACACGGATGCCAAAAAAATCTCGTCTTTCCTATGCCAACGTCGTCTCGACCCTGGCCCTCTTCCTCGCTCTCAGCGGCGGCGTCGCCCTCGCCGCGAGCAAGATCCACACCAAGGACATCTTCAAGCGCTCGGTCACCAGCGGCAAGCTCGCGATCGGGGCTGTGCGCAGCAACCAGATCGCCAACGGTGCGGTCAGCGCCGCCCAGCTCGCGAATGGCTCGATCGGCTCCCAGCAGATCGGCGCCGCCGCCGTGGCGCCGTCCAACCTCCAGTTCCCGGTCTACTTCGCGGCCAGCCCGGTCGGTGGCTCGCTGCCGGTGCCCGCGGGCGAACCGGTCCCCTACTCGGTCAGCGACTCCACCTGGGCCCAGAATCCAGGCCAGCTCAACGTCCTCTTCGGCGGCGCTGCGGGAACGCTCGCCAGGGCCGAAGGCAGCGGCGAAGACTGCCGGGTCTTCTTCGACATCAGGGTGAACGGGCAGCAGACCGGGGGCGGCGAACTCTCGACGAGCTCGACCGATCCCGTGCAGGTCGAACGCAGTGTCGGTGCTTCGCCCGAAATCGATCCCCGCGCCCCGGTCACCGACAAGCTGACCGTGAACGTCGGCTCCAATGGGGCCTGCGCGCCGGGGTCGACGGTCGACTCGACCCGCTTCCGCATCCTCGACTTCGGCTGAGCCGCGGTTCCGCTCGACGCCATTCTGGAGACCCCTGAACGTCGCCGGTTCAGGGGTCTTTAGGAAAACGTGGGTACATTGACCCCGTGACGACCACCCTCGAGCTCGATCCCCCAGCCCTGACCGCCCCGGATTCGGAGCCGACACCGCAGGCTTGGCGCTCCTCGATCGCCCGCCACGAGCAGGCATCGTCGTGGCGCAGCTCGCTCGACCTGGCCACCTCGGTGCTGCCGTACCTGGCCCTGACCGTGCTCATGTACATCAGCCTCGAAGTCTCGGTCTGGCTGACCCTGGCACTGTCGGTCCCCACCGCCGGCTTCCTCTTGCGGACCTTCATCGTCTTCCACGACTGCGCCCACGGCTCGTTTCTCGCGACCAAGCGCGGCAACCTCTGGCTCGGTCGCTTCACCGCCTTCCTCGTCTTCCAGCCCTTCGCCAACTGGCGCCACAACCACGCCGTCCATCACGGCACGGCCGGCGATCTCGACCGCCGTGGCACCGGCGACGTGCCGACCCTGACCGTCGCCGAGTACGCGGCGCGCACGCCTGCGCAGCGCCTCGGCTATCGCCTCTTCCGTAGTCCCGTGGTGATGTTCGGGATCGGCCCGATCTGGTCGCTGATGATCGGCCCCCGAATCTGGTCGAAGAACCAGCGCCCGCGGATGCGTCACAGCGTCTGGCTGACTAACCTCGCCCTGGCGGTCGTGATCGGCGCGATCTTCTGGTTCGTCGGCCCCGTCGCCTGGCTGCTGGTGCAGATGCCGACCGCGATCATCGCCGGCACCATGGGTGTCTGGATGTTCTACGTCCAGCATCAGTTCGAGGACGTCTACTGGGAGAGCTCGGAGAACTGGAGCTACGACGACGCCGCCCTGCAGGGCAGCTCCTATCTGAAGCTGCCGAAGCTGCTCCAGTTCTTCACCGGCAACATCGGCCTTCACCATGTCCATCACCTCAGCGCCAAGGTCCCCAACTACAACCTCCAGAGCGCTCACGATCAGAACGAGATCTTCCACGACGTCCCGGTCCTGAACGTGCGCGATGGCCTGCGCGCGGTCCGCCTCAAGCTGATCGACCCCGAGAGCGGCCGGCTGTTGACCTGGCATGAGGCCAAGGCGCTTGCCTGATCCCTTGATCGGGTGGGGGATCGCCTGCATCAGGGCCGAAGCCCCCGTGCAGGCGCCAGACGGCGTACCATTTGCGCAGATGGCAATGTCGACGGACAGGCCGCTTTTCGCTCCCGGCAATGAGCTGGAGTGGGCGCGGATCAATCGTGAAGAGGCCGAGCAGCTGCGCACTTCGAACCTGGCGCTGACCCCTTCCCAGCGACTCGAGCTGGGCCAGCGGCTATCTCAGCAGGCGGTCTCGTTGCTCGTTGCCTCCGTCAAGGCCGGCCATGCTCCAAGACGAGCTCTCTGGTCCTGACCTGGCGGGCGTCGTCACCGACGCCGACGCCGTCGGTCTGCGGTACGTCGTCATCGGTGGCTTCAGCGTCATCCTCCACGGCTACGTCCGTGCTACCAAGGACTCTGATCTCCTTGTCCCTGACGGCCCCGAGGCGGATGCGGCGGTCCTGCGATTCCTGCGGCGCATCGACGCCCGCCGCTTTCAGGACGACCGCATCCTCGGGGAGGAGGACGTAGCGGGCGGCCACCACCTGCGCGTCAACAGCCGCCACGGCATCATCGACGTGATGCGCGGCGGCTTGCCACCGCTCGACTACGAGACCGTTTCCGCTCGAGCCGACACGGTGGAGTGGGAAGGGCAGAGGATTCGTTTCGCGGCCTTGCCGAGCATCGTCGGCTTCAAGCGCCTCGCCGGCCGCCCCCAGGACCGCCTCGACCTCAGTGAGCTTGAGGCCCTGTACGGTGAGCTGCCGATCGACCCGATTCCCGGGCTTGACGGCTGAGTCGCCACCCGCGCTCAAAGCTCTAAGATTGCCGAGCGCTCGCGAGAGCAGACCCGCCCGGATAGCTCAGTTGGTAGAGCACTTCCATGGTAAGGAAGGGGTCACGAGTTCGAGTCTCGTTCCGGGCTTACCTTGCTGGGCGGCCAGTTTCCCTCGCGCCCATATAGGCTGCCGCTCGTGGATTTCGCCCTAACGGACGAGCAGAGCGACTTCGTCGACGCGATCCGCGACTTCTGCGTCCGCGAGTGCGGCACCCAGGACCAGCGCGAGCGGCTCACCGACGGCTACAAGGAGCACCACAACTTCGACCTCTACCGGCAGATGGCAGAGCTGGGCTGGCTCGGGGTGACGATCCCCGAGGAGTACGGCGGCTCCGGCGGCTCGATGCTCGACGCCTGCCTGTTCATGGAAGAGACCTCGCGCGGGCTCGCCCCGATCGGCGGCTACGCGACGACGCTGATCGTCGCCGGCGCCACCCAGCGCTTCGGCACCGAGGAGCAGAAGCAGGAGATCCTCGGCGGCATCGCCGCCGGCGCGGTCGAGGCGATCGCGATGACCGAGCCCGAGGCCGGCTCCGACGTCGGCTCGCTGACGACGAAGGCGGAGCGAACCGAGGACGGCTTCGTCATCAACGGCCAGAAGGTCTTCATCTCCAACGCCCACATCTCCGACCACGTGCTGGTCGTCTGCCGCACCACCAAGGGCGAGAACAAGCACGAGGGCCTGACGATGATCTGGGTGCCCAAGGACGTCGAGGGGATGGAGATCGTCCCGATCGAGACGATGGGCGGGCGCGAGACCAACACCCTCTACTTCAGCGACTGCATCGCCCCCGAGAGCGCCGTCCTCGGTCGGGTCGACCAGGGCTGGACGCAGCTGATGGCGGGCTTCAACGTCGAGCGGCTGATCCTCGCGGCGACGATGCTGGGGATCGCCCAGCGCGCCTTCGACGATGCCCTCGCCTACGCCAAGGAGCGCAAGCAGTTCGGCCGCCCGATCGGCTCCTTCCAGGCGCTCCAGCACCGCTTCGCCGATCTCGCCACCGACCTCGAGGCGGCCCGCCTGATGACCCGCTGGGTCGCCACCCTGACCGACGAGGATCCGGACCGGATGCTGCCCAAAGAGGCATCGATGGTGAAGCTCTTCGTCACCGAGGTCGCCAAGCGCACGACCCTCGAGGGCATGCAGATGATGGGCGGCTACGGCTACTCCTCCGAGTACGACATGGAGCGGCTCGTGCGCACCTCGCTCGTCTCCACCATCTACGGGGGCACCTCGGAGATCCAGCGCGGGCATCATCGCCAAGACGCTCGGCCTCTGAGCCGCCCCGCGCCGGGCCACGGAGGCCCGCTATCCTTCGCTCAGCCTCGCGCCCTGGGCCCGAGGTTTTTGTCTGTAACGACTGTCCTCACGAGGGAGAAGCATGGCTCGCGGAGATGTCCGCATTGCGGTGACGATGGCTTGCGAAGACTGCAAGCGACGGAATTATCAGACCAACAAGTCCCGGCGCAACTCGCCGGACCGGGTCGAGCTGCGCAAGTACTGCCGCTGGTGTGGTCACCACACGGCCCACAAGGAGACCCGGTAGCTCCCGATGGCCAAGACCCGCGCACAGCGCAAGGCCGAGCGCCGGGCTCGGGAAGCTGAGGAGCGGAAACGCTCCGACGGCGAACGCGGCGCCGAGTCGCGCGCCCAGCACAACACGCAGGTCCCGGTCTCCGGCGACGTAGCCGAGATCGAAGCGGTCGAGGCGGGCATCGCCGCCGGCGCCGCCGAGGGTCAGCTCGAGACCCCCGACGCGCCGAAGCCGCGCTCGGCCAAGCGCGCCGAAGCGAAGGCGCTGAAGGAAGTCCGAAAAGCGCCAGCGCGCCGAGCAGAAGCGCCGCGAGAGCGAGCAGCTCGCCAAGAAGCAGAAACAGGCGAGCGCCGAACGCGGGCGCAGCGGCGTGATCGGATTCCTGGTTTCCTGTTGGCAAGAGCTGAAGAAAGTGCAGTGGCCGGATCGCGAAACGCTGATCCAGGCAACCGCCGTCACCATCCTCTTCGTCGCCGTGGCGGCCGTCTACCTCGGCGCCCTCGACGCTTTCTTCGACTTCCTCATCAAGCGGATCCTGTAGCTCAGGATCCCCGAACAAAGGCTTCCGATTTGTATCGCTGGTATGTGATCAACACCTACTCCGGGCACGAGAACAAGGTCAAGCACAATCTCGAGCACCGGGTGCAGACGATGAGCCAGAACCGCAACGTGCGGCAGGTCGTCGTCCCCACCGAGCAGGTCTCGGAGATGAAGGACGGGCAGAAAGTCACTTCCGAGAAACGGACCATGCCCGGCTACGTCCTGGTCAACATGGAGATGACCGACGACGCCTGGGGCCTGGTCAAGAACACGCCCGGCGTGACCGGTTTCGTCGGCTCCCGCAACAAGCCGGTGCCGCTCTCCAAACCGGAGGTCGACCGCCTGCTGCACCGCGAGACCGCCGAGCGCCCGCGCACCCAGGCCCAGTTCTCGATCGGCGAATCGGTCAAAGTCATCTCCGGCCCGCTCTCTGACTTCTCCGGCGAGATCGCCGAGATCAACGAGGACGCCGCCAAACTCAAGGTTCTGGTCTCGATCTTCGGCCGCGAGACGCCGGTCGAGGTCGGCTACGACCAGGTCAAGAAGATCTAGGTCGCCAAGACCGCTACGCTCCCCAACCGCTCATGGCGAAAAAAGTCCTCACCCTCATCAAGCTGCAGATCCAGGCAGGCAACGCCAACCCGGCGCCGCCGGTCGGCCCCGCGCTGGGCCAGCACGGCGTCAACATCATGGACTTCTGCAAAGCCTTCAACGCGCAGACCCAGTCCGACGGCGGCACGATCATCCCGGTCGAGATCACGGTCTACGAGGACCGCTCCTTCACCTTCATCACCAAGACGCCGCCGGCCGCGATCCTGATCAAGGAGGCGATCCGGATCCCGAAGGGCTCCGGCGAGCCCCACGTCAACAAAGTCGGGACGATCTCGCAGGACCAGATCCGCGAGATCGCCGAGCGCAAGATGCCCGACCTCAACGCCAACGACCTCGACGCCGCCTCGAAGATCATCGCCGGCACCGCCCGCTCGATGGGCGTCGACGTCAAATAGGAGACCTCGTGGCCCACGGCAAGCGATACCGCCAGCAGTACGACAAGGTCGAGCGCGACCACGCCTACCCGCCGGCCGAGGCGATCGCCCTGGTCAAGGAGACCGCCAGCACCAAATTCGACGAGACGTCGAGGTCCACCTCCTGCTCGGCGTCAACGTCCGCCACGCCGACGAGCAGCTGCGCGGCACCCTGGCGCTGCCGCACGGGCTCGGCAAAGACGTCACCGTCGCCGTCTTCGCCCAGGGCCAGCAGGCCCGCGACGCCGAGGCGGCCGGAGCCGACTTCGTCGGTGGCGACGACCTGGCGAAGAAAGTCGAGGAGGGCTGGACCGACTTCGACGTCGCGATCTCGACCCCGGACATGATGCCGACGGTCGGCAAGCTCGGCCGCGTGCTCGGCCCCCAGGGCAAGATGCCGAACCCCAAGGTCGGCACCGTCACCGACGACATCGAGAAGGCCGTCAACGACTCCAAGGCCGGCAAGGTCGAATACCGGACCGACCGCCAGGCGATCGTCCACATGGCGATCGGCAAGGCCGGCTTCGACCAGGACAAGCTGCTCGACAACTTCAGCGCCGTGCTCGACGAGATCGTCCGCGCCAAGCCCGCCTCGGCGAAGGGCAAATACATCCTCTCCTGCACGCTGGCGAGCTCGATGGGCCCCGGCGTCCGGGTCGACACCTCGAAAGCGGCCGACCGCGAGCTGGTCGGCGCGGCCGCGTCCAGCGGCGGCGACGAGACCGCAGAGGAGCCGGCGAACGCCTAAACTGCGTCGCCGCTAACCCGAGACCATCGGCGGGGCGCTGCCCGGAAGACCGATGCAGGTGAGTAAATGAACCGCGAAGAAAAGTCCGCAACCATCCAAGAGATCGCCGCCCAGATCGAGGCATCTGAGGCGATCTTCGCTGTCGACTACCGCGGTATCAGCGTCTCCCAGGCAGCCGAGCTGCGCGGCAAACTGCGCGAGGCCGACGCCAGCTTCCGCATCGTCAAGAACCGGCTGACCAAACTCGCCGCCGACAAAGCGGGCGAGGAGCGCCTGGCCGAGCTGCTGCAGGGCCCGACCGCGCTCACCTTCGTCCGCGGCGACACCGCCCAGGCGGCGAAAGCGATCTCGACCTTCAACAAAGAGCACGACGTCCTCACCTACAAGGGTGGCTTCATGGACGACGACGTCGCTCGACGCCGAAAGCTTCAAGGCGATCGCCCTGCTGCCGAGCCGCGAAGTCCTGATCGGCCAGTTCGCCGGCGTCGTCGCCAGCCCGGTGACCGGCGTCGTCCGCGGCCTCAACGCCCTGATCCAGGGGCTTGCTTCGCAGCTCGGCCAGATCGCCGACCAGGGCCTGGTCAGCGGCGAGGCCGCCCCCGCCGAGCCGGAGCCGGAGGCGCCCGCGGCCGAGCCGAAGGCCGAGACAGCTGAGCCCGCGGCTGAGGCAGAGACTTCTTCCGACGACGCCGAGGCGGACGCCGCGGACGAGCAACCTTCTGAGACTGACAAAGAGAAAGAGGAGTAGATGGCGACCAAAATTTCAACCGAGGACTGGATCGAGGAGCTGAAAAGCATCTCGGTGCTTGAACTTTCCGAGCGGATCAAAGCGCTCGAGGAGGAGTTCGGCGTCTCCGCGACCGCTGTCGCCGCCGCGGCCCCCGCCGCCGCCGGCGCTCCGGCCGAGGGCGGCGGTGCCGAAGAGTCTTCGACCGTGGACGTCGTCCTGACCGAGGTCGGTGGCCAGAAAGTTCCCGTGATCAAGGTGGTCCGTGCCGCGACCGGACTCGGCCTCAAAGAGGCCAAGGCGATCGTCGACGAGGCTCCCAAAGCCGATCAAAGAGGGCATCGAGCGCGAGGAGGCCGACAAGCTCAAAGCTGAACTCGAGGAGGCCGGCGCCACCGTCGAGCTCAAATAGAGCCGCCCGCATTCGCCGGCGCGGATCCCAGTCAGGGAGCCAAGCTTGAAGGCGCGCATCGCCGTGTGTTATTTTTCCCGGTCGCGCGCTATTTGAGTTTTCCTGCCCAGATCTGCGCCTTACCTTCGTCCCTCTGACCGCCCGAGGAGTCGCCGACTTGGCACGTTCGAACGCTGCCCCCGTAACCCGTAGGAGCTTTTCCCGCCTAGAGAACCCTCTCGAAGTCCCACATCTGATCGATATCCAGCGACGTTCCTTCGAGGAACTGACGGATCCGAAGAGCGGTGGGCTGCGAGAGACGATCAACGACATATCCCCGATCGAGGACTACACGGGGAACCTGCAGATCGTCTTCGGCGAGTTCAAGTTCGAGGAGCCGCCGCATTCCATCGAGGAGTGCCGCGAGAAGGACATGACTTACTCGCGGCCGCTGACCGCGACCGTCGCCTTCCAGAACAAGGAGACGGGAGAGATCCGCGAGCAGGCCGTCTTCATGGGGGACTTCCCGTGGATGACCGAGCGCGGCACGTTCGTCATCAACGGCACCGAGCGCGTCGTCGTCACCCAGCTCGTGCGTTCGCCCGGCGCCTACGTGATGGCGCCGAAGGATCCGGAAAAGCAGATGTTCATCGCCAACCTGATGCCGGCCCGTGGCTCCTGGCTGGAGCTCGAAGTCGACAAAAAAGGAAAAGTCTTCGTCCGCATCGACCGCAAGCGCAAACTGCCGGTCACGGTGCTGCTGCGCGCGATGGGCTACGTCGAGGACCAGCAGCTGCTGGACATGTTCGACAACTCGATCTACCTGCGGCACACGATCGAGGCCGACACCGAGGCGACCCGGACCGAAGAGGGCGCCCTGATCGAGCTGTTCAAAAAGCAGCGCCCGGGCGAGCCGCCGTCAGTCGACGCCGCCAAAGGCCTGCTCGAGCAGCTCTTCTTCGACCCCAAGCGCTATGACCTGACCCGGGTCGGTCGCTACAAGCTCAACGCCCGTCTCGATCTCGACATCGACCTCGAGACGCGGGTGCTCACCCACGACGACATCATCGCCCTCGTCAAGGAGCTCGTTCTGCTCCCGAAACTGCTCGGAATCCCCGAGGAGATCGACGAGGAGAACCCGATCAAAGATTACGCCGCGGAGGCGATCACCTACCCCCGCGAGCCCGTCTACGAGCACCTCGACGAGTACGAGCATTTCGGCAACCGCCGTCTGCGCACCGTCGGCGAGCTGATCCAGGAGGCCTTCCGGATCGGCCTCTACCGGATGGAGCGGGTCGTCCGCGAGCGCCTCACCACCGAGGACTCGGATGCGATCACCCCGCAGACGATCATCAACATCCGCCCGGTCGTGGCGGCGATGAAGGAGTTCTTCGGCTCCTCGCAGCTGTCGCAGTTCATGGACCAGACCAACAGCCTCGCCGGCCTCACCCACAGGCGCCGCCTGTCGGCGCTCGGCGCCGGCGGTCTGACCCGTGAGCGGGCCCCGATCGAGGTCCGCGACGTGCACCCGACCCATTACGGCCGGATGTGTCCGATCGAGACGCCTGAGGGTCCGAACATCGGCCTGATCGGCTCGCTTGCCTCCTACGCGGAGGTCTCCGAGCACGGCTTCGTCACCACCCCGTACCGCCTCGTCGCGGACGGTGTCGTCAGCGACGAGATCGTCCATTACGACGCCACCCAGGAGGAGGACAAGGTGATCGCCCAGGCGAACTCCGAGTTCGATCCCAAGACCGGCAAGCTCAAAGGCCCGCTGGTCCTGGTCCGCGCCGGCGAGCAGGAGTACGCGACCGCGACCCCCAAGGAAGTCGACCTGATGGACGTCTCGCCGTCCCAGATCTGGTCGGTCGCGACCTCGCTGATCCCGTTCCTCGAGCACGACGACGCCAACCGCGCCCTGATGGGCTCCAACATGCAGCGCCAGGCGGTGCCGCTGCTGAAACCCGACCCGCCGCTGATCGGCACCGGCATGGAGCGCCGTGCCGCCGTCGACACCGGCGACGTGGTTCTGGCCAAGACCGACGGCGAAATCAGCCACGTCGACGCCGACCGCATCGTCATCAGCAGCAGCACGAACAAAGACGAGTACACGCTCCAGAAGTTCATGCGCTCCAACCAGGGGACGATCATCCACCAGCGGCCGATCGTCAAGTCCGGCCAGAAGGTGAAGGAGGGCGACGTGCTCGCCGACGGCTCCTCCACCGGTGGCGGTGAGATCGCGCTGGGCAAGAACTGCCTGGTCGCCTTCATGTCCTGGGAGGGCTACAACTTCGAGGACGCGATCATCCTCTCCGAGCGCCTGGTCAAGGACGACGAACTCACCTCGATCCACATCGAGGAGTACGAGATCGACGCCCGCACGACCAAGCTCGGCGACGAGGAGATCACCCGCGACATCCCCAACCGCTCCGAGGAGAGCCTGCGCAATCTCGACGAGCGCGGGATCGTCCGGGTCGGGGCCGAGGTCGACGCCGGCGATCTGCTGGTCGGCAAGGTCACGCCGAAGGGCGAGACCGAGCTGACGGCCGAGGAGAAGCTGATCCGCGCGATCTTCAAGGAGAAGGCGCGCGAGGTTAGGGATACGTCGCTGAAGGTCCCGCACGGCGAGGGTGGCGTCGTCATCGAGGTCCTCACCTTCAGCCGCGACGAGGGCGACGATCTGCCACCCGGCGTCAACGACCTGGTCCGCGTCTACGTCGCGATCAAGCGCAAGATCGCCGAGGGCGACAAGCTCGCCGGCCGTCACGGGAACAAGGGTGTGATCTCGAAGATCGTGCCCGAGGAGGACATGCCCCACCTCGCCGACGGCACCCCCGTCGACGTCATCCTCAACCCGCTCGGCGTGCCGAGCCGGATGAACATCGGCCAGATCCTCGAGACCCACCTCGGGTGGGTCGCGGCGAATGGCTGGTACGACGACGGCTCCGAGGCCTACAAGCAGGCTCACTCCGACGAGGGCGACGGTCGCGTCTACGTGGCGACCCAGGTCTTCGACGGCGCCACGGTCGAGGATGTCGACACGGCGCTGGTCCGCTGGTCGGCGGAGAACGAGGAGCGCGGCATCGACCTCGGCGTCGACAAGAACGCCCGCGAGGGCGCTCAGTGCCCGGGCACGGCCCAGCTCTACAACGGCCGCACCGGCGAGCCCTACGAGGGCAAGGTCACGGTCGGCTACATGTACATCCTCAAGCTGCTGCACCTGGTCGACGACAAGATCCACGCTCGTTCGACCGGGCCTTACTCCCTCGTCACCCAGCAGCCGCTGGGCGGCAAGGCGCAGTTCGGCGGTCAGCGCTTCGGCGAGATGGAGGTCTGGGCCCTGGAGGCCTACGGCGCTGCCTACACGCTGCAGGAGATGCTCACGGTCAAGTCCGACGACACGGTCGGGCGGGTCAAGGCGTACGAGGCGATCGTCAAGGGCGAGAACATTCCCGAGCCCTCGATCCCGGAGTCGTTCAAAGTGCTGTTGAAGGAGATCCAGAGCCTCTCGCTGGACGCCAACGTCGTCTCCGAGGGGACCGACGTCGAAATATCCGACGAGGAGGACGACCTGCTGAAGGCGGCCGAGGAGCTGGGCATGGACCTGACCGGGGTTCGCGCCGACTCTTCCAACGGAGCCGCCGACGAGCAGGAGGAGCAGGTGGTCGCCGAGGGCGAGGGCGGCACCGATGGTGATGGAGATGGGGCCGTGAAAGAGGCCGAGCAGGCGAAGGTGGAGGACTGATGATCGACATCAACAACTTCGACGCGATCGAGATTAGTCTCGCGTCCTCGAAGAAGATCCGTTCCTGGAGCTGGGGCGAGGTAACCAAGCCCGAGACGATCAACTACCGGACCCTGAAGCCCGAGAAAGACGGGCTCTTCTGCGAGCGCATCTTCGGGCCGACCAAGGACTGGGAGTGCTACTGCGGCAAGTACAAGCGGGTCCGCTACAAGGGCATCGTCTGCGAGCGCTGCGGCGTCGAGGTGACGCGTTCCAAGGTCCGCCGTGAGCGGATGGGCCACGTCGACCTCGCCTCGCCGGTCTCCCACATCTGGTTCTTCAAGGGAGTCCCGAGCCGGATCGGCTACCTGATCGACATGGCTCCGAAAGAGCTGGAGAAGGTTCTCTACTTCGCCGCCTCGATGATCACCTGGGTCGATGTCGAGGCCCGTGAAAAGGACGTCGGGAAACTCGAGAAAGAGGTCGAGAAAGTCGTCGCCTCCTACGAGTCCGAACGGCAGAAGCGCACCCAGGAGCTGGCTGAGTCCCTGGAGCGGCGGATCAAGTACCTCGAGGACGGCTCGCAGGAGAAGTTCGACGACGAGGACCACATCTGGGCCGACTCGCTGAAACTGACCGCGGCGCAGCTGCGCAAGTTGAAGGACGACGAGCGCACGAAAATGATCAAAGAACTGCGCAAACAGTTCGACGCCGAGATCTCCGACACCGAGGCCTACCTCGAAGAGGCGGTCGAGCGGATGAACGAAGTCTGGAAGATCTTCACGGAGATGAAGCCGAAGGACGTCGTCAACGACGAGACCGTCTTCCGTGAGCTCAAGGACCGCTTTGGATCGCCGTTCGGCTGGGGCGAGTACTTCCGCGGCGGGATGGGCGCGGAAGCCGTTCGCGACCTGCTCGAGCAGGTCGACCTCGCCGCTGACTGCGAGGAACTGGAGCAGATCATCAACAGCTCCAAAGGCCAGAAACAGGCCCGCGCGGTGAAGCGGCTGAAAGTCGCATCCGCCTTCCTCAACTCCGACAACCAGCCCGGCTGGATGGTCCTCGACGCGGTGCCGGTGATTCCGCCGGAGCTGCGGCCGATGGTCCAGCTCGACGGTGGCCGCTTCGCGACCTCGGATCTCAACGATCTCTACCGCCGTGTGATCAACCGCAACAACCGGCTGAAAAGGCTGCTCGACCTCGGCGCACCCGAGATCATCGTCAACAACGAGAAGCGGATGCTGCAGGAGGCGGTCGACGCCCTGTTCGACAACGGCCGTCGCGGTCGCCCGGTAACGGGCCCCGGCAACCGTCCCCTGAAGTCACTCTCGGACATGCTCAAGGGCAAGCAGGGGCGCTTCCGTCAGAACCTGCTCGGCAAGCGCGTCGACTACTCCGGCCGTTCGGTGATCGTCTCCGGACCGAGCCTGCGGCTGCAGCAGTGCGGCCTGCCCAAGCTCATGGCGCTCGAGCTGTTCAAGCCGTTCATCATGGCCCAGCTCGTCGAGCGCAAAGCCGTCCAGAACATCAAGGCGGCGAAGAAGATGGTCGAGTCGATGATCCCCGAGGTCTGGGACGTTCTGGAGGAAGTCATCCACGAACACCCGGTCCTGCTCAACCGGGCACCGACCCTGCACCGCCTCGGCATCCAGGCTTTCGAACCGATCCTGGTCGAGGGCAAGGCGATCCAGGTCCACCCGCTGGTCTGTCACGCGTTCAACGCCGACTTCGACGGCGATCAGATGGCGGTCCACGTGCCGCTCTCCGCCGAGGCCCAAGCCGAGGCGCGGATCCTGATGCTCTCGGCGAACAACATCCTCTCCCCGGCCCACGGGGCGCCGCTGGCGACCCCGACCCAGGACATGGTGCTCGGCATCTACTACCTGACCTACGGTCCGGATGAGAAAGAGCTGGCCGCGATCGACGAGAAGACCAAGGGCGAGGGCCGCAACGGCTCGACCCCGGCGGTCAAGGTGTTCCGCTCCGCGCAGGAGGCCGAGCTTCTCTACGAGAACGGCGGCTGCGGGTTGCACGACCAGGCCGAGTACCGGCGGGCCGGCAAGGAGCACTTCCTGACCACGGTCGGGCGGATCATCTTCAACGAAGCGATCGAGCGTGCCCTCGCCGACGCCCTCGAAGACGATTTCGATCCGGACCAGTACGAGTTCCTCAATCACTCGCTGAAGAAGAAGGACGTCAACGAGATGGTCTCCAGCCTGGTCAAGGCCTACGGTGCGCCGCCGGTCTCCCAGGTCCTGGACGCCTTCAAGGACCTCGGCTTCCGCTACGCCAGTCAGGCCGGCATCACGGTCTCCAAGAACAACGTCATCTCACCACCCGAGAAGGCTGAAATCCTCGAGCGCTACGAGAAGGAGACGGAAGCGATCGTCGGCCAGTACGACGACGGCTACATCACGGCCGAGGAGCGCCACGAGGCGGTTACCGCCCACTGGAACCGGGCCACCGACGAGGTCGCCCAGGCGATGGAGGACAACCTCGACGAGTTGAACCCGATCTTCATGATGGCCAACTCAGGCGCCCGTGGATCGTTCAAACAGATCCGCCAGCTGGCCGGGATGCGCGGTCTCATGGCAAACCCGAAAGGCGAGATCATCGAGCGGCCGATCAAGGCCAACTTCATGGAGGGCCTCTCGGTCCTGGAGTACTTCATCTCCACCCATGGCGCTCGAAAGGGCCTGGCCGACACGGCGCTGCGTACGGCCGACTCCGGTTACCTGACGCGCCGCCTGGTCGACGTCGCCCAAGACGTCATCGTGCGCCAGGAGGACTGCAAAACCAAAGACCACATCGAGATGGTCCTGCACAAGGACGACGGCTCGATCAACGACAACCTGTTCGGGCGCCTGGCGGCGAAAAAGCTCGAGACCAAACGCGGTCGTGAGCTGCTCAAGCGCAACCAGGAGATCACCCCGGCCGACGTCGAGGAGATCGCCGAGGCGTTCGCCGACGAAGAGATCAAGATTCCGGTCCGCTCGACCCTCAAGTGCGAGGCCGAGTCCGGGGTCTGCCGCTCTTGTTACGGCGTCGCTCCGGCCACCGGGTTCACGGTCAACATCGGCGACGCGGTGGGCATCATCGCCGCCCAGTCGATCGGCGAGCCCGGGACCCAGCTGACCATGCGCACCTTCCACACCGGTGGTGTCGCGGGCCAGGACATCACCCAGGGCCTGCCGCGCATCGTCGAGCTTTTCGAGGCGCGCAAACCGAAGGGCTTGGCGCAGATGGCCGAGGCCGACGGCAAGGTCTCGATCGACGAAACCGACAAAGCGCTGAAACTCAACGTCACCGAGCCGAGCGGCGAGGAGCACTCCTACAGCTTCCCGCTGCGGACCCGCCTGCACGTTGCCGACGGCGACAAGGTCGAGGCCGGGCAGCCGCTCAACGAGGGCTCGCTCTACCCCGCTGACCTACTGGCGATCCGTGGCCGCACGGCTACGGAGCTATATCTCGTCGACGAGGTGCAGAAGGTCTACCGGGCCCAGGGCGTCGACATCAACGACAAGCACATCGAGCTGATCGCCCGTCAGATGCTGAAGAAGGTGCGGATCGAGTCGAAGGGCTCGAGCAGCCTGCTTCCGGGTCAGCTCGAGGATCGCGGCAGCCTCAAACGGCTGAACAAGAAGACCAAGGAAGAAGGCGGCACTCCGGCCAAAGGCGAGGAGGTCATCCTCGGGATCACCAA
Organism: uncultured Solirubrobacterales bacterium; assembly: GCA_963795625.1. GTDB lineage: Bacteria > Actinomycetota > Thermoleophilia > Solirubrobacterales > 70-9 > VAYN01. The sequence goes on along the minus strand of CAWCIS010000010.1, from coordinate 23,742 downwards.
GGCCTCGCTGGCGACCGAGTCCTTCCTCTCCGCGGCCTCCTTCCAGGAGACGACCAAGGTGCTCACGGACGCCGCCCTCGAGGGCAAACGCGACCGCCTCGTCGGCCTCAAGGAGAACGTGATCATCGGTAAGTTGATTCCCGCCGCGACCGGCCTCAAGCACTACCGCACGGTCGCGATCGAGCCTGCCGTCGCAATCGCTACTCCCGGCGACGAGGAGTTGCTGGACGAGGGCGAGCTGGCGGCCGAGCTCGGTGTCGACGGTGTCGAGGCCCCGGTCGAGGGCTTCGGCCCCTCGTTCGCCGAGGAGCTCGAGGAGCTGGCGAACGAGATCGAGTCTACGTCGGAGGACACGGCTAAATAGCGGTGCGGTGGGAGGGGCCGAGTGCCCCTCCTGCTTGCTGTCTTTTTCGCCGCTGAGTGCTCCAGCTCTCGCTGAGTCGGGCTGGCGAAAAGGTAGCGCCGCTGCGCTGGAGGGGCACTCGGCCCCTCCCTTCAGCCGCCGCAAATTGCTCGTGGGAAAAGTGCCGAATTCGAGGGAAAAGGCAAGCCGGCATTCAGGGGTGTGATATTCAACATTCGTTGATGTGTCTTGACCTTCTTCCGTCGATCTGATTGCGAGGTTGTCCCTGTGGGTTTCTCCGTCGTTGCCAAGCGTCTCTGTGTCGCTGTTGCCCTGCTTCTGAGCGCCGCCGTCGTTGCTTCCGCTGCGCCGTCTCAGGCGCGTGCCAGCACCGACGTGATGTTCGTCTTCGACACCACGGGGTCGATGGGAAGTGCGATCAGCGAAGCGCAGAGCGAAATCAATCAGGCCATGACCCAGATCAGCGCTTCTATACCGGATGTCCAGTTCGGGCTTGCCTCGATGGCCGACTATGGCCACAGCACGCTCAACTACAACGGTCAGTCCGAAGAATTCCCCTACGACAACGAAATTCCCTCAGATGTGCCCTGGATCCTGCGCCAGGGGATCACGCCGAATCAGTCGCTCGTTTCCTCGGAACTGCTGAAACTCACCGCCAATGGCGGCGGCGACGGTCCCGAGGCATACGGCCGCGCTCTCTATGAGACGGATGTCAATCCCGCGGTCGCTTGGAGGCCCGGCGCACGTGGGGTGATCGTGCTCGTCGCCGACAATGTCCCGCATGACACCGAACTGAATGAGGGCATTCCGAGCGAATCCTGGGTGCAATCCCCTTCGTTCAACACCGGCGTCGACCCGGGTCGCGACAATACGCTCGGTACGCCCGACGATCTCGACTGGCAAGCGGTTTTGAAGCAGCTGACCTTCGACGGAAGGCCGTTGGAGTTCGTCGACTACCACGGCTTTCCGGGCTATCTGCCCTATTGGAAACAGTGGGCTGGCAGCACCGGTGGGTCGGCTCTGTCAGCGGAACTCGGCCCCCTGGGGCCTCAGATCGTGGCTGCGGTGCAAGCGGGGGCCGCAGCGGCCCTGCCGGCTTGTCCGGCCGGACTTGTTCGCGATTCCAATAGCCATTGCGCCCCACCGCCACCGCCACCCGCGCCCTCGAACAACTTCAAAATCGAACCGCGGATCAGCTGCGCTAAAGGTTGCTATGTGGTCGAAGTGAAAATTGTCTTTGACAGCGCCGGCAACGTGATTGCCGAAAGCGTTCTGAACGAGGAGCCGGCGCGCAGCAGTAGCGCTGGCATCAGCGCCGTGAAAAAAAGCCACAAGAAGAAGCCGAAGGCGCTGATCAAGCGGCTCACCCAGGCCGTGACGCCGGGAGTCAACACGCTGAAGCTGAAACTGACGGCTTCGGCCAAAAAAACGCTGAAGAAAAAAGGGAGCGTGAAGCTGAAAGTTAATTTCAACTACACCCCCACCGGTGGCGCCGTTAAAAGCGTGGTCCACACGTTCAACGTGAAGGCTCCCGTCAAGCCGAAGAAGAAACACAGCGCCTCGAAGTAGGTCTGTCGCCGAGCGAGGTTCGCAGCACCGAAACGGCCGGGACTCGATGTCCCGGCCGTTTTGCCTTTTGACCTGGAAAGGGCCCGCTCCTTGGAGTTGGCCACACAGCCAGTCGTATAGATTCCTCGCCATGGCAACTGCGGAGAAGGTCTGCGTCATCGGAGCCGGCAGTTCCGGCATCGTTGCCTGCCAGGTGCTGAACGCGCGTGGCATCGCCTTCGACTGCTTCGAGAAAGGCTCCCAGGTCGGGGGCAACTGGCGCTACGAGAACGACAACGGGATGTCGTCGGCCTATCGCTCGCTGCACATCAACACCTCGCGCAAGGTGATGGCCTTCAAAACCCTGCCGATGCCGGACCACTACCCCGACTACCCCAATCACTTTCAGATGGCCGCCTACTTCGACGAATACGTCGACCACTTCGGGCTGCGTGACAAGATCCGTTTCCGCACCGAGGTGCTCAGCGTCGAGCCGGTGGAGGGGGAGTGGGAGGTGACGATCGCGGGCGCCGAAGGCGAGCGGGAGACCAATCGCTACCGGGCCGTCCTGGTCGCCAACGGCCATCATTGGGATCCACGCTGGCCCGAACCGGCCTTCCCCGGCGCCGACGAGTACAGCGGCGAGCAGATCCACGTTCACCACTACCGCGAGCCTGACATCCTGCCGGGCAAGCGGGTTCTGGTGCTGGGGATCGGCAACTCCGCCACCGACGTCGCGGTCGAGTCTTCGCGGATCGCCGACGCGACCTTCATCGCGATGCGTCGCGGCGCCTACGTGTTGCCGAAGTACATCAACGGCAAGCCGATCGACGAGGTCTCGAACCCGATCGTCTCGGCGCTGCCGCTGGCGATCCAGCGCTTTTTCGTCTCCCGCGCTCTCGACATCGCCGCCGCCGGTGATCCGACGGCCTATGGATTGCCCAAGCCCGACCACAAGCTCTTCGAGGCGCACCCGACCGTCTCCTCGGAGCTGCTGCCACGGCTCGGCCACGGAGACATCGCGGTCAAGCCCAACATCGCGCGTTTTGTCGGCGACCGCACGATCCGCTTCGTCGACGGCAGTGAGGAGGAGATCGACCTCGTCGTTTACTGCACCGGCTACAAGATGACTTTCCCCTTCTTCGCGCCGGAGGTCCTCTCGGCGCCCGACAACCGCCTGCCGCTCTATCGCCGAGTCGCTTCGGTCGAGCGACCCGGACTTCACTTCATCGGTTTCATTCAGCCGCTCGGGCCGATCATGCCGCTGGCCGAGGCCCAAGCCGAATGGGTCGCCGACCTGCTCGCCGGTCGCGCCACGCTACCGCCGGCGGCGGCTATGCGGAAAGAGATCGACAGCGAAGAAGCGAAGATGCGCAAGCGCTTCGTTACCTCTAAGCGTCATACGGTCGAGGTCGACTTCTATCCGTACCTGCGTGAGATCCAGCGCGAGCGAAAGCGGGCTGCGCAGCCGGTTTGACGCCGCGGGTGCGCCCGCCCGGGGGGCAGGGCGGCAGCGGCATGGCGGCGCCGCCGCCATGGGGGCCGCGGCGCGGGCCACGAGGCAACTTCGGCCGCGGTCGGCGCTTGAAGCCGCCGTCTGAATCCTCGGCCGCTCCCTCCGGCTCCGGTGTTGCCTGACTCGCCCACCAGACGAGCCAGATCGATCCCAGAACGGGAATCTTCAGAACGACCAGCAGGAAGAAGATCGGCCAGAACCCGGTCACCGCAGTCAGTCTAGAGATCCCGCCCACGCATTCAACGCATCCACATGTGCCTCCTCGAGGCCGAGTTGGGGCTCGGTCAGGACCAGTAGGGTCGGCTCCGGTCTCGCCTCCGCCCACTCATAACAGCTCTGGTCGAAGTTGTCGTCGATCCACGCCATCGCCCTGCCCCGTGCGTAAGCCTCAAGCGGGCCCAGCTTCCAGTGCGCCGCCCCGCTCCGTGCCGCCCCGTCGAAGGTGACATGGGGAAGCTCGGGTAGGCCGAGGAGCTGAGGGAGGTAGAAGTTCGCTTTGTCCTCCCAACCGCTCGCCCAGACCAACTCGAAGCGCTCACCCAACCGCCGAACCCGATCCCCGGCGATGAGGGAGATCAGATGCGGAACCCCGTCGACAAGCTGAAGCCGAGTAGTTGCTGGGTCCGGTCTCTCTTCGGATCCGAAGAGAGAGATGACGCCATCGATATCGACAGCAAGAATCGGCCGACCCATCAGTTCATCTCCTAAGCCCTAGAGAGGGTGTGAGGGTGTGACTGGCAAGGACGCAGGGAGAGAGGAGAGGGGAGCGCACTCTGTGCTGACCCGAACCGAACGACCGAGGACACCGCCAGGCGCGCCCTCACACCCTCTCTACCAGCGGTAGTGGGCGAAGGCCTTGTTCGCCTGGGCCATGCGGTAGATGTCGTCCTTCCGCTTCCAGGCGCTGCCCTGCTGCTGGTTCGCGTCGAGGATCTCGCTGGCGAGGCGCTCGGCCATCGAGTACTCGCGGCGGGCGCGGGCGAACTGGACCAGCCAGCGGACCGCGAGGGTGCGGGCGCGGCGAGCCGGAACCTCGACCGGGACCTGGTAGGTCGCGCCGCCGACGCGGCGGGAGCGGACCTCGAGCACCGGAGTGAGGGATTTGATCGCCGACTCCAGGGTCTCGACCGGATCCTCGCCGCTGCGCTCGCCGACGATCGCCAGGGCGTCGTAGACGATCCGCTCGGCAAGGGACTTCTTGCCGTCGCTCATCACTTTGTTGATGATCTGCTGGACGAGGCGGTTGCGGTGCCTGGCGTCGGGTTCGACCGGACGGATCGTGGCTGCGGAGCGGCGCGGCATTAGGAGGCCTTGACCCCGTAGCGCGAGCGCGCCTGCTTGCGGTCGGAGACGCCGGCGGCGTCGAGGGTGCCGCGGACGACCTTGTAGCGGACGCCCGGCAGATCCTTGACGCGACCACCGCGGATCAGCACGACCGAGTGCTCCTGAAGATTGTGTCCCTCGCCGGGAATGTAGGTGGTGACCTCCATGCCGTTGGTCAGACGCACACGGGCGATCTTGCGCAGGGCCGAGTTCGGCTTCTTCGGCGTCACCGTGGCGACACGGGTGCAGACGCCGCGACGCTGCGGGGCGGCTACGCCCTTCTTGCGACCCTGGCCGGACTTGAGGCCCGGCGTCGTGGTCTTCTTCTTCGGGCGCTTGCGGCCCTTCCTGACGAGTTGGTTCGTATTCGGCACGGCCGCGCATAGTAGAGCAGTCCGGCAAGAACCAGCCCGCTCGCGGCCGCGAGCTCGGCGTAGAAGCCGTTTTCGAGCACTGCCGTCGCCCCCGCGAAGCGCGAGGTCTGGGCTCCCGCATCGAGCCCGTGGGGGAGGTCGACCAGCAGGATCGCGGCGATCGCCAGCAGGCCCAGGCCGGCTACGCCGAGACCCAGCCGGCGCCGGTCGCGGCCGATCCCCAGCGCTCCGAGAGCCATGGCGAGGGCGCCCACCGGGACCAGCAGGTAGGCGTGGGCGCCGCCGGCGGTCCTGGGCGTCCACGGTCGGTGGTTGGGCGATGCTCCCGCAGTCCCGCGTATCCCGGCTGTCCGATCTCTACCGCGCGGTAGTCGAGGAACTGCGAGACGACGAGGCAGGCGCCGGCGGCGACGATCGCGCCGGCGATCGCGCGCCGGGGGGTGAGCACCTCGCTGACCCGGGTCGCCCAGCGGCTCAGCGCTGCACCGCCCGCGCGCAATCGGCGCTCGCCGGCGGCGACGATCGCGGAAGAAGCCGGCAGCCACCGGGCGGACGCGCGGACCGGCCCAGGCGGCCGCCCGCTTCGAGTGCGTCCGCGTGAAGTGACGGGCCCGCAGCAGCGGCGAGTGGGCTCGTTCGAGGCCGCGATTGGCCGCCCTGTCGATGCCGCGAGTCCAGCGGGCGGGCTTCTTCGTGAGCTTCGCGAGGACGGTGCCGATGTGCCGCCGTGGCGCTGCTATCATCGCCCGTCGCTCAGGCAGTTCTTTCGCAGCACGCTTCGCCGGGCCCCCTGGGGCCTTTTTTTGCGCTGATGTCGAGCGCGCTGATCCTGCTTAGTGCCGGGTCGTTTCCGTTTCACCCAATTCCCAACCTCGAGAGATAAGAACCACTTAAGACCATGCCACGCAGCTTTCCCCTAGAGAAGACCCGCAATATCGGGATCATGGCGCACATCGACGCCGGCAAGACGACGACGACGGAGCGCATCCTCTACTACACGGGCCGCACCCACAAAATGGGCGAGGTCCACGAGGGCGCCGCGGTGATGGACTGGATGGAGCAGGAGCAGGAGCGCGGGATCACGATCACCTCCGCCGCCACCGCCTGCGAGTGGAAGGACCACCGGATCAACATCATCGACACGCCCGGGCACGTCGATTTCACGGTCGAGGTTGAGCGCAGCCTGCGCGTGCTCGACGGCGCGATCGCCGTCTTCGACGCCGTCGCCGGCGTCGAGCCGCAGTCGGAGACGGTCTGGCGCCAGGCCGACAAGTACGGCGTGCCGCGCTTCGCCTACATCAACAAGATGGACCGCACCGGCGCCGACTTCTTCTACTGCGTGCAGACGATGAAGGACCGGCTCGGCGCCAAAGCGCTGCCGATCCAGCTGCCGATCGGCGCCGAGGAAGACTTCAAAGGCGTCGTCGATCTGCTGCGAGATGAAAGGCCTTGTCTGGACCGATGAGCTCGGCGCCGCCTACGAGACGATCGAGATCCCCGAGGATCTGCAGGACCAGGCCGAGGAATACCGGACCGCAGCTGATCGAAGCCTGCGCCGACTACGACGACGAGCTGATGGAAGCCTTCCTCGGCGAAGAGGAGATCCCCGCCGAGCGCCTGCTCGCCTCCCTGCACCGTGCCTGCCTCGATACCGAGTTGACCCCGGTCCTCTGCGGCACCTCGTTCAAGAACAAGGGCGTGCAGCCGCTGCTCGACTCGATCATCTCGCTGCTGCCCTCGCCGCTGGAGGTACCGCCGGTGACCGGTGTCATCGCCGCCGGCAAGGGCCAGACCGAGGACTCCGAGGGCGAGCGCCCCGCCGACGACAGCGGCCCCTTCGCCGCCCTCGCCTTCAAGGTCATGACCGACCCCTACGTCGGCAAGCTCACCTACTTCCGCGTCTACTCGGGCAAGCTCGAGAAAGGCGGCCGGGTGCTGAACGTGAAATCCGGCAAGACCGAGCGCATCGGCCGGTTGCTGATGATGCACGCCAACAGCCGCGAGGAGATCGAGGAGGTCTACTCGGGCGACATCTGCGCCGGCGTCGGCCTCAAGGACACCGGCACCGGCGACACCCTCGCCGCACCCGACGCCCCGATCGCGCTCGAGAGCATCGAATTCCCCGAGACCGTGATCGCGGTCGCGATCGAGCCGAAAACGAAAGCCGACCAGGAGAAGATGGGCAACGCCCTGCAGCGCCTGGGCGAGGAGGACCCGACCTTCCGGATCGAATCCGACGAGGAAACCGGCCAGACCCTGATCCACGGCATGGGCGAGCTTCACCTCGAGGTGATCGTCGACCGGATGCTGCGCGAGTTCAAAGTCGACGCCAACGTCGGCAAGCCGCAGGTCGCCTACCGCGAGACGATCCGCAAGCGGGTCGAGAAGGTCGTCGCCCGCTTCGTCCGCCAGACCGGTGGCCGCGGCCAGTTCGGCCACGTCGTCATCAACCTCGAGCCGGCACCCGGCGAGGGCTTCGAGTTCGTCAACAAAATCAAGGGCGGCGTGATCCCGGGCGAATTCATCGGCCCGGCCGAACAGGGCATGCGCGAGGCGCTGGAAAACGGCGTCAAGGCCGGCTACCCGATGGTCGACGTCAAAGTCGAACTCGTCGACGGCTCCTACCACGACGTCGACTCCTCGGAGATGGCCTTCAAAATCGCCGGCTCGATGGCGATCCAGGAGGGTGCCCGCAAGGCCAACCCGGTCCTGCTGGAGCCGGTGATGGCGGTCGAGGTCGTCACCCCCGAGGACTTCCTCGGCGACGTGATCGGCGACCTCTCCCGGCGCCGCGGCAAGGTCCAGGGGCAGGAGCAGCGCGGCAACGCGCTCGCCGTCCAGGCCTTCGTCCCGCTGGGCGAAATGTTCGGCTACGCAACCGACCTTCGCTCCTCGACGCAGGGGCGCGCCAGCTACACGATGCAGTTCGAGCGCTACGAGGAGGTCCCCGGGAACATCGCCGAGGAGATCGTCGCGCACCGCTCTGGAGAGCCAGTCGGAGCGAGCTCCTAGACCCAACCGCGACAGCGGGCCGCATCTGGCTATATTTCCCAGGTTCGCCCGCAGGCAGAACAAAGCCACCTTACCGAGCAGTGTCAGACAGAACAACGACTTCGAAAGGTAGAACGGAGAGAGATGTCAAAGGAGAAGTTCGAGCGCGATAAGCCGCATGTGAACGTCGGGACGATTGGTCATATCGACCACGGAAAGACGACGCTGACGGCCGCGATCACCCAGACGCTCTCAACCGTGGGCGGGGCCGAGGCGCAGAGCTTCGCCGAGATCGACAACGCTCCGGAGGAGAAGGAGCGTGGGATCACGATCGCGACCTCGCACGTCGAGTACGAGACCGACAACCGGCACTACGCCCACGTCGACTGCCCGGGCCACGCCGACTACGTCAAGAACATGATCACCGGCGCCGCCCAGATGGACGGCGCGATCCTGGTCGTCTCGGCCGCCGACGGCGTCATGCCCCAGACCCGCGAGCACATCCTGCTCGCCCGTCAGGTCAACGTCCCGCACGTGGTCGTCTTCCTCAACAAGATCGACCAGGTCGACGACGACGAACTGGTCGAGCTGGTCGAGGAGGAGGTCAAGGAACTTCTCGACGAGTACGACTTCCCGGGCGAGGAGACCCCGATCATCAAAGGCTCGGCCCTGAAGGCGCTGGAAGGCGACGAGGAGGCCCAGAAAGCCGTCTTCGAGCTGGCCGCCGCCCTCGACTCCTACATCCCGGAGCCGGTCCGCGAGCTGGACAAGCCCTTCCTGATGCCGATCGAGGACATCTTCTCGATCACCGGTCGCGGCACCGTCGCCACCGGCCGCGTCGAGCAGGGGATCGTCAACACCGGCGACGAGGTCGAGATCGTCGGTATCCACGACACGACCAAAACCGTCGTCACCGGCGTCGAGATGTTCCGCAAGCTGCTCGACGAGGGTCAGGCCGGCGACAACATCGGCGCCCTCCTGCGCGGCACCAAGCGCGAGGAGATCGAGCGCGGCCAGGTTCTCTGCAAGCCCGGCTCGATCACGCCGCACACCAAGTTCAAAGCCGAGGTCTACTGCCTGAAGAAGGAGGAGGGTGGCCGTCACACGCCGTTCTTCTCCGGCTACCGGCCTCAGTTCTACTTCCGCACCACCGACGTGACCGGGATCGCCAACCTCCCCGAGGGGACGGAGATGGTGATGCCGGGAGACAACGTCGAGATGACGATCGAGCTGATCCAGCCGATCGCCATGGATCCAGGCCTGCGGTTCGCCATCCGCGAGGGTGGCCGCACCGTCGGCTCGGGGGTCGTCGCCGACGTAATCGAGTAGGCGGCCTCAAACGGGGCGGGCACCTGTCCGTCCCTTCGTCGCCCGCCGGGCGGCGAGACAACTGCAAGGACATACGACCGGGGCGGCGCCCCACCAAAAGGGGCCCCGCCCTTATTGCGCGATAAGAGCGCGAGTCAGAACAAGCAACGGCATCAGAGAGAGACAGCAGAAAAGTGGCAGCCATAGCAGCACAGAAAATTCGAATCCGACTCAAGGCGTACGACCATGACGCCATAGATCGGGCTGCCCGCGAGATCGTCGAGACCGCGGAGCGGACCGGCGCCAGCGTCTCCGGCCCGGTGCCGCTGCCGACCGAGAAAAACGTCTACTGCGTGATCCGCTCGCCGTTCAAGGACAAGGACTCGCGCGAGCACTTCGAGATCCGCACCCACAAGCGCCTGATCGACATCCTTCAGCCCTCGCCGAAAACCGTCGACTCGCTGCAGCGCCTGGACTCGCTGCCGGCGGGCGTCGACATCGAGATCCGCCTCTAAGCGATGGCGGCGATCCTCGGCAAGAAGTTGGGCATGACCCAGGTCTTCCGCGAGGACGGCAGCGTCGTTCCGGTCACCGTGATCGAGGCCGGCCCCTGCAAGGTCACCGCGGTTCGCGAGAGCGAGCGCGACGGCTACGCCGCCGTGCAGCTCGCCTTCGGCGAGGTCAAGCAGGGCAAGCTCAGCAAGGCCGAGGAAGGCCACCTGAAAAAGGCCAGCGCGCCGCCGATGCGCCACCTGGTCGAGTTCCGCGACGAGGACCTCGGCGCCGAGGACGGTCCCAAGATCGGCGACGACGTCACCGTCGCCGGCTTCGAGGCCGGCCAGAAGGTCAAGGTCTCCGGGATCTCGATCGGCAAGGGCTTCCAGGGCGGGATCAAGCGCCACAACTTCAGCCGCGGGCCGGTCAGCCACGGCTCGCACAACGTCCGCGCCCCCGGCTCGATCGGCGCCAGCACCTTCCCCGCCCGCGTCTTCAAAGGCATGCGGATGCCCGGCCAGATGGGCAACAAGCGGATCACCCAGAAGGGCCTGGAGATCGCCGACATCGACGCCGATCGCAACCTGCTGCTGATCAAGGGCTCGGTTCCCGGCTCGCGCAACGCGATCGTCGAGGTGAGGACCGATGTCTAAAGCCACCGTCCTCGGCAAATCGACCAAAGCCGACCTGCCCAAAGAGCTGTTCGCCGAGCCCTTCCACCAGTCGCTGGTCCACGAGGCCGCGCGCGCCGACATGGCCTCGCGCCGCCGCGGCACCGCCTCGACCCTGACCCGCGGCGAGGTCTCCTTCACGACCGCCAAGGCCTGGCGCCAGAAGGGCACCGGCCGCGCTCGCGTCGGCGCCCTCGGCGTCTCCAGCCGCTACGGCGGCGGCGTCACCTTCGGCCCGAAGCCGCGCCACTACACGGTCAAGGTCAACCGCAAAGCCCGTCGCCGGGCGATGCGCTCCGCCCTCTCGGTCCACGCCGAGCGCGACTCGGTCGCCGTCCTCGACGCCTCGGCCTTCGAGACGCCCTCGACCAAACAGGCCGCCGCCGCCCTCGCCAAATGGGGCGCCAAGAGCCCGACCCTGGTCGTCCTCACCGCCGAGGAGACCGGCGCGATGAAGAGCTTCCGCAACATCCCCCGCACCCACGTGATCGAGGTCGGCGCCACCGGCGTCGCCGACGTGATCGGGGCCGCCGCGCTGGTCGTCTCCGAAGCCGCCCTCGCCACCCTGCAGGAGAGGCTGGGCTGATGGACGCGCGCAACATCCTCATCCGCCCGGTGATCTCGGAGAAGAGCTACGCCCTGATCGCCGAAGGCAAGTACACCTTCCGGGTCGACGATCGCGCCCACAAGACCCAGATCGCCCAGGCGGTCCACGAGGTCTTCGGGGTCAAAGTCGCGCAGGTGCGGACCGCGAAGGTGCGCTCGAAGCCGAAGCGCCGCGGCCTCTCGCAAGGGCCGCACCCGCGGCTTGGAAGAAGGCGATCGTCCAGCTCGCCCCCGGCGAACGGATCGAGCTGTTCGAGGGCGCGGAGACCGCGTAGGGAGCCTGAAAGATGCCGAACCGCAAAACGAAACCCACCAGCCCCGGCCGCCGCTTCGCGACCTACCCGCTGCGCGAGCAGCTGACCGCGACCGAGCCGGAAAAGAAGCTGACCGAGGGCCTGCGCAAGTCCGGCGGCCGCAACGCCAACGGCCGCGTCACCGCGCGCCATCGCGGCGGCGGCGCCAAGCGGCGCTACCGCAAAATCGACTTCAAGCGCCTCAAGGACGGCGTGCCCGCGAAGGTCGCGACGATCGAGTACGACCCCAACCGCACTTGCTACATCGCCCTCCTGCACTACGTCGACGGGCACAAGGACTACATCCTCGCCCCGGCTCAGCTGACGGTCGGCGACGAGGTCAAGTCCGGCCCCGAGGCCGACGTCAAACCGGGCCACTGCATGGCGCTGGGCGAAATGCCGACCGGCACCATCGTCCATAACGTCGAGCTGATTCCCGGCCAGGGCGGCAAGCTCGGCCGCTCCGCCGGCACCGCGATCCAGCTGGTCGCGAAGGAGGGCGAGATGGTCACCCTGCGGCTGCCGTCCTCGGAGATGCGGCTGGTCCGCGCCGAGTGCCGCGCGACCGTTGGAACCCTCTCCAACGCCGAGCATCAGAACATGAAGATCGGCAAGGCCGGCCGCAACCGCCACAAGGGCAAGCGCCCGCAGAGCCGCGGTGTCGCGATGAACCCCGTCGACCACCCGCACGGCGGCGGCGAGGCGCATCACACCCCCGGTGGCCACCCGGTGACCCCGTGGGGCAAGCCGACGCTCGGCTACCGGACCCGTAAGAAGGGCAAGCAGTCCGATCGTTACATCGTGCGCGGCAGGCGCCGCGGCAAGAAGAAGGGTGGCCGCTGATGGGACGTTCGACGAAAAAGGGCCCGTGGGTCGAAGAGCGGCTGATGGCTCGGATCGGCGCCATGAACGAGGCCGGCAAAAAACAGATGATCAAAACTTGGTCGCGCACCTCGACCGTGTTCCCGGAGATGGTCGGGCACACGATCGCCGTCCACGACGGCAAGAAACACGTTCCCGTCTTCATCTCCGAGTCGATGGTCGGGCACAAGCTCGGCGAGTTCGCGCCGACCCGCACCTTCCGCTCCCACACCGGCACCGGCAGGGGTGACTAGCGATGGCCGACGAGACCAAAGACACCAAAGCCAAAGCGACGAAAAAAGAGCCGAAAGCGGCAAAAAAACCCGCTGCCAAAAAAGAGGCCGCGCCGAAAAAACCGGCCGCGAAAAAAGCCGAGCCCAAAAAAGCCGCGAAAAAAGAGACTTCGAAAAAGGCCGCGAAAGCCAAAAAAGAGCCGGCGAAAAAAGCCGCTCCGAAAGCGCCGGTCGCGCCGCCGGTCGTCCGTGCCAGCGCCCGCTACGTGCGGATCGCGCCGCGCAAGGCGCGCCTGATCGCCGATCAGGTCCGCGGCCTGCACATCGAAAAGGCGCGGGCGCTGCTGCAGTTCTCGCCCCGCGGCGCGGCCGAGGACATCCACAAGCTGATCGACTCCGCCGCCGCCAACGCGGAGAACAACCACGACTTGATCGGCGACGAGATGAAGGTCTCCTCGATAACGGTCGACGAGGGTCCGACGCTGAAGCGGTTCCGGCCGCGAGCGATGGGACGCGCGACCCCGATCCACAAGCGAACCAGCCACATCGCCGTGGCTCTAACCCCGGTAGAGGACTAGGTCATGGGACAGAAGATCCACCCCGAGGGTTTCCGCGTCGGCTACATCCACGACTGGAAGTCGACCTGGTTCGAGGAGAAGAACTTCGCCGACGTGCTCCAGGAAGACCTGCAGATCCGCGATCACATCGTCGGCAAGCTCTCGCACGCCGGGCTCTCGAACATCACGATCGAGCGCCGCGGCGAGGTCGCCGTCGACATCCACACGGCACGGCCCGGCATCGTCATCGGCAAGTCGGGCAGTGAAGTCGACGCGCTCCGCAAGGAGCTGCACAAGCTGACCGGCAGCCCGGTGAAAGTGAACATCCGCGAGGTCAAGCGCCCCGAGCTCGACGCCAAGCTGGTCGCCCAGTCGATCGCTGAGCAGCTGCAGAACCGGGTCGCCTTCCGCCGCGCGATGAAACGCGCTCTCACCTCCGCCATGCGCTCCGGCGCCAAGGGCGTCAAGGTCCAGGTCTCCGGCCGCCTCGGCGGGGCGGAGATGGCGCGGACCGAAAGCTATTCCGACGGTCGGGTGCCGCTGCACACGCTGCGCGCGGACATCGACTACGGCTTCTTCGAGGCGCGGACGACGACCGGCCGGATCGGCGTCAAATGCTGGATCAACAAGGGCGAAGTGATGCCCGAGGGCTTCCGCTCCGATCTCGCCTCGACCGACGACGAGCCCCAGGGCAACCAGCGCGGCGGCGGTCGTGACCGCGGTGGTCGCGGCCCGGGCGGCGACCGTGGTCCCGGCGGCGGTCGCTCCGGCGGCGGTCGTGGGCCCGGCGGTGGCCGCGGCGGCGATCGCGGTGGGCGTGGGGGAGGCGGTCGCTGATGCTGAGCCCGAAACGCGTCAAGCACCGCAAACAGTTCCGCGGCCGCATGCGCGGCAACACCAAGGGCGGCAGCACCGTCGCCTTCGGCGAGTACGGCCTGAAGTCGATCGAGCGCGGCTGGATCACCAACCGCCAGATCGAGGCCGCTCGTGTCGCCATGACCCGCAAGATCAAACGTGGCGGCAAGGTCTGGATCAACGTCTTCCCGGACAAGCCCTACACGAAGAAGCCCGCCGAGACGCGGATGGGCTCCGGCAAGGGCAACCCCGAGGGCTGGGTCGCCGTGGTCAAGCCCGGCAAGGTGATGTTCGAGCTGGCCGGCGTCCCCGAGGATCTCGCCCGTGACGCGCTGCGCCTGGCGGGACACAAGCTTCCCGTCAAGGTGAAATTCGTCAAGCGCGAGGGGGCCGAGGACTGATGAAAGCGTCCGAGGTCCATAACCTGAAAGACGACGAGCTGGTGGCGAAACTGATCGACGCCAAGCAGGAGGCGTTCAACCTGCGCTTCCGGCACGCGACCGGCGAGCTCGAGAACACCTCGAGGCTCGGTTCGGCAAAGCGCGACATCGCGCGGCTGCTGACGGTGGCGCGCAACCGAGGCATTGACGTTGAGAAAGAGACGAAGCGGATATGAGCGACGACGAGACTAAAAAAGACGAGACGACGGCCGAGGAGACTCCGGTGCAGGACGAGGGCGTTGCGGCCGCGGGCGCCGCGGAGGAGGCGCCGGCGGCCCACGCTGAGGCTCCGGCCGCAGACGAGGATTCGTCTGACGACGCTCCCGCTGCGGAGGAGGCTGAGGCCCCTGCCGCCGAGGAGGCGCCCGCCGCTGAGGCTGCCCCTGAGAAGGAGCCGGATCCTGAGGACGATCTTCCTTGGAAGGAGCGCCGCCGCCTGCAGCGTTCGCGCCGCCCGAGTGAGGCGAAGCCGACGCTCAGCCCCGAGGATCGCGCTGCCGCTCGCGTTGCCGCGCGCAAGAAGAAGGCCGGCGAACGCCGCACCGAGCGGGCCGCTGCGAAGGCCAAGAAGGGCGAGCCGGGAACCGGCACGCCCGCGGCCGAGCGCGACTCCAACGCGGCCAAGGTTCGTCAGGGCATCGTCGTCTCCAACAAAGGCGAACAAATCGATCACGGTCAGGATCGACTTCGCCCGCCGGCACCCGACTTACGAGAAGATCGTCCGCCGCTCGCGCACGCTGCACGCGCACGACGAGAGCAACGCGGCCGGCGAGGGCGACGTGGTCCGCATCGTCGAGACCCGTCCGCTGTCCAAGACCAAGCGCTGGCGCCTGGTCGACGTGGTTGAGAAGGCGAGGTAGAGGGCAGTGATCCAGCAAGAGTCGAGGTTGAAGGTCGCCGATAACTCGGGCGCCCGCGAGATCCTCTGCATCAGGGTCAAGGGCGGCTCGCACCGTCGCTATGCCAGCGTTGGCGACGTCATCACCGCCACCGTCAAACAGGCGAGCCCGCAGGGCAGCGTTCGCAAGGGCGAGGTCGTGCAGGCCGTGGTCGTCCGCACCCGCAAGCCGCTCGGCCGCTCTGACGGCACCTACATCTCCTTCGACGAGAACGCCGCGGTCCTGATCGATCCGGCCAACAACAACCCACGTGGCACCCGCATCTTCGGCCCGGTCGCACGCGAACTCCGCGACAAGAACTTCATGAAAATCATCTCGCTCGCGCCCGAGGTGCTCTGATGGCGAAGTCGATGCGCGTCAAAACCGACGATCAGGTGGTTGTGATCAGCGGCAAGGACGCCGGCAAGACTGGTCGCGTCTCGCGGACCGATCCGCAGAAGCGCCGCGTCTACGTCGAGGGCCTGAACATGATCAAGCGGGCCGAACGGGCGCGCTCCCAGGGCGATCTCAAAAACGCCCAGGCCGGCGGCATCGTCGAAAAGGAGGGGCCGATTCACGTCTCCAACGTGATGCTGCTCGATCCCAAAGGCAACAAAGCGACCCGGGTCGGCGTCCGCCGCGACGACGGCGGCAAGCGCGTCCGCTACGCCAAGCGCAGTGGGACGGCGATCGACTGATGGAGGCCACCGCCACCCAGCAAGCAGCTCCGCCGCCGCGCCTGCGCGAGCGCTACGAGCAGGAGATCCTGCCCGAGCTGACCAAGAAATTTGGCTACACGACGCCGATGCAGGCGCCGCAGCTGCTCAAGATCACCCTCAACATGGGCCTTGGCACCGAGAAACAGGACAAAAAGTCCTTCGAATCGGCGCAGGAACAGCTGGCGCTGATCGCCGGCCAGCACCCGAACGTGCGCCGGGCCCGCAAGTCGATCGCTTCCTTCAAGCTGCGCGAGGGGATGCCGGTCGGCGTCTCGGCGACGCTGCGGCGGGCGAAGATGTGGGAGTTCCTCGACCGCCTGACCTCGATCGCGGTGCCGCGCATCCGTGATTTCCGCGGCCTCAACCCGCGCTCCTTCGACGGCCGCGGCAACTACTCGATGGGCGTCAAGGAGCAGCTGATCTTCCCCGAAATCGACTACGACTCGGTCGACGTCGTGCGTGGTCTCGACATCACGATCACGACCTCGGCGGCGACCGATCTCGAGGCCTTCGAGTTGTTGCTCGCCTTGGGCATGCCGTTCTCGCAGGAGGGCCGTCCGGGCCAGGAGGCGCGGGAAGCGGCTAAAGCCGAGGAAGAAGAGGAGCAGCGCAAAGAGGAGGCCCGCCTCAAGGCCGAGGTCGAGCAGGCCGCGCTCGAGCAGCTCAAGGAGGAGAACCCGGAGGCCTACGCCAAGCCCGAGAGCGACGAGGGTGAGGGCGAGGATGCCGCCGAGGGCGGAAACGACGAGGCCGAGGGCTCGGCTGACCAGGAGAAGGATTCAGATGGCTAAGACTTCACAGAAGGTCCGCCAGGGCCGCAAAGCAAAGTTCAAATCGCGCAGCTACAACCGCTGCCGGCGCTGCGGGCGTCCGCGCGCCTACTATCGGAAGTTCGGCCTCTGCCGGATCTGTCTGCGCGAGGCCGCGCACGAGGGGTACATCCCCGGAATGACCAAGTCGAGCTGGTAGGACCATGCAGACCGATCCCATAGCCGATTACCTGACCCGCCTGCGCAACGCGATCCGCGCCGGGCACGACGAGGTGGAGATTCCCCTCTCGGGCCTGAAGATGGAGATGTCGCGGATCCTCAAGGAGCAGGGCTACATCAAGGACTTCCACCGCAAGCCGGCTGCCGTCGGCGAGGCGATCGAGGTGACCCTCAAGTACACCGAGGATCGCCGCCCCGTGATCATCGGGATCGAGCGCGTCTCCCGTCCCGGCCGCCGTCGCTACGTCAACCACAAAACCGTGCCGCGGGTCCAGGGCGGCACCGGCACCGCGATCGTCAGCACCTCGGTCGGCGTGATGACCGGCCACGAAGCCCGTGCCAAGGGCGTCGGCGGCGAGGTAGTCGCCTACGTCTGGTGAGCTGATGAGCCGAATCGGAAGAAAACCCGTCCCCGTCCCCGAGGCCGTCACGGTCGAGATCGCCCCTGGCAACATCGCCGTCAAGGGCCCCAAGGGCGAGCTCTCCCAGTTCTACTCGCAGGACATGAAGGTCGAGCAGGGAGAGGGCGTCGTCACCGTCGCCCGCCCGACCGACCGCGGCGAGCACCGTGCCCTGCACGGACTCACCCGCAGCCTGATCGCGAACATGGTCGAGGGCGTCACCGACGGCTTCGAGAAGCGGCTGGAGATCCAGGGCGTCGGCTACCGCGCCGCGCTCAAAGGCAAGAACCTGGAGCTAGCGCTCGGCTACTCGCACCCGATCTCGATCGCGGCCCCGGAGGGGATCGAGTTCGAGGTCCCGCAGCCGACCGAAGTGATCGTGCGCGGCATCGATAAGCAGCTGGTCGGACAGGTCGCCGCCGACATCCGCAAGCGCCGCAAGCCGGAGCCCTACAAGGGCAAGGGCGTCCGCTACAAAGGCGAGCAAGTTCTTCGAAAGGTTGGTAAGCGCGCATGACCGTCGTCACCAAGGGACAGCGCCGCCTGCGCCGTCGCCGCCGGGTTCGCGCCCGTGTGAGCGGCACGGCCGAGCGTCCGCGCCTCTCCGTCTTCCGCTCCAACCGCGGCATCTTCGCCCAGCTCATCGACGACACCAAGGGCCATACCGTGGCCGCGGTCAACTGGATCGAGCCGGACCTGCGCAAGCTCACGGCTTCCGAGCAGGCGAAGAAGGCGGGCGAACTGCTGGGCGAGCGCGGCAAGGCCGCCGGCATTGAGACCTGCGTCTTCGATCGTGGCGGTTACCAGTACCACGGCCGCGTCCAGGCGCTGGCCGAGGGCGCTCGCGAGAGTGGGCTGAAATTCTGATGGCCGCCCGTTCGCTACCTTTCCTGACCTCATGAAGGGCATGGAAACCAAAGACGTGGAGACGGTCAGCCCCCGCGGGCTCGATCTGCAGGAGCGCGTGATCGAGATCAACCGCGTCGCCAAGGTGGTCAAGGGCGGTCGCCGCTTCTCCTTCACCGCGCTTGTCGCCGTCGGCGACGAAGAGGGCGTGGTCGGGATCGGTTACGGCAAGGCCCGCGAGGTCCCGCTGGCGATCCAGAAGGGCGTCGAGGACGCTCGCAAGAACTTGATCCGCGTCCCCAAATACGGGCAGACGCTGACCCACCGGATCATCGGCCGCTTCGGCGCCGGGCACGTCGTCCTGCGCCCGGCCAGCCCCGGTACCGGCGTCATCGCCGGCGGCGGCGTCCGCGCCGTGCTCGAGCTCGGCGGCGTCCGCGACGTGCTGACCAAGAGCATCGGCACCCAGAACCCGATCAACCTGGTCAAGGCGACCATGGACGGGCTGATCCGGCTCAGGCGGCCAGAGGAGGTCGCTGAGCTGCGGGGGCTGACTGTGAAGCAAGTGCTGGGCCTCGATCTGAACGGATCTTCGAGTACTAATGGCGAGCATCTGGCCGCGGGCGCCGCGGAGTCAGAGGAGCCTGCGGGCGGGGACGGGGTCTCCGTTCTCGGCCCCTCTGACTCCACGTCACCCACGGAGGAGGCTGCGCCGGCAGACGCTGAGGCGCCGGCCGCGGAGGCCGTAGAGGCCGCGGGGCAACCCGAGGTGGCTCCGGCTGAGGATGCTGCTCCTTCGGCCGAGGCAGTGCCTTCTGAGGATGCTCCGGCTGTGGAGGAGACTTCGCCGCCGGCTGAGGAGCCGAAGGCTGAGGAGGCCACGTCGTGAGCGCGGTGCAGATCAAGCAGGTTCGGTCCGCCAACGGGACCAACCCGGATCAGAAAGCGACTTTGAAGGCGCTGGGGCTGGGCCGGATCGGCAAAGCCGTCGAGCGCAAGGACTCGCCGCAGCTGCAGGGCCAGCTGCGGGTCGTCTCGCACCTGGTCGAGGTGGCGTGATGGCTGAGACGCCCCGCTCCGAGGAGATCGGGCTGCACAACCTGAAGCCGAAGCCGGGTTCGAAACGGCCGCGCAAGCGGATCGGCCGCGGCGAGGGCAGCGGCCTGGGCAAGACCTCCGGCCGCGGCCACAAGGGCGCCGGCTCGCGCGCGGGGGCCAAGCGCAAGGCCGGATACGAGGGCGGCCAGAACCCGATCCACATGCGGATGCGAAAGCTGCGCGGCCCGCACATGAAGAAGTCGATGCCGTTCGAGAACTTCCGCACCAAGACGCAGCCGATCAACCTCGGCGATCTCGAGGAGCGCTTCGACGCAGGCGCAGAAGTGACTCCGGCGACGCTCAAGGAGAAGGGCCTGGCCAAGCGTTCGGACCCGATCAAGATCCTCGCCAGGGGCGAGATCAAGAAGAAGCTCGACGTTCACGCCCACGCTTTCAGCGCCGCGGCCAAAGAGCAGATTGAGGCCGCCGGCGGTTCCTGTCACACTCTGGAGCCGTAATGCTCAAAACTATTCTCAACGCGTTCAGCGTTGCCGACATCCGCAAGAAGCTCGCCTTCACGGCGGCGATGCTGGCGTTGTACCGCCTCGGCGCCTACATCCCGGCGCCCGGGGTCGATGTCGCGGCCGTCAAGGAAATCCAGAGCAACTTCGGCGGCGGCGAAATCCTCAGCTTCCTCAACATCTTTTCGGGCGGCAGCCTCTCACGCCTCAGCCTCTTCGCGCTGGGAATCATGCCCTACATCACCGCCTCGATCATCCTGCAGCTGCTGACCGTGGTCCTGCCCTCGCTTGAGCGCCTGCAGAAAGAGGGAGAGGTCGGTCAGCAGAAGATCACCCAGTACACCCGCTACCTCACTGTCGGCCTCGCCTTCGCCCAGTCGCTCGGCTACGTCTTCCTCTTCCGCTCGTTCGGCAAGGAATCCGGCACCAGCGTCGTCGGCAACCTCACCTTCGCCAAGACCTTCCTGATCGTCATCTGCCTCACCGCCGGCTGCACCCTCCTGATGTGGCTGGGCGAGCTCATAACCCAGCGCGGGATCGGCAACGGGATCTCGCTGATGATCTTCGCCTCGATCGCGTCGTCGATTCCGAGCGGGATCACCAAGTGGTGGAACAGCCCGGACCAGGTCTTCGTCGTGATGATGCCTTTCATCGCCCTCGCCGTGATCGTCGCGATCGTCTTCGTCCAGGAGGGCCAGCGCCGTATTCCCGTCCAGTACGCGAAACGTGTGGTCGGGCGCAAAATGACCTCCGGCGGCTCCACCTACCTGCCGCTGCGGGTCAACATGGCCGGCGTCATCCCGGTCATCTTCGCCGCCTCGATCATGGCCTTCCCGCCGACCATCGGCCAGCTCCTCAACACTCCGGCCGCGCTCGACTTTGCCGCCTTCTTCAGCCCCAACAGTTGGGCCTACGTGGTCGGCGAGGTCTTCTTCATCATCGTCTTCACCTACTTCTACACCGCCGTCACCTTCAACCCGGTCGACCAGGCCGACAACCTGAAGAAATACGGCGGCTTCATCCCCGGCGTCAGGCCCGGTCGGCCGACCGCCGAATACCTGGACCGCATCCTCTCCCGCCTGACCTTCCCCGGCGCCCTCTATCTGGGCGCCGTGGCGGCGTTGCCGACGATCCTGATCAGCCAGACCTCGGCCAACTTCTACTTCGGCGGCACCTCGATCCTGATCGTGATCGGCGTCGCGCTGGACACGGTCAAGCAGCTCGAGGCGCAGCTCATGATGCGCAACTACGAGGGCTTCCTCAAATAGGCGTCGAGCGCCTGGGCTTCGCTAGGCTCTAGCCGATGGCTGAGCTGAATCTCGTTCTGCTCGGCCCCCCGGGGTCCGGGCAAGGGCACGCAGGGGGAGCGGCTGCAGGAAGACCTGCGGCTGCCGTATTACGCGACCGGCGACATCCTTCGGGCCGCTGTGCGGGACGAGACCGACCTGGGCCGGACGGCCAAGGAGTACATGGACCGCGGCGACCTGGTGCCGGACGAGGTGATCGTCGGCGTGATCGCCGAGCGGATCGACTCCGGCCGAGGCGCGCGACGGCTTCATCCTCGACGGCTTCCCGCGCACGACCCCGCAGGCCGAGGCGCTCGACGCCAAGCTGGCGGAGCTGGGCCGCAGCGTCACCGCGGTGATCCTGATCGACGTCTCCGACGACGAGGTCGTGCGCCGGCTCGGCGGCCGCCGCACCTGCGACGAGAACGGCCACGTCTTCCACGTCGAGTTCAACCCTCCCAAGCAGGAGGGGTCTGCGACCTCGACGGCTCGCGAGCTGATCGTCCGCGACGACGACAAGCCCGAGGTGATCCGCAACCGGCTCGAGCACTACCACGCCAAGACCGAGCCGCTGGTCGACTACTACGACCAGCGCAGCGTGCTGCGCCGGATCGACGGCGACCGTCGCCCCGACGAGGTCGCCGAGGAGGTCCGCAGGACCCTGGCGACGATGCGCCTGGAGCAGGACGAGGCGGTCTAAGCGTGCTAGCGTGTACCGGATGATCATCCGCAAGACTCCCGAGCAGGTCGACCAGATGGCCGCCGCGGGCGACATCCTGGTCCGCTGCCTGAAGATGCTCGAGGCGAAGACCAGGGCCGGGGTCACGACCGAGGAGCTCGACGAAGCGGCCGAGAAGTTCATCCGCTCGCAGGGCGCGACCCCCGCCTTCAAGGGCTACCGCGGCTTCCCCGGCTCGATCTGCGCCTCGCCGAACTCGATGGTCGTCCACGGGATCCCCGGGCCCTACGAGCTGCAAGCGCGGCGACATCCTCTCGATCGACGTCGGCGTCATCAAGGACGGCTGGGTCGCCGACGCGGCGATGACCTTCCGGTCGGCCGGTCGAGCCCGAGGCGCGGCAGCCTGCTCGAGGTGACCAAGGCCTCGCTCTTCGCCGGGATCGAGCAGATGCGCCCCGGCAACCACCTCGGCGACGTCTCGGCGGCGATCCAGCGCGCGGTCGAGGCCGAGGGGCTCTCGGTGATCCGCACCCTGGTCGGCCACGGCATCGGCCGCGACATGCACGAGGAGCCGCAGGTCCCGAACTTCGGCGAGCCCGGCAAGGGCCCGGAGCTGGAGGAGGGGATGGTGCTGGCGATCGAGCCGATGGTCAACGCCGGCGGTCCGCTGGTGCGGATGGGCGACGACGGCTGGTCGGTCTTCTCCGAGGACGGCTCGCTGGCCGCGCACTTCGAGTTCACCGTCGCGGTCACCGCCGACGGGCCGCGCGTGCTCACTCCCTGGCACGAGTCTGACTAAGGGCTGGCCGGCCCGTCCACCCGATCCTCGCTCGCAGAGCGCCCCGCCAGCGGTATGCTGGCGTACGTCTGGCTGCGCGGGGGCGCCGCAACATCGGAAAGGAGAGTCTGTTGCAAAGTTCGAGCTTGCGCGCGGCCTGTGCTCTCGCAGCTCTGACCTCGCGTCGCCGCTTTCTGGCCACGGCGAGCGGCCGCGGCGCCCGCCCGTACGGCACCAACGACGCCGGCGGTTTCCGCAACGTCCTGCCCCCAGGCGAGAACGGGCTCGACAACCTGCAGCAGCTGCTCGAATTCCGCGGCCGCGGCCGGCTGCCGGACCACTTCGCCGACCAGCAGCCGCTCTACGAAAACCTCGTCTACGGCGCGCCGACGCTGACCGAAGCGCAGATTCCGGACTACTTCAAGGACGCGACCTTCGGCGTCCCCGCCGGCCAGGTCGAATCGACGATCGAACCGCGCCGGGCGTGACGATCCAGCGCGACTCCGCCTACGGCATCCCCACATCTACGGCGATACCCGCGCCGACACGATGTTCGGCGCCGGTTACGCGGGGGCCAACGACCGGCTCTTCCTGATGGACGTCCTGCGCCACACCGGCCGCGCCGAACTCTCCTCCTTCCTCGGCGGCTCCAACGCCGCCACCGACGCCGCCAGTGGGGCTTCGCGCCCTACACCGAAGCCGACCTCGAAGAACAGCTCGCCGCAGGCGCCGCAGAGACTACGGCCAGGCCGGCCAGCAGGCGGTCGAAGACGTGCAGACGCCTACGTCGAAGGGATCAACGCCTACATCGCCGCCGCCAACGCGACCCGCCCTGAAGCCGGCCGAGTACACCCTGCTCGGCAAGCCGATGGAACCGTGGAAGCCGACCGACATGGTCGCGATCGCCTCGCTGATCGGCGGCATCTTCGGCAAGGGCGGCGGCAACGAGCTCGACTCGGCGCTGACGATGCAGGCCTTCGTCAATCGCGATGCGGCCGCAGGCCGGGCCGCAAGGCCTGGCTCGGCTTCCGCTCCAAGAACGACCCGCAGGCGCCGACCACGATCTCCCGCCGCTTCCCCTACGAGACCCGCAGCGCCTTCGCCAAGCGCGGCCTGGCGCTGCCCGAACCCGGCACGGTGCGCGAAGCGCCGACCGCCTCGGCGAGCGCCTC
>CAWCIS010000009.1:0-41699 GCA_963795625.1 uncultured Solirubrobacterales bacterium | reverse complement strand
CATCGCCGCAATGGTAGTTCGGCGCGGCTACACGATCGTTCTTCAATTAGTCTGGGCAAATGAGGGACTGGGGACGGGGGGTGTGTCTGGGGGCCTGCGCGGTGATCGCGTTGCTCGCAATGGCGCCGGCAGCATCCGCGAGGCCCGGTTACTTCGTAAGCCCCGCCTTTCGCTCCGTGGGACTTCAGCTAAAGGGAAGCAACGGCTATTACGTAAGCGTCCAGTCCAGCGCCTCGCGTCCCCTGGCGCTTTTCGCGACCAACTTCACCGGGTCCTCCGCCTACCTCGCTCCCAGCCAGGCGTCGAGGCCAGATGAACTCAAGGCTTCCTTCGGCAAGCTCGGACAGATCTCTATGCGTTTCAAGCCAGAGGGACCGCCCAAGGCTCAGCCTCAGCTGGGCAGTGAATGCGTCGGCCAGAAGCCAACGCGGCAGGCGGGTCATTTCGTCGGCAGCTTTCGGTTTCGTGGCGAGGACGGATTCACCACTGTCCGTTCCACCAACATCGCGGGCGAGGTATTTCGCAGCTTCCGGCAGGTCTGCAAGCGACCGCCGCGCGAACCCAGAGGCAGCAACCACGAGCCGCGAGCGGTGAGCCTGGGCGCTTACGTCAAGGGAGATCCGCACGCACCTTCATTCAATGCCTATGAGCTCACCGCCGGCTCCCCCCTCGGATCCCCCACCGCGAGCTACTCCGCCACGATCACCGAACGGCACGAACGGATGACGATCGTCCGCTCGGCGGATGCTTCCGCGAAACCCTCGACGTTCACCGTCAGCGACCCGACGGTCCGCCCGGTTGTCGCATCGGTCTCTCCACCGTTCCCGTTCGGCGGCACCGCCACCTTCGAAAGCGCCGCCGGCCACGCATCAGTCTGGAGCGGAGACCTCAACGTGTCTTTTCCAGGTCTCGGTCCGATGCCGCTGAGTGGATCACCCTTCACCGCTGAGCTCTGTCGCGATCTCTCCTGTGCCTGCCCACCCGGGGCGGCATGCGTGACCTTCTTCGCGACGAGCGGACGGGACGGAACCGGTCTCCGTCTTCCTGGCGACCCCCGAAATCCCTTCCGCACCTATGACTCTTGGGTGTCGGCGCCATGAAGCCTCGTGCCGCAGCGGTCGCAATCGTCGTGGCCGCGCTGGGCCTACTCGTGGGACCCGTCGGCGGCGCGGCCGCCAAGCCAGGCCCACAGGTCCACGAGCGCAGCTTGCGGCTCGCCGTGGCGGTCAGGGGCAGCAACGGCTTCCGCGGCTTCATCTCGACCGAAGGTCACAAGCGGGTGACGTTGACCCTGGCCCGTGGCGAAAGCCGGATCGAGATCCAGACCAAGGGCAGGGTCAGTCGCAACGGGATCACGGCGCGGTTCGGTGATCTCGGCAGGGTTGCGCTCCGCTTCCAGGGCGAGCCTGAAGCCGCTCGGGGTACCCGGCGTCGCGGCCACGGCCAAAGCTCTCGACGGGTCTGCAGCGGCCGCCCCTCGATCGTCGAAGACGGCGTATTTCACGGCACCATCCGATTTCAGGGTGAAAACGGCTTCACCCGGATCGATACGCGGCGTGCGCCGGGCACGGTTGCGCGGCGCTTCCGGCGCGTCTGCAGGAAAACCACTCTGGAAAAGTTCGCCGCGATCGGCAAGAAACTCTTCGCAAAACTGCCGGTAAAGCTGCTTGAAGTCCGCGGTCGGGTCGACGACACCAACGTGGTCTTCACGGCGACCTCATTCGATCTCAGCTCGGTCCTCGGGCCCACGGCGCGGCCCTTCGTCGGCATCGGCGGTGGCACGGTAGAGCGGCACGACGGGATGCGAATCCGTCGCGCCGCAATCGTCGAAGGTGGCAAAGGCCACTACCTGGCCGCCAAGCCGGGCAAGCTGCCCCAGACCCTGACGGTCGCGCCACCGAAGCCGTTCCTCGAAAGCGCAACGCACCACAAGGAAGCGGGCGTGCCGGCGACCTGGATCGGGACGCTGGGGGTGCGCCTACCGGGGGCCGGCCTGGTTCCACTCACCGGGCACGGCTTCAGAAGCGCTTACTGCAATCTCACTCTCGGTGAACTCACCGACGGCGAGCGCTGCCTACCCCGCCGTACCGCGCTCGGAGCGAGGCCGCTGGCAGCACTCGTCTGGGCTTCCGCTCAGGGCAGCGGCTCCCAGTCCCAGGCCTTCTGGGACGTCAGGCTCTCCTGGTCGAGGTAGCGGCGGAACTCGTCTAGCTCGGCCGGCTCGACGCTGTAGACGTGGTCGGGTTCGGGAAAGTGGCGTGAGCGGACCTCCTCGCCGTACTGGGCGACCGCGGCGACCATCTGCTCGTGGACGTTGGCGTAGCGCTTGACGAATTTGGCCATGTGGCCGGTGGTGATGCCGAGCAGGTCGTGGAAGACGAGGACCTGGCCGGTGGTGGAAGGGCCCGCGCCGATGCCGATCGTCGGGATCTCGAGCCTGGCGACGATCGCTTCGGTGATCGCGGCCGGGACCGCCTCGAGGACGATCGCGAAGCAGCCGACCGACTGCAGCGCCAGCGCCTCTTCAGAGAGCTTGATCGCGTCCTTCGCGGTCTTGCCCTGAGTCTTGTAGCCGCCGAGGGCGGTGGCGGTTTGCGGCGTCAGGCCGACGTGGCCCATTACCGGGATGCCGGAGCGGACGATCGCCCGGGCACGCTCGACAGCGATGCCGCCGGCCTCGAGCTTGACCACCTGGCAGCCGGTCTCCTTGACCAGCCGCTGAGCGCTCTGGACGGCCAGCTCGTTGCTCGACTCGTAGCTGCCCATCGGCATGTCGCCGACCATCAGCGGCGTCTTCAGTCCGCGGCGGACGGCTTTGCCGAGGACGATCATCTCCTCCATCGAGACCGGCTCGGTGCCGGGGTAGCCGAGCACGACCATCGCCGCGGTATCGCCGACGAGGACGATGTCGACGCCGGCCGCCTCGGCCACGCTCGCCGACGGGTAGTCGTAGGCGGTGACCATCACGATCGGTTCCCCGTTGGCCTTCATCTCGGCCAGGCGAGGGAGGTTGACCGGGGTCCGGCCCGAGGCCGGGGGCGCGGTGTGGGAGCGGCCACCCGAGCTCATGAGAGCAGCACCTCTGGGTGGCTGTCGACGGCGACGGGGTTGTTGTCCTCGTCGACGTGGACGACGACCGGCGAGTAGCGCTCGAGGTCGGCCTCGTCGTAGGCGCCGAAGGAGGCGACGATGATCTTGTGGCCGGGCTCGACCAGGTGGGCGGCGGCGCCGTTCACCTGCATCGTCCGCGAGCCGGGGTCGCCATCGATCACGTAGGTGACGAAGCGGGACCCGTTGTCGATGTCCCAGACGTGGACCTGCTCGTTGGTGATCAGGTCGGCCTGGGCCATCAGCTCGGTGTCGACGGTGATGCTGCCGATGTAGTCGATGTCGCAGTCGGTGACCGTTGCCCGGTGGATCTTGGACTTCAGCATCTGTCTCTGCATTGGCTCTCCCTTTGCCTTTCTACGTTGTCAAGGGCGGATCAAGACGTTGTCGATCAGGCGCGCGCCGCCGACTCGGGCGGCGACCGCGACCAGCACCGGGCGACCGTTCAGCTCGGCCACCGGCTCCAGCAGCTCGGCGTCGCGCGCCTCCAGGTACTCGGGCTCGATGCCGGCGCCCTCGAGCTCGCGGCGGGCGGCGGCGAGGCCGGCCTGCAGCGACTCTTCGTGGGCGCCGCGCTCGGCGGCTCCCAGCGCCCGCGAGATCGCCAGGGCACGCTCGCGGTCCTCGGCGTCGAGGTAGGCGTTGCGTGAGCTCATCGCCAGCCCGTCGGCCTCGCGGACCGTCGGCAGGACCTCGATCCGCACCGGGAAGTCGAGGTCGCGGACCATCCGACGTATGACGGCCGCCTGCTGTGCGTCCTTCTGGCCGAAGTAGGCGACGTCGGGGCCGACGCTGTTGAAGAGCTTGGCGACGACGGTGGTGACGCCGCGGAAGTGCTCGGGGCCGCGACGGGCGGGATCGCCGTCGAGCACGGAGGTGAGGTTGCCGCCGACCTCGACCGCCGTGGCGAAGCCCTCGGGGTAGACCTCCTCGACCGGGGGCGCGTAGACGAGGTCGGCACCCGCTTCCGAGGCGAGGCGCAGGTCGCGCCCCTCGTCGCGCGGGTAGCGCTCGAGGTCCTCGCCGGGCCCGAACTGGGTCGGGTTGACGAAGAGGCTCATCACCACCACGTCGCACTCGGCGCGGGCGGCGCGCAGCAGCGAGAGGTGGCCCTCGTGCAGGAACCCCATCGTCGGCACCAAGCCGATCGTGCGGCCCTGGCGGCGCGGCTCGTCCAGCTGCGCGCGCAGCGCAGCTTTGGCGCGTAGGACGCTCGCGCCTTCGTTCCTGGGGGGGGAAGTGACGGTGCCGAGGTTCAAATTCATCCGGTCCATGCCCTTCTGGGTCACGGCCATCCGTGGCGGATTATAGGGACTGCGTGACGTCTCAGTGACGAAATTCGATCGGCTTGATCACACGGGCCGGAGCACCGGCCGCGATCGTCGCCGGCGGCAGGTCCTTGGTGACCACCGAATTCGAGCCGACAACGCAGCGGTCGCCGATCGTGACCCCGCTGGTGACGACGCAGTTGACGCCGAACCAGCAGTTGGCGCCGATCTCGACCGGGCCCTTCGAGCTGAACCCCTGCCAGGTGATCGGCTGCTCGGGATCGTCGAAGCGATGGTCGGCGTCGCCGACGAAGCAGCCATTGGCGAACATCGTGTGGTCGCCGATCGTCACCCGCTCGTGGGCGGCAACCATCGTATTGCGGTTGAGGAAGCAGCCGGCCCCGATCTCGATCCGGGCCTCCGGCGCCAGGGTCAGCCAGCAGCCCGGCTCGAACAGCGTCCCTTCACCGACGGCCAGCCGTCCCTCGTCGAGCGCTTCCAGCAGCTCGCCCTCGACCGGGTGGCGGAAGTAGAAGCCGCCGCGAGCCGCGTGACGGTCGATCCGCAGCCGCCGCAGCGGCCGCTGGTTGCGCTCGTACCAGCGCCGCTTCACCCACCAGGTCCGCCAGCCCCGCTGGTCGCCGCTCTCGCTCACCCGCCCAGCGTAGACTGCTCGCGTGGCTGAGCTTCGCGGCGGCATAGACCTGGGCGGGACCAAGATCCAGACGGCGGTCGTCGACGACGCCGGCAAGGTCAGCGGCGAATCGCGCCGGCCGACGCCGACCAGCGGCGGCCCGCAGGACGTGGCCGACGAGATGGTCGCGGCGATGCGTGAGGCGGCCGAGCAGGCCGGAGTCGAGACCAGCGCCCTCGAGGGCATCGGGGTCGGCTCCCCCGGCGATGCCGACGAGAAGACCGGAGTCGTCTCCGGCGCCCGCAACCTGCCGGGCTGGGAGGGCAGCTTCCCGCTGGCCGAGGCCCTGAAGAAGGACCTCGGCGCCGAGGTCCGGGTCGGCAACGACGTCCAGGTCGCGACCGAGGCCGAGTTCCACCTCGGCGCCGGGCGCGAGTTCGAGAGCCTGATCGGCGTCTTCTGGGGCACCGGCGTCGGCGGTGGCCTCGTCCTCGACGGCAAGCCCTGGCTGGGCCGCGGCGCCGCCGGTGAGATCGGCCACATGGTCGTCAAGCGCGGCGGCGCCAAGTGCCCGTGCGGGCGCCGCGGCTGCATGGAGGCCTACGCCGGCCGCTCGGCGATGGAAGCCGAGGCGCGCCGCCAGCACGAGGAGGGCCACAAGACCGACCTCTTCAAGCTGATGGAGAAGCACGGCAAACCGCGGCTCACGAGTGGGATCTGGGAGCGCGCGATCGACGCCAACGACCATCTCGCCGAGGACCTGATCCACCGCGCGATCGAGGCGCTCGGCACCGGCATCGCCTCCGCCGTCAACCTGCTCGATCCCGAGGCGGTGATCATCGGCGGCGGGCTCGGTGTCCGCTTCGGCGACCGCTACATGGAGCCGCTGACAAAGGAGATGGGCAAGCACCTCTTCCTCGACGAAAAGCCGCCGGCGGTCCGGGTCGCCGCCCTCGGTGACCTCGGCGGCGCAATCGGCGCCTCGCTGCTCTTCAGTCGGTAAACGGGAAGTGCATTTCCGGGTCCATGACCGGGAAATGCACTTCTCACCTAGCTAGACCCGGCCGCTGGCCGAGCGCTGATTGCGCGCGACCGCGTCGACCAGGACCGCCAGCAGCAGGACGCCGCCGGTGACCATGAACTTGACCGCGGAGGAGAGCGCCAGCAGGTCCATGCCGTTGGAGATCGAGCCGATCACCAGGGCACCCATCAGCGCCGTCCAGACCGAGCCGCGGCCGCCGAAGAGGCTGGTCCCGGCGATCACCGGGCCAGCGATCGCCAGCAGCAGGAGTTCGTTGCCGCCCGAGTTCTGGTTGACCGCGAGCAGGCGCGAGGCGGCCATGATGCCGCCGATCGCGGCCATCGTCCCGGCGATGCCGAAGACGGCGATGCGGATGCCGTTGACGCGGATGCCGGCCCGGCGCGCGGCCTCGGCGTTGCCTCCGACGGCGAAGACGTGGCGGCCGAAGCCGGTGCGCTTGACCACGAACTCCATCCCGACCACGAAGGCAAGCAGGATCAGCAGGGCCAGGGGCACGCCGCGATCGGAATTGAGCACCGTCGTGGCGACGATCGTCACCACCGCGACCAGGGCAAAGCGGACGACCATCCCGGCCAGGCTCTCGCTGTCGAGGCCGGCGGCGACACGCCGGCGGTGTCCGACGAAGAGCACCGCGCCGTAGCCCCCGATCACGATCGCGGCAAAGATCCAACCGACCGTGTCGGAGTAGAAGGTGTTGGCGAGGCCGGTGATCTTAGGGTCGGTGAGGTTGATCGACCCGGTCGAGCCGAGCACCTGCAGCAGGGCCCCTTGCCAGGCCAATAAGCCCGCCAGGGTGACCACGAACGAGGGCACGGCGAAGCGGCTGAAGAGGCTGCCCTGGAGGACGCCGATCGCCATCCCGACCGCGACCGCGGCGGCAATCGCCAGATAGGGATTCCAGCCGTGCTTGACGTTGAGCACGGCCATAACCGCCGCGGCAAGGCCGCTGACGGCCCCGACCGAGAGGTCGATCTCCCCCAGCAGCAGCACGTAGACGATGCCGACCGAGATCAGGCCGATCGCGGTGATCTGCAACATCAGGTTGGTCAGGTTCTGGGCCGAGAGGAAGCGGTCGTTCTCAAACTGGAAGATCGCCCAGATCAGGGCCAGGCCGATGACCACGCGCAGCGAGGCGAGGTCGCCCTGAACCAGGCGCCGCAGCGTCTCCTTCGGCCGCGGCATGCTCTCCTCGGCGTCGACAGCGCTGACGGCCGCGTCGCTCATCCCTCCCCCTCCCCGCTCTCGGCATTCTCGGCGCGGAGCTCCTGCTCGACGCCGTTCTTCTTCTCGCCGTCGGAACCGATCCCGGTGATCGCCGAGACCACGTGCTCCTCGGTGGTCGCTTCGGCGCTGAAGTCGCCGGCGGGCCGGCCCAACCGCAAGACGAAGATCCGGTCGGCGACCTCGAAGACGTCGACCAGGTTGTGGCTGATCACGACGACGCCGAGCTCGCGCTCGCGCAGGCGCCGGATCAGATTCAGCACCTGCGCGGTCTGGGCGACGCCGAGCGCCGCCGTCGGCTCGTCGAGCAGCACCACCTTCGGCTCGCCGAGCAGCGAACGGGCGACCGCGACCTGCTGCCGCTGGCCGCCGGAGAGGGTGCCGACCTCACTGCGCAGGCTCGGGATCGTCACCGCCAGATTGGAGAGCAGTTCACCGGTCTCGTGCTCCATCCGTGCCTCGTCGAGCTGGCGCGAGGCGGTCCCGAAACCCGACGACACCTCCTCCCTGCCGAGGAAGAGGTTGGCGACGACGTCGAGGTTGTCGCAGAGGGCGAGATCCTGATAGACGGTCGCGATCCCGAGCCCGGTCGCGTCCTGCGGTTTGGCGATCGAGACCTCCTTGCCGTCGAAGCGAATCGTCCCTTCGTCGGCGGCGTGGATGCCGGCGATCGTCTTCACCATCGTCGACTTGCCGGCACCGTTGTCGCCGACCAGGCCGACAACCTCGCCGGCGTGAACGGCGAAGTCGACCCGGTCCAATGCCTGGACCGGGCCGAATCGCTTGCTGACTCCCTCCAACTCGAGGAGTGGAGTACCCGTGCTCATGCTCAGCCCGAGATCCCTGCTTCTTCGCACGCCTTCTTGTAGGCGCTGGTGCAGAGTTCAGCCGCCGTGACGAACCCGTCGGCGACGACCGTGCTCTTGACGTTGTCTTTGGTCACCGCGATCGGTTCGAGGATGGCCGAGGGCACCTTGCCCGCACCGTTGTCGATTTCTTCGGTGACCAGCTTCTGCGGGAGTTCTTCGCCTTCGGCGAGAGCCACCGCGAATTCCGCGGCGATCGTCGCCTGCGGTTCGATTTCCTTGTAGATCGTCATGAACTGTTCTCCGGCGAGGATCCGTTGCAACCCGGCAACGGTGGAGTCCTGCCCGGTGACGGGCTTTTCTTCGGGCTTGATCCCAGCCCCCTTCATCGCCGCGATCGCGCCGCCGGCGGTTTCGTCGTTGGCGGCGTAGATACCGGCGAAGCCGTTGTTGCCGAGCGCCGTGATCGCTTGCTGGGCCTCGCGCTGGGCGTTTTCGGCGGACCATCCGGGCGTGTCGTATTCCTTCGCGACCTTGACTCCCGCGGCTTCGAACCCCTTATTGGAGCCGGCCTTGAACAAAGCGGCGTTGGGATCCGCCGGATCGCCGTTGATCTTGATGATCGGGCCGCTGGCGCTGCCGTTTTCCTTCAGTTTCTTCGCCAACGTTTCGGCCTGGAGTTCACCGACTTTTTCGTTGTCGAAGGAGACGTAGGCGTCGACCGGGCCGTTTTCGATCAGGCGGTCATAGCTGACCACCGGCACGTTCTGGGCGCTCGCCTTCTCCGCGATCGCGGCCGCCGATTTCGAGTCCTGCGGGTCGACGACGAGGACTTCCGCCCCCTGAGTCAGCGCCGCTTCGGCCTGACTCTGCTGCTTTTCGGCGTCGCCACTGGCGTTGCTGTAAAGCACTTCACATTCATCGCAGTTTTCTTCGACCGCCTTTTCGAAGTCGGGTCGATCGTTGGTTTCGTAACGGGGCGTCTCGTTTTCCGGCAAGAGGAGGGCGATCTTCGTACCGCCACCACCGCTACTGCCACCACAACCCGCAGCGACCAGGGCGATCACCAGCAGCGCCCCTAGTCCGAACGAAAACCGCTTCAGCGCGGTGGGACTGGTCATACGTCTCCTCCTTTAGCCGGGGTTCACCCGATTCCCAGAATCTGCCTCGACCATACCCACCGAGTGACGGTGCTAATCACGATTCGGGCCTGGCTGTCCTACGCCAGATGAAAACCCGGGACGTGGCGTCCTAGACGCCGTGCCTAACTAGGCGGCGAGTGCTTCGCGCCGTTTGCCGCCGCGCTTGGGCTTCGCGGGGACGACCAGGCCCGAGAGGAAGCGACCGGTGTAGGAACCCTTGGCCGCGGCGACCTCCTCGGGGGTGCCGGTGGCGACGATCTGGCCACCCTCTTCCCCACCCTCGGGGCCGAGGTCGACCAGCCAGTCGGCGGTCTTGATCACGTCGAGGTTGTGCTCGATCACGACGATGCTGTTGCCGGCGTCGACGAGCCGGCCGAGCACCTCGAGCAGGCGCGCCACGTCGGCGAAGTGGAGGCCGGTGGTCGGCTCGTCGAGGATGTAGAGGGTGTCGCCGGTGGCGACTTTGGAGAGCTCGGTGGCGAGCTTGATCCGCTGCGCCTCACCGCCCGAGAGCGTCGTCGCCGGCTGGCCGAGTCGGATGTAGTCGAGGCCGACGTCGTGCAGGGTGCGAAGGCGGCGGGCGATCTTCGGCACGTTCTCGAAGAACTCGACCCCCTCCTCGACCGACATCTCGAGCACGTCGGAGATGTTCTTGCCCTTGAAGCGGACCTCGAGCGTCTCGCGGTTGTAGCGTTTTCCGTGGCACTGCTCGCAGGGGACGTAGACGTCCGGCAGGAAGTGCATCTCGATCTTGATCTGACCATCGCCTTTGCAGACCTCGCAGCGCCCGCCCTTGACGTTGAAGCTGAAGCGGCCCGGCTTGTAGCCGCGCGCCCGCGCCTCCTGGGTCTGGGTGAAGAGCTGGCGGATGTGGTCGAAGACGCCGGTGTAGGTGGCCGGGTTGGAACGCGGCGTGCGCCCGATCGGCGATTGGTCGATGTTGATGATCTTGTCGATTTGACTGAGCCCGTCGACCCCATCGTGGGCCCCCGGGCGCAGCTTCGCCTGGTGCAGGCGGTTGGCGACCGAGTGGTGCAGGGTCTCGTTGACCAGGGTCGACTTGCCGGAGCCGGAGACGCCGGTGACGCAGCAGAGGACTCCGAGCGGGATCGTCACGTCGACGTCCTTGAGGTTGTGTTCGCGGGCGCCGCGGATCAGCAGCGCCCCGCTCGGCTCGCGCCGCTCCTCGGGCACCGGGATCTGACGCTTGCCGGAGAGGTACTGGCCGGTCAGCGAGGCCGGGTTCTTGGCGACTTCCTGCGGCGTGCCGGCGGCGATCACGTGGCCGCCGTGTTCGCCGGCGCCGGGGCCGAGGTCGACCAGGTGGTCGGCGGCCATCATCGTGCCCTCGTCGTGCTCGACCACGATCACCGTGTTGCCGAGGTCGCGCAGACGATCGAGGGTGGCGATCAGCTTCTCGTTGTCGCGCTGGTGCAGACCGATCGAGGGCTCGTCGAGCACGTACATGACGCCGACCAGGTGCGAGCCGATCTGAGTCGCGAGGCGGATCCGCTGCGCCTCGCCGCCGGAGAGCGAACGGGCCGAGCGAGCCAGCGAGAGATAGCCGATGCCGACGTTCTCGAGGAAGGCGAGCCGTTCGGTGATCTCGCGAACGATCAGCCGCGCGATCGCCTTCTCCGTCTCGGTCATCTCCAGGTTGGCGATCCACTCCGCCGCCGCCCGCGCCGAAAGGTCGCTGTACTCGGCGATGCTGATGCCGCCGACCTTGACCGCCAGCGTCTCCGGCCGCAGACGCGCGCCCTTGCACTGCGGGCAGGGCTGCTCGGCCATGTAGCTCTCGATCCGCTCACGGTTGGTCTCCGAGTCGGTCTCCTCGTAGCGGCGCTGGAGGTTGTTGACGATCCCCTCGAAGCGAACCTTGTAGGAGCGGCGGCGGCCGAAGCGGTTGGTGTAGGTGACCTGGTGGCGATCCTCGCCGGTGCCGTAGAGGAAGATCTCTTTTTCGGCTTTCTTGAGCTGTGCCCAGGACTTGTCGGCGTCGACGTCGTACTCATCGGCGACGGCGGCGATCAGCCGGCGCCAGTAGGCCGAGATGCCGCGGTTCCAGGGCTGCAGCGCGCCCTCAGCCAGCGACAGAGTCGGGTCGGGGACGACCAGCTCGGGGTCGATCACCCGCTGGAAGCCGAGCCCGTGGCAGCGCTCGCAGGCGCCGTGGGGCGAGTTGAAGGAGAAGATCCGCGGCTCCAGCTCGGGGATCGAGGTGCCGCAGTTGAGGCAGGCGAACTGCTCCGAGAAGAGCAGCGGCTCTTTCTCCTTGCCGACGATCTCGACTTCGATCAGGCCGGCGGCGAGCCCGCCCGCGGCCTCGACCGACTCCGAGAGCCGTCGTCGCAGGTCGTTCTTCATCACCAGCCGGTCGACGACGACGGAGATGTCGTGTTTGTACTTCTTGTCGAGCACAATCTCCTCGTCGAGCCGGCGCAGCTCGCCGTTGACCTTGACCCGCGAGTAGCCCTCGAGCCGCATCTGCTCCAGCAATTTCCCGTACTCGCCTTTGCGCCCGCGCACGACCGGCGCCATGACCATGAATTTGGTCCCCTCCTCGAGGGTCATCAGGCGGTCGACGATCTGCTCCTGGGTCTGACCGGTGATCTCCTCGCCGCACTCGGGGCAGTACGGCACCCCGATCCGGGCCCAGAGCAGGCGCAGGTAGTCGTAGATCTCGGTCACGGTGCCGACCGTCGAGCGCGGGTTGCGCGAGGTCGTCTTCTGGTCGATCGAGATCGCCGGCGAGAGCCCCTCGATCGAGTCCACGTCCGGCTTCTCCATCAGGCCGAGGAACTGCCGCGCGTAGGCGGAGAGCGACTCGACGTAGCGGCGCTGGCCCTCGGCGTAGATCGTGTCGAAGGCAAGGCTCGACTTGCCGGAGCCCGAGAGCCCGGTGATGACGATCAGCGCGTCCCGCGGCAGCTCAAGACTGACGTCCTTGAGGTTGTGCTCGCGGGCGCCCGAGATGACGATTCGATCAGAGGCAGCCACTCACGACGATTCTACGCAGGCGAACAGATGTTCCCCTGAAGTCCCTGGATCTTGCGGGATTCCGCAAGGCGCAAACGCGATCTGCACTGGAGTCCGAGTCTCTTGTGGTCCTCAGCCCCGGAGGGGGAGGAATTCAACCCCCTACGCACTTTGCATCGCTATGCGGAAGGAAGTGCGTTCGCACCAAAGACTGGCTCGTCTCGCCAATCGCCAGCACGGCGTTGTGTCCATACGGCAGCTGCGCGCGCTCGGCTACTCAAGCGCAGCGATCTCGCGAGCGACCGCGGCCGGTCGGCTGCACCGGGTGCATCGAGGGGTCTACGCCGTCGGGCGCAGCCTGTTGTCGCCGCACGGGCACTGCCGGGCCGCAGTGGGTGCATGCGGCCCCGACGCACTTCTCAGCCACGCCTCCGCGGCATGGCTCTGGGGGCTACTGCCGAATCTCGGGCGGCCGATCGAGGTCAGCCTGCCACGAAGGGGCAGGCCCCGCGCAGGGATCCACGTTCATCACTCGCTGAGCCTGGAGCTCGTCGATCGGGTTGAGTGGGCGGAGGTCCCCGTTACGACGATCCCTCGCGCGCTCTTCGACCTCGCGTCCGCGGGCTCTCCGCGGCTGCTGCGGCAGGCGATCGATCGGGCCGAGCGCATCGGTCGCCTCGACCTGATCGATATCGACGGGCTGCTGTATCGCAATGCTGGGAGGCCCGGCGCGAAACGCCTGCGTCAGGCCCTGGAGATCTACCGCGATCCGGTCTTCAGCCGCGCCCGCAGCGAGCTGCTTTTTCTCGACTTGATCAAGAGGGCCGGACTGCCACAGCCGGCCTTGAACACCTTCGTCGCCGGCTATGAGATCGATGCCTATTGGGAGCGGGAGATGTTTGCCGTCGAAGTCGACGGCTGGGACGCACATCGGACCCGGGCGGCCTTCGAGGCCGATCCCCTGCGGCAGGAGCGACTGAAGCTGGCGGGCATCGACTCGATCCGGATCACCGCGCGGCGCATCGAACGGAAGCCACGAGAGGTGGCGAAGAGTCTCGGCATCCTCTTGGCCAGGCGCCGAATCGAGCTCGGGATCCAGCTCTAACGCAGTTTTTACCGCTATGCGGAAAGAAGTGCGTAAGGGACGAGCAGCGGCGACTCAGCCGATGGCGGCAGCGAGCTTGCGTCGGTAGGCGCGGGCACTGGGGTCGGCGGGCTCGAACTCGCTAAGGATGCCGACAATGGCACGGCGGAGAAGGTCGCGAGCGTCCTCGGCCTCAAGGGCGCCGTTCTCCCCGTTGACCCCATTGCCGCTGTCGCCACCGGCCATCTCGCCCAACAGGGCGTCCAGCGCGGCGTCACGATCGCCGGCGTCGAGCTTCGCGAAGGCGTCGATGCCGATGCCTGCCCGGACCAGCCGGATCCGGGCGGCGATCCCGGCGGCGGCGAAATCCTCGGGATGGGACTCGACCGCTTCCAGGGCCTCCTCCTCCGCCCCGCGCTCGAGTCGGGCCCGACCCAGGAGCACGGCGACGTCAGCGCGGCGCGGCTCCAGTTCGGCCGCCTCGCGGAGCGAGAGCTCGTCGCCGCGCTCCAGCAGTTCGTCGGCCTTCGAGGGCAGCAGCGAGTCGAAGAACTGCTCGACTTTCGCCGGCGGGATCGCGCCGGTGAACTCACTGACCACCTTGCCGTCGCGAAACGCCTTCACCGCCGGGATCCCCTGCACGCCGAAGCGCCCTGAGAGCGCTTTGTTCGTGTCGACGTCGACCTTGGCCAGCAGCACTCTCCCGCCCCGGCTCGCCTCCGCCGCTTCCAGCGCCGGGCTCAGCGCTTTACACGGCCCGCACCACTCGGCCCAGAAATCGACCACCACCGGGGTCTTGCCGGAGAGCTCGACGACGTCGCGGTCGAAGGTCGCTTCGGTTACGGCGATGGCCACGGCCTGAGATTAGCCAGGAGCGCTTCCCGCTCGACTTGTGCCGCCGGCCGGACCGCGTTACGTTGGGTCTGGGCGGGGTCAAACAGAGGAGGAGAGATGTCGAACGTCGACACTGCCCGAGCCGCCTACGACGCCTTCGGGCGCGGCGACCTGGCCGCACTGCAGGAGTCGTTCACCGAGGACGCCGTCTGGGTCACCTCAGACGAGCTGCCGCTCGGAGGAGAAGTGAAGGGCCGCGACGCGATCATGGCCAACTTCGCCCAGATCCCCAACTACTGGACGTCGTTCAGCGTCGAACCGGAGGAGTTCATCGACGGCGGCGAGTGGGTGATCGTGCGCGGCACCCAGCGTGCGGGCAACGACAAAGGGAGCTTCGAGGCCCCCTTCGCCCACCTGCTCAAGGTCAACGCCGACGGCAAGACCGTTCGTGGCGAGTTCTACGGCGACAGCGCCAAGGCGGCGAAGCTGCTGGCGTAGCTAGGCCCCGGCGGTCATCCCGTCGAGGTCGCGGCGCAGCTCCCTGAGCTCGTCGCGGATGCGGCCGGCCTCCTCGAAGCGGAGGTCGTCGGCCGCCGCCAGCATCTCCTCCTCCAGCGCGACGATCGTCTTCTCCAGCTCCTCCGGGCTGTCGTACTCGCCGCCGCGCTTGGCCCGTCGTTTCGCCGGCGCCCGGTCCTCCATCGCCAGGAACGAGGACATCTCGGAGATCCCTTTGCGGACCGTCTCCGGGGTGATCCCGTGCTCCTCGTTGTAGGCGAGCTGGATCGCCCGGCGGCGGTCGGTCTCGCTCATCGCCGCCCGCATCGCGTCGGTCTCCTTGTCGGCGTACATCAGCACCCGCCCGTTGACGTTGCGGGCGGCGCGGCCGATCGTCTGCACGAGGCTGGTCTCGCCGCGCAGGAAGCCCTCCTTGTCGGCGTCGAGGATCGCCACCAGCGAGACCTCCGGCAGGTCGAGGCCCTCGCGCAGGAGATTGACCCCGACCAAAACGTCGTACTCGCCGAGGCGCAGGTCGCGGACGATCTGGATCCGTTCCAGGGTGTCGATCTCCGAGTGCAGATAGCGGACCTTGATCCCGTACTCGAGCAGGTAGGCGGTCAGGTCCTCGGCCATCTTCTTGGTCAGGGTGGTGACGAGGACGCGCTCGCCGGCCTTGGCGACCACCCGGGCTTCGTTCATCAGGTCGTCGATCTGGTTCCTGGTCTCGCGGACCTCGATGTAGGGATCGATGATTCCCGTCGGCCGTACGATCTGCTCGACGATCCGGGTCGACTCCGCTTTCTCGAAGTTGCCCGGGGTCGCCGAGACCATGACCAGGCGGTCGACCCGCTCGAGGAACTCGTCGAACTTGAGCGGCCGGTTGTCGATCGCCGAGGGCAGGCGGAAGCCGAAGTCGATCAGGGTCGACTTGCGCGAGCGGTCGCCCTCGAACATGCCGCCGATCTGCGGAATCGTCTGGTGGGACTCGTCGACGAAGCAGACGAAGTCGTCGGGGAAGTAGTCGATCAGCGTGTGCGGGGGGCTGCCGGCGGGGCGCCCGTCGAGGATCCGCGAGTAGTTCTCGATCCCGGAGGTGAAGCCGACCTCCTTGATCATCTCGAGGTCGTAGGCGGTGCGCTGGCGCAGGCGGTGCGCCTCCAGCTGCTTGCCTTCCTCCTCGAGCTCGGCCGTGCGCGATTCGAGTTCGGCGCGGATCTCTTCGACCGCGCGCTCGACCGTCTCGTCTTTGGTCACGTAGTGCGAGGCCGGCCAGACCGAGACGTGGTCGATCGTGTCGAGGATTTCGCCGGTCAGCGGATCGAAGTGCTGGATTCCCTCGATCTCGTCGCCGAAGAGGGAGATCCGGTACGCCGACTCGGCGTAGGCGGGCATGATCTCCAGCACCTCGCCGCGGACCCGGAAGGAGCCGCGCCCCAGCACTTGGTCGTTGCGCTGGTATTGCATTTTCACCAGCTTGCGCAGGACCTCGTCGCGGTCGAGCGCGGCGCCGACTTTGAACAGCTGCATTTTTTCGTTGTAGACCTGCGGCGAGCCGATCCCGTAGATGCAGGAGACCGAGGCGACGATGATCACGTCGCGGCGGGCGAACAGGGCCGCCGTCGCCGCGTGGCGGAGGCGGTCGATCTCGTCGTTGATCGAGGAGTCCTTCTCGATGTAGAGGTCCTGGGCCGGGACGTAGGCCTCGGGCTGGTAGTAGTCGTAGTAGGAGACGAAGTACTCGACCGCGTTGTCCGGGAAGAACTCGCGGAACTCGTTGCAGAGCTGTGCCGCCAGGGTCTTGTTGTGGGCGATCACCAGCGCCGGGCGTTGCACGGCGGCGATCGTCGCCGCCATCGTGAAGGTCTTGCCGGTGCCGGTCGCGCCGAGCAGCGTCTGGAAGCGTTCGCCGGCTTCGATCCCTTCCGAGAGCCCGGCGATCGCCTTCGGCTGGTCCGCGGTCGGCGTGTAGGCGGGGTTGAGCTGGAACTCGGGCATCCCCTACGAAAATAGCGGGCGGCCAACTCGGCCTCCCAAGTTCCGCGGTTCGAAAGCCACGGTGACGGTGGGTATGGAACCGCGGAATGAATCCGACGGGTTCCGCGGTTCGAAATCCACGTCGGCAGTGGGTTTGGAACCGCGGAATGAAAGACTGCGGCGCGTGAACCGCTCGCGCGCCGCCCTCACCGCCTTCTTCAACCTCACCGGGGTCTTGCATTTCGCGATCCCGCGCAGCTACGAAGCGATGGTGCCGAAGCCGGTGCCCGCCAAGGAGGCGGTCGCGGTCAGCGGCGTCGCCGAGATTCTCGGCGGCCTCGCGGTCCTCCATCCCAGCACCCGCCGCCTCGGCCGCTGGTGGCTGCTGGCCCTGCTGCTCGCCGTCTTCCCCGCCAACGTCCACATGGCGGTCAATCCGGAGCAGATCCGCGGCCTCGACCTGAACAAGCTCCCGCCCTGGGTGCTGTGGGCGCGGCTGCCGCTGCAGCCGCTGGCGATGATCTGGGTTTGGCGCGCTACGCGCGCGACCGGCTGACCGCCCTCAGGGCAGGAATTTTTCGAGCAGCCCGGTCGCCGGGCCGAGCAGGCTTTCCAGCCCGCCCAGCGCCGAGCTGGCGTCGTTGACCAGTTCGATCGCGCGGTCGAGCGGGATTTCTTCGATCGTCGCCCGCAACGGCCCGGCAATCAGGGGGCTGAGGGCGCCTGCTTCTTCGGCGTCGCTGACCGCGCGCAGCAGGCCGGCCCGGATCGCCTTTGCCAGTTTCGCGTCGTCGATCCCGTAGCGCTCTTTGAAGCGTTCGCGACCCTCGGGAGTGGCCAGCGCCCGGGCCAGCGTCTCCCGCGTCACCCCGAGCTGACAGGCGGCGCCGTCGAGGGCCGAGATCGAGAACTGGTTGGCGATTTCCTGCAGCCCTTCCGGGTTGCTCCAGGGCCGGTGCTGGCAGGGGTCCTGGCTCTTCTCCGGCGTGTAGGACGAACCGCCGGCGGCGAGGTAGACGCCGACCAGGACCAGGGCCGAGGCGATCGAGGCCCCGACCAGTACTTTTGCCCGCAGCGCCGGACTCACAGCTCCACCCGCCGCGAGAGGGCGATCGGGATCAGCGCCAGCAGGCCGAGCAGGGCGGCGATCAGGAACGAGGGGCTGAAGGCGTGGGTGGCGCCGCGGTTGAGCTGGTCCTGCAGTTCGTCGCGCAGCCCTTCGACGGCGGCGCGTTCGCCGGGGTCGCTCGGCAGTGGCTCGAAGGCCGGGCCGATCGTCGGCACCTTCCCCTTCTCGCCTTCGAGCCGATCCTCGATCCTCTGCGCCAGGTCGATCTTGACC
This sequence comes from uncultured Solirubrobacterales bacterium, assembly GCA_963795625.1. Lineage (GTDB taxonomy): Bacteria > Actinomycetota > Thermoleophilia > Solirubrobacterales > 70-9 > VAYN01. The sequence continues at coordinate 23,764 of CAWCIS010000009.1, read as the reverse complement.
AGCGGGTTGACCTTGGAGTCGAGGATCACGGCCGTGCCGGCGTTGATCGCGTCGTCGCGCTGCTGGGCGATGTCGGCGGTGAAGACCGGGGTCAGCGCCAGCAGGCCGATCACGACCCCGGCGTGGCGGGCGGAGATCGTCCAGCCGCCGTGGATCGCCTGCGGGGCGCGTCCGCTGAGGGCAGTCTCGGTCAGGGCCGAGAGCACCAGCGAGAGCCCGATCCCGACCAGAACCTGCGGCGGCAGCGTCAGGACGACGTCGGCGTGCGGCAGGAAGGCGAGCCCGGCGAGGCCACCGGAGACGAGGATGGCGCCGGCGGCGGCGCGGGCGCGGGCGCTCGGGACCAACGGGCCGAGGCGGCTGCCGAGGATCGCCGCCAGCGGCATCGCCGAGACCACGATCGCCGCCCCGATCGGGGTCAGGCGCCAGCCTTCGATCAACAGCAGGACCAGCAGGAAGAGAGCGGCGGCGATCGCGGCCGAGACCATCGCCAGCGCCAGGTTGGCCCAGATATGGGGACGCCCGGTGCGACGCACCTCGGTCTGCAGGATCCCCGTCGCCGCCTCGTGCTTGGCGACGGCCAGGATCGGCACCGCGGCGGCGAGCGCGATCGGCACCTGGAGCAGGAAGATCGACTGCCAGGAGACGAGCTCGGTGAGGATGCCGCCGACCGCCGGTCCCAGCGCCGCCCCGGTCGCCCCCGCGGTGGCCCAGACGACCGTCGCTCGCCGCTCGGAGCCGACCGTCGCCGGCAGCAGCTCCAATGCCGCGGTGACCGCCAAGGCACCGCCCAGCGCCTGCACGCAGCGCGCCAGGATCAGGGTCGAGAGCTGGTCGGAGACGCCGCAGGCGAGGCCGGCCCCGGCGAAGATCGCCAGCCCGACCGCGGCGGCGCGCCCGGGGCCGACCCGGCGCGCCAACAGCGCCGCCGGCACCGCCGCCAGTGCCATCACCAGGTTGAAGGAGATCAGCACCCAGGTGACGCCGGCGATCGAGGTATCGAGGTCGCGGTAGATCTCCGGCAGGGCCAGGACCACCACCGAGGAGTCGGCCAGGACCAGGCCGACCGCGAGGGCGAGGGCGGCGACGCGCGGTCGCGGCACGGCGCTCATCGGTAGCCCAGCTCCCGCGGGTACTTCTCGCGGTAGGCCTGCTGCTTTTCGAGAACCTCTTCCACGTAGGCGCGAGTTTCCGGGAAGGGGATGTCGCTGACGTTAAGGTCGGCGCCGCCCCACTTGTCGGCGTTGGCCGGGCCGGCGTTGTAGGCCGCGAGCGCGGCCGCCTCGTCGTCGCCGTAGCGGTCCAGCAGTTCGCGCAGCAGGAAGGTGCCGTAGCGGATGTTGATTTCGGGATCGGAGAGGTCGTCGAGCTTGAAGGTGGTGCCGCCGCTGAGCCGCTCGATTTCTTCGGCGGCTTCGGGGGTGATCTGCATCAGCCCGCGGGCGCCGGCGCTCGAAGTGGCATCGCTGAACTTCGACTCGGAGTAGATGACGGCGGCAATCAGGGCCGCGTCGACGCCCTTTTCGGATGCCTGCTGGCGAATCACGTCCTCGTGTTTCAGCGGCAGCGTCAGCTCCTTCAGCGCCTGGTCGAACACCCCGCTCGCCACCAGCACCACGAGGCCGAGGACGACGATCACCGCGCCGGCCCCGAACGCCAGCCAGCGGCGGCGACGCCGACGGTTCCTCCGCTTCATCGCGGCAGCTTCACGAGCAGCTCGGACAGCGCCCGCTCGAGGTCCTCCACGGAGCCATTGTTGGCGATCACGTGCTCCGCCTTCTCCGCCTTCTCGTCCTGAGAGAGCTGGCGCGCCTCGCGCTCGTCGACCAGGGCATGGCCGCGGGCGGCCGCCCGCTCGCGGCGCACCTCGTCGTCGGTGAGGATCGCGACGGTGGTGCCGAAGGCCGGCGCCAGCTCCGACTCGAACAGCAGCGGCACCTCGATCACGGCGACGTCCGCGTCGGCCGGCAGCGCCAGCAGCCAACCACCGATTCGTTCCCGCACCAGAGGGTGGATCTGCCGCTCGAGCCAGGTCAGCTCCTCTGGGTCGGCGAAGACGATCTCGCCGATCTTGTTGCGATCGACTTCACCGTTAGGAGCCACGTCGGCCCCCCAGCGCTCGACCAGGCGTCCCAGCAGCGGTTCGGAGTCGAGCAGCTCGTGGACCACGGCGTCGCTCGACAGCGTCGCGGCACCCAGTCGTGAAAAGGCCGCGAGAGCCTCGGACTTCCCGGCCGCGATACCGCCGGTGAGGCCGATCGTCAGCGGCATTGCCGTCTAGGAGTCGGCCGGTGCCTCAGGCTCGGACGTCTCGCCGGCAGCCTCGTCGACGTCGTCCGGCGAATCGGGGCGCTCAGTAGCCGTTTCTCCCTCCTGAGCCTCCCCACCATCCTCATCCCCAGAAGCATCGTCCTCAGCCGTCCCGTTCTCCTCGGCCACCGGAGCCGGATCCGCGGTCTCGGCAGTCTCCTCCTCCGCTGGAGACTCCTCGGCAGCAGGCTCCTCCGCGGGCGCCTCGTCCTGAGTCTCCTCAGCAACAGGCTCCTCGACTGGGGCCTCGTCCTGCGACTCCTCAACCTCGGATGGCTCCTCGGCGGGTACCTCAGACGCCTCATCCGCGGGTGGCGTGGAGGATGGCTCCTCGCCCGCAGCTTGCGAGGACGAGGAGTCGTCCTCCGCGACAGGACCCGCGGTTGCAGCGTCAGAGCCCTCAGTGGAACCCTCGGCAGCAGCAAGCTGCTCTCCGAGATCCCCCATCGGCATGTTCTGTCCCTCGACCCGCTTGATGCTGAGTGAGAGGCGGCGGCGCTCTTCGTCGATCTCGAGGATCTTGACGTTCAGCGTGGCGCCCGGCTCGACCACTTCGGAGGGGTTCTCGACGTGATGGTCAGCAAGCTCGGAGATGTGGACCAGGCCCTCGACGCCGGGGAGGATTTCGACGAAGGCGCCGAAGGCGACGACCTTGGTCACAGCACCCTCGAGCACGTCGCCCGGGCGGTGGGTGCTGATGACCCGCTGCCACGGATCCTCCTGGGTCTGCTTGAGACCGAGGGAGATGCGCTGGCGGTCGCGGTCGATGTCGAGCACTTTGATCCGCACCGTGTCGCCGATCGCGACCACTTCCGAAGGATGGTTGACATGGCTCCAGGAGAGCTCGGAGATGTGGATCAGGCCGTCGATCCCGTCGAGGTCGACGAAGGCGCCGAAGTCGACGATGTTGGAGATCTTGCCTTCCACGACCTGGCCCGGCTCGAGGTTGCCGAGGATCTGCTCCCGGACCTCCTTGCGCTCCTCCTCGAGGACGGCACGGCGCGAGAGGACGACGTTGTTGCGGCTGCGGTTGAGCTCGATGACTTTGCACTCGAGCGTCTGGCCCATGAACTCGTCGAGGTTGTGGACGCGGCGGATGTCGACCAGCGAGGCGGGCAGGAAGCCGCGCACCCCGAGATCGAGGATGAGGCCGCCCTTGACGACCTCGATCACGCTGCCTTCAACCGGTTCGCCGGAATCGGCGGAGATCTCGATTTTGCGCCAGGCCTTCTCGAAGCGAGCGCGCTTCTTGGAGAGGATCAGGCGGCCCTCGGCGTCCTCCTTGGTCAGGACCAGGGCGTCGATCTCCTCGCCCAGCTCCACCTCATCGGCCGGGTCGACCGACTTGCGGATCGAGAGCTCGTTGGAGGGGATGACGCCCTCGGCCTTGTAGCCGATGTCGACGAGGACCTCGTCTTTGTCGATCCGCACGACCTTGCCGTTGACGACGTCGCCCTCTTCGAAGGAGACCATCGTCGCCGCGTAGTTGGGGACGATCTTGCCGTCGATCTGCAACAGCAGGCCGCCGGATCCCTCCACCGGGGTAGCGGTGGGCGCAGGGGCGGTCAGTAGGTCGGTCGCGGACACGGCGGCGAATAATGGCAGAATCGAAGCCGATGCCGATCCGAGCGACCAAGCGCGGCGAGGAGCGCACTCCCCTCGACGGAAATCACGACGTCCTGATATGTGGAGCGAGCTTCGCCGGACTGGCGATCGCACGCGAGCTGGCGGGCTCCGGCGCCGACGTGCTGATCGTCGACCGCTACGAGATCGGCGAGCGCCAGACCTCGGCCTGCGGCATTCCGACCGAGTGGCTGCGGCGGCTCGGCCTGATGGATAGCGAGCGCCAGCGCTTCGACGAGCTGGTCATGCACACGCCCCACGGCGACGCCCGCTACAAGCTTCCCTGGACCTTCTCGACCTTCGACTACCGCGAGATCTGCCGGCTGCTCTGGCGCGACTGCGACGCCCGCTTCGAGACGGCCAAGGTGCACGGGCGAGCGCCGTCGGCCAACGGCGGCGGTGCCAATCTGGCGATCGAGACCGACCGCGGCATCATCTCCTCCCCCCTGGTCGTCGACGCGCTCGGCTGGCGGCGCATGCTGGCCTCCGGCGACGGCTACCAGCCCCCTGACGCGCCGCTCTCGCGCGGGCTCGAGGTGCACCCGGCCGGGACCGGCGAGGACCTCGAGATCTGGATCGACCGCCGCTACGTGCCCGCCGGCTACGGCTGGTCCTTCCCCGCTCGCGACGAGCTGCGGATCGGGATCGGCTCCTTCGACCCCCGCTTCCACGTCAAGGACACGACCGTGCTCCTCACCAACGACATGGGCAAGGAGCCGAACGAGTACCAGGGCAACTGGATCCCGCACAAGCTGCGCCGGGCGACCGAGGGCGGCGTCTTCTTCGCCGGCGACTCGGCTGGGCACTGCCTGCCGCTCAGCGCCGAGGGGATCAGGACCGCGCTCTACTTCGGGATCGCCCTCGGCCGCGAGCTGCGCGGCGTCGTCGAGGGCCGCCAGAGCCGTGAGCAGGCGGCCGCGACCTACGCCGCCTTCAACGACTCGCACGAGTGGAAGTTCCGCTGGCTGCTGCGGGTGCAGAAGCTGATCCCGAAGATCCCGCCGCGGATCCTCGGGCCGGCGATCCGGCTGATGGGGACGAAGCGCTTCGTCGACTGGTCCTTCTCGCACTACCTCAACATCGCCCCACCGGACTTCGTGCCGCCAGCGCGCTCAGCGGATGACCAGGAAGGTCCCGGCCAGCAGGAGGCCGATGCCGAGCAGGCGCTCGGGGCTGAGCGCGACCTGGTCCAGGCCGAACAGGCCTAGCCGGTCGATCACGACCGAGGCGGTCAGCTGGCCGGTCACGGTCGCCGCGGCGACCCCGCCGGCGCCGATCACCGAGACCGCGATCAGCGCGTTGGTGACGTAGACGGCGCCGAGCAGGCCGCCGAGCAGGTAGTACCAGCTGACGTCGAAGGTCGAGCTGAGGCCGCCGGCCTTGCCGCTGAGGATGACGATCACCGCCAGCGCCGCCGAGCCGACCGCAAAGGAGACCAGCGCCGCGGGCAATCCGCCGGTCGCCTTGCCGAGCCCGGAGTTGATCGGCGCCTGCAGCGCGATCAGACCGCCCGCGGCGGCGGTGAGCAGGAGGGCCAGGCCCCTATCCATGGGCCATCACCGGGATCGGCGTGATCTTTGGGCTGGGCGCGTGTTGCATCGGCAGGTGACGGGAGTTGAACCCCGCCGCTGTCATATCAGTACCCCGCAACAGAGAGCGATCGACCCGATGCCCCCACCCCCAGCCGAGCCCTTCGCCGCCCGGGTCTTCCTCGGGCCGGCGCTGCGCACGCAGCCCGACCGGCGCCTGGTCAAGCTCGTCCGCGAGGGTTACGAGACGGCCTTCGAGGAGATCGTCCGCCGCTACCGCCGCCCGCTCGACCGCTTCGCCGCCGCGATCGTCGGCAGTCGCTCCGAGGACGTCACCCAGGACGCCTTCTCGAAGGCGCTGCCGGCGCTGCGCGGCACCACCACCGAGATCGAGCTGAAGCCCTGGCTCTACCGGATCGTCCGCAACACGGCGCTCAACGACCTCCGCGACGGGCCGCCGCCGACCGAGGAGCTGGGCGAGGCGATCCCCGGCGCGCGCAGCGCCGCCGAGGTGGCCGAGGGCCGGGAGGAGATCGGCGAGCTGATGGGGCGCCTACGGGCGCTGCCGGAGCCGCAGCGGGCGGCGATCGTGATGCGCGAGCTGGAAGGACTGAGCCACGAGGAGATCGCGGCGGCCCTCGGGGTCAGCGGCGGCGCCGCGCGGCAGGCGATCTACCGCGCCCGGATGGCGCTGCGCGACGGCTTCGGCCTGCTGATCCCACTGCCGTTGCTGCGGGTGCTTTTCGACCACGGCACCGAGGCTGCCGGGGCCGGAGCAGGCGGCGTCGCCGCTGCGGGCGTGGCATCCGCCGCCGGAAGCGGCGGCACCGCCCTCGGCGGGCTCGGCGCAGGAGTGGCGCTGAAGGTCGGGGTGGCGACGGTGGTGCTGGCCGGCTCGATCGGTGCCGGCGTGGCAATGCAGCACGATCACCGCGGACATAGCGGGCCGGGCCGGGTCGGGGCCACGGCGACGCGGTCGGCGGGCGGCGGTCCGAGCGATGAGTCTGTCTCGTTCCGGCCGTCGGACAAGCCAGGTCGGGCAGCGCTGATCGAACCCGGCGCGGGTCGTGGGCACGGCGGCCCCGGATCGGGAGACGACCATGGCCCCGACGACAGCCACCGCCACCACGATGGCGGCAGACATAGCGACCACAGTGGCCAGATCGCCGACGACTTCGATGACGGCGGCGGTGGTCCGGGCCCCAGCGGCTCCTCCGATCACGGCGGTCGCGGCTCGGGGCGTGACGGGCACTCAGGCTCGGACGGAGGCTCGGAAGACCACTCGGGCGAGGAGATTTCAGGCGGGAGCCGGTCAAGCCGCCACGATTCCGGCGGCGAGGGCCCCAGCGGCGGTTCCGCAGGCAGCGGCCACAGCGGCGACTCCGACGGTCACGGCGGCGGCGGTTCCCGCGACAGCTCGGGAGGGAGCGGGGGTGGAAGCAGCGGGGGGCCGGGGCCGGGTGACGACATCGCGGCGCCCGCGGCCGTCCCCGCCCCGGCGCCACCTTCGGCTGAAAGCGGCGGCGGCTCTTCAGAAGGCGGCTCGGGCTCCGATGGCGGCGGTTCGGGCTCCAGCGGCGGCTCCGACAGCAGCGGATCGGGTGGCGACTCAGACGATTCGTGATCTTCGTTCCTCCCTCGGGTTGCAGGAGTGAACGTGTCCCGTATCGACAAGGAGGAACCGTCATGAGCAACTTCAAGGGAAGGCCCCGCACCGGTGGCCTGCTGGTACTGGCGCTCGGCGCTGTCGCGCTGCTGTCGCTGTCCGGCCTGGCCGTCGCCAGGGATCACCACGGCCACCACCATCGCCACGGCGCCGATACCGGCACCATCGCCGCCTTCGACAGCACCAGTGGGGTGCTGTCGATCGAGCTGACCGGCGGCGACACCGTCAGCGGCCTGGTCACGGCCCGGACCGAGATCAGGTGCGAGGACCAGCATGTCACCGGTGTCGCGGCGCGCAGTCACGGATCCGAGTCCGGCGATGACCACGGTGGGCACGGCGAAGAGGCCGGCGACGACAACGGCGGTCGCGGCGAAGAGCCGGGCGACGACAACGGTGGACACGGCACCGAGCCCGGTGACGACAACGGCGGCGACAGCTCCGGCCCCGGGCCCTCGCAGTCAGGGCCCAGCGGCCACGACGACAACGGCGCCGGTGCCAACTGCACCGCGGCGGACCTGGTCGTCGGCGCGGTCGTGCACGAGGCCGAGCTGGAGCTGCGCAACGGCAAAGCCGTCTTCGACGAGGTCGAGCTGAACGGCTGAGCTACTTGGCGGTGAGCCAGTCGGGGCCGACGCCGACGTCGACCTCGAGTGGCGGATCGAGCTGGTAGGCGGCGCACATCTCGCGCCGCACCAGCTCGGTCGCGCCGTCCATCTCCTCCGGCGGGCCCTCGAAGAGGAGCTCGTCGTGGATCTGCAGGACCAAGCGCGTCTCCCCCCCGGTCGCGGCCAGGGCGTTCTGACAGCGGACCATCGCCACCTTGATGATGTCGGCGGCGGTGCCCTGGATCACCGTGTTGACCGCGAGCCGCTCGCCGAGCCGGCGGGTGTTGGGGTTACCGGAGCGCAGCTCGGGGATCTGGCGGCGGCGGCCCATCAGGGTCGTCACGTAGCCCTCGTCCTGGGCTTTCTCGACGATCTGCTCGCGGAAGGCGCGCACCGCGGGGAAGCGCTCGAGGTAGCGGGCGACGAATTCCTCGGCCTCTTTGCGGGGAATGTTGAGGCGGTCGGCGAGGCCGAAGCCGGTGAGGCCATAGACGATCCCGAAGTTGACCATCTTCGCTTTCGAGCGCTGGCCGACGTCGACCTCGTCGCGGCCGATCTCGAAGACCTCGGCGGCAGTGGCGGCGTGGACGTCTTCGCCGGCGCGGAAGATCGCTTTCAGCACTTCCTCGTCGGCGACGTGGGCAAGCACGCGCAGCTCGACCTGGCTGTAGTCGGCGGAGAGCAACTGAGCACCTTGCTCGGCGACGAAGCAGGCGCGGACTGGGCGGCCGACCTCGGTCCGGATCGGGATGTTCTGCAGGTTGGGGTTGGTGCTGGAGAGGCGACCGGTGGTGGTCGAGGCCTGGTTGAAGGTGGTGTGGACGCGGCCCGTGGCGGGATCGATCAGGTCCGGCAGCGAGTCGAGATAGGTGTTCTTGAGCTTGGTCAGCTCGCGCCAGGACTCGATCTTCTCGACGACCGGGTGCTCGTCGCGGATCTGGGCGAGCACGCGGGCGTCGGTCGAGAACCCGGTTTTGCCGCGCCGCTTGCGGGTCAGCTTGAGTTTCTCGAAGAGGACGCGGCCGACCTGCTGGGGTGAGCCGATCGTGAACTCCTCCCCCGCCAGCTCGAAGATCTCCTTCTCCAGGGTCGCGATCCGCTCGCCGAAGCCGGCGCCGACCTCGGCTAGCCGCGGGGCGTCGAGCTTCAGCCCCTCGCGCTCCATCGCCGCCAGGACGTGGACCAGCGGCAGCTCGACCTCGTTCAGCAGGTGCTCCAGGCCCAGCTCCTCGATGCGGGGGCGCTGAACCGCCGCGAGGGCGGCGACGAGGCGCGCCTCCTCGGGCGGATCGAGCCCGGCCTCGACCTCCTCGCCGAGCGCCATCTGACCGCCGTCCTCGGCGTCCGATGCCGCGGCGCCCTCGGCGAGACCGATGCCGGCGTCGGCGGCGAGCTCGGTCAGCTCGTAGGTGCGGCGCTGCGGCTCGAGCAGGTAGGCGGCGACCATCGTGTCGTGGTCGAGGCGCAGCTCGACCCCCTCGCGGGCGGCGGCGGCGAGCAGGCCGTGGCGGCCGCCGCCGAGCGACTTCGCGTCGTGGGCAAGGAAGGCGCGCCCGGCCAGCGCCACCGCCAGCTCGTCGTGACTGCAGTTGCCGGCGAGGATCCGCTCTCCTTCGGCCGCCGCCCAGCGGTCGCCGTCGATCGCCAGCGCCGCGGGCCCGTCGCCAAGGTCCGCGGGCGTGCCCTCCTCGACCTCGACGGCCAGCTCCTGCTCGACGCTGCGGCCGGGCACGGCTTCGCCCTCCGGCAGCGCTTCTTCCAGTCGCTCCAGCACCGCCCGCAGCTCGAACTCGCGCATGAACTCGCGCAGGACGCCGCGGTCGGGCTCGGACTCCATCGCCGCCGCCAGGTCGACGCCGGTCTCGATGTCGTACTGCAAGGTCGCCAGGTCCTTCGACATGCGGGCGTCGTCGGCGTGATCGACCAGGTTCTGCTTGCGTTTGGCGCCGGAGATCTCGTCGACGCTTTCGAGCACCTTCTCCAGCGAGCCGAATTTCTGCAGCAGCTGCGAGGCAGTTTTCTCGCCGATCCCGGGGACGCCGGGGATGTTGTCGGAGGTGTCGCCGCGCAGCCCCATCAGGTCGGTGATCAGCTCCGGCGGCACTCCGTAGCGCTCCAGCACGGCATCGCTGTCGTAGATCTTGGTCTCGGTGATCCCGCGCGAGGTGCTCATCACCCGCACGCCCTCGCCGACCAGCTGGTAGGCGTCGCGGTCGCCGGTCACGACCATCACCTCGATCCCCTCTTCGCGGGCCTGCTTCGTCAGCGCTGCGATCACGTCGTCGGCCTCGTAGCCCTCGACCTTGACGTTGGTGTAGCCGAAGGCCTCGACCAACGGCATCAGGTGCGGCCACTGCTCGCGCAGCAGATCGGGCCGCGGTTTGCGTCCGGCCTTGTAGAGGTCGTAGGTGACCTCACGCCCCGACATCCCCGCGTCCCAGGCGACGACGACGCCCTGCGGATGGTGCTCGTCGATGACTTTGACCAGCATCGAGGCGAGCCCGTAGATCGCGTTGGTCGGCCGCCCATCGCTGGTCCCGATCGACTCCGGCAGCGCGTAGAAGGCCCGGTAGGCGAGCGAGTTGCCGTCGATCAGGAAAAGCTGGGGTGCTTCGGTTGGCATCGGCGCACTCTATGAGGCGAGGCCGAGCGCGTCCCGCAGGTCCGCCGCAACCTCCGCGGGCCGGTCGTTCACCAGGTCTTCGCTGAAGCGATGGACCGCGAAGCCGCGCCGTCGCAGCTCCAGCTCCCGGGCGCGGTCGTCCTGGAAAGCGACGCGCCCGCGGTGGTAGTCGAAGAAGTCGGTCTCGACCGCGACCCATTGGCGTCGCCAGAGAAAATCGACCGTCCAACGCCCGACTTTGACATTGACCTCGGGGGCAGGCAGTCGGTGGTGGCGGCAGAGCGCCAGGAAGTCCCGCTCGAGATCGCTGCGGGTCCCGTCGCTCTCAATAGTCGGCCCGAGCCGGAACTTCGCCATCTCGGCCTGACGGATGGCGCGGCGGAGTAGGTGGGGCGGGACCGTGCCATGCAGGTCTTCGATCGTGCGAGCCGGAGTAGTGACGGGAATGTTCCGGCGCTGGGTGATCATCGCCGCTGTCAGCGTCGTACTGCGATGAAGTCGAATGCCTGCACGTAGCGCTCGCCCGCTTCGCGCACCGGTCGAAACGTCGGTGGGACCGTCGGCCGCGCGCAGCAGCCCCCAGAGCGCAGCGGCACTCAGGTGGCTGAGGACGGCTCCCTCGCCACAGGCCAGCACCGCCGCCATCCATCGCCCCTCCCGCGAGACACCGCAGTGACCAGCCGCATATACGCCCCGGTGGAGACGGTGCAGTCGTCCGCCCTTGGATCGTCTCGTGATGCCGTCACGACCCAGCCCCGCGTCGAGAAGTTGTCTATGGGTGACCACCCCATGCTGCCGAGCGGCGATTCTCGCGACCTCGAGGTCGGGCTGGTCGACTTTGTCGCGCATAGCGCTACTAAGTCGACCAGCGCTCCGAACTCTCCCCGTCGACGACCTGGGCAGAGCTCAGCGGCGCGGCAGCTTCAGGCGCCGGGTCATGACCTGACGCTCGCCGTCGGCGGCGAGGGCAGTGGCGGCGATCGTCAACTCGAGCGACCGATGCTGCAACTGCCGTCGAACCGCGCGAGGCAGTCGACAGCGGAGAGTGACGTTGCCCGGGCCCGTCGTCCGCGCACTGTCGGAGCAGATCTTGATCGCCCCGCCACGAGCGAAGATCTCTCCCCGCTGACTGGCTCTGGCGGCAGTGAACAGGCGCAGCCGGATGACGATGGACCCCTTCTTCGCGACAACTCCGCGGAAACGGGTCAGGGCCTTCGGCAGTCCGACAGAGATGGGCCGCGTGGGCCTGGCGGAGGAGTCGGGGGCAGGCAGCGGAGAGGTCGGAGGGGTCGCCGGCGGAACGTGGGCGGCCAGCCACTCACCTGCTTCGCCGGGACGTGCCGCGATAAATTTCCGAGTCTCCCCCACCGCGAATTCGATTTCTCCGGCGCTGACCTCCTTGCGGGGATCGATCGCCTGCCACGGCTTCAGCAGCGCAGCCGTGCTCGCCGCGAGCGAGTCGAGGCCAAGGCCGCCGATCGCCGTCCGGGCCGCCCCCAGCGATTCCCAGTAGGTGGCGGCACAAGCGCTGTCGGCCAGACAGCGGTCGAACAGAAAGCCGGCGTGGCCGTCGAAGGGCAGGCGTTCTTCCCAGGTTTCGTCGCTGCCCCAGGGGAACATCTGGAAGCGCCCGAGCGGGTCGCTGTAGAGGTAGTAGTTGTTGGGCTGGAAGGTGCCTTTCCTGCCCGCGTACCCGTCCCAGTGACCGACGTACTTGTCGACCGCCCACATCTTCGTCATCTCGCCGAGGTCCGCGAAGGGGGCGACGCGGTCGGCCCAACTCGAGGAGCCCGTGGAGTTGGCCGCCGCGATCAGTGCTTCCAGATCGCCGCGGTCTTCTTCGTCGCCCTCGTCGACTTCGAAGGCGCCCGCTTCCCCCGGGGTGACGTCCGCCCCGTCTTCGCCCTCGTAGAGATGCTGGACTTCGTCGTCGAAGGAGCCGAAGCGCTTTTCCAGCGCGAGGTCGTCGAGCGTCTCGATGTTGAGGTAGAGACCGTAGTCGTCGCCGTTGACCCGAACGAAGGCGTAACCGGTTCGCGGTGCCGGCACCCCCGCCCCACGGAAGGCCGCGTAGGCAAGCGTCTCGTGGATCATCGAACGGTCCTCGACCATGTTGTTCAGGGTCATCTTCTTGAGCCCGAGGAAACGTTCTTTTTTGTTGAACTTGATCTTGAAGGCGGCCTTCGCGCTCAGCGGCCGGAACGAGCTGCCGACCGTGCCCTTCAGCCGCACTTCGACTTTGAGGGGCGGCACCGTCAGCGGTTCACCTTCACCGGCCGGCGTCCCGTCGGTCGGAGAGAGCGAGAACGTCCCTTCGACGTATTCGTCCGGTTCGGCTTCCAGTGCGTCGATCGATTTCTGCGGCAGGGTCAGGTCGACGACGTCGACCGTGCTCGGCATGTACATCGAGGCGGGCGGGTCGGTGATCGTGTCGGCCGCCGCCGGCGCGACCCCGACCAGGCAGATCGCCGCACAGGCGAGAAGCACGATGAGTCGCCGCAGCAAGGAACCCGAGTCAGGCATCTCCCAGACAAACTACTCAGAGGCCGCATTGCTTCCGAACCGTTTCGGGGTGGCCGGGCCGGCGCGCCGAATCTGATTCGATAGCCGCCATGGCTGTCAGCGCCCAATACAGCGTCACGATCCGGGTCGAGCTCGACGCGCGGCAGGAGCCGCTGGGCAAACTGACCGCGGCGATCGCCGAGGCGGGCGGGCAGCTCCAGGGCGTCGATCTCGTCCCCGGCGCGGGACCGGAGGGCAAGCGGGTACGCGAGTTCACGATCGACGCCTCCGATCGCGAGCACTGGGAGAAGATCCTGCGGGCGATCGGCTCGACCCGCGGCGCCCGGGTACTCGACTACGTCGATCGCACGATGCAGATGCACCGCGGCGGCAAGATCGACATGCACAACAAGTATCCGGTGAAGACCCGCGACGACCTCTCGATGGCCTACACCCCGGGCGTCGCCCGCGTCTGCATGGACATCCACCACGACCGCAGCAAGGCGTTCGAGTACACGATCAAGAAAAACACGGTCGCGGTGGTCTCCGACGGCAGCGCCGTGCTCGGGCTCGGCAACATCGGTCCCGAGGCGGCGATGCCGGTGATGGAGGGCAAGTGCATGCTGTTCAAAGAGTTCGCCGGCGTCGACGCCTTCCCGATCTGCCTCGACACCCAGGACGCCGACGAGATCGTCAAGGCGGTCGAACTGATGGCGCCTACCTTCGGCGGCATCAACCTCGAGGACATCTCCGCCCCGCGCTGCTTCGAGATCGAGGACCGGCTGAAGCAGACGCTCGACATCCCCGTCTTCCATGACGACCAGCACGGCACCGCGGTGGTGACGATGGCAGCGCTCTTCAACGCGCTGAAGATCACCGGCAAACCGATCGAGCAGCTGCGGGTCCTGGTCGTCGGCCTCGGCGCCGCCGGGGTCGCGGTGACGAAGATGATGCTGGCCTCGGGGATCACCCAGATCGTCGGCTGCGACCGCCAGGGCGCGCTCTCGACCGCCCGCGGGGACTACGAGTCGGGCGAGATGAACGAGGCCAAGCGCTGGTACGCGGAGAACTCGAACCCCGAGCTGATCCAGGGGCAGCCCGACGACGTAATCGAGGGCATGGACATCTTCGTCGGCCTCTCCGGCCCCGGCATCATCGAGCCCGTGTCGCTGGGCAAGATGAACGACGACGCGATCGTCTTCGCGATGGCCAACCCGACCCCCGAGGTGATGCCCGAGGAGGCCGCTCCCTACGTGCGGATCATGGCCACGGGCCGCTCCGACTACCCGAACCAGATCAACAACGTGCTCGCCTTCCCCGGCATCTTCCGCGGCGCCCTCGACGCCGGCGCCCCCAGCATCACCGAGGAGATGAAGCTGGCGGCGGCGAAGGGGATCGCGATGGCGGTCTCCGAGGCCGACCTGGCCGAGGACTACATCATCCCCAGCGTCTTCAACCGCGACGTCGCCCCGAAGGTCGCCGAAGCGGTGGTCGAGGAGGCCAAGCGCGACGGCATCGCCCGCCTCAACGAGGAGACCGGGACCTTCGCCACGGTTCCGGACAACGGATGAAGGGCCGGGCGCCAAGACCGTGAAGGTCCTCGTCACCGGAGCCACCGGACTGATCGGGTCGGCGCTGTGTGACGCGCTGCTGGCCCGCGACGACGATGTCGTCGCCCTCAGCCGCAACCCGGGCAACGCGCGGCTGGCACAGCCGGGCGTCGAGTGGCACCCCTGGGAGCCGACCCTGGAACGGCCTCCCGCCGATGCCTTCGAGGGGGTCGACGGCGTCGTCAATCTGCTCGGCGAGAAGATCGACCAGCGCTGGAGCGACGAGGCGAAGAAGAAGATCATGGAGACGCGGCGCACCGGCACCCACAACCTGGTCGGGACGATCGCCGGCCTCGAGCGCCGCCCGGCGGTCCTGGTCAACCAGTCGGCGGTCGGCTACTACGGCGACCGCGGCGACGCGATCCTCGACGAGAGCGAGCCGCCCGGCGGCGAGAGCTTCGACTCCGAGGTGGTGGTCGAGTGGGAGCGGGCGGCGCACCAGATCGACGCCACCGGCGTGCGCCTGGCGATCCTCCGCACCGGCCAGGTCCTCGACGCCGACGGCGGCATGCTGGCCGAGCTGCTGCCGCCCTTCAAGCTCGGCGGCGGCGGCCCGCTTGCCGGCGGCAAGCAGTACCTCTCCTGGATCCACGTCGAGGACGAGGTCGGCCTGATCCTCTGGGCGCTGGACGACGAGAAGGTCGAGGGCGCGATCAACGCGACCGCGCCGAACCCCGCCACCAACAAGGAGTTCTCGAAGGCGCTCGGCCGCGCGCTCAAACGGCCCGCCGTGCTCCCGGTCCCCGGTTTCGTGCTCGACCTCAAATTCGGCCGCGAGTTCGGCCAGGTACTGCGGGGCGGCCAGCGCGTCGTCCCGAAACGGGCGCAGGAGCTGGGCTACCGATTCAGGTATCCAGAGCTCGACGCGGCCCTGGCCGACCTGGTCTAGCCCAGGGCTTCGCGCACGGACTCGCGCAGGGAGCCGGAGGTCCCAGATTCAGCGATCGCTTTCAGGAGGCGATCCATCGCGGCGGCGCCAGAGGTGGTGCGGAGGACGGCGATGCCGGCCGATTCGACGATCGGGCGCGAGAAGCTCGGCCGGGCCGGTGCTTCGATGTAAGCGACGCCGGCCGAGTCCTCGGTGGCGCGGCGGGCGTTGGCGCCGATCGTGGCCAGGTCGACCTTCCCGCCCCCTTCGGCCGATGCCAGGCAGACGGCCCGCACCCTCACCTCCCCGGCCTTTCCGCCCTGCCGCGCCAGCGCCCGCGTCGCCCCAGGGCAGAGCGGCGCTTCCACGTAGGCGGCGACGCTCGCCCCCGCCGAAACCCCGCTCTCGCCGCCACAGCCGGTGACGGCGACGAGCAAGGCGCAGATCACGACCGCCGGCCCCACCCCCTTAGCCAAAGAAGACCTCGGCCTCGGCGTAGAGCGACTCCGGCACCGTCTTCAGCTCGCCCGTCGCCTCGGTCAGCTGGACCAGCTCGATCTCGGTCCCGCGCAGCGCGGTCATCGTCCCCCAGCGACCGGCCTCGGCGGCGTCGATCGCGTGCAGGCCGAAGCGGGTCGCCAGCACCCGGTCGAAGGCGGTCGGGGTGCCGCCGCGCTGGACGTGGCCGAGCACGGTCGCCCGCGTCTCTTTGCCGGTGCGGCGCTCGATCTCGCCCTCCAGCCAGTGGCCGACCCCGCCGAGGCGAACGTGGCCGAAGGCGTCGAGCTTGTCGTCCTCGGCGCTCGGCACCCCGCCCACCGGCTCCGCCCCCTCGGCGACGACGATGATCGGCGCGAAGTGGCTGGCGAAGCGGCGTCCGACCAGATCGCAGACCCGCTCGACGTCGAACTGGCGCTCGGGGATGAGGATCACGTTGGCGCCGCCGGCGAGGCCGGCGTGAAAGGCGATCCAGCCGGCGTGGCGGCCCATCACCTCGACGATCAGGACCCGGTGGTGGCTGTCGGCGGTCGTGTGCAGGCGGTCGATCGCCTCCATCGCGATGTTGATCGCGGTGTCGAAGCCGAAGGTGTAGTCGGTGGCGCTGAGGTCGTTGTCGATCGTCTTCGGCACCCCGATCACCGGCAGCTCGTGCTCCTGGTGCAGGCGCGAGGCGGCGCCGAGCGTGTCCTCGCCGCCGATCGCGATCAGGCCGTCGACATTGGCCGCCGCCAGGTTCGCGGCGATCCGCTCCGGGCCGCCGTCGTCGGCGAAGGGATTGGTCCGCGAGGAGCCGAGGATGGTGCCGCCGCGGGGCAGGATGCCGCGCACCTCCGGCACCCCGAGCGGCTGGCTGTCGCCCTCCAGCGGCCCGCGCCAGCCGTCGCGGTAGCCGACGAACTCGTGCCCGTGGTTGCCCGCTCCCTTGCGCACGATCGCGCGAATCACCGCATTGAGGCCGGGGCAGTCGCCGCCGCCGGTGAGGACCCCGATCCGCATCGGCTCAGCTTAGAAGTTGTTCGGAGCGGCCGTTAGGAGGTAGGTTCGAACCGAACCCAGGAGGAGGAGATATGCCGGAGTCACCAGATTTCAAGGCAGCTACCCAGGCCCAGCAGCGGACCTGGTCGGAGGGCGACTTCTCGATGGTCGCCAACCTCGTCGTCAACGCCGCCGAGAACCTGGCCGAGGCGCTGGACATCGTCCCGGACGAGCGCGTGCTCGACGTCGCCTGCGGTAGTGGCAACGGCGCTCTCGCCGCCGCCCGCCGCGCTTGGGGCAACACCGTCGGTGCCGACTTCGTCCCCGACCTGCTCGAGCGCGGCCGCGAGCGGGCGCTGGCGGAGCGGCTGGAGATCGAGTTCGTCGAGGCCGATGCCCAGGACCTGCCTTTCGGGGACGCGAGCTTCGACGTCGTGATCTCGATCTTCGGCGCCATGTTCGCCCCCGACCAGGAGCGCACCGCGGCGGAGCTGCTGCGGGTGACCAAGCCCGGCGGCCGGATCGGGATGGCGAACTGGATCCCCGACGGCGGCGTCGGCCAGATGTTCATGACGATCGCCAAGCACACCGGCGGGCCGCCGGCCGGGGTGTCCCCGCCGGCCCTCTGGGGCGTCGAGGAGCGACTGCGCGAGCTGTTCGGGAACGGCATCTCCGAGCTGCGGGTCGAGCGCCGCCCCTCGCGCCAGGCCTTCCGCTCTCCAGATCACTACCTCGAGTTCTTCCGCGCCTACTTCGGCCCGATCAAAACCGCCTTCGAGAAAGTCGGCGCCGAGGGCGAGGCGGCGCTGGCCGCCGACCTGCGCGCCCTCCTGAACGAGGTCAACACCGGCGGAGACCGCGCCCTCGTGATCGAGCCCGAATACCTGCAGGTCGTCGCTACCCGCGCCTAGCCGCTCGCTACCGCGGGCCAGCTCGCCGTGTCGGTGATTTGGCGAAGGGCGGCGATCAGACCGTCGCCGATCGTGAGGACGTGGGCGAAGGAGGCATCGAACTGCCTACCGCTCTGCCGCTCGGTGCCCCGATAGCCACCGACGGCCACGACCCGATCGCCGCAATCGAGCAGCTCGTCGGCCTCGACCCGAACGTCGTAGGCGCCGAAGACCGGGATCCAGACCTCGCGCATCATCGCCTCGGCGCTGTCATAGCGACCGCCGACGCCGAGCGGCATCCCGGCGCTCACGCTCCCTTCGAAGTCCGGTTTCAAGAGGCTCAGGATCGCGGGCGCGTCGTGGGCCTGAAAGCCTTCGTAGAGGCGGCGGGCGAGGTCAAGCTGAGTGGACATCTTCGACTCCTCGGCGAGTGATCGGCGGCTGCCCTCGAAAGTATCAGAGAGTTATCTCTAATATCTGCGACGACCGTGGGACGCCCACCCCGATACGACCGCGATTCGCTCCTGGACGCCGCCGTCGCCCTCAGCGCCGCCGCCGGGCCGCAGGCGGTGACGATGGCGGCGGTGATCGCGGCGACCGCGGCGCCGAGCGGCTCGCTGTACCACCGGTTCCCGAGCCGTCCGGCGCTGCAGGCCGCTCTTTGGCTCCGCACCCTGGAGCGCTTCCAGGCGGGGTTCCTCGCGGCAATAGCCGCCGAGGACGGCCGGCGGGCCGCTCTCGGCGCCGCGACCCACACGATCGCCTGGAGCCGCGCGCACCGGGCGGAAGCGCGGGTCCTCCTGTATGGCGCGGCGGACTTCGGCCAGGAGAGCTGGGCCGAGCCGGAGCGCGCGCGTCTGGCCACGCATCAGGCCGAGGTCGCAGGCGCGATCGACGCCCTGGCCGCGAAGCTTGGCCTTGCCGGAAGCGAGGGCCGCGAACGCCTGCTGCTGGCAACCGTCGACCTCCCGCTGGCCCTGGTCCGCCGTCACCTCAGCGCGGGCGAATCGGTGCCGGTGGGAGCGGAGAGCCTGATCGAGCCCGCCGTGCGGGCCCTGATCGACCAGGGCTGAGGGCGCCTAAGCGTTCGGTTTGAGAACGCGCAGAGCGGCGCCGATCAGCAGCACCGTGAAGAAGACCAGGCCGGCGACCGGGCCGCCCTGCCCGAAGGCGTAGGAAACCGTCATCGCGGCGAGCGCCAGAAAGAGAGTTACGACCATGCCCATTGCGGCCGCAACTCTACCCGGCGAGGGCGACGCGCGTCTCGCTGAGGAAGCCGCCGACCGCATCGGCGGCGCCCTGCGGCGAACCGCCTTCGCCGGCGGCGCGGACCAGGCGACTGCCGATGATGACGCCGTCGGCGATCCGTCCCACCTCCGAGGCCTGCTCGGCGCTGCCGATCCCGAATCCGACCGCGACCGGAACCGCCGCGTCGGCCTTCGTCGCCGCAACCAGCTCCGCCAGGGCGGCCGGAACCTCCGCCCGCTCCCCGGTCGTGCCCACGGTGGAGACGACGTAGACGAACCCACGCGCCGCCGCGCAGATCCGCGCCCGCCGCTCAGCCGACGTGGTCGGCGCCACCAGCGGCACCAGCGCCAGCCCCGCCGCGGCGAAGTCCTCGCGAATGTCCTCCGCCTCGCCCAGCGGCAGATCCGGCACGATCGCCCCCGCGGCCCCGGCCGCGACCGCCAACCGAGCGAACTCCGAAGCGCCGCCATGCGCAAGCACCATGTTCGAGTAGACCATCAGCACCACCGGAACCCGCTCCGCGACCGCGCGACAGACCTCCAGCGCCGTAGCGAACGTCGCCCCCGCCTCCAGCGCGACAGTAGCCGCCGCATGAATCGTCGGCCCATCCGCCAGCGGATCGGAAAAGGGAACTCCGAGCTCGATCAGATCAGCGCCTGAGTCCACATAGGCGGTGGCAACCGCCAGCCCGGAATCCCGGTCAGGGAACCCGGCCATCATGTAGGGCATCAGAGCCGCTCGGCCTTCGCTTTTCGCAGTCTCGAAGGCGCCCGCGATCCGCTCCTCCCCACTCAGCTCGCCTGCGTAGGGAGCGACGCTCACAACAGAGGGGCGTCCCCATCGCCCTGCGTTTGAGCCACGACCTCGGCGAGATCCTTGTCCCCGCGCCCAGACAGACAGAGAACATCGAATCCCTCCGCCCCCGGGTTCTCCAGCAACCAAGCAATCGCATGCGAAGACTCCAGCGCCGGAATGATCCCCTCCAGCCGCGACAGCTCCCCGAACGCCGCCAGCGCCTGCCGGTCGGTGATCGCCACGTAGCTGGCCCGGCCGGTGTCGCGCAGGTGCGCGTGCTCGGGCCCGACGCCCGGGTAGTCGAGCCCGGCCGAGACCGAGTGCGCCTCGAGGATCTGCCCCTCCTCGTCGGCGATCACAGAGGAGAGCGACCCGTGCAGGACGCCGGTGCTGCCGGCCCCCAGCGAGGCGCCGTGGCGCGGCGTGTCGAGGCCCTCCCCGGCCGCCTCGACGCCGACCAGGGCCACCTCGGCGTCGGCCACGAAGGGGCTGAAGATGCCGATCGCGTTGGAACCGCCGCCGACGCAGGCGATCACCCGCGAGGGCAGAGCGCCCTCGGCGGCGAGCGCCTGCTCACGCGCCTCTTCGCCGATCACCCGCTGCAGGTCGCGGACCAGGGCCGGGTAGGGCGCCGGCCCGACGGCGGAGCCGATCACGTAGTGGGTGGTCTCGACGTTGGCGACCCAGTCGCGGATCGCGGCGCTGACCGCCTCCTTCAGGGTGCGGGCGCCCGCCTCGACCGGCGCCACCTCGGCCCCCAACAGCTTCATCCGCTCGACGTTCGGCGCCTGGCGCCGGATGTCCTCGGTCCCCATGTAGACGACGCACTCGAGGCCGAGCAGGGCGCAGGCGGTCGCGGTGGCGACACCGTGCTGGCCGGCGCCGGTCTCGGCGATCACCCGCGGCTTGCCCATCCGCGCCGCCAGCAGGGCCTGGCCGACCGCGTTGTTGATCTTGTGGGCGCCGGTGTGGGCCAGGTCCTCGCGCTTCAGGTAGACCTTCGAGCCGACCCGCGCGGAAAGCCGCTCGGCCAGGTAGAGCGGGGTCGGGCGGCCGATGAAGTCGCGCCGCAGCAGTTCCAGGCGAGCCATGAACTCGGCGTCCTCGCGGGCCTCGGCCCAGGCCGCGGTGAGCTCGTCCAGCGCCCCGATCAGCGTCTCCGGCACGTAGCGTCCCCCGTAGGGGCCGAACCGCTCCTCGATCGCGCTCATGCGCCGGCGACGCGAGCCGGCTGGGCCGCCTCGAAGAAGGCGGCCATCGCCGCGTGGTCCTTTTTGCCCGGCGACGCCTCGACACCGCTGGCGACGTCGACCGCGTAGGGCTGGGCGATCGCCACCGCGGCGGCGACGTTGTCCGGCCGCAGACCGCCGGCGAGGATCTCGGGGATGTCGGAGCGATGGCCGCGCAGCAGCTCCCAGTCGAAGCTTTCGCCGGTTCCCCCCCAGAGGCCCTTGCCGCGACGGTCGAAGAGGTGGAAATCGGTCCGGTAGGCCTCGGCGGCGTGGATGTCGGCGGCGCTGGCGACGTGGATCGCCTTGATCACCTTGACGCCGGTGCGGCGCGCCACCTCGGAGCAGAACTGGGCCCCCTCCGCCCCATTCAGCTGCACCATCGTCAGCGCCGCGTTCTCAACCGCCTTGTCGACCTCCTCCAGGGTGGGGTTGACGAAGACGCCGACGACCTCGCACTTGCGCCGGAACGCCGCCCCGATCTCGGCGGCGGCACCCGGCTCGACGCCCCTGGGGCTCCGGTCGTAATGGATCAATCCAATTGCCCAAGCGCCGAGCCGCACGGCCTCGGCCGCGTCGTCCAAATTGGTGATCCCGCAGAACTTGACCCTCACCGCCCAAGCGTACGGGACAGGCGGGCTGGACCCACCGCGCCCGGCCCGCCGCTATTCGGCGGATTCCGGCCGATCCCCAAGCGTCACCGTGGCGGTCTTGGTCGAGCCGTCGCGGAGGATCGTCAGTTCGAGCGATTCGCCGGGCTTGGCCTTGTTGACGACTTCGACGACTTCGTCCATCCCCGCCACCTTCTTGCCGTCGACCGCGGTGATGATGTCGCCGCCTAGTTTGATTTCGGCCCCGTCGATGGTCGCCGAGGTGTTGCCGCCTTCGATCCCGGCCTTGTCGGCCGGCCCGCCCTTGACGACGGTCTGGACGATCACCCCTTCCTTCACCGGCAGGTTGATCGCCCGCGCCAGTTCCGGCGTAATCGTGCCGCCGCTGATGCCGATGAAGGCGTGTTCGACTTCGCCCTTGGTGATCAGCTGGTGGATCTCGGCGCGAGCGGTGTCGATCGGGATTGCGAAGCCGATGCCGAGGTTGCCGTTGCCGCCACCGCCGCCGGTAGCGATCTGGGAGTTGATGCCGATCACTTCGCCCGCGGCGTTGATCAGCGGGCCGCCCGAGTTGCCGGGGTTGATCGCCGCGTCGGTCTGGATCACGTTGGTGATCGAGAAGCCGTCGGGCGCTTCGATCTGCCGCTGCAGGGCCGAGACGATGCCGCTGGTGACGGTGCGGTCGAGCCCGAAGGGGTTGCCGATCGCGACCACCGGGTCGCCGACTTCCATTTCCGAGGACTTGCCGAGGGTGAGCGGGTGCAGCTGGTCGGCCGGGGCTTCGACCTTGAGCAGCGCCAGATCGCTGGCGGGGTCGGCCCCGACTACCTTCGCCTGGTACTCCGTGTCGGAGGCGCCGAGTTTGACCTCGATCTTGCTCGCCCCTTCGATCACGTGGTTGTTGGTGAGGATGTGGCCTTCGGGGTCGACCACGAAGCCGGAGCCGGTCGCGGTGCCGCCGCCTTCGGATTCGGGTTCGCCGAACGGCGAGAGCGTCTGCGATTCCTGGGCCGGGATCTGCGATTCGATGAAAGCCACGCCACCGCCGTCGTTCTTGTAGATCTGATTGACGACGTTGGCGTTTTCGTCGTTCGACTTGCTGACGACCGGAGCCGACAGCGGCGCCGCTGCCACGGTGGTGGTCGAGCCGTCGGAGTGGATCCAGCCGGCGGCGATCGCGATCGCGCCGAAGGCGGCGACGACGGCGCCGCCCAAGAGGGCGGAGATGAACGGGGTGCGGAAACTTCTCTTGGGCTCGGTCATGGCGTTCAGGATGCTCCCGGACGCTGACCCGACCTTAAATCCTCAGTTAATGTTTTCTAAAGAGGAGAATTCGGCGCTCTAGAAGAGATGCTCGCGGGTGCCGTCGTCGGCGCCGGTGAGATCACGGGTCTTCGCCTCGGGGTCCTCGGCGGCCATCAGGGCGCCGCCGATCAGCACCGCGTCGACTCCGACCCGCTCCAGCTCCTCGAGCTCGGAGCGACCGGAGATGCCGCTCTCGGCGACCACGGTCTTGCCCGCCGGCACGTCCGGCATCAGCTCGAAGGTCGTCGCCAGGTCGACCGTTCCCGCGTCGAGGTTGCGGTTGTTGATCCCGATCACCTCGGCGTCGGCTTCCAGTGCCCGCTCCAGCTCGGCCTCGTCGTGGACCTCGACCAGGCAGTCGAGGTCGAGTGATCTCGCCTCCTCGTAGAGGGAGCGCAGGAGCTCGTCCTCGAGGGCGCGGACGATCAGCAGCACCGCGTCGGCGCCGTTGACCGCCGCCTCGTAGAGCTGGTACGGATCGACGATGAAGTCCTTGCGGATGATCGGCAGGCCACAGGCGGCGCGGGCGGCGCGCAGGTCGTCCAGGGAGCCGCCGAAGTGGGGCTCGTCGGTGAGGACCGAGAGCGCGGCGGCGCCACCGCGCTCGTAGGCGCCGACCTGCTCGGCGACGACCGCGGTGGCCGAGATCTCGCCGGCGCTCGGCGAGCGGCGCTTGAACTCAGCGATCAGCGAGAGCCCAGGGCGCACCAAGGCCTCGTTGAAGGGGCGATCCTCGCCGCGGCCCGACAGCCGCGACTCGAGGTCGGCCTGCGGGAGCTCGCGGCGGCGGGCTTCGACCCCCTGCCGGGCCCCAGAGATGAGCTGCTCGATCATTCCCACTTGATCGCCAAAGCCTAGTCGCCGGCGGCGGCCG
>CAWCIS010000008.1:0-143177 GCA_963795625.1 uncultured Solirubrobacterales bacterium | reverse complement strand
GAAAGCGCGCCGGCCGCTGTCCCGGCCGCCGGCCAAATCGAGCCCGGGCAGTCGCGCCGCCGCGGTCGCCTTCTTCGCCCTGCTGCCGGTCGCGGTCGGGCTCGGCGTCGTCGTCGGCCGTGGCGACTCCGGCGGCAACGACAACGCGGCGCTGCTGCAGGCGCTGCACCAGCAGGAAGCAGCCACGGCCACGAACACCGCCGGGGCCACCGCCGCAACGACGCCCGCCGCCAAGAAAAAGTCAGCAAAGCCGAGAAGAAGGCGGAGAAGAACGGCGGCAAAGTCGTCGCCGAGACCGCCAACGGCGCCGTCCATCAGGTCGCCGGCTTCAAAGCGAGCAAACAGAAGACCGAAGCCGACACCAAGGTCGTCGAAGAAAACCCGGAACAGACGGGTGACAACTACATCAAAGCCCAGCAGAACCTTCCCGACGTGACCGTGATCGGCGGCGACCCCGGCTCGGCGCCGGCGCCGAGCAGTGGGGTGGAACCGTGAGCCGCCTCGGCGCGATCACCCGCAAACCGGCTGAGCTGCTGCGGCGCCCGGCCGCCAAGGCGACGCGGAAAGCGGCGCCGAAAGCCGCCGCCAGGCCCGAGCCCGGCAAAGAGCCGGCAAGCCGGAGGAGAGCGCCGAGCTGCTGGCCCAGCGCGACCGCCTGCTGGAGAAGTTCACGGTGATGCAGGCCGACCTCGGCGGCGCCTTTTACGAGATGGCGATCCGCGACCACGTCCGCCTCGACGTCCTGACCCGCAAAGCGGCGGAGCTGCAGCGGGTCGACGCCGAGCTGCTCGCGGTCGAGCGGGTGCTCGAGCTCGAGCGCGCCGACGCCGCCGGCCTCTGCCCCGGCTGCGGCGCTCCCTACGGCCACGCGGTCCGCTTCTGCGCCCAGTGCGGCCACGCGCTGGTGCCGACGGAGGCCGGCAAATGAAGGCGGCCGCCTCGAAGCTCTACAAGCAGTTTGCCGAGGCCGCGGCCTCGCTGAGCGGCAAACGCTTCAACCTGCTGGTCGCCACCTCGCTGGTCGCCACCGCGGCGATCGTCGCGGCGGCGATGACCACCACCAACGACAGCGGCCCGCTGGCGGCGCTGCTCGGCCGCAGCCTCGCCGCCGACAAGACGCCGATCGCCAGCACCCCCGTGCCCAGCCCCGAATCCTCGCCGAGCCCGAGCGCCGGCTCCCCCTCACCCGCACCCGAACCGGCCTCTTCCTCCTCCCTGCCCCTGTCCTCGCCGGAAGCGGCGCCGGAACCGGAAGCCGCCCCGGAACCCGCACCCGAACCGACCCCGACCACGCCCGCGGTGCCAGCCCCCGAAGCGGGCCGGGTCAAGCACGTCTTCGTCGTCTCCCTGGCCAGCTCCGGCTACGACGCCGCCTTCGGCGCCACCCCGCAGATGCCCTACCTGGCGGGCACCCTGCGCCCCCAGGGGACGCTGCTCAGCGGCTACACGCTGCTCGACCCGGCGGCGCTGCCGAACTCGATCGCCGCCGTCGGCGGCCAGCCGCCGACGGCGGAAACGAAGGCCGACTGCCCGGACTACGGCAAGTGCGTCTACTCAGCCGAAACCCTGACCCTGGCCGACCAGCTCGGGATCGCCAAGTTCAGCTGGCGCGCCTACATGGAAGGGATGGCCAACCCGGAAACCGGGGCCCCCGACAACTGCGTCTACCCGCAGCCCGGGGCGCCGCCGACCACCACCACCGGCGGCTACTCGGCCACGCTCAACCCGTTCGTCTACTTCCACTCGCTGCTCGACCTCGGCGACTGCTCCGCTGACGACATGCCGCTGACCCAGCTCGAAAAAGACCTGAAGACGGCGAAGACGACGCCCAACTACTCCTACATCTCGCCCAACCTCTGCAACGCCGGCGTCAGCGGTCAGTGCGCTCCGGGCACCCCCGAAGGCGCCGTCGCAGCCGACGCGTTCCTGGCGACGATGGTGCCGAAGATCCTCGCCTCGCCCGCCTACAAGGCGGACGGACTGCTCGTCGTCAGCTTCGGCCAGGCCAACCCGGCCCCGATCGATCCCGCCACCGGAGCGCCGGTGGCGACCACCACCGACCCGAAGAAAGTCGGCGCCCTGCTGGTCTCGCAGTTCCTCTCCCCCGGCTCCACCGACGCCGTCGCCTACAACCCTTACTCGCTGCTGGCCTCGACCGAGGACCTCTTCGGGCTCTCCCGCCTGGCCGACGCCGAAGGGGCCAAGGTGAAGTCGTTCGCCCCGGCCCTGCTGGGCGAAAACGGCGGCGACTAGCCCCGCCCCAAGGCGGACGGGCGACGTTTCTGAGAGGCTGAGCCCATGCACGCCCCAGAGCCGGCCGGAGAGCCGATCACCGCCGCCGGGATCGAGGACCTCAAAGCCGAGCTGGCGCAGCTCGAAGGGCCCGCCCGCCAGGAGATGGCGGCGCGGATCAAGGTCGCCCGCGAGGAGGGCGACCTTAAGGAGAACGCCGAGTATCACGTCGCCAAAGAGGACCAGGCGCATCTGGAGACGCGGATCAAGCGACTGCAGGAGCGCCTCCACAACGCCGTCGTGGTCGAGGTCGACGCCGGCAGCGCAAATTCCTTCGCCTTCGGGCTGACCGCCGAAGTCAGCGACGAGGGCAGCGGCAAGACCAACGTCTGGACCCTGGTCGGCTCGACCGAGGCCAACCTCGCCGAGGGCCGGCTCTCGGCCGAGTCTCCGATCGGCAAAGCGCTGATGGACGCCAAGGTCGGCGCCACGGTCAAGGTCGAGACGCCGCGCGGGACAAAATCCTTCAAGGTCCTCAAGCTCGTCTCCTGAGCAGGTGACCGGGTGCTGAGGCTGCGCTCATCGGTCGAAGCCGAGCGGGCCGGGCACTTCGGCGAGCTGCTGCGCGAACTGGATGGGGTGCGACGGGTGGTCAGCCAACCCGACGAGGCCGGGGCGGCGAGCGCCGTCGTCTTCGTCGCCGACGTCGAGCCCGCCGCCGCCGACCGCCTGGTCGAGGCGATCGCCGAGCTCGGCATCGGGATCGACGACTACCTGCTGACCCGGGTCGAAGTCGTCGCCCCGCAGCAGCGCCACCTCGGCGGCGACAGCGGCATCGAAGGCTTCGCCTGGGTCGAGGTGATGGGACAGGCGCGGGCCAACTCGCGCCCGCTCGCCCGCTACCTGGCGCTGATCAACGTCGCCGCGGTGATCGCCGCCCTCGGCGTGATCACCAGCAGCTCGATCCTGATCGTCGGCGCGATGGCGGTCAGCCCCGACCTGCTGCCGATCTGCGCCACCTGCGTCGGCCTGGTCGGCCGCCGCCGCGGGCTCGCCCAGCGCTCCTTCGTCACCCTCACCCTGGGCCTGACCCTGGTCGTGGTCACGGCGACGGTGCTGGCGGCGGCGCTGAAAGGCGTCGACCTGCTGCCGGCCGGGTTCACGGTCGAGGACAGCAGCCTCAGCAGCCTCGCCAAGACCGACTACTCGACGGTGCTGATCGCCCTCGCCGCCGGGATCGCGGCGATGCTCTCCTTCGAGACCCGGGCCAGCGCCGCGGTCGGGGTGGCGATCTCGGTGACGACGATCCCCGCTTCGGCCTATCTAGGCGTGGCGCTCGGCGCCGGCGGCGCCGGTCAGGCGCTCGGCGCCCTCGTCGTGCTCCTGATCAACGTCTCCCTGCTGATCTTCTCCGGCAGCATGACCCTGGTCGTGCAGCGCTGGCTGACCCGGCGCTCCGGCGTCAACGTCTAGCGGCGGCCGCGACCACGGGGCCGGCTCCGGGCGGCGCTCGTCGTAGATCACGTCGGTGCCGCTGAAGCGGTCTTCCCAGGCCCGGCGCTGCTCGCGGAAGACGATGCCGAGGAAGCCGATGCCGAAGGTGGCGACGGAGAGGCCGAGCCCGATCAGGCGCTTCAGCGAGCGCCGCAGCGGCAGTCGCCCGACGTCGAGCCTGATGCCGACGAAGCGCATCCCCGGCGTCTGCCCGGCCAGAGACCAGAAGCTCACCAGATAGAGAGAGCCGAGCCCGAGCCAGGCGGTCGAGCCGATCGCGATCGCGAAGTTGGAGGCACCGCCGCCGCTGCCGCCGAAGGCGTTGTCGACGAGGCTGGCGATGGCGACGATCGCGGTGAAGCTGAGGTTGACGAAGACGCCGTCGATGACGTACGCCAGGGCGCGGCTGATCGCGCCGGCGTGGTCGCTGGCGACGGCGCGACGGCGGCGGAAGAAGATCCGCCGCACGACCCGCTCGAAGCTGTCGTCGAGGCGCCTGGTCAGCTTGCCGATCGTGCGGCCGATGTCCTCGAGCAGGCCGGCGCCCTGGGCGCTGATGGCGGCCCGCACCTCGGGCGCCTCGGCGATCCGCTCGACCAGCTGCTGGGCCTCGTCGCTGGCCAGCAGCCGGCGCCAGACCTCGTCGACCAGTTCGCTGTCCATCGCCTCCAGCAGCGCTTTCTTGACCGCCTCGCTCTCCAGCGCCCCCTGCACCGCCTCCTCGACGATCGGGCCCTGCAGCACCCGCGCCATCGCCCGCTCGACCGCCTCGCTCTCGACCGCGGCGACGATCGCCTCCTCCGCCGCGACTTCGACCGCGCGGTCGACCCCGGTCGCTTTGCCGACGGTGCGGACCCCGCGCACACCGACCCCGAGCAACCGCGCCGAGAGCGGCAGGTGACCGTTCTGACTTACCTCGTCAGCGCTCGCAGATGGCAGAGTGGAGCCGTTTTCCATGCCGCGGCGAGTATACGTCCGGGTTGCCGGGCCGGCTACTCCAGGCGCTCGAGCAGGCGGTCGATCAGCTCCCCCTGGGCGGCGAGGATCTTGCGCCGCGCCTCGGCCGGGTCGAACCACTCGGCCCGGTCGACCTCGGGGAACTCACGCTCGTTGCCGCTGCGCGGCGGCCACTCCAGCCTGAATGTGTTGCTGCTCAGCGCCGCCGGGTCGAACTCGCCCGCCGCGGCCCAGGCCTCCACGACCTTGCCGGATTTCTGCCGTACCGAGCCGAGGTCGAGCAGCTGCTCCGCCGTCAACAGCGGGGCCGCGGCGCCCAGCTCCTCGCCCATCTCACGCAGGGCGCAGACCCGCGCCGACTCGCCCTCCTCGTATTCGCCCTTGGGGATCGTCCAGGCGCCGAGGTCCCGCTTTGCCCAGTAGGGCCCGCCGGGATGGACGAGCAGCAGTCGCGGATCGCCGTCTTCGAAGCGGTAGAGGAGGATGCCGGCGCTGCGCTTGGCGGCCATACCCTGACGGTACCCCCGATCGGCGCTGAAAATCGAGCGAATAGCATTTGTGGCCAACCCCCGAGGAGGAAGTGCCGTGGCCGCAAAGAGGAAAAAAAGCGAGGGCGCCGATCAGACCCTGGCGAGAGCGGTGGCACATCCACTGCGCATCGAAGCCCTCTCGATCCTCACCGAGCGGCCCGCCAGCCCGAAAGAGCTGGCCGCCGAGCTCGGCGCGCCGGTCGGCAACATCAGCTACCACGTCCGCGAGCTGGAGCGACTCGGGATGATCGAGCTGGTCGAGGAGAAGAAACGCCGCGGCGCGATCGAGCACTTCTACCAGGCGGTTCAGTACCCGATGATGGATGCCCCCGAATGGGAAAAGCTGAAGCCCGCCAAACGCCGGGTGATGTCGGTCTGGATCGTGCAGCTGATGTTCGCCGATGCCCTCAAAGCGCTCCGCGCCGGCACCTTCGACGCCCGCGGCAACCGCCACCTCAGCCGCACCGACATGCGGGTCGACGAGCGGGGCTGGGAGGAACTGGTCGAGATCCAGGCCAAGGCCCTGCGGGCGGTGCTCGCCGTGCGGGAACGGAACGCCAAGCGCCTCGCCAAGGCGGACGGCGAGGGCGCGATCGACGCCGTCGCCTGGATGACCTGCTTCGAACTGCCCGAGCCCCCCACCGACCCCTAGGAGGGTCTAGCCGCCGACGCGGTAAGCGACGATTTCCGGGGTCTGGCCTTCGGCACTGGCGATTCCCGCCGGGACGATCAGGGTGTCGCCGCTGACCGAGACGCTGGTGTTGACCCCGGCCGGGAGCGTGTCGACCCAGACTTCGCCACCGGTCTTCGCGTCGAGGGCGTAGACGCTGCCGTCGAAGGAGGTGGCGAAGACGAGGTCGTTGACGACCGTCGGCGCCCCGAAGGCGGCCGAGGCGAATTCCTTGTTCCACTCGACCTTGCCGGTGGCGGCGTCGAGCGCGACCAGTTCTCCGGTCAGTTCGCCCGCTTCCCCCAGTTCGGCGCCGCCCGTGACCGTGAGCGGGTGGTTGACGACCGGGACGAAGATCCTGGTGCCATCGCTTGCCATCGGCGCGATCACGCCGCCGAGGGTGCCGGGGAAGACTTCCCCGCCCTTGATCTTCGAGCTTTCGCCCTTGAGCGCCAGCAGGTTGTCGGTGTCGTGGCCGCTGTGGGTGCCGACAGGCTGCTTCCAGACCGGCTTGCCGGTGGCGGCGTCGATCGCGACCACGATGCCGGACTTGCCGGCGCCGATCGCCAGTTCCCTGCCGCCGGCTTCGAGCAGGATCGGCGGGTCCTGGAAGTCCCAGTCGTAGAGGTCGTGCGGGGTCTGCTGGTAATGCCACTGCATCTTGCCGGTCTTGGCGTCGAGCTTGACCATCGAGTCGGTGTAGAGGTTCGAGCCCGGCCTGCTCGACCCCCAGGGCTGCTGCGGCGTGCCCGGGTAGGGCGCGGGGTTACCGGTGCCGAAGTACATCGAGCCCTTTTCGTCGAACGAGGGCGGCTGCCAGAGACCGCCGCCGGAGTTGACCTTCTTGTCGCCCCAGAGGCTTTTCGGGACCGTGTCGAAGTGCCACTTCTTGGCGCCGCTCTTGGCGTCCAGCGCCCAGAGGGTGCCGACGCCCCCGCCTGGGTAGGACGCGCTGGCCGTCAGCG
The DNA here is from genome assembly GCA_963795625.1 of uncultured Solirubrobacterales bacterium. Lineage (GTDB taxonomy): Bacteria > Actinomycetota > Thermoleophilia > Solirubrobacterales > 70-9 > VAYN01. Next base: position 136,329 of record CAWCIS010000008.1, on the reverse strand, counting down.
GCACGGTCGAGACGTAGACGAGGCCGTCGTTGTAGCCGGGCGCCATGTCGATCGCTTCGCGGCCGGTGTTCACGACCAGCGGCGTTGACCAGACCTCCTTGCCGGTTTCCTGGTCGAGCGCGAAGGCGCCGTTGGGGGTGGCGCCGAAGACGAGCCCGCCGGCGACGACGACGCCGTTCGGCCCCTCGTCGGCTTCTTCGTATTTCTTGGTCCAGAGGACTTCGCCCGATTCGAGGTCGATCGCTTCGACGTTGGACTCCAGGTCCTGCGAGTAGATGACGCCGTCGACGATCACGGGGGAGGAGGAGTGGGCGCCGAAGGAGCTCTGCGCGGTCAGCGGCAGGCTCCAGGCGACTTCCAGTTCGGCGGCGTTGGAGCTGTCGATCGAGCTGCCGCTGACCGCGCGGCTGTTGCTGAGATCGACCCCCGGGTAGCCGCTGCCGGTGAATTCGGGGTCGCCCCCGGAGGAGGAGCCGCAGCCGGCGAGCGCGGCCATCGCGATGACGGCCGGCAGGACGATCGCGCCCAGCCCAGCCCGGCCAATCGGAACTTTCAGCAGCCTCACGTCAACCCCCCTGTAGTGGAATACATCGAATCTACTCAAGCGATAAGGATTTATATTGCAAATCTTTCCCGACGCCAAGTCCCTGCTCAGGGGAGATTTCGCGCAGCAGCGACTGGAGCACGCGGTTGGAGAGCAGGCCGAGGGCGCCGAGGTTGGCGAACCCCGGCCCCTGACTGAGGCCGCCGAGGCCGGGGATGTGCAGTCGCGGCGACATGCCCTCCAGCTCGAGCCCGCGGCCGATCCGCACTTCGCTGCCCGCCGGGCGCTCCCAGAGCGGTCCCGCCTGGCGTTCGACCTCGGCCCGCAGCGGCGGCGGGAAGAGCTCGCGCAGCTGTGCGAGCAGGTCGAAGCCGGTGCAGTTGACGACGTACTCGTGCTCGCTGCCGGCTCCCCCCTCGGGCGACTCGTACTGCAGGCGCACGCCCTCGCCGGCCGCCGGCGCGCCGACGTCGATGACGCGGCCGGTGACGAAGTGGGCGCGGTCGTCGTAGGCGATCGCCGCCAGGCTCGGCGGGTCGAAGACGCCGCGGTCGGAGTGCTTGACGAAGTCCCGCCGCGTCTGCAGGTCGAGCGAGCCCCACTCGACCTCGTCGGGGTTGGAGAAGACCCGGTTCTCGAGGAAGCTCTCGCCGCGGCTCATCGGCAGCATCGGCGTATAGACGGTGCAGCGGGCCTTGGGGCGGAAGCCGCGCAGGAACATCACGCAGCTGAGCGCGCTCTCCCCGCCCCCGACCACGGCGACGTCGCAGGCGCGGTCCTCCGGCAGACGGGCGAACTCGCCGCGCTTGCTGTCGCAGTGGAAGACGCGGTCGGCGACGCTGGGCTCGTGCGGGAAGGCGCGGTGGGTGCCGGGGCCGGTCAGGACCAGGGCCCCGCCGGCGTGCCGGGAGGCGCCGCCCGGCTCCGCGACCGTGACCAGCCAGCGCTCTCCCCCGTCCTCCAGCGCGACCTCGGTGACGCGACCGCGCACGTGGGTGACCCCCTCGGTCGCGCGTCCGAGCACCCAGGTCAGGTAGGCGCCGTAGTCGCGGTGGCGGACCGAAGGCGAGCCGGCGTCGATCCAGCGCGCGTAGCGGCGCTCGCCGATCAGGTACTGCTGCCAGGAGAAGGCCATCGTCCCCGCGTCGATTGCCTCCCCGGCCTCGCCGAACTCGTAATGGCTCTGGTACGGGAAGCCGATGTCCTTGATCGGGGTGACCGCCAGCGGCTCCTCGCCCGAGGTCATCCCGTTGCGGCCCAGCCAGGAGGCAGCGGGCTCGGTGCCCTCGACGATCTTGAGGCCGATCGGGCCGAGGCCGAGGCGATTGAGCACGTGGACCTTGGTCGCGATCGCGGCCGCCTTGGCGCCGGCGCCGACGATCAGCAGGTCGGTCTCGGTCACCATGGCTCGGCGATCACCAGCCCGCTGCGGTCGGGACTGAAGGAGATCGCGCTTTTGCGCATCCGCTCGGCGCGGCTCTCGACCGGCCGCAGGTTGACCTCGGAGAAGACGGTGCGCAGCACCCGCTTCATCTCCAGTTCGGCATAGCTGGCGGCGAGGCAGCGGCGGGTGCCGCCGCCGAAGGGGATCCAGGTGTAGGTACCGGGCTGGCGGTCGAGGAAGCGCTCGGGGATGAAGCTCTTCGGATCGGGGTAGGTCTTCTCGCTGCGGTGGATCAGGTGGATGCAGGGGGCGACCACGGTCCCCGCCGGCAGCTCGTGGCCGCCGAGCCGCATCGGCTCCAGCAGCCGCCGCACCACCACCGGCACCGGCGGCCGCACCCGCAGCGTCTCCTTGATCACGGCGTCGAGGTAGGCGCCGTCGCCGCCGTGGCGCACCTCGGCCTGGGCCCGCTCCAGCTTCTCCGGGTTGCGCAGCAGCCGCTCGAAGGTCCAGGCCAGCGAGCTCGAGGTGGGGCCGTCGGTGAGCAGGGTCAGCAGTTCGTCGCGGAGGTCGCGCTCGCTCAGCGGCGAGCCGTCCTCGTAGCGGGCCGCGACCAGCATCGAGACCACGTCCTCGCGCATCTCGCCCTCGGCCCGGCGCCGCCGCACCTCCTCCAGCACCGCCGCCTCGACCGGCCGCATCGCCTCGCGGAACTGGCGGCTGCGGACCACCCAGCGCGGCCCGAAGCCAGCCAGCAGGGCGAGGTTGCGGGGGTTGTTCATCCACACCGTCAGCCGCCGCAGCAGCTCGCGCAGGCGCCCGAGCCGCTCGTCCTCCTCGGCCCCGAAAACGGCGCGCATCACCACCTCCTGGGTGATCGCCTGCATCCGCGGCCAGAGCTCGAACGGCTCGCCGACCGGCCAGCGCCCGACTTCGCGCCGGGCGACGTCGATCATCATCTCGCCGTCGCTCTCGATGCTCTTGCCGTGAAAAGCGGGCAGCATCAGCTTGCGCCGGGTCATGTGCCGCGGTTCTTCCAGCAGCATCACCGAGTGCGGCCCCAGCACCGGCCCCAGCATCGGGTTGGCGAGAGCGACGCCGACCGCGTCGCCGGCGGTGAAGACCTTTTTGACGTCGTCGGGGTCGCAGAGGACGACCCAGTCGCCCCAGTGGAGGATGCGCAGGGTGAAGCTGTCGCCGTAGCGCCGCTGGCAACGCTCGAGGAAGGGCAGCGGGCGCTGGGTCCAGCCCACCGCCTGCAGGGCACGCGGCATCCGCGGGCCGGGCGGCAGGCTCATCCGCCCCGCTCCTGGGCGGCCATCAGCTCGTCCTCCTCCTTGCAGGTGGCGGCGATCAGGAGGTCGAAGAGGTCGCCGCTGAACTCGGCCGGCAGCTTCGCCTCGGCGCCGCGGGCGAGGTAGCGGGCGCGCACCTCCTCGACCCGGCCGGGCTGCATCATCGGGATCGCGTGGGCGCTCTTGTAGAGCGCGACTTCGCGGCAGATCTCGAAGCGCTCGCCGAGCAGGCGGGCGATCTCGTCGTCGATCACGTCGAGGCGGCGGCGGAACGGCTCCAGCCCGCTCATCCCGGCTCCTCCCCCAGTAGGCCGGTGGCGAAGGCGTGGCTGCACTCGGCCAGCGCCGGCAGCAGGTAGCCGCCCTCCTGGATCACGCAGACCGGCCGGCCGGAGCCCGCGAGCAGGCGGCCGATCGCGGCGAAGATCTCCGGGTCGAAGTCCCAGGAGCCGTGTGGGTCGCCGGCCACGGTGTCGTAGCCGAGCGAGACGATCAGGGCGGCGGCGTCGGCGGCGAGGGCCGCGATCGAGGCCTCGACCTGCTCCAGGTAGGCGTCGGGGTCGGGACCGGCGTCGAAGGCGACGGCGCGTTCGCCCTCGGCCTGGGGCAGCACCGTCCCCGGGGCGACGTTGGTCACCGGCGCCGCGTGCAGCGAGTGCAGGGTCACGTCCTCCATCGCCGCGACCAGCGCCGCGGTGCCGTTCGGGTAGTGGAGGTCGAGGTCGAGGATCCCGAGCGGCCGCACCCCGGCCTCGGCGAGGGTGCGCGCGGCGGCGGCGGCGTTGTTGAGGTAGCAGTAGCCGCCGAGGAAGTCGGGGCCGGCGTGGTGGCCGGGCGGCCGGCAGACGGCGTAGGTGAAGCGGGCGCCCGCGGCGAGCCGCTGCGCCGCCGTTATCGCGGTGCGCACGCCCTCGTGGGCGGCGGCGACGAGGGCGGCGTCGACCGGGATGTCGGGCTCCAGCCCGGGTGGCGCGAAGCTCGCCAGCACCGTCGGCTGCCCGTTGACCCGGCGCAGGGCGTCGAGGTAATCGCGCTCGTGCATCGTCCCCAGGGTCCGCTCCAGCCCCTCGTCGCCGGCGTCGGCGGCGACCGCCCGCACCCGCTCGTGGCGGACCAGCCCCGCCCGCAACCGATCGAGCCGCAGGTTGCTGTCCTGGCCGGGGACGGTGTGGCCCCCTTCGCGGATCCAGTGGGCGGCATCGTCGCGGCCGCGCCGCTGCTCGATCATCAGCAGCTCGCTCATGCAATCAGCCGCCGCATCCGCGGGCCGAGGTGCTCGAACCCGTTGCCGAGATAGAAGGCCTCGGTGGCGCGGATCGCGTCGAAGCTCTCCCGTGGGAGACCGACCTCGATCCGTGCCACCCCCTGTTTCCCACACAGGGCCACAAGCTCGTCGACCAGGGCGGCGCCGACCCGGCGGCTGCGCCACTCGCGGTCGACCCAGAGGTCCTGGATCGTCGAGTAGCGCCCCGGCACGTGGAGGGCGCGCTGCCAGCTGGCGCTGAGCACGCCGACGATCGCCGCGCCGGACTCGGCGACCAGGATCGCCCCTACGCCCGGGTCCGCCAGCGCCGCCCGGATCTCCGCCTCCAGCTCCTCGCGGGCGGGTCGGCGGCCGCCGAGCTCGAGCAGCAGCTCCTCGACCGCGAGCGCGACCGCGGCGACGTCGCCGTCGCCGGCCGGGCGAACCGTCGCCGGCACCGTCGCCGCGGCGTCGCTCATGCCGCCCCGGCCGCCTGTGCCCGGCTCCGCGTTCGTTCTTTTTCGCCCTCTGGGCGACTAAGGACGAACGCACTCGGCTCCAGCTCGACGCTCCAGGCGTCGGGGTCGTCGCGGCCGGTGACGACGCGCGCCAGGGCGGCCATCGGGGCCTTCGCCTTGAGCAGGATCTCGTCGAACTCGTCGACCGGGTCGGACTGCATCACGATCGCGCCGCCGGCGCCGATCGTGGTCTTGCCCGGACGCATGACGATCGTGCGGATGACGATGCTGAGGTCGGTGCTGCCGTCGAGGCCGAAGTAGCCGATCGCGCCCGAGTAGACACCGCGCGCCTCGTCCTCGATGTCGTCGATGATCTCCATCGTCCGCAGCTTCGGGGCGCCGGTCATCGAGCCGCCGGGGAAGCAGGAGTGGACGCATTCGACCGGGCTGCGGTCGGGTTCGAGGTAGCCCTCGATCGTCGAGACCATCTGGTGCACGGTCGCGTAGGGCTCGATCGCCATCAGCTCCGGGACGCTGACGCTGTCGACGTCGCAGACGCGGCCGACGTCGTTGCGCAGGAGATCGACGATCATCAGGTGCTCGGCCATCGTCTTTTCGTCCTCGGCCAGCTCGGCCCGGTGGGAGGCGTCGAGGACCGGGTCGTCGCTGCGCGAGATCGTCCCCTTGATCGGGCGCGCCTCGACTCGGCGCCGGCGGTCGACCGAGAGGAAGCGCTCCGGCGAGGAGCTGACGATCGCCCGCTCGCCGAACTTGAGGTAGGCGGCGAACGGGGCCGGGTTGCTGCGCCGCAGATGGCGGTAGAGGACGAAGGGGTCGGGGCTGGCGTCGGTCGAGAACTGGTCGGTGAGGCAGACCTCATAGGACTCGCCGGCCGCCAGTTCGGCCTGGCTGTGGGCGATGTCGGCGAGGTACTGCTCGCGGCCGCGGCCGCTCTGGAAGCTGACCCGCGCGGGCGGATCCTCGGGGTCGGGCGTGGGCACTGGGGCCGGTGGGTTGGCCAGAGCCTCGGCGACCGCGGCCGCCGCCATCTCCAGCCAGGCATCGGCCTCGGCGTCCTCCTCGCGGCCGACCGCGCAGACGTAGGTGCGGCGGCGCACGTGGTCGACCGCGATCACCCGGTTGGCCAGCATCATCAACGCGTCCGGCATGTCGGAGCTGTGCACGTTGGGCGAGCCGCAGTCGGCCTTGAGCTCGTAGCCGAGGTAGCCGACGAAGCCGCCGATCAACCCCCGCGAGAGCTCCGCCGGGGGCTCGACCGCGTGCTTGGCGACTTCGCGGTCCAGCAGGTCGAAAATCGACCTGTGCTCGACCGTGCTGCGGCGGGCGCGCTCGATCGCGACCTCGCCGGCCTCGACGTCGTAGGAGAGCAGGCAGCGGTCGCGCCCGGCGCTGGTCCCCATATAGGAGCTCTGCGCGAGCCGGGTCGGGGCGTCGACGCTGTCGAGCCAGAAGGCGTTCTCGGCGTCGGCGAAAAGCCGTTCGAACAGCGCCTCGGTCGGCGCCTCCCCCTCGATCTCCCGCAGCCGCAGCCGCATCGAGGTCTCCACCGCTTCCTCGAGGGCCGGTGGGCCCGAGGCGCCCTCATCGCGGACGTTCGAGGCCCGTCGGCCGGCGGCTCGGGGGAGCGGCTTGTTGCGGATGCGACTCGCCAGCGAGTAGAAGTTTTCGGCGATCGCGCGGCCGTGCTCGGTGGCGATCGACTCGGGGTGGAACTGGACGCCCCAGATCGGGCGGCTGGTGTGTTCGATCCCCATCACCACGCCGTCGTCGGCCCAGGCGGTGACGTTGCCCTCGGGCCCGGGCGGGCCGGTGATCGCCAGCGAGTGGTAGCGGACGACCGAGAAGTCCTGCGGGATCCCCGCGAAGATGCCGGTGTCGGAGTGGCGCACGTGGCTGAGCCGGCCGTGCATCGCCATCGGCGCGGTGCTGACGTTGCCCTCGAGCAGGTTGCCGATCCCCTGGTGGCCGAGGCAGATCCCCAGCACGGGGATCTCGCTGTAGCGGAGGATGTCGCGGCAGACGCCGAAGTCGTGCCAGCGTTCCGGCCGCCCCGGGCCCGGCGAGAGCACGATCGCGTCGAAGTCCGAGCGCGAGAGCACGCGCCAGGAGACGGCGTCGTTGTTGACCACCACCGGCTCCTCGCCGGAGGCGGCGGCCAGCAGGTGGAAGACGTTGTAGGTGTAGGAGTCGTGGTTGTCGACCAGCAGCGTCCTCATCTCACGCCCCCTCCAGACCGAGCCCGCGCACCCCTTGCTCGAGCACCGTCCGCGCCACCCGCTCGACCTCGGGCGAGCGCTCGTCCTCGCGGTACCAGCGGGCGAAGTGGGAGACGTAGCGGGCCAATGGGATCACGTCGAGCCCCTCGACCGAGCTGCGCAGGTGGCGGCGGTAGAGCTCGGACTGGACGACGGCGAAGCGGTAGTCGGCGTCCGCGGCGGCGCGCTCGGCCCCCAGCGGCGCGGTGCCGTGGTGCGCCTGCGCCCGGGCCAGGTCCCAGCCGAGGCTGCCCTTCTCCTCGCGCAGCAGCTTCTCCGGCTCGAAGTCGACCCGCTTCGCGGTCGGCTGCAGGAGGAAGTAGGCAAGCGCGATCCGCGCCGGCAGCCGCTCCGGCTCGGCGTGCGCGCGCCAGACCTGGCCGCGCTCGGGGTCGGCCTCGATCTCGCCCTCGAGCCACTCGGCGAGGTCGTCGATCAGCAGCGCCCCTTCCTTGCTCGAGGTGATCGAGGTGCGGTCGCGGGCGACCATGCCGTGGAAGACGTCGTAGGTCGGCGGGCCGCCGCCCTTGGCGCTGCCGTTGCCGTTGCCGTTGACGACGCCGAGCTCGTCGATCAGCTGGCGCCGGCAGGTGACGTGGGAGACCCACTCGTTGCCGCAGACCTGGAGCGAGATGAAGTCGTCGAGCTCGGGCGCCGCCGACCAGTAGGCGAGCGCCCGCATATGCTGAGTCGGCAGCCCGTCGGAGCGGACCAGCGGCATCTCCTCCAGCTCCTCGCGTTCGGTCTCGTACATCACCATGTCGTCGCCGTAGCGCTTGGTCAGCTTGCCCTCGCTGAGGCCGAGGTTGGTCAGCTCCAGCACCTCCGGCAGGAAGTCGGACTCGAAGATCACCTTGTCGAAGGCGATCCCGAGCCGGCCCAGGGTCTTGCGCTGGCCGGAGATCACCCAGGCGCGCGTCTTCGACCACAGTTCCAGCGCTTCCTGGTCGCCGCGCAGGACCCGCAGCATCAGCTCGTCGGCCTTGTCGTTGTACATCGAGGACTCGCGCGCGACCGAGTCCTCGGCACCGTCGTCGGCCTCCTGACCGCCGACGACCCCGGCGGCGCGACCGGCGGTGACGTAGTCGGCGTAACAGGCACCGACGAAGTGATCGCTCTTCTCTTCGCCCTCGGGCCAGACCTGCTGGTCGCGGCCGCTGTGGACCACACCGGCCATCGCCTCGCCCATGCTGCGACCGACGTCGCAGATCAGGCTGCGGCGCTCGACCCGCGCCCCGGCCTGCTCCAGGGCGGCGCCGAGCGCGTGGCCGACGGCGAGGTTGCGGAGGTGGCCGATGTGCAGCGCCTTGGTCGTGTTGGCGCCCCAGAAGTAGACGGCGTAGCGCCGGCCCGCGGCGAGGTCGGCGTTGGCGCCATCGATCCCCTCGCCGCTCTCCAGCCGATCGCCCGTCTCCTCGATCCAGCTGTCCGCGAGGCGCAGCAGGACTTCGTCGCCGTCGCTGGAGATCGCCTCGACCCAGGGCTCGGCCTCGATCCGCTCCAGCGCCGCCCGCGAGTCCGGGTCCGCGCGCCAGTCCGGCGTCCGCGCCACCAGCATCAGGTCGAAGTCCTGGCGCGGCCGGAACGGCGAGCGCGCCGACCAGCGCGCCTTCTCCCCCTGTAGCGCTCCGTCCTCGATGTAGTCGAAAATGTTCATCGCATAGCCCATTCGTAATCCCGATTTACGAATGCACCAGCCGGGGCTCGAACCCGGATCTACGGCTTACAACGCCGTCCCTTTAACCGATTAAGGCACTGGTGCTGGCTATGTGCATGACCATCAAAATCCTTGACTAGTCGATGCGAGCGCGAGCATAACAGCATTGCCGTTCGCCGCCAAATTTCTTGATCAATGAGGCGTGAAATGGCTCCCTGAGGCGATCTCGTCGCCCGAGTCAGGCGATTCGGCGCTCGAAAACGCAGTCCAGGTGGCGCTCCCGATCGTCTCCCGGCACGGTTTTGTCGAGCTTCATCCGCGCCTCGCAGCCGTCGAGCCGCAGCGTCGCCACCTGGTTGTCGAAGTAAGGCCCCTCGGCCAGGCGCCAGCGCAGGCCGGGGTCGGGAGCGCCTGCCGCGCCCGCCAGGGCCCGCATCGCGGCGACGAAGGGCCGCGTGAAGCCGGCCCGGATCACCCGCCGCTCTTTGACGTCGAGCGGGTTGCGGTAGGGCGAGCAGACCGCCTGGTAGATCGCGCTCTCGATCCCCGACCCCGGGGCGAAGGCGGTCTCCGCCAAGTAGGCGTGGTGGACGTCGCCGGAGAGGACGACGATCGAAGCCGGTGCCCGCCCCCGCTCCCCGGAGCCGACCTCTTCGAGCAGCCCGCGCAGGCCCTGGAAGGAGTCGTCGAAGGAGGCCCAGTGGTCGAAGTCGACGGCCCGGCGCAGCTTCTCGGCGCCGCGCGCGGCCAAGCTCCCCCAGGCCCCGTCGCAGACGCGCTCGCTCCAGGCCTCGAGGTGGTGCAGGCCGGGCGAGAGCAGCCAGGGGACGGTGGTCGCGATCAGCAGGTGGTCGAAGTCGCCCGTGGCGTGCTCGACGATCCAGTCCCACTCCTCGGTGTCGACGATCGTGCGCTCGCCCTCCTTCAGCACCCGTCCCGCGCGCGAGTCCATGAAGATCACCCGGGTGCCGCCGAGGTCGCGGCAGAAGCTCCAGCGCGTCCCGGCCCCGGTCGTGTGCGCCTTCGCGGCGAACTCGCGCAGCTCGGCGGTCGCGTGGACGTTGCCGCGCACGCGCCCGTAGAGCTCGTCTTCGTCGAGCGCCCGCGGCGAGAGGTTGCCGAGGTGCTGGTAGACCCAGTAGCTCATCACCCCTGCCGTCGCCCGGCCGTGCCACCAAGACTTGTCGCGCATCTCCTCCAGCCAGGAGCGGGAGATGTTCCAGTCGTCGCTCATGTCGTGGTCGTCCCACTGCATCGAGACCGAGACCGTCGAGAACAGCCAGCGGATCAGCGGGTCGCTCCAGGACTCCTCGTACAGCCAGGAGTACTCCTCGTAGTCGACCACCTCCTCGCCCGGCGGCGTCTGCGTGCCGCGCCGCTCGCGGATCCTTTCGCGGGTGCGGGGCGAGCCCTCATCGACGTAGACCTGGTCGCCGAGCAGGAAGAGGAACTCGGGCCACTCCTCGTGCTCGCCGCGGCTCATCTCCCCCGCCAGCACGTGCAGCGCGTCGTACTCCTTGCCGTCTTCGTGGCGGTCCTTGCTGTGCACGTAGGGCTCCTCGTGCGGAAGCGCCACCCGGCAGGAGCCGAAGCAGACGTCGAGCGGGGCGTCGCGGCCGAGGGTGCGGATCGCGCTCGGGGGCAGCTCCGAACCGGGCTGGGGCCAGCGGCGCACGCCGTCGAGGCTGACCTCGTACTCGTTGAAGCTGCCCGGCTCCAGGCCTTCGATCCGGACCAGCGCGTAGTGGTGCTCCTCGACGCAGAAAGTGGGCTCGCGGCGGCCGAGGATCTCGACCTCGCAGGGCGCGCTGGTCTCGACCCATACCGTCGCCTCGGTCTCCCCGACGTAGCGCAGCAGCGGGCCGAGGACGAGCTTTGGATCGGAACTCTTGTCGGGCATGGCGATCCACTCCCCGGATCGCCTCCGCTCTAACCCCTGCTGAGCGCGATTAGATCCGCCCCGCCTCCAGCAACCGACTGAGGAAGCGCTTGGTCTCCGGCCGTTCGGGCGACTCCAGCACGCGCTCGGGTGGTCCCCGCTCGACGATGCGCCCGCCGTGGAGGAAGGCGACCTCGTCGGCGACCTCGCGGGCGAAGCTCATCTCGTGGGTCGCGATCACCATCGTCATCCCCTCCGCCTTGAGGTCGCGCACCGCCGCCAGCACCTCGCCGACCAGCTCCGGGTCGAGGGCGCTGGTCACCTCGTCGAGCAGCAGCGCCCGCGGCCGGCCGGAGAAGGCCCGGGCGATCGCGACCCGCTGCTGCTGGCCGCCGGAGAGGTTGTCGGGACGGTCGTCCTCACGGCCGGCGAGCCCGAAGCGGGCGAGCAGGGCGCGGCCGCGCTCCTCGGCCTCGGCGCGGGCGATGCCGTGCGCCCGCATCTCCCCCAGGACCACGTTCTGCAGCGCCGTCAGGTGCGGGAAGAGGTTGTAGGCCTGGAAGACGAGCCCGAGCCGGCGCCGCACCGCGACCGGTTCCACGGACGGGTCGGTGATCACCTCGCCGTCGAGGAAGACGTCGCCGTCGTCGATCTCCTCGAGCAGGTCGATGCAGCGCAGCAGGGTCGACTTGCCCGAGCCGGAGGCGCCGATCAGGGCCACTGCCTCGTGCTCGGCGACAGTGAGGTCGACGCCGGCGAGGACCTGGCGCTCGCCGAAGGCCTTGGTGACGCCGCGCGCCTCCAGCACCGGCGTTCCCGGCGGAGTGGCGCTCAACGGACCGCCCCCTCGGGGCCGCCGCCGATGCGATCGACCACCCGTGCCAGCGGAATCGTGACCGCTAGGTAGAGCAGCGCGGCGGCGATCAGCGGGGTGAAGTTGAAGGTCTGGGCCTCGACGATCTGGGCGATGCGAAATGCCTCCAGCGGGCCCAGGATGGAGACCAGGGCGACGTCCTTCTGCAGGGCGACGAAGTCGTTGAGCAGCGGCGGCGCCACCCGCCGCACCGCCTGCGGCAGGATCACGTGGCGGGTTGCCTGGCGATCGCTGAGGCCGACCGCCAGCGCCGCGTCGCGCTGACCGCGGTGGACGGAGGCGATCCCCGCCCGGTAGACCTCGGCCACGTAGGCGCTGTAGGAGAGCGCCAGGGCGATCCCGCCGAGCACGACGGGGTCGGTGGGCAGCCCTTCCAGCCGCAGCGCCGGCACCCCGAAGCCGACCAGGACGACGAGGATGATCGTCGGGAAGCCACGGAAGAGGTCGACGTAGACGGTCCCCAGCAGGCGCAGCGGGAACAGGGCGGGCGCCCGGCTCGTCCGCACCAGAGCGATCGCCAGGCCGACCGCGAGGACCACGACCTCGACGATCATGAAGAGCTTGACGTCGAGCCAGAAGCCTTCGAGCACTTCCGGGAACGCCTGCTTGAAGATGGTCCAGGAGAAGAAGGTTTCGCGGACGACCGGCCAGCCGGGGCTGGTCAGGATCCAGGCCGCGAGGCCGCCGATGACGACGACCGTGGAGAGCGCCGCGACCGTCTGGCCGCGGCGGTGACGGCGCCGCTTGGCGACCTCCCTTTCGAGGCGACGATCGCTGATGACGGCGGACGTGGACAAGCGAGCCGTCGATTCTGAACTCGGCCGGGGACGGCGCCGCGCGCGGGCGCTCTAAGCAGAGGAGTAAGGGCTCAGTGCAGTTCGGGAGCGCCGGCGGCCTGGCTCATCCAGCGCTTGTTCAGCTGTTCGAGCTCGCCCGAGGCTTCGATCGCTTCGACCGCCTTGGAGACGCAGGCGGTCAGCGCCGAGCCTTTGGCGAGCAGCGCACCCCACTGGTCCCCGCCCGGAGCCGGGAACTGGCCCACCACGGTGGCGGTCGGAACCTGGGCCGCGGTCAGGTAGAGCGCGGTCGGCAGGTCGACCACGACCGCGTCGATCTGTTCGTTCTTGAGCGCCGTTACGACGTCGTTGGAGCTGTTGAAGACCTGCGGCCGTTCGTCGGGCTGGATCACTTCTTCGACGGCTTCGAGGCTGGTGGTGCCGATCTGGACGCCGATCTTGGCGCTCTTGAGATCGGCCAGCGAGGCCGCTCCGGCCGCGTCTGAGCCCTTCAGCGCCACCACTGCCTGGTTGGCCGTGTAGTACGGCGCGGAGAAGTCGACGGCCTTTTCGCGGGCCGGCGTGATCGAGATCTCGTTGACGTCGAAGTCGAAGTCCTTCGGCCCCGGCGCGTAGGAGGAGTTGAACGGCTCCACCGTCCACTTGACCTGCGCCGGCTTGTAGCCGAGCTGCTTGCCGATCGCGAAGGCGACGGCGCTCTCGAAGCCTTCGCCGTTGGCCGGTTCTTCGTCTTCGAAGTAGGGCGGGTAGGCGGGCTTGTCGGTGGCGACCGTCAGCGTGCCCTTGGCCTTGGTCGGCAGCTTGCCCGGCGTGCAGGCCGACGCGGTCGTGGCCGTTTCGTCCTTGCTGCCGCCGCAGCCGGCGAGCAGGAGGAGGACCGGGACGAGGACGAGAGTGGCTGAGAGTCTCTTCATGAAGGTCCCGCCGGGCGGGAAGCGGGCATCCTAGTTCAATCCGTCGGCGCCCCGAAGTATCAATGCGGCCGTGAGCCCGGGCCTGACGCGAACGCTGCTGGCGCTGACCTTCGTCACCGGGATCGTCGACGCGGCCGGCTTCCTCGGCCTCGGCCAGGTCTTCGCGGCGATGCAGACCGGCAACGTGATCTTCCTCGGGCTCGGGGTGGCGGGCGCGGCCGGAGCGCCGATCGTGGCACCGCTGGTCGCGCTGGCGGCGTTCGTCGGCGGTGGCGGGCTGGCGGCGCTGCTAGGGCGGCGCCAGGCGGCCCGGCCGGAGCCGGTCCTGGTGCCGACCCTGGCGGTCGAGGTCGCGCTCCTGGCCGGCGCGGCGATCGTCGCCGCAGCCGTGGACGTGAACCCCGGCACGCTCTCCGCCTACGCGACGATCGCCCTGCTCTCGCTGGCGATGGGCCTGCGCAACACGGTCGTGCGCGGCTTCGGCGGTCCCAACCTGGCTACGACCGTGCTCAACTTGACGATGACCGCGCTCACCTCGCCCGCGCCGCTCAGCATCGCCTCCGGCAGCGACCTCGGCCAGCGCGCCGCCGCCTTCGTGGCGATACTCGCCGGCGCCGCCACCGGCGCCCTGCTGCTGAAGACCAGCCTCGCCCTCCCCCTCGCCACTGCCGCCGCAATCACCCTCGCCGCCGGCCTCGCCCACCTGCGCCTGCGCCCCGTCACTGCCTAACTGCGGCGCCGGGGCGAACTGCATCATTTTCTTAGCCTTCAAGGATCGGAACTTGATGCAGTTCGGGAGGGCATTGAACTTTGACCCGTCCTCGCCTGTAATGCCTCACATGGATAGAGACGAGCTGCGCGCGACCCAGGCCCCGTTGAAGGAGCGCTACGAGGGGGAGCCCGAGGCGGCCCTGGTCACCCTCAGGGCGAGCGGCAGCCTCGGCGAGGGCATCTCCTGCTCGGTCGACAGCGGCCGCGCCCTGGCCGAGGCCGGCCTCCACCCGGCCTCCGGCGGCGACGGCTCCCTGCTCTGCTCGGGCGACATGCTGCTCGAGGCGCTGGCCGCCTGCGCCGGGGTGACCCTGCGGGCCGTCTCCACCTCCCTCGGCATCGCGGTCGAGTCCGGGACGGTCCAGGCCGAGGGCGATCTCGACTTCCGCGGCACCCTCGCCGTCGACCGCGACGCCCCGGTCGGCTTCCGCGCCATCCGCCTCCGCTTCGAGCTCGAGAGCGAAGCGAGCGAGGAGGAGCTGGCCACCCTGCTGAAGCTGACCGAGCGCTACTGCGTGGTCCTGCAGACGCTGGCCAAGGCGCCCGAGCTGTCGGCGAGCATCGAGCCCGCCTCCGTCTGAGTAAGGGCTGCCCGGTGCGCCTCAGCGGCCGTCGAAGAGCGAGCCGGACTCGCGGGTCAGCCGGCCGATCACTTCGTAGAAGCTGCCGAGCAGGTTCCGCATCAATGCCGCCTGCAGGGCGGGGTCCCGCTCGCCGAGACTGGTGAAGTCGTCGACCGCCAGGGCCAGGCACTCGCCGTCGGTCTCGCTGCGAACGCCGGCCGGGCGCACCGGGAAATCGGCCAGCGCGACCTCGCCGAAGGCGAACCCGGGGGTCAGGGTCGCCAGGCGCCGCTTGCCGACCGGGAGGTCGATCTCGATCGTCACCTCTCCCTCGACCAGGAGGAAGATCGCGTCGGCCGGATCGCCGGGCGCGAAGATCGTCTCGCCCGCCTCGAACGTGCGCGGTCGCAGGAGCGTCTCGAGCCGGGCCAGCATCGCCGCGTCGAAGCCCCGGGTGAGGCGCTGGCCGGCCAGTGGCACGCGGGCGGCGGCCACGGCCGGCGCCGCCCCGTCGGCGAGCAGGCGCTCCTCGCACCACTCGGTCGCGGCGTCGAGGTCGTCGAACACGCTGGCGCCGGCGGTGGGCAGATCGGCGCGCAGGTCGCCGTGGGCCGGCGCCACCAGCGCCAGCGCCTTGCCGCGCTCCGCCAACCAGGCCCCCAGCGCCGCCAGCAGGCGCGTCGCGGCGACGTCGATCTCGGTCACCTCGGTCAGGTCGAGGACCGCCAGGTCGATCTCCGCGGCGCCCTCGACCAGGCCGCGGACGACGCTCTCCATCCCGGCGAAGACGAGGTCGCCGTGGAGGACGTGGACGAGGCAGCGCGACCCGACCTCGCCGAGGGCGGCGCTCTGGGCCTCGGGACGGCGCCGGCGCGAGGGGACGTCGGCGACGGTGTAGGTGCGGCGCACGGCGGAGCGCGAGGAGCGCGCCACGTGGAGCAGGTTGAGATCGAGGTCGGTCGAGACCTGCCGGCAGACCTCGACCCCGCGGACGCTGTTGCCGTGCGGGTCGAGCGGCGGCGAGTAGACGGCGATCCCCAGCTGTCCCGGCAGCACCGCGAGGATGCCGCCGGCGACGCCGCTCTTGGCCGGCATGCCGACGTCGACCACCCACTCCCCCGCCGAGTCGTACATGCCGCAGGTGGTCATCACGCTCAGCACCCGGTCGACGTACTCGCGCTCCAGCGCCCGCTCGCCGGTCAGCGGGTGGACGCCGCCGTTGGCGAGCGTGGCCGCCATCAGGCTGAGGTCGCGGCAGTCGACCGTGACCGAGCACTGGCGGAAGTAGAGGTCGAGCGCCGCCTCCGGGTCGCGCTCGAGGATGCCGAAGCTGCGCAGCATGTGCCCGATCGCGCGGTTGCGGTGGCCGGTGTCGCGCTCGGACTCGTAGACCGTGGTCTCGACCTCGAGGGCGCGGCCCGCGAAGCCGCCGTAGGCGGCGAGCAGCCGCTGCTCCCGCTCGGCGGGCGAGCCGCCGGCGACCAGCGAGGTCGAGGTGATCGCCCCGGCGTTGATCATCGGGTTGAGCGGCCGGCCGCTGTCCGGCGCCAGGCTGATCGAGTTGAAGGCGTCGCCGCTCGGCTCCACCCCGACCTTCGCGTCGACCGCCGCGAAGCCGAGGTCGCGCAGGGCGACGCCGTAGGTGAACGGCTTCGAGATCGACTGGATCGTGAAGCCGCGGCGCGAGTCGCCGACCTCGTAGCAGTGCCCGTCCGTGGTCGCGATCGCGATCCCGAACCAGTCGGGATCGGCCAGGGCCAGGGGTGGGATGTAGTCGGCGACGGCACCGGAGCCGTCCGCCTGCCAGCGCTCGTGCAGGCGCTCCAGGTAAGCGTCGATCGGCGAAGAGCTCATGCCGCGGCAATGCTATGCGGGCGGCGTTTCTCGACCCAGCTCGTCCGCCATCTCCTCCGCGAGCTCCGGGTGGCTGTACGGCCCCGGCTCGCGCAGCGCCGCGATCACCTGACGCCGCGTCTCCGCGTCCCTGTTCTGGCTGAGCTTGCGCTTGCAGACGAAGCGGGAGATCGGCATCCGCACCCCGACCGTCCCCAACGCGATCTTCGCGCCCTGGTCGGGATCGAGCGATGCCGGCAGCTCGACCGCGCGCTCGAAGTGGTCGACCAGTCGCGTCAGCACCTCCAGGTTCTCCCCCTCGTCGAGGATCTCCGGCACTCCGTAGCAGTGGGCGACGCTGAAGTTCCAGGTCGGGACACCGCGCGAGTCGTGCGGGTACCAGCTCGGCGAGACGTAGCCGTGCCGGCCCTGGACGATTACCAACAGCTCACCCGCGGTCAGGCCGTGGACCTGGTCGTCGGGTCGGCCGAGATGGCTGACGATCGTCAGCCCCGGCGCCTCCTCGTCGAGCAGGACCGGGTAGTGGGAGGCGACCAGCTCACCCCCGTTGACGCTGACCAGGGTCGCCCAGGGGTTGTCGCGGATCAGTTGGCGGACGAACTCGGGGTCGTCGCTCGCGAAAGCCGGGTTGGAGCGCATCGGCCCAGACCCGCCGGCTCAGCTGCGATCGAGGACCACGATCGGGATCTCGCGATCCGTGTTCGCCTGGTACTCGTCGTAGCTGGGCCACTCGGCGACCATCCTCCGCCAGAGCTCGGGCTTCTCCTCGGCCGTGGCGGTCCGGGCCCGGGCCTTGAAGCGATCGGCCTTGACCTGGACCTCGACCTCGGGGTTCTCGGAGAGGTTCAGGTACCAGGCGGGCGGCTCGTCGGAGCCGCCTTTCGACGCCACGATCAGGAACGAATCGCCATCGGTCCCGTAAATCAGCGGCGTCGTCCTCGGCTCACCCGACTTACGCCCCGTCGTCGTCAGCAGCAGGGTCTGGGTGCCCTCCCACTCATGCCCCTCGGCACCGTCCGTTGCCCGGTAGCGATCGACATGTTCTTGTCCGAAGAGAGTCATCGTCCAGATGCTAGCCGGGACGGAACTCGACGCTGGCCAGGTCGGTCCCCAGCAGCGGATTCCAAACCAGCTTGTCGAGGTCGACCCTGCTGGAAACGAACGTGGACCAGGTCCCGGTGCCATAGGGGACCCAGGGAGCCAGCTTCATGTAGCTCCTGTCCAGGGCCGCGTACCCGCGTTCCTGCATCGGGCCCATCCGAGCCCTTGCGAGCGTCGCGATTTTCGCGTTCAACGCAGGGGCGTCGGCGCGCGCGAAGTTCCCGTTGTCGAACCGAAGGATGCTGGAGCCGGAGAGCAGCGGATCGAAGAAATCGTCCGGGTGCGCGTAGTCGGCGAACCAGTTACCCCACCCCGTATCGAGATTGGGGGTCCTGGTATTGCTGATCGCCGAGAAGTAGGAGATAGCGCCGAGCGTCTTCAAATGGGCCTGGAATCCGAGCCTCTGCAGTTGCCGGCGGTAGTAGGCGGCGGCCTTGCGATCCCCCGGTTCGGTGTCGGTCCAGACGGAGATATCGCGGTCGACCGGGTCGGCGGCCGCGATCAGCCGCCGCGCCCTGGCCATGTTGTGGGGGTAGAGGGCCAGCCTCCGGTAGCCCGGCATGTCGGGCGGCAGGATCTGTTGGGTGGGGGCGATTTCGCCGCCGTAGATCCTGCTCAGAGCGTTGCGGTCGACCGCGAGATTCACCGCCCTGCGGACCCTGAGATCGTTGAACGGCGGCTTCGTCGTGTTCATCCAGAAGTAATAGGTGCTGAGCGTCGTCTGGGAGCGGAACTGAGTGCCTCCGTACCGATGCCGCAGTCCGCGGAGCTGGGCGCCCGGAGGTTGGCCAAGCAGCAGGTCCTGGCTGCCTCGCTCCACCTGTCTGACCTCCTCACCCCCACTCGGAATCACCCGGACCTCGATCCGGTCGACGTGGCCGCCGGGCAGTCTGCGGCATCGACGGCCCGTTGTGCGCCTCCCACTCGGGGTTGCGTTCGTAGGTCCAACCGACAACCGGCTCGACGCCGGTGATCGCGTAAGGACCGGTCGCCGGTGGCGGATGCTGAGTCTGGCTTCGGGCCGGGGTACTCGGCGGCACCGGCGCGGCGAACGGCACCGCCAAAAGATCGAGGAAGGTGCTCTGCGGGCGGATCAGATGGATCACGATCTTGCCCGAGCGGTTGTTCGTTGCGATGCCCCCGATGCCCCCCTTGCCGCTCCGCCGAAACCGTTCGGCGCCGGCGATGACGGTGTAGAACGGCGACCCGCCCGAGTTGAGCTCGAACAGTCGCTCGACGGCGAACTCGAAGTCCGAAGCGCGGACCCGGGTTCCATCCGAATACCTCAAGCCCGGGCGTAGGAAGAGGGTGTAGGTCATACCGCCATCGGTGACCTTCGGCAGCCCGCGGACAAGACCGGGCACGATCTCGCTGCCTTCCCTGGCGCGGGCGTGGCGGTAAGTGAGCAGCGGGATATAGGTGTCGTACATCGCCGACCAGCCTTCGGTCGTGTAGGCCAGCTGGGGATCGAGGGCGTCAGGGAGCCCGTAAGCCGCGACGTGAAGAGTGGTCGGGGTGGCGGCGGCCGCGGAGCCGGCGGTCAAGGCGATCAGCACCGCAGCGCCCGCGAGCGCAAGCCGTCGTGACCGCTTCCCTCCCCAGCTCATCGCGGGAGAGAATACGCGACCGACGCTGAGTAACCGGTCGGTCTCGAGCGGGCGCCTGGCTCAGGTCCGCAGCCGGAACAGCCGACCCAGCCCGGCCAGGGCGCCGATGCCGATCCGCTCGCGCCGGCGACCGGGCTGGATCGTCTCCGGGTATTCGAGCATCACCATCGAGAGGTAGAAGGGCAGCCTCGGGTCCCTTGCCCCGGTGATCCCCCGCCCGCTCACCAGCCTGAAGATGTGCTCGATGTAGTCCTCGAAGCGGAGTCCGGGGGAATGCACGTCGTGGACCCGGACCGTCCTCCCGCATCTGTTCTTGAAGGTGTGGGGCATGCCGGGGGCGACAGCCGCGGTCTCGCCGACGCCCAGCGTCTGCCAATGCCCGCCGACCATCAGGTCCAGCTCCCCCTCGAGGATCTCGAACCTCTCCTCCGTGGTCGGGTGCACGTGAGCGGGCGGCGCCACCGAGCCGGGCGGCAGCGTGAACTCCATCGCGACGAGCCCGTCGCCGCTTTCGCTCGCCGCGGTCAAGACCTCATAGACGCTGCCATCCGGCATCTCGAAACGGTCGCCGGCGTGGGCCATCGACCCACCCTAGTCGCCCGAGAGCCGGCTCGGTCCGTCCCCCGGCGGGCCAGAGCGCAACCGCGAGCAGGAGGAAGAGCGGCCCGATGTTGGGGTCGGTGGCGCTGCCGGTGGTGAGACCGCCGAGGCTCTGGCCGAGGGCCCAGTAGACGAGGGAGACGAGGGCTCCGAGGAACAGCGCCGCGCGGCGCCGGCGACTCCAGACGCCGACCCCGATCACGATCGAGAGGGCCAGGAGGAGAGCGGCGATCGGCTTGCCGTCACCCGCCAACGCGGTGGCCAGCGAGCGCTGGATTCCCCCAAGCCAGGGCATCGAGTCGCCGCTAGCTTCGATCAGGGCGCCGCTGATCGAGTACACCGGGCGCATCAAGGCCGCGATCCAGAGCGCCGCCGAGCAGAGCCAGGCCGCCGACCAGGCGATCAGGCCGCCGCGATCGCCGAGCGCGCCGGCGCCGAGCGCCGAGCGTCGATCGCCCCGCGAGCCAGGCCAGACGACGATGCCGATCACCGCGTAGAGGACGACGGCGCCGGGGGAGCCGACGAAGGGCGAGCCCATGTTCATCAGGACCATGCCGAAGCCCTCGCCGAACCACCAGACGACCAGTGCCCAGGCGAAGGAGAGGACCAGCGCCGGCTTCACGGTGGGGCGGTAGATCAACCCGAGCCCGATCGCGCACTGCACGAGCGCGAACAGCGTATTCCAGAGCGCGAGGTCCTTGCCGGCGAGAGCGGACGCCCAGAGGATCGGCCCGCGCACCCAGCTCGGCTGCATCAGCGCGGTCGGTTCGATCGCTTCGGCGAGGAAGGCGTGGGAGTACATGAACGACTGGAACTGGAGCGCGCCGTCGAGCAGCCAAAGCAGGCCGAGGGCGATCTGGATCCCCCGGATCGTGATCGGGACGCCGGCGACCCGCGGGGGCTCCGTGGTCGTGCTGTCGGCAGAGCTCACAGGGTGCAGGCGGTCTGGACGGCGTGGGTCCCGGACGCGTCCTCGGCGAGCTCGATCTGGCGGACCGGCAGCTCGAAGCGCTCGCAGACGTGCTCGAAGAGCGCCTTCTCGGCCCACTGGTCGCGCCTTGGCGAGGGGACGATGACGATCTCATCCGCCGGAAAGGAGACCAGGGCGCTGTCGATCGCCATCAGCGGATCGGCTTCCCCGATCTCGCCCGCGGCGTGCAGTCGGCGCTCCCCGCCCATCTCGGCGAGCGAGCGCTCGAGACGCGCGCGTGCCTTGCGGATCCCCTCGTCGACGTCGCCGGCGATGTACTTGAGCGCCGAGCCGACGAAGGCGGGCGCGAGGACCCGCAGCTCCAGCGGCCGCCCGCGCGAGAGGCTCGCCAGGCGGTGGCGAAGCTCCTCCCCCCTCGCCGCCTGGGCGACGACGACGAGCAGATGCAGGGCCCTGGGATCGGAAACCTGGTCGAAAGCCATCTTGTCCCTCCTCGACGGGAGCCCCCAGACAGCAACCCTTGGTAGTGCTGTGACTGTCTCGACCGAAGTACGGGCGCCGGACGGCGCGGGTTCGATCTGGTTCGGCCCCGGCGCGAGGGAGCTAGGCCGCCAGAGCGCCGTAGCGCTCGCCGGCGGCCACCCGCGCCGCGGGATGGAGCCGCACGGCATCTGGCCAGAGGCGGGCGCCAACCCGCAGTTGCAGCAGGGTCGAACGCAGCAGGACCTCGCGCGCCGGATCCCACGAGAACCCGAACAGGCGGCGGATCTCCACCGGCAGCAATCCCGTCGAGATCAATTTCACCGTCTCGTTCACTGGGACGACCGCCGCGCGCCGCCAGCCGGAGAAGGGAGGGTCGAGGATCATCCTCACGGTCTGCTCGCGACGCTCGTCGGAGATCCAGAGGCTGCCGTCGCCGAGGCGGCCGTCGACGTACCGCCTGAGGGCGAGGTGGGTGGCGGGCATCGAGTCCGGTGGCAGCCCGAACAGCTCCCCCACCCGGCGGTATTCGCTCCAGTAACGCTCCCGCTCGGCCTGGGCGAGAGCGCCGAAGATGCGTTCGTAGTAGACGAGCGCGGAGTCCGCCAGGGTCGCAAGCACCCAGAGGCCCAGCTCAGGGTCGGAGGCGTCGTATGGCGTCCCCTTGGCGACCGGTCCGTATCTCGCCGGAGTCTTGCCGCGGACCCGGCGGTGCATCGCGCGCACCACCCGGCCGGTCTCCTCGGCCTCCTCCCCGGTCCCGAAATAGATCCGGGACATCCGCTCGTCGGTGCGCAGCAGGCGGGTCTGCGGGTCGTCGAAGATGATCGAGTGGCGCTGGAAGCCGACGACCGCGAGCGGGTCGCAGGCCTGCATCAGCAGGGCCCGGACGCCCGAGAAGAGGACCACCCGCTCCCGGTGCAGCCGGCGGACCATCGAGTCGGGCCCGAAGAACCCGTCGATCTCGCCGGCCCGGGGCGACTGCTCCTGCGGCTGCCCCGGGATCAGCGACAGCATGTCCGCTGGTCGAAACACTCTTCAAACCGTAGCTACCGCCTGCGTCGGGGCCGCGTCGGTCCCCGCTGGGCCGAGGCGGTCGAGCAGCTGCGCCTGGTCGCGGTCGAGCTCGAAATGGCTCCCCTTCGGCACGCCGTCCATCTCCTGCCGGCGCTGATGATTCCGGCAATGAAAGCGGCCGGCCCGTTCGACATCGAGCTCTTCGCCTCACTGGACGAGAAGCTCGAGCCGGCGGCGAGCGACCTGGTCTGGTGGGCGACAGCGCTTACCGCCGGCCGTCAAGCCTCGCGCTGACAACGGCGTCGCGCAGCCCGCCCTCGGCCAGCGCGCCCGCGCAGTGCTCGCCCGGCGAGCCGCCGCCGAACACGATCGCGCCGTAGTCGTTCTTCACCTCGGCAGCTCCTCGCCGGCGCGCTCGCGCACCATGTAAAGGGCGTACCAGTCGGGCCAGTTCGGATCCTCCTCACCAGTTCGCTTCTCGTGCTCTCCGTGCGCCGCGGCCGCCCGCCTCAGCGCCTCCGCGAGGTCCTCCACCGACTCATAGCTCGCCATCAGCCTCTCCTTTCAACGCCCCGGAAGCCGGGTCTTGATCTCCTGGAGCAACCAGCCGTTGCCGTCCGGATCGCTGAAGGCGGCAAACGAGCCGTAATCGGCATGTTCGGGAGCCGGCCCCTCCACTCGCCCCTCGGACCCGGCGTGACGAAAGACGCCAGTCGCGTCGTGGAACGCCTCGCCGACATCGACGCCGCGCGCGGTCAGGTCGGCCCGGGCCGCGTCGATGTCGTAGACCGAGAGCTGCAGACCCTCGAAGGAGCCGGGGACGGCCGTGGTCACCCCTTCGCCGAAGATGATCGAGCAGGCGGACCCAGGTGGGGTCACCTGCACCACCCTGTAGCCATCCTCGATCGCCAGGTCGGCGTCGAGGCGCCATCCCAGCCCCTCGTAGAACCGCTTCGCCCGATCGACGTCGGCAACCGGCACGACCACGACCTCGAGCTTCATCTCCCCTTCCTGCACTGGCGGGCTGCCCACCGCGCCCTCACCGCTCGTCTCGACACTGCTCATCTCGGCCTCCATCCCTTGGCGCCACACTGCACGGCGACGCGGTCTCGCCGACCCCTGACAGCGCGAAGCAGCGACGGCGGAGGGCCGAGGTTGCGAGTGCGCGCTGCGGAGAGGATCGGCACGAGCTCCTTTTCTCAGGTCGCCCCGCCGGCCGCACTGGGCCGATGACACGCCCGTCGGATCGCAACCACTCTCCATCGCATCTGGGTCCAAGTCAAGCCTCAGCCGCTGGGGCTGAGAGGCGGGTCTTACTCGTCCTGCGGCACCCCTTTGTGGATGAAGGCGCGGAACTCGCTGCCGGCCAGTTCCACTGGTTCGCCGCCGAGGATCGGCATGCCCAGCGAGCCCTTCCAGGTCCCGTGGCCATCGTGCCCGTGCCGGGTGAAAGTCGCCGAGCCGCTGAAAGGCGCCGGCGGCCGCAGCGTCGCGGTGCCCTTCTCGAGATTCCATCGGAAGGCACCGGATCCTGCCGTCAGCTGCACCCCGCGGGCAACCGTCATCCCTTCGCGTTCTTCGGCCAGGGTGGCAAAGAGAGCGACCTTGTGCGGCCCCCGCCGGCCTGGGTCGAAGACGTTAACTTCGCGCATCCTTCTTTTGGCGCGCGAACCAGCGCTCGCCTGCAGGGTTGCCCCCTCGTCCGAGTAGGACGGGTGATACGGCACGACGCGCCGGGCGAACCGTTTCTGCGGACAACTCTTCGGCTCGGGATAGATCTGGAAGGACCCTTCGGCCCGGTCGGCTTCGATGTGGACGTAACCGTTCTCGCCGGTAAAGTCGAAGGTCCCTTCGAACACGGCTTCACCTTCTTCGGCACCGTTGCAATCGACGCTTCCCTTCCGCTTGGGAGCGAAGCGGTAGTCGAGTTCGCCGAGCCCGCCGAACCGCGCCGTCACCCGTTCCGCGGTGACCTCCGCCGGCGTCGAGTAGTAGGCGACCTGCGGGCCGCGGTTGACGATCATCGTCGCGTTGACGTCGCCATCGTTGTTGGAGACGAAAACCCGGACGGTGAAGCCTTCGGCGTCCAGGCCGAAGGCGAGTTCGCGCTCGACTTCGCGTCCGGCACCCGCCGCGAGGGCCGAAACCGCGACAAGAAGACCGGCGCAGAGTACCCCGGTGAGGACGAGAGCACGGCGCATCGGGCGAACAATATGAACGAAGGGGCCGCTTCCCAAGCCGGCTCCTTCGACCGAAGATCGGCTCCTCACCCAGTCCGCCGGTAGCGGATGTGCGTGGCGAGCGGAGAGTGGAGCACCTCGACCGGCTCGAACCCGAGGGACTCGACTCCGTCGAACAGCCGCTCGCCGGACCCGAACAGGACGGGGACCAGGTCGAGCGTGAGCTCGTCTATGACTCCGGCGGCGAGCGCCTGGCGGACGGTCGAGGCGCCGCCGGCGATGTCGACGCCGTCCTCGCCTGCCGCCTCACGCGCCTGCGCGTAGGCGGCCTCGAAGCCCTCGGTGACGAAGTGGAAGCTGGTGCCGCCCTCCATCTCGATCGGCTCGCGAGCGTGGTGGGTAAGCACGAAGACCGGCGCGTGGTAGGGCGGCTCGGAGCCCCACCATCCATCCCAGTCCTCGTCCCACTCGCCGCGGATCGGCCCGAACATGTTGCGGCCCATGACGTAGGCCCCGCGCGGTCGCATCAGCCAGCCCGCTGCCGTCGCGTCGGCGTCGTTCGCGCGCTCGTCGCCGAGGTGCCAGCCATGGACCTCCCTGCCGCGCTTCCCCAGCGGATTCTCCCGGCTCTGGTCCGGCCCGGCGACGAAGCCGTCGAGCGAGATCGACATGTGGCAGGTGGTGTCCGGCATCGGCGTCCTCCAGGTGATTGCGATTTGCAAGCGTCGGCACCGTACCGCGAGGACAAGGTCGGTTTCGAAAGATATCTTGGCTTTAGACGATTATGCGTCTAATCGTTTATTCTTCTGAACATGATCTTCTCCACCCCCCCGATGACGGCAGCTCTCCAGGCGCGGCTCGACGTGTTGGCCGAGCTTCGCCGCAGGCTCGGCGACGAGGTCCGGGCCCCTGCCCGCTGGATGGGTTCCCTACGCCGCGAGGTGCGCGCCAGCTCGATCGAGAGCTCGACCTCGATCGAGGGCTTCAGCGTCTCGCCCGAGGAAGCCCTGGCGCTCACCAGTGGCCGGGAACGGCCCGAGCCGGGGGAGGAAGACCGCCAGGCGGTCTCCTCTTACGCGCGGGCGATGGACCACGTCGGCACGATGGCTATCGATCCGTCTTTCCAGTGGCTCGACCGCGTGATCCTCGATCTTCACTTCGACGCCTGTTATTTCCAGCGCGACAAAAACCCCGGGCTCTGGCGGGCGGGGCCGATCGGCGTCACCGCGCCTGACGGCTCGCTCGAGTACCGAGGGCCCGACGGCGGCGACGTGCCCGGACTGATGGCCGAGGTGGTCGAGTCGTTGCTGGAAGGCGAACGAGACGCAGAAGTGAACGTCGTCGTCAGGGCGGCGATGGCTCACCTCAACCTGGTCTCGGTCCACCCCTTCCGCGACGGCAACGGGCGCGTCTCGCGGATCGTCCAGTCGCTGGTCCTCGCCCGCGAGGGCCTCGCCTCGCCCGAGTTCTTCTCGATCGAGGAATACCTCGGCAACCACACGCAGGCCTACTACGCCGCCCTGCGCGACGCCCAGGGCGGCAGCTACCAGCCCGACCGCGACGCCTCGGGGTGGGTTGCCTTCTGCGCCGAGGCACACATCGCCCAGGCCCGCCGACGCCTGCGCCAGATCGAGGAGGCAGCGACGAGGTGGGACCACCTGGAAGGGCTGATCGCCGAGCGGGGCTGGCCGGAGCGATTGGTCATCGCGCTCGAGCAGAGCCTCGCCGGCGGCACCGAGCGGAGCACCTATGGCGAAGAGGCCGACGTCTCGCCGGCGACGGCGAGCGCCGACTTCCGCCGGCTGCTCGACGCAGGCCTGGTGGCCCAGCGAGGCCGCGGGCGCAACATCAGCTATGCCGCCTCCGAGAGCTTGCGGGCAACGGTGGGAAAGCCTTGACCAGGGTCCGTTTTGGCGGCAAGCACCGGGCGCTAGGCTTGACCTGACGTGAAGCAAGGCGAGACGAATACCCCCTCTCCCGCCGACACCGCCGAGGCGGTGCGGGTTCGGCGGCTGCGCGAAGACGCACGGCGGCCGATCAGCGTGAACCTGGCAGAGGGCATCGCCCTCAGCCACAAGCTGATGCGGTTCACGGGAGCCGCGCGCGGCAATTGAGCGAACCGGCCTTCGATGAGCTGCTCCAGCGCCTGGCAGAGGCGAAAGCCGAGTTCGTCGTCGTCGGTGGGCTGGCGGTGAATGCATGGGGCGTCGTGCGCGGCACCAAGGACGTGGACGTTGTCGTCGCTCCCGAGAGCGACAACCTCAAACGGGTTGCCGAGGTTGCGGTTGAGGCAGGAGGACGCGTCCAGAAAGGCGAGGCACTGCTCGGAAGTGCGATCTCGATCGCGTCAGCATTGGCAAGCGGTGAACAGGTCGCGATCGAGACCGACCTCGGTCGACTCGACGTGGTCCAAGGCCTCGACGGCGTGCCCAGCTACGCCGACCTTCGTTCGCGGGCAAGCGAGGCCGAGATCCTCGGGGTTGCCGTTGCCGTGTGCTCGATCGAGGACCTGAAGGGCATGAAGCGAGCCGCGGGACGCACCCGGGACCTCGCGGATCTTGAGGATCTGGACGCCGCGGGCAGCTGACCTGTGATCTTAAGATCGCGGCACGCCGCTCAGACCACCCAACGTGTCGAGCTCGCCAGAGACTCTGGACATCGGGGAGACAGGATCGATACCGCGCTCTAGCGCGAATTGGCTCACACATGTATCACGCAAATATCACGACCGCGAGGTCGGTCTCCCGCCCATCATCCTTGTCCTTGCACAACTCACTGGAAACCGAGTGCGACATCGAAGAGCGGGTGTTTCGCGCGGCCCGACGACCCTGGTTAAGGCTCCTGCGGCTGGCTGGTCGGAGTTGCGCGAGCAGTGAGATCGGCGAGGATTCCACTGGAACGTTCCTCACTGGGCGGTTCCTGACGCAGGAAGGCTTCGAGGACAAGGCGGCCCATGTCGTGTTTGAAGCGCTCCTTCTCCTGATCGTTTGCGATTTGTTCGCTGTAGGCGAACATCGTTATCAGAGCCACAGAGAGGTCTCGGTTGCGCTGACGGTTACGATCTCTATTGCGTGCCCGGGCGAGAAAGACCCCGGACACCGCCGCAAAAGCAAGGGCGACCGCGAGATGAGCCGAAACGTTGCTCTGGCCTTCTAAGGCATGGTGTCGATGATTGACGTAGTTGAGGATGAGTGGCAGGACGGCGACGCAGGAGGCGGCAATCAGCGTGACGAGGCCAGCACTCCAGAAGAATTTACTTTCCTTCTCGTAATCTTCTGCCTGCTTCTGAAACTCGACCTCGGCGGCAATATTGGTGAGGTCGTCGAGGAATTTCGTGAGGGCACCCTCCCTAGTCTTGAAGCCTTCTTCAATTCGCTCCAAGTCTTCTGAGGCCGCCTGCAACGCTGACTTCCTGTCGTCTATCTGGTGTTCGACCTCCTGAAGTCGTTTTACCGCGGCGGTAACAGTGGCACTTGGGTCTTCAGGTGGAAGCTGCCCTGCCATCACCTGCGCAGTTGCGGTCAGAAGCCTGTCTGCTGATCCAATGAGATCCCCACCGCCTGAGTCGACTGCCGCCCGAATGGCATCTCGGGCCTGTGCGGCCGAAGCCACCAGCTCGCTGACAGCACTTTCCTGGGTTATTCCCGGGTCGGCCAGGGACAGGATCTTTTGAGCGTGTTTCGTCGCGCTTTCGAGCCGGTAAACATTAGGCCATTGAGATCTGTGTTGAGGAGTAGTTTCCTCGTCAAAGATGCGTTTGGTTTCTGAAAGTATGCCGTTCGCCTCGCTTAGGCGATTGGCGATTTGGTTGCTGGTTTCATCACCTGGATCGGGCATCGAGCGCTCAAACTAATTGCCCAATCGGACATAGACCGCCCATTCGGTTTCGGCCCGACGAAACGCGTCGAGCTCCCTTCAACGATTGGCAGAAGTGCTTTGGTTCAGCCGCCGAGCGCTAGAGGGGGTGTCATCCCAACAGCCCGCGGAGGTCGTCTACGCCGATATCTGCATCGCGCATGATTCCTGCAAGGGTGCCTTTGCGCAGCTCCTTGTGAAGGGGCACCACTAGAGCCATCCGCCGACCAGACTTCTTGAGTCGAACGTGACTGCCGCGTTGACGAACCACAGTCCAGTCATCCTTTTCGAGCGCCTTGACGAGCCGGGCGCCTGAGACAACGGGCTGCCGCGGAGTCACGCGGGCAGCGTGATCCTGCGGCGGACGATGCCCAAATCGAGGGACTCGCCGTCTTCGCGGAGACCCTCAACGTAGAGGGCGACGGCCTCGTTGGCATTCGCCAGTGCGTCGTCCATGTTCTCGCCCTGGGTGTGGAGGCCGGGGAGCTCTGGGGCATACACGTGGTAGCCGCCCTCTTCTTGGGGCTCGAAGATCAGCTCTATTTCGCGTGCGTCGCCCGACATATTGATCAAACTTTCTAAATCAAAATCGGGGAGACAGGATTTGAACCTGCGACCGCTCGGCCCCCAGCCGAGTGCGCTACCAGACTGCGCCACTCCCCGTGGGGTCTTGCATCTTACGAACTGACGAGGGTCCGGCTAGGCTTCCCTCGACGCGGCGGTAGCTCAACGGTAGAGCCTCAGCCTTCCAAGCTGATGACGCGAGTTCGATTCTCGTCCGCCGCTCTCCAACCGCTCGAATCGTCGTCCGTGGCACTCCGGACCCAGGCGGGAATGCCGATACCTCTCCCCGATGCGCCTGCCCCTGACTCGACGACGTTGCCTCTGCCTGCTGGCGCTTGCCCTGACGGCCCTCGCCCTCGCGAGCTGCGGCGGCTCGAGCGGCTCCTCCGAAGGCGAGGACGTCACCGCCGACTCGGGCAACGCCGGGCTCGTCGACTGGCCCTACTTCGGCCGGGTCCCTGAGCGCACGCACTACCTGCCAGCCGAAGCGGGACTGCTGGACCCGCCGCTGAAGCAGGCCTGGCAGATCAATACGCACGCGTTGATCGAGTTCCCGCCCGCGATCGCCGGCGGGGTCGCCTACGTGATCAACAAGTACGGCAATGCCAAAGCGGTGCGGCTGCGGGACCGAAAGATCCTCTGGGAAGTGACGAACCGGGCCAGCGACAAGGGCGTCCCCAACTTCGTCACCTCGCCGGTCTATTACGACGGGCGCATCTACGGCGCCTTCCTCGGCGGCGAAGTGGTCGCCGGCAACGCCAAGGACGGGCATACGCTCTGGCGGCGCAAGCTTCCGGGCCACCTCGAATCCTCGCCGATGGCGGCCGACGGCACGCTCTACCTCGGCACCGACGCGACCGACGTCGTCGCCCTCGACGCCGGCGACGGCAAGACCCGCTGGCGCTTCAACTCGCCGGCCGCGATCAAAGCCAGCCCCAGCTTCCACGACGGCCGCCTCTACGTCGCCGATTACCAGAGCTCGATGTTCGCCCTCGACGCCGCCAGCGGCAAGCCGCTCTGGCGGACCAACACCAGCAAGCAACCGCCATACGGCAAGGGCGGCTTCTTCTCCTCCCCCGCAGTCGGCTTCGGCCGCGTCTACGCCGCCCGCGACGACGGCACCGTCTTCGCCCTCGACGAAAAGACCGGCAAGGTCGATTGGTCCTTCGACACCGGCGGCGCCGTCTACGGCTCGCCCGCCCTGGCCGCAGTGCCGGGCACCCCGCCCACCGTCTACATCGGCGCCGAAAACGGCCGCTTCTACGCACTCGACGCCGCCACCGGCAAGCCGCGCTGGCGCTACGACGTCGGCGGCCCGGTCCCCGGCACCGCCACCGTGATCGGCCACACCGTCTACACCTCCAGCTTCAAGACCGGCAAGACGATCGGGCTCGACGCCCTCTCCCACAAGAAGACGTTCGAACTGAATCAGGCCGGCTACACCCCGATGGTCTCCGACGGCAAGAAGCTCTACCTGGTCGGCTACTACGTCGTCGTCGGGCTCGAACCGACCAGCCGCTGAGCCGACCCGGCTAGGCTGCCTCGCCATGGGCGAACTCAGCTACGAGGGCCACCGGATCGAGTACGACAGCCACGGCACGGGCGAGCGCACGATCGTCCTCGTCCACGGGCTGTTGATGAACCGCCGCATGTACGACCGCCTCGCCCCGGCGCTGGCCGCGCGCGGCAACCGGGTGATCGCCGTCGACCTGCTCGGCCACGGCCGCTCCGACCGCCCCGAGGACCTGCGCCTGTACTCGATGCCGCTGTTCGCCCGCCAGATCGCCTCCCTGCTCGACCACCTCGAGCTCGACGCCGCGGTCGTCGGCGGCACCTCGCTCGGCGCCAACGTCGGCCTCGAGTTCGCCGCCCACGAGCCCGAGCGCACCCAGGGCCTCTTCCTGGAGATGCCGGTGCTCGACAACGCCCTGGTCGCGATGGCCGCCGCCTTCACGCCGGTGATGGTCGGGCTGCGCCTCGGCCGGCCCGCCTTCGAGGTGCTCTCCCGCCTCACCTCCCCCATCCCCCGCACCAACCTCCTGGTCGACATCGGCCTCGACTGGGTCCGCCAGCGTCCCGGCCCCTCGCTCACCGTGCTCGAGGGACTGTTGCTGGGCGAGACCGCGCCGCACCGCGAGCAGCGCTTGCGGCTGACCCAGCCGGCGCTGGTCGTCGGCCACCCCGCCGACCCGATCCACCCCTTCAGCGACGCCGGCATGCTGGTCAAGGAGATGCCCAACGCGCGCCTGGTCCAGGCCAAGTCGATCCTCGAGTGGCGGCTCTCCTCGCGCCTCGACGACGAGCTCGCCGACTTCGTGGAGGACGCATGGCTGGACCGGTAACCCGAGTTCTCTCCAGCTCGCAGCTGGCGCTGCTCGCCCAGCACGGCGAGGAGCGCACCGCCGCGGCCGGCGAGACCCTGTTCGAGGTCGGCGACGAGAGCTACCCGTTCGTCGCGATCCGCGAGGGCGAGGTCGCCGTGACCGACGGCGCCGGCCGCGAGATCGTCCGCCACGGCGCCTCCGGCTTCCTCGGCGAGATGAACCTGCTCTCCGGCCAGACCGTCTTCCTCACCGCCGTCGTCACCGCGCCGATGCGCTACATCGCGGTCGACCGCGACACCCTCAAGCAGCTGCTCTTCGACGACAGCGACCTCTCCGACCTGCTGCTCTCGGCCTTCATCGAGCGCCGCGAGCTGCTGCAGACCGAGGAAGGGATCGGGGTCGAGATCGTCGGCCCGCGCGACTCCGCCGACACTCGCCGCCTGCTCGAGTTCGCCCGCCGCCAGAAACTCCCCCACAGCTGGGTGGACCCGGGCGCGAGCGAGGAGGCAGCGGCGCTGGTCGCGACGCTCGGCCCGGAGGAGATCCCGCTGGTGCGGCTGCCCGGCGGCGCCGAGCTGCGCCGGCCAAGCAACGGCGAGCTCTCGCGGGCGCTCGGGATCGGGCTCGAACTGGACGCCCGCGAGGAGGTCGACCTGCTGGTCGTCGGCGGTGGCCCGGCCGGACTCGGGGCGGCCGTCTACGGCGCCTCCGAGGGCCTCGACACGCTGCTGATCGAGAGCACCGTGCTCGGCGGCCAGGCCGGCAGCTCGCGTCGGATCGAGAACTACCTCGGCTTCCCGGCCGGGATCAGCGGCACCGAACTGACCAGCCGCGCCGTCACCCAGGCCCGCAAGT
Source organism: uncultured Solirubrobacterales bacterium (assembly GCA_963795625.1). Classification (GTDB taxonomy): domain Bacteria; phylum Actinomycetota; class Thermoleophilia; order Solirubrobacterales; family 70-9; genus VAYN01. The sequence continues at coordinate 104,306 of CAWCIS010000008.1, read as the reverse complement.
TCGGCGCCCGCACCGGCTCCCCCTACCGGGCCGAGGCGCTCGAGCCCGGCGCCGAGCGCCACCTGGTCAAGCTCGACGACGGGGTCGAGATCGCCGCCCGCGCGGTGCTGCTCTCGACCGGGGCCGAATACCGCCGCCTGCCGGTCGCGGGGCTGGAGGAGTACGAGGGCGTCAGCGTCTTCTACGCCGCCGGCCCGCCCGAGGCCCAGCTCTGCGGCGCCCAGCGCGTCGGCGTCGTCGGCGGCGGCAACTCAGCCGCCCAGGCGGCCGTCTGGCTCGCCCGCGGCGGCGCCCTGGTCACCCTCCTCCACCGCCGCGCCGACCTCAGCGAGACGATGTCCCACTACCTGCTTGAGGAGCTCGACCGCTTCGGCGTCGCCGTCCGCGATCGCAGCGAAATCGCCGAGCTGCACGGTGCCGACGGCGAGCTGAAGGGAGTCACCCTGACCGACGGCGCCGAGCTGCCGCTCTCCTTCCTCTTCCTCTTCCTCGGCGCGGCGCCCTGCACCGAGTGGCTCGGTGAGGCGGTCGCCCGCGACGAGAAGGGCTTCGTCCTCACCGGCCCCGACGCCGGCGCCGAGGGCCTGCTGGAGACCAGCGTCCCCGGCGTCTACGCCGCCGGCGACGTCCGCGCCGGCTCGATCAAGCGCTGCGCCACCGCCGTCGGCGAGGGCGCCACGGTGGTGCGCTTCGTGCACGAGCGGCTGGCGGCCGCGAGCGCGCCCTAGCCGCCCAGCGATGCCCACCCGGACGGCCACCCACAAGCGATCCCCGGTGCGCCGGCCGCGCGGCCATGCCGTCGCGGCGCTCGCGGCGGCGCTGCTCGTCTGCGCGCTGCCCGCGACCGCCGGCGGGGCCGGTTCGCCCCCCCGCCCCCAGCCGCGGATCCTCAGCGCCTCGTGGGGCACCGACAACGCGGTCGGCTGTCGAGCGGCCAGCAGGGCCTCGACAACATCCCGGTCACCTTCAGCTGGTTCATCCGGCGCCGGTCGGTCCAGACCACCGACTTCCGGATCGTGCGCAGCGATGGCAGCAGCGCGAGCCCGACCTGTGCCCTCCAGTTCCCCCCGGACGAGTCCGACGAGGCGCAGACCGTGAACCTGATCGGCGACTTCGGAGACGCGGAGAACGGCCCGACGCCGGTCGCGGTCCGCGTCGTCGGAGCGCTGCGTGGGAAGGCCCCTGGCGCCACTCGATGGAGGCGGGTCCCGCCACAGCCGAGGGCCGCCGTGGAGCCGCTCTCCGGAGGCCCCTACATCGTTGATGCCTGGACGCTGACGCCGGCGATCTACCGCGGCGACCCCAACCGCTGCGCGGTCGGCAGCACCTTCGTCCGCGTGATGTGGTCCAACGGGCTCACCGCCTACCCCACCGGAGCCGAGGTCGGCGCCGCCGTCGTCGCCTCCTACCGCGCCATCTACGAGCAGGCCGGCGGCAGGCCCGTCGCGGTCGCCCCACTCGAAGTCGCCGACCTCCACGATCACCCGACTCCGGCCAACGCCGACAACATGCACGACCTCTGCCTGCCGCGGCCGCCGCGCGGCGCGCGGCTCACCGGAGTGACGATCGGCGCCGGCCTGATCCAGGACCCCAACGGCGATCCGAACGCCGCCCAGAAGTTCAGGGCGAACTAGGCCCTGCGTCATCCGCGGTTGCCCGCCTACCGCGTCACGGTCACCGGCACGCCGGCGCCGATGCGCCTGGCCAGCCAGGTGATCGCCCGCGGGCGGAGGCGGATGCAGCCGTGGGAGGCGGCGCTACCGGGAGCGCCGCTGAGGTTGGCGGTCCCGTGGATGCCGATCTGCCCCGGGCCGCCCTCGAATTCCTGGAAGACGTTCGACCTGGCGCTGGTGGCCAGCGCGTAGGGCCCTCCCGCTTCATCGGAGGAGAGCGCCACGGCCTCCTCGACGAAGAAGGACCCGCGCGGCGTCGGCGTCGAGGGCTTGCCGACGACAGCCCGGAAGCGTCGCACCGTGCGGCCCGAATTGCTCACGGTGACCCGCCGGGCGGAGAGCGAGACGAGGATGCGCCACGGGGTCTCCGTCGCACGGGTTCGCCTGCCGGAGATCCATCCCGTATGGCTGTTGGGGCGTCCCGGCAGTCGCACCCGCAGCCAGCCGTCGCCACGACCGCCGTGGCCGAGCACCGGCAGGACCGTCGCCACCCGGGTCAGCGGGCGGCGCGCGGCCACCGCTTCGATCACGCGAGCATCAGCCCTCGGTGCCGCGCGGGCGACGTGCCCGTGGAGCAGGACGACCAGCGCCTGGGTCCGAGGAGCCGCGGCCGGGGCCGGCGTCGCGACCACGAAGGCAAGCGCCGAGAGGGCGAGGACGGAGACGCCCGCGGCGACCCCCCGGCGCCTGCCGAGGGGTCGATCGCCGCTGCCGCGCGAGCCGGTCATCCGGTGAATTGCGAGGACCCGTGACGCGGGTGGAGCACGGGACGGGGAACCCGGATCGTGACCGTCTCGGTCTGCGACTTGGTCCTGTCTTTGAACTTCACGTGGGCGACGACGACGTGGGCGCCGGGCGTGGCCGGCACGTTCGCCTGCGTCTTCGACGTGTTCGGGATCCGTTTGCCGTTGTCGGTGAAGACGACGCTGGCGATTTCGCGACCGTGGACCGTAGCCCGGGTGCCGGTGGCGGTGGTCCTGCCGCGGCCGAGGGTCGCGGTGCCGTTGCCGACGGCGGGCTTGCTGCCCGGCTTGCCCTTGCCGTCAGCCTTCTTGCTGCCGCCGCCCTTGGGCGTGGTGGCGATCGGGCTGGTCGTCGTGGTCGGCGCGGAGCCGGACGGCGTGGGCGTCGGGGTAGGGGTCGGGGTGGGCGTGGAGCCGGTGGCGCAGTTGGGCCTGCTGAGCACGTCGTTGAGCAGCGTCACCGCGCCTTCGCGGGCGAGCAGGCGGCCGACTACGTTGACTCCGTTGTTGACCGAGATGCTGGCCAGCGACATCAGGTTGCCCGCGAACGAGGTGGTCGAGCCCAGCGTCGCCGAGCTGCCGACCTTCCAGTAGACGTTGCAGGGGGAGGCGCCGTTGACGAGGACGACCGAACTGGCCGAGGCCGTGGTCAAGGTCGAGCCGATCACGAAGACGAACTGGGCATTGGGGTCACCCTGGGCGTCGAGCGTCAGCTGACCGGTGAGCTGGGCCGAGGTCGAGAACCCGTAGGCGCCGGCGGTCAATTTTTTGCTGCCGAGATCGATCCCGGTGAGATCGTTGCTGGGCGGGATCGGCTGCCCGGCGGCGACGTTGTAGGCGGTGGTGAGGTCGGACTGACCCTGCGCCGCGACGGCGTCGTTTTCGTGGGTGACGCCGTTGACGACGGCTTCGTTGAACCCCGTCAGCGAGGTGCCCGGCGAGAGACCGAGATCGCCGTTGAGGACCGAGGTGCCTTCGTTGGTGACGGTCGAGCCGCCGAGGACGACGAATGGCGAGACGGTGCCGAGATTGACTGCCGAGGCCTGGGCCGCGACGGGCAGCGCCGCGAAGGCGAGGGTCGCCGCAAGGGCGATGCCGGCAAGCCGGAGCCGCCTGAGATCGAATCGGTTGGACATTGATGTCCTCCCTGTATGTCGAGCAGTCCTGGCGACGTTCCCGGTCCCCCGCCGCTTCCCGCCTCGGGGGCGGCTCGGGTGTGAGGTCTTCGGTGGCCCGGCTGACTCCGGCGGAGTCCCGTGGCTTTGCGGATTCGTCTCGCGACGAGGGTGCCTGTGTCGAAGGGTTTTGCCCTGGTGTCCGGGTCCATCGCCCACCGATCGGGGCGACTTGAGCATCGGTGACGCAGCTAGACGTTCGTTGTCTGGACCATGGCTTTAGCTTTCGCGGGCTCTGCGGACGAATCTATGAGGGGCATTCCCGAACATTCGTGGTCCCCCTGTGGTCCACTGCTCTTCATGGACCGCGCTGGAAGCACTCGATGATCGCCGCCGTGGCGGTCGCAAGCGCCGCCCTCTCCCTCGCCGCCCCCGCGCCCGCAACCCTGCACGAGGACCTCGACGCCGCCGCCGCCTACTGGCACCAGAGCGTGCCGGCGCGCTGCTCGGCCGAGGCCGTCACCTTCGCCAAGCTGCCGGGCCTGGTGCTCGGCCAGGCGACGATCCCGGACCCCGCCGAAAGCGGACCGTGCGAAATGATCATCGAACGCGGCCTCTCGAACCGGCTGCGATGCCTGACCGTGGTCCACGAGTATGGGCACTGGCTTGGGCTGCATCACTCCAAGAGCCGGCTCAGCCCGATGTACCCGGTCATCGACGACGGCGCGATCGTCCCCGAGTGCGAACACACCTAGGGCTCCCACCAGGCCCGCGCGCTTGGAGCGATCCGACTTCCTGAGGTGCGAGGACAAATCGCCACGCCATATTCGACGTGCCACGGTCTATGGTGACCTACCACTACCGGAGAGGATCGGATCTTGCTTTTCGTCGGCCTCGGCATCGTTTACGTCGTCCTTCTCATCGTTCTTGGAGTCAGGACGTTCAAAAACAAGCACTACATTCTGTTTGTATTCGGTTTCCTCGTTCCAGTGATCTGGATCGTCGGGGCAATGCTGCCCCCAAAGGGCATGTCGCACGTCGATGCTCTCTATGCGCAACGCGATGACGCTGGTTAGGACTCGAACCCCGAGATTCCACCCTTGTTCGCGAGCTGATCAAAGCGCGGCCTTCCGACTTCCCTCGCCAAGCCCATCAGGAGGCTGAATGCATCCGTTTAGGCTGGCAGTAGAGAACCGAGATATCGCGCCGATCGAGGGAATGCTCGCCCCCAACGTAAAGCTCTACAGCCCGATCCCATTCCGTCCGTTCGAGGGGCCAGAGACGGTCTTCGCTGTCCTTCAGGGCCTCAGCGCCGTCACCGAGGAGCTGGAATACACCGATGAGTTCACGACCGACGATGCGGTGGCGCTGATCTCCAAAGTCAAGATCGGAGGCCGCGAAGGGGAAGCCCTGCAGCTGCTGCGATTCGACTCTGAGGGCAGGATCGCCTCGATCACCGACATGCTTCGTCCTCAGTCAGCGGTGCAGGCCCTGATCGAGGCGATGAAGGTCCATCTTTCAGGTGTCGCGAACGAGTAACCGGCGCGCTGCTACGCCCCCGCGAAGAATGCGTCCTCGGCGTGTTGGTCGAAGGGCAGATCGCGATAGTCCACGATCACGCCATCCCGAAGCTTGAAGAGATGGAGGACCGGCCGCTCGAACTTCACGCCGTCGTGGAACCCGGTGGCGGTGACGATCGCGGCCGCATAGCCCTCCTCGTCGGTGAGCACCGCGTCGACGGCGAAGCCGCCTTCGCCGCCCGTCCAGGCCCCCACCTTCCCGATGTATCCGAAAACCTCCTCCTGTCCTCGGTAGTCCCCGGAGAGCGGATGGTTCCCGGAGACATGGACCTCCAGGTTCTCGGACATGACTTTCAGCAGGGTCGCGCCGTCCTGCTCTGCGTAGGCCCGATAGAACTCACGAACGGTTGCGTCGTCGTCTGAACTGGCGATGGTGAATCTCCGATCAGTTCGAGGATGGCCATGACGGCGACCGTATCGCAGACTCTGACCAACCCAGGACCTCAGCAGGTCCCGGCGGAAGGTCGCTGACGCCGAGGCGAGATCTATTACCGCAGCCCGACCTGTAAAGCCGGTCTAGACCGGTTCGACCTCTCCAACCTCCGGGAACGCCAGCACGATCAGAGCGATCCCGGTCACCGTCACGAATCAACTAACGGCAGGTTGATCTCGCGCACCCACCCCGCGCGCGCCAACGGCGGAGAGACAGCGCCGGCTCCTCTGCTCGCGACCGTGATCTGTGATCCCACTTCGCGGCTAGACGGCTCCCGCATGGTCACCCCGAAGGGCACGCTGTCGGCGATCGGTCTCGGCTGTGCGTAACTGAAGCGTGACTCGCCCGCCGTGGGCCGGCACGATGAAGACGTTGCGGCGCGCGACCCGCTCCGCACGCCGCCGGGAAGGTTCGATGCGGGCTTGGCGCAGGATCGTCCTCAGCACGATTCGGGCCTCGGCCATGGAGAAGGCGGCACCGATGCATCGCCTCGGTCCGCCGCCGAAGGGAATCCAGGTGTAGGTCCCAGCGCGGGTGTCGAGGAAGCGCTCCGGCCGGAAGCTGAGCGGATCGGGATAGAGCTCGGGACGGCGATGCACGAGCGTGATGTAGGGGACGATCATGGTGCCGCTCGGAATGGTCAGGCCCGGCAGCTCGAACGGCTCGGTTGCGAGCCGTGCGGTGAGCGGGAAGGCTGGGCGCAGGCGCATCGTCTCCTTGATCACCGCGTCGAGATATTCGTCGTCTTCGTCCAGCGCGGCGCTTTCCAGGCGCGCGAGCACGTCAGGGAAGCGACTGATGTGCTCGAGCACCCAGGTCAGGGTGGAGGCAGTGGTGTCGTGGCCGCCGAGCAAGAGAGTCCGCATCGCATCGCAGATCTCGTTGTCGCTCATCAGCTGATCCTGATCGGAGGTGCGAAGGAACATTCCGAGGACATCCTGGCCATCGAGCCTGTCCTCCCTGCGGCGCTCGGCGACCTCTTCCATCACGACCGCGTCGACCGCGGCGATTGCGCGGCTCATCCGCGGGAACGGCCTATCCCACCCGTCCTTACGGCTGGTCGCGATCATGGTCTGAATGAAGAAGCGCCGCGAATGGCCCTCGCGAAGCAGATCGAGCGTCGCTGCGCGCAGCCGCTCGACGCGTGCGGGTTCGGTGACCCCGAACACCGTGGCCATCATTACCTCGAGAGTGATCCCCTCGATCTGTGGCCCAGCGGGGGTGGGGCGACCGTAGGGCCAGCGCGCAAGAGCCTCTTCGGCCTTGCGCTCCATGGTCTCGTGGTAGCTGGGGAGCGCGCGTCCGTGGAACGGCGGCAACTGCCTTCGCCGCATGCGCATGTGCTCGGGGCCATCGAGGTTCGTGAGGCCCGTCGGGCCGAGGACGAGATGGTGCGCCGAGGCCTTGGCCAGCGCCGCCCCGAGGCGAAGCACACCGGTGTCGGCGGTGAAGATGCGCTTGATGTCCTCGGGGTCAGTCAGGCACAGCCACGGCCCCGTCGCCGATGGCATCGGAACCAGGAAGCGGTCACCGAGGCGCTGGCAACTGCGCGCGAACCGCTCCGGGGCGAGCCAGTACTGAGCGGCATTGACGACTGCGGGGCGTCGCAGTCGGGGCAGATCGGCGAGCGCTTTATCCATGACCTCTCTCTTTGGTACTTTGTGAGAATGGAGTATCAGCGTATCTCATGAGCCCAATCGCCGAAGCTCTCGCAGCGACGCCCCCTCTGGGCGAGGACGCGGTCTTCGACCAAGTTGCCGCGGCGGGGCTTGCGGAGTTCGCCGAGCACGGCATTCGTCGCACGTCGATGGAAGACGTCGCGCGCCGGGCCGGCGTCTCCCGGATGACCGTCTTTCGCCGCTTCGAGAGCAAGCAGGGCCTCGTCGCGGTCGTCATCGCACGCGAGGTACGCCGTGGCATGGAAGAGCTCGACCTGCTCTGGGAGGGTGCCGAGACGCTCGAGGACAGGCTCGTTGAAGGCTTCGCCTTCGCCGGGCGCTACGTGCGCAGCCACCCGCTGTTCGACGGGATCTTGCGGCGTGAACCCGAGGTCCTGCTGCCGCCGCTCACGATCGACGGCGGCCCGGTGCTCGCTCTTTACCGATCGCTGATCGCGAAGCGGCTTCAGGCTGAAGTCGATGCGGGTCGTGCCGAAACGTCAGATGTAGAGGGCGTCGCTGAAGTGATTGCTCGCCTTGCAATCTCATTGCTGCTTACGCGCGACGGGGACATCACGGTCGATGACCCAGACTCCGTCGTGCGACTGGTCCGCCTCGCGCTGCTTCCTATGCTCGAGCGCCCTCGAAGCACTCCCGCCGCCTTGCACTCGAACTCGACTTTGTAGCCGGTCGATTGAACTCTCCGGGGTCCACGTTTCCTCGGCGAGAAAGGATTGAGGGAACCCTGCCTTCGGGTGAGGCAAGGTCCGGGATGGCGGGTCATGGCACTGCCCAGTCGATCATTCTCGGGGGAATGTCCAGGGGAATGAAAGGGGTCAAAAAGAGCCTTTTATTGACTTTCGCTGACCTCCGTTGACCTTCCGGCCGTGTCCGAGGAGATAGACCGCAAACCCGCCTGTGGAGCGGGAATGCGGCCTGTAGAGCCACGAAGAGGAGACGGGGCAGCCAGGACTCGAACCTGGAATCGCCGGTTTTGGAGACCGGTGCCTTAGCCAGTTGGGCCACTGCCCCAGAGGGAGCCGGATCGTAACGAGCGGCGGGCCGGCGCGGTGCGGCAGTGCGGGCGGAGGGATTTGAACCCCCAAGCTCTCTCGAGCACTGGCACCTAAAGCCAGCGTGTTTGCCAATTTCACCACGCCCGCGTGGTGCCCCGGTCGGGGGCTTAACGCGCGACCAATGCCGCATCGTCGCTGACAGATTCTATGATCGTCGGCATGGCTGTAGGAGAGGTGAGGCCGGGCTACGAGTTGTGGCGGCCCAATCGGGAGAAGGCGGGGTCGGTCACGACCAAGTTCGTGATCGTCCTGCTGCTGCTCGCGACGGCGGTGCTGGCGGCGATCGTCGCGATCGGCGGCTGGTCGTTGCTGAAGGGCGGCAGCGGCATGGGCACGGTCTGCATCATCTACGCCGCCCTCTACGCCTTCTTCGCCTTCCTCGTCGCTCGCTGGAGCCGCGGCATCCTCCCGGTGGCGGCGGCGCTCTCGATGATCCTGGCGATCTTCTGCGCGGTCGGCGCCGGCAGCTGGTTCGAACGCGACAAGGCCGGCTTCGACGAAGCAGCGCTCTCCTCCTCGCTGCTCGGCACCCTCGTCGTCATCCTCGGCCTGCTGCAGATCGTCCTCATCGCCGTCGCCCTCTACGGCTTCAACCAGGAATGGCAGGTCGAGGAGGAGCGCCCGATCGGCTCGGGTGAGGACTACGGCGCCGGCGCCGCGCCGAACGCTCCGCAGACGGCCTAGCTGTAGTTCCTAGCCACGCCGGGGCAGAGCACGCGTCTGCGCCGGCGCACCCGATGGATGCCCTGGAGCAGACGCGCGACGATGCCGGAGGAGGGACTCGAACCCTCAAGCCCGTAAGGGCAGTCGATTTTGAGCCGACCGCGTATGCCAATTCCGCCACTCCGGCGCGGTGGGAACGATAGACCGAACTAGACTGGCGGCGGGATGCGGATCCATCACCTCAGCTGCGGCTCGCTGTGCCCACACGGTGGGCGCCTGATCGGCGGCGAGGGCGGGCCGCTGGCGCGCGCCCAGGTGATCTGCCACTGCTTGCTGATCGAGAGCTCCGACGGGCTGGTCCTGGTCGATACCGGCTTCGGCACCGCCGACGCCCGCAACCCGGCCCAACTCGGGCAGCCCTTCCGGGCCTTCCTCAGCCCACGGCCGCGGTACGAGGAGACGGCCCTGGCCCAGGTCGAGGGCCTCGGCTTCGCGGCCACCGACGTGCGTCACATCGTTGCCACCCACCTCGACCCCGACCACGCCGGCGGCCTGCCCGACTTTCCCGCGGCCGCGGTACACGTCTTCGCGCCCGAGCTGGCGGCGGCCCTGCGGCCGCGGCTGGACGAGCGCGCCCGCTACCGCCGCGCCCACCTGGCCCACGGCCCGCGCTGGGTCGAGCACCGCTCCGAAGCGGGCGGCGATCGCTGGCTCGGCTTCGAGAGCGTGCGGATCCTGCCGGGTCTCGACGTCGAGCTGGCGCTGATCCCGCTGATCGGCCACTCGCGCGGGCACACCGGCGTCGCCGTCAACAGCGGCGAGGGCTGGCTGCTGCACTGCGGCGACGCCTACTTCAACCGCGGCCAGATCGCCACCCCACCCACCTGCCCGCCGATGCTGAAAGTCTTCCAGCGCGTCCTCGCCGCCGACAACGGCGCCCGCGTCGCCAACGCCGAGCGCCTGCGCGAGCTGGCCGCGGCCCACGGCGAGGAGGTCACGCTCTTCTGCGCCCACGACCCGCACGAGCTGGCGCGGGACCAGGCGGCAAGCGCCGCCGCTACGGCCTGAGCGCAGCCGGCCTGCCCGGCGCCCCGGCGCGGCGGCCGGCGCCGCCTTCGGCGATGCGGCGCGCCGCCAGCACCGCGAAGCCCCAGCCCGAGGCGACGAGGATGCCGCCGAGCACGTCGCTGGGGAAGTGCCAGGCGAGGACCATCACCGAGCAGCCGACCGCGGCCACGAAGCAGGCGCCGATCGCCGCGACCGCGGGGCGCCACGCGTGCGGGACGACGAAGAGGAAGGCGATCGCGATCGAGGCGGCGGCGGTGGTATGGCCGCTGGGGAAAGCGACCGGCCCGAGCTGGTCGTGCCCGAGCACCGACTGGAAGCGCGGGTGGGCGAGCGCGACCTTCAGCACCTGCGTGGTCAGGTTGGCACCGGCGACGACGATCACGGCGGCCGCGGCGTCGAGCGGCTTGCCGCGCCAGAGCGCGATCGCGCAGGCGACCGCCAGCATCACCAGCAGCGGCAGCGGGTCGCCGAGGTGGGCGATCGATTCGGCGGGCGAGCCGAAGCTGCCGTCGCGGGCGATGAACTTGGTCAGCAGGGTCGCGTCGGCCCGCTGCGCCGCGTCGATCCCGTAGGCGACCAGGGCCAGGCCGACCAGGGCGCCGGCGCAGGCGATCCACGCCGCCAGCGGGGCTTTGACGCTCTTGGCCACGCCAAAACGGTAGCGGGACGGGTTAAGCGGAGCTCAGGCCGGGGTGACCGGGTTGCGGCGCTCGGCGAAGGAGCGGTCCTTGCCGGTCGCGTGGGCGAAGCGGCGGATCAGGTCCGCGCGCAGGTCCCCCGGCTCGACCACGGCGTCGACCACCAGCTCCGAGGCGAGGTGGAGGATGTCGATGTCCGCGGCGTACTCCTCGCGCTTGGCGGCGACGAAGGCCTCGCGCTCGGCCTCGTCCTCGATCGCCTGGATCTGGTTGAGGAAGACGGCGTTGACCGCGGCCTGCGGGCCCATCACCGCGATCGAGGCGTTCGGTAGGGCGATGCAGCAGTCGGGCTCGAAGGCGGGCCCGGCCATCGCGTAGAGCCCCGCCCCGTAGGCCTTGCGGACGATCACCGAGATCTTCGGCACCGTCGCTTCGGAGACGGCGCTGATCATCTTCGCCCCGTGGCGGATGATTCCCTGGCGCTCGACCGCGGTCCCGATCATGAACCCGGGCACGTCGGCGAGGAAGAGCAGCGGCACGTTGAAGGCGTTACAGGTCTGGATGAAGCGGGCCGCCTTGTCGGCGGAGTCGACGAAGAGTACGCCGCCCTTCTGGCGCGGCTGGCTGGCGACCACGCCGACGACGCGGCCGTCGAGCCGCCCGTAGCCGACGATCAGCTCTTTTGCCCAGCGCTTGTGGACCTCGAGGAAGGAGTCGGCGTCGAGCAGCGCGTCGAGCACCTCACGCATGTCGAAGGGCTGGTTCTCGTCGGCGGGGACGATCTCCGCGATCCGCGCGTCGGAGGCGGGCGCGGCGGGCGGCGCCGCGGGCGGCTCCTGGCGCCAGTTCTCCGGCATGAAAGAGAGATAGCGCTGGGCGAGGTCGATCGCCTCCTCGTCGCTCTTGACCAGGAAGTGGCCGCAGCCGGAGACGCCGGTGTGCATCTTCGCCCCGCCCATCTCCTCCAGCGTCACCTTCTCGCCGATCACCATCTCCGCCATCCGCGGCGAGCCCAGGTACATCGAGGCGTTGCCCTCACGCATGACGACGACGTCGCAGAAGGCCGGGATGTAGGCGCCGCCGGCGGCGCTGGGGCCGAAGAGCAGGCAGATCTGCGGCACCTGGCCGGAGAGGCGGACCTCGTTGTGGAAGATGCGGCCGGCGCCGCGGCGGCCGGGGAACATCTGCACCTGGTCGGTGATCCGCGCCCCGGCTGAGTCGACCAGGTAGACCAGCGGCACCTGCAGGCTCAGCGCCCGCTCCTGGATACGGAGGATCTTCTCGACCGTCTTCGGGCCCCAGGAGCCGGCCTTGACGGTCGGGTCGTTGGCCATCAGAGCGACGCGGCGGCCGGCGATCGTGGCCAGGCCGGTGACGACGCCGTCGGCCCCCAGCCCCTCCTGGTCCCAGTTGGCGAGCGCCGCCTCCTCGGCGAAGGAGCCCGCGTCGACCAGCCGCTCGACCCGCTCGCGAACCGGCAGCTTGCCCTGTGCGGCGGTCTTCTCGTGGTGGCGCTGCGGGCCGCCGGAGAGCGCCGCCTCCAGCGCTTTCGCGAAATCGGTCACGGCTGGAGCCTATTCGGACTGGCCGGCTCGCCAGTCCACGACCCGCCAGGCGGGCGGCCGATGCTCGCTACTCCGTCGAGCCCGGCTCCCAATCGACCGGCCCCGCTCGCAGCACGTGCGCCCCAAGCGGGCGGCCCAGGACTTCCTGCGCCGCCCGCGAGGCGGCGATCAGGCGGGCCAGGTCGATCCCGGTCTCGACCCCCATCTCGTGCAGCATCGAGACCACGTCCTCACTGCCGACATTGCCGGTCGACCCCGGCGGCACCGGGCAGCCACCGAGCTCGCCGAAGCTCGACTCGAAGGACTCCACCCCCTCCTCCAGCGCCGCCACCAGGTTGGCCAGCCCCTGGCCGCGGGTGTTGTGGAAGTGCGCGGTCAGCTCGACCCCGGCGAGGCGCTCGCGGGCAGCGGCGAAGAACTCGTGGACCTGCCGTGGGTTGGCCATCCCGGTGGTGTCGCCGAAGCCGACCTCCTCGCAGCCGGCGGCGGCAAGCCGCTCGGCGATCTCGAAGACCCGCTCCGGCGCCACGTGCCCCTCGTAGGGGCAGCCGAAGGAGGTGGCGATCACGCCCTCGCGGCGCAGCCCGGCGGCGCCCGCCGTGGCGAGAGTCGCCTCCAGCCCGGTCAGCGACTCCTCGACCGAGCGGTTGACGTTGTGGCGATTGTGGGTCTCCGAGGCGGAGAGGAAGACGCTGACCTCGTCGAAGCGGTCGCGCATCCCCAGCGCCCGCTCCAGCCCGCGCTCGTTCGGGATCAAGACCGAGAAGGAGACCCCCGGGCGGCGCTGGACCGCCAGCAGCACCTCGGCCGCATCGGCCAGCTGCGGGATCACGTCCGGCCGCACGAACGAGGTGATCTCCAACCGCCCCACCCCGGTCGCCGAGAGCAGGTCGATCAGCCGCACCTTCTCGGCCGTGTCGATCGTCTCCGGCTCGTTCTGGAATCCGTCGCGGGGCCCGACCTCGCGGATGCGGACCTGCTTGGGCAACTCGACCATGCGCTCAGCTTATGACGCCGGGTTCGCGCCCGACCCCGATGGGTCGTCGTCGGGCCAGCCTTCTTCGAGCCGCGTCGCCACCGCCCGCAGGGTCGCGATCACATATCTCGTCTCGAAGCAAACCTGCGCGTGGGTGAAGCGAAGCGCGGTAAGCCCCGCGGTGACGTGGGCCTGATCGCGGAGCTGGTCACGTGCCTGCTGCGCCGGAGTGCGGTGGTAGCGCAGGCCATCGGTCTCGACCACGAGACCGAGATGGGGCCAGTAGAAATCGACCTTGAAGCCATTGAGGCGGACGCCGGTGACCGGCAGCGGCAGCCTCGCCCGCTCCACCAGCCGCAGGAACCGACGCTCCAGCTCCGAGTCGGTGAGCCGGAAGACGTGGCGCGAGAGGAGGGCCTCCAGAGTCCGGACACCGCGCTGCCCGCGATAAGCCCCAAGCGCGTCGAGCAATGACTCCGGGTCGATCAAATCGAGCCGGTCGGCCTCGTTGACCGCCCGCTCCAGGTCCGGGGCCTCCAGCCGGCGGGAGATGTCGATCATCGTCCGAACGAGCGAGGTGACCGGGATGCGATGGCGCGCGCAGACCTCTTCGCCGCGCAGCCCAGGGCGCCGGTGCACGACGACGCCGTCGCGCTTGCGCCCACAGGTAACCGGCACGGTGATCTCCGGCGGCCCAGATGCCGGAACTACGCCCCAGAGCGCCGCGGCGCTCGCATGGCTGAGCACGGCTCCCACGCCTCCGCCCAGAACCGCCGCCATCCATCGTCCCCGCTGCGTGAGTTCCGGCCTCCCGAGGACGTAGACGCCCCGTTCCACGCGGTGCAGCCTGCCCCGCCCCACCCGATGCTGGATGGCTTGAGGACTCAAACCCAGCTCCCGCAGCTGCTTTGTGTTGATCACGCCGTGCTGCAGCCGCGCCAACTCCCAAGCCGTCCCCATCTTCTGTCGAGTTGATGACCCCACAGGGTCACTAAGTCGACAGAAGCCAGCTCTCTCCCCCTGGGTTGCGCGGGCGGCCCGTGGGGGCGGGGGCTTAGACTGGCGCGCTCGTGGCTGAGCTCGAACCGATCCCGATCATCGGCGGCACCGGCGCCCTCGGCGCCGGGCTGGCGACGCGCTGGGCGCAGGCCGGGGTACCGGTCGTGCTCGGCTCGCGCGCGGCCGAGCGGGCCGAGGAGGCCGCGGCCAAGATCCGCGCCACCGTGCCGGGCGCGGACGTCACCGGGCTCGAGAACGGCGAGGCCGCCAAGCAGGGTGAGATCGTCTTCCTCACCGTCCCCTTCCGCGTTCAGTCGGAGAACCTCAACAACCTGCGCGAGGCGCTCAGCCCCGGCCAGATCCTGGTCGACTGCACCGTCCCGCTCGCGGCCGCGGTCAGCGGCAAGGCGACCCGCTCGCTCGGCGTCTGGCAGGGGTCCGCCGCCCAGCAGGCCCAGGAGATGGTGCCCGAGGGCGTCACCGTCGTCTCCGCCCTGCACACGGTCGGCGCCCCGACCCTCTCCGACGCCGAGGCCGAGCTCGGCGAGGACGTGCTGGTCTGCGGCGACAAGAAGGCCGACAAGGCCCGGGTCGCCCGCCTGATCGAGCTGATCCCCGGCCTGCGTGCGGTCAACGCCGGCGCCCTCGAGATGGCCCGCATCGTCGAGCAGCTGACGCCGATGCTGATCTCGGTCAACAGCCGCTACAAGGCGCACGCCGGAATCCGGCTCACGGGTTTGCCGGACGCCGACCACTGGGCATAAGCGGGAGATGCGCGTCGCGCTCCTAGCCGGCGGTACCGGAGGCGCCAAGCTCGCAGCGGGGATGCAGGAGGAGGTCGGCGCCGACCTCAGCGTGATCGTCAACACCGGCGACGACATCGAGGCGCTCGGCGTCCATGTCTCCCCCGACCCCGACCTCGTCACCTACTGGCTCAGCGGCGAAATCGACGAGGAGCGCGGCTGGGGCATCCGCGAGGACACCTTCACCGTCTTCGAGCGCCTGCAGAAGCTGGGCGCGCCAAGCTGGTTCGGGCTCTCCGACCGCGACCTCGCCGCCTGCCTCTACCGGCGCCAGTTCATCGAGGAGGGCGGCCGACCGACCGACGCCCAGGCGCAGATCGCCCGCGGCCTCGGGGTCGAGGCGAAGGTGCTGCCGATGAGCGACTCGCCGGTCCGCACCAAGGTGCTGACCGCGGCCGGGCGGCGCGACCTGCAGGAGTACCTGATCGTCGACCGCGGCGAGCCCGACGTGGTCGGGGTCGAGCTGGAGGGGATCGAGAGCGCCGAGCCGAGCCGCGAGGTGCTGGCGGCGCTGCACGCCGCCGAGGCGATCGTGATCGGGCCCTCCAACCCGGTGATCAGCATCGGCCCGATCCTCGCCGTGCCCGGCCTGCGCGACGCGATCGCCGCCTCCCCCGCCCCGGTCGTCGCGGTCAGCCCCTACGTCGCCGGTCAGGTGGTGAAGGGGCCCACCGACCGCTTCATGGAAGCGCTCAGCCGCCCGACCACGGCGGCCGGGGTCGCCTCGCTATATGCCGGGCTGATCGACGGCATGGTCGTCGACGAGGGCGACCCCGACCCGCCGCCGGTCGAGGTCGCGACCGAGGTCGCGCCGACCCTGATGGAGGGCGCCGGCGGCCGCGCCCGGGTCGCCCGCATCGTGCTCGACTACGCCGCCGGCCTCGCCGCCTGATTGCGATGACGGCCGGGCCCGCCCAGACAACCGTCGCCGCCGCGTGAAGGCCACCGCGGTCCTCCCGGTCAAGCGCTTCAACGCCGCCAAGCAGCGGCTCGCCGCCGGCCTTGACGGCGAGCAGCGCCGGACCCTGATGGCGGCGATGGTCGGCGACGTGCTGGAGGCGATCGGCGAGGCGCGGACGATCGAGCGCACGATCCTCGTCACCGGCGACCCCGCCGCGCAGGAGATGGCGGCCGCCGCGGGGGCCGAGGTGGTGCCCGACCCCGAGGACGGCGGCCACGTCGGGGCCGCCCTGGCGGGGATCGCCCGGGCCGAAGCCGACGGCGCCGGCTGCGTCGTCCTCCTCGCCGGCGACTGCCCGCTGCTCGACCCGCGCGAGCTCGACCGGCTCCTGACCGGGCTGCCCGAGCGCTACGTGGGGATCGTCCCCGACCGCCACGGCAGCGGCACCAACGCCCTGGCGCTGTGCCCGCCCGGGGCGATCGCCCCCGCCTTCGGCGAGGGCAGCTGCGCCCGCCACGTCGCCCTTGCGCGTGCGGCCGGCGTTCCCTTCGGGGTGGAGGAGCTGGCCTCGCTCGGGCTCGACCTCGACACCCCGGCCGACGTCATCGCCCTGACCCGCGAGCTGGAGAACCGCCCCGGCCGCGCCCGCCGCACCGCCAGGGCAC
This sequence comes from uncultured Solirubrobacterales bacterium, assembly GCA_963795625.1. Taxonomy (GTDB): domain Bacteria; phylum Actinomycetota; class Thermoleophilia; order Solirubrobacterales; family 70-9; genus VAYN01. Next base: position 87,750 of record CAWCIS010000008.1, on the reverse strand, counting down.
TGGGGATATGAGCGTCTCCGGGTTGCGCGGTTCCTTGTCCACGAAATGCGCGGGAAGAGAACCGCGGAATGAGTGAGGGAGAGCTGCGGGTGTCCGCGATCCGCGGCCTGCCGGAGTTCGCCGAGGGGATGAGCGTCGGCGAGGAGATCGCCGCTCGCGCCGAGCTCGAGGACGGCGACGTCGTCGTCGTCTCGCAGAAGATCGTCTCCAAGGCCGAGGGCCGGGTCCGCCGGCTCTCCTCGGTCCTGCCTGGCGCCGAGGCGCGCAAGCTCGCGGCGATGCTGGGCAAAGAGCCGGCCTTGGTCGAGCTGGTCCTGGAGGAGAGCGAGGAGGTGCTGCGGGCCGAGCGCGGCGTCCTCATCGTCGAGACTCGCCACGGCTTCGTCTGCGCCAACGCCGGCATCGACAGCTCCAACCTCCCCGATCCCGACACCGTCTGTCTGCTGCCCGCCGATCCTGACGCCTCCGCTCGTCGAATCCGAACCGAAATCACTGCGGCGCTCGTTGGGGAACCGGGTGTGGGGGTCGCCGGACACTCCCCGCTTTTGTCCGCCGACCCCCACACCCGGTTCCCCCCCAAAGTGGCCGTAGTGATCAGCGACAGCTTCGGCCGAGCTTGGCGACTCGGCCAAGCCGAGGTCGCCATCGGCTGCGCGGGACTCGCCCCACTTGACGATTGGCGCGGGAGGCGCGACAGCGCGGGCCGAGAACTGCAGGCGACGCTGATAGCTATCGCCGACGAGGCGGCAGGTGCGGCGGACCTGGTCCGGGACAAGGCGAGTGGTGTGCCGGTGGCGGTTGTGCGTGGCCTCGGGCGCTTCGTCGGCGCCGAGGACGGGCCTGGGGCCGCGGCACTGCGCCGCCCCCGCGACGAGGACATGTTTCGCTGAAATGAATGCCCCGCTGAGAGTCGCGGCGCTCTCCAAGTAAAGGGCCGGACGGGTCGGCCGAGCCCTACCTCCCGTGGCCGACCCGCCGGCTTTTGGTGGTGCTAGTCCCGCTTCAGGGCGTCCTTGACCTTGTCGGTCACCTTCTCGACTCCCTCCTTGGCCTTACCGCCCGCCTGGTCGACCTTTCCCTCTCGCTTCAAGTCCTTGTCGCCCGTGAGGTCACCCGCGGCCTCCTTGACCCGGCCCTTGGCGTCATCGGCGTTCTTCACGTCGTCGCTCATCTCGATCCTTCCGGTGGCTTATCTCTGTCGAGAATCAGCTACCCGGATCGGCACCGCTCAAGCGTTGGCGTAGGTCTCGACGATCTCGTAGAGGGTGGTGCGCTGGGCGGGCTCGCGGCTGGCGGCGCGGGCCGCCTCGGCGAGCTGCTCGGGCTCCAGTCGCACCCCGTGCTGGGAGCCGGCCATGCGCGAGATGTTCTCCTCCATCAGGGTGCCGCCGAGGTCGTTGACGCCCCAGCGCAACGACTCGGTCGCCCCCTCCAGGCCCATCTTCACCCAGCTCGCCTGCAGGTTGGGGATCGTCCGTCCCAGCGCCAGCCGGAAGGCGGCGGTGTGCTTGAGGTTGTCGGCCATCGAGATCTCCTCGATCCCGTGGGTGCGGCCGAGCATCGTGTTGAAGGGGATGAAGCTGAGCGGGACGAACTCGGTGATGCCGCCGGTCCGTTCCTGCAGGCCGCGGACGACCCGCATGTGGCGGGCCAGCTCGCGCGGCTCCTCGATGTGGCCGAACATCACCGTCGAGGTCGAGCGCAGGCCGGCCCGGTGGGAGGCTTCGATGATCTCGACCCAGCGGCCCGCCGGGAGCTTGTTCGGTGAGATCCGCTGGCGCACGCCGTCGTCGAGCACCTCGGCGGCGGTGCCGGGCGTCGAGCCGAGGCCGCACTCGAGCAGGTACTCGAAGACCTCCGCCGGCTGCTTGCCCGACTTCTCGCACATGTAATCGACCTCCATCGGCGAGTAGGCGTGCAGATGGAGCTGCGGGGCTACGTCCTTGGCCAGCCGCAGCCACTTGCCGTACTCCTCCAAGGTCAGGTCGGGATGGATGCCGCCCTGCATGCAGAGCTCGGTGGCGCCGAACTCCACCGCTTCTTCGATCCGCGCCGCGAAGTCCTCCTCCGAGACTTCGTAGGCGTCGGGCGAGCGCCGGCCCTGCCCGAACCCGCAGAAGGCGCAGCCGACCACGCAGATGTTGGTGAAGTTGATGTTGCGGTTGACCACGAACGTCGCCCGGTCCCCGTGCAGCTCGGCCCGCAGCTCGTCGGCGGCGACCCGCATCTCCTCCACCACCTGCGGCCGGTTCTCGACGAACAGCGCCGTCAACTCGTCCTCGGAGAGCTCGACCCCCTCGCGCCCCTTGGCGATCGCCCGCTCGCTCAGCCCCGCCTCGAGCGCCTCTTCACTGCGGCGCCCGGACCCCCGCCGCGGAATGAAGCTCCAGTACTTCAGCTTGATCACATCCAGCACGCCCTGCTCCATCCAATCCGCATCCATGTACTGCGGGTAGACACACAACCGCTCGGTCAGCGCAAACCCCTTCGGCGCCAGCTCCTTCCGCACTTGGTGCGGGCTCGGAAACGCGTGCTCCGGCGAGATGTGATCGCCGTTGGCAGAAAGCCCTCCGAGATCAGTCGCGCCCGCTTCCACCAGCTCCGACCACCAGTCGGACAGGTTCGGTGGAATCTGAACGCCGACATCCGGCATCAGCCTCTTGCTCTCCTGGATCAGCCGCTTGATCTCCCCGATCCCGACCGGCTCGGCCCACGCTGGCACCTCGATCCCCGCCGCGTCGCCGCCGCCGCTCGATGGCGATGGGGATGACCCCGAACGAGCCTCCCCATCTGTTGCGAGAGAGGGGTCATCCCCATCGCCCCTCCACCGCACCCGCGAAGCCTGATCCGCGATATCCGCCACCTCGGCCCCGTAGTACTTGGGGTGCGGCACGAAGTTCTGCAGGATCACCTCCTGCAAATGCCCGTACCTCCCATGCAGCTCGGCCAGCGCTTCCAGCGCCTCGACGCGATCGTCCTCAGTCTCACCGATGCCAACCAGGATGCCGCTGGTGAACGGAATCTTTAGTTCGCCAGCGGCCTCAATCGTGGCCAACCTCGCCGCTGGATGCTTCGTGGGCGACCCGGCGTGAACGGTCTCCATCAGCCGCTCCGCGGTCGACTCCAGCATCAGCCCCTGCGACGCGGTCACCTCGCGCAGTCGAGCCAGGTCAACCTTGCTCAGCACCCCAAGATTCGTGTGCGGCAGCATCCCCCGCTCCAGCGCCCGCTCGCAGGCCCAGACGACGTAGGAGGTGAAGTCCTCGTGGCCCCACTCGGCCAGCCGCGCGGCGACCTCCGGGTTGACCTCCGGCCGCTCGCCGGTGAGAACCAGCAGCTCCTTGGTGTTCCGCTTGACCGCCTCGTCCAGCAGCGCCTCAACCTTCTCCGGCGCGTGGATGTGCGCTTTGTGGGTCGCGAAAGCGCAGTACTTGCAGTAGCACTGGCAGGTACGCGAGAGGGAGAGCGTGTAGTTGCGGGAGAAGGTGACCCTTCGCACCCCGCCCAAGCTACTGCAACCGCCGGGCCGGCCAGGCCCGACGGTTGCCTCAGATCAGCTCAGTCGGCGGATTTGGAGCTGCCCGGCGTGGCGGCTTTCGCCGTCGGCGGCCGGGTGCGCTCCGGTGCTTCGGTCGGCGGCAGGCCGCCGGGCTCGAGCACGAACTTGAAGACCGCGGCGGCAAGCAGCGCGCCGACGATCGGACCGGCCAGGTAGGGCCAGACCCCGGCGAAGCCGCCGAAGTCGTTGCCGACCAGGGCGGGACCGAACCAGCGGGCCGGGTTGTAGGAGCCGCCGGTCAGCGGGCCGCCGACCATGACGATGAAACCGAGGGTGGTGCCGATCGCCAGCGGAGCCCAGTCCTTCAGGCTCTTCTTCGAGTAGACCGCGGCGAGGATGACGAGGACAAGGCAGAAGGTGCCGATCCCCTCGACGATCGAGCCCGGAAAGGCGCCGCTGAGAAGACCGCTCACTTCGGCGGCCCCGTAGTGGGTGGCCCGACCCTCGTCGAGCAGCAGGCCCTTGGTCAGCAGCGCGCCGAGGACGGCCCCGGAGAGCTGGGCGAGCATGTAGATCGCGCCATCGAGCGGCTTGATCCGTTTGATCACCATCGCGGCCAGCGTCACCGCCGGGTTGAAGTGACCACCACTGACAACGCCGAACATGACGATCAGTCCGAACAGCAGGAAGGCGTGGACGAGCCCGATTACCGCGAAGTCCGAGCCGAACTGGGCCTGGCTTCCGGTCGATACGAACAGCACGACAACGCTGGTGATGAAAAAGACCAGCAAAAGCGTGCCGATCAACTCAGCAAGATATGCGGCCAGACCTCGTTCCTGCACTCTTATTCTCCTCCTCGATCCCGTGATCAGGTAAGCGGCGGCAGTCTACTCATATTTGCTCAATGGATTAGGTTGGCCGGCAGATGAGACGGACTGTCGCGCTGCTGGCGGCCGTCCTCCTGCTTGCCGGCGTAGTCGGCTGCGGTGGGGGCGGCGCGGAACCGGGCGCGCCGAAAGGCGCGAGCCTTGTGCTCGACTTCACGCCGAACGCCGTCCACTCCGGGATCTACGCGGCGCAGGGCCAGGGCTTCTACGAAGACGCCGGGGTCGACCTCAAGATCGAGCAGCCGGGCGAATCGACCGACGCCCCGAAGCTGCTCGCCGCCGGCCGCACCGACTTCGCGATCCTCGACATCCACGACCTCGGGATCGCCCGTGAGAAAGGGCTCGATCTGGTCGGGGTGATGCCGATCGTGCAGCGGCCGCTGGCCGCGGTGATCGCCCACGCCGACAGCGGCGTGCGGCGGCCGCGCGATCTCGAGGGCCGCCCGGTCGGCGTCACCGGCCTGCCCTCCGACGAAGCGGTGGTCGACTCCGAGGTCAGCGCCGACGGCGGCGACCCGGCCGCGGTCGACGAGGTGACGATCGGCTTCAACGCCGTTTCCTCCCTCGCCGCCGGCAAGGTCGACGCCGCGACCGGCTTCTGGAACGCCGAGGGCGTGGCCCTGCAACGACAGGGCGTGCCGATCCGGATCTTCAAAGTCGACCGCTACGGCGCCCCGCCCTACCCCGAGCTGATCCTCACCACCTCCCGGAAGACGCTCGACCAGGACCCGGATCTGGTCCGGTCCGTGGTCGACGCGACCCGCCGCGGCTACGCCTTCACCGAGCAGCAACCCGCCAAGGCGCTCGACGACCTGCTCGCCGTCAACCCCGCCCTCGACCGCTCCGAACAGCAGGCTCAGCTCGATGCCCTCCTCCCCGATCTCGGCCCGGCCCCCTTCCGTCGCAACGTCCTCGACCAGTGGGCGGCCTGGGACCTCCGGCACGGTCTGCTCGAACGAGCGCTCGACGTCGACGCCGCTTTCGATTTGAACTCCTGAGGCGAGACGCCATTCGCCGTCAGCGCAACCGAATCGATCTGTATCTACAAAATGATCTAAGTTTCTTACGTAATGAAACGGGCTGCTGCTTTGTCCCTGCTTGCCCTCCTCCTCGCCGGCATCGCCGGCTGCGGTGGGAGTGGCGGGGACGGGCCGCAAAGCGCGACCCTCATGCTCGACGCCAAGGCCAACGCGGTCCACGCCGGGATCTACGCCGCCAAGGCAGAGGGCTTCTACCGCAAGGCGGGCGTCGACCTGACGATCGAACAACCGGGCGAGTCGACCGACGCCCCGAAGCTGCTCGCCGGCGGCCACACCGACTTCGCGGTGCTCGACATTCACGATCTCGGGATCGCCCGCGAGCAGGGCCTCGACGTGGTCGGGCTGATGCCTATCGTTCACCGCCCCCTTGCCTCTGTTCTGACTCACTACTACGGCGACATACGCCGACCCCGCGACCTCGAGGGCCGCACGGTCGGCGTCACCGGCCTGCCCTCCGACGATGCCGTCGTCGACGCCGAGGTGAAGGCGGACGGCGGCGACCCGGCCAAGGTGAAGAAGGTGACGATCGGTTTCAACGCCGTCTCGGCGCTCGCCGCCAGAAAAGTGGATGCCGTCACGGCCTTCTGGACCGCAGAGGGGGTGGAGCTCGAACGGATGAACGTCCCGATCCGCAAGTTCGTCGTCGACAAGTACGGGGCCCCCAAGTACCCGGAGCTGGTCCTGGCCACGTCCCGAGACCTGCTGGAAAGCGACCCCGATCTCGTCAAGGCAGTCGTCGGCGCGACCATGCGGGGCTACAAGTTCACCGAGCTCCAGCCCACCAAGGCCCTGCAGGATCTGCTTGCTGCAGACCCGTCCTTGGACGAACTGGCCCAACAGGAGCGGTTTAACGTGGTGGCGTTCTCCATCCACGCGGTGCCATTCAAGCCGAGCATCTTGCGCGAATGGGCAGCCTGGGATCTCGAAAACGGCATCCTCAAACGACCGCTCGATGTCAACGCCGCTTTCGACCTGCAGGGCTAGCTCGGGTTCAGCAACCGCTCGGCGAGCTCCGGCAGTTCCCGCGCCAGCCGCGAGCGCGGCACCGCCAGATCGACGCCCGCCGCCTCCGCCGCCGCCCGCGTCTCGGCGTTGACGTGGGAGTAGAAGCCGAGTACCGGTACGCCAAGGCCGACCAGAGCCTCGGGGCTCTCGCTGTCGAGGTCGGCGACCAGCAGCTCGACGCCGGCGAGATCGGCGGCCTGCAGCGAGGGCGCGAGCGCCACCTCGTGGCCGGCCGCGGTCAGCGTCGCCTCCACCTTGCTGCCGAGCATCAGGTCGGCGACGGCCAGCACCCGGGCCATCAGCGGCCGCCCACTAGATCGAGCGGCGCTGGCGGAACTCCTCGCGGACGCTCTCCGGCCGGCCCCACATCTGCACGACCTCGGAGCGGCCCTCGCGCACCTCGGCGACGGCCAGCTCGCCGCTGACCCCGTCGTCGTCGAGCTTCGCCAGCACGCCCTTGACGGTCTCCGCCGCGGCCGCGTGGCCGAAGCTGTGGGCGACCAGCAGCCGCCAGTGCCACTCGGCCCGGTTGTAGACCTGAGCGTTGACCTGGCTCAGGGCCACGGCGCTGTCGATGTACTGGGCCTCGTCGTCGATCCGCAGGTCGAGCTCGAGGTCGGTCCAGTCGGGCGGCAACGCGTCGAGCACGCGCTGGAAGTCGTCGGCGAGGGGCACAGGCGGAAGCCTAGCGCCGCGACAGCGGAGCGCCGCCGAAGTGGCGGTGCAGCTGCTTGTGGCGGTGGCGGAAGACGGCGGCGATCACGGGCTGAAGCAAGCGCCCGGGCAGCGGCGGCCTGGGTTCCCAGGCGACCCGGTCGACGATCGTCGCGCCGCCCGCCCCGTCGGCCTCGATCGTCCGTTCGTGCTCCCAGAGTCGCTGCGTGAGCATCGTCGAACGCTCCAGGAAGCCGCGCCCCGGCTCGATCCGCTCCAGCCCGATCTCGTCGTAGTCGATCGGGAGCACCCCGAACAGCAGCAGCCAGCTGCGCCCCAGCGGCCCGGGCCCCAGGCCATGCAGGTCGAGGCTGTCGAGCCCGCGCGGCACCGTCATCCGCAGTAGCGGCGCCAGCTCGGCGTTGATCCCCTCGGCGCTCATCGCCCGCTCCCAGACCGCGGCCGGCTCCGCCCGCAGCGTCGAGCCGATTGCGAACTCCCCGCGCCGCCGCATCAGCCGAGGAAGACCTCGTAGAGAAGGAAGACGTTGAGGGCGATGATCATCGCCGCGATCAGCCCGGCCAGCCCGCTCAGCCAGCCCGGATTGACCAGGTCCCCCATCACCTCGCGCTTGCTCGCGATGATCAGCAGCGGCACCAGGGCGAAGGGGATGCCGAAGGAGAGGACGACCTGGCTGCCGACCAGGGCATCGGTCGGGTCGACCCCGATCGCCAGCACCACCAGGGCCGGCGCCAGGGTGACGGCGCGGCGGACGAAGATCGGGATGCGGCGGCGGATGAAGCCCTGCATCACCACCTGCCCGGCCATCGTCCCGACCGAGGAGGAGGCGAAGCCGGAGGCCAGCAGGGCGATGCCGAAGACGGTGGCGGCGCGGTCGGAGACGAGCTGCTGCAGCCCTTCGTAGGCGCCGTCGATCGAGTCGACCCCGGTCAGGCCGCTGGTGTGGAAGAGGGCAGCGGCGACGATCATCATCGAGAGGTTGACCAGCCCCGCCAGCGAGAGGGCGATCACCACGTCGACTTTCTCGAAGCCGAGGATGCGCTTGCGCTCGGCCTCGTCGCGGCCGACGATCCGCCGCTGAGTCAGGGCCGAGTGCAGGTAGACGACGTGCGGCATCACGGTGGCACCGATGATCCCGGTGGCGAGCAGGATGCTCTCGGTGCCGGCGAAGCCGGGGACGAAGAGGTGCTTGCCGATTTCGCTCGCTTCCGGACTGGCATCGAAGAGCTCGTAGACGAAGGAGGCGACGACGACGCCGACGAGGACGCTGATCCCCGCCTCGAGGCGCCGGTAGCCCTGCTGCTGCAGGGCGAGGATCGCGAAGGCGCCGATGCCGGCGATGATCCCGGCCGGGAACAGCGGGATGCCGAAGAGCAGGTTGAGCCCGAGCGCGGCCCCGACCACCTCGGCGACGTCGGTCGCCATCGAGACCAGCTCGGCCTGCAGCCAGAGGCCGATCGAGGTGCGGCGCGAGAAGCGCTCGCGGCAGAGCTCGGCCAGGTTCTTGCCGGTGGCGATGCCGAGCTTGGCCGACTGCGTCTGCACCAGCATCGCGATCAGGTTGGCCGAGAGCACCACCCACAGCAGCAGGTAGCCGAACTTGGCGCCGCCGGCGATGTTGGTGGCGAAGTTGCCGGGGTCTATATAGGCGACGGCGGCGATGAAAGCGGGGCCGAGGAAGGGCCAGAGCCGGCCGACGCCGGTGGTGTGCCCGTCGAGCGAGCGGCGGGCGGCTTCGGCGACCCGGGCCTCGCCCGGGAGCACGCTCTCGACGGTTGCTTCCTTCGGCTCGGGCGGTGCCGGCGGTGGCGAGAGCGGCTTCACCGCGGGCTCCTTTCGCCGACCGGCGGCAGCAGGTCGGGGCCGGGGATCGGGGTCCCGTGCGGATCGTGGCTGGGTTCGCCGAGCTTGGCGGCGATCAGCGCCTCGAGATCCTCGGAGATGTAGTGCTCGAGCACCTCCGCCTCCTCGTGGACGCGGTCGGCAGGCATCCCCAGGGCCTCGGAGAGGTAGGCCTCGATCAGGCGGTGGTGGCGGATCACCTCGAGCGCGACCTTCTCCCCCGCCGGGGTCAGGCTGACCCCCTTGTAGGGCATGTAGTCGACCAGGCCGAGGCCGGCGAGGCGTTTCAGCATCGAGGTGGCGGTGGCGGGCGCGACCTCGAGGCGGTGGGCGACCTCGCCGTTGAGGACGAGGCCGGTGCGCTCGCGGGCGATCGCGTAGATCGCCTTGCAGTAGTCCTCGATTGCCTCTGATTTGACTTCGGCTGGTTTAGACACGTCTAAAAGCTAGTTTAGACACATCTAAAAGTGAGGGGTGCGAAGGGCGGTTGGGAGGACCCCTCTCTCACAACAGCGGGGAGGTTCGTTCGGGGTCCTCCCAACCGCCCATACCAGCCGCTTCCTAGAATCTGATTCATGAGCGAGAACGTTCTAGTCGAGCTGGATGCGCAGTACCGGCAGCTGCGGGAGGAATGCGGGTTGCTGGATCGGTCGGAGCGGGGGAAGCTGCTTGTCTCCGGGCCGGATGGGGCTGAGTATCTGCAGGGGCAGTTGACGAACGACGTCGAGGCACTTGAGCCGGGGGACGGGCTGTATGCGGCTTTGCTGGATCGCAAGGGGCATATGCAGGCCGATATGCGGGTGCTGCGGGTGAGCGCCGAGGAGATCTTGGTGGATACGGAGCCGGAGGCGATCGCGGCGGCGCGGCGGCATCTGGAGATGTACTCGATCGGGCGGGATGTCACGGTGACCGACGTCAGTGCCGAGCGGGGAATCCTCTCGCTGATCGGGCCGCGCAGCGCCGAGATCGCGGGCACGGCGCCGCTGCCGGAGAACGCCTGCGAAGCGGGCAGCCTGGCCGGGATCGAGCTCCTGGCGGCGGGGACGCGCTGGGGGATCGACCTGATCGCCGCGGCCGGCGAGGCCGAGCGCCTGCGCGACGCCCTGCTCGCCGCCGGCGCGGTCGAGGTCTCCCCGGCGGCGGTCGAGATCCTTCGCATCGAGTCCGGTGTTCCCCGCTTCGGAGCGGAGATGGGGACGGCGACGATGCCGGCCGAGGCGGGCATTGTCGAGGACGCTGTCAGCTTCACCAAGGGCTGCTACATCGGCCAGGAGACGGTCGCCCGCCTCCACTACAAGGGCAGGCCCAACCGCCACCTGCGGGGACTGCGGCTGAGCGCCCCGGCCGAGCCCGGAGCGGCGCTGCTGCTCGGCGAGAAGGAGGTCGGCCGGCTCGGCGGCGCCACCGTCTCCCCCGCCCTCGGACCGCTCGGCCTGGCGATCCTGCGGCGTGAGGCCGAGCCCGGAAGCGAGCTCGCCGTAGGTGAAGATGGGGTTACGGCTCGCGTGGTCGACTTGCCCTTCGGTTAGATTCCGGCGCGATGGGTCGTGGGAGAGCCAGAGCCGCGGTTGCCGGCCTAGTCGCCGTCGGCGCGCTTGTCGCGAGCGGCTGCGGCGCCGAGACCCATCCCAACGAACAGCGCCCGCAGGTGGCGCTGCAGGTCAGCGTCACGATCACCCCGCGGGCGGTCACGGTGCAGCCGACGAAGATCGCCTTCGGCCCGGCCCGCACCCAGCAAGCCCCGCAGAATCAGAACCACGCGCAGCCGCCGATCAAGACCAACCGGCCGGTCACGGTCTCGATCATCACCGCCAACCAGACCCGTTTCGACTCGAAGCTGGAGCTGCGCGGGCCGCGCGACGTCAGCTCGGTGCCGATCCCGGCCGGCACCCCCGCCACCCTGCAGACCGACCTCCCCACCGGCACCTACGTCGTCGGCGCCGCCGACGTCCCCGGCGCCCGCCTCGGCAAGCTCGTCGTCGGCCCCTACCGGGCCTCCTCCCAGAACGACGTCCTGCTTCCCTAGCGGTCGCGGGTAAACCGCTGCAAGCGGTATTTCAGCGTCAGGATTGCGTCTGGGCGGCCTGTCACTGTCGATGGCAATGACCGTCGTCCTCGCCATCGCCGTCCTCCTGCTCGCCGCCGGGCTCGTCTACGCGCTCGTCTCGCGCCGCGAAGAGCCCCAGGAGCAGCCCGATTTCGCCCTGGCCGTTCGCGAGGCCGCCGCCCAGGCGGTCTCCGACTCGCTGCCCGGCCTGCTGCAGGCCAACGACGAGGCGCGCAAGCTCGACGCCAAGACCGCGGAGGCCTCGCTCGACAAGCGCCAAGCCGAGATCGACAAGCGCCAGGCGGAGATCAAGGCGCTGACCGACCGCATCGCCAAGGGCCAGGAGAAGATCGAGGCGGAGGTACGCAAGCGCGGCGAGACCGACCTGCAGACCCGCACCCTGCTCGAGCAGGTGGGGCAGACCGTCGGCAACCTCAACTCCGAGACCGCCGGCCTGAAGAAGGCGCTGCGCCAGCCGCAGACCCGGGGCCAGTGGGGCGAGCTGCAGCTGCGCCGCTGCGTCGAGATCGCCGGGATGACCGAGCATGTCGACTTCGAGCTGCAGGAGACGCTGCGAACCGAAGACGGCCGGCTGCGGCCGGACGCGCTCTTCCTTCTGCCGGAAGGGCGCAGCTTCGTCGCCGACTCGAAGGTGCCGCTCGACGCCTTCCTCGACGCCCAGGAGTCGGAGGTCGAAAGCGAGCGCCAGGTCCACCTCCAGCGCCACTCGCGCCAGGCCCGCGAGCACGTCCGCGCGCTCAGCTCGAAGGACTACCAGGGCCAGTTCAAGGCCGGGGAGATGCCGGACCTGGTGATCTGCTTCATCCCCAACGAGCCTGCCCTGCACGCCGCCCTCGCCGCCGACCCGGGGCTGTTCGAATACGCGCTCGAGCACAAGGTGCTGCTGGTCAGCCCGACCTCGCTGATCGGGCTGCTGCGGACGATGGAGCTGGGCTGGCGCCAGGAGCGGATGGTCGCCGAGGCGGCCGAGATCGCCGATGCCGCCAGCACCCTGCACGCCCGCTTCGGCAAGTTCATCACCGACTTCGACACGGTCGGTCGCCGGCTCGAGTCGGCGACCAAGTCCTACAACTCCGCGGTCGGCTCGATGGAGGGCCGGCTGCTGCCGCAGCTGCGCAAGGTCGAGGACCTCGGCGTCGCCCCCGGCAAGGCGATCGAGCCGCCGGAACCGGTCGAGATCACCGTGCGTGAGATCACCGCGCCAGAGCTGCGCGAGGCCTCCGAGCGCCGCGTAGCGCCGAGACCCTGGGCTCTTAACTAGGATTCCCAGCGCCCGTTACCGACGACCTGCGGAGGACCTCTTTTGGCCGTTGACACCAGCTCACTCTCGAACCTTGCCGTAGAGCCCGGAACGCTGCCGGAGACGATGGCGGCCTGGGTGATCCGCGAGGAGCGCCAGGGCGAGCCGAAGGACGCCTTCCAGCTCGAGCAGATCGAGGTGCCGGAGCCCGGCGCCTTCGAGGTGATCGTCCGCGTGATGGCGGCCGGCGTCAACTTCAACAACGTCTGGGCGGCGCTGGGCAAGCCGGTCTCGGTCTTCCCCTACGGCGACCACCCCGAGTACGGCCACCACATCGGCGGCTCCGACGCCTCCGGGATCGTCTGGAAGGTCGGCGAGGGCGTCACCCGCTGGAAGCCGGGCGACGAGGTCGTCGTCCACTGCAACCAGGCCTCCTACGAGGACGTCGAGGTCCACGGCCTCGACCCGCTCGCCGCTCCCAGCCAGCAGATCTGGGGCTACGAGACGACCTGGGGCTCGTTCGCCGAGTTCACCAAAGTGCAGGCGCAGCAGCTCCTCCCCCGCCCCCAGAACCTGAGCTGGGCCGAGGCCTCCTCCTACGGCCTCACCTACTTCACCGCCTACCGGATGCTGATCGACCAGTGCAAGCTGCAGCCGGGCCACAACGTCCTCATCTGGGGCGCGGCCGGCGGCCTCGGCGTCTTCGCCGTGCAGCTCTGCAAAGCGGCCGGGGCGAACGCGGTCGGCGTCGTCTCCTCCGACGAGAAGGGCGAGCTGGTCAAGCAGCTCGGCGCCGTCGGCTACATCAACCGCTCCGAGTTCGGCGAGATGATGCGGACGCCGGAGAACCTCGTCGACAAGGCCGCCGACAAGGAGCGCTTCAAGGCCTCGCGCGGCTTCGCCAAGCGGGTCAAAGAGATCCTCGGCGACGCTCCCGACATCGTCTTCGAGCACGTCGGCCAGGCGACCTTCCCGACCTCCGTCTACACCGTCAAGCCGTTCGGCAAAGTCGTCATCTGCGGCGCCACCTCGGGCTTCCAGCTCGACTTCGACGTCCGCTACCTGTGGATGCGCCAGAAGCAGATCATCGGCTCCCACTTCGCCAACGCCTATGAGTGCATGAAGGCGAACCAGCTGATGGCCGAGGGCAAGGTCCGCCCCGTGCTCTGGCAGACGATGGACTTCGACGGCGTCCCCGGCGCCCACCAGCTGCTGCACGAAAACAAGCACCTCGGCAAGATCGCGATCCTGGTCGGGGCCGAGTCCGAGGACGCCGGCAAGACCGAGGAGGGCCCCGGCGCGATCCGGGCCGAGGTCGGAGCATGAGCAGGCAACCGCGACTCGAGAGGGGCATCTGATGGCTGAGGTCAACCGGCTCGACTGGCACATCCCGCCCTTCAGGGCGGACCGCTTTCTCGACCTCTGGGAACCGGCGGCGGCGAAGATGCCCGCCTACGGCGCCAAGAGCTGGTCGCTGACCCGCGCCGATCGACGACCCGCTGAACTTCCAGCAGACCTCGATCTGGGAGAGCCGCGCCGACTTCGAACGGTACTGGTTCTCGACCGAGATCGAGGCCGCCCGGACCAGCATCATCGACCTCTACGACAAGCCGCTGCTTCCCACCTGGCACACGCTGCTCGCGGCTGAGTAGGGCCGCCTGCCGGGCGTTCGGCAGAACTTAAGCGGGGCTTCCCTCCAGTCGATACGGGGGAAATGCGATGGCCCAGCCGACTATCCCCGCGTGCCTGCTTGACCGTGGGGCTGACGCTGTGCGTGGTCGCAATCGGCCTCTCAAGCGGCTCATCGGTGCGGGCAGCACCGGCCTTGCTGCGCTCGGACTACTTCGGCATGAACGCGCAGTACGTGTTCAAACTGCCCCCGCAGCAGTGGGACCGACAGCTCGCCGCGATCGCCGCGACGGGCGTCGGCGTCGTCCGCGAGGACGCCTTCTGGTCGCGGGCGGAGCGACGAGCGCCGTCGCGCGGCGCCCACTCCTACGACTGGAGCAGCGCCGACGCGATCGCGGCGGCGCTGGCCCGCAACGGGCTGCGGTGGTATCCGATCCTCGACTACTCAACCCCGTGGGCGGGGATGCTGGGTGGGCCCAAGGGTTGGAAATCCGCGCCGATCGACCCCGATGAATTCGCCGCCTACGCCGCAGCCTTCGCCCGCCGCTACGGCAGCGGCGGCTCGTTTTGGACGGACAACCCATCTTTGCCGGCTCTGCCGGTGCAGACGTATGAGATCTGGAACGAGCCCAACCTCGCGGATTTCTGGCCCGACACCAGCGGGGCCGCCGCCCGCTATGGGGACCTGCTCGCCGCCACCGCGCCCGCCATTCGCGCCGCCGACCCCGACGGCAATGTCGTCGTCGGAGGCCTGTCGCCCACCGGACTAACCGATTTCCTCAACGGAATCGAAGCCCGCCGGCCTGGGCTGATCGCGGAAATGGACGCCGTCGCCTTCCACCCCTACGGAACGACGTTCGCCAACACCGGCGCCCGCGTCCGAGTTCTGCGCGAATGGCTCGACCAACACGGCGCGGCGACGCTGCCGATCGAGGTGACCGAGACCGGCTGGGCGACGCCGCCACTGCCGGAGGCCGACCGCGCCACCCGTATGGCCAACCTCGTGCGCGGCCTGACTCAGTCCACCTGTGGAATCACCCGCATCATTCCCTACACCTGGATGACCTTTGAAAGCGAAGAATCGAATCCCGAGGAATGGTTCGGGATCGCTCGCGGGGACGGCAGCGTGAAGCCGACCGGGATCGCGCTCACCGCGGCAATTGCCTCAGTACTGGCGGGCGCGACGATCCCGGCCGCCGACCCTTGCACCGGGCTCGACAGCGACGTCCGCGGCCCCAGCTTTCCCGAAATAAGCCTCGGTGGCCTCTCGGGATCCGAATCCGGGCCGCAACCCGAACCGGCACCGGAACCACAGCCGGAACTCGAACCCGAACCCGAACAGGTTGCGACTGAATCCCAGCCCACCCCCGCGGAAACCGACCCAGGTCTCCTCCCTGAACCACCGCCGCTGACCGCGAACCACACCGATCCAGTCCCGCCGAGTGTCGAAGCGGCCGCGGCTCCGGTGATCGACGACGGGCAGGCGGCGATCGTGGTCAGAAAGCGACGCCACGCGGTGGCCGTAGAGGTGACCTGCCCGCGGGGATGCACGGCGATCGTGCGCCTGAGGCGCGCCGGGGGGAAGGCAATCGCGAAGAGCGTCAACCCCCACCTGAGCCGCCGCTACCGGGCGCTGTTGAGCCTGCCCGCGTCCACCCGCGGCGCCGTCACCGTCCGCGCCACCGTCGAAACGCCCGGCGCGGAACCGCAGCTGCTGGTTCGCAAGCTGCGCTGAAGCGGAAACCGACGGCCGCTAGGATCGCGCAACGTTGCAGGGGAAAGAGTCGTCGATCTCGGTTGTCATACCCGCGTACGATCGCGAGTCGACGATCGCCGAGACGCTCGACTCGCTGCTCCGCCAGACCCACCGGAACTGGGAGGCGATCATCGTCGACGACGGCTCCAGCGACGCGACCGCCGAGGTCGCCGAAGGCTATGCCCGCGGTGACAGCCGCTTCCGCGTGCACCGCCAACCCAACAGCGGTGTCAGTGCTGCCCGCAACGCCGGAATCGCTCTCGCGCGTGCTCCCTGGCTGTTCTTCCTCGACGCCGACGACTGGATCATCCCGTCCGCATTCGCCCTGCTGCTGGACGCCGCGTCCGGCGACGGCATCGACGCGGCCTACGGCGGCTACGTCCGGGTCGACGCCGAGGGCCGCGAGACTCGCGAGCGGCGGCCACCCCACGCCGAGGACCTCTTCCCCGTCTTCACGCAGATGTGCGCCTTCGCGATCCATGCCTGCCTGAATCGGACCGAGTTGATCCGCACCGCCGGGGGGTTCGACGAGACCCTCGTTACCTGCGAGGACTGGGACCTCTGGCAGAGAGTCGCCCGCACCGGCGCCCGGTTCGCGGCGATCCCGGACTACATCGCCTATTACCGGATGCGTCCCGAGTCGGCCTCCGCCAACGGTGCTCGGATGCTCGCGGACGGGCTCGAGGTGATCGCCCGTGGCCATGCCGAGGACACGCGCCTGACCGGAGTAACATCGCCACATCGCCGTGGCGCCCCCGGTTCCGCCCAGCCCTTGGCGCGGCTGTACTTCGCCTGCTATGCGGCGGGGCTGGTGATTGCCGGCGGCGGTGACGCACGCTGGATGGTCGCCTCTCTCGGTGACGAGCGGCCGCCCGCCGTCGACCCCAGTGGCGTCGCCGAGACGCTCTTCTACGCCATCCCCAACGGCCGCGCGGCAGCGCCGGAGGAGTGGCCGGAGTTCCCATCCGAGATCCTCGGAGGCTGCCGCGAGTTCGTCGACGCGCTCGCCGAGTGGACGAAGGACAGATGGCTGAGCTTCGGAGCGCAGCGAGCGCTCGAACGCCTGGCGCTGGGCGCGGCCGGTGGCTCCAAGTCGCGTACCGCGGGTTCCTGGCATCTGACCGAGCTCGACTGCCTGGGCACCCCGCCATCCCATCTCCTGGTCGAGCCCGCGGTCGAACACCTCCTCTGCTCGGTCAAGATCGGGGATCGTGCGCTCGGGGCGGTCGAGCTGCCAGCCGACGCCGGCTGGGTCGCGCCGCGGGTGCTCGCCGACGGCATCGCGGCAGAGTCCGCCTGGGAGATCCTCGGAGCCCACTTCACCCAGCACGTGTACCCGGCGCTGACGATCATCCGCACTGACACCGCCGCCAGGGTCGAGCGCGATGGCACGCCGCTGGCCGAAGCGGAGGTTCCACCGCTAAGCGACTTCGAGGAGTGGCTCCACGACCAGGTCGGCTGGACGGTGCTCCTGCAGGAGCTCTGGGGACGGCCGAGCTGGACCAGTGAGCGGTTCTACTCCGCGGAGCCGGAGCCCGCACCGCACCCGCATCTCGCGGTCGGTGAGGACCCGCCCGGGATCGAGCTGACCGAGCCGCTGCCCGCGCTCACCTGCGATGGCGACTCGGTGGCGATCGGCCTGACCCTGGCGGGAGTCCCGCTGATGACCCTGCGCCTGGCGGCGCGCGAAGGCCAGGTGGAGCCCGACGAGATTCGCCGCGCGGCGCTGACGCGGCTCGGCTTCGGTCTCTGCTGCGAGGTCGTCAGGGAGCTGATCCTCGCTCCCGCCCAGACGGCGACGATGCCGTTGGGTGAGGTTCTGCGGGCGGCGGCGGCGGACCGGGCGGAGCGACCGAAGCCTGCCCATGCCTGGGCAGACGGATCCCAGCCCCGACCACTCGTCCCCGGCTGGCAGCGGGCGCTATCGGAGTTGCTTCCCCCCGGCCGGGGGGCGACCGTGATCGGGCGACGCGCCGCGGGTGCCGAGGGGACCGCCGCCTCACGCTACGCGGTCATCCCCGCCGATGCCCGGGAGGCGCTGCTGGCCGGTGCCGTCGACGGCGGCGATCCGGTTCTCGAGATCGACGCCCCCAACCCCCCCGCCTGCGTCGCCTACGCCCCCTGCCTGGAGTGGGACCGAACCTCCTCACCTGCCCCGCCTCCCAAAGCCGTCAACAAGCCCCGGCGCGGATCGCTGATCGCCGGTCTGCGGCGCCGATTGCGACCGCAGCGTCGGGACGCGGTGGCGGCGCCAGATGACAACGCCGCGGCCGCCGCTCCGCGACTGCCGATCCTCATGTACCACCGGGTCGCCGCCACCGGACAGCCGCGCACGGCGCGCTGGCGGATTGACCCGGGAGAGTTCGAGCGACAGCTTGAACTCCTGCGCGACAGCGGCTACTACTCCGTCGGCTTCGAGCAGTGGCGAACGGCCCTGGGGAGCCGCCAACCACCTCCGGGCAAGCCGATCATCCTCACCTTTGACGACGGCTACGTCGACTTCCTCGAGCAGGCGGCGCCGCTGCTGAAGCGGTACGGCTTCGGCGCGACCGTCTTCGTCGTCGCCGAGCTGGTCGGCCGGTCCAATGAGTGGGACGCCGACCTCGGCGAGCAACTGCCGCTGATGGGCTGGGAGGAGATCGAGCGACTGGCCCGGGACGGTTTCGAGATCGGCTCGCACTCGGCCCGTCACCTGCCGCTGGTGACCCTCGACCAAGGACGGCTCGCCACCGATCTGGCTCGTTCCAAACGGCTGCTGGAGGAACGTCTCGGCACCCCGGTGACCAGTCTCAGCTACCCGTTCGGCCTGCATGACGCCACCGTCCAAAACGTCGCCGGGGCGTGCGGCTACGAGTTCGCGGTGACCACCGACGAGTGGCCGGCGTCGTGGTCGGATTCACTCTTGGCACTGCCGCGACTCGAGGTCCTCGGCGACCGCGGGATCGAGGACTTCGTCACTTTGCTGAACTTATGAGCGGCACCTTCACGGTCGACGAGAGCGACTCCGGCGCGCGGTTCGATCTCTCCGGCGCAACCGGCTGGCAGGCGCTCGTGCTATGCGACGGCAGGCCCGCGGCGCGGGTCGACCTGGCTCGACCCGGGGACTCGCTGCGGGGTCCGTTGCTGGCCGCCGCCGTGCACCGCTGGGCCGACTGGGAGGTCGCTCGCGACCAGCTGGCGCGACGGTTGGACGCCCGCCTGGGGATGTCGGCGCCCGCCCCGCCGCCGACGCTGCGCTGCTCGGTGATCGTCTGCACCCACCGCCGGCAGGAGGACGTCACCCGCCTGCTGGGGACGCTGGCGAAACTCGAGCCGGCGCCGGACGAGATCCTCATCGTCGACAACGACCCCGGCGAGCAGGACTGCCGGGCCGCAGTCGAGGCCGCCGGCTGCCGCTACCTGCGCGAGGATCGCCGCGGGCTCGATAACGCCCGCAATGCCGGCCTCGTCGCCGCCAGCGGCGACGTCATCGCCTTCGTCGACGACGACTGCGTCGCCCCGCCCACCTGGCTGGCACGGCTGGCGAGCGAGTTCGCCGACCCCAACCTGGCGGCGCTGACCGGTCCGGCCTTCCCGCACCTGCTCGACACCCCGGCGCGACGGCGGATGGAGCGGCAGGCGAGCCTGGCGCGCGGCCTGCGGCGGGTCGAGTTCGACTGGACCACGTTCCCCGTCGCCGGGGCCGGGGCGATCGGGGTGGGCGCCAACATGGCCTTCCGCCGCGACGCCCTGAGAAGCCTCGGTCCGCGTCCGTTCCCACCCGAGCTCGACGCCGGCACCGCCTCTGAATCGGGCGGCGACACCTATGTGATCGCCAGGTTGCTGGCCCTCGGCCACCGCGTCGTCTACGACCCGAGCACCTTTGTTTACCACCGCCACCGCGGCGATCCCGAAGCGCTGCACCGCGCATTCTTCGGTTACGGGGTCGGGCTCAGCGCCGCCCTGACCAGGCTGCTGCTCTGCGATCGCGAGCTCTCGACCCCGCAGACCTGGATCTGGCTCGTTTCCCAGTACCGCCAGACCCAGCAGCGGCGGCTGGCCGGGCGCGCCGATCGGGTCGAGACCCGGCTTGCCTGGGACTTCCTCCGCGGCGGCCTGATCGGTGCGCTGCGCTGGCGCCAAGCGCTGCGGGAGGCCAGGCCGGCGGAGCGCCTGGGCGCAGGGGCGATCCCGGCACCCACGGGGGAGCCGGCAGCCACGGAGATCGCCGCTACGCCGACCGCTGCCGCGACGGTCGCGGACGCGGCAGCTCCGGCGATCTCCGTGGTGGTGCCCACCAGTGGCCGCCCAGAGGCGCTCAACCGCTGCCTTGGCGCCCTCGCCGCCCAGGACAGCGCCGAGTTCGAGGTCGTCCTCGTCGACGATTCGCCCGCCCCCGTGGCGATCGATCCTGCCCACGGCGAACGAGTGCGGCTGCGGGTCATCCACAGCGGTGGCCAAGGGGCGGCGGCGGCGCGCAACGCCGGCGCAGCGGCGGCGCTAGCCCCGCTGCTGCTCTTCCTCGACGACGACATCGTCGCCGCACCGGATCTGGTCCGCCGCCACCGCGAACGCCATGACGCCGAGCCCGAACAGAAACTTGCCGTCGTCGGCGCCTACCCCCCGCGCCCACGCCGGCCTTCGCTGATCAGCCGCGCCGCGGCGCTCTGGTGGAATGACCTCTTCTCGGCGATGCGCCGAGCCCAGGTGCCGACCTATGCCGGTGCCCTCACCGGCAACCTCTCGATCACGGCCGCCGCCTTCGCTGAGAGCGGCGGCTTCGACGCCCGCTTCGGCCGCTACCGCCGCGAGGACTGGGAGTGGGGACTGCGGGCCCTGAAGCTCGGGCTCTCGCTGCGCTATGAGCCGGCCGCGCGCGGCGAGCACGAGTTCATCCTCGATGCGTCGGGGCGGCTCAACGCGGCCCGGCTCGAGGGCTACGGCGACGCGCTGCTCCTGCAGCAGCACCCCGAGGCCGGCGCCGCCGTGATCCCGCTCGCCGCCGAGCCGCCGAGCGCCGGGCTGAAGCCGGCGCTGTGGCGACGGCCCCCGGTCCGCGCTGCGGCGGTGCGGCTCCTGACAGCGCTGGAATGGGGAAACCTGCGGCTCTTCTGGGTACGCCTCTTCAACCTCGGGCAGCGGCTGGAATACGAGCGTGGGGTCAGCGAAGCGGGACTGCCCGCCGCCGGGCCGGAGCCACTGCTGAAAGTCGATCTCGACAGCGCCGCACCGATCCCCGCACCGATTCTCGCCGCCCCGACCCTGAGCGTCCGCGTCGCCGGCGCCGAGGTCGCGCGGGTGCGGCCGGCGCTCGGCCAGTGGGGGCCGGGACTGGGCGAGCAGATCTTGGCGGCGACGCCGTGGCCGGCGCTGGAGCGGGCGGCCCTGGCGACCGACTGCTTCCCCAAACGCGATGAATCCCACGATCAGGCCGCTCACGCCTTGGCTATCGACGACCTCGGCGATCGGGGTTGGCAGGGAGTGATCGCGGCCGCCATGGCCGACCGCGGCTCCGAGCTGGTGGCGGTGACGATGCCCGGGGTCGGCGCCGAGCCCGGCTGGCTCGAGCAGGCGCTGGTCGGGTTCGAGGGGGAGCGGGTCGGCGTCGTCCTCGGGCGCGGCCTGCCCGACGGCGCCCCGCCGGTGCCGCTGGCGCTGCACGGGCGCGGAGAGAGCGGCGAGAACGTCCCGTCCGAGGCCGAGCTCGACCCCCACTACGTCGTCTTCCGCCGCGAGCTGCTGCCGGCGCTGATCGACGCCGCGCGACTCCCCGGTTTCAGAGCGCCGGTCCGGGCGCTGATCACGGACGCGCTTGAAGGCGGTTGGACGGTCGGCTATCGCGACGTCCAGGGGCTCCGAGGTGGGCCGGCTCGCGGCTTCGAGGCCGGCCTCGCCGGCGCCGCCGAACAGGTCAGCCGCGCGCCTCGCCCGGGTCGGGCCACCGCAGCCGAGCTACGCCGCGCCACCGCCGTACTCACCTGGCACCTGCTGCGACGCCGCGGGCGGCGCCTCGCCGTCGAAACCTATGCCGGCACGCTGGTCGGAGCCGCCAGCTCGGGACGGCCACGGCGGATCGCCCAGCGCATCGTCAGCAAGGCCGTGGCGCCGCCGAGGTTATAGCCCACCGCCGAGGCCCAGGCGGCGCCGGTAGCGCCGTGGCTGGGGATCAAGATCAGATCAAGACCGGTCGTCACGACCAGCGTCACCAGAGCGTAGATCGAGGCGACCCCCGGCTGGTTGGCGCCAGCCAGGCGGTTGGTGATCATGCGCAGGACGACCAGGCCCGGGACGCCGATCGAGAGGATCCGGGTCAGCGCGGCGGCGCTGTCGTAGCGTTCGCCGAAGAGCAGCTGGACGAGCGGCCCGGCGACCAGCGCCAGCAGCGCCGCGGCGGCGGAGCTGGCGAGCACGGTGAGAATCAGCTTGCGGCGGAAGGGGTTGCCGACGCCGTCTTTGGCCGAGTCGAGGAAGACGATCAGCCCGATCGCGGCGGTCGCCAGCAGGATCCCCTCCGAGAGCGAGGCGGCGATCGAGTAGACACCGACCGCGGCGGTGGTCCCGAGCCAGCCGAGAATCAGCTGATCGAAGCGGAGGGTGATCAGGTTGAGCAGCTGGATCGTCGAGTAGCGCAGCCCATAGCTGATCCATTCCCGTGCCTGCGCGAGGTTGGGGCGAGCGATCCCGTCGCGACGGAAGAGATAGGTACCGCCGAGCGCCGCGACCAAGAGGTGAAAACCCGCCCAAGGGGTGAACATCGTCGTCAGGCCAGTCTCCCCGGCCAGGTCGAGGGCGACGATCGCCAGCGCTGCGGCGAGGATCGGCACCATCCGCAGGATCCCGGCGAGGATGAAGCGCTCGCAACCGTAGGCGAACCAGGAGAGGAAGATCAGCAGCACGATCGCCCCGGTCTCGCCGAAGACGAGCGCGATCGAAGGCGTCGGCGAGTGCGACAGGTGCATCACCAGCGGGGTCAGCGCGGTGAGGACGACGGCGGCGAAGCCGGAGGCGATCGCCGAGGCCCCGAGTAGGGCTGAGCGCTGCTCCGGCGCCGCCGCGGCGCCGCGCATCACCGCCCCCGGCAGGCCCAAGGTGGCGATGTAGGCGCCGATCTGGGGGATCAGGGTCAGCAGCACGAACTCGCCGCGCACCGAGGGATCGACCGCGCGCGAGACGACGATCGTGAGGATGAAGGCGCTCGCCGCCTGCCCACCCATGCTGAGGAAGGCGACGCCGGCGCGGCGCAGGAAGGCCGGGAGCTTCACGCGGCAAGAATACGGCGGTTCATCGACTAGGCTGCGCGGCCACCGTGCCCCTGACGACAGTCGATCCCGCCAGGTCCCCGCTCACGGGCAGTCGCTGCCCGCACTGCGTCGGTGCCCTGGAGACGGTCGCCGACTCCGGCTTTCACTGCCCCGACTGCGGCCGCGACTTCGACGCCGGCCCCTATCCGGGGACGCTCGCCTTCTCCAAGGTCGGCGCCAACTTCGCGCAGCCGCTCGACGCCGAGATCCTGCCGCGGCTGATCCCGGCGCTCGACCGCCTCGACCCACCCGCCTGCTCGGAGCGGGTGATCGAGCGCACCGCCCAGGATCTCGGGATCCCGGTTGGCAACCCGGTCTGGGAGGGCCGCGCCGACCTCGCCCGCCTGCTGCTCGGCGGCGAGGGCACAGTCGCGCTGGACATCGGCTGCGGCTTCGGCACCTTCGCCACCGCGACCGCGCGCTCGGCCGGGCACCTCTTCGCCACCGACCGCTCGCCCGTGCGGGTCGCCCTGACCGCGGCCCGGGCCCGCGCCGAGGGACTCGACAACCTCACCGCCTTCGAGACCAACGGCGTCGGCTTGCCGATCGGCGACGGCATCTGCGATCTGGTCACGATCATCGGCGTGCTCGAGTGGGCCGGGGTCGGCAGCGGCGACGCCGACGCCGCCCAGCGCCGCATGCTGGCCGAGGTGCGGCGGGTGCTGAAGCCGGGCGGGACGCTGCTGCTGGGGATCGAGAACCGCTACGCCGCCCACTACTTCGCGGGCGCCCGCGAGGATCACACCGACCTGCGTTTCTCCTCCCTTCTCCCCCGCCCTCTCGCCGACCTCTACAACCGCCGCGCCAAGGGAGAGCCTTTCGAGACCCCCACCCACTCGCGCGAGGCGCTGCGGGAGCTGCTGGGTGACGCCGGGCTGCAGGCGCGGATCGCCGCCGTGCTCCCCTCCTACCAGCAGCCACGCTTCGCTTTCGACGAGGCCGACGCCCGGGCCGGGCTCGATTTCTACGTCAAGCACGCCTTCCACGCCACCTCGACCGCGCGGCGGCTCGCCGGCCGCGCTCTCCTGCACGGCTCCGCCGACCGCGCAACCTCCCTGCTGCCTTCCTTCTGGGCGGTAGCTAGGAAGGAAGGCGAGCCGCCACGAGTGCCGGGGCTGATCACCGGCTCCCCCTACTGCGACGGCGCGATCAAGGCGATCGACTGGGAGGCTAAGCGGGTCGTCGCAAGCGGCCGCCGCAGCGGCGAGGCGCCGCGTTCTGAGACCCTGATCGACGGCTGGAACGGGCGGCGCTGGGTCGACTGGCCACTGCGGGCAAGTCGCCGGGCCGAGCGCCGGGGCCGGCTGCTGGCGATGATCCAGGACCACCTCGAGAGGGCCACAGGGGGAACCACGGCGCTGCCCACCGGTACCGCCGTCGAGCAGGCGCGCCAGGGCCTGGAGCGGACCACCCAGCTCGACGCCGCCGGCCGCACCCGCTGCGTCGAGCTGCTCGACGGAGTCCCAGCGAGTGCCCCCGGCTATCACGAGCACGGCGACCTGATCCTCAACAACATCGTCATCGCGGGAAAGCGGATGACCCTGGTCGACCGCCCCGCCGAGGAGGCGACCGCGGTGGTCGGTCGCGACGTCACCGTCGCCGTGCTCGACCTGATGTCGGTCCAGGCCGGCCGCAAGCAGCTCGACCTCAGCGCCGGCCTCGAAGCGCTGACGACCGTGCGCGGTGAGGAGGCCGCAGCGATCGGGCGCCTGCTGCGAGCGGGCCTCGCCGGCGTCGGCACTGAGCACGTCCAGAGCTTGATGCTGACTGGCGTCCTCCGCCACTGCGCCGATCACGGCGCCATCGTCGGCCTCGATGACTTCCTCACCACTGTCGCCGCCGGCGGTCTCGAGCGCTCGCTGGGCGCGCTCGGCTTCGCAGCCTAGACCCTTCCTAGTTGTTCTGCTCGGCACTCCAGCGGTGTTCGGGCACCAGCAGGCCAGTGCCGCCGACCGGACCCTCGACCCGCAGCGGATAGGACTGCCAGTGGTAGTCGTAGGCGTGCTCCCAGGAGGACTCGAAGACGCCAACGTCGAGCGAGTAGTCGCCGGCGGGCAGATCGAGACGCTCGATCGCGAGACCGACCCGGGCCGAGATGACCTCCTGGCCGACGCTGAAACCATCGGCGCCGGTCGAGAGGTCAAAGACGATCGCCTGGTCGGCCGCCCGGCGCAGGGAGACGACGAAGATCGGGCTCTCGATCGCCCCCTCGGCGGCGCGGATCGTGGCGCTGACCCGCAACGGCTCCCCGGTGCGGACCGTGCCGCCGGCGGAGAGGCCGTGGATCTCGACCTCTTCGACCGTCATCTCCTGCGAGCCGAAGCGGTTCTCGCGCAGGCGCAGGCCGTCTTCCTGGCCGGCGCTTCCGACCGGGGTGCGCTCGTAAGTCAGCTGCGAGGAGGCCTGCTCGTATTCCTCGATGACCGCATCGACGTCGCCGATCGCCCGCAGGTCGCCGTGGTGCAACCAGGCGACCTGGTCGCAGTTGGAGGCGACCTCCTCCAGCGAGTGCGAGGCGAGGACCAGGCTGGTGCCCCCCTCGCGCAGCTCCTCGATCCGGTCCTGGCACTTCTGGCGGAAGGCGAGATCGCCGACCGCGAGTACCTCGTCAAGAATCAGCAGGTGCGGGCGCAGCGTCGCGACGACGCCGAAGGCGAGGCGCAGTTTCATCCCCTCGCTGTAGGTGCGAACGGGGTATTCGACGAACTCGTTGAGCTCGGCGAAGTCGAGCATCGCGGCCCGGCTCGCCAGCGCCTGGCGCCGGGTCATCCCCGCCACCAGCGCCGCCGTCAGGGCGTTCTCCTCGCCGGTCAGCTGCATGTCGAAGGAGGAGCCGAGGTTGAGCACCGTGGCGGTGTCGGGATGAACCTCCATGCGCCCGCGGGTGGGCCGGCCGAGGCCGGCGGCGAGGCGCAGGAAGGTCGACTTGCCGGCACCGTTGTGGCCGATCACCCCAAGGCTCCCCCCCGCCGCCAAGTCGAGGCTGAGATCGCGCAGGGCCCAGCGCTTCGGGCGCTTGCTGCCGCCGAGCGCCGGCACCCGGCGGGCAAAGACGCCGCGCAGGGTGCGTGGCTGCCGCCCCCAGTCCGGATAGGCCTTCCAGACGCTCTCGAAGTGGAGAACGCTCATAGCTCGTCGACGAAGCCGGAGCGGAAGCGGCGGAAGACGGCGAGCCCGATCGGCAAAGCCAGGATCGTCGCCGCGGTCGCGATCGAAACGTCGAGCAGCGCCGGCAGGCGGTTTTCGAAGAGAACCGCGCGGTCGGCGTTGACGAAGGCGGTGAGCGGGTTGGCGCGGAGAATCCAGTGGAATTCCGGCGGCACGTTCTTGAGCCCGTAGAAGATCGGCGTCATGTAGAAGAGCAGGAGGAGGAGGACGCCGACCACGTTCTGGACGTCGCGGAAAAAGACGTTCGCGGTCGCGGTGAAGAGCGCGACCCCGGCGGTGAAGGCGAACTGCAGAGCGACCAGCAGCGGCAGCAGCAGCGCCGCCTCGCCGAGCCGCCCGTCGGCGGCGAGCAGGACCAGCAGGACCGGCAGCGCCATCAGCACGTCGAAGAAGGGCACCGAGACCGAGACCAGCGGCAGCGCGATCGTCGGGAATTTCGGGTTGGTGACGAAATGCGAGTTGGAGACGACACTGTAGGAGGAGGTGAGCAGCGCCGTCTGGAACCAGGTGAAGATGATCAAGCCGGTGAAGACGAAGACCGGGTAGTCCTCGATGTTGAGGTGCAGAACCTTGGAGAAGAGAAAGACCAGCACCGCCAGCTGGGCGAGCTGGCGCATCAGCGGCCAGGCCCAGCCGAGCAGCGTGTTGCGGTGGGCGCTCGCCAGCTCGCGGCGGACCAGGTGGAGAACGAGGTCGAGCAGGTGACGACGCGAGCGACGGGGAACGACGACGCTGACGACGGGCTCCTTGGCGATGTCCATGCTGGAGGTGGCGGCCATCTACCGACTAGCGTAGTCATGGTGGTTCGCATAAGCCTCAGCGCCAGGGGGGCCGCCCTCGTGGCGGGACTGATCGTTGCCTGGGCGCTGGCCGCCGCCGCGCCGGCCATAGCCGTGCCCCCGGTGGCAGCCGGCTACTACGGAATCAACTCGGGCGCGGCCTTCTCCGGCAGCCCATCCGGCTGGGACCGGGCGGCGGCCGAAATCGCCCAGCTCGGCGTCGGCACGGTCCGCCGCGACGCCTTCTGGTCTGCGATCGAGCCGACGCCGCCGCGCCACGGCATCCACAGCTACCGCTGGCACCGAACCGATCTGCTGGTCGCCGCCCTCGCCAGAAGCGACCTGCGCTGGTACCCGATCCTCGACTACGGGGTCGCCTGGGCCGATCACGGTGACTGGCAGGCGCCGCCGACCGCGGCCCACGTGCGCGACTACGCCGCCTTCGCCGGTGCGCTGGCGGGCCGCTACGGCGCCGACGGCAGCTTCTGGCGCGCTCACCAGGGGCTGCCGGCCGTGCCCGTCTCCAACTACGAGATCTGGAACGAGCCCAACGTCCGCCACTTTTGGCCGCACCAGTCATACGCCCCCGATCGCCTGGCGCGGATGTACCTCGGCGCGCGAACGCGCGTCGAAGCGGCGGACCCGGACGGCCAGGTAGTCCTCGGCGGCCTCAGCGCGATCGGCGTCGAAGGGTTTCTGGCGCGGATGGTGCGAGCGCAACCACGGCTGCGCGACCGACTCGCGGCCGTTGCCTTCCATCCCTACGGCGGCGGCGATCACGCCGGCCTCAGCACCACCTACACCAGAATCCGCGCTCTGCGAGCCGCCCTCAACCGCCTCATCCCTTCGCATCCGGTGCCGATCGAGATCACCGAGACCGGCTGGGCGGTACCGCCGGTTCCGGAATCCTGGCGCGCGCGGCGCCTCTTCCGCCTCGCCACCGAACTGCCCGGCTCCAACTGCGAAGTCACCCGTTTCATCGTCTTCGACTGGCACAACGACAGCTCCAGCCCGGCCTCGACCGCGGGCTTCGGGATCGTCCGCGACGACGGCAGCTTCACCGCCTCGGCCCGGGCCCTGCAGCGGGCGATCGCGAGGATGCGCGGTGGCGCGAGCGCCCGCGCCGTACCCGACCCGGAGGAGCTCGACTGTGGCCAACGCTGACGTCGCCCTGGCCCACGACTACCTGCTCACCCCGCGCGGCGCCGAGCGCACCTTCGCGACAATGGCCGAGTGCTGGCCGACGGCGCCGGTCCACACCCTGCTCTACGACCCGGCGGCGATCGGCGACCTCTTCGGCGAGCGCCGGATCCAGACCAGCCGCCTGCAGCGCCTCAACGTCAGCCAGGGTGACTTTCGCCGGCTGCTGCCGCTGCTGCCCCCGGCCGCCGAGCGTCTGGTCCCGGGCGAACCACGCCTGCTCGTCTCCAGCAGCAGCGCCTTCGCCCACGGTGCCCGGCTCCCGGACTCCGCGATCCACGTCTGTTACTGCCATTCTCCCTTCCGTTACGCCTGGCACGAGCGGGCGCGAGCGCTGGAAGAGGCGAGGCCCTGGCAACGCCTGCCGCTGGCGTTGACGCTCGACTGGATCAGACGCTGGGACCTTCGCGCCGCCGCTCGCGTCGACCACTACATCGCCAACTCACGGATCACCCAGCGGCGGATCGCCGAGTTCTACGGCCGCGAGGCCTCGATCGTGCACCCACCGGTCGCTGTCCACCGCTTCTCTCGTCGCGAGCCCGAGGACTACTTCGTCTTCGTCGGCGAGGTGACCCGACACAAGCGGGTCGAGCTGGCGATCGAAGCGGCGCGGCGGGCCGAGGTGCCGCTGACCGTAGTCGGCTCCGGACCCGACCTAGAGCGGCTGCGAACCCTGCATGGCGAGCGGGTCCACTTCACCGGCCGCGTCGGTGACGCCGAGCTGGTCGAGCTGGTCGCCCGCGCCCGCGCCCAGATCGTCCCCAACGTCGAGGAGTTCGGCATCGCCGCGGTCGAGGCCCAAGCCGCCGGCCGGCCGGTCATCGCCGCCGGCGCAGGCGGCGCCCTGGAGACGGTGCTGGAGGGCGAGACCGGGATCCTGGTCGAGCCCGACTCGGTCGCCGCCCTCGCCACCGCGCTCGGCGATGGCGAGTTCGATCGCTTCGACCCCGACCGCATCCGCGCCAACGCCGAGCGCTTCTCGGTCCCCTCCTTCCAGCGCAAGCTCGGCGCCGAGGTCGCCAGGCTCTCCGGTTACGCCATCACCGGGCCGCCCGCGGGGACGATCTCCGAGTAGATCTCCAACAGCGCCCCGACGTGGTTGGCAACCGAGAAGGCCGCCGCCCGCGCCTGCCCAGCGGCGGCAAGGCGGTCACGATACGCGCGCTCTGCCAGCAGCCGATCGAGCGCCACGATCCAGGGCTCGGGGTCCTCCGGCGCCAGCAGCAAGCCATCGACCCCGTCGCTGATGATCTCTGTAGTGCCGCCGACGTCGGTGGCGAGAACCGCGGTGCCGACCGCCATCGCCTCGATCACCGCACGGCCGAAGGGCTCCTGCCAAGACGGCATCAGCAGCGCCTCGGAGGCGGCCATGATCGCCGGCACGTCGCCGCGCTCGCCGAGGAAGCTGACGTGGTCCTCGACCCCGAGCCCGGCGCTGAGCTCGTGCAGTTCGCGCCGGTAGGCCTCGTTGTTGAAGCGGGTCGCCTTGTCGACGAACTTGGCCGAGCCGGCAAGGGCCAGGTGCGCGTCGTGGCCGCGCTCGCGCAGCCCGGCCAGCGTCCGGATCGCGGTGTCCTGTCCCTTCCACGGCGTTATCTGTGCCACCACCGCCAGCAGCCACGCGCCCTCGCCGAGGCCGAGCTCGCGCCGGACCGCGGTCGCGTCGACCTTGTCGGAATCGAAGCGGTCGAGGTCGACCGGGTTGTGGACGACGGTGGTGCGGGCGCGGCCGTCCGTGAGAGGAAGGTGTCGCCGCGTGTACTCGGAGTTGGCGACGACGACGTCGGCCTCGGCCGCGAGCAGGCGGGTCGTCATTGTCGACATCGCCCCGGGCGGCAGCACGTCGCGGATGTGGGCGAGCACGGGCGGCCCGCCGAGTCGGTGGGCGAGGGAGGCCACCAGGCCGGCGCGGATCGAGTTGGCGTGGATCAGGTCGATGCTGAGCTCATCGCCCGCCTGCCGTACTTCGAGCGCCGCCCGCATCAGGTCGCGCACGGCGGCCGGGGTGTAGACGGGATGCAGCTTTAGGCTCCCGGCCGTCCCCTGCACCGGCACCCAGGGCACCTCGGCCACCTTACCTGCCTGCTCCAGCGGCCCCTCCGGGCAGGCGAGGATCGGCAGCACATCTTCGGGCAGCCCGCCGAGAAGCAGCATCAGCGAGTGCTCACCGCCGCTCATCTGGCTGGTGTGGTTGAGATAGAGGACCCGGCGGCTCACGGTCCCGCCCCCTTCGCGGCGAACAAGCTCAGCGCTCCCGCAGGACCTGGGCCGGCACGCCGGCGACGACCGTCCGCGCCGGCACCGACTTCGTCACCACGGCGCCGGAGGCAACGATCGCGTCGGCGCCGATCTCGACTCCGGGCAGGACCAGCACCCGCATCCCCAACCAGGCGCGGGCGCCGATCTTGACCGGCGCCGAGAACATGCCCTGGCGCTGGATCGCGACCCCGACCTCGTCGCTACGGTGGGTGTGGCTGAGCAGGACGCTCTCGAACCCGATCAGAACCTCGTCGTCGAGCTCGAGCCCACCACGGGCGTCGAGGGTGACGTCGCGGGCGACGATGACGCCGGCGCCGACGCTGAGCCCGGACGAGTTGAGGATGCGGCAGCCGCGGCCGACGATGCTGCCCTCGCCGTAGGCCTGGGCGTGGCGAACCAGGTATCGGGCGCGAGGCTCGTTGCCGATGCGGCTGGGCAGATGCCGAAGGAGCTCATTGAAGAGGCGGGCCATCTGGGGGGCGAGAGACTACTCGCGATGGCCTGGCCGACCAGGTGATCGACGGCGCAGCGCCTATTCTCCCGGCATGTACGCCCTGCGCAGGAGCGTCGGCGGCCTCTCGCCGACGACGCTGCTCCCGATTGCCCTCACCGCCGGGCTGCTGGGCTGGCTGGCCGTCGTCGCGCCTGGGTTCGGCCTCGCCCTGGCGCTCGCCACCTGCGCCGCCGCCGTCTTCGCGGTCGCTGACGTCAGCCCGCGGGGCTGGGCGATCGCGCTGGCGCTGGCGGGCCATCTGCTCGCCGGGCCGCTCTACGTGCGCGGCATCGTCTCCGGATCCTTCGGCGGGCTGCTCGACCTGCTGATCATCCTCGCCTTCGGCCTGCTGGCCTTCGAAGCACGCTCGCAGCCGCGCCCCTGGCGGGTCGCCGTCCTCGCACTCGCGGCCCTGGTCGTGATCCAAGCCTTCAACCCGCTGCTGCCCTCACTCAGCTACGGGCTGACCGGCGCCCGGCCGATCGTCGTACCGCTGCTGTTACTGGTGGCGGTCGGCAGCGGCCGGCTCAACCGCAACGACCAGCGTCTGGTGATCGCCGTCGGCCTGCTCGGCTGGGCCTTTAACGTCTTCTTCGCCGGCCGCCAACTGCTGGTCGGCTTCACTCCCACCGAACTGGCCTGGATCCAGTCCACCCACGCCACCTACCTGGTCGGCGAACAGATCCGCCTGCTCGGCGCCACCCGCTCCAACCAGGACTTCGCCTTTCTCGTCGCGATCGCCTTCCCGGCCGTCTGCGCCTGCGCACTGGCACGCGGCAAACGACTCAGCTGGCGGCTCGGCTTCAGCCTCCTCACCCTCGCCACGCTCGCTGTCCTGGTCGGCTCGCTGGTCCGCTCCGGACTGGTCGCCGGCGTCATCGGCGCCCTTGGCGTGGCGACGGTGATGGCTCGCAACCGGCTCGCTCGCCGGCGCCTGCTCGGCGCCGGCCTCGGCCTCGCCCTGATCGTCTGGCTGGTTGCCGGCTTCGGGCTCGGCCTGGTCCTTCCCCACAAGGAGGCCGAAACCGTCAGCACCCGGGTCGTCTCCGTCTTCGAACCCGGCCAGGACTACGCCTTCCAGCAGCGACAGACCGTGGTCTGGCCCCACGTCGTGCACGAGATCGGCGCCCATCCGCTCGGCGCCGGCGCCGGCTCGGCCGGGCCCCTCAGTCAGACCCGCGAAGACGCACCGCTGGGCTCGTTGGTGCCCGACAACGGCTACCTGCTGATGGCGGTCCAGTTCGGGCTCCCCGGCCTGGCGCTGTTCGTGCTGACGCTGGCGCTGCTGGCAGTGGAGCTCTGGCGTCGCGCGAGCAGGGGAGCGCTGGCCGCGGCAGCCGCCTTCGGCGCCGTGGTCGCGCTCTGTGTGGCGATGGTCACCGGCAACTTCGTCTCGCTGGTCAGTCCCAGCTGCGCCTGGGCGGTCCTGGTCGGGCTCGGCCTGCGGGCGGAGGCATCGGGGCGTGTCCCTGTCAGCGAGTCGAGGCCGGCGGCGGTCCGTCGATGAGGCTGCTGATCGTCGCCGCCCCGATGATCTCGCGCGGCGGCGTCTACTCGTGGCTGGAGGAGGCGACGCCGATCCTGCGCGCGGCGGACTGGACGGTCGGGGTGCTGTGGGCGGCGCGGGTCGAGGCGACGCCCGCCGCCGCCGATTGGGAAGCGCGGGTCGACGAGCCCGGCGGCCGACTGGCCCGCGTTCGCGCCCTGCCGCAAGCAGTGGACAGCGCCGTCGCCGACTTCGCCCCTGACCGGGTGTTGTCGGTCCTACCGCAGTCCGACCTCGCCTGCGCCCGGTCGCTGCGGGGAACGATCCCGTGGGCGGCGATGGTCCATGGCCGCCCCTACCCGGCACCCGGTGAGGGCGGCATCGCCCGCCGCCTGGGCTGGCGGGCCGCGGTCAAGTGGGCCTACGGCCACGCCGATCAGGTCTTCGCGGTATCCGACGCGCTGGCCAAGACCCTGCGCGAGGAACTCGAGCTTGGCCAGGTCACGACCGTGCACAACGGGGTCGAGATCCCGTCGGCCGCGGAGCTGAGGCCGCGGCTGGGGCGCACCGTCGGCTTCCTCGGCCGACTCTCGACCGAGAAGGCGCCCGACCTCTTCCTCGAGGCCGTCGCGCGGGGTCGAGTGCGATGCCCGTGTGTTCGGCGACGGGCCGCTGCTCGCCCAGACCCGAGTCCAAGCCGCGACGATGCCCCAGGTTACGGTCGAGGGCTGGACCGACCGCGACCTCGCGCTCGAAGCGATCGACCTGCTTCCTGCTCAGCTCCCGTCGCGAGGCCTTCCCACTTGCCTGCATCGAGGCGGGCGCCCGCGGCATCCCCGATCCTCGCCCGCGATGTCGGCGGCATCCGCGAGATCCTCGATGACGACCCCGAGCTGGGTCGGCACTGCCTCCTGCCCGCCGCCGCCGCACGCGGCGGAGTTCGGCGCCCGGCTGACGGCACTGCTCGACGACGCCGAGCTGCGCCTCGACCTCGGCCGGCGTTTGCGCCGGACCGTCTCCGAGCGCTTTGCCCTGCCGGGCCAAGTGCACGAGCTGAGCCGCTTGCTGAACGCGACAGCTCGCCGCTAAGAGCGCTGGTAGCTTGTGACGCCGATGGACGCTACCCCGCAGGGTGAGGGCACCTACATGACGTTTTTCATCGGCGCTCTGCGCCGTCGCTGGCTGGTCGTCCTCGCCTGTCTGCTCGTCACCGCCGGCGTGGCCTTGCTGATCTCGCTGCAGGCCTCGAAGGAATACTCGGCCAAGGCCGAAGTCCTGTTCAGCGAAACCCATTACGACCAGGTCCTCTTCGGCTCCAGCGCCCCGCCCGCTCCGGACGCCAATCGTCAGGCGGCGACCAACCTGAAGCTGGTCGACCTCGAAGCGGTCAGTGAGCGCACCGGCCGTAAGCTCGGCATCTCCAGCGGCGAAGTGCGGGAAGCGATCGCCGTCGCCCCGCAAGGGGAATCGGACCTGATCTCGGTCACCGCAACCTGGTCGGACGCCGACTTCGCAGCCGAACTCGCCAACACTTACGTGCGCCAGTACATCAACCTCAGCCGCGCGGCTGAGCAGGCACAGCTGCGCCAGGCCCAGCACGTGGTCGAAGCCCAGGTCGAAGCGATGTCGGCCTTCGAACGGGAAGGACCTGACGGCGAACTGCTGGAAAGCCGCGCCAACCAGCTGCGAGTGCTGGCGGCCCTGCAGACCGGTGGCGCCGAACTCGCCTCGGCCGCCATCCCCCCCGGCGAACCCTCCTCGCCCAATCACAAACGTGACCTGCTTCTCGGCATCGCCCTCGGCCTGCTTTTCGGGATCGGCCTGGCGCTGCTGATCGACCGCCTCGACCGGCGGCCGAGAACGACCGACGAGATCGGCGAGGCGCTGCGGGTCCCGGTTCTGATCTCCGTCCCCTTGGGTCGAGGGGCCGGAACCGATGGCAGCCTCGACCCGGCCAGCGCCGACGTCTTCCGCTCGCTGCACGCGAACCTGCGCTTCCTCCAGCGCGATCGCGCCCTGCGTTCGGTCATGTTCGCCTCGCTGGACTCGGCCGACGGTCGTTCCCGGGCGGCCTGGCAACTGGCGGCCGCGGCGGCCGACGGCGGCTCAAGGGCATTGGTCGTCCACGCCGATCTGCGCTCCCCCAGCGCCGAGCCGGGCCTGACCAACGTGATCGCCGGCGGCGCCATGCTGCAGGAGGTCGTCAGCCACCGCACCCAGGTCGGCGCCGGCGGGATCGACGTGCTCGAGGCCGGGCCCTCGGCCGGCTCGCCAATGAGCCTGTTGGCGACTCCCCAGATGACCGACCTGTTGACCCTGGCCCGCGAGAGCTACGAGTTCGTCGTCGTCGACGCGCCGCCCCTGGGCTCGGTGCCCGACGGGATTCCGCTGGCCAAGGGCGTCGACGGAGTGGTCGTGGTGGTCCGCGCCGGCGGCCACTCCAAGCAGGCGCTGAGGGGCTTGCGGACCGAGCTCGATCAGCTCGGTGTCGCGGTCGTCGGCGCCGTGCTCACCGGTTCCCGCGCCTCGATCGCCCGCTACGGGCCGATTGAGGCGCCACCTCCGCTCCACCCCCTCTGAGCGAGTTCAGCGGCCGACGACGGTGCGGTAGACGTCGGCGTGGGCGGTGGCCATCCGCGCCATCGTGAACCGCTGCGCCTGCAGGCGTCCGACCTGACTGAGGCCGGTCCGCAACGCCGCGTCGCCGGCTAGTCGCAATAACCCTTCGGTCCAGCCGCGGACATCTTCGGCGTCGACCCGGAACGCGGCTTCGCCCAGCGTCTCGTCCATCGCGGTCCCGCGCGAGCAGATCGTCGGCACCCCCCGCGCCATCGCCTCCAGGGGCGGCAGCCCGAAACCCTCGGCGTGGGACGGGAAAGCCATGAAGGCGGCATCGGCGTAGAGCGCCTCACGGGCGCCGTCGGAGACGTGGCCAAGCACGTCCACGCCCTCGACGCTGGTCAGCGCCGAGATCAGGCGCTTGGAGCGAAAGCCGGGGGGGCCCGCGAGCTTCCAGCGCAGATCGAGGCCGCGCCGGCGAGCTAGCTGGAACGCGCGCAGCAGCGTCAGCAGGTTCTTGCGGGGGTTGATCTCGGAGAGAGTGAGGAAGTAGGGCGCGTCGACGCCGCAGCGGGACCGGCGCGACCGCGGGCGCGATCGCCGGGTGGATCACTCGCAGGTCGAACTCAGCGGCAACCGGGACGTGGGCGAGCAGGCGCGAGCGGGTGTACTCGGAGACGCAGACGATCGCCGCCGGCCGCTTCGCGATCGCCGCCTTCAACATCGCCGTCTTAAAGCGTCGGACCGAGGCGGGCAGCCAGACCGGTACGTCGAGGAAGAAGAGATCGTGGACCGTGACGACGTAGGCCTGGTCGCTCAGCAACAGGGGCCGGCAGTCACCCATGTGAACCAGGTCCATCGAGCGAGCGAGGGCGGGGATCGCGCCCTGCTCGTAGGCGAAGCGGCCGTAGCGACCGCCGAAAGCGGCCGGCTTGGAGCGCCGCCGCACCTGAGCCGCCCCGGGCACCCGCGGCGGTGCACCGCCACCGATCACCACCAGTTCGTCCCCGGCATCCAGCGCCAGTGGCAGCGATTCGCTGAGGCTGCGCATCACCGTGGCGATCCCGGGAGCCTCGTTGCGGTGGGCGGCAAGAAGGATGCGCATGGTCAGGAGGTGGTGGCGACGCGGGCGAGAGCCCCTTCGACAGCCTTGAGATGAGTCGACCACCGATACGCGGAACTTGAGCTCAACAGGGAAGCCGAGCAGTCGCTGACGATAGCGGGCTTGCGGTCGAGCTCAGCCAGGGCCGCCAGCAGCGCCTCGCTGTCGCCCGCGGCGAAGACCGTCGCCCACGGCGTCTCCGGCAACCCCCCGCGGTCACTGACCACAGCCGGCAGGCCGCGGACGGCGGCCTCGACCGCCACCAACGTCGCCGGCTCCTCCCACTCACTGGGGATCACCAGCAGGTCGAGCCCGTCGAGAAAGGCGTCGCGCTCACCCTCGTCCACCTCCCCGGCAAAGGAGATCCTCGAATCGCGGCCGACAGCGGCCCGCACCTCCCCCTCCAGCGGTCCGGCGCCGGCGAACGCCAGCGTCCACCCCGCTGGCATCGAGGCGGCGGCGCGCAGCAGCGTCGGCACTCCCTTATGCGGAGAGAGCGCCCCGAGATAGCCGAGGCGCAAGCGGCCGGCCTCGGGCTGCCGCAGGCGCTCGCTCCCGGGCGTGGCGCCGTGGCGAATCGTCAGTGCCCGCGCCGGGGCGGCGACCGCGTACTCGAGGTGGCGCTCGCGGACGAAGTCCGAGGGCGCGATCAGGAGGTCGAGACGACGGCGGATCGCCCTGACGCGGACCGCACGCTGCAGGCGACACCCGGCGCAGCCACCGCCGCAGGGGGTCCCCGCCCGGGTCATCGTCACTCGCGCGCAAAGCAGGTTGAAGTCGTGGGCGGTGTGGACGTGCGGCAGGCCGGCAGCGGCAACGGCGGTGAAGACCGCGGCCGAGAGCAGTTGCGGCTCGTGGCTGTGGACGAGGTCCGGGGGCTCTTCTTCCAGCCCCCTGCCCAGCTCGCGGTGCACGGCGGGCAGCCACTGCTCCCGTAGGTGCCAGCCGACGCGGCGCGCGATCGAGGCGGTCGGGCTCAACTCCGACATCGAGGGAAGTCGACGGCACTCGACACCCGCGATCGCACCCGCATCCCCCGAGTACATCGTCACCCGGTGTCCCGCCGCGGCCAGGGAAGCGGCCAGGGTCGCCGCGTAGCGCTCGGCGCCTCCCCGCCCCCGGCCGGGCAGGAAATTGGAGGTCATCGCGATCCGCACGCGCTCAGGGGCTCCCGGCGGGAGCGCGTTCGCGCTCGAGCCATTCCCACTCGCGATAACGAGCCGCACCTGGTGCCTCCTCCCCACCACCAAGCCGGCCCATCACCGGCTCGCCGCCGAGGACCGCGGGGGCACGGGCGAGGTCGCGGCCGGAGCGAAAACGCACGCCGGTACGCAGGTAGGACACCGCGGCCTGACGGCGGCGACCCGCCCGGCGATGACTGGAGGCAATCCAGCGCCACCAGTTAACGTCGCCGAGCTCGACCCCGGCGGCCGCCTCCAAGCCGCGGTGGCGTTCGCGCAGCAGGGCGAACTCACGCAACACCGAGTCGGTATCCACCAGGTGGAGGTTCTCAGCGTGCTCGACGTAGGCGACCAGCACCTGCGAGCAGGCCGCGGCCCGCCGCCTCGGGCACAGACGCAACCACATGTCCCAATCGGCCAGCACTGAGAAGTCGGCGTCGAAGCCACCGGCGTCGAGGAGCGCCTGGCGGCGGACGAGAACCGACGACGGCGTCCCGATCGAGTTGGAGCCGAGTAGCGCCTCCTCCAGGCTTCCTGGCTCAGGCGCCTCCAGCACCCGCTTGAAGCGCAGCGAATCATCGACGACAACCTGGCTCGTGTAGGAGACCTCGGCGTCAGCCGCGGCCAGCGCGTCTAGCTGGCGCCGGCACTTCTCGGGCGCCCAGAGGTCGTCATCGTCAAGCAACGCCACCCAGGGCGCGGCCGCGCGCTCGACCCCGAGATTGCGCGCGGCCGCCACCCCGGTGTGCGCCTGGCGCACGACTCGCACCCGCTCATCGGCGACCGCCTCGGCCCGCTCGGCGCTGTCGTCGCTGGAGCCGTCGTCGACGACCAGCACTTCGATCTCGACATCACGCTGGGCAAGGGCGCTGCCGAGCGCTCGCTCCAGCAGCGGCCAACGGTTGCGAGTCGGGATCACAACCGCGAGCTCAGCGCTCACGGGCCGCTCTCTTCCACGGTCGCCGGCACACCGCGCAGCGCGTACCAGGCGTCAAGCGTGGCTCCCAGTAGGGCCGGAGAGCGACCGAGCGCGTTCAGCGCGGCTCCCTCGGCAAGCGTGCGCGGCCCGCGTCGCGCGGCGCGGGAGCGGGCGACTCCGGCGCGGGCCTCGCCCGTGCGCCCGCCTTTGAGATCGGAGCGGGCAATCGAGAGCCAGGAGCCGGCGAGCCGGGCACGCCGGCGACGCTCCAGCGCCGGGTCGCGGAAGCGGTAGAGCTCGAAGAGCGCCGCCAGGTCGCGGCGGAAACGGGTGTCGTCGGCGCTGATCTGTCCCGGATGCCGACCGTAGGAGACGAGCGGCGCGTCAACTGAAGCCACTCCCCAACCCGCGAGCGCCGCATCGAGGTAGAGCACCATGTCGCCGCAGGACAGACGCGGCCAGGGGCTGCGCACAGCGGCGAGAAGCTCCCGCCGCATCACCGTGGCCGAGGGCAGCAGCCGAAAGCGGGCGTCGAGCAGGATCGGCAGCGCCTCCGCGTAGGACCCGGCCAGGGGGTGCGGAGCCACCTCTCCCCCCGGCGTCTCACGATGTGCCGTCAGCACAAAGCCCGCCCTCGGACTCGCCCGCAACCTAGCGACGGCACGCTCGAGATAGCTCGGCTCCCAGCGATCGTCGTCATGGAGAATCGCGACGAACTGACCCTGGGCCCGTGCCAGCAGGGCTTCGTGATTACCCGTAAAGCCGAGCGCCGGCTCATTACGGCAGTAGTCGACACGGGGGTTGGCGACAGCGGCGGTCAGCTCCGACCCCTCGCCGCCATCGTCACCGATCAGCACCTCGATCGCGCCCAGGGACTGCGCCAACACGCTCTCGAGGCTTCCCGCGAGGGCCGCGGCCGAGCGCGAGACCGGCATGCAAACGGAGACGAGCGGCTTCGACACCAGCCAATCCTAGGTCACCGGATTTATCTGAATCTTCACCCGGAGAGGTTCGACGACACGCATCGATGGGACTTCCTTTGCAGAAAATTGGCCGATATATCCGCAATTTGCATAGAAATCGGACTCATATGGCGACCAAAAAATCAAGTTGGCTGGACGGATTGGCCATTGCCGGCTTAAATACCTAGCTGTTACAACGTGTCAAGCGATCTGGACGAATTGCCCAGCTCACTTGGGACGAATGGACTAGAAATCGTCGCGGAATCCACTTCCGCGGCAACCGACATTGAGGCGGGGGGCTGGCTCAAGAGTCATGGGAGTTGGACGATGGATAGCCGCATCGCCAGGGACGTCTCGATGAGCGAATCGGGCTCGCTGGTCCACGATCTCGGCTTGGTCTCGCCGCCGGCGCCGCGGGCCAGTCTGGTCGTCAAGAGCCGCCACCGCGACCGCGAGTTCGTCTTGCGCCTGGCCCTGCTGGTCGCCGACATGGTCGCCCTCTACCTTGCTCTTACCCTCTCCTTGGTCGTCGTCGGCAGCCGCGAGATGCCGGTCACCGACTCGCTCTGGATCCTCGCCACGCTCCCCGCCTGGGCGCTGCTGCTGCGCTCCTACGGCTTCTACAACAACCCGATCCGGCGCTTCGAGCCGACCCATCTCGACGACCTCTTCCTCCACTTCAACGCCCTCGTAATCGGCACCCTCGGCCTCTGGCTCTTTTACAAGGCACTGCCGATTCCACGGCTCTCGTTCACAGAGATGCTGCTCTTCGGCATCTTCGCCCTCGTCTTCAGCAGCAGCCTGCGGGTTGTCGCCAGGCGCGTCAACCTCAGCGTCCACGGGCCGGAAAAGGTCTTCGTGGTGGCGCCGATGGACGAAGTCAAGATCCTCCGTCGCAAGCTGGTGCATCACCCCGAGTACGACATGGCGGTGCGGGGAGCGATCCTCGATGGCAGCAGCTCCGACGACGAGCTGACCCGCGACCTGGGCTTGCGTTACAGCGCCTATCTCGACGAGCTCGACTCGCTGATCGCCTCGCACGCGATCGACCATCTCTTCGTCCAGCTCGACTCGGGCCATGTCTCCCAGGAGCGGGCGGCGGAGCTGATGCGCCTCTGCCACAAAGCCGGAATCCGCTTCAGCATCTTCTCCAGCGCCAAGAACCTCTTCCTCCCCGGGGTCGAGGTCAACCACCTCGAGGGGATGGGATTCCTCTCCTACCACCCCCCCGTGCTCTCGCGCTCCTCGCTGCTGCTCAAGCGTGCCCTCGACATCTTCATCTCGGCTGTGATGCTTACCCTGCTGGCTCCGCTGATGGCGCTGATCGCGATCGCGATCAAGCTCGATTCCGACGGCCCCGTCTTCTTCAAACAGATGCGGGTCGGCCAGCACGGCAAACGCTTCCGCCTGATCAAGTTCCGCACCATGGTCCCCGACTCCGACCACCTGGTCCCGGAGCTGATGTCACGCAGCGTCGACCCGGGTTGGCTGATCATCGACGACGACCCCCGGGTGACCAAGCTCGGCCGCTTGCTGCGCTGCACCAGCCTCGACGAGCTGCCGCAGCTGTGGAACGTCTTGAAGGGCGAGATGAGCACGGTCGGGCCACGGCCGCTCTCTGTTCGCGACGACGAGGGGGTCAGTGGCTGGGGACGGCACCGGCTCGACCTGACCCCAGGCCTGACCGGCCACTGGCAGGTACTCGGCCGCAACAACATTCCCTTCGAGGAAATGGTCGACATCGACTACGCCTATGTCACCAACTGGTCGCTCTGGCTCGATCTGAAGCTGCTGATCCGGACCGTCCCGGTTGTGCTGCGCCGCCGCGGCGCGATCTGATCCCCGGCGGCCGCGGGTGCCGGTAGGTTGGTCGGCCCCTGGACGGGGGATGCGAGCGATGACCAAGAGAACTAAACAGCGGGCAGCCGTGCGCTCCACAATCGTCCTGGTCCTCATCGTCGCGATTGCAGCGCTTTTCACTCCGGCGGCGCTCGGCGCGCCTGCAAGCGCAATCCGGACCGGCGGTCCCAGCGGCCCCGACGATGCCAAGGTCGCGATCGTCGCCGGCCCCCGCTCGCTGGCCGGCTCCGTCTTCCGGGTCTACCGCGGCAAGAAGCTGGCGCTGCGCGGGCACCTGCGGCGTGGGTCCCGGGCCTCGGCCCCCTGGCCCGCGACCTTCCGCGCCAACCTCAGCAGGCTGCACACCCCCGGTCGCTACACGGTGCGGGCGGCGGGTCTGAGCTCGCGGCAGTGGCGGGTCTCCAAGCGCGGCTCACGTGGGCTGATCGGCCTGATCCTGCACTTCTTCGAGACCAACCGCGACGGCGAAGAACCGGCGCTGCTGCACGGTCCCTCCCACCTCAACGACGCGACCGTCAGGGGCGGGCGCTACGCTGGCCGGCACTTCGACCTGACCGGCGGCTGGATGGACGCCGGCGACATGCTCCACTTCACCCAGACGACCGCCTACGCGACGATGATCCTCGAGGGCGCCGCCCGGATCGATCCCGCCCAGGCGCCGGCGCTGCGCGCGGAGGCAGGCGTCGGCGTCCGCTGGCTGCTCAAGGCCCACCCTGCCCCCGGCCTCTTCATCACCCAGGTCGGCGACAACCGCGACCACCAGCGCTACTTCACCAATCCCGACCGCGACGACGCCTCGCGACAGCCGGGGATCGGCCGCCGGCTGGCCTTCCACTGGGGCAATCGCGCCGGCGGCGACCTCGGCGGCAAGGTCGCGGCGGCACTGGCGATGGCCGCGGTCAGCGGCGCCGAACCCGACCCGGCGCTGCTGATCGAACGCGCCCGCGAGTGGTTCCGAGCGGGGCGGGCCAGCCACCGCGCCACCCCTCCCCTGCCCCACGCCGGCGACTTCTACGTGGTCTCCAACTGGCGCGACTCGATGGCCGCCGGCGCCGCCGCGCTCTACCGCGCCACCGGCGAGCGCAGCTACCTGAAGGCCTCCCTGCATTATCTGGCCGGCTCCAACCCAGGCGAAACCATGGGCTACGGAAACGTCGCCCCGCTCGCCGCCGCCGATCTCTGCGGACGGCTCGGCGCCCCCGGCCTCGGCGCCCGGGGAGCCCGACGCCAGGGCTGTCGATTCCTCCTCCGCAACGCCCGCCGGACGATCCTCTACGCGCGCCGCAACGCCTTCGGCGTCGCCGCGCCGCTGACCTGGGGGACGACCTCCAGCAACGGCGCCGCCGGCGCGATCGCGGCGATCTCGGGCTCGCGGGCGGGGCGGGCTACCGCCGCCGGGGCCCGCGATTACCTGCTCGGCCGCAACCCCTGGGGTGCCAGCTTCGTCGCCGGCTTCGGCCCGAAAAGCCCGCGCCAGATCTCCAGTTGGGCGGCGGTGTTCGGTTTCGGGCTGCCGCGCGGCGCCGTGGTCGGCGGCCCGGCCCCGCGCCGGCTCCTCCGCGACCAAGGCTTCTCGCCGAAGGGGCCGCTGCGGCGCTTCAACGGCGTCGGCGTCTACGAAGACAACCGCCGCGACTACGTCACCTCCGAGCCGGCTCTGGACTACGCCGCGAACTCGATCTTGCTGCTGGCCGCCACGCGCCCGCGCTGATCGCAGGCGCCGTAGCCGGTCAGCTCAGAGCACGCGCCAGCGGAAGACGCCGGCGGCGGACAGCTCGGCGGCGGCCCCCGGCGTCTCGGCATAGACGCGGAAGACATGCCTGCCGGGCTTGAGGCCTCTGTAGACGCGGGGCGAGCGGCAGGGCGTGAGCTTGCCGCCGTCGAGCTTGCAGACATAGCCGACGCCGGCCGTCGCCGACCTGAATTCGAAGCGGGCAACCGTGCCGTCGGTTCGCTTGGCCGGGTGGGCGCCGATGGTCGGGCCGGCCGGTGGCGCCGGCGGGCCCAGCGGCAACGGGGCCGGCTCGCCGGGCTGCGGCGACGTCACCGACGGGCCGGACGTGACCGGCACTTTCGGTTCCGGTTCGGGTTCGGGTTCCGGTTCCGGTTCGCCCGAAGGGCCGCTATAGACAGCGGTATACGTTTTCGGGCCGTTAGCGACGACCGAGTGCACCCGGGCGCCCGCGTCAGACCATTTTTCGAAGTCGTAAACGACACCGCCGATTTCCGCCGTCAACGGCGCCGCCAGGGTCAGGTTGTCGCCCTTGATCACGGTCAGCGGAAACGGCGCCGCATTGCTCACGTTGCTCGCGGTCAGCGGCACCCCAGGCGGGTTGGAGGCGAGCTGGAGAACCGCCGTCTTCGGTTTCAGCGCGATCGTCTTCGTCGCCGAGAGACCGCGGCTGTCGGTCGCGGTCAGCGAGATCTTGATTTCCGAGGGGTAGTCGTGATCGGGCGCCGTCAGTTCCCCTGAGCTGACCGCGGGGAAGACCCCCAGCGGGTGGGCGTGGCAGTTGCCGAGGCCGCCGGGGCAGTGCAGCAGGCTGGTGCGCCA
The DNA here is from genome assembly GCA_963795625.1 of uncultured Solirubrobacterales bacterium. Taxonomy (GTDB): domain Bacteria; phylum Actinomycetota; class Thermoleophilia; order Solirubrobacterales; family 70-9; genus VAYN01. Next base: position 44,307 of record CAWCIS010000008.1, on the reverse strand, counting down.
GTAGAGCTGCGCGGTCGGGATCGTGGCGCCGGACCCTTCCTTCGCCTTAGCCGAGCCGGCGAAGGCGATCGGCTGACCCACTTCCCAGGTCAGCGATTCCGCCGGGCTGGTGACATTCACCTGCGGCGGCGTGTCGCCGGCGTAGATCCGCGCCACCGCGATGCTCGATTCCCCCGACTGGTCTTTGACCCGAACGTAGACTTTCGCGTCTTCGACGGCCGTGAATTCCGCGGTCTGGGTGGGCCCGCCGTTTTTGATCTCGTAGGTCCCGTCCTCGTCCAGGTCCCATTCGTAGGTCAGCGCTTCCCCGTCGGGATCGGTAGAGGTACTGGCGTCGAGTTGCACTTCCAGCGGGTGCTGCGGCGACGCCGGCCCGGAGTAGCGATCGGCGGTCAACCGCGCCACCGGCGCGTGCTGGTCATAGGAGATCCGGTGCAGCCCTTCGTCCCCGTAGAGGCTGAGGTAGTAAAGGGCGCCGTCCGGCCCTACCTGCAGATCGGCCCCGGTATAGGGGCCGCCTTCGCCGAGGAAGGTGTGGGTGGTCAGCGGATTGGGATCGCCGTCGGCGTCGGCTTCCATCACGTAGATGCAGCCGCGCACCGAGTCGGCGAAGAAGAGGGCGTTGTCGTACTCGCTCGGGAACGCTCCCGCTTCGTAGAAGGCGGAGCCGGTGATCGCCGAGCCGTTGTAGGTCGGACAGGGATCGTCCGGGCTGACCCCGCTCGCGTGCGAGTAGTAGTAGAAGGGTTCGGCCGTGGATCCCGGTTTGTCGTAAAGCCCTTCGCAGAGGCTGAGGTCGAGGCTCTCGAAGCCGGGATTGCGGCCCGGCCCTTCGAAGCAGGGCCAGCCCGAGTTGTACTCGGTGCTCGCACCGAGCGGCACGCGGTCGATCTCCTCGTCGGTGCCGTTGCCGACGTTGTTGACGTAGACCTCGTTGCTGCGCGGGTCGATCGCGAAGCGGAAGGGATTGCGGAAGCCGAAGGCGATGATGCGGCGCTCGTTGGGGTCCTGGCTCGCCGCCATCGGGTTCCCCGGCCAGCCTTCGCCGGTGTCGGGGTCGATGCGGATCAGCGTGCCGCTGAGCCCGGTCGGGTCGGCGGTGGGGTTGAGCGGGTTGGACGGCGTCAGCAGATCCTGCGAGCGCAGCGATCCGCCTTCGGCGCTGGGCGGGGTCAGTCCTTCGCCCCCAGGCGGGTCGCCGCACTGGTTCTTGTGCGGCCAGCCGTACTGGCCGTAATCGGAGCTGACGAAGCTGGCGCCCTCACCGCCGCTGGCGAAGAGCGCGCCTTCGGGGCCGAACCCGAGCGCCCCGATCGAGTGCGAGGAGAACTGCTGGCACCAGTCTTCGACCAGGAGTTTTTCTTCCACCCCGTGTTCGTTTTCGTCGGTCAGGCGGACCAGGCGGCCGTTGACCGCGCAGTCGTCGACTTCGCCGCCCGATTCGGTGATGCATTTGTTGACGTCGTCGTGCCAGTGGGGATAGGCGCCGGGAGCGTCGCCGCCGACGCCGGGCAGGTGGTCGAAGGTGTAGAGCGCGTAGACGTAGGGGCGCCCTTCGTCGAATTTCGGGTCGAGTTCGAGGCCGAGCAGACCGCGGTCGCCGTATTCGAAGACCTGTTCGCGCAGGTCGGCGAAGACGGTCGGCGTAGTGTCGTTAAGGCTGCTGAAGAGCAGGATGGTGCCGTCCTTCTCGGCGATGAAGACCTGGCCGTCCGGGGCGAACCGCACCGCGGTCGGATCGGTCAGTTCGGGGATCGCGACGGTGTCGCTGAAGCCGCTGGGCAGGATTCCTTCGGAGGCGGCGGCGGGCGACGGGCCGGCAATCGCGCCGAGGCAGGCGAGCGCCAGCACCAGGCAGGCGAGGCGACGGCTCACGCGCGCTCCAGCGGGGCCATCGTCAGACCGGCGGCGTCGAGCTCGGCCCAGTAGTGCTCGGCCGGCTCGCGGTGGCCGCTCCAGACGATCGCCTGGCCGCTGTTGTGGATCTGGTCGGCGATCCGGTATCCCTGGTCGAGAGTCACGCTCGGCAGCACCCTGGACAGGGTCGTGGCCACGTGGTCGAAGCTGTTGTGGTTGTCGTTGCGCACGATCACTCTCCAGTTGCCCCCCAACCCCGAATCCGGTCCGGCGCTGCGGGGCCGCTCGATGGTGCTCGTCGACATTGCGCCGATTATGCAGTCAGAGACCGCTCCGAGGTAGCTTCGAGCACTCAAGGAAGCAACGTCCCAGGGCCGAAGAACTTATGAAGTGAGCAAGCCGCAGGACAGCCGATTTCCCTATCTCCCCGGGATCGACGCCCTGCGGGCGCTGGCGGTGCTGGCTGTCTTCTTCTACCACTCCTCGGTCGGCTGGATGCCTGGCGGCTTCCTCGGCGTCGACGTCTTCTTCGTGATCAGCGGCTACCTGATCACCTCGCTGCTGCTGCGCGAGTTCCGCCGTGGCGGCCACGTGCGGCTGGGACGCTTCTGGCTGCGACGGGCGCGGCGGCTGCTGCCGGCGGTCGGGGTGCTGATCGCGGTGACGATGATCGTCGCCGCGATCGTCGAGCCGGACCGGATCGAGCAGCTGCGCGGCGACGCGATCGCCTCGCTCGCCTACTTCGCCAACTGGCACTTCATCCTCGGCCACCAGTCTTACTTCGAAGAGTTCCAGCGACCCTCGCTGCTGACCCACCTCTGGTCGCTCTCGGTCGAGGAGCAGTTCTACCTCTTCTGGCCACTGGTCTTCGCCGCCGGGATGAAGCTATTCGGGCGCGGCCGGCTGCTGCTCGGGGTGCTGGCCGGGGCGCTCGCCTCGGTCGCCCTCGCCTGGGTCCTCTTCGATCCCGGCCACGACGCCTCCCGCGTGTACTACGGCACCGACACCCACGCGGTCGGGCTGTTGGTCGGCGTCGCCCTGGCCCTGGTCTGGAGCCCGATCGAGCTGCGGCGGCGGCGCACCGGACCCCTGGTCGGGCCGGTGCTCGACGTCGTCGGCGTCCTCGCGCTCGCCTACGTCGCCCTCAGCTTCCTCCACGTCCACGACTACGACCTCGCCCTCTGGCACGGCGGCTACCTCTGGCTGGCCCTGGTCACGGCGCTGCTGCTGGCCGTGCTGGCCCACCCGGCCTCCCGGCTCGGCTCGATCCTGGGGCGGGCGCCGGTGCTCTGGCTGGGCCTGCGCTCCTACTCCTTCTACCTCTGGCACTACCCGGTGCTGATGCTGACCCGGCCCGGCCTCGACATCTCGCTGCCGCGCGGCGTCCTCGTCCCCCTGCAGCTGCTGGCGGTGCTCGCCCTCGCCGACCTCTCCTACCGCTTCGTCGAGCTCCCCTTCCGCGGCCAGACCAAGCTCCCGTCCCTCCCCGACAACTGGCTCCGGGTCGCCCGCCCGGCGCTGATCGTCGGCACCCTCGCCATCGTCGCCCTGATCGGCTGGAGCGGCCTCTTCGCCAAGAACAGCGGCCCGCCCGCCTCCGCCGCCTCGACCGCCACCGTGGCCACCGTGCGCACGTCCCTCGGAGCAGAGCCGGGCGGGGATGGGTCCGCCGGACACTCAGCCGACAGGCGTCCGCCGGACCCATCCCCGTCCGGCTCCCCCCCAAGAATCATCGCCTTGGGCGACTCGGTGATGATCGGAGCCACCGACAAGCTGGCGGCCCGCCTCGGCCCCGGCTTCTCGATGAGCGCCGAAGTCGGCCGCCAGGCCGACGAATTCGTCGCGATCGCCCAGCGGCTGAAGCGGGAAGGCCACGCGCCGCAGGCGATGATCGTCCAGATGGGCAATAACGGCCCGCTCTACAGCGATGAAATGGAAGACCTGCGCAAGGCCACCTCCGAGATCGGCCAGCTCTTCCTGATCGACGATCACGCCCCGGTCAGCTGGGTCGGCGAGTCCAACCACGCCCTGGCGGAAGCGGCCCGCGACTGGCCGCACACGACGCTGGTCGACTGGGCGCCGGTCGCGGCCTCGCACGAAAACCTGCTCTGGGACGGCATCCACCTGACCCCCGGCGGAGCCGGCCTCTACGCCCGCCTGGTCTCGGCCGCGGTCCACGAAAAGATCGCCTTCCCGCCTCCGCCAAAGCCGGGTACGGAACCGCAGCGGGCTTCGCAGCGGCGCTCGAGCAAGCCGCGGCAGGCGGTCGCGCCCGCCAGACCGGTCGGCGTCTAGTTGGTCGCTGGGTTGGTCGGGAAGTCGACCGGGACGCGGACGACGACGTCGTCGACGCTGGCGATGACGCCGTTGGCCCCGGAGACGGCGCCGACGGCGACCGAGGAGGCGGCGCCGGTGAGGTCCCCGGCGGCTTCGTCGGTGGCTTCGGTGACGAGGTCGCCGCTGACGTAGGCGGAGAGCTGGGCCTGCCCCTTGGCCGGCTTCAGCACCCGCAGCCGCAGGGCGTTGGCTTTGTTGACCCCCATCAGCTCTTTGACGTCCTTCTGCACCGCCAGGTATTCCGTGCCTTCGCCGGTCACCTTCAGCAGCTGCACCTTGTGCTGCAGCGGAAACGCCAGCAGCTGGTACTTGGCGCCGGCCCCGGCGCGCAGCTCCAGCGCCAGGTAGGCCTTGCGCTGCAGCGCCGTCGGGGTGCCGCTGAGCAGGCGCTCGGTGGCGGAGATCTCGAGGTTGCGGCCCAGCACCGGGGTCCGGTACGAGCAGGCGTCGGTCGCTTTGCCGATCGCGATCCGCAGCGCCCCGTCAGAACCGCCGCGGGCGCAACTGGAGCCCGAGAGCTTGATCAACTGCGCCCGCTGCGCCGTCGTTTCCATCCCGTTGCGGTAGATCCCGATCATCGCCGCGCCGGAAGCGGCGGCAACGAGCAGCCCGATGGCTGCGGCGGCGAGGAAAGTGGCTGCAAATCTGGATCGCATCGGTGGCAGCCTAAACACAGGCGAGGGGAAAAGATGCGGGACTTGCGGGGCTGGGCGGGGGATTTCGGGTGGATGTGAGCGTGGTGGGGGTGCCTCCCCCTGCGCTGGGCTTTTCGCCCGAAGACCTGGGCGGCTGACGCCCCGGCCCGCTCTGGCGCGAAAAGCTAGCGCCGCTTGGGGGAGGCACCCCCACCACGCTCCAACGGCACGATCTCCCGCCGACGGGCAGGGTCCGACCTTTTCGCCAAAGAGCAGCAGCCTGAAGACGAGACTAGGCACCCCGGTCCATGGTTCCCGGTCATGAGAGCTGGTCTCGTAGTGAGAAGAGAGGTGGGGTGCCTCTCGCGCGCGCGGCGCTAGTTTTTCGGCCGCTAACTCGGCGAGAGACGCGGGCTCAGCGCCGAAAAACCCAGCAAGCGCGAGAGGCACCCCACCTCTCCCCCCGCCCCAAGCCCCGCACAATCCCCGCCCGTCCAAATACCATGCACAACATGAGCAACCACCGACTTCCCGACCGCGACCGCCCCTGGGTCATGCGCACCTACGCCGGCCACTCCGACGCCAAGCGCTCCAACGAGCTCTACCGCGGCAACCTCGCCAAGGGTCAGACCGGCCTCTCCGTCGCCTTCGACCTCCCGACCCAGACCGGCTACGACCCCGACCACGTCCTCGCCCGCGGCGAGGTCGGCAAGGTCGGCGTCTCGGTCGCCCACAAGGGCGACATGCACCAGCTCTTCGACGGCATCCCGCTCGACGCGATGAACACTTCGATGACGATCAACGCCACCGCCGCCTGGCTGCTCGGCCTTTACGTCAGCGTCGCCGAGGAGAACGGGGTCGACCGCGCCAAGCTCACCGGCACGACCCAGAACGACATCATCAAGGAGTACCTCTCGCGCGGCACCTACGCCTTCCCGCCCGAGCCCTCGATGCGGCTGATCGCCGACATGGTCGCCTTCAGCGTCAACGAGGTGCCGAGCTGGAACCCGACCAACATCTGCAGCTACCACCTGCAGGAGGCCGGGGCGACGCCGGTGCAGGAGATCGCCTACGCGCTCTCCACCGCGATCGCCGTGCTCGACGAGGTGAAGGCCCGTGGCCAGGTCGCCGAGGAGGACTTCCCCAAGGTCTTCGGCCGCATCTCCTTCTTCGTCAACGCCGGCATCAGGCTGGTCGAGGAGATCGCCAAGCTGCGGACGATGGGCGCGCTCTGGAACCAGATCGGCCGCGAGCGCTACGGGGTGACCGACGAGAAGATGCTGCGCTTCCGCTACGGCGTCCAGGTCAACAGCCTCGGCCTGACCGAGGCCCAGCCGGAGAACAACATCCAGCGCATCGTCGTCGAGGCGCTCGCCGTCACCCTCAGCCGCGACGCCCGCGCCCGCGCCCTGCAGCTGCCCGCCTGGAACGAGGCGATGGGCCTGCCCCGCCCCTGGGACCAGCAGTGGAGCCTGCGGATCCAGCAGGTGCTGGCGAACGAGACCGACCTGCTCGAGTACCCGGACATCTTCGACCGGGCTCGGTCGTCATGGAGGGCCTGGTCGAGGAGCTCACCGAGGGCGCCGAGGCCGAGATGGCGGTGGTCGAGGAGCACGGCGGCGCCGTCAAAGCCGTCCCGTACATGAAGGCGCGCCTGGTCGAGTCCCACCGCGAGCGGGTCGCCCGGATCGAGAGCGGCGAGCTCAAGGTCGTCGGCCAGAACAGCTTCCGGGAGAGCGAGGACTCGCCGCTGACCGCCGGCGCCGACGGCGGCATCCTCACCCCCGACCCCGAGGTCGAGCGCGAACGGATCGAGGCGCTGGAGCAGTGGAAGGCCGAGCGCGACGGCGACGCCGTCAGCGCCGCCCTGGAGGAGCTAGCCAGGGTCGCCGACGACGACAGCCAGAACATCATGCCCGCGACGATCGCCGCCGCCAAGGCCGGCGCCACCACCGGCGAGTGGGCCGAGGTCCTGCGTGAGTCCTTCGGCGCCTATCGCGGCCCGACCGGCGTCAGCGGCGCCTCCGCGCCTGTCGACCGCGACCAGCTCGACGCGATCCGGGCCAAGGTCGAGGAGACCTCGGAGCAGATCGGCCACCGGATCAAGATCCTCGTCGGCAAGCCCGGCCTCGACGGCCACTCCAACGGCTCCGAGCAGATCGCCCTGCGCGCCCGCGACGTCGGCATGGAGGTCATCTACCAGGGCATCCGCCTGACCCCGGCCGAGATCGCCGAGTCCGCCCTGCAGGAGGACGTCGACGTGGTCGGCCTCTCGATCCTCTCCGGCTCCCACCTGGAGCTGATCCCGGAGGTCGTGCGCCTGCTTCAGGACGAGGGCGTCGAGGTACCGGTCGTGGTCGGCGGCATCATCCCGGTGGCCGATGCCAAGCGCCTGCGCGAGGCCGGCGTCGCCGGCGTCTACACGCCCAAGGACTTCGACATCAACAAGATCATGGGCGAGATCGTCGAGCTGGTCGGCCAGCGCGCCGGCAGCGCCACGCCCGCCTGAGCGCCCCCGCGTCGCGCCGAGCGCGCCGCCGCGCGACAATGTCGGCATGAGCGAGCTGAACGGGGACCGGGCGGCCTGGCTGCGCTGCTACCGCTGCTGGTCCCAGAGCCTGGAGATCCAGATCCACTACGACGCGATCCGCCGCGTCGACCCCGAGACCGGCATCCTCGCCGAAGGCGTCGACGAGGTCCAGGAATCGGTCGTCCAGTGCCTCGACTGCATGCACGATCAGCCCCACCTCACCTTCCAGGACGACCGCGTGGTCGCGATCGAGGACCGCTGGCAGCGGATGGTCGCCGGCACCCCCTGGGTCGCCTCCTGCACGGTCCGGGTCGACCAGGACCGGGTCGAGACCTGCTCCGGCCCGGAGGCGATCGAGTTCCTCACCTACGGCGCCTTCGGCGACGCCGGCGTGCGCGAGTTCTTCACCCACGTCCGCTTCCACAAGCACGACGACGAGCAGATCGTCGTCCACCTCCTGGTCGAGCTCTACGCCCGCTCGGCCCAGGAGGCGACCGAAGTGCTCGAAGAGGCCGCCCACGGCCAGCTCGAGATCACCTCGCTGGCGGAGGAGTCGCGCCCGCCCGCCCACGCATCCGACGAGGCGCATTAGAGCTTGGCTCCGCGGCTGCCGCTCTCGCCCGAGCACCGCACGGCACTGGCGGGCCGCGGGCGCGCCGAGCTCGGGCTGCGACTGGCCCGCGCACGGGCGCGCGAACTGAGCTGGAGCGGCAAGCCCTTCTTCTTCGAAGGCCGGCCGATCTTCCGCACCGACGGACCGATCGACCTCGGCAGCAACTGCCGCTTCCGCGGCGGCCCGGTCCGCACCCGCCTGATCACCAGGGCGGGCGGGCGGATCGTGCTCGGCGACGCGGTCGGGATCAACTTCGGCGTCGAGATCCTCTCCGAGCGCCTGGTGACGATCGGCGATGGCGCCGCGATCAGCCCGCACGTGACGATCTTCGACACCAACTTCCACCCACTCGGCGACGACGAAGAGATCAAGGGGGGTCCGGTCGCGATCGGCGCCAACACCTGGATCGGGCGCCAAGCCCTGGTCCTGCCCGGGGTCACGATCGGCGACCACTCCGTCGTCGCCTCCGGCGCCGTCGTCACCCGCGACGTGCCGCCGCGAGTGCTGGTCGCCGGCAACCCGGCCCGGCCGGTGCGCGAGATCAGCGCCGCCGACGGCTGGCGCCGGCTCTGAGCACCCAGAACCCACCGCCCCACCCCTAACTGCATCAAGTTCGTAGCGTTGAGGATTACGAACGTGATGCAGTTAGCCGAGGCCGGCGCGCGTGGAGGGCGCGGCGGACATTGGCGACGAACGGGCGGGGGTCGCGGCTGAGCATGCGGTCAGTGATGTGATGGACGTCATAGCCGGCTGCGATCAGGTCCAGGTCGGTCTCGTGGTCGCGCTCAAACGCGGAGCGGTCGCCGTGGTAGGCATAGCTGTCCACTTCGACGATTACTCGCTCTCCCGCCCAGAGGAAGTCGACGAGGTGACCGGCGATCAAGACGTTCACCGCGGGCGCCGGCAGCATCTCCCGGCGGCACAGAGCCAGAAAGTCGACCTCGGGCCCCGAGCGAGCCTCGATGGCAACTGGATCCACTTCGCCGACGATGCGGAGCAGCCGCCCGGTGCCCTTGCGGCCACGCCTGCGCTCAAGCAGGCGCGCCAGCGTGGTCCAGCTCAGGCGACTGCTGCGATCCGCAGCGACCAGCACCCGCTCCAGCTGCCTATCGTCCAGGCGGGCCGCCAGGTCGAGAATCGTGCGCTCGATCGAGGTGACCGGGATTCCCGCCTCCTCCGTCACTTCCGCGGGATCCAACAGGCGGGTCTGGTGAAGCCGGACGCCTGAATGCCGAGCACCGCCGGAACGCCTCATCACCTCAATCGGCCCGCGTCTGCCGCGAAGCCCCCAGAGCTGTGCCGCGCTGCCGTGGGAGAGGACGGCGCCAGGACCGCAAACGAGCACCGCAGCCATCCACCAGCCCCTCCGGTCGATGCGGCGATGACCCAACGCGAACACGCCCGGGAACACCGATACCAAGATCCCTCCCTCACGCCGACGCTGAATGGCGCCCAGTCCAACCTCGAGCTCGAGCAGTTGCCGCCGAGAGACAATCCCGTGCTGCCGTTCGGCGAGCCCCCGGATCGTCTCCGTAGCCTCGCTATCCCTCACCTCCCCCAGCCCCTTCGAACTGCATCAACTTTGAAATCTTCAGGATTACGAACTTGATGCAGTCCGCAGGGGCGACGCCGAGGTCGGGAGCCGGAAGCGGAGTCGTGGCTGGACACGACTCCAAGGCTGAGGCATGGCGGCGCGCGGTTTGCGCGCACCGGGTGGCGCTTCGGCGCCGCAAGGGCTACCGAAGCGTCACAACGGCGTGATGCGGGCGCTCAGTCGACGTTGTCGGCCGCGGTCGCCTCGCCGTGCTCGCGGCGGGGGACCAGGACCAGGCGCTTGAACTCGGCGACGAGGACGCCGTCCTGGTTGAGCACACGGGTGTGGACCTTGACGATGCCGCGGTCGAGTTTCGACTTCGACGGCTTCACCTCGAGCACCTCGGTCTCGCAGAACAGGGTGTCGCCGTGGAAGACCGGGTTCGGATGGCTCAGTTCTTCGGTCGCGAGGTTGGCGATCGCCTTGCCGGAGACGTCGGAGACCGACATGCCCAGGGCCAGCGAGTAGACGAGCGGGCCGACGACGACGTTGCGGCCCTGCTGCGAGTTGCCGGCGTAGACGTCGTTGATGTGCAGGGGGTGGTGGTTCATCGTGATCAGGCAGAAGAGGTGGTCGTCCGCCTCGGTCACGGTCTTGGCCGGCCAGTGCTTGTAGGTGGCGCCGACCTCGAACTCCTCGAGGTAGCGGCCGTAGGTGTGCGCGCCGGACGCCTCGCGCTCGGCCTGATCGGTGGTGAACTCGTGCTTCTCGTCGCTCATCTGGGTTCTCGTCTCCTGTCGGTTTAGCGGCGCGGGATCCTATCCGGACGCGGCCCGACTAGCGGTCGTGAGGGCTGGCCTCGCGGCCGGCCTTCTTAGCCCGCTTGGCTTCGAGCATCGCCGCGTCGGCGGCGGCGACCACGTCCCAGAGAGGCGTCTCGTCGCCGGCGGGCGACTCGGCCAGGCCGAGGCTGAGCGAGAGCCCGAAGGGCTCGCCGGTCGCGGCGTTGCGCCGCTCCAAAGCCTGGTCGACCCGGCCCGCGGCCACTGTCGCGGCCTCGGCCCCGGCCTCGGCCCCGACCAGCAGCGCGCAGAACTCGTCGCCGCCGAGGCGGGCGATCAGGTCGGAGCCGCGCAGGCTCGACTCCAGCAGCGCCGCGATCTCGACCAGGGCGCGATCGCCGGCCTCGTGCCCGTGGCGATCGTTGATCGGCTTCATGTTGTCGAGGTCGGCCTAGACGGCGGTGAACGGCAGCCCGAAACCGCGGGCCGCCCCCAGCAGCCTCTCCCCCAGCATCTCGAAGCCACGGCGGTTGGAGAGGCCGGTCAGCTCGTCGCCGATCGCCAGCGAGAGCGAGGCGATCTCGGCTTCGACCATCGCCGCCAGTTCGGCCAGCGCCTCGGCGTCGAACTCGGCCGCCTGGCGCGGCTTGTCGTCGATCACGCAGAGCGTCCCCAGCGGCTCGCCGCCGGGCGCGGCGACGGGATGGCCGGCGTAGAAGCGGACGTTGGGGTCGCCGGTGACACGCGGGTTGTCGGCGAAGCGGGCGTCGAGGGTCGCGTCCTCGACCACCATCGTCGTCTCCGGATCGAGGATCGCGGGCTGACAGAAGGAGACTTCGCGCAGGTCCTCGGTCCCTTCAACACCCTGAGAGGACTTGAACCAGGCGCGATCGGAGTCGAGCAGGGTGACCGTCACCATCTGCGGCCTGAACAGCCGCTGCGCGAGCCGGGTGATGCGATCGAAGCGCTCTTCCGGCTCCGTGTCGAGGATGTTCAGCGCCTGCAGCGCCGCCAGCCGCCGCGGCTCGTCCGGAGGCAGTTCCACGGGGGTCATTTCCCTGGCTACGTTCCAGGGGCGCGGGCGGGATCCCTCGTCAGTGAACTTTTTTCAGTTTCGCCCGTTCCTCTTGCCGTTCGACCACCTGGGCGATCAGCTTGAGGACGTTGGAGTCGCCGCTGGCCTTGATGTGGCCGGTCTCCACCGCTTTGCGGTAGCTCTTGATCGTGCCCTTCTCGGCCAGCTCGTTGAACTGGGGTCGGTCGATTTCGACCAGCACCCGCTCGTCCTGGGAGAGGTCCTTCTTGATCACCGGCCCCGGCAGCTCGACCCGGTAGAGCTGGATGTCGTGGTGGGCTTTGAGCTGCAGGCCGAAGACCAACTTCAGTTTTCCGAGCGCCGGCACTTCCGCCTGGAATCGCTCCACGGCGGTCTTGATCAGGTCGGCGGTCGAGGCCATGTGGCTAGAGGCTCCCCATCTAGATCTTGTACCTCTGCAGGAGCTTCTTGCCGATCACCATGCGCTGGATCTCCGAGGTGCCCTCGCCGATCAGCAGCAGCGGCGCATCGCGGTAGAGCCGCTCGATCTCGTACTCCTTCGAGTAGCCGTAGCCGCCGTGGATGCGGAAGCATTCCTCGACGCACTCCTTGCCGGTCTCCGAGGCCAGGAGCTTGGCCATCCCCGCCTCGAGGTCGGAGCGGATGCCGGCGTCCTTCATCTGCGCCGCTTTGCGGGTGACCAGCCTGGCCGCCTCGATCTTGGTCGCCATGTCGGCGAGCTTGAACTGGATCGCCTGGTGCTGGGCAATCGGCTTGCCGAAGGTCTTGCGCTCCTGGCTGTAGCGGAGGGCGAGCTCGAGGGCGCGCTGGGCGATGCCGACGCCGCGGGCGGCGACGTTGACGCGCCCGACCTCGAGCGCGTCCATCATCTGCGTAAAGCCTGCGCCGACGCCGGCCTCCTCGCCGCCGAGCACGCGCTCGGGCGGGCACTTGTAGCCGTCGTAGACGAGCTCGGTCGACTCGACGCCCTTGTAGCCCATCTTCTTGATCTTCGGCGGCACGATCACGCCCTCGAAGTCACCGCTCTGAGTTTCCTCCCAGGGCTTCTTCTCGGTGATGAAGCAGGTCATGCCCTTGTAGGCCGGTTCGGCCTTCGGGTCGGTCTTCATCAACACGAAGACGACGCTGGAGCCGAGCCCGTTGGTGACCCACATCTTCTGGCCGTTCAACTCCCAGTTGCCGTCCTCACCCTTCTTGGCGGTCGACTTGATGCCCTGGACGTCGGAGCCGACCTCGGGCTCGGAGAGCGAGAAGGCGGCGCGGATCTCGCCGGTCGCCATCTTCGGCAGGAAGTACTGCTTCTGCTCGTCGGTGCCGAACTTCATCAACAGGTAGGAGCCGATGAAGTGGGTGTTGACAACGCCGGAGATCGAGATCCAGCCGCGCGAGAGCTCTTCGACGATCATCGCGTAGGTGGTCAGGTCGAGGCCCATGCCGCCGTACTCCTCGGGGATGGTGACGCCGAAGAGGCCGAGCTCTTTCATTTCCTCGACGATCTGCTCGGGGAAGGTGTCCTCGTGGTCGAAGTGCTCGGCGTTGGGGATGATTTTCTCGTCGGCGAACTGACGGACCATTTCGGTGATGTCGCGCTGAAGGTCGGTCTGCTCGCTGTAGGCGGCGGTGTCTACGGCCATGGCTCCTAGCTCGTCAAGTCGTGGGCTGCTGCCGGCGGCGGCGCAAGAGGCCCCGCCCGGCACGGGTCGTCCAAGGATATAGACGCGGGGTCGAGCCCGGGAGCGATCGCCCGCAGCGGCGCCGCCGCCTTCAGCAGCATCTCCTCGAACTCGCGCTCGGGGTCGGACTGGAGGACGATCGCGCCGCCGGCGCCGATCGTCGCCCTCGCGCGCGCGCCCGGGGTAGCGGCCGCGCGGTCGAGGACGATGGTCCGGATCGTGACGCTGAGGTCGCAACCACCGCCCGATCCGAAGTAGCCGATCGCCCCCGAGTAGACGCCACGGGCGCGGCCCTCGAGCCGGTCGAGGATCTCGACGCTGCGCAGCTTCGGGGCGCCGGTCATCGAGCCGGGCGGGAAGCAGGCGCGGACGGCATCGAGCGGCCCGGCGCCAGGACGCAGCTGTCCGCGCACGGTCGAGACGAGCTGGTGCACGGTCTCGTAGCTCTCGACCTCCATCAGCGCCGGAACCTCGATGCTGCCGACGGCGCAGACCGAGCCGAGATCGTTGCGCAGCAGGTCGACGATCATCAGGTTCTCGGCCCGGTCCTTCTCGCTGCTGCGCAGGGCCTCGGCGCGGCGCGCATCCTCGGCGGGCGAGTCGCCGCGCGGTGCGGTGCCCTTGATCGGCTTCGCCTCCGCCACCCCGCCGGGATCGACCCGGAGAAAGCGCTCGGGCGAGGAGCTGAGCACGGCGAGGTCACCGAAGCGGAGATAGGAGGCGAACGGCGCCGGGTTGACGCGGCGCAGCTCTATATAGAGAGCGAGGGGGTCGGCGGTGGACTCGGTGGTGATCTGGTTGGTGAGGCAGAGCTCGTAGCTGTCGCCTTCGCGTAGGTGGTGTTCGCAGGTGGCGATGTCCTCCAGGTACTGGGCGCGGGAGCGGGCTAAGTCGAGGACGGCGAGGGACGATTTTGCGGTCGAAGGGGAGCCCACCGGGGAGGGGTCGGCGGAGCAACAGCGGGGAGGCTCCGGCGACCCCTCCCCGGTGGGCTCGGTTGGAGCGCCGGATTCCAAGGCCGCCAGGTGCTTGGCCGTGGTGGATAGCCAATCGTCGGCGGCCGACTCGCCGTCGGGCTCGTGGAGGCAGAGGAGATATATGTGGCCCTCTTCGTGGTCGAAGGCGAGGAGGCGGTCGGTGCGGATCAGGGCGGCGTCGGGGTGGGGTGAGGAGTGGGTGAGCTCGCTGCCGCACTCGGCCTTGAGCTCGTAGCCGAGGTAGCCGGCGAAGCCGCAGTCGAAGTCGAAGGGGAGATCGGTGGCGAGGGGGCGCAGGCGGGCGAGCTCCCGCTCGAGGTAGTCGAAGATCGATTCGTCGTGGACCTCGGTCACTCCCCCACACTCGACTGTGACCTCGCGGGCGATGACGTTGTACGTGACGGTCGCTCCCAACGGGCCGGAGGCGTCTCCCATAAACGAGAAGCGGCCACCGTTGGCGGGCGAGCTGCTGTCGAGCCAGAAGGCGGCCTCGCTCTCGCCGTAAAGCGCCTCGAAGGTCCGGGCGGAGTCGAGCGCTCCGCCGCTCCCGGCCGACAGCCGTCGCCGGCGCAATTCGAGCGCGCCGATCCCCGCATCCTTCCCAATCCCGGCCTCCTCCCCGTTCCGTGGTTCCTTTTCCACGCGATTCGCGGGTTCGGAACCGCGCAACTCGGGGCCGCCATTCCACGGTTCCGTTCCCTCGTATTTGGTGGATTTGGAACCGCGGAACGGGGCGGTGGCGGCGGTGAGGTCGCGGAAGTTGGCGAGCAGGCGGCGGCCGTGTTCGGTGGCGATCGACTCGGGGTGGAACTGGACTCCCCACTGAGGGCGGGAACGGTGGGCGACCGCCATCACGACGCCGTCACCGGCCCAGGCGATCTCCTCCAGCTCGTCCGGCAGCGGCCGCTCGAGGCAGAGCGAGTGGTAGCGGGTCGCCTCGAAGCGCTCCGGGATCCCGGCGAAGAGCGGCACACCGGCGTGCTCGATCGCGCCCACCCGGCCGTGCATCGGCTCGGGCGCCGGCACGACCTGGCCGCCGTGGACCCAGCCGAGGCCCTGGTGGCCGAGGCAGACGCCCAGCAGCGGCTCCTCGCAGAACCGGATCGCGTCGGCGCAGACGCCGAAGTCCCGGCGGCGCTCGGGCCGACCCGGTCCTGGAGAGAGGACGACGTTGTCGAACGCCAGCCGCGCCAGCTCCTCCCAGCTCGCCTCGTCATTGCGGACGACGAGGGGCTCCCGACCGTTCTCCTCCGCCAGCAGCTGGAAGAGGTTGTAGGTGAAGGAGTCGTAGTTGTCGATCAGGAGTGTCAGCATGTTCCGGGCACCGGCCACGCAAAATACCCCTGCGATGACGACCCCCCAGCGACCCGGCCCCGCCCGCGGCGTCTTCGAGACGATGCTGGTGCTCGGCGGCGAGCCGGTCGAGCTGGACGCCCATCTGGATCGAATCGAGGCCAGCCTGGTGGGGCTCTACGAGGCAGAGCTGCCGGTCGCGGCCGCGGATCTGGTCCGCGAGCGCTGCGCCGGGCTGCCGCTGGGCCGGGTGCGGCTGACCGTGGCGCCGGCGGGCGCCGGCCTCGACTGCGACGCGGTGGCGAGGGCGATCGAGCCGGAGATCGTCTTCCCCGCCTGGGAGCGCGGCGCCGATCTGCGCGGCCTGCCGCTGCCGGGCGGCCTCGGCGCCCACAAGCTGGTCGACCGGCCCGGCCTCCCGGACTGCACCGGCGCGGTCGTGCCGCTGCTGACCGAGACGGACGGCGAGGTGCTCGAGGGCGGCCGGGCGAACGTCTTCGTCGCCCAGCGCGGGGTCCTGGTCACACCCCGGGCCGACGGGCGCATCCTCCCCGGCCTGACCCGCGCAGTCGCGATCGCGACTGCGCGGGGCGCGGGGATTGCGGTGGAAGAGCGAGCGCTCACCCGCGCTGAGCTGCTCGACGCCGACGAGGTCTTCCTCACCGGTTCGGTGCGCGGGATCGAGCCCGCTCGCTCGCTCGACGGCGCTTCGCTCGCCGGCGGCAACGGCGAGATCGGCGAGCTGATCGCCGCCGGGCTGCGGCGGCGCTACGGGACTTCGCGCACGGCGCCGGCGACGGCCAGCCGCCTCGCCTGACCGGGCATCGGGCTGTAGAGCTCCACCTGGGCGTCGCCATCGGGATAGGCGAGGTAAGCGCTGGTCGCCGCTGGATCGGCCAGCAGCACCGCGCCGTCCCCGGTCCGGCTCAGCTCGGCGCCTCCGCCGGCGCCGGCCGCCTGCCGCAGCTTCGCCACCCCGTCCTCCGAGGGATAGGTCGCGACGGTGATGAAGCTGGAACGCGGATCGCCCGCCTTGGCGTCGCCACGTAGGTAGCGCACGTAGATTCGGCCCTTGGCGGTTTCGGTCAGCTCGTACCTGGACCCGAGCCGCTCGCCGAGCCAGTAGACGGGGCTGTCGGCGTCGCCGGCGAAGTCGGAGAGCTGGGAGGCGCTGACTACCTCGGGCTCGCCGGCGGTCAACGAGACGCCGTCGCCACTGGAGCCGCAGCCGCACAGCGCGGCGCCGAGGACCGCGACTAGAACCAGCAGAAGCGGGATCGGACGTGGACGCGACACCCGCCGCAACCTACAACCGCTGCGGGACGCGGCCGGACAGCGAACCGGCCGCTCAAAGGCGGCCGGTTCGCGATCCATTCGGTGCGGCGCCCAGGCGCCGCAACCCTCCCTAGCCGAGTGGGATGACCGTGATCGTCCGATTCGAGAACGTCGCGGTGCTGCTGCTCGAGCTGCTCTTGCCCTGCAGCGTGAACGTGTTCGAGCCGGCGGTCAGGTTGGTGATGACCGTCGTGGTGCTCGCCTGAACGGCGCCGGTGTCGCTGCTGGAGCCGTGTTCGCGAATGACCGCCCGATCGTCGCTCGCCACCTGCGTGCTCGCCCCGGTGACACCGAAGCTCAGGTAGGCATTCGTCGATGCTTTTTCGGGATCGACGAGGCCGGTGACGATCACCATCGCCTTGGTCCCGGTCGTCAGGGTGACGGCGGGGTTGGTACCACCGGACGGCACCGCGTAGCTGGTGCTTTTCGTGGTGGCGGCGGTGCTGCTCGAAGCAACGGACGGGGTGCCAAGGCCGGCCGGGCCGGTGTCGCCCTTCGGGCCCTGGGGACCCTGAGCACCGGCGTCGCCCTTCGGCCCCTGCGGACCGACAGCACCGTCTTTGCCGTCTTTACCGGCGGGGCCCTGCGGGCCTTCCGGACCGATGTCGCCCTTCGGGCCTTGATCGCCCTGCGGACCGACGGGGCCTTCGGGACCGATTTCGCCGGTCTCGCCCTTGTCGCCCTGCGGACCTGCCGGGCCTTCCGGACCGATTTCGCCGGTCTCGCCCTTCGGGCCTTCGGGGCCGACTTCGCCCTGCTCGCCCTGGGTGCCCTGCTCGCCCTTGGGGCCGATCAGGGAGACGCCGTCGCTCCAGGTTTCCGACAGCTTCGGGCCGAAGATGTCGTAGGTGGTGGTGTCGATGTAGAAATCGCCTCCGGCGCCCGTTTCGGCGTCGGGGGCACCTTCGCCGCTGAGGACAGCGCGGCCGTCCTTACCGTCTTTACCGTCGATACCGGGGGCGCCATCCTGGCCGTTCTGGCCGGCTTCGCCCTGCTCGCCCTTGTCGCCCTGCGGGCCCGCCGGGCCTTCGGGGCCGACTTCGCCCTGGGCGCCGGTCTCGCCCTTTTCGCCCTGCTCGCCCTGGGGTCCAGGAGCGCCGTCGTCGCCCTTGGGGCCTTGCGGACCGACGTCACCCGTCTCGCCCTTGGCACCCTGCTGGCCGGTGGCACCATCGTTGCCCTTGGGCCCCTGGGGGCCGACCGCGCCGTCCTTGCCGTCGACACCGTCCTTGCCGTCAGCGCCGTCTTTGCCGGCCGCGCCCTGCGCGCCGGTGTCGCCCTTCGGACCCGCGGGGCCCGGAGCGCCGGGTGCACCTGGCTGGCCGCTCGATTCGGAGACGCCGAGCACACCCTGCTGGGCGGAGGTGGTCATCACTTCGATCTTCTGCTCGCTCTTCTTGCAAGCGGTGGCGAAGCGGACGGCGCCCTTTTCGGGGCCGCTCTTGGTCACGCAGAGACTGACGCTGGCCAGTCCCTTCTTCGCGGCCTGGGCGGAGGTGGCGGCCATCAGGCCGGTCAGCGCCAGGCAGACCGCGATGGCGAGGGTCAGCCACCGCAGCTGCATCGGGGAACGGAACGGGGCAGTCATCAGTGAATCTCCTTAACTGGTTCTGGGCAATTTGGAAAAGGAGGGGCGCCTCCGTGGCGGTCCCTCAGGCTCGGCGAAGGTAGGACATTCGGATGAATCTGGCGATAGGACATATGGCCAAATTTCATACTTGCCCTCAAGTTCACGGACCCGGCCCCGGACCGGTTGAACAGGCCGCAAACGGCTTCACAGAGCGGTAAACGAGATGACCTCGAGATCGCCCCCGGCCGTCCGTTTAGCCTCTTCCTCAGATGTTCGTCCAGTCGGACCCCTCAGGCGTGAGTGCACGGGAGCTGCCGGGCGATACAGGCCGCATGCGATGCCGCTCCATCCCACTCGCCGTCCTCGCGATCGCGCTGCTCGCCCTCGCCGCCGCGGCCGCGCCGGGCACCGCTGCGGCCGGGACGATCGCGCCCGCCAGCGCCTGCCCGAACCAGGAAAGCCGCACCGCAACCACCGCCGTTCAGGAGCAGGCGATGCTCTGCATGACCAACTTCGCCCGTGCCCAGGTCGGCGAGAGTGCGCTGGAAGACACCGCGACGCTGGAGGAATCAGCCACCGACAAGGTCGGCGACGTCCTCGCCTGCGAAAGCTTCAGCCACTACGCCTGCGGACGCGAATTCACCTACTGGATGCGGGCGACCGGCTACCTCTCGGCCCAGTGCTGGCGGGTCGGCGAGAACCTCGCCTGGGGCACCGGCGAATATGGAACCGTGAGGTCGATCTTCCGCGCCCTGATGCGCTCGCCCGAGCACCGGGCCAACATCCTCGGCGACTTCAGCCAGGTCGGGATCGACCTTCAGACCGGGCCGCTCAACGGCTCCAGCAGGGCCAGCGTCTGGGCCCAGCACTTCGGTTCCCACTGCGAATAGCGCCTCCGGAGCCGAGTCCTCTACCCCGGACGGGCCGGAGAACCGCTCAGACAGCGCGCAGGCGCGCCACGACGCGGTCGGCGCGCTCGCTGAAGCCACGCAGCGCCGGGTCCTCATAGGGAGGCTCGGGCACGGCGCTGAGCGCGGCGATACTGGCCCGCTCCGCCATGTCGGCGGCGCGGCGGGCCTGGTCGGCCGCCTCCAGCGCCGCGTCGCCCACTTCCATCACCGCCTTTTCGGAAGCCTTGGCGACGATCAGCGCCTCGTCGATCCGCTCCTCGAGCTCGCTCAGCAAGGGTGGCGCCGCCCCCTCGGGCAGCAGCCAGTCCTGCGTGCTGTCGCGCTCGGCATCCTCCATTCCCCGCAATTTACGGACATCGGAGGCGGCAAACGCGCCAGTCGGCAAAATCCGTAGGCCGATAGATTCCGCCTTCCCCCAGAGCGAACGACCCGAGGAGCAGTGTGAGAAACCCCAGAGACTTCTTTCAGCCGCAGGCGATCGGCGCGCCGGAGCCGTTGCGCGAGATCCCCGTCACGCCGTCGCGGATGATCCACTTCCTCGACTTCTCGAACGAGAAAATGGTCGCCAAGGCCGGCGCGATCGCCGAGAAAACCGACATCCTGCTCGGCAACCTCGAGGACGCGATCCCGGTCGACCGCAAGGAGGCCGCACGCCAGGGGCTGGTCAAGGCAGCCAAGGAGTCGGACTTCGGGAGCACGGCACTGTGGACCCGGGTCAACTCGCTGGAGAGCCCCTGGGTGCTCGACGACCTCACCACCCTGGTCACCGAGATCGGCGACAAGCTCGAGGTCGTGATGGTGCCGAAGGTCGAGGGCGCCTGGGACATCCACTACGTCGACCGCCTGCTCGCCCAGCTCGAGGCCAAGGCCGGGCTCGAGCGCCCGATCCTGATCCACGCGATCCTCGAGACCGCGCAGGGCGTCGTCAACCTCGAGGAGATCGCCGCCGCCAGCCCGCGCATGCAGGGCATGAGCTTCGGCCCCGCCGACCTCGCCGCCTCGCGGCGGATGAAGACCACCCGCGTCGGCGGCGGCCACCCCGGCTACCGGGTGATGGAGGATCCGGCCGACCCGGAGAACCCCGAGGCCGACCGCGTCAGCGCCCAACAGGACCTCTGGCACTACTCGATCGCCCGCATGGTCGATGCCTGCGCGGCAACCGGGATCCTCCCCTTCTACGGCCCCTTCGGCGACATCAAGGACACGGCCGGCTGCGAGACCCAGTTCCGCGCCGCCTTCCTGATGGGCTGCGTCGGCGCCTGGTCGCTGCACCCGGTGCAAATCGACATCGCGAAGAAGGTCTTCAGCCCGCCGCCGGACGAGGTCAAGTTCGCCAAGAAAGTCCTCGAGGCGATCCCCGACGGCCGTGGCGTCCACATGATCGACGGCAAGATGCAGGACGACGCCACCTGGAAGCAGTGCAAGGTGATGGTCGAGCTGGCGGAAATGCTGGCCGCCAAGGACCCGGAGCTGGCCGAGTCCTACGGGCTGTAACCGGCCCGCCGGGACCCGGCGAGCCAACCGAAAATCAGCATTTTTCCGGTCTGCATGCCGTAACCTCAGCTCTGCCTGCGCGATTTCTTGCTGTCACTAACGTGATCCGAAGTCGCTGCCGATACGGAGGGCAAGTCGAGCGCAACTCCCGTCCTCCGAACGCCTTAGGAATAAGACACCTCCAAAATGCCAACTTCCAGCGATCTCCCCCTCAATCCTCCCTTCCAGTCGCGCCCGGCGCGTCAGGAAGCGGTCGTCCAGGACCGCCCGACGCTCGGCGCGATGCCGCTCGCCCGCCGCGGAGCCGGCTGGTGGCTACTTCCAGGCGTCGACTTCCTCTCCTCCTCGGCGGTGCTCGCCCTGGTCGCGATCCTCAGCGGCGCCTCCGTCTTCCCCGCCCTGCCGGTCGCCCCGCTGGTCCTGGTCGTCGTCTACAGCTTCCTCGGCGTCTACGGCGCCAACCCCTCCGGCAGCGCCCTCTCCAGCGCCGACGGCATCGGCTGGCCGGTGATCCGGATCGTCGTCGCTGCCCTCTTCGCCTGGGCCGCCTCGCTGATGACCACGCTGGGCGGCGGCGAACAGCTCGCCCTCTGGCTCGGCTTCATCGCCGCTGACACCGCCTGCCGCGCAATCATCGCCCCTTACATCCGCGGCCTCAGCCGCCAGGAGCGCTGGGTGCTGGTCGGCGACGAGGCGACCAGCGAGCGGCTCCGCGCCTACGCCCCGCTGGCCGAGTTCGCCACCGTGGTCGGCACCGTCCCGCCCGCCGAAGACGACGCCGGAGACAGAGGCCGCGTCGCCGCCCTCGAGGTAGCCGAGCGCTACCACGCCGACCGCGTCGTCATCTCCAGCCAGCACGCCGACGACGAAGGCCTGCTGGAGCTGGTCCGCGCCTTCAAGTCGATCGGCGTCCCGGTCAGCCTGCTGCCCCGCCCGCTCGATCTGCTCGAGGCCCAGGCGGTGACCCCGAACCGGGTCGGCGGCGTGCCGCTGATCGAGGTCGAGGCGCTCGCCGCCCGCGACGCCGTCCCCTACGCCGGCCCCGATCGCCGCGCCACCCGCAGCACCAAGATCAGCGTCGTCGTCCCGGCGATGAACGAGGGCAAGAACATCGGCCAGGTGCTGGAGCGACTGCCGGAGGGCCTGCACGAGGTGATCCTCGTCGACGGCAACTCCAAGGACGACACCGTCGAGGCCGCCCGCCACGCCTACCCGAGCATCCGCGTCACCAGCCAGAGCGGCCGCGGCAAGGGCGACGCCTTCCGCACCGGCTTCGCCGCGGTCACCGGCAACCTCGTGGTCATGCTCGACGCTGACGGCTCCGCCGACCCGGCCGAGATCCCCCGTTTCGTCGCCGCGCTCGAGGCCGGCGCCGACTTCGCCAAGGGCTCGCGCTACCTCGACGGCGGCGGCAGCGCCGACATCACCTGGACCCGCAAGCTCGGCAACACCTGCCTCAGCGGCACCGCCAACCTGCTGCACGGCACCCACTTCACCGACCTCTGCTACGGCTACAACGCCTTCTGGGCCCGCTGCCTCCCCTTCATCGCCCTCGACGTCCCCGGCTTCGAGGTCGAGACCCTGATCAACCTCCGCATCGCCGGGGCCGGGATGAAGATCACCGAGGTGCCGAGCTACGAGGAGGAGCGGATCCACGGCGAGAGCAACCTCAAGACCTTCCGCGACGGGTTCCGCGTGCTGGGCACGATCCTCAGCGAGTCCCGGCGCCGCCGCAGCATCCACCGCGAGCGCCTGCCGAAGGCCGCCGCGGAGACCCAAGAGGCCGGGGCAACCGCCTCAGCCCTCTGACGCCGAGCGGATTTCATGGCCTCCGAGGTCGGTGGAATAGCCGCCGACGCCGCTACCTTCAAGGCAATGGAGGCCGGCTCGGCACAGCGCAAGCGGGGCCGCGGCCGGTCCGAGATCGGCCATCTGGCGCCACTCGCGCTCTCGACCGGCATCGGGCTGCTGCTCTGCTCGGTCGCCAATGCGCTCTCGCGGGCGACCCTGACGCCGGCGATGCCCTTCTACTGGGCCGGGATCCTGCTGCTGGCGGTGCCGATCTTCTACCGGCTCACCTCCGAGGACGCCTCGGCCCGCGAACGGCTGACCCTGGTCTGCATGCTCGGCCTCTCGCTGTACCTGGTCAAGGTCTTCCGTGACGCGCCCCTCTTCACCTTCTCCGACGAGCTGATCCACTCCTTCAACGCCGACCAGATCGCCAACCACCACCACCTCTTCCGCGAAAACCCGATCCTCAGCGCGACTCCCTACTACCCCGGCCTGGAGGGTGCCGCCTCGGCGCTGATGAAGCTGACCGGCGTCTCCGCCTACGGCGCCGGCCTGGTCCTGATCGGCGCCGCCCGCCTGGTCCTGGTTGCCTCGCTCTTCCTGCTCTTCCAGCGGGTCAGCGGCTCGGCCCGCGTGGCCGGGCTCGGGGTGGCGATCTACGCCGGCAACTTCAACTTCCTCTTCTGGGGGGCCCAGTTCTCCTACGAGTCGTTGGCCCTGCCGCTGCTGCTGCTGGCGATGATGGCGCTGGCCGAGCGCGAAGCGGCTCCGAAGGAGGCGCTGCGGACCTGGGGCGCGCCGGTGGCGCTGGCGATGATGGCGATCGTCGTCACCCACCACCTGACCTCCTACGCGATGGCCGGGCTCCTGGTCGCCCTCTCGCTCGCCTACTGGTACGTGCGCCGCCGCTGGGACCCGCCCAACCCCTGGCCGTTCGCGATCCTCGGCATCCTCCTCGCGGTCTTCTGGCTGTTCGTCGTCGCCAGCGCCACGGTCGGCTACCTCTCGCCCGTGCTCAGCGACGCCTTCTCGGCGATCGGCAACACGATCGGCGGCTCCGACGAGCCGCGCGCCCTCTTCCAGGGCGGCGGCTCCAGCGTCGCCCCGACCCCGCTGGCTGCACGCGCGGTGGCGCTGGCGGCGGTCGTGCTGCTGCTCGCCGGGCTGCCGTTCGGCCTCAGGGTGCTCTGGCGCCGTTACATGAAGGAGCCGTTCGCGCTGCTCTTCGGGGTCGCCGCCGTCGCCTTCTTCGCCACCCTCGTCCTGCGCCTCGCCCCCGCCGCCTGGGAGACCGCGAACCGGGCCGGCGAGTTCCTCTTCGTCGGCCTCGCTTTCGTCCTCGCCTGCGCCTGCGCCGAGGCGCTGCGGCGGTGGCCGCGAGACCGGCGCACCAAGCCGCTGATCGCCGCCGCGATCGGCCTGGTGCTGGTCGGCGGGGCGATCTCCGGCTGGCCCTGGGACTCGCAGCTGGCGCGGCCGCTGCGGGCCTCGGCGGCGACCGGGACGATCTCCTCGCCGCCGCTGAGCCTGGCCCAGTGGGCCGAGGGCCTGCCCGACGGGCGCTTCGCCGCCGCCACCGCCGACGCCGGCCTGCTGCTCGACCCGGGCGGGAAGACGGCGCTGACCGGCAGCTCGCCCGACATCGAAGACGTGCTCGAAGAAGAAGGGCTGGCGTCCTGGATGGTGCCGCTGCTGCGCCGCAACGACATCCGCTACATCGCCGTCGACCGCCGCCGGGTCAGCTCCGACAGCCTGCGCGGCTACTACTTCTCCCGCCGCGACCGCGACGAAGAACTGCTGCCGGAGAGCGTCGTCTCCAAGTTCGAAGAAGTCCCCGGCATCTCCCGCGTTTACACCAAC
The DNA here is from genome assembly GCA_963795625.1 of uncultured Solirubrobacterales bacterium. Lineage (GTDB taxonomy): Bacteria > Actinomycetota > Thermoleophilia > Solirubrobacterales > 70-9 > VAYN01. The sequence goes on along the minus strand of CAWCIS010000008.1, from coordinate 20,058 downwards.
GGGCCGATCACGGTCTTCGACCTGGGAGCGGGGCGATGAGGGGCCACGACGACCTCGAGGCGGCGGTCGGGACGGCGGCGCTCTGCGCCCTGCTGGCGCTGGTGCTGCCGTTCGAGCCGTTGCGGATGCTGCTGGCCGCACCCCTCGCCCTCTTCCTCCCCGGCTACGCGATCGCCGCCGCGATCTTCGCCCGCAACCGGATCGAGCGGCGTCAGTTCCTCCTCTTCAGCGTCGGCCTCAGCCTCGCCGTGCTCGCGCTCGGCGCCCTCGTCCTCAACTACGGGCCGGGCGGGGTCCGCGGCTGGTCCTGGGCGCTGCTGCTCTTCCTCGTCGTGCTCGGCTGCTGCCGCGGCGCCGCGCTGCGGCGGCCGCGCGGGGCGCGGGCTCCCGTCTCCTGGGCCCTTCCCCGCCCCAACGTCGGCCAGACAGCGCTGCTGGCCGGCGGCGGGCTGGCGCTCGTCGCCGCGGTCGTGCTCGCCTTCACCCCGCTCGCGGCCACCAACGCGACCGGCTTCACGGAGATGTGGATCTCGCCCTTACCCGGCGACAACGGCGTCCGGGTCGGGATCGGCAGCGCCGAGCGCGACGACTCCAGCTACCGGCTCGTCGTCAACTTCGGCGGCAGCCGCGAGGTGACGCGCCGGCTCGAGCTCGAGCCGGGTCAGCGTCAGGTGCTGGCGCTGGGCGAAAGCGCCGCCGCCTCCTCGCTCGTCCCGGTCCCCGTCACCGCCACCCTGTTCAAGGAAGACAGCCCGACGCCGAACGCTCCCTTCCGCCAGGTCTCGACCTGGCTCGGGCCCGCGGGGGGCTCAGGATGAGCGCCGGCGCCGAGCTCGCGGTCGACATCGTGATCGACAACTACAACTACGGCCGCTTCCTGCCGGACGCGATCGAGAGCGCCTGCGCCCAGACCCACGGCAGGGTCACCGTGACCGTCGTCGACGACGGCTCCAGCGACGGCTCCCAGGAGCTGCTGGACCGCTACGAGCAGCGGGTGGCCGTAATTCGCAAGGAGAACGGCGGCCAGGCCTCCGCCCTCAACGCCGGCTTCGAGCGCTGCCAGGGCGACGTGGTGATGTTCCTCGACGCCGACGACACCCTCGACCCGGGCGCGGCGGCGACGGTCGCGGCGGCCTTCGCGGCGGCGCCGGAGGTGGTCAAGGTGCAGTTCCGGACCGCGGTGATCGACGCCGAGGGCAGGCCGACCGGGACGCTGAAGCCGGCCGCCCACCTGCCGATGCCCAGCGGCGACGTCCGCGCCGCCGAGCTCGCCTCGCCCTACGACCTGGTCTGGATGGCGACCAGCGCCAACGCCTTCCGCACCGCCGCCCTGCGGCGGATCATGCCGATCCCCGAGGGGCCGTTCCGCACCTGCGCCGACTGGTACCTGGTCCACCTGATGGCCCTGGTCGGCCCGGTGCTCTCGCTCGACGCGGTCGCCGGCGCCTACCGCGTCCACGGCCAGAACAATTACGAGCCGCAGGCGGCGGAGCTCGACATCCATCACCTGCGCGAGACGATCCGCTTCTCGCAGTCGACCTCGGCGAAGCTACTGGCGCTGGCCGACGAGCTCAGGCTGCCGCATCCGGAGCAGATCCTCTCGATCGCCGACCTCGCGAACCGGATGATCTCGCTGTGCCTGGAGCCGGCCGAGCACCCCAACCCCGAGGACAGCCGCGGCCGCCTGGTTGCCGATGCCGCCCGCGCCGCCCGCCGCCGCACCAACGTGCCGGCCCCGATGAAGCTGATTTTCGTCGCCTGGTTCGCGGCGATGGCGCTCGCCCCGCGTCCGCTCACCCGTCGGCTGGCGCTGTGGTTCCTGTTCCCGCAACGCCGCCCCGGCGCCAACCGCCTGCTCGGCCTGCTGCAACGGGACGGGCAGCGCCAGAGCGCCGCCACCGTCTGAGCATGCGGATCCTGCTCGCCACCTCGATGGTCCCCGACGCCGGTGGGGTCGGCGCCATCCCGAAGCTGCTCGCCGCGCAACTGGCAGGACTGCGGGAGCGCGGGCACGAAGTCACCCTGGTGACGACCTTCGGCGAAGACCCTGGCCAGGCCGAGGCGGCGGCGGCGCTGCTCGCCTCCGACCTCGACGCCCACATCCTCGACCGCCGCCGCTCGCGCTTGGCGCGGCGGCGCTGGCGGGTCCGCGGCGAGCTCGCCGCGACCTGGGCGACGCAGCGGTGGCCGTGGCGGGTCGTCTGCGGCGCCGCCGGGTTGCAGCCGCTGCTCGATCGCGTCGCGGCGAGCCGCGAGTTCGACGTCGTCGCCGTCGAGGACAACCCGATGGCGGTGCTGCGCTTCCCGGCCGGCGTCCCGGTCGTCCTGACCGAGCACGAGGCGATCCGCGCCCCGGCCGGCCAACTGGGGGCGGCACGCCTCTCCGAACGCCCGTTGCGGGCCCTGCGAGCCCGCGACTGGCAGCGCTGGGATGGCTTCCTGCCGCGGATCTGGGAGCGCTTCGACCTGCTGCAGGTGTTCTGCGCGGCGGACGCCGCGGCCGTCGGTCGGCTGGCGCCGGCACTTGCCTCACGGGTCCGCGTCAACCCCTACGGGATGATCCTGCCCGCCCCCTGCGACCCGGCCCGCGAGCAGCCCGGAACCGTCCTCTTCACCGGCACCTTCGCCCATCTGCCCAACCGCGACGCGGCCCGCTGGCTGGCGGCGGAGATCATGCCGGCGGTCCGCTCCCGCTACCCGCGAGCGCGCTTGCGAATGGTCGGCAGCGCCCCGCCCGCCGAGATCCTCGACCTGGCCGGGAACGGCATCGAGGTGATCGCCGACGCTCCGAGCATGGAGCCGCACCTGGAGGCGGCGGCGGTCGTGGTGGCGCCGGTGCGCAGCGGCGGCGGCATGCGGATGAAGGTGCTGGAGGCGATGGCGCGCCGCAAGGCCGTCGTCACCACCGGCCTCGGGGCCGAGGGCTTCGCGAGCCTGGAGCCGGAGCTGCCGCTCCGCATCGCCGACGACACGGATGGGATCGCGGCCGGGATCGCGGAGCTGCTCGGCGACGATGGCGAGCGCCGCGAGCTGGGCCGGGGCGCCCGCGAGTTCGCCGAGCGCCACCACAGCCCCGCCGCCTGGGCCACCCGCCTGGAGGCCGTCTACGAGGAGGCCCGCGCCGGTGTCCATGCCTGAGCAGAAGGTCGAGTTGAGCGTGATCGTCGCCAGCCACGAACGGCGCGAGCTGCTGCGGCGCTGCCTCGACTCGCTCTCCCGCCAGACCGCCGACCCGGCCGACTTCGAGGTCGTGGTCGCGATCGACGGCTCGACCGACGGCACCGCCGAGATGGCCGCCGCGCTGCGGACGCCGTTCCGGATGCGCGTTCTGGACCTCGAGAAGCGCGGCCACGCGGCCGTCCAGAACGCCGCTATCGAGGCCGCCGAGGGCACCTTCTGCCTGCTGCTCGACGACGACGTCATCGCCTCGCCGGAACTGGTCGCCGCGCACCTCGAGGCCCACCGCCAGGAGCCGCAGACGATCGGGGTCGGGGCGCTGACACAGCAGCCGGTGGCCGCCAAGGACTGGTTCGCGCACTCCTTCGTTCGCGGCCTCAGCGAGCACTACGAGGATCTCGAACGCCGCGAGGCGCGCTGGACCGACTGCTACGGGGCCAACGTCTCCTTCCCGCGCCAGACCCTGCTCGACCTCGGCGGAGTCTCGACCGACCTGCCGGCGGCAAAAGACTTCGACCTCGCCTACCGGCTCTACCGAGCCGGCTGCACGCCCCGCTACCTGGCGAAGGCACACGGGGTGCACGACGACCAGAAGCGCTACGACCGTATGCTCCGTGACGTCCGCCGCCAGGGCAGGATGCACGTGGAGCTCGCGACCCGCTTCCCGGAGGCGGCGCCGACCCTGCTCGACTGGCGCGGCAACGCCGGGCCCAAGGAGCTGGCCCTGCGCCGAGCCGCGATCGCCCTGCGCCTGCCGGCGATCCCGCTGGTCTGGCCCGGCCGCTTCCTCCCGGGCAACGGCCGCAAGATGATCTGGCAGCACTTCGTCGGCCGGCTCGCCTTCTGGAGCGGCGTGCGAACCGGCCTCAGCCGCCGCAGCTGGGACCTGGTGACCAGCGGCCGGGTCGTGGAGGCAACCGCCGAGGGCCTGGGATGAGCAAGCCGGGGATAAAGCTGAGCGTGGTGATCGCCAGCCACAACCGGCGGGAGCGGCTGCGGCACTGCCTCGACTCGCTGGCGGCGCAGACGCAGGACCCCGCCACGTTCGAGGTGGTGGTCGCCGACGACGGCTCCGACGACGGCTCCGCCGCGATGGTCGAGGCGCTGCGGATGCCTTACGCGCTGCGGGTCCAGCGGCTCGAGAAGGGCGGCAAGTCGGCGGCGCTGAACGCCGCGATCGCGGCCGACCTCGCCCCGGTCTGCCTCTTCATCGACGACGATGTCGTCGCCTCGCCGGGGCTCGTCGCCGGGCATCTCGCCGCCCACCTGGAGAACCCGCGGACGCTCGGCATCGGTCCCCTGACCCAACCCCCGGCGACCGCGCGCGACTGGTTCCCCCACGCGCACGCCCACGCCTGGAACGAGCGCTACACCGAGCTCGAGGGCCGCCCGCTGGACTGGACCGAGTGCTACGGCGGCAACTTCTCCGCCCCACTGGACTCGCTGCGCGAGGTCGGCGGCTTCGCCACCGACATCCCCGCGATCGAGGACATCGAGCTCGGCTACCGCCTCTGCACTGCCGGCTGCGTGCCGCGCTACCTGCCCGACGCCGGGGGGGTCCACGAAGACGAGAAGCCGCGCGCCGAGCTGATCGCCGAGGTCGAGCGCTACGGCCGCTTCTGCGCCGAGTTCGCCGAGCGCCGGCCCGATGCCCGCCCGAGGCTGCTCGGCTGGTTCCTCGACCCCACCCCCCGCGACGTGACGCTGCGACGCACGCTGATAGCGCTGCGGGTGCCGCCGGGCCTGCTTGCCTCGCTGGGGACCGCGATCCCCGGCGCCGGTCGCAAGCAAGTCTGGTTCGGCTTCCTCAACCGCTACGTCTTCTGGCGCGGCGCCCGCGCCGGAATGAGCCGCGAGCGCTGGCGCCAGACCACCCGTGGCGTGCCGGTGCTGATGTACCACGCCTTCAGCGAGGAAGAGGAGGGGGACCGCTATGTGATCTCCCGCCGCTCCTTCGAGCGGCAGCTGCGGCTGCTGAAGCGGCTGCGCTACCGCGTGCTCGGCTTCGAGGAGCTGGCCCGCATGTTGGGGGCGCACCAGGCGCCTCCGCCTCGCTCGGTGGTCGTGACGATCGACGACGGCTACGCCGACAACCTCGCGATCGCGAAGCCGCTGCTGGCCCGCCACCGGATCCCCGCCACGATCTTCCTGGTCAGTCAGAAGCTCGGTGGCGTCAACGACTGGACCAAGCGGGGCGCCGACGCCCACCGGCCGCTGCTGCATGCCGATCAGGTCGAGCCCCTGGCCGGCGACGGGATCGCGATCGGCGCCCACACCCGCACTCACCCCGTGCTCCCGGAGCTCGACCCGGGCGATCTCGGGACCGAGATCAAGGGCTCGCGCGAGGACCTCGAAGCGCTGCTCGGCGAGCCGGTGAGGACCTTCGCCTACCCCTACGGCAAGTTCGACCGCGCCGCGGTCGCCGCCGCCGGCGCCGCCGGCTACGACGCCGCCTGCACGGTCGAGAGCCGGCCGGCCCGCCTCGGCGACGATCCGCTGGAGATACCGCGCCTGGAGATCCGCGGCTCCGAGACCACCCGCAGCTTCCTCCGCAAGCTCTGGTTCGGCGGCGCTTAAGGTTTTGCTAGACCCTCTTAAGAGGTGCCGGAGGCGGCGCGGGCTCGCTGCTTTGCCAGCATCCTCAGGTGTTCGCGGAAGCCCTTCCCGAACGGGGTCGGGTGGCCGTTGTAGTTGTCGATCAGGGCGGGGCCGCCTTCGCAGGTCCAGCGGCCGCCGGTGTTCCAGGTCCAGCCCAAGTAGGAGATACCGTTGCGATCGGCGAAGCGCATGTAGGGGTCGATGTAGCGGTGGGTGCAGTCGCCCTCCCCCAGCTCACCGGTCACCACCGGCACCTTGCGGGCGATGCTGGCGAGGTTCTTGCGGCAGCCGGAGGCACAGAGCGAGAAGTCATAGGTGTGGTTGGCGGCGATCAGGGCGTGGGCGGGATCGGCCGGCATGTGGGCGAGCCAGCCGCGCAGGTCGCTGGCGTAGTCGAGGCCGCCGAGCATCACCGGCTGCTGGGCCCCGGTCGCGCGCACCACGCTCAGCAGTTCCGGCAGGCCGACGCTGGGATAGGCGCCGAAGTAGGTGTCGTAGGAGGTGCAGGCGGCCACCCAGCATTCCCAGCCGACGTCGTGCGGCTCGTTGAAGAGGTCGAAGATGACGCCGCGGTCGTCGCGATATTCGCTCGCCACGCTGCTCCAGAAGGCCGGAGCGTGTTCGGCGTCGGGCAGCGGGATCAGGCCGGTCGCGAGCCCGCGCCGGGGCGCGGCCCAGTGCAGGTCGAGGATCACGTAGAGGCCGGCGCGCTCGAGCTCGGAGACGTATTCGCGGATCGCCGTCCGGTAGGCGCTGCCGCTGAGGCTCGGCTCGACGCCGTTGATCCCCAGCCAGCAATCCTCGTTCAGCGGCACCCGCACCGAGTTGATCTTCCAGCTCTTCATCGCCTTGATCGAGGCCCAGTCGGTCGGGCCGTCGAAGATCTGGCCGCCTTCGACGCACTGGTACTCGGCCCCGGAGCGGTTGACGCCGAGCAGGCGGACCGTGTTCCCGGCCTGGTCGACGAGGTGGTTGCCGCTGACCCCGATCCAGGGGCTCGCCGCCGCACTCGCAGCGGGCGGCGCGAGCAGCGCGATCGCGGCGATCAACCACGGCAGGAGGCGGCGAAGCATGGGCACAGTGTCTAACTAACGCCCGGTCAGGCCGGAAGTTGCCACGTGTGCGGCAGGACCACGTCGCCGTCGGCGCCGATCGAGGGCATCGGCCGGCCGTCGATCACGCCCGGCTCGACGTCGAAGTAGGCGGCGGCCTGGAGCCCGTCCTGGATCTCCTGGCGGCCGCGCAGGAGGACGTCGATGCGGTAGCGGCCGGGGATCAGCGGCAGCGAGTCGACCCGGCACTCGATCCGCGGCCCGGAGCCGCTGTCGCGGATGTCGGCGGCACTGCTGAGCTCGCTGTCGAGGGTGGTGATCGGGTGGCCGAGGCTGTTGAGGATGGTCAGCGAGCACTCCATCATCGGCACCACCTCGGTCACCTCGATGACGATTTTGGCGCCGCGGCCGCCGACGACGACGTCGGGCTCGTCGCTGTCGCCGTCGTAGACCGCGAGGCGCTTGACCTTCGACTCTTCCCAGGCGCGCCCATCGCGGTCGGTGCGGGTCTCGAGGTCGTCGCTGGCGGCGCGCTCGAGCGCCCGCAGGTAGCCGGTCACCGCCTCCTCGACCGGGGCGTCGGTGACGATGCTGCCGCGCTCGAGCAGGATCGCCCGCTCGCAGAGCGCCTGAATCGTCGCCAGGTTGTGGGAGACGAAGATGACGGTGCTGCCGGCCCGCGCGACTTCGGCCATTTTCGTCAGCGACTTGCGCTGGAAGGCGGCGTCGCCGACCGCGAGCACCTCGTCGACGAGCAGGATCTCCGGTTCGAGATGGGCGGCGACGGCGAAGGCCAGCCGCACCTGCATCCCGCTCGAGTAGCGCTTCACCGGCGTATCGAGGAAGCGCTCCATGTTCGCGAACTCGACGATCTCGTCGAAGCGCTTGCGGATCTCAGACCGGCGCATGCCGAGGATGGCGCCGTTGAGGAAGACGTTCTCGCGCCCGGTCAGCTCCGGGTGGAACCCGGTCCCGACCTCCAGCAGCGAGCCGACCCGGCCGGTCACCTCGGCATAGCCGGTGCTCGGCTCGGCGATCCGCGAGAGCAGTTTCAGCATCGTGCTCTTGCCGGCGCCGTTGTGGCCGATCAGGCCGATCGCTTCGCCCTGCTCGATCTCGAAGGAGACGTCCTTGAGCGCCCAGAGCACGTCGATCTCGGGCTTCTCGCCGCGGCCGACGAGGCGGCCGACCGTGCGCCGCCCCGCTTCGGAGACGGCCTCGCGCAGCGAGCCGTAGGCGGCGTTGAGCCCGAGCTTGTAGTTCTTGCCCAGTCCCTCTGCTTTGATCGCGATCTCGGCCATGGCTAGATCAGGTCGGCGAAGCTGCGCTCCACCCGGTCGAAATAGGAGAGGCCGACGAAGAGCAGGACGGCGGCGGCGGCGAAGGAGATCCCGATCAGGTCCCAGGGGGCGCTGCCGCTGCCGAGCACGGCCCAGCGGAAGCCTTCGACCACGCCGACCATCGGGTTGATCGCCGAGAGCGTCCGCAGCGGCTGGCCGAGGCTGCTGTTGGGGTAGACGATCGGGGTGATGAAGAACCAGATCTGGGTCGCGAAGGGGATCACGTAGCGGACGTCGCGGTAGCGGACGTTGATCGCCGAGAGGCCGGCGCCGGAGCCGAGCGCCGTCATCAGCGTGATCAGGACCAGCAGCGGCAGGGCGAGGATCGCCAGCGGGGGGACGATCCCGTAGACGAGGACGATCGCCAGCAGGATCAGCATCGAGACCGTGAAGTCGACGCAGCCGGCGGCGACGACGCCGGCCGGGATGAAGATCCGCGGGAAGTAGATTTTCGAGATCAGCGCCTGGTTCATGACCAGGCTTTCGGAGCTGAGCAGGAAGGCGTTGGCGAAGAACATCCAGGGCACCAGAGCCGCCAGGCTGAACAGCCAGTAGGGCAGGCCATTCGAGCTGATCCCGGCGAAGCGGCCGAAGATGACCGTGAAGACGGCCATGAAGGCAAGCGGCTGCAGGATCGCCCAGGCGGCGCCGAAGGCCGTTTGGCGGTAGCGGATGGTGACGTCGCGGGCGGCGATCTGGAAGGCGAGGTCGCGGAAGCGCCAGAGCTCCCGCGGGGCGAGGACGCGGCCGAAGCCAGACGTCGCCTCGAGGCGGATCGTCTCTGGGGGCGGGGTCTCGAGGTCGGCCTCGGCGGTCGGTTTGATTGCGGTCTGCTGAGACATCGTTTCCTGGTCTGGGATTAGTTCTGCGTCGAGCGTCGCACCCCTGGCGCGAGCTCGTGCGTCTCTATCGGCGGCTGTGCCTGGCGGACTTGAGCCGGGCTTCTCCGGCAAGAGCGTATGCAGCCTCGAACTCGGGGACGATCGCGTCGGCGCCGAAGACCTTGGCCCGCTCCAGCGCCGCCGCGCCCATCCGCTCGCGCAACTCCGCCTCCCCGCAGAGGCGGCGCAGAGCGGACCCCAGCCCGTCGCGATCGCCGGGCCGGACCAGGAACCCGGTCTCGCCGTCGACGACGATGTCGCTGAGGCCGCCGACGTCGGAGACGATCGCCGGCTTCCCCGCCGCCGCCGCCTCGAGCGCGACGATTCCGAACGACTCCGGCAGCAGCGAGGGGGCGACGCTGAACAGCGAGCGCCGCAGCGCCTCGATCACGATCGGGTGCGGCAGCGGCTCGAGGGCGACGACGCCGGGCACGCCCGCCACTCCGTCGATCAGCTGGCGCCCGATCAGGACCAGCGGCGGCGCGTCCGCCAGTCCGGCGTAGGCCTCGACCAGATGGCCGACGCCCTTGTCCTCGGCGACGTCGCCGAAGTAGAGGACGAAGGGCTCCTCTGGCAGCGCCGCCAAGCGCGGGTCATCGGCCGGCGGCGGCGCCGGCAGCGCCCCGATGAAGTTGGGGACTACCCGGTGCGCGACCCGCTCGTCGAGTCCGCTGAGCCGGCTGACCGCCTCGCTGACCGGCAGGAACATGTCGACGCGGCGGCGCAGCCAGGGCTCCGCCGCCCGTACCCCGGCGGCGACGATCGTCCCTTTGGCGGCGCCATAGAAATCGACCGAGTGGGCCAGGCACTTGGCCGCCGCCGGCCCGCTGCAGACACCGCCCTTGTAAAAGAAGCGCTTGGTCGCGCAGACCAGGCTGTAGTCGTGCAGGGAGAGGACGAGGGCGGCGTCGGAGCGGAGGTCCAGCGGCAGGTAGGAGTGGACCAGCCAGTTGTGGGCATGGACGACGTCGGGCCGGAAACGGCGGACCACCCGCCGCAGGTCGCGAACCGAGAGTGGGTCCGGCGCCGGCGGCGCGTAGCGGCGTTCCTCGTCGACCGGGACGCCGGGGATGCGGTGGACCGCGCTCTCCAGCAGCTCGACCCCGACCCCGTCCGCGCGCGCCGGCGGCTCGCCGTGCGGCTGCCGCAGCGTCGCCACCTCGACCTCGTGCCCGCGCCGCGCCAGCTCGGCGCTGAGATCCTCAACTATCCGCTCCTCGCCGCCGACAACTGGCGAGAACGACTGAGCGACCATCAGGATCCGCATCCGCGCCACCCTAGCCTGCCCGGTTGCTGTCGTCCTTTGGGGCGCATAGCGCTACAAAGGACGACAGCAACCTCTGACCCTCGACAGATTCCTATGCCAGACGCTGACAAGCAGAAAGAGACCGCGGCGCCGACGATCTCCGTCGTCATCTGCGCCTACACGGACGAGCGCTTGCAGCTGCTCGCCGCCGGGATCGAGTCGCTCCGCAACCAGACCGTGGCCCCGCACGAGGTCGTCCTCGTGATCGACCACGCCCCGGAGCTGGAGGCGGTCTGCCGCGAGCGCTGGCCCGAGGCCCTGGTCCTCGCCAACCGCGAGCAGCAGGGCCTCTCCGGCGCCCGCAACAGCGGCGTCGACGCCTGCACGGGCACGGTCGTCGCCTTCCTCGACGACGACGCCGCCGCCGCGCCGAACTGGATCGAGCGGCTCGGCGCCGCCTACGCCGACCCCAACGTGCTCGGCGCCGGCGGCGCCGTGCGGCCGCGCTGGTCGACCGTGCGGCCGGGCTGGTTCCCGCCCGAGTTCGACTGGGTCGTCGGCTGCACCCACTCGGGGATGCCGCAACGGGTCCAGGCGGTGCGCAACCTGGTCGGCGCCAACATGTCCTTCCGCCGCGAGGCGCTGATCGAGGCGGGCGGCTTCCGCCACGAGCTGGGCCGGATCGGGAAGATCCCGGCGGGCGCCGAGGAGACCGACCTCTCGATCCGGATCGGGCAGCAGAACCCCGGCTGCGAGATCCTCTACGACCCCGCGGCCGCGGTCGACCACTTCGTCCCCGCCGAGCGCGCCGGCTTCGGGTACTTCACCTCGCGCTGCCGCGGCGAGGGACGCTCGAAGGCGATCCTGGCCGGGCTGGTGGGCAGCGACGACGGTCTCTCCGAAGAGCGCAGCTACACCAGCCGCACCCTGCCGCTCGGCTTCCTGCGCGGCATCGGCGACGCCTTCCGCGGCGACGTCGGCGGCCTCGCCCGGGCGGCGATGCTGGTCGTCGGCCTGGCAGCCACGACCAGGGGCTACCTCGGCGGCCAGGGCGAGGCGAAGCGGATCGCCCGCCGCCGCGAGCAGGCCGAAGCCACCGAGCGCCCGCTGCGGGTGCTGATGGTGACCCCGCTCAGCCCGCTCAGCCAGGGCGGCGTCGAGCGCCACGTGATGGAGACGAGCAAGCGGATCGCCGCCGGCGGCGCCGAGGTCGAGGTCCTCTGCACCGAGCCCGGCGGCCCGGCGCTGAGCGAGCAGGTACGCGACGGGGTGACGATCCGCACCGTCCGCTCCTGGCCCGCCGACCGCGACTGGTGCCTGGCGCCGCGGCTCTGGCGCGAGATGTCGCGCCGACCCTGGGACGTCGTCCACGTCCAGAGCTACCACACGCTGGTCGCCCCGCTGGCGATGCTGCGGGCCCGAACCCTGGGCATCCCTTACGTGGTGACCTTCCACGGCGGCGGCCACTCCCAGGCCCACCGTAACCGAGCCCGCACCATCCAGCGCCGGCTGCTGCGGCCGCTGCTGGCGCGAGCCGCGCGCCTGGTCGCGGTGGCCCGCTTCGAGATCGACGAGTACGGCGGCGAGCTCGGGCTCGGCCCCGACCACTTCGCGCTGATCCCGAACGGGACCGACCTCGCCTTCGCCGAGACCGGCGCCGCGCCGCGCCGCAACGGGGCGGCGACGATTGCCTCGATCGGGCGGCTGGAGCGCTACAAGGGCCACCACCGGGTGATCGAAGCCTTCCCCGAGGTGCTGAAACTAAAGCCGGAGACGACCCTGAGCGTGGTCGGCAGCGGCCCCTACGAGGACGATCTGCGCCGGCTCGCCGCCGAGCTCGGCGTCGCCGAGCGGGTCGTCTTCACCAGCACCCCCGCCGACCAGCCGCGGGCGATGGCGGAACTGCTGAGCGGGATCTCGGTGGTGGTGCTGATGAGCGAGTTCGAGACCCACCCGCTGGTCGCGCTGGAGGCGGCCGCGGCCGGCTGCCGGCTGCTCGTCGCCGACGCCAGCGGCCTCGGCGAGCTCGCCCGCGAGGGCTTCGCCCGGGCGATCCCGCTCGAGGAGAGCGCCGAGGAGATCGGCCGGGCCGTGGTCGAGGAGCTGGGCAAGCCGCCGCAGGAGAAACGCCCCAGCCTCAGCTCCTGGGACGAGTGCGCCGCCGAGCTGCTGTCGCTGTACCGCTCGCTGGCCTGACGCCTGGCGCGCCCAAGCGGCGCTGACAAACGTCCAATCCGGGCGCTTTCGGTTGAAGTCCCCTTTGCAAGGGCCGATCCCCCCTGCATGGCCAGCCACCGCAACCGCCGCCTCGGTCTCCTCTTCTTCGCGACCTTCGCCGTCCTCGTCAGCTTCGCCTTCTCCGCCGCCCACTCGACGCGCAGCCCCACGCGGTGCAGATGCGCACCTTCGCCCGCCAGGCCGCCACCTCCGCCGTCAAGCTCAGCGTCGTCTCGCAGTCGCCGGCCGACGGCGCCACCGTCTCCGGCACGATCGCCTGGAAAGTGAAGGCCGCCGGCAGCCGCGTCTACAAGGTCGAGTTCGCGATCGACGGCGTCGCTCAAGTCGACCGACACCCGCTCGCCCTTCGCCTACGGCGGCGGCAGCCTCGACACGACCGCTCTCGCCAACGGCCGCCACTCGCTCACCGCCACCGCCTACGCGACCGGCTCGCGGCCGGCCAGCGCGAGCGTCAGCGTCATCGTCGCCAACGCCACGACCCGGCCCCGTCCCACCCCTTCGCCGTCTCCCACTCCGACGCCGTCCCCGGCTCCGGTCCCCACCCCGGAACCGGCCCCCGCCCCCGAATCGAGCCCGGAAGCGTCCGCGACTCCCGCCGCCGCCTCCTCGATCTACTGGGGCGCCTGGATCGGCAGCCAGCTGACCGGGACCGAGGCGCCCTGGGACATGAACGCGGTCACCGACCTGGAGAAAGAGGCGGAGAAGAAGCTCTCGATCGTCAACTTCTCCGCCCCCTTCGCCAACTGCTCCAGCACCTGCAGCTACTACAACTTCCCCGTCAACGAGATGAACAGCATCCGCTCCCACGGCGCGATCCCGTTCTACAGCTGGGGCTCGCAGTCGATCCCGGTCCCCTCCAACCTGAGCGAGCCGAACTTCCAGCTCTCCGACATGATCGAAGGCCACCACGACGCCTACATCCGCAAGTTCGCCGAAGCGGCCAAGGCCTGGGGCCACCCCTTCTTCCTCCGCTTCAACTGGGAGATGAACGGCGGCTGGTTCGCCTGGGCCGAGGGCGTCAACGGCAACAAGGCCGGCGAATACGTCGCCGCCTGGCGCCACGTGCACGACATCTTCACCCAGGTCGGCGCCACCAACGCGACCTGGGTCTGGTGCCCCAACGTCGACCCGGAAAACCAGATGCAGGACCTCAGCAAGCTCTACCCCGGCGACAGCTACGTCGACTGGACCGGGCTCGACGGCTACAACTGGGGCACCAACCCCGCCCGGCCCGACCGCTGGCGCAGCTTCGACTCGCTCTACAGCTCGACCTACAAGAAGATCACCGGCACGATCGCCCCCGCGAAGCCGCTGATCATCAGCGAGGTGGGCTCGAGCGAGTACGGCGGCTCGAAGGCGGCCTGGATCAAGGACATGCTGGCCAAGATCCCGACCAACTACCCGAAGATCCGCGGCGTCCTCTGGTTCGACAAGTTCGACGACGGCATGGACTGGCCGATCGAGACCTCGAGCAGCGCCACCGCCGCTTTCGCCGAGGGGATCGCAAACCCCGCCTACGCGAGCAACAGCTACGCCTCCCTGGCCGGCACCGGCCCGGTTCAGGTCGCCGGCTAGCTCGCCTCCCCAAAGCTCCTCGGATCGCCCGTGTCAAGGGCGGCTAGAACAAATGTCCAGCCATCTTGCAGTTCTTGAATCTGCCCGGCGAGGGGCCGATGGGTCTGCATGCCCGCCGCCCCCACCGCCCGCCGCTCGCTCCGCAATCTGCTGACGGCGGGCGCGATCGCCTCGGCCCTGCTCGTCGCCGCGCCCGGCACCGGCGCCGCCAAGAGCGTCGGAGGCCGGCCAGAGCACCTCCGGGCGCGCCGGCCTCTCCGGCGCTCGCGAGCCTCGCGCACCCGGCTGCAAGGCCCTGGCCCGGCCCGGCACCTCCACCAGACTGCGCCGAATCGAACGCCGCCGCGTCAAGCGCTGCACCCGCCCGGTCAAGGCCACCACCTCCGCCGCCAGCGGCGGCCCGCTCTACTGGGGCGCCTGGATCGGCGACCAGCTGACCGGCGACGAGGCGCCCTGGGACATGAGCGCCGTCACCAAGTTCGAAGGCATGGCCGGCAAGGGCGCCTCGGCGATCAACTTCTCCTCCCCCTTCGCCGACTGCTCGTCCAGCCTGCACCTTCTACAAGTTCCCCACGGCGCAGATGGAAGCGATCCGCGCCCACGGCTCGATGCCGTTCTTCAGCTGGGCCTCGAGCGCCACCCCGGGCAGCCTCGACCAGCCGGACTTCCAGCTCTCCGACGTGATCGAAGGCCACCACGACGCCTACATCCGCGAATTCGCCGAAGCGGCAAAGGCCTGGGGCCACCCCTTCTTCCTCCGCTTCAACTGGGAGATGAACGGCAACTGGTTCGGCTGGGACGAGGGCGTCAACGGCAACCAGGCGGGCGAATACGTCGCCGCCTGGCGCCACGTGCACGACATCTTCACCCAGGTCGGGGCCACCAACGCGACCTGGGTCTGGTGCCCCAACGTCGACCCGGAAAACAAGCTGCACGACCTCGCCTCGCTCTACCCCGGCGACGCCTACGTCGACTGGACCGGCCTCGACGGCTACAACTGGGGCACCAACCCCGCCCGGCCCGACCGCTGGCGCAGCTTCGACGATCTCTTCAAATCGACCTACGACCGCATCACCGAAACGATCGCCCCCGGCAAGCCGCTGATCATCAGCGAGGTCGGCTGCTCCGAGTACGGCGGCTCCAAGGCCGCCTGGATCGCCGACGCGCTCGAATCGGCGCGGACCAACTACCCGCTGCTGCGCGGCCTGCTCTGGTTCGAGAAGTACGACGACGGCATGGACTGGCCGATCGAGACCTCGAGCAGCTCCGCCGCCGCCTTCGCCCAGGGCATCCAGAGCCCGTCTTACCTCGGCAATACCTTCGCTTCGATCGGACCGGGAGCGATCCAACCAACCGGCTGATCCGTAGAGGCGGGAGATGGGGTGTCCCTAGACTCCCCCGACCCGAGGCCAGGGAAGAGAGAGATGCAGACGCGTAGAGCAAAGATCAGGCTGGGCATGGTGGCAATGGCGGTCGCGCTGGCGGCGACGCTGGCGGTCGCCCAGATCGCTCCCGCCGAGGCCGGCCACTCCCGTCCCGGCCACCACAAAGCGAAGAAGAAAGTGGTGCCGAAGCAGCGCGGCAGCTACTGGGGGGCCTGGATCGGCACCCAGCTGACCGGCGGCCAGCCGCCCTGGGACATGTCCGCCGTCAGCCACTTCGAAGGCATGGTCGGCAAGGGCCTCTCGTTGATCGAGTTCGCCGCTCCGTTCGCCGAATGCGGCAGCAGCCCCTGCACCCCCTACAAGTTCCCGGCCTTCGAGATGAACACGATCCGCAACTACGGCGCCGTCCCCTTCTTCAGCTGGGGGTCGCAGTCGGTGCCGGTCCCCGACGACCTCGACGAGCCCTCCTTCCAGCTCGCCGACATCGCCAACGGCACCTACGACAACTACATCCGCGAATTTGCCGAAGGCGCCAAGGCCTGGGGACATCCCTTCTTCCTCCGCTTCGACTGGGAGATGAACGGCAACTGGTTCCCCTGGGCCGAGGACGCCAACGCCAACAACCCCGGCGAATACGTCGCCGCCTGGCGCCACGTGCACGACATCTTCACCCAGGTCGGCGCCACCAACGCGACCTGGGTCTGGTGCCCCTACGTGAACTCATCGCCGGAGATGCGCCCGCTCGCGAGCTTCTACCCCGGCGACGAATACGTCGACTGGACCTCGCTCGACGGCTTCAACTGGGCCAGCAACGGGGTCAACCCGGCGCCCTGGACGACCTTCGACAAGATCTTCAGCGGCAGCTACCGGACGATCACCAAGAAGATCGCGCCGACCAAGCCGATGATCCTGGCGGAGATGGCCTCCGGCGGCACCGGGCACGCGAAGGCGGCCTGGATCACCCAGATGTTCAAGGACCTGCGCACCAAGTACCAGCGGATCCGCGGCCTGATCTGGTTCGAGCAGGTCGACCGCGGGGTGCAGTGGCCGCTCGAGACGGCCCCGAAAGTGACCGAAGCCTTCAGTCGCGGCATCCATCAGCGCGGCTTCAAGGCCAACGCCTTCTCCGCCCTCGAAGCCCCGAAGATCGAACCACCGAGCTGATCCGCCCCCGCGGCCGCCCCGTAGCACCTGAGACACAACGCAGCAAAGGGCGGCGAGCGGGGTTTCCAGTCCCAGAGCGAATTACCAGCAGACGATGACGACGCCGGCAAAGACCAGACACCGACCCCGCCCGCGGGCAGTAGCGCTGCTGGCGCTGCTGGCCTTCGTCGCCTGCGCGCTGGCGCCGGCGAGCGCCTACACCAAGTCGAATCCGAAGCCGAAGCCGCTCTACTGGGGCGCGGTGATCGGCAGCCAGCTGACCGGCGAAGCGGCGCCGTTCGACTTCGGCGCCGTCGAAGCCTTCGAGCGCAACGCCCGCAAGGGGATCTCCCTGCTCAGCTTCTCCACCCCCTTCGCCGACTGCTCGACGATCTGCCGCCCCTTCCCCTTCCCGACCCAGGCGATGGAAACGCTGCGCGAACACGGCACCATCCCCTTCCTCAGCTGGGCCTCGCAGTCGGTGCCGTCGAACCTGAACCAGCCCAACTACTCCCTCGCGGCGATCGCCAACGGCAGCCAGGACGCCTACATCGAAGGCTTCGCCGAACAGGTGCAGGAGTGGGGCCACCCCTTCTTCCTCCGCTTCGACGCCGAGATGAACGGCTTCTGGTTCCCCTGGAGCGAGGGCGTCAACGGCAACAAGCCGGGCGAGTTCGTCGCCGCCTGGCGCCACGTGCACGACATCTTCACCCGCCTCGGCGCCACCAACGCGACCTGGGTCTGGTGCCCCAACGTCGACTTCACCGGCAACCTGACCCCGCTCGAGAAGCTCTACCCCGGCGACGAATACGTCGACTGGACCTGCCTCGACGGCTTCAACTGGGGCAAGACGCGCAACTCGGCCGGCTGGCAGACCTTCGACGAAGTCTTCAACTCGACCTACAAGCGGGTCGCCAAGGTCGCCCCGAGCAAGCCGATGGTGATCGGCGAGACCGCCTCCGAAGAGCGCGGCGGCTCGAAGGCGAACTGGATCAAGGAAACGTTCAAGACGATCCCCTCCAAGTACCGCAAGGTGCGCGCGGTGATCTGGTTCGACGAAAAGGACCAGGGCATGCACTGGCCGATCGAGAGCTCGAAGTCGGCGACCAACGGGTTCGCCAAGGCGATCTCGCGCTCGGTCTACCGCGCCAACACCTTCAGCGAGCTTCCCCCGGGCCCGGTGCAGCCGCCGGGCCCAGGGTTGGCCGGATAGTCAGTGGTCAGCCGAGGCGCGCTTCGAGCGCCTCGAGCTGGGCGGAGATCTCCGCCGGCAGCTTCTCGCCGAACTTGGCAAGGTGCTCCTGCAGCTGCGGCAGCTGCGCCTTGACCAGCTCGGTGTCGACGCTGAGCAGCTCCTCCATCGCCTCCGGGGAGACGTTGAGGCCCTCGGTGTTGATCGCGCCCTCGGTCGGCAGCAGGCCGATCGGGGTCTCGACCGCGTCGGCTTCGTCTTCGCAGCGGCGGAAGACCCACTCGAGCACGCGGCTGTTCTCGCCGAAGCCGGGCCAGAGGAACTTGCCGTCGGCGTCTTTGCGGAACCAGTTGACGTAGAAGACCCGCGGCAGGTCGGCGCCCTCGCGCTTCCCGACCTTGAGCCAGTGGGCGAAGTAGTCGGCCATGTTGTAGCCGCAGAACGGCAGCATCGCCATCGGGTCGAAGCGCAGCTGGCCGACGGCGCCGGCGGCGGCGGCGGTCGTCTCCGAGGACATCGTCGCCCCCATGAAGACCGCGTGCTCCCAGTCGAAGGCCTCCTGCACCAGCGGCACCACGGTGGCGCGGCGGCCGCCGAAGAGGAAGGCGTCGATCGGGACGCCGGCGGGGTCCTCCCACTCCGGCGCGATCGAGGGGCACTGCGAGGCGGGGGTGGTGAAGCGCGCGTTCGGGTGCGCGGCGGGGCTCTCGGACTCGGGGGTCCACTCGTTGCCGTGCCAGTCGATCGCGTGCGCCGGCGCCTCGCCGGTCATGCCCTCCCACCAGATGTCGCCGTCGTCGGTCTTGGCGCAGTTGGTGAAGATCGAGTTGCGCTCGATCGTGTCCATCGCGTTCGGGTTGGTCTTGTGGCTGGTGTTCGGGGCGACGCCGAAGAAGCCGGCCTCGGGGTTGACCGCGTAGAGGCGGCCGTCCTCGCCGAACTTCATCCAGGCGATGTCGTCGCCGACCGTCTCGACCTTCCAGTCGGGCAGGGTCGGGACCAGCATCGCCAGGTTGGTCTTGCCGCAGGCCGAGGGGAAGGCGCCGGTGATGAACTTGGACTTGCCCTCGGGCGAGGTCAGTTTGAGGATCAGCATGTGCTCGGCCAGCCAGCCCTCGTCGCGGGCCATCGCCGAGGCGATCCGCAGCGCGAAGCACTTCTTGCCGAGCAGGGCGTTGCCGCCGTAGCCGGAGCCGTAGGACCAGATTTCGCGGCTCTCCGGGTAGTGGACGATGTACTTGTTGTCCTCGTTGCAGGGCCAGGAGACGTCCTCGACGCCCTCGGTCAAGCGGCATCCCGACCGAGTGCACGCAGGGGACGAACTCGCCGTCGGCGCCGAGCACGTCGAGCGCGCCCTTGCCCATCCGGGTCATGATCCGCATGTTGGTGGCGACGTAGGCGGAGTCGGTCAGCTGCACGCCGATCTCGGCGATCTCGGAGCCGAGCGGGCCCATCGAGAAGGGAACGACGTACATCGTGCGGCCCGCCATCGAGCCCTTGAAGAAGCCGTTCAGCTCCTCCCGCATCTCGGCCGGGGCGCGCCAGTTGTTGGTCGGGCCGGCGTCGGCCTCGTGCTCGGAGCAGATGAAGGTGCGGTCTTCGACCCGGGCCACGTCGGCGGGGTCGGAGAGGGCGAGGTAGGAGTTCGGGCGCTTGGCGTCGGAGAGCTTCTCGAAGGTGCCGGCGTCGATCAGGGTCTGGGCCAGGGAGTCGTACTCCTCGGCGGAGCCGTCGCACCAGTGGATCGCCTCGGGCTGCGTCAGGACCGCGATCTCATCGACCCAGGCCAGCAGTTTGGCGTGGGTGGTAAGCGCCGCGGGGGGGGCCGTGGTCAAGTCGCTCATTCGCCTCTCTCTATTTCTTCGGTTTCAGGCCGACGAGACTCACGTCGGCGTCCTTGTTGAGGATCTTCAAAGTCGCAGTCGCCTGCTTGCCATCGGAGAAAATCACCGTACAAGTGAACGTCTGACCGGCCTCAACCTTTTGGTCGGAAGGGCAGGAGACGGTCTTAATCTTGGCATGAAGCGTCTTTTCGAGGTTGCTCTGGATCGCCCCCTCGGTCTTCACGTGGTCGATCACGGTTTCCCCGCAACCCGCCGCGGCAAAGGCGATGGCGAGCAGCGCGACGGCCGCGGCACAGCGAACGGAGAAGCTCAATCTTCCTCCTCTGGGGGCGGGACTCACCGCCGGGAGTATTCCAAGCGGCGACGACACTCCGGACAGATCGGCCG
>CAWCIS010000007.1:0-89047 GCA_963795625.1 uncultured Solirubrobacterales bacterium | reverse complement strand
GGCGGCAGATCCTGCCCGCCCAGGCGGAGCTGATCGACCGCCTGCTCGAGCACCTGGCAGGGCCGACTAGCCGGGCCGGCAACCCGGACGTATACTCGCGCGCGGCATGGAAAACGGCTCTACTCCGCCGTCTGCGGCCGCTGGCGAGGCTGACCAGAACGGCCACCTGCCGCTCTCGGCGCGGCTGCTCGGGGTCGGCGTCCGCGGCGTCCGCACCGTCGGCAAAGCGACCGGGGTCGATCGCGCCGTCGAAGTCGCCGCCGAGGAGGCGATCGTCGCCGCGGTCGAGAGCGAGGCGGTCGAGCGGGCGATGGCGCGGGTGCTGCAGGGCCCGATCGTCGAAGAGGCGGTGCAGGGCGCGCTGGAGAGCGAGGCGGTCAAGAAAGCGCTGCTGGAGGCGATGGACAGCGACCTCGTCGACGAGGTCTGGCGCCGGCTGCTGGCCAGCGAGGAGGCCCAGCAGCTGGTCGAGCGGATCGCCGAGGCGCCCGAGGTGCGGGCCGCGATCAGCGCCCAGGGCGCCGGCCTGCTCGAGGACATCGGCCGCACGATCGGCAAGCTGACCCGGCGCCTCGACGACAGCTTCGAGCGCATCGTGCGCCGGTCTTCTTCCGCCGCCGCCGCGCCGTCGCCAGCGACCACGCCGGCGCCGTCAGCCGCGCCCTGGCGTTCGTCATCGACGGCGTCTTCGTCAACCTCGGCTTCACCGCGATCGTCGCCATCGTCAGCCTCGTCGACAACGCCTTCGGCGGCAGCGGCAGCGGCGCCTCCAACTTCGCGATCGCGATCGGCTCGACCGCCTGGCTCGCGCTCGGCTCGCTCTACCTGGTCAGCTTCTGGTCGCTGGCCGGGCAGACGCCGGGGATGCGCTTCGTCGGGATCCGGCTCAACGTCGGGCGGCTGCCGCTGCGGCGCTCGCTCAAGCGCCTGCTCGGCCTCGGCCTCTCCGTCGTCACCTTCGGCATCGGCTTCCTCGGCATCGTCTTCCGCGAGCAGCGCCGGGCCTGGGAAGACCGCTTCAGCGCCACCGACGTGATCTACGACGAGCGCCGCCCGGAGCCGGCCCCGTGGTCGCGGCCGCGCTAGACGTTGACGCCGGCGCGCCGGGTCAGCCAGCGCTGCACCACCAGGGTCAGCTGCCGGAGACGATCAGCAGGGAGACGTTGATCAGCGAGCACGACGAGGGCGCCGAGCGCCTCGCCGGCGCCGCCGGCGCCGAGCGCCACGCCTAGGTAGGCCGAGGCCGGCATCGTCGTCACCGAGATCGCGACGCCGACCGCGGCGCTGGCCCGGGTCTCGAAGGAGAGCATCGCCGCGACCCCGGCGGCGAGCGCGATCAGCACCGTCGAGTAGTCGGTCTTGGCGAGGCTGCTGAGGCTGCTGTCCTCGACCGTGAAGCCGGCCGGCAGCAGGTCGACGCCCTTCAGCGCCGCCGCCAGCACGGCGGCGGTGACGACGACCAGGGTCAGGCCCAGGGTCGAGGGTGACGAAGGAGCGCTGGGCGAGCCGCGCGGCGGCGGCCGACGAGGCCGACGCAGGTGGCGCAGATCGGCAGCAGGTCGGGGCTGACCGCCATCGCGCCGACGATCAGGATCGAGCTGCTGGTGATCACGCCGAGGGCGGCGATCACCGCGGCGACGTTGATCAGCGCCAGGTAGCGGGCGAGCGGGCGCGAGTTGGCCCGCGCCTGGCCCATCACCTCGACCCAGGCGAAGCCTTCGATGCCGCCGCTCGCCGCCGAGGTGGCGGCGCTGCGGGGCGACGACTTCGACCCGGGTCAGCAGGTAGTCGTCGATCGCCGATCCCGAGCTCGGCGATCGCCTCGACCAGGCGGTCGGCGGCGGCCGGCTCGACGTCGGCGACGAAGACGACGCGTTCGCCGCCGACGCCTCGTCGGGCTGGCTGGACGACCCGCCGCACTCCTCCAGCTCGCGCAGCAGCTCGCCGAAGTGGCCGGCGCGCTCGGCGTCGACCGATGAGCGCAGCCTCAGCACCGGGTCACGGGGTGCCTTCGGGCCCCTCGGCGAGCTTGTAGACGATGATGATCGAGAGGGCGAACATCGGCCAGCGACCAGAACGGGTAGGCGCCGATCGAGAGCAGCGACCCGATCGCGTTCAGCGCGGCGATGAAGATGCCGAACCAGCGGCCGAACTCGTTGCCGCGACCAGAGCGAGAAGGCGGCGATCATCTCGAGCACGCCGACGATCAGGAGGATCCAGCCCCAGGTGTGGAGGCCGCTGAGGATGTAGGTGGCGTTCTCGGTGAAGAACTTCGAGTCGCCGATCGCGGCGATGCCCCAGATGATGTTGAGGATGCCGGCGACGATGAGCAGGATGCCGGCGAAGACCCACCAGCCGCTGAGCGTCGATTCCGCATTCATGAGTAACCCTTTCGTGCGTTGGACAGGACCGGTTGCATGCAACACATGCAACGTTCGCCACACCACGAGGGAATTCCTTTGCGGTCCGAGGCGGGCTCAGGAGACGAGCTTGAGGACCTTGAAGGCTTTTTGTGCCGCGCGGGGTCTCGACCTTGACGCTGGCGCCGACCTTGGCGTTCATCAGCGCTTTGCCGATCGGCGACTCGGCCGAGAGCCGGCCCTCGGCGAGGTTGGCCTCGGTCGAGCCGACCAGGGTCCAGACGTTGGTCTTGCCGCTGGCCTCGTCGAGGACTTCGGCGCTGAGGCCGAAGGCGAAGGAGTCGGCGGCGCTCGGCGTCGACCTCGACCACGACCGCGTTGTGGAGCCGCTCCTGCAGGCGCTTGATCCGCGTCTCCAGGTGCGCCTGGTCCTCTTTGGCGACGTGATACTCGGCGTTCTCCTTGAGGTCGCCCTCCTCGCGGGCGACCTTGATCCGCGCCGCCATCTCCTGGCGGGCGGGCCCTTCGAGCTGCGCCAGCTCGGCTTTGAGGTCCTCGATCCCGGCCGCGGTGATCGGCTCGCCGGTCTGCTCTGGTGCGTTCATGGGCTCAGCCTGTCAGAAACGGCGCCGGTCCGCCTTCCGGCGCGCGGCTCAGTCGCCGCCGTTTTCGCCCAGCAGCGCCGGCGCGAACGACTTCACCTTGGCGCCTTCGGCCTTGCCAGGTGGGAGAGGCCGAAGAGGTCCTCGGTCGAGGCCAGCAGCGAGTAGGGGTCGTAGGCGACGGCGTCGGTGGAGCCGGGGGAGACGAACTGGGAGACCAGCAGGGCGCCGACTTTCTTCGGGTCGCCGGTCGGCGGCGCCGGCGACTCCGGTCGCCGGGTCGATCGGCGCCGGGTTGGCCTGGCCGAAGGTGACGATCAGCAGGCCGTCCTCCTTGTAGGCGGGGGAGGCGAGGATCTTCGGCACCAGCGTGGCGAGGAAGGCGTCGGCGCTGGCGGCGCCGTCGGGGGCGCCGGCGGCGCACTGGCCGGTGACGCCGGCGTTGCAGAGGTTGGGGGAGATGTAGGAGTAGTTGGGCGTCGACTTCGAGCGTCTTCAGGTCCTTTTCGAGCTCGGTGAAGGGGACGTCGTTGGCCGAGCAGTCGCCGAGGTCGAGCAGCGAGTGGAAGTAGACGAACGGGTTGAGCTGCGGGCGCGTAGCCGCCGAGCGGCGGCGCCGCGGTGGCGCCGGGCTGCGGGTAGACGCAGTTGTCGGGCTGGCCGGTTTCCGGGTTGACCATGCTCTCCATGTAGGCGCGCCAGCTGAACTTGGCGATGCCGAGCTGGTCGGCCAGGGTCAGGGTTTCGGCCGAGTAGACGCACTTGCCGTAGTCGGGGCAGTCGGCCTTGGTTTCGGCGGTCGGGGGCTGGCCGCCGATCGCCGCGATCGAGTTCGGCAGCGCCGCGGGGTCGAGCAGCGAGTAGCCGCTGAGCAGGGTGCCCTGGGGCCGCAGCGTCGTCGCCAGGTAGGGCATCTGCGGGGTCGCGCCGAAGGCGGCGTCGTAGCCGGAGCTGGCCAGGGAGACGACGAAGACGTGCTTGATCCGGCCCGGCTTCGGGGGCCGGCACCTCCGGCGTGGTCGGGGTCGGTTCCGGTTCCGGTTCGGGAGCGGCTTCCGGTTCCGGCGCCGCTTCCGGGGAGGACAGGGGCGCCGAGGAGGAGGACGCCGGTTCGGGCGCGGAGCGGGGGAGCTGCCGCTGGAGCTCGGGGACGGTTCGGGGCTGGGCGCGGGTTCGCTCGCGACCGGCGTCGTGTTCGCCGCCAGGCTGCGGCCGAGCAGCGCCGCCAGCGGGCCGCTGTCGTTGGTGCTGGTCATCGCCGCGGCGACGATCGCCGCGGTCGCGACCAGGGAGGTGGCGACGAGCAGGTTGAAGCGTTTGCCGCTCAGGCTCGCCGCGGCCTCGACCGCGCGCTTGTACTCACGTCGAGGCGGCCTTCTTCATTTGCCCGCCTCGGTCGGCACCAGGGCGTGCCCGCACTGGGCGCAGAAGCGGACCGCGTGGCCGTAGGGAGCGCCGCAGCCGGGGCAGAGCCCGGCGGCGTCGGCCCGCTCGAGCTCGAGCATGCGCTCGACCGCGAGCAGCTCGGCGTCGACCCGCTGCAGCTCGGCCGCCTTGCGGGTGAGGACGTCGAGGCGGACGTGGTCGCGGATCGCCATCTCATAGAAGGCGCCGCCGAGGTCGGCCTGCATCACCGTGAACTTCTCCAGCAGGCGGTCGCGCTGGGCGAGCAGCTCGGCGCTCTCCTCCGGCTTGGCGGCTCTTTCTCCGTCCGGTTTGGCCGCCGCTTTCTGGCGCCTCTGCTTCGCCGCGTCGCCGGCTTCGAGGCCGGGCGCCGCAGCAGCTCGGCCGAGCGGCTGGTGATCTCGCCGAGGCGGCTCACGGTTCCACCCCGCTGCCCGTCGGCGCCGGCGCCGAGCCGGGGTCGCCGCCGATCACGGTCACGTCCGGGAGGTTCTGCTGGGCTTTGATGTAGTTGTCGCCGGTCTGTTCGGGGTTTTCGGCGACGACCTGGGTGTCTTCTTCGGTCTTCTGTTCGCTCGCTTTGAAGTCCGTCACCGAGTGCACCGTCCCGTTCTTGGTCTCGGCGACCACTTTGCCCTCGCCCTTGGCGGGGCTTTCTCGTCTCTTGCGCGTTTTTCTTGGCCGTTTTCGCGGTCGCCGCCGGGGTCGTCCCGGCGGTGCTGGTCGTCGGCCGTCGCCGCTTCCTGCTGGCGCAGGGCCTGCAGCAGCGCCTCGTTGTCGCTGCCGCCGGAGTCGCCGCGGCCGACGACGACGCCGAGCGCGACCGCGACCGGCAGCAGGGCGAAGAAGGCGACCGCGGCCGCGCGGCTGCCCGGGCCGGATTTCGCCGGCGGCCGGGTCAGCGGCCGCCGCGCCTTCTTGCTCATCGCCGCGAAGTAGCGCGAGGCCGGGTTGGCGCCGTTGCCGCGCCGCGCCGCGCAGTTGACGCAGTAGCGCTGCTGCGGGTCGAGCGGGGCGCCGCACTCCTCGCAGGGCTCGTAGGTCCCCTGCACCACGGAGATCGTCGGCTTCTCGTCGCTCATCGTCAGCTCCCCTTCTCGTCCTGCTTGCCGGGCTTGTCCTTGCCGTGCTTCTGCTTCTGGCGCTCGGCCCGCGCCTCGAGGATGTGCTTGGATTGGGCCTGCTGCTTTTCGGCCTTTTCCTGCGTCGTCGAGCAGCCGGCGGCGGCCCCGGTCAGGAGCAGGCCGCAGGCGGCGAGGACGCCGAAGCGGGCGCTGTGGCGGCTAACCGAAGGCACCGCTGACGTACTCCTGCAATTCCATTTTTTCCTTTCCTTTGCTGTGAGCTCTGTGGCTAACCGAAGGCACCGCTGACGTACTCCTGGGTCCGTTTCTCGCGCGGCGAGCCGAAGAGGGCGGTGGCGCTGCTGTACTCGACCAGGTCGCCCAGGTACATGAAGGCGACGTGGTCGGCGATCCGGTAGGCCTGCTGCAGGTTGTGGGTGACGATCACGACGGCGACGTCGTCGCGCAGTTTCACGATCAGGTCCTCGATCACCTGGGTCGACTGCGGGTCGAGCGCCGAGCAGGGCTCGTCGAGCAGCAGCACCTCCGGTTCGGCGGCGAGGGCGCGGGCGATGCAGAGCCGCTGCTGCTGGCCGCCGGAGAGCTTCAGGGCGGGGTGGGCGAGGTTGTCCTTGACCTCCTCGAAGAGGCCGGCGCGGTCGAGGGCGCTGTGCACTTTCGGCTCCAGCTGCTTCTTGCGCGCCCGCCGCGAGCCCTGCTCGCGCAGGACGTAGGCGATGTTGTCGAAGACGCTCATCGGGAACGGGTTCGGCTGCTGGAAGACCATCGTCACCCGGCGCCGCAGCAGGGTCGGCTCGATCAGCTTGATGTCGACGTCGTCGAGCAGGATGCGGCCGCGCAGTTTCGCCGTGCTGGTCAGCTCGGTGAGGCGGTTGAGCGAGCGCAGCAGGGTCGTCTTGCCGCAGCCGGAGGGCCCGATCAGCGACAGCACCTCGCCCTGGCGGACCGGCAGGGTGACGCCTTTGACCGCGTCGCGGTCGGAGTAGGAGACGGAGACGTCGTCGATCTCCATGCGCCGGATCGAGAACTGGGGGGCGCCGATCGAGCGCCGGGCGCCGGTGAAGCCGCCGGGCGCCGCATGGGGCCTCGCCGTCTGCCGGGCGGGGCGGGGGCGCCGACCTCTTGGGCGGCGGCGGGATCCTCGAGCTCGAGGCGGCGGATCGGCGGTGGTGGGGAAGTCAGGAACTCCACGTTCCAACCTTTCTTGCGCGGCGATGGATGACGTCGACGGCGCCATTTAAGACTAAGACCATCAACAAGAGTACGAAAGCCGCCGCATAGGCTTTCTCGCGGCTGGTTGAGGTTCCCGGTGGGGGAGGCCTCGTAGACGAAGTTGGTCAGGGTGGTGCCGGCCCCGCGCAGGTAGTTGAGCGGGAAGCCGACGCCTTCGACCGGGGCGAAGTTCTGGGTGGCGCCGAGCAGGACGACGATGATCGCGGTGTCGCCGATGATCCGGCCGAGGCCGAGCATCGCCCCGGTCGCGACCTGCGGGCGCGCGGCCGGGCAGCAGGATCCGCCGCGTCGTCGCCGCCTTGGTCTTGCCGACCGCGTAGGAGGCCTCGCGCACGTGGCGGGGGATCGAGTTCAGCCCCTCGCGGGTGCTGGCGACGATCAGCGGCAGCGCCACCAGCGAGAGCATCGCCGAGGCGGCGAAGAAGGAGCGGCCGAAGACGATGCCCTCGGTGCTGCGGCTGAGGAAGCCGAGCGCGGTGCTGGAGAAGATCACGGTCCCGAACAGGGCGAGCACGATCGAGGGGATGCCGGCGATCGCCTCGATCGTCGATTCGGTGATCCGCGCCAGCGCCGTCGGGCGGCCGTACTCGACCAGCCAGACCGCGATCGCGATGCCCGGCCGGCAGCGCGATCGCGATCCCCATCGTGGCCACGATCATGGTCCCGAAGAGGGCGTCGGAGAAGCCGCCGCTTTCGCCCTGGCTGAAGCCGCCGGCGGCCGGGCGTCACCAGCATCGAGGGCTTCAGGTAGGTGATCCCCTGGATGAAGAGGTAGACGACGACCGCGACCGCGATCGCGCAGAAGAGCAGCCCCAGCGCCCAGCAGATCGCCAGGCCGATGCGATCGGCGAGCGCCCAGGTGGCGCTGCCCTCGACGGCGTCCTTGCGGGGCGCGGGGTGGGTTCGTCGCCGGCGGCGGCAGCACCGGCGGCGGGGCGACCGGGGAGTCCATCAGGCGGCTCCGTATTTCCGCATCGAGCGCCGCGCCACCCAGCCGGTGAGGGAGAGGAAGGCGGCCGAGAAGAGCAGCACCGTGGCGATCGCGAACAGGGTCGCGTTGGCCGGCGGCGAGCTCAGCTGGTCGATGTTCTTGACGATCGTCGGCGCCAGCGGCCGCGAGGGCTCGTAGATGAAGATCAGGCCGTCGGCCGGGTTCGGGGAGAAGCCGACCGAGCCGGAGATCATCGCCAGCATCACCGCCTCGCCGATCGCCCGCGCCACCGCCAGCACGGTGCCGGCGACGATCGCCGGGCGGGCGGTGCGGACGACGATTTTCCAGGTCGTGCGCCAGCGGTTGACGCCGAGCGCCAGCGAGCCCTCGACCCAGCCCGGTTTGACCGAGCGCAGGCCGTCGCTGAAGATCGAGACCATCAGCGGCGCGATCATCACCGTCAGCACCGTGATCGCGGCCAGCAGGCTGTAGCCGGTGAGCGAGATGACGCCGGCGACCGAGGCCTTCTGCCCCTCGGTGACGAGGTTGTTGCCGATGAAGGGGACGAGGACGACGACCCCGATCAGGCCGTAGATGACCGAGGGCACGCTGGCCAGGAAGCGGACGACCGGCTGCAGGATGTTGCTCATCCACTCGGGCGCGAACTCGACGATGAAGACGGCGACGAAGAGGGCGGAGAAGAGGGCGATGAGGACGGAGCCGCCGGTGATCAGGATCGTGCTCCAGATCAGCGGCCAGGCGTGGAAGGTGTAGATGTATTCGGCTCCGGCCTGGCCGGAGAGGAAGATCGCGTTGAGCTGGTCGTCGACGTTGCCGCCGGCGCTGAACCAGGCGAGGCCGTTATGGGAGAACGACGGCCAGCCGTGGACGAAGACGGTGACGATCATCGCCAGCAGCAGCCCGACGACGGTGCAGACCAGCACGCCGAGCATTCGCTCGACGCGCTGGTCTGACCACTTCGGGCCGTACTCGGGGGAGTACTCCTCGTTCAACTGCCAGCTACGACTTCTTGTTGAACGCGGGGACGCCGCCGGCCTTGCTGATCACTTCACCGGCCAGCGGGCTGAGCCGCATCCAGTCGATGAATTTGGTCAGCGCCGGGGGGCTGGTGCTGCCGTCGCCCGGGAGCACCATGAACAGGTAGCGCGAGAGCGGGTACTTGAGCGGTTCGACGCTGATCTTGCTTCGGTTCGCAGGGGACGCCGTTGACTTTGAGGGCCTTCAGCTTCTTGCTGCCCTGCCAGGCGAGACCGGCGTAGCCGATCGCGTTGTCGTCCTGCTTGACCGCGTTGACGACGAGGCCGTCGGCGGTCAGCGCGTTGACGTTGGACGCCGGCGCTTCGTTGTTGAGGACGGCCTGGAGGAAGAAGTTGTAGGTCCCTCCATTGGTGTCGCGGCCGACCGGGTCGATCGTGGTTTCCAGTCCGGAGCCGGGGACCTGGCTCCAGTTGGTCATCAGGCCGCGGTAGATGTCGTGGGTCTGCTGGACGCTGATGTTGCTGAGCGTGTTCTTCGCGTTGACGTCAAGGCAGAGACCGTCCATGAACATCTTGATGTAGGTCGTTCCGGCGTCGCTGGGGAGGGGCGTGCGGGCCTGCCCGGCGAACTGGCTGGTCGCCGCTCTGCACGTCTTTGACGCCGGCGTTGCCGCCGTTCGGCGGTGTAGACGAAGTGGACGCTTTTGTTGACCTTCTTCGTGTAGGTTTCGAAGAGGGCTTGCAGCACGGGCTGGGCGGCAACGGATCCCGACCCGATCAGGGTTACGGCTCCGGCCGACGCCGGTGCGGCAAGCCCGGCGAGGGCGATGACCGCAATGGCGAGGCTCTTGATTCTCATCAGATGCGCTTCCTTCCTCTCAGGGGTTAACCAGAGTTTGTTGACCAACTTGATGGCCTTAAGCTAGCAGTTTCTGTAGTTTATTGACTCACTTAGTAAAGAAAGGCCGCCCGGCAGGAGTAGACGGACCTCCGGCAAGGCCCCTGAAATGGAGGTTCAATTGCTGAAGAGAAGGATTTCGTCCCCCCGTGCGGCGACGGTCGTCGCGGTGGCGGCCGTGGTCGCGCTGGCGGTGACGGTGACGCCGTCGCTGGCCAAGAAAGCCGAGTCGTTCCTGACGGCCAAGAAGGCCGCGGCCACCTACGTCAGCAACAAGAAGGCGTCGACGCTGTACCTGCGGAAAAAGTCAGCCGCGAACCTGTACGTCGCCAAATCCGACGGCGCCGCAGCCGCTCGGTCGTCGGCATCGCCGCCGGCACCGACCCGTTCGGGCCGATCTCGTCCCCCACGGCCGGCTACATCCCGACCGCGTTCACCTCGTTCGCGACCCCGGCCAAAGCCAGCTCGGCCGTGATCACGTTCTCCGGCAACGCGACCTGCACGGCGGCCAAACCGGATCCGCGACCAGGCCTGCCCGGTCTCGATCCTGGTCGACGGCCAGATGGCAGGGCAAAGTCAACCTGGTCCCCTCGACGGTCGGCGACGCCGACGCCGGCGCCGATCGTCGGCACCGCGACCATCACCACGGTCCTCGCCAAGGGTGGGCACACGGTCGCGATCCAGTACGCCGGGCGCCAAAAACGTGACTTTCACGCTGAAAGGCTGGAACCTGGCGGTTCAGGCCTACCCCGCAGCCCGAAGAAGCGGCTGAAACGACGACCACGACCAAAGGCAGCTAGCCACCGCGGCATAGCGACCCGGTTCCGCGGTTCCTTTTCCACCTCCTTGGTGGATTGGGAACCGCGGAACTGCTTGGCCCCGTCGCGCTCAGCGGTTGGGGCGGGGGAGGGCGTCGCCGAGGATCAGGCGGGCCCGGTAGAAGAGCGCCTCGTCGGCGGCCGACTGGACCGACCCGCGGTTGGCGCTGCGGGTGGTGCGGTTCTGCCCCAGGCCGGCCGGCGTCTCGTCCCTGACCAGGCCCGTGATCCGGCCCCTGGAGATGAAGGTCGTGTTCTGCACTCGCTTGCTCATCCTCGGCCCCTTTCTCTACTTAGTTGAGTAACTAAGTCAACAATAGCAGAGCGAGAGCAAAGGACGAAAAAAGTCGGAGCCGG
Source organism: uncultured Solirubrobacterales bacterium (assembly GCA_963795625.1). Taxonomy (GTDB): domain Bacteria; phylum Actinomycetota; class Thermoleophilia; order Solirubrobacterales; family 70-9; genus VAYN01. Next base: position 78,361 of record CAWCIS010000007.1, on the reverse strand, counting down.
GTCAGCAAGGGTCCGGCTGGGAGAGGAGAATCGCCGGTGCGGCGAGGGGGAGCGGGGCGCTACCCGGCAAAAAGCGCGCCCCGCTCCTTCGCCTCTTCAGACGGCTGCGGGTTTCTCCGCGTCGCCCTCGTCGGGTGAGCCAGGGGGAGTCGAGGCCCCACTGGTCTCGGACGGGGACGAACCGTTGAAGCTCTTTGCCTGGGCGGGGCGCAGATAGGCGATCTGCCCCTCCTCCAGCTCCAGCCGCTGCAGCTCGGCCGGGTCAGCTGGGCCCAGATCTCAGTTCCGTCGGCGAGCACGAACTCGACCCGGATCTCGAAGCCGAGGGCGACGATCCGCTGCACCATGCCCTCCTGGGTGCGCTCGTCGGCGTCGAGCACGACTTCCATGTCGTGCGGGCGGACGAAGCTGTCGCCGAGCCGGTTGACCTCGCCGACGAAGCTCATCACGAACTCGTTGGCGGGGTTCTCGTAGAGGTCGTCGGCGCTGCCGGACTGCTCGACCCGGCCCTCGTTCATCACCACCAGCTGCTCGGCGACGTCCATCGCCTCCTCCTGGTCGTGGGTGACGAAGATCGTCGTCACGTGCATCTCCTCGTGGAGGTGGCGCAGCCAGGTGCGCAGGTCTTTGCGGACCTTGGCGTCGAGGGCGCCGAAGGGCTCGTCGAGCAGCAGCACCTGCGGCTCCACCGCCAGCGCCCGGGCCAGGGCCATGCGCTGGCGCTGGCCGCCGGAGAGCTGGGAGGGGAAGCGGCCGGCCAGCCCGTCGAGCTGGACCAGGCGCAGCAGCTCGTGCACGCGGTCGGCGATCTTCGCCTTGTCCCACTTGCGGATCTTCAGCCCGAAGCCGACGTTCTCGAACACGGTCATGTGCTTGAAGGCGGCGTAGTGCTGGAAGACGAAGCCGACTTCGCGCTTCTGCACCGGTTTGGTCGAGACGTCCTCGTCGTCGATCAGGACCCGGCCGCCGTCGAGCGTCTCGAGCCCGGCGATCGCTCGCAGCAGCGTCGACTTGCCGCTGCCGCTGGGGCCCAGCAGGGCGGTCAGCGAGCCGTTCGGTACCTCGATCGAAACATCGTTGAGGGCCTGAAAGTCACCGAAGCGCTTTGAGGCTCCCTCGACTGTGATTCCCATCAGGCGTCCTCCTTCCGTTTTAGGACGTTCATTGCCAGGAGCGTGGAAAGCGCGAGCACGGCGAGCAGGACCGAGGCCCCGTAGGCCGCCGGGAATTCGAAGTTGTCGAAGGCCTTCTTGACGAAGAGCGGCAGGGTTTCGGTTTCGCCCGAGCGCGAGCCGGAGACGATCGAGACGGCGCCGAACTCGCCGAGCACGCGGGCCGTGGTGAGGACGACGCCGTAGGCGACGCCCCAGCGGATCGAGGGCAGGGTGATCCGCCAGAAGGTCTGCCAGGCGTTGGCGCCGAGGGTCGATGCGGCCTGCTCCTGCTCGGTCCCGATCTCCTGCAGCACCGGCACCGTCTCGCGGACCACGAACGGGACCGAGACGAAGATGCTGGCGAGGACCATCCCCGGCACCGAGAAGAGGATTTCGATCCCGGTTTCGGCCAGGGTCGGGCCGAGCCAGCCTTTGGTGCCGTAGAGGAGGAAGAGCGAGAGGCCGATCACGACCGGGGAGATCGCGAACGGGAGGTTGATCACGGCGTCGATCACCGTGTTGCCCTTCCACTTGTGACGGACCAGCAGCAGCGCGCAGCCGATCCCGAAGATCGTGTTCAGCGGCACCGCGATCACGACCATCAGCAGGCTCAGCTTCAGCGCGTGCAGGCCGTCGGGAGAGGTGATCGCGTCGAGCGGCGGCGCCAGCCCGTGTTCGAAGGTCTTGTAGAAGATCATCACCAGTGGCGCCAGCAGCAGCAGGGTGAGGTAGCCGAGGCCGAGGGCGCGTAGGCCCCAGCGACTGCGGGCGGAGCTAGCGGTCTTCATCGGCGTCGCCCTCCTCGGTGTAGTCCTCGCCGCTCATCGGCATCACGGTCAGACCGCCGGTGCCGGCCTGGCTGCGCTCGTGTTTGCTGCTCCAGCGCTGGATCAGGGTGATCAGGCCGAGCATCACCATCGCCGCCAGCAGCAGCACAACCGAGACCGCGGCGGCGCCGGTGTTCTTGCCGTTCTCGATCTGGCTGGCGATGAAGACCGAGGAGACCCGCGTGTCCGGCAGGCCGCCGGCGAAGAGCAGGACCGAGCCGTACTCGCCGAGCGCGCGGGCGAAGGCGAGGGCGACGCCGGCGGCGAGGCCGGGGAGGAGATTGGGGAAGATGATGCGGCGGAAGATCATGAAGCCGCCGGCGCCGAGCGAGGCGGCGGCCTCCTCCATCTCGCGGTCCATCTCGATCAGCAGCGGCTGTACCGCGCGGACGACGAAGGGGAGGGTGACGAAGAGCAGGGCGACGACGATCGCCGCGCGGGTCAGGGCGATGTCGATCCCGAACGGGCTGTGGGCGCCGTAGAGCTCGATCAGGACCAGGCTGGCGACGATCGTCGGCAGCGCGAAGGGCAGGTCGATCACCGCGTTGACGGCGGACTTGCCGGGGAACTGATCGCGGACCAGCAGCCAGGCGATGATCGTCCCGAAGAAGGCGTTGATGACGACGACGATCAGCGAGCAGACCACCGTCAGCTTCAGCGAGTCGAGCGCGGGCGGCGAGGTGACCTGGGTCCAGAAGGTGCTGAGGCCGCCTTCCAGCGACTGGTCGACCAGCGCCGCCAGCGGCAGCAGCACGATCAGGCTCAGGTAGAGCACGACCGTGCCGCGGCCGAGGCCGACGCCGACCCCGGGCAGGCGCAGGCCTGCCCGGGGTGACGCCGCTGCGCTTTGAGCGTGAGCCTCCATGGATCAGCCGGAGGTGGAGACTCCGAGTTCGTTCTCGATCGCGGCCACCGAGCCGGATTCTTCGTCGAAGAATTCGTCGTTGACCTTGCCCCAGCCACCGAACTTGCTGATCTTGAACAGGTTCTTCGGGGTCGGGAACTGCTGCGGATCGACCAGCTTCGGGTTGACCGGGCGGTAGCCGTTTTCAGCCCACAGTTCCTGGCCTTCGTCGGACCAGAGGAACTTGAGGAAATCTTCGGCCGCCGGCTCCGGAGCCTTCTCCGTGACCGCGATCGGAGTTTCGATCTGCAGCGTCGAGGGCGGGATCACGTATTCGACGTCTTCGCCTTCCTTTTCGGCTTTGATCGCTTCGTTCTCGTAGGTGAGGAGGACGTTGCCCTCGCCCTGGCTGAAGGCGGCGAACGCGTCGCGGCCGCTGCCCGGCTGGGCCTTGGTCTTTTCGAGCACCGTCTTGACCGCTTCCAGGGCCTGGTCGGGGGAGGCGCCTTCTTCAAGGGCCGCGCCGTAGATGGCCATGATGTTCCAGCGGGCCGAGCCGGAGCTGAACGGGTTCGGGGTGACGACTTCGGCTTCGTCGTTCGTCTCGAGGTCCTTGAAGGACTTCAGGCCGAGCGGGTTGCCTTTCTTGACCAGCATCACCACGACCGAGTCGGTGGCGTAGCCGCCGTAGGGCTGTTTTTCCCAGTCTTTGGAGACGAGTTCGCCTTCTTCGACGAGGCGTTCCATGTCGCCCGCCTGGGAGAAGTGGACCACCGATGCGGGCTGACCCGCGACGACCGCACGGCTCTGATCGCCGGAGGCGCCGAAGGAGTTGCTGAAGCTGATGCCCTTGCCTTCCGCGGTCTTTTCGAAGGCCGGCTCAAGGGTTTCGGCGTAGACGGATTCGGGGGTGGAGTAGCCGACCACGTCGAGCTTGGCTCCTCCGGACGAGTCCGAGCCGGTGCTGTCGCTGCTGCTGCTACCGCAGCCTGCGGCGAAAACGGCGATGAGCAAGGCAAGAAGCGCGACCGGGAGGCCGAGCTTCACGCCGCGCCGCCGGGCATTGCGAGCGTTCCGCATAAATGGTTCCTTCCTATTTCGACTGACTTACTGCTGAATGAGTTCGCGACCGTAGCACAAAGTCGATTAACAAAGTAGAGAATCCTGATCTGGATTTGGGGATCTAGACTCGGACCGGGTTGAGGCGATCGAAACGGGGGCGGATCTGATGGGAATCGACGCTGTGCGCACGCCGGACGAGTTGCTGGAGGGCCTGCCGGACTACCCGTTCGAGTCGCACTACCGCGAGCTCGACGGCCTCCGCCTCGCCCACCTCGACGAGGGCGAGGGCAGGCCGGTCGTCTTCTTCCACGGCGAGCCGACCTGGTCGTTCCTCTGGCGCAAGGTGATTCCGCCGGTGCGCGACGCGGGCTATCGCTGCATCGCCCCCGACTACGCCGGCTTCGGCCGCTCCGACAAGCCGACCGAGATCGGCTGGTACACCTACGACCGCCACGTCGAGCTGATGGCGCTGCTGCTGGAGGAACTCGACCTGCACGACGCCACCGTCGTCGTCCACGACTGGGGCGGGCCGATCGGGCTGCGGCTGGCGGTCGAGCACCCCGACCGCATCTCCCGCATCGTGATCATGGAGACCGGCCCCTTCACCGGCCACCAGCGGATGAGCGAGGCCTGGTTCGCCTTCCGTGACTTCGTCCGCGACAACGAGGACGTGCCGGTCGGGACGCTGGTCCGCGGTGGCTGCAAGAACGACCCCGGCGACGAGGTCGCCGCCGCCTACGACGCCCCTTATATAGACGGCCCCTCCAAGGCCGGCGCCCGCGCCTTCCCGCTGATCCTGCCGACCACCCCCGACGCGGTCGGCGCGGTCGAGGGCAAACGGGTCGCCGACGGCCTCCGCGAGGACGACCGGCCCGCGCTCGTGCTCTGGGCCGACTCCGACCCGATCCTGCCCTTCTCGGTCGGCGAGCGCGTCTCCAGCGAGCTCAACCTGCCGGCGCCGCGGGCGATCGCCGACGCCTCCCACTTCCTCCAAGAGGACGCGGGGCCGGAGATCGGGGCGGTGATCGCTGAGTGGTTGGGGTGAGGACCCAGGGGTAGGGGTCGTCGGAGCAACAGCGGGGAGGCTCCGCCGACCCCTACCCCTGGGTCCTCGGGCCGGCCGTTCGCTCGAGTACGTCGATCATGTCGCCGTGGGAGTGGTCGAGTAGCAGCTGGACTCGGCGCGGTGGGCCGGTGTCGTCGACCCAGGTGACGGTGCCGGGCCAGTAGGGGCTGGGTGGGGTGCCGGGGTTGTGGAAGGCGGTGGCGAAGACCCAGCTGCCGGTGTTGTGAAGGTGGCCGCCGCCGCGCAGGGGCCAGCTCGCTTCCGCGTCGGTGGGGCCGCCCCGGTGGGTGTGGCCGGTGATCACGTGGGCGCCGTCGACCCCCAGCCGCGTCCCCAGCTCGGTCGCGGCGACGACGCCGGCCCGGAAGATCTCGGCGGCGGAGATGTCGGCGCTGAACTCGGATCCGAGCAGGCGGTTGATCGCCCAGATCCCGGCTGGGAAGGCGTTGCGGACCGTGGTGGCGCGCAGCCGTTTCGCGGCGCTCCCCTTGCTCCCGTTCTCGCCGGCGAGCGCCTTCCAGGCGGCTTCGGACGGGTGGGGCCGAGGGCGGCCGACTCGCGCCCGGGCTTGGGCGACGCCGAAGCTGAAGCCGTAGATCGGGCGCAGCACGCGCTCGTAGTCGGCTGCCGTCGCCGGGTTCGGCAGCTGCCCGGAGAGGCGGATCAGGGTGGCGACGGCGAGGCACTCGGCCCGCGGCAGCGAGAGGTGGGCGTCCATGTAGTGGCCGTGAGTGGCGTAGACGTCGTCGCGCAGCCAGAGGCCTGGGTAGGAGATCCGCAGGCGCGCCGGGCCGAGCCAGGTGTCGATCACGGCCCCGGCGCCGTCGCCGGGACGCTCGTCGTGGTGCTCGAGCTCGAGTCCGGCGGCGCCCGCGAGCGAGAGCCGGTCGAGCAGCGGCTCGGCCAGGCGGTAGTCGTGGTTGCCGGGGACGATCGTGACCTCGCGCTCGCCCAGGGCCTCTCCGAGCTCTTCGAAGAAGGGGCGGGCGGAGTCGAGGGCGACTCCCAGCGCCAGGTCGCGCAGCTCGACCACGTCGCCGAGCAGGACGACGCGGTCGGCATCGCCGATCTCCTCCAGCAGGAGCCGCCGCACCGCGGCGTCGCGCAGAACGTCCTCACCGCTGGCGGCGCCGAGGTGGAGGTCGGAGAGGACGGCCGTTCTCATCCACTCCTTTTACCGATTGGCTGCCTGGCCAGGGCGGCGGCTAGAATTCCCGGATGCATTCCTTCGGCGACGAACTGATCGCCCCCGCCAACGGGATCGAGCTCTGTTACCAGGAGATGGGCGACCCCGATGGCGAGCCGCTGCTGCTGGTGATGGGCCTGGCCACGCAGATGATCGCCTGGGACGAGGACTTCTGCGGGCTCCTGGCCGAGCGCGGCTTCCGCGTCGTCCGCTTCGACAACCGCGACATCGGCCGCTCGACCAAGATCGAGTCGGCGGGGGTGCCGCGCCGCGCCGACATGATCCTCGGTCGCCGCGGCAGCGCTCCCTATCTGCTGCGCGACATGGCCGCCGACACGGTCGGCCTGATGGACCACCTCGGCATCGACTCCGCCCATATCGTCGGCGCCTCGATGGGGGGGATGATCGTGCAGACGATGGCGATCGAGCACGCCGACCGGGTCCGCTCGCTGGTCTCGATCATGTCCAACACCGGCAGCCGCTGGACCGGCTTGCCGAGTCGCAAGGCGATGGCTGTGCTGCTGGGGCGCCCGCCGCGCGGTCGCGACGCCGCGATCGAGCGCTCGATCAACACCTTCAGGGTGATCGGCTCGCCCGGCTACCCGTTCGACGAGGAGCGGGTGCGCCACGTCTCCGGCCGCTCTTACGACCGCGGCCACAGCGCCGCCGGGGTGGTGCGCCAGCTGCACGCGATCACCGCCTCCGGCGATCGCACCCAGGCGCTGCATGGCGTTCGCGTCCCGACCACGGTCATCCACGGCGATCGCGACCCGCTGGTCCGCCCGGCCGGCGGCCGCGCCACCGCCCGCGCCATCCCCAATGCCCGCCTGAAGATGATCGACGGCATGGGCCACGACCTTCCCCGCCAGCTTTGGCCGATCTTCGCCGAGGAGATCGCCGGCACCGCCGCCCGCTCGCGCTCAGCGGTCAAGCAGCCCGTCTGAGCTGACGCTAGCCTTTGCTCGGGAGGTTTCGAGCTACTAAGGGGGAGTTTGAAGATGAGGGTGCGTGGCGGAGATCGGCGGCTGGTCCTGTGCGCGGCGACGGCGATGGCCTCTGCGGCTTTGCTCCTGCCCGGCACGGCGGCCGCCGCCACGGTGGTCAACGGAGGCTTCGAGACCGGCGACCTGCGGGGATGGAATGTCTCTCAGGCGACGGGACTGGGCGACTGGTTCGCCTACGAAGGCACGGAACCGCCGATCTCGGGCAAGGAAGTCGCCGGTTCCGTGCCGGCGCCGCCGCAAGGCAATTTCGCCGCGATCACCGACGAGTACAACCCGGACAGCTTGGCTCTCTACCAGGATGTCAGCCTCCAGCCCGGCCTCGATCACCGTCTCAGCCTGCTCGCCTTCTACACCTCACACGAACCGATCGCGGTGCCGAACCCGGACACCCTCTCGGTGGACGACGAAGTGCTCGGCGCTGCCAAGAACCAGCAATTCCGGATCGACGTGATGCGCCCCGACGCCCCGATCGACTCGATCGATCCCGCTGACATCCTGCTGACGCTGCTACAGACGGGGAAAGGCGCGCCCGCCGAAATGGGGCCGACCAGGCTGACGGCCGACCTCACCCCGTTTGCCGGCCAGACGGTGCGCCTGCGGATCGCGGTCGCGGCGCATGAGGAAACCCTCAACGCCGGCGTCGACGCGGTCGCGGTCGAAAGCGCGCCGCCGGGGCAGTTGCCGCCGCTCAAGAGCGGCAATAAGCCCGGTTCGTCGCGTCTCGGCTTCGGCAAGGCCAAGGCGAACGCGCGCAACGGCAGCGCGATCCTGCCGGTGGAGGTCCCAGGCGCCGGATCCCTGCAGGCGAAGAGCGCGGCGAAGCTGATCATGCCGGCAAAGGCGACGGCCGCCAAGGCGGGCACCGTCAAGCTCGTCCTCAAGCCGACCCCGAAGGCCCTCGCGACCCTGAGGAAGAAGCACAAGCTGCGGTTCAAGCTGGCGGTGACCTTCAAGCCGAAGGGCGGCGAGGCGGAAACGGCGACGGTGCCGGTGCTGCTCAAGCTCAAAACGGCGCCACGCCACCGGCCCTGAGCTCCCGGAGGGCTACCTCTTCGGCACCAGTCGTACCGGCCGCATCTTGACTCGGTAGAAGTCGAACTTGAGGGGGCCGCCGGCCCCTTTGACCGCGATGTTTTTGATCACCGGCAGTTCGACCAGGGTGACATTGCGGTCAAGGGAGCGATCGCTGGAGACGATCAGCCCGTCGCCGGTCGTGCCGGGAACAAGTCGGTAGTCGTACTGACCGTGGTCGAGTAACGCGTGTCGTTCTTCCGGTCTCCAGAACAGCGAGGCCAGGCGTTCGAGGCCTTCGACCTGGGCTCCGCCCAGGCGCAGGATCACGAGTTCGTTCGGGCCGGCCTGGGGGACGGGCACCCCCGCGCCGGGTTCGGCGGTGTGGCTGGAGATCAGTTTCGGAGGGTGACAGCGGTCGGGGATCCGGCTCAGCACCTGCCAGGCTCCTTCGGTCAGCGTCGGGACGAAGTTGCAGACAGTCGCGACGTTCTGTTCGGGGGGATCCCAGGCGGGCTGCCGCCCCATGAAGCCGGGGCGGCCGGCGAGGGGCGCCGCTCCGGATGGCATCTGACGAAGGATCACCTGGGGCCCGTCGGGGTCTTCGATCGCGGCGGCGTTCAGGCGGTCCAGCTTCGAGGTGTAGGCGGAGTAGTTCTGGAACACCGGCAGCGGTTGCCAGTCGAGTTCATAGGCCCAGGCGACGCTGATTTCCCAGGGGTCGATCGCAACCGGCTTTCCTCGCACCTGCCCCAGTACCTGCGGTGGTAGGTCCAGTTTTCTCTGCAAGCCTTCCCGGATGCGGTCGATGTAGCCCTGACGGAGTCCGGGTCGGACCGCCAGTTCGGCGGCTTCGTCGAAGGTTTCCAGCTTCGAGACCACGTCGAGGTTCGCGGGCGACGGGAAGGTGTGGAGGACGACCACGCTGAGCAGCGCGCTGGAGACCAGGAACGGCACCGCGCGGCTGCGCGGCCACGGGGCCATCCAGAAGATCGCCAGCAGGGTCGTCAGAGCCACCACCGGGGGACCGCCTTTGCCGAACTGAGTGGTCCCATACTTGAAGAGGACGTAGGCAGCGACCGCGGTCAGCGCGGTGGCCAGCCGGCGAGCCCGCGTGTCGCGAAACCGGGCCCGGTGGATGAACGCGACCAGCGCCGACGCCGAGACCACGATCGCGACCGCTTCCCAGGTTTCGGCCCCGTCGTAGCCCATCGCTTCGTTGTAGCCGGAGATGATCTGGATGCCGTTGAGCGCGTAGTCGGAAAGGTTGCCGAGGCCCTGGCCGCAGAGGAACCAGGCGGCCAAGAAGCCACCCACCGCGATCGCCACGAAGGTGGCCCATTGGCGGCGGCCGGCCCTGGCACCGACAAGTCCCAAGAGGACGATCAGGGCCGTCGGCGGTCCGATCGAGAGTTTGATCAGCGGCTCGATCGCGCAGAGGACGCCGCCGCCGACGACGAGCACGGTGAGCGCGGCCGCGGGGCGGTCATCGCGCATCGCCGCGAAGCACAGCCCGATCGCGAGGAGGAGGGGCAACTCCCCGAGGAAGCCGACCGCCGCGAAGGAGAGGAAGACGACGATGGCCGCCCCGAGCAGACCGACGGTGCGATTGAGGGACCAGGTCAACATCGCGGCGAACCCGACGTAGACGACGCAGAAGTAAATAAAGGCCAGCACGGGGAGCCAGCTGAACCAGAGCGCCGGCCAGTCGAGGAACCCCAACGGCCCGTAGGTAAAGATGACTTCGGTGCCCCAGTCTTTGCCTTCGTGGACCCCCATGTAGAGGCCCCCGATCCAGCTGAAGTCGAGACCATCGGCGGGGAATCCGATCCCGAGGGGCCAGGTGAGGAGCGCTATCACGAGGCTGACCAGCCAGACCGGTCGACTGCCGGCACTGAGGTAGCGCTGCATCGCCGAGGCTGGAAGCCGGAGCCGGTTTACCACGCGTTCGTAGACCATTCCGACAGCCAAGATTGCTGAGACTAGCCCTTACCCGACAAACTCGCCCACGGTGTATCCGCTGGGCGAAGAAAATGCGGCTGAAAGGAGTCGAACCTTCACGGGCTCTCGCCCACACGGACCTGAACCGTGCGCGTCTACCAGTTCCGCCACAGCCGCGGGGGAGAGGGCAATTTACCGGTTGCGCCCCAATCGCCGCCCCCGGCCCCGAGAAGCAGCCCCAAACCTGGAATCGCTAGAATGCCCGTCCCTCGCCGCTATCGTCTAGGGGACTAGGACGCTGGCTTCTCATGCCAGAAACCGGGGTTCGAATCCCCGTAGCGGTATAGGAAAAAGCCTCGCAAATGCGGGGTTCGAGGGCGGGAGTGCCTCGCGCGCCGGTGGGAAACGGAGAGGGGCGGGTAATGCGATCAGAAGTTGCTGTGCACGGATTGCCTGTGCCTGGGCATGGCGTCGGGGCACGAAGCGGTTGGCTGCGACCCCGGATTGCGGTCTTCCTTGTGGGGGTGATGGTGGCGGTCGGATGCATGGCAGTGGTTCGAACGCTGCCCGGTGAGACCCCCGGTCCCGTCACGACGACCAGTCATGGCTCAGCTGGTCATGGCTTGGAAAGTCTGCCCCCGGCCGCGCAGGGCCCGGTCTCGGCATCGCTCGGGCAAGACGCGCCGGGCTATCGCCTCGAGGGCCTGCGGGCGGTCAACCCTGAACAGCACCTTCGCACCCGCTTCTCGCGCCGCGGCGTCACGATTGCCTCCGGCACCGCGCAGCTCGGAATGGCGCTCTCCGCTTATGGACATGGGGGCACGCTTCGGCCAGTGGGGTCCGCTGTGCCACGTGCGAGCGCAAACCGTGTCCGCTACGCGCACGGAGCGCTGACGGAGTGGTATGCGAACGGCCCGCTTGGAATCGAGCAGGGCTTCGACGTCGCGGCTCGCCCTGGTCCCGCCGCCGGGCCGCTGACCCTTTCCCTGGCTCTCTCCGGCAACCTCGCCGGGCGGCTGCGGGGCGGCTCGGTGCTGTTCACGGGTGAGGGCGCCGCGCTCCGCTACGGCGGCTTGGTCGCAACCGACGCGCACGGACACGTGCTGCGTTCCTGGTTGCAGCTGGTGAAGGGACACGTCCTGATTCGCGTCGCGGATCGTGGTGCGGCCTATCCACTGCGGATCGACCCGATGATCCAGCAGGGCAAAAAGCTCACCCCCACGGGTGCCGTCGGGACCGGCCGGTTTGGCTACACGGTGGCGCTGTCGGGAGACGGCAACACCGCGCTGATCGGCGGGCGCTACGGGATCGTTGGCGGTGAAACTGGCATCGGCGCCGGCGCGGCGTGGGTCTTCGTGCGCTCGGGCGGAGCCTGGACCCAGCAGGGCGGCAAGCTGGTGGGCACGGGCCACGTCGGAGAAGGCGAATTTGCCCACGTCGGAGAAGGAGAATTCGGCACCAGCGTGGCGCTCTCGGGCGACGGCGACACCGCGCTGATCGGCGCGCCGGCCGACAACGAAAACGTCGGCGCCGCCTGGGTCTTCACGCGCTCGGGCTCGACCTGGAGCCAGCAGGGCGAAAAGCTCACCGGCACCGGTGAGACCGGAGAAGGAAGGTTCGGCAAAAGCGTTGCGCTCTCGGCCGACGGCGCTACGGCGCTGATCGGCGGGAACCGCGATGACGGCAGCATCGGCGCGGCCTGGGTCTTCACCCACTCGGGTTCCACCTGGGCCCAGCAAGGAGAAAAGCTCACCGGGACGGGCGAGACCGGGCAGGGCGAATTCGGCGGGAGCGTCGCACTCTCAGCCGACGGCGACACGGCGCTGATCGGTGGCTGGGGCGACAACGGCAACGAGGGCGCCGCCTGGGTCTTCACCCGCTCCGGCGCCGCCTGGGCCCAGCAGGGCGAAAAGCTGACCGGCGCCGGCGCGGTGGGTGGAGAAGGCGAATTCGGCACGAGCGTGGCGCTCGCCGCCGACGGCAATACCGCGCTGGTGGGCGGCCCCCGCGACAACAGCAACATCGGTGCCGCCTGGGTCTTCACCCGCTCAGGCTCTACCTGGAGCCAGCAAGGAGAAAAGCTCACCGGCACCGGTGAGACCGGGGAAGGCAGGTTCGGTGTCAGCGTCGCCCTCTCGGCCGATGGCGACACGGCCCTGGTGGGCGGTCCCCGCGACGACAGCGCCGTTGGTGCCGCCTGGGCCTTCACCCGCTCCGGCTCCACCTGGAGCCAGCAGGGTGGAAAGCTCGTCGGTGGCGGCGAGACCGGAGCCGGCGAATTCGGCTCCAGCGTCGCGCTCTCGGCCGACGGCAACACCGCCCTGATCGGTGTGCCGGAGGACGCCGCCGCCAGCGGTGGGACGTGGGTCTTCACCCGCTCGAGCGGGGTGTGGGCCCAGCAGGGTTCGAAGCTCGTCGGTGGCGAAGAGGACAACAGCGAGTTCGGCGTCCTCGTCGCCCTCTCCGCCGATGGCAACACGGCGCTGGTCGGCGGCTGGAACGACGACGGCAGGAAGGGCGCGGCGTGGGTGTTCACGCGTTCCGGCGAGGTGTGGAGCCAGCAGGGACCGAAGCTGACCGCCGGGAGCGAAAGCGAGAGCGGAGCCGGGTTCGGCACGAGCGTGGCGCTCTCCGCCGACGGCGACACCGCCCTGATCGGAGCGCCCGGCAATGATTTTCGCAAAGGCGCCGCCTGGATCTTCACGCGCGCGGGCTCGACCTGGACCCAGCAGGGCGAAAAGCTCACCCCCACGGGCGAGACCGGGAACCCCTGGTTCGGCTACACCGTGGCGCTGTCGGGTGACGGCAACACGGCGCTGATCGGCGGTTGGCTCGACGACGGCTGGAAAGGCGCCGCCTGGGTCTTCACCCGCTCGGGCTCCACCTGGGCCCAGCAGGGCGGAAAGCTGACCGCCAACGACGAGGACGGCGAAGGAATGTTCGGCACGAACGTCGCCCTCTCCGACGACGGCGACACCGCCCTGATCGGCGGCTGGAACGACGACAGCGAATTACTCGGCGGCAACCGGGACTACAGCGGTAAGGGCGCCGCTTGGATCTTCACCCGTTCGGGCTCCACCTGGACCCAGCAGGGGCCCAAGCTCACGCCCGATGACGAGGCCGGCAACGGCAAGTTCGGCACGATCGTGGCTCTCTCCGCCAATGGCGACACGGCGCTGATCGGCGGCTGGAACGACGACCACAGCAAAGGCGCGGCCTGGGTCTTCACCCGCTCCGGATCGACCTGGGCCCAGCAGGGCACGAAGCTCACCGGCGGGGGCGAGACCGGGGAAGGCAGGTTCGGCGTTGCCGTCGCCCTCTCTGCCGACGGCGACACGGCCCTGGTCGGCGGCCTGGCCGACGACAGCACCAGGGGCGCGGCATGGCTGTTCACCCGCTCGGGCTCCACCTGGGCCCAGCAGGGACCGAAGATCCTCCCCGGCGACGGGGCCGGAGAAGGCGAATTCGGCACGAACGTCGCCCTTTCCGCCGACGGCGCCACGGGGCTGATCGGCGCCTGGCGTGACAACAGCGGCACGGGCGCGGCGTGGGCTTTCGTGAACCCGTACGAAGCGACGACGGCCGCGGCGACCAACATCGGCGAGTCCAGCGCCACTCTCAACGGGACCCTCGCCGGGGGCTCGGGCAAGGCGTACTTCCAGTACGGGACGACCGCAACTTACGGGGCCTCGACTTCTGCCCAGGACGTTGGCGCCTCGGGCAGCCCGAGTCCGCTCGCGGCCGCCATCGGCGGGCTTGCGCCGGGCACGACCTACCATTTCCGGCTCGTCGCCGAAAACTCAGGTGGAGTGGTCTACGGCAACGATCAGACGTTGACGACCGGCGCCCACGGCGACCCCCCCAAGCCTCCCTGCTGCGATCCGGGGAAACCTCCCCTTGTCCTGCTCGTGCAGAACGTCCGCCAGTCGAGGGCGAGATGGCGCCAGGGCAACCGCCTCGCCACGGTCAGTCGCGCGAAGACGCCGATCGGAACGACCTTCTCTTTCTCGCTTAACGAGGGGGCGACCGTGACCTTCAGCTTCACCCGCCGCGTCAGTGGCCGCACCGTGACGGCGGGCAGGCTCACCTTTACCGGCCACGAGGGCACCAACAAGGTGGCCTTCCAGGGTCGCGTCTCGCCCAAGAAGAAGCTCGAGCCCGGGCGCTACTCGCTCGTCATTACCGCCACCGACTCTGCGGGAGCGAGCTCCGCGCCCAAGTCGCTGAGCTTCACGATCGTGCAATAGGTCTCTTGACCAGCCCCGCGCCGTCGGCTCAGCCGGCCAAGCCAAGCCGCACCGCGGTGGCCCGGGCGATCATCCGCCGGGTGCCGGCGATGCCGCGGATCGAGCGGGTGGAGAAGTCCTCGACCCGCCCGGCAAGCTCGGGGTCGCGCGCCGCGGTCGAGTAGACGAGCTTCTCGACCGGCGAGAAGCGTCGCCCGCTCGAGTAGTCGGAGATGAGCCAGTGATGGGCACCGAGCTCGCGGCGGTGCCGCCGCGCGTAGGCTCCCAGGGCTCGCTCGAGCTCCCGATCCGACCCGTGCAGAGCCGGGCCGACTTCCTCGGCCAGCCAGTCCGCCGACTGGAACGCCCAGCCGCAGCCGACGCCGAAAATCGGGTCGGACGCCTGGGCGGCATCGCCGACGAAGGCCATCCCCCGCGCCGCGGCCGGGCGGACCGTGCTCGGCATCTCGAGCTTTCCGAACCATTTCGCGATCGGGCGGGCGCCGTCCAGGCTCGGAGCGTCAGCCAGGCTCCGAAAGTGCGCGCGAGCGGCCGACTCCGGATCGCCGCGGAACTCGTCCAGCCGTCGCTTGGCCGGCACTACCGCGACCATCGAGACGCCATCCTCGTTGGGGTTGACGTAGGCCATGTCGGGGTCGCCGAACCAGACCATCGCCCGGCTGGGATCGGGCAACGGGACATCCTTGAAATAGGAGAAGTAACAAAAGCGCTTGTGGGGTCGGACGCGCCCCGAGACACCCGCCATCGCCGCCATCCGCGAATCGCGTCCGTCAGCGGCAACCACGAGCCTCGCCGTCAACGGTCTCTCCTTGTCTTCACGCCCCGAAACGCGGACGCCCTCGATCCGCTCGTCGCCCTCGAGCCCCACCGCCGTGAGGCCGGGCAGGTAGTCCACGCCCGGAGTCTCGATCGCCTGCCGGCGCACGATCGGGTCGAGGACCGAGCGCCGCAGGTTCACGTTGCGCAGGCCCCGATCCGGCGGGCGTATCCACCCGTAGCGCGTCCAGATGTCGATCTGGGCGCGAACGGCGCCGGCAGCGTCGATCGCCGGCCCGATCCCGAGGCGCTCCATCGCCGGCACCGCACCGGCCTGGATGTTGTGGGTGCAGATGACCTTGTAGGCGTCGAGCTCGGGGCGCTTCTCGACCACGGCGACGCGAGCCCCCCGCAGCGCCAGCAGGCGAGCCGCGGCGCACCCGGCCAGGCTGCCGCCGACGACCACGACGTCATATTCGCGATCAGGCATTCGGCTGAATGTTCTGGTTGACCCGGAACAGGTTGGTCGGGTCGTACTTGGCCTTGATCTGCGCCAGGCGGTCGTAGTTGTCGCCATAGCTCGCCCGTACTCGCTCCTGGCCCTCGTCCATCATCATGTTCACGTAGGCGCCGCCCGCCGAGTAGGGGTGGAGGGCGTCGAAGTAGTCGACGCACCAATTGCGGATGGAATCCACATTTGCCGGGTCGGGGTCGACGCCGGCGAAGACGGAGCCCCAGTTGGCGTCACGGTAGGCCCAGGGCGTATCGGTGGGCCCGACGTCGTGGGCGGCTCCGTCGATCGGGTACAGGTGCATGGTCGACTTCCAGGTCGGCATCTCGGCTCCGAACTTGGCATGGATCGCAACCGCCTCGTCGGGGATCTCCTTGACGAAGTCGGCCCGCCAGTACCACTGGTCGCCGGCCGGGTAGACCGGGTCGAAGGTACTCTGCAGCGCCGGCAGCGGCATCTCCTGCGGTCCGTGCAGCAGCGGCTCCGGGGTGGCCTCCAGCAGCGGGGCCATCGCCTCGGCGGCGTCTGCCGGGTCGCCCGAGTAGCACCAGACGACGCCGCTGACCTTGCGCAGGTGGAGCTCGCCGGGGAACGACGGCGCCGGGGGAACGGAGGTGAAGGCGAAGAACCCGTTCAGCTCCCTGGGGGCGTCGAGGATGAAGTCGCGGTAGGCCGTCATCACCTCGGCCCCGTCCTCAACCGCCCAGAAGGTCGGGCCGCCGACGATCGTGCCCACCTCGTGCAGCCGGAAGGTGAAGGAGGTGACGACGCCGAAGTTGCCGCCGCCGCCGCGGATCGCCCAGAAGAGGTCGGGATTCTCGTCTGCGGCTGCCCGCACCTGCTCGCCGCCGGCGAGGATGACGTCGGCCTCCAGCAGGTTGTCGATGCTGAGACCGCATTTGCGGGTCAGGTGGCCGAGGCCGCCGCCCAGCGTGAGGCCGCCGACGCCGGTGGTCGAGATGATCCCGCTCGGCGTCGCCAGCCCGTGCTCGCTGGTCGCCGCGTCGACTTCGCCCCAGAGGCAGCCGCCGCCGACCCGGACCGTCCGCGCCCCGGAGTCGACCTCGATGCCCTTCAGCCCCGAGAGGTCGAGGACGACGCCGTCGTCGACGGTCCCGAGCCCACCGCCGTTGTGGCCGCCGCCGCGGACCGCCAGCGGCAGGTCGTGGGCGCGGGCGAAGGCGATCACCTTCGCCACGTCATCGGCGTCGGTGCAGGTGGCGATCAGCGCGGGACGCCGGTCGATCATCGCGTTGTAGACGGCGCGGGTGTTCTCGTAGCCGGGGTCCTCGGGGCGGGTCAGCCTTCCCTTGAAGCCGGTTATCTCACTGGGCGCGGTGCTCATCGGTGCCTCCTTGCGGGTTGTCTCAATCTCTTCCTGACGAGCGTAGGGCGGCGGAATCCGCCTGTCATGACCCGATCTGACCCACTTCGAGCTGCTCCGCATCCGGCCGATTCCAGGCGGAATAGTCAACTCTGACTATCTTTTTCCCATGGATGCAGAGACCCCGGAGCTCCCCGGCCCGCTCCGGCAAACCTCGATCTCCCCCTTCGTCGGGCGTGCGGCCGAGCTGGAGAAACTGCGGACCCTGATGCCGCGTGCCGCGGGTGAGGGGCGCCGCGTGGCGCTGCTCGCGGGCGAGCCCGGCGCCGGCAAGAGCCGGCTGACGCGCGAGTTCGCCGCCGAGGCCGCCGCCGAAGGGGTGCTGGTTCTCTGCGGGGCCTGCGACGCCGCGGTTCGGACTCCCTACCGGCCCTTCGTCGAGGCCCTCGATCAGCTCGTGCGAGTGACCGATCCGGCCGAGCTGGGCGCCGCTCTCGGGAGCGGGGGCGGCGAGCTGACGCGTCTGCTGCCCGATCTGCCCGCCCGCGTCGGCGAGCTGCCCGCGCCGGTCGAGGCCGACCCCGACACCGAGCGCCACCGCCTCCACACCGCGGTGGCGGAACTGTTGGAGAACGTGAGTCGCGGCCGGCCGCTGCTGGTGGTGCTCGAGGACGGGCACTGGGCCGATGCCCCGACGCTGCTGATGCTGCGGCACCTGGCGCGCTCCGCCGGCAGCGGCCGCTTGCTGCTCCTCGCGACCTTTCGCGATACCGAGGCCGACCTGCCCGCCGGGCTGGCAGAGACGCTCGCCGATCTGCGCCGGGCCGAGGACGTGGTGCGGATGCGGCTCTCGGGGCTCTCCGGGGCGGAGGTCTCCGACCTGGTCAGCCGCGCCGCCGGCGGCGATCCCGACGCCGAGCTGGGCGAGCTCGCGGACACGATCCACGACCTCACCGGCGGCAACGCCTTTCTCGTCTGCGAGCTCTGGCGCGCCCTGGTCGAGACCGGGACCGTCGAGGTCGGCGGGGGAGGGGTGAGGGTGACCCGGCCGCTGAGCGAGCTCGGGACGCCCGAAAGCGTCCACGAGGTGGTCGGCCAGCGGCTCTCGCGCCTCGCCCCGAAGACCACGGATCTGCTCGAGCTGGCCGCCGTCGCCGGGCCCGAGTTCGAGCTCGATCCGGTCCGCCGCGCCGCCGGCCTCGGCGAGGACGAGCTTCTCGTTGCCCTCGAGGAGGCGGTGGGCAGCGGCATGATCGAGGAGCTGCGCTCGCAGCGGCTCGCCTGTCGCTTCACCCACGAGATCGTGCGGAGGGCGCTCTACGATCGGCTCTCGCGGCTGCGGCGGGCAGAGCTGCACCTCCGCGTCGGGGAGGAGCTCGAGCGCGCCGGCGGCGCCTCCGACCGCTCGCTCGCGGATCTCGCCCACCACTTTGGCGCAGCGGCGCCGTTCGGCGGGGCCGAGCGGGCCGTCGACTACAACCTTCGCGCGGCGAGCGCGGCGAGCGCCGGGCTCGCCTTCGACGACGCCGAGACGCGGCTGCGGACCGCGATCGGGATCGGGATCGAGGACGAGGCCGAGCGCGCCGGCGTCCTGCTCGAGCTCGGCTCGGCCAGCCACCGGGCGGGCAAGGTGACCGATGCGCAGGAGGCCTTCGTGGCGGCGGCGGAGATCGCCCGCCGACTCGAGAGCGACGAGCTGTTGGCGCGGGCGGCGATCGGCTACGAGGAGGCTTGCTGGCGGCCCGGAATCGCGAGCCCGGTCTCGATCGAGCTGCTCGAGGAGGCGCTGACCGCGGTCGGCGAGGAGGATGCCGCGCTGCGGATCGGCCTGCTCGCCGGGCTCGCCCGCGGGCTCAGCTTCGTGGGTGAGCCGGAGCGAGGCGCGCTCGTGCGCGGCAACGCGATCGCGCTGGCCCGGGACCACGGCGACCGCAGAGCGCTGGCGCGGGTGCTGACCTGCTGCTACTGGGCACGCGGGACGACCGCGCTCGAGGAGATCCTGGCGATGCTGACCGAGGCGCGGGACCTGGCGGAGGAGATGGGGGACACCGAGACCCAGACCGAGGCAATGGCCTGGCGGGTGCCGACGTTTGTCGCCCTCTGCGACCTCGATTCCGCCCGGGACGAGGTTGCCGCGCAGCGAGAGATGGCCGAGCGGACGGCGCAGCCGTTCATGAACCATGTGGCCGAGCACTGCGGCGCGGCAATCGCCCTCTTCCAAGGGAACCTCGCGGAAAGCGAAGCGATGGCGGAACGCTCGCGCGAGTGGGGCCGGCTGCTGATCGGGCGCGACGCATCCGGCACCCACGGCATCCAGATGTTCAGCCTGCGGCGCGAGCAGGGGCGACTGGCCGAGTTGGCGCCGGCGATGAGGATCCTCGCCGGGACCGTCGACCGTGACGGGCCGTGGCGCCCCGGGCTCGTCGCCGTCCTGGCCGAGCTGGGAATGGAGCACGAGGCGAGGCGGGAACTGGCCGCCCTCGCCGCCCAGGGCATCGACGGCTTCCGGACCTCGCTGTGGACGGCGGCGCTCGTCTACCTGGCCGACGCCTGCGCGGCGCTCGACGACGAGACGATGGCGGCGATCGTCTATCCGGAGCTGGAGCCGCTGGCCGGCGCCAACGTGATGATCGGCCACCTGGTGGCCTGCTACGGGGCGGCCGATCGCTACCTGGGCATGCTTGCGGCGACGCTGAAGGAGCCGGCACGCGCGGAGGGGCACTTCGAGCGGGCGATGGACCTGAACCGGCGGATGGGCGCGTCGACCTGGCTGGCGCACACCGCCTACGAGTACGGTCGCTTCCTGCTCGGGCGCGGCGCCGGGAGCCGCGAGCGGGCCGAGGCGCTGCTCGGCGAGGCCGCTGCCCTGGCCGAGCAGATCGGCATGGAGGGGCTGCTGGGGAAAATCCGTGGCCTCGGAATCGGCGCCCCGGCGCCCTACCTGCCCGACAGCCTCTCGCCGCGGGAGGTGCAGATCCTGGCGCTCGTCGCGGAGGGTCTCAGCAACCGCGAGATCGGCGGCAGGCTCTCGATCAGCGAACACACCGCGGCCAACCACATCCGCAGCATCCTGCGCAAGACCGAGTCCGCGAACCGCACCGAGGCCGCGTCCTACGCACACCGGCACGGCCTCGCCTCCGAATAAGCCCGAACAAGGCGGAAATCCCCGCTACGATCAGGCCATGGCCCTGTACGTGATCGAGCGGAACTTCGCCGAGCAGCTCGACCTCAGCGACGACGACGTCGAGCTGATCGAGGAGATCAACGGCGGCGAGGGAGTCCGCTGGCTCTTCTCCTTCCTCAGCGCCGACCGGCGCCGCACCTACTGCCTCTACGAGGCGCCATCGCCCGAGGCGATCATCGCCGCCGCGCGCAAGGCGAACGTCCCTGCCGACGCGGTCGTCGAGGTGGATGCCGCCACCCCGCAGTTCTCAGGTCGCCTTCGCGACTGGGCCGACGCCGTCAGCTGAGCCGAACGAATGTTGTCCGCAAGGCTGAGCAGGGCGGCTGAGCATCGGGTCCTGATCCCGGTTCTGGGGGGAGCGCTCGTCCTCTTGCTGGTCCTCTGCACGCTGCTCGGCGGCAGCGCCGAGGAGATCCTCGGGGCGTTGCCCGCGGTCTCGATCCTCGTCGCCCTCGTCCTCGGGCGCTATCCCGGCGCCGAGATCATCGAGCGGCTCGCGGCCCGCGGGGCCGAACGCCCCAAGGCCCCGCTCGCGATCCTCCCCCTGCGCCCGCGCTTTGCCGCCGCCTCGCACCGCCTCGCCGACCTGGCGGGCAGCAGGCCACTGCGCGGGCCACCCGCGCTCCTCGCCCCGATCACCCGCTAGCGCTCCCGACGCCGCCCGGCGCCGCTGGGCGCTGCGCCAACGACGAAGGAGCAGGAGATGAACCGCGCCAAGACGGTGTCGGTGCTCGTGGTCGCGCTGCTCGTGGCAATGCCCGCCGCGGCGTTCGCCCACGCCGGCAACCCGAACTACCGATCTGAAATCGACAGGGTGACCCCGACGGTCCCCGACGTCAGCTTTGAAGTCCTCGACTACGACAGCTACATGCAGCTGCTCGACCAGCACGGCCACGAGGTGACGATCTACGGCTACGAAGGCGAGCCCTACGCGCGCATCCTCAAAGACGGCACCGTGCAGGTCAACGAACGCTCGCCGGCGCTCTATCTCGACGAAAACCGCTTCGCCGAAGTCAAGGTGCCGGCGATCGCCGACGCCAAGGCGCCGCCGAAGTGGAAGACCTTCGATCACTCCGGCACCTTCCTCTGGCACGACCACCGGATGCACTACATGTCGCCGACCCTGCCGCCCCAGGTCAAGGACCAGAGCAAGAAGACCAAGGTCTTCGACTACGAAATCCCGGTCCGCGTCGACGGTCGCAAGGGCGCGGTCGACGGCACCCTGTTCTGGGTCGGCCCGGCCGACACCTCGAAGACCCCGTTCATCGTCGGCGGCATCGTCATCGTCCTCGCGGGCGGTGCCCTCGTGCTGATCCTGCGGCGACGGCGTCGGGACGACGACGGGGCTGGCGTCGGCCGAGAGCCGGCGGCGGAAGCCTGGTAGATGCGCCGACTCGCACTGCCGATCGCTCTCGCCCTCTTCGCCTTCGCGGCGCTGCTGGCCCCCGCCGGCGCGCTGGCGCACGCCCAGCTCGAGGGCACGACCCCCGAGCGCGGCGCCGTGGTCAAGCAGGAGCCGGGCGCGGTGGTCTTCCGCTTCGACGAGCCGGTCGAGGGCAACTTCGGCGCCGTTCGCGTCTACGATGCCGACGGCTCGCGGGTGGACGAAGGCGATGCCTTCCATCCCGACGGCGACGGCCCGCGCCTCGGCGTCCACCTCAAGCCCGGCCTGCCCGACGGCAGCTACACCGCGACCTACCGGGTCGTCTCCGCCGACGGCCACATCGTCTCCAGCGGCTTCGTCTTCTCGATCGGCAAGGCCGGCAGGGCGCCGAAGGAGACCGTGGCCGAACTGACCAGCGGCTCGGCCGCCGGCCCGGTCACCGAGACCGCCTTCGGCGTCGCCCGGGGCCTTCAGTACACGGCCACCGCGCTCGCGGTCGGCGGCCTCGCCTTCCTGCTGCTCGCCTGGCTGCCGGCGCTGGCAGCGGTCGGGGGCGCGGGGGAGGCCTGGTCGCGGGCTTCGCGCGCCTTCGCGGCCCGACTGCGGCGAGTGCTCCTCCTCGCCGCCGCGCTCGGCACGGTCAGCGCCCTCGCGGGCGTCGTCTTGGAGGGCGCCGAGGCGGCTGGGATCTCCGGCTTCTCGGCCTTGAGGGAGACGATCGTCCGGGAGACGCTGGAAACCAAATTCGGCACGATCTGGGGACTGGCGGCGGTGGCCTGGGTCGCGTTCGGGGTGTTGGTCGCGTTGGTGCTTCGACCTTCCGCCTCCCCTCGGGATGGCCGGGGTCGCGCCCTGCTGGTCGCCGCGCCGCCGGCCTTCGTCGTTTTGGTGCCGGCGCTCTCCGGCCATGGCTCCACCCAGTCGCCGATCCTGCTCAACTTTCCGACCAACGTCGTCCACGTCACCGCGATGGCGATCTGGCTCGGGGGCCTGGGGGCGCTGCTGTTCGTGGCGCCACGCGGGACCCGGGAGCTCGAGCCCGGCGACCGCGGTCGGCTGCTCGCCGCCGCCCTCTCGCGCTTCTCCCAGGTCGCCCTGATCGCGGTCGCCGCGATCCTGCTGACCGGCCTGATCCAGGCCTACGTCTACGTCCGCCACCTCGACGCCCTCGTCGACACCGGCTACGGCCGGGCGGTGCTGATCAAGTTCTGCCTGCTGCTGGTCCTGATCGGGATCGGCGCCTACAACCGCCGTCGCTCGGTCCCGCGCCTGAACCGGATCGCCGCCGGAGGCGAGGCGCCGGGACGGGCCGGCCTGCTGCTGCGCCGCGCCCTCCGCGCCGAGCTGGCGCTGCTCGTCGTCGTGATCGGCGTCACCGCCGCGCTGGCCGGCTACGCGCCGCCGGTCTCCGCCCAGGCCGGGCCGTTCTCGTCCGAAAGCACCGTCGGCCCGATCCAGCTGGAGATGACCGTGGACCCGGCCGAGGTCGGCGCCAACCAGGTCCACATCTACCTTTTCGACGCCAAGAGCGGCGCTCCGTTCGCCAAGGCCAAGGAACTGAAGGTGACGGCGACGCTGCCCGACAAGGGGATCGGCCCGCTGCCGCTCGAACCCCAGCTCTCGGGCCCCGGGCACTACACGATCCCCGGCGCCCTCCTGAACGTGGCGGGCGACTGGCGACTGGACCTGTCGGTGCGGGTCTCCGCCTTCGACGAGTACACCGAGACAATCGAGGTGCCGGTTCGTTGACGGCGCCAAAGAAAGGACCACCCAGATGCGACGAATCGCAATCGCGGCCGTGACCGCCTTCGGGCTGCTGCCGGCAGCGGCCCAGGCCCACGTCAGCCTGCACCCGAACGAGGTCCCCACCGGCTCCTTCGCCACCCTTGGGATCCGCGTGCCCAACGAGACCGAAGACGCCAACACGATCAAAGTGGCGGTGCGGATGCCGCCGGGCTTCATCGACGTCTCACCCGAATACATGCCGGGCTGGACGGTCAAGGTGGAGACCAGCAAGCTCGCCAAGCCGGTGCAGACCGACGACGGCGAAGTCACCGAAGGGGTCAAGGAGATCGTCTGGACCGGCGACCGCAAGCAGGGCCTGATCCCGCCGGGTCAGTTCCTCGAGTTCTCGATCTCGACCGAGATCCCCGGCAAGGAAGGCGAAGAGCTGAGCTTCAAGACGCTCCAGTACTACGACAACGGCGAAGTCGTGCGCTGGATCGGCGGCCCCGATTCCGAAGAACCGGCGCCGCAGATCGACGTCACCGCTCCCGGTGGGGTCCTGCGGGATGTCGCCGGCAGCGAGACGGCACCGCCGAGCCCCACGGAAGGGGAAGCGGGCGGCGAAGCAACGGCCATGGCTGCCCCCAGCTCTGGCGGCGGCGGTGCGAGCAAGGGCCTCGGAATCGCGGCACTGATCCTCGGCGCGCTCGGCCTGCTCGCCGGCGGCGCCGCCCTGATCCGGTCCCGACGCGGAGGAAACGGGCGATGACAAAGGGGTGGAGAACGCAACGGAAAGCGCTGGGGGCTCTCGCCGCCTGCCTCGTCCTCGCCGGCTGCGGCAGCACCTACAGCGGCATCAGCGATCACCCGGCCCCGCCACGAGCGGACTTTCCCGCCGCCGAGGGCAAGAGCCTCACCGACCTCTACTCCGCAAGCGGCGGTGAAAGCGAACTGGTCGTCGCCCCGACCGGCTCGGTCTTCGACAAGGGAGTGGACCGCTTCGGGTTCGGCGTCTTCACCGCCGGCAGAGAACAGGTCAGCGACGCCGAAGTCGCCCTCTACTTCGCCCATGGCCCCAAGGGCCGGGCCTTCGGCCCCTATCCCGCCAAGGTCGAGTCGCTGGCGACCGAATCGGCCTTCATCGCCCGCACCACCGGAGAAGACCCGCAGTCGGGCAAGGTCGTCTACGTCGTCGACGACGCACCCCTGCGAGCCGATGGCGAGTGGCGGATCCTGGCCATGGTCAAGGACGGCGACTCGCTCAAGGCGACCATCGTCCCGAGCGTCGTCGTCGGCCACTTCCCGCAGCCGCGCCCAGGCTTCCCCAAGAGCCCGGCCGACCCCCCGGACGTGGGCGAACCCGCGCCCGTCGTCCACACCCCGACCGCCGCCGACGTCGGCGGCGACCTGCGCAAGATCGACACCCGCATCCCGCCCGACGACATGCACGAAGACGACCTTGCCGAAGTGCTCGGCCACAAACCGGTCGTCCTGCTCTTCGCCACGCCGCAGTTCTGCCAGAGCAGAACCTGCGGGCCGGTGGTGGACGAGGCCGAGCAGGTCAAGCAGACCTACGGCGACCGGGTCGCCTTCATCCACATGGAGATCTACGAAGAAAACAATCCCGCAAAAGGGGTGCGGCCGCAGGTCCGGGCCTTCCACCTGCCGAGCGAGCCATGGCTGTTCGTGATCGACCGCAAGGGGATCATCAGCACCAGGATCGAGGGCGCGTGGAGCATTCCCGAGCTGGAAGCGGCGATCGGGAAGGTGGTGAAATAGCGGAGGGGACTGTGTTGATCAGCGGCCCACCGGAGTGCAGGGGAGGATGTGGGTTCCCTGCAGCTTGCTGCCGTCGGCGAAGAATATGTTCCCTTCGGTGTAGTAGGTCCCGGTCGGACAGCTGGCGGTCAGGTAGCTCTCCTTCTTGCCCCGGTAGGTGAATTTGCGGTCGATCGTGAGCTTGAACCTGATCACCGAGCCGGCCCCACCGGTGATCGCCGGGATCTGCGACACGGTGTGCAGGCCGTAGTGGCCGCGGCTGATGCGGGTGATCGCGACCGTGGCGATGACGGCGGTCGGCGCCGGGACGTCGACGTAGGTGTGGACGAAGAGCAGCGTGGTGTTGCCATGGACGCCGCCGTTGAAGAGGACAATCGGGCCCTTGGCGACGATCGGCGCCTGTTCGGGGAAGGCGACTTCGACCTCGCCTTCTCCGGAGCCGACGATCGCATCGGGGCAGGCCCTCTTCACCGCCGCGGTTTCGCGCGCCACCAGCTGGCTCTCCTTGCAGGCGGGCAGGCCCTTCGCGTTGACCCGGATGCTCTTGTCGAAGTCGATGTCCAGGGTTCTCACGGCGGGGGGATGGGCGCCGTCGACGGTGCCGATTTCGGCGTCGATGCGGGCTGAGATCGGCGTCTGGCCGTGCCGTGGCAGCTTGCTCGGGAAGATCCCGCCGTTGTCCTTCAGGAAGAGGTTCCCGGCGCGGATCACGTGCGGCTTGGCCAGGGCGCTCGCCGCGACGATCAGCGCCAGGCCGGTCGCGATGACCACGGCGCGAATCAGGTGTCTCCTCATACTCGTTCCCCTTGCCTCGTGGGATGGATCGAGCCGATCATCACCGGGGCGGGCGGCCGTGGCCTCACCAATCTGGGGTCTCGCTCAGCGGGGATTCAGCAAACCGGGAAAGCGCGTGACGGATCAGTCATCGAGCTGCACCGCCGTCTCCAGCTCCGTCGCGAAGTCCTTGAGCGGCCGGCCGAAGAGATCCTCGACCGCGCGCAGGCGATTGGTGACGGTGCGGCGATCGACGCCCAGCACGGCGGCGGTCGAGGAGATGTTGCGCTCCGTCGCGAAGTAGGCGCGCAGGGTCTTGCGGGTGGTCTTGCCGCCGTCTCGCGCTCGTTCCAGCGGCTCCAGGTACAGCTGCCGCAGCGAGGTGGCGGCGAGGTCGTCGGTGAGGACCGCCGCCAGCAGGGCGACGTCGGCGTAGCGCACGACGCTCTGCCCCCTGCGCTCGGCGATCGGCAGCGCCGCCTTGGCCTGGCGGTGGCTGAGCCGCCAGCCCGCCAGCCCCTCGCCGGGCTCGCCGACGGTGACGAAGACCCGGTCCAGGGGGATCTCGCCGAGCGCGCGCAGCGCCTGTTCGACCGCGAGCGGTTGCCTGCCGCCGAGCCAGCAGGCCCAGATCGGCTCCTCCTCGCGGCAGACGGCGAGCAGGCGACGGTCGAGCCTCTCCGCCAGCGTTCGCATCGCCTCCGGCGCCCCCTCGCCCTTGGCGATCAGGGCCAGGTGGCGGGCGTCGAGGTCGTAGCTGAGCTCGGAGCGATCGACCAGCTCTCCGGCGAGCAGCCTCTTGACGCACTCGCGGCGGCGCTCGGCGGCGTTGTTGGGCCGCGTTTGCGCTTCGCGGGTGTGCTCGGCGCTGACGGCGTCGAGCAGGCGATCGCCGAGCGTCGCCTGGGCCGCGAGCAGGCGGCGCAGGTCTGAGCTCGGGACCTCGGCCCGCTCCGCCTCGGCGACGACGAAGTCCCCGAAGAGGGCGTTGCCGGCGAAGTAGCGGCGCAGGACGGTGTCCAGGGAGACGCCGTCGCGCGCGTCCAGGCGGGCCTGCGCGAGCAGGATCGGCGGCAGCGGCGGGGAGTGGCGCTCGCCCGCCTCGAGCACGGCGAGCCGGTGCTCGACAGCGGCGGCGAGGGCGGCGTTGAGGCCCTGGAGGTAAGCCGGGTCGGCGACCTCCTGGGGATCGGAGATCGCGTAGACGCGGGTCGCGACCGCCGCCTGGATCTCCGGCAGGCGTTCGCGCAGACGGGAGGCGAGCGCGGCGCAGGCTTCGTCGGCGACCGGATGCACGCCACGCTTGCCCACGCGCTCACCTTAGCGCGACCCGTCGGGGCAACCGCGGAGCGCTGGCAACTGACACGATGGCGGCGGTGCGGGCCTACATCTCCAAGCTTCCGCTGCCCGTGCGGGCCGGCGTGCTGGTTTTCGTCATGGCCTTCGGGCTGTTCGCCTTCACGACCCAGCCGCTGACCGGGTACGAGCCGGAAACGGCCGCCGTCACCGAGGGGCTGGTGCTGGAAGGGCACTTCTGGGACGACGAAGGCTCCTCGCTGCCGCTGAAAGCGAACTTCCCCGGCAAGGGAGGGCATTACTACTCGACCGCCGGGCTGCTGCAGCCGCTGCTGGAGGTGCCGTTCTTCGCCGCGGGCCACGCGATCGACGCCAACTTCGGCCACCCGAACGGATACCCCTTCGGCTACACCTTCCTCTGGTTCTACAACCCGTTCGTCGCCGCGATCGCCGCGGCCGCGCTGTTCGCCCTGGTTTTCATGACCCGGCGCTCGATCAAGTGGGGGGTGGCGATCGCCACCCTCTTCACCGTCGCCAGCATCGCCTGGCCGTACTCGAAGATCGGCATGGAGACGACCTTCATGGCGGCGGCCCTGGTTGCCTTCACGCTGGCGGTCCGGGCGCGCGGCCGCCCGACCCCGCGCGCCTGGGCGCTGACCGGGTTCGCGGCCGGCGCCTCGGTCGCGACCAAGCCCTACGCGATCGTCGTCCTGGCGGCGATGGCGGTCGTGCTCTGGCCGTCGTTCCGTTCCTTCGACCGCCGCAAGCGGCTGCGCCAGCTGCTCGCGATCGGCCTGCCGCTGCTCGGCTGGATCGCCGCGATCGCCTGGTACAACTGGGTCCGCTTCGGCTCGCCGACCGACTCCGGGTACCACGAATCCCTGCTCACCTTCACGGCGCCGCTGAACGCGCTCGGGCTCTTCTTCAGCCCCGGCAAAGGCCTGATCTTCTACAGCCCGCTGGTCGTCCTCGGCGCCCTCGGCCTGCCGCGCCTATGGCGCCGCGACCGCGCGCTGGCGGGGGGGCTGCTGATCATGATGCTCGGCCTCACCTGCATCGCCGCCTCGACCACCTTCTGGGGCGACGAGGTCTGGGGCCCGCGCTACATCGTCCCGACCGCCTGGGCGCTGCTGGTGCCGATCGCCTGGTGGGCGGACACGGCGCTGCGCCGCAAGGTGCTGGTCGGGGTGGCGACGCTCGGGGTGCTGGTCCAGATCGTCGCCGTCTCCGCCTCCTACTCCCACTACGTCGACGCGGTCGACGCCCTCACCGGCGTCCCCGTTTACCAGGACCGCTTCGGCGTTCCCCGCGAGGACATCCCCTACGGCAACGACCCGACCCGCTGGGTCCCCGAGCTCTCGGCTCTGATGGTCCAGACCGAGGGCCTGATCTCCTCGCAGATCGTCGACCGCTTCGGCGGCCACGGGCTCGAAGTCACCTACGCGCCCTTCGAGGGTCGCACCCGCACCGTCAACCTCTCCGGCCCGGGGCTGGCGATCCCGCTCGACTTCTGGTGGTACCCGCCGCCCGAACACAAGTGGTTGGTCCGCTTCCTCGCCCTGCTGCTCCTGCTCGGCAGCGCGGCCGCAGCCTTCAGGCTCTACTTGCTGGCGTTCCGCCGGCCGGACGACCGGCGTGAGTTGGAGCCCGGCGCCGGCCGGGCCTGAAAGCAGGAACCGTCGCGGGGTGGGCGTATAGGTTGCCGCAATGCCCCGGGCCCTCCTGATTGCAGGTCTTCTTCTGAGCTTTCTCGCCGTCGCGGCCCCGTCGCTGGGCGCCGGCCCGCCCCCCGGCTCCGCGGCTCGCCGCGAAGCGGGCGCAGCGGCGATGACCGCCTCCGGGGAAATCCTTCCGCGGAACCTGCCCCGCGAGCGGTTCGCGCCGGCCGCCCTGCGACTGGGCTTCACCTCGGCGGCGCTGGACGGCTCCGGCTCGCCCGAGCTGGCCGGGATCGCGATCGACCTCCCGCAGATGGTCAGGTTCCAGGTCGCCGGCCTGCCCAGCTGCCCCCCGGCTTCGCTCTACGCCACCAACCCGAGCGCTCGGCGGGCCTGTGCGGGATCGCTGGTCGGGGAGGGCAGCGTCGCCTCGGAAATCGCCCTGCCCGGGCAGGCGCCGGCAACCGTCGTCGGCAGCCTCCTGGCCTTCTACTCCCAGGTGGGAGGACGGCCGCGAATCCTCGCCCAGGTCGTCACCGGCGACCCCCTGCCGCTCACCTACGTGATCCCCTTCGAGATCGTCGATCGCGGCCCGTCCGGCGTCAGCCTGACCGTGACGCGGATGGCGCATCTGCAGGGTCAGTGCCGGGCGGTTAGCGCCGGCTGCCTCCCCCCGCCCTACACGCTGGAAGGCGTCTACAGCCGCATCTCGACCCTGAAGATGTCGTTGCACCGATTTGTCTCCGCCGGCCGCGGCCGCGGGAGCTTCGTCGCTGCCAGGTGCCCGGCTCCGGGTCGGCGGCCCGCGGCGGAGCTGCCGTTGGGGCGGGTGGGCCTGTCCTACGCCGACGGCAGCGTGCTGAGCGCGATGCTCCTTCAGCGCTGTGTGGTCTCGGGCGCTTGAGTAGATTCTTCGCATGACGACTAAGTTCGAGATCGGAGTCCGCCAGCTGCGCCCGCCGGAGGAGCCGCCTTCGTGGTTCCACGACGTGCTCGAAGAAATCCGGGCCGAGCGCGACGGCGTGATCCCGATCCGGATCGAGGCCAGCACCGGCCACCAGGTCGACGGGCTGCTGGTCGAGGCCGACCCGGCGATCTCGCCGGGGCCGCACGGCAAAGTCAGCCTCAACTCACACGGCGAGGACCTGGTGATCGGCTCGGAGATGATCGCCGCCTTCACGCTGCTGCCGGGCGAGGCCGCCAAGCGCCCCGACGAATCCGAGGACTGAGCCGGCACGGCGCCGGCCGTGCTCAGCTCAGCGCCTGGATCCCGTAGCGCAGCCCCAGCCCCAGGGCGACCAGCCCGAGCCCGCGCCGCAGCAGCGTTTCCGGCAGCCGCGCCTGCAGCCGCGCCCCGAGGTAAGCGCCGGCCAGGCCGCCGAGTCCGATCGCGATCCCGAGCGTCCAGTCCGGCGCCAGGTCGTCGCTGCCGCCGAGGCTGAGCAGGGCGAAGGTGGCGACGCCGGCGAGCGAGGTGAGGAAGGTGGCGGTGAGGGCGGCGGGGGCGACCTCGAACACGCTGTAGCCGAGGCCGACCAGGATCGGCCCGAGGATCGAGCCGCCGCCGATCCCGTAGATGCCGCCGACCATGCCCACCGCGAGGGCGAGGAGGAGGATCAGACGACGGCGCTTGGGGTCGGGCGCTCCCACGGGCGCGGCCGGCGCGGCGAAGGCGAGCCAGGCACCGAGCGGCACCAGCACCGCCGCGATCACGACCAGGAAGGCCTCGCCGCCGCTCAGCAGCTCAGCCCGGATCGCCGCGCCCGCGACCATCCCCGGCAGCGTGCCCAGCACCAGCAGCCGGGTCAGCGGCCCGCCGAGCCGGTCCTCGCGCCGGAAGCGCAAGAGCGCGCCGGGGATCGCGATCAGGTTGTAGAGCAGGTTGGTCGGGGTGATCGCCGGGCTCGGCGTGCCCAGCACGCTGACCTGGACCGGGACCAGGAAGACGGCGCCGGAGACGCCGACCGGGGTCGTGCAGACGGAGATCGCGAAGGCGATCAGCGCCCCGAGTGCGGCATCGCCCAGCATCGGTCCCGGTCAGTCGAACATCTCGTTGACGTCGCCGGCGGCGACGCTGAGCACGCCCTCGAGCTCGCTCAGCTCGGCCGCCAGCGCCGCCACCGAGCCCGGCCCGTGGACCTCGAGCGCCACCGAGACGGCGCTGGGATGGCCCGCGTGGGGGTCGCCCTCGGGCCGGTCGAGGTTGACGTCGGCGACCTTGAAGTCACGCGAGGTGCAGGCGGCGAGCACCCGTCGCAGGATCCCGCGCCCGTCCTCGTAGACGACGCGCAGGGCGGAGGGGGCGTAGGGGGAGGCGGGAAGGCGCCGGGCCAGCGGCGAGATCACGAAGACGACGACGAAGTAGGCGAGCGTGGTGGCGATCGCCAGCAGGGTCAGCGAGGCGCCGCAGGCGGCCCCGATCGCCGCGGTCAGCCAGACGCCGGCGGCGGTGGTCAGGCCCCGCACCGAGTCGCGCCGGACGAAGATCAGCCCGGCGCCGATGAAGCCGATGCCGGAGACGATCTGGGCGGCGACCCGGGAGGGGTCGAGGACCACGGTCCCCGGTTCGAGCACGTCGAAGAAGCCGTACTTGCTGATCATCATGAACAGCGCCGAGCCGAGCCCGACCAGGGTGTAGGTGCGCAGGCCCGCGCTCTTCTGGCTCAGCTCGCGCTCGAAGCCGATCGCCGAGGAGAGGACGAGCGCCAGGCCGAGGCGCCAGACAATGTCGAGTTCGTTGATCGAGATAGGCGACTAAGCCTACCCCGACCGGGAGCTAGCGCCTTTTCTGCGGCTGCTGCTCGGGCGCCGGCAGCTTCAGCCGCTGGCGGGCAGCGGCGACGGCCGAGACCGAGGAGCGGCAGGCTTTGGCGATGGCGCCGTCGCCGTGGTCGGGACGGCGGCTGACCTCGAACTCGATCAGGGCCGCGCGGCGCAGTTTGGCGCGGACTTCGATCGGGCTGTCCTCAGGCGCCGACTCCAGCGCCGCCTGGGCGGCACGGTCGCGCCGGCAGTTGAGGCAGAAGGTGCCGTCGTCGTTGCGATCCCAGGTCTCCGGGAAGTCGACGCGGCTGCCGTCGATGCTGGGCGATCGAGACGCCGCACTGGTCGCAGGTCCACTTCTTCGCGGTCTTCGCCTTGGTTGCAGTGCTCATGCGGCCACCTTTGCCTTGCTGCGACGGCGTCGCCGGCGTCGCTTCTGGGCAGCGGACGCGGACGCGTTGCCGCCGCCGTTGCCGTTTGAGTTGGTGCGGGTGTTCGAGCGCGGGGGGGTGGAGGCGGTCGAGGTCTCGCCGAAGCCGGCCGGCCGGCCGAGCTCGAACTCGCGGCTGAGGCCGAGGTCGCGGGCGATCGCGCCGCATCTCCCCGACTGGTCCTCGAGCACGAAGCTGATCCCGGCGCCGCGGTTGCCGGCACGGCCGGTGCGGCCGATCCGGTGCACGTAGGCATCCTGGTCGCCGGGGGCGTCGAAGTTGATCACGTGGGTGACGTCGGCGACGTCGATCCCGCGGGCGGCGACGTCGGTCGCGATCAGGGTGTCGACCTCGCCGCGCTCGAAGCGGGCCAGCGCCCGTTCGCGCTGGCCCTGGCTCTTGTCGCCGTGCATCGCGACCGCCTCCAGCTCACGGCTGCGCAGGCGTTTGACCAGGCGGTCGGCGCCGCGCTTGGTGCGGACGAAGACGAGGGTGCGGCCGCGGTCGACGTCCTTGAGCTGGATCGTCAGGTGGTCGAGCTTGGCGCCCTGGGACTCGACGTGGACGAAGCTGTGCTCGATGTCGGCCACCTTGTCCTGGCTCAGCTCCTGGGTGTGGCGGCGGGCGTCGCGGGTGTAGGCGGCGGCGAGCTTGCCGGTCGCGCCCTCCAGGGTGGCGGAGAAGAACAGGGTCTGGCGATCGCTCCGGGTCTGGGCGACGATCCGGCTGACCGCCGGTTTGAAGCCCATGTCGAGCATGCGGTCGGCCTCGTCGAGGACGAGCACGCTGGACGCGGTCGAGCGAGATCGTGTTGCGGGAGAGCAGATCCTCGAGCCGGCCGGGGGTGGCGACGATGATGTCGGCGCGGCGGGCGGCGTTGCTCTGCGGGCCGAAGCCGACGCCGCCGTAGACGGCGGCGATGCGGAGGCCGCGGGCGCGGGCGATCGAGTCGAGCTCGTCGACGATCTGGCTGGCGAGCTCGCGGGTCGGGGCGAGGACCAGGCCGGAGAGGCCCTGGCCGGGCTCGATCAGGTCGACCATCGGGATCCCGAAGGCGAGGGTCTTGCCCGAGCCGGTCGGGGACTGGACCAGCAGGTCGTGGCCGGCGAGCGCGTCGCTGACGACCATCTGCTGGACCGGGAAGGGGGTGGTGATGTCGCGTGCGGCGAGCGCGCCCACCACAGGCTTAGAGATGCCGAGATCGGCAAAAGACTTCAAGATTATGTGCTCCTTATTGTGCGATTCAGGGAGATTCAGAAGCCCCAAAACGCTGAGAAGCGAGCGGAGGAAACGGAACCTCTCGGGTGGCGGTGGCGCCAAGCCCGACCAGAACACCGTAGCAGGCCGGTCATTTTGGCCTGCTTTTAGGCACTTTTCCGGTGTTTCCTACACTTCTTGGGTGGCCTCCGCGATGCCGACAGAACCGACCTACACGCTCTACAGGCGCGGCCTCGAGCTGCTCGAAGACGGCGACTTCCTCGACGCCGCCGAGCCGCTGGCCGAGGCGGCGCGGCGGGCGCCGGAGAAGTCCTCCGTGCGCGAGGCGCTGGGCCGCGCCTACTACCGCGCCGGCCGCTTCGCCAAGGCGGCGGTCGAGTTCGAGGCCGTGGTCGAGGCCAACCACGTCAACGACTACGCCCACTTCTGCCTCGGCCGCGCGCTCAGCATGACCGGCCAGAAGCGCCGCGCCCGCCACCACCTGGCGCTCGCCTCCAACCTGCGCCCGGACCGGCGCGACTACCGCTTCTACCGCCGCCTGCTCGACGCCTGAGCGGCGGGCTCAGAGGCCGCGGACGAGCTTGCCGACGGTTTCGCGGCCGAGAAGTAGGGGCTGAAGGTGCGCGGACTGTCCCGTTCGTCGAGGTGGAGGTAGGTGCTGATGCCGTCGATCTCGGTGCCGTCGCCGATCAGCCAGCCGCCGCCGCTGGCTGCCCGGGCGCCCAGTGGCAGCGGATCGCCAGCGTCGGCGGGCCGGGAAGGGAGTAGGAGAGCGGGTCGTCGCCGATGTAGGCGGAGGCGCAGCTCTGCATGAACCTGCTCTCGCCGGGATAGCCGAAGGTCTGGAAGCTCTGGTGGCGGCTGAGGTCGGTGACGATCGTGGCGCCGCCGCCGACCGCGTCGGCGACGTTCGCCCCGTCGGCGTTGGGCAGGGTGAGGAAGGCGCCGAGGTCGAAGTCCGGGTTGCCGTGCTTGGTCCACTGCCGCGGCGCGCGGACTTGGCCGCGGCGGGCGACGAAGGCGCCGAACGGGGCGGCGCCGCCGTTGTAGCCGGGGACGAACTCGAGGTAGTCGGACCAGACGCTGCGTTTGCCGTCTTCGCGGCCGCTGTTGAGGCAGTGGCCGGCGGTCAGCACCAGCTGCCGCGTCGGGCTGTTGATCGCGGTGCCCGAGCAGTAGCCGGCGAGCTTGCCGCGGCGGATGAAGACGCGGCCGTTGAAGGAGAACGGCGGCACCTCCGGGGTGGGGACGCCGACGAAGCTGGCGGCGGCGCCGTCTTCGTCCGGCGCCGAGCCGACCCGGAGCCGTGCGCCTGCCGCGGCCGTCGACGACGAGGTCGAGCGGGCGGGCGGCGCGCATCCGCGCCGGCGTCCAGTAGCGGGCGACCCGGCGGCTTCGGCCCGAGCCCCGCGGGCAACGGCGCCGGCGCGGTGTCGGGACGGGCGGCCGCGATCGCCCCGGCGGGAGGCGGCGGCGGTCGCCGCGAGCAGCGCCACCAGCGCCAACGCGCCCGCGAAGCGTCGGCTGGGCACGGTGCGGGAGGCGCTGCATCCCGGTGGAGGTTAGAGGGCGCGCGGTCGCGGCCGGAGCCGGTTCGCCGCCGCGGCCGCGCGCCGCTCGGGATCAGCTGACGAGCGGGATCACGCAGCGGTATTTCTTGGTGGCGGTGGAGACGGCTGAGCCGACTTCGGCAGTGGCTGACACGGTTACGACGCTGTACGAGTTAAGCCGGAGGTGAACGTGGCATCTCCCCCGTCCACTCATCCCCCGCCGCCAGCGCGATCCCCGGCTGCTGCGAGAACGCCGCCAGCGCCAGGGCGCTGGGCAGCTCGCCGCCCTGGGTAGCGCAGGCGAGCGCCGCCGCCGGGGCGCTGACCGCCGCTTCGCTGCTGCCGCTCTGCCAGCAGGCGCCGGCGAAGAAGCGGTCCGGCGGCCTGCAGCCGGCCGTGTGGCCGTTGACTTTGACCGCGTCGAGGGCGTTGACCGCGTTGAGCGCGGTCTGGGCGTCGCGGGCGCTCGTCGGCCGTGTCGGCGTGGACGGCGCTCGGCACCTGGCCCAGGGTCGAGGCGTCGATCTGGATCCCGGTGACCGAGCCCGGCGCCAGGGCGCTGCCCGGTCATCGCTCCCGGCTTGCAGCCGGTTCCCCGGCACCGAGCCGAGCGCCAGCCGGTTGCCCGGCAGCGACTTCGCCTTGATCGTCTTGCCGTCGATCTTGCTCTTCGCGGCGTAGACCGTGCCGCCCAGCGCCGCGAAGAGCGCGACGCACGGCGATCACCAGTGCCGGCCCCTGCCGGCGGAGTCCCCTGACCATGGAATCTCCCCTTTGTCTCGTTGTCGACGGGAACCGGAAACGTCCCGGTTTCCCAAGTGCGCGGCGAGACTAGCCCGGCGGCCATCGCGGTTGGACGAAAATCCGGGCGTGGGGTGGGCGGATAGACTCGGCCGCGTAAATACGGTCGGTGGTCAAGGGAAGTCCGGTGCGAAACCGGCGCGGTCCCGCCACTGTGACCGGGTCAAGGAAGTCGCGGGCGCCTCGCGCGCCGGCCACTGGGGAGGACACAGATTCCCCGGGAAGGTGCGGCCGACCACCCCGGAAGCCAGGAGACCTGTCCCCGGCCAGCCAACTCAACCCTCGAGGAAAGGGTGGCTTAAATGCCAAGACTCATCCCGTTCCGGCTGGCCGCTGTCTGCGCGCTGGCTCTAGTGCTGTCCCTGTCGATCGCCGCCAGCGCGCTCGCCAAGGGCGTCTCCGCCGAGCTCCGCGTCGTCGGCAAGGGCGGCAAGGTGCTGACCGAACAGACCCTCAGCACCAGCACCACCGCGATCAAGACCAGCCCCAAGGCCAACTGCTTCGGCGCCGGCACCGGCGGCAGCGGCAAGTCGGTCACGGTCAAGGGCGCGACCGCGATGGGCCTGCTCGCCCAGGCCTCGAAGACGACCGGCTCGCTGCGGCCGCTGCTGGTCACGCGACGCCTTCGACTTCGGCCTCGGCATCTGCGGCGTCGGCTCCAGCAAGGTCAGCGGCAAGGCGTCCTGGTACCTGAAGGTCAACCACAAGGGCGCGACGGTCGGCGGCGACGCGGTCAAGCTCAAGCCCGGCGACGAAGTCCTCTGGGACCTGGCCCCGTCCTACCCGTACCCGAACGAGCTGGCGCTGGTGGCGCCCGAAACCGCGCTCGGCGGGCAGCCGTTCCAGGTCACCGTCTTCTCCTACGACGAAAAAGGCAAGCGCAAGCCGGTCTCCGGCGCGACGGTGACCGGGGCCGCCGGCCCGACCGACGCCGGCGGCAAGGCCACGGTGACCCTGAGCGCACCCGGCCTCGCTGGTCGCGACCCACGGCAAGGACATCCCCTCGCCGGCCGCGGCGGTCTGCATCGGGCGTCGCCTGCCCGGCCGCGTAGGCAGGTGAGCCGGAGCCGCGGCACGGCGGTCGCGACGGCGCTGCTTCTGGCAGCGCTCGCGGCCGCCGGCTGCGGCCTCGGCGCCCGGCGCCGACGTCGGCGGCGTCGAGCTGACGGTGACGCGGGAATTCGGCGCCGTGCCGGTGTTCGAACGACGCCGGTCGAGGCGAACGAGTCCGACACGGTGATGCGGGTGCTGGAAGGCAGCGCCGACATCTCCACCCGCTACGGCGGCGGCTACGTGCAGTCGATCGACGGCGTCGAAGAAGCCGAGCGCGGCGGCCGATCCCTACGACTGGTTCTTCTACGTCGACGGCGTCGAGTCGCCGATCGGCGCCGCCGACTACTCGCTGCGCGGCAGCGAGCGGATCTGGTGGGACTACCGCGACTGGTCGGCGACCGACCACGTCCCGGCCGTGGTCGGCTCCTGGCCGGCGCCGTTCGCCGGCGGCTACGAAGGCAGGCGCCACCCGGTGACGGTCGAGTGCGAGGGCGGGGGAGGGGCCTGCGCGCGGGTGCGCACGGCGCTCGCGGACGCCGGCGTCGACGTCGCCGGCGGCTCCCCCGCCGGCGCGATCCGCGTCCTCGTCGGCCCCTGGGCGCGGCTGCGCTCCGACCCGGCGGCGGCGCTGATCGAGGCCGGGCCGGCGGAAAGCGGCGTCTACGCCGACTTCGAGCGGCGCGGCGGCGCCTTCGCGCTGGTCGGCCTCGACCCGGCGGGGAAGCCGGCCCGGGAGTTCGGGCCCGCCGCCGGCCTGGTCGCGGCGACCCGCCGCTACGAAGGGCCGCCGGTCTGGGTGGTGACGGGGGCGACGAGCGCCGGCGTGCAGGCCGCGGCCGGCCTGCTCGACGCCGCCAAGCTGCGCGACCATTACGCGGTGGCGAGCGAGGACGGGAAGGAGACGCCGCTGCCGGTGCAGGTGCGCTGAGATGAGATCGCCGTTTGCCTACACGCCGAGGCCCGGGCCGCTGCAGTCGGCCTCGCCGGGGGCCGCCGTCGCCTACCTCGGCGCGTCTTGCCGCGGTCGCCTTCCTCTACTCGAGCCCGCTGGTGCTGGTCGCCGCCGGGCGTCGGCGCCGCGCCTGGCCGGCCGGCTCGCCGGTGCCCGCGGCGCCGTCCGCGCGGCGCTCCGCTTCGGCCTCGTGATCGCGCTGCCGATCGTCCTCGTCAACGCCCTCGTCGTCAACCGCGGCGAGACGGTGCTGGCCCGGCTCGGCGACTGGCCGCTGCTGGGCCAGGTCGACGTCACCGCGGAGGCGCTCGCCGACGGCGCCGATCCTCGGCCTCCGCGCCGTGGTCGTGATGATCGCCTTCGCCGTCTACTCGGCCTGCGTCGATCCCGACCGGGTGCTGCGGGCCCTGCGCCCGTTCGCCGGCCGCTCGGCGCTGACCGCGACCCTGGTCTCGCGCCTGGTCCCGGTCGCCGCCGCCGACGCCGCCCGCCTGCGCGACGCCGCCCGCCTGCGCGGCCCCGGCGCCGCCGAGGCCGGCCGCGCCCCGCTCGCCCGCCGCCTGCTCGCCGGCTCGCTCGACCGCGCCGTCGACGTCGCCGCCACCCTGGAGCTGCGCGGCTACGGCCTCGAATCGCCGCGCCGCTCAAAGGTTGAGCAGTTGATGTCGCCCTGGCATCGTCAAGCGCACAAGCTCGTTCGCTCGCGCTACGACCGGCGCTTCTACCTGGTCGGCGCCGCTGGTTCTCGCCGCCGCGATCGCCGCCAAGGCCGCTCGGCGCCGACGATTTCCACGCCTACCCGACGATCCACCTCGGCTTCGGTCCCGCCACCGCCGCACTCTCGGCCCTGCTCCTCGTCAGCGGCCTGACGCCGTTGCGCCGGAAGCCGAAGCGCCTCGCTGCGACGTCGAGCCCGACCGGACGGCGATTGCCGCGCGGACCGGGGGCTGCGCCCATTCCCGTTTCGGAGGCCGCCCATGTCTGAGCTGGCGATCCGCCGCGGCGCGGCGCCCGCCCTCGCCGTCGACGGCCTCTCTTACGCCTACCCACGGGCCCGGCGCCGGGCCCTCGCCGACGTCTCCCTGGAGATCGCCCCCGGCGAGTTCGTCCTCCTCGCCGGCCGCTCCGCCTCCGGCAAGTCGACCCTGCTCAAGGCCGCCTGCGGACTGGTCCCGCACTTCCACGGCGGCGAGATCGACGGCGACGATCGCCGTCGCCGGCCTCGACGCGATCGAGTCGGGGCCGGGGGAGCTGGCGGCCGTTGTCGGCTACGTCGCCCAGGACCCGGAGACCCAGGTCGTCTCGACCACCGTCGCGGCGGAGATCGAGCTCCCCCTGGAGATGCGCGGCGATCCACCCGCATCGCGCGCCCGCGCCGTCGAGGAGGTCGCCCTGGCCCTCGCGATTCCCCATCTCCTCGCCCGCACCGTCGACACCCTCTCCGGCGGCGAGCTCCAACGCGTCGCCCTCGCC
Source organism: uncultured Solirubrobacterales bacterium (assembly GCA_963795625.1). Lineage (GTDB taxonomy): Bacteria > Actinomycetota > Thermoleophilia > Solirubrobacterales > 70-9 > VAYN01. Next base: position 39,387 of record CAWCIS010000007.1, on the reverse strand, counting down.
GCGGCCCTGGTCACCCGGCCCGAGCCTGATCCTGCTCGACGAGCCCACCTCCCAACTCGACCCAGTCGCGGGCGACGAGCTGATTTGGCTCTTGAGACGCCTGAACGAGGAGTGGGGCGTTGCCGTTCTCTTGGCCGAACACAGGCTGGAGCGCTGCCTCGCCGCCGCCGACCGCGTCGTCGCCATGGCCTCCGGCGCGATCGCCTTCGATGGCAGCCCCGGCGATTTCCTCGCCTGGTCCCACACTGCCGATCCTGCCCTGACCACGCCCGCGGCTCGTCTCTTCTCCATGGCCGGAATCGACCCGCTCCCAACGGGCGTCCGCCAGGCCCGCCAGTTGCTCGCATCAGTCGGGACGCGCCCCGGAGCCGGGGACCCGACCCCCTCCGAACGGCTTGTACTTCTCGGTTGTCCGGATCTCGGACGGCTGCAACCGTCCCACCCGAGCAAGTTGAGAGAGGAGGGGGTCGGGTCCCCGGCTACTCTCTCGCTCTCGAAGCACAGGGGTTGTGGGTTGAGCTCTCTCGCGACGATGAGCGCCACGACGTCATCCGCGGCATCGACCTGAGTCTGCGCCGCGGCGAACGGGTGGCTCTGATGGGCCGCAACGGCGCCGGCAAGAGCACGCTGCTGAAGACTGCCGCCGGCCTGATTGATCCGGTACGCGGCAAGCTCGAAACGCCGAGTGGGATCGCCCTGCTGAGTCAGAACCCGAGCGACTACCTGGTCCGCGAGCGGGTTGGCGACGAACTGCCGGGGGAGATCGGACTGAGCGCGCTGCGGACGGTCGGCCTCGAGCAGGCGATCGATGCCGACCCCCGTGACCTCTCCGGCGGCGAGCGTCAGCGCCTCGCCCTGGCTATCGCTCTGGCGGGGCAGATGGAGGGCGAGCGGCTGCCCGGCCTGGTGGCGCTGGATGAGCCCACGCGGGGCATGGATCGCAGTCACAAAGACGAGCTCGTCGGCCTGATCGACTCGCTCGCCCAGCGCGGCGCAGGGGTCGTCGTCGCCACCCATGACGTCGAGTTCGCCGCCGAGTTCGCCGAGCGCGTGGTCCTGCTCGGCGACGGGGTCGTGATCGCCGACGGCCCCGCCGGCGAGATCCTCTCCGGCGGCTGGTACTTCGCCACCGAGGTCGCCCGCGTGCTCGACCTGCCCGGCGTCGTCACCCCCGAGCAGGGCGCCGCTGTCCTGCGCGGCGCGGGGGAGCGGCCGGCGTGAGCTGGGAGCTGACCAGCTTCCTCATCCTCGGCGGCGTTCTCGTCGCCGGCTTCGCCTGGTACGAGCGCTCGCGACCGCCCGGCGCAGGTGGTCGCCCTGGTCGCCGCCCTGGCGGCGCTGGCGATCGCCGGTCGCATCGCCTTCGCCGCCTTCCCCAACGTCAAGCCGACCACCGACATCGTCATCTTCGCCGGCTACGCGCTCGGCGGCGCCCCCGGCTTCGCGGTCGGCGCCCTGACGGCGCTGGTCTCCAACCTCTGGTTCGGGCAGGGCCCGTGGACGCCCTGGCAGATGGCCGGCTGGGGCCTCTGCGGCATCCTCGGCGCCGGCCTGGCGTTGGGCGTGCGCAACGCCGGCCGGCTCACCCTCGCCGCCACCTGCGGCTTCGCCGGCATCGCCTACGGCGCTCTGCTCAACTTCTCCCTGATGGCGACCTACGGAGGGGATCTCTCGCTGAAGCGCTTCGCCGCGCTGCAGACGCAGGCGCTGCCCTTCGACATCGCCCACGCGACCGGCAATGTCGTCTTCGCCCTGATCGCCGGACCGGCGATGGTGCGGATGCTGGTCCGCTTTCGCGAGCGCTTCGAGTGGAGCAGGGGGGAGGCGAAGCCGGAGCTGCCCGCGGCGGGCACCGGTCTCAGCCCGGGCCTGCGAGCCGGTGGCGTCGCCGCGCTGCTGCTGGCCGCCCTTGCGCTCGGGGCACTGGCGCCGCGCCCCGCCCAGGCCTCCGAGGTCAGCCGCGCCGCCGACTGGCTGGTCTCCGTGCAGAACGCCGACGGCGGTTTCGGCGCCGCTCCGGGCGACGATTCCGGGGCCGAGATGACCGGCTGGTCGATGCTGGGACTGGAGGCGGCCGGCCGCAACCCGCTCGACGTCGCCCGTCGCGGCAAGACCCCGGTCGACTTCCTGCGCGCCTCACTCGACCAGGTGAAGAGTCCCGGCGACCTCGCCCGCACGATCCTCGCGCTCGAGGGCGCCGGCGTCGACCCGCGCGATTTCGGCGGCGCCAACCTCGTCTCCCAGCTGCTCGCTAAGCGCCGCGACAACGGCTCCTTCGAAGGCTGGCCAGGCAGCACCGCCTTCGCCGCGATCGCCCTGCGCGCCGCCGGTGCCACCGGCGGGCTCGAAAAGTCGCTCTCCTGGCTGCACGACGTCCAGAACGAGGACGGCGGCTGGGGCGACGTCCCCGGCTCGCCCAGCACCGCCGATGGCACCGGCGCCGTGATGCAGGCGCTTTCGCCCGAATCGAAGTCGGTCCACCGCGGCATCTCCTACCTGCGCGATGCCCAGCGCTCCGGCGGCGGCTTCCCGCTCGGTGGCAACGGCGCGGTCAACACGCAGTCGACGGCCTGGGCGATCCAGGGCATCCTCGCCGCCGGCGGCGACCCGGCCAACTACCGCCGCGGCGGCAAGAGTGCGCCCCAGTACCTCGAGGCCCAGCAGGAGGGCGACGGCCACTACCGCTACTCCAAGTCCAGTGACCAGACGCCGGTCTGGGTCACCGCCGAGGTCCTGGTCGCCGCCGCCGGCGACTACCTGCCGATCTCCCCGCCGCCCCGCGAACCCACCCCTTCCTCCAGCGGCCTCATCCCCGGCGTCTCAACCGCGCCCTCGACGCCACCTCCGGTCTCCCCGGCCACCGAACTGCCCGCCACGCCCGGAAGCGCCGCCGTCTCGCCGCCGACTTCTGGGAGCGGGGGGAGCGGACCCCTCCCGAACGTTTTGCGGCCCCCGGGCACGGTGAGCCCGGGGGCGCCAGCTTCCCCGGCTACTGCCGGGGGACGAGAGAGGGAGGGGTCCGCTCCCCCCGCATCGCAACCGATCGCGTCGACCGAGCCTTCTGAAGACGATTCGAGCAACCCGCTCGGCGCCGCCGCCCTCGGCCTGCTCGCCGGCTGCCTGCTCTTCGGAGTCGGCCTCGGCGCCCGCAAGCTCTGGATGCATCAGCGCTATGGTCTCTAGTTCTAGATTAACTTCGACTATGAAAGATTATCTTCGACAATGACGGCGAAGAAACGAACCGCGTACGACCTCGGCCGGCGCGTGGCCGCGGGACGGTCCTACCGCAACCTCGATCAGGCGACGGTCGCGAAACGGATGAAGATCGAGCCCGCGACGCTCGGTCGCTACGAAAAAGGCGAAATCCCCGAGCTAGTCCAGCGGGGCCTGGTCGAGAAGGCAAGCCAGACCCTCAAGCTCCCGGAGGAGTTCTTCCTCGTCAACCTCGCTGAGCTGCCGCTGATGGCAGAGGCGTGGAAGCAGGCTCAGCGCCTGCCTCATCCAGAGGAGCTTGGTCATCTTGTGGACCAAGTCCTGAGCGAAGAGCGGCCAGGCGGATAAGCCGCGGCCGCCACTCCGAGCGGCTGGGGAGACGATTGACGTGGCGCAGGGCGACGACGGTGATCTCGTCGATCGCTTCCTTCTCCAAGGTCAGGAGCTTGGCGTCTGAGAGCCCATCCTGGACCCCCTCGCCTGCTGCGTCTCGCACCGTTCGATCCTCTCGGACTATTCAAGTAACAGGGACGCGGCGAGTCTTCCTAAGTGGTCCGCTGCTGTCAAACCGACCGCTTGAGGACTTTCAACCAGACTTTGGGTTAGTCGACTTTCAGTCAGGGCCGGCGGCGGGGTGGATGAGCGTGACCGCCCTGACGGAGATCCCCAGCTCGCCGCTTTCGATCCTCCGGTTCGCGCTCTCCGCCTCGATTCGCTCCTGTTCGTCGAGCTGTCGTAGAGCGGATTCGTCGAGTTCCCGCATCCCCTGCTCGTCGACCACCATCGGCTTCCGAACTAGAACCCGATGACGGTGGGCGTCGAAGTCTCCGCTTGCCATCGCCCGCCAGGCGTCGCGGATGACAGCTTGGAGCGCGGTGGCGCTGTTCGTCTTCCGAGCCAGCTTCGGCAGCTGCTCCCATTCGTCGGCGTCGAGTCGCGGCCGTGCCGACGCTTTGTAAAAGTGCTGGACGCCGCCGTTCTTGCTGTCTTCATCGACCAGCTCGACAAACCCCTTCTCTTTCAGGGTGCGGACGCGGTAGCAGACCTGCTGGAAGTCCTCGTCGAGCATTTCGGCCAGTTCCTTCGGGCTCGCCTCGCGATCGCCGAGCACCATCAGGATGCGGGCGCGCAGCGGGTCCGCCAGCGCTTTGTGTAGGAGTGCTTGGCGTTCCACCGCCGTTTCCGGCGGTTCCGTCGTCATCGTTGTCGAGCGGTCAGCGCTCATTGAGGCAAGAAGAGTAGCGACGGCGGGAAATGGTGTCCGACGCCTCCTTTGTTCTTGGTGGTTGAAAAAGGTCAACCAGCTTCGCGGAGGGAGGTGGATCTAGATGACCATGAGCAAAGTTGAGGCAGTCGCCCCCAGGGTGAAAACGACCAAGATGAGCTGAAGTCAGTGCCGCGGGCCGGTCTCGCTTGGGGAGGTCGGCCCGCTACTCCGCCGCGTGGCCGATGTAGATCACCTTGTAGTGCCGCTCTTCGTCCGGTGGCTGCTCTAGAAACACTTGCCCGTCGACCTCGCGCTGGCCGAGCGCCGTCAGCAGCTCCAGCCCGGCTGCCTCCATCGCCTCCCGCACCTGCTCCGCCGTCCAGTGCCGCTCCCGGTGCAGGTGAGGCTCAACGCTTCCCCCCGAGACGCGCGCGGTGAAGATCCCCCCGGCCTCGACGCTCTTCTCCTGGCCGACCCAGCGCCACTCGCCGACGCTCATCCTCTCGTCGTCGCCACTGGCGAAGCTGGTCTCGAACAGGCTCAGCGTGTTGGCGTCGAAGAGGACCAGGCCGCCAGGCGCCAGGTTCGCCCGCATCCCGGTCAGCGCCCGCTCCAGGTCGCTGTCGCCGATCAGGTAGTTAATGACGTCGTTGAGGGCCAGGATCAGCTCGAACCCTCCGAAGACCGGCAGCTCGCGGATGTCGGCGACCCCGAGCGGGACCGTGTCGCCGTATTTGCTGCGCGCCTGCGCCAGCATCGCCGGGGTCAGGTCGCAGCCGAGGATCTCCCAGCCTCGTCGCAGCATCGGCTCGAAGGCGCGGCCGGTGCCGCAGCCGATGTCCAGCACCCTTCCCTTCCTCAGCCCCTGCTTCTCCAGCTCCGAGAGCAGGGCTCCGAGCCACATCTCATGGTCGTTGAGGTGATTGAAGTCGTCGTAGATCGGGGCGAAGACTTCGTAGGCGAGGCGGGCAGGATCGTCTGCTGCGGTGTTTTCCTCCATAACGGAAGGGTAGTCCGGCTTTCCAGGGACCGGCGGGCCTATACCCTCGACCGATGGACGTCGAGACGGCGATACGCACTCGCCGCACCCACAAGGCCTTCGGGCCGGAGCCGGTTCCGCGCGGGCAGCTCGAAGAGCTGTTCGAGCTGGCGGATTGGGCGCCCAATCACCACCTCACCGTGCCCTGGCGCTTCCGCGTCGTCGGCCCGGCGGCGCTGCTGCGGCTGAAGGACGCCGCCGGCCCCGAGGGCGCCGCCAAGCTCGATCGCTGCCCGACCCTGGTCGTCGTCTCCTCCGTCCTCGACGAGGACCCGATGCAGCGTGAGGAGGATCTGCACGCGACCGCCGTGGCTTCCTACATCGTCCTGCTCGCCGCCCACGCCCGCGGCCTCGCCGGCTACTGGCGCAGCCCCGGCCTGCTGCATGGGGAGGAGGGGCGCGCCGCCGTCGGACTGCCCACCGGCGAGCGCTTCGTCGGCCTGCTCCACCTCGGCGAGCCGCGCCAGGAGCGGCCGGTCCCCGAGCGTCCCCCGACCGCGACCACGACCTTCCTCGACTAGATGGCTCCCCGGGTGCCGTCGCAATGCTGACCCGCGCCGCCGCGATCGAGGCCATCGCCGGCCGGCACTTCGAGGTCGTCGTCATCGGCGGCGGGATCACCGGCGCGGGCGTCGCCCTCGACGCCGCCTCACGCGGCTACTCGGTCGCCCTGCTGGAGCGCGGCGACTACGCGGTCGGCACCTCCAGCCGCTCCTCGAAGATGGTCCACGGCGGCCTCCGCTACCTGCAGAACTTCGACCTCGGCCTGGTCCGCGAGGCGCTGCTGGAGCGCCAGCTGATGGTGCAGCTGGCGCCGCACCTGGTCTACCCGACGCCGTTCCTGGTCGCCGCCCTCGGCGAGGAGCGCCGCGACCGCAAACTCGGCCTCGGCCTCAACATGTACGACGTGATGGCGACCACCCGGGTCGGTCGCAGCCGCCGCGAGCTGCGCGCCTCCAAGGAGGAGGACGAGGACTTCTACTGGTCGCCCGACCGCCACCGCACGATCGACCGCGAGGAGGTGCTGGAACTGGTCCCGGCCCTGACCGCGCGCGACCCCAAGGACGCCTACCTCTTCTACGACTGCCAGACCGACGACGTGCGCCTGGTCCTGACCGTGCTCGGCGAGGCCGAGCGCTTCGGCGCGGTGATGCTCAACGGTGCCGAGGTGACCGAGGTGCTGATCGCCGACGGCCGCGCCGGCGGGGTCGCCGCGGTCGAGGCCGAGTCCGGCGAGCGCTTCGAGGTCGGCGCCGACCACGTCGTCAACGCGACCGGCGTCTTCGCCGACCAGCTCCGGCCCGAGGAGACGGTCGGCGAGGAGGACGTGCCGCGGATCGCCCCCAGTCGCGGCACCCACCTGATCCTCGACGCCGCAGACCTGCCGATGGGCCAGGCCGCCTGCATCGTCCCGGCGGGAGAAGGTCGGATGATCTTCTCCCTGCCCTGGTACGGCCGCACCCTGATCGGCACCACCGACAACGACTTCGAGGGCGACACCGCTCACCCCAAGCCCGCCGCCGATGACACCGAGTACCTGCTCGACGCCGTCAACGAGTTCTTCGGGACCTCGCTGACCCAGTCCGACCTGGTCGGCGCCTACGCCGGCGTGCGGCCGCTGATCTCGACCGGCGACCCGCGCAAGTCGGTCGACATCTCGCGCAAAGCCGAGCTCTATGAGACCTCTTCGGGGATGCTGACGATCACCGGCGGCAAGCTGACGACCTGGCGGCGGATGGCGAAGCAGACGGTCGACCGCCTGGTCGAGCGCGAGGGCCGCGAGGCCCCCTGTCATACCGCCGAGATCCCGCTGGGGATGGAGGCCCGGGCCGAGGACCTGAAGGCGCCCGAGGGGATCAGCGAGGACTCGCTCGGCCAGCTTGCCTTCCGCTACGGCCACGCCTCTCGCGCTGTCCTCGAGCTCGCCCGCGAGGACCCGAAGCTGGCCGCGCCGATCGTCGAGGGCCGCCCCGACCTCCTGGCCGAGGTGGCGATCGCCGCCCGTCGCGAGCAGGCCCGCTGCGTCGCCGACGTGCTGCTGCGCCGCACCCGGCTGGGGATTCTCGCCGCCCCGCAGCTGCGCGACGCCGCCTCCGTGCGCCCGGTCGCCGAGGTGCTCGGGGCCGAGCTGGGCTGGTCGCGGCGCCAGGTCAAGGCCGAGGCCGAGGCTTGGCCGGCGGCGGCGGCGCTGGAGGGCATCGACCCCGCCGCTGCCGGTTGAATAACCTGCCGCTTCCGATGACCAAGGCCGAACTCGAGAACAAGCACCTGGGCGAGTTGCACTCGCTGGCTGCCGCGGCCGGCGTCGAGCGCTACCGGATGCTGCCCAAGGCCGAGCTGATCGCGAAGCTGGCCGACGACGGTTCCGGCTCGGGCCGTCAGTCCTCGGGTGGGCGCCAGTCCTCCCCCGCGAGCGGTGGGGGAGAGCAGCGCGAGCGCCCGCCGCGCCGTCGCCGTCGTTCCGGCTCCCGGGCCGAGTCGGGCGAGGAAGGCCGCGCCCCGCGTTCGGGTCGCGCCCCGCGGGGCCCGCGCGAAGCCGAGCCCACGCCCGAGCCCGCCGCCGAGGCACCCGCGCCGCCGGCCGCCGCCCCGACCCCGTCGTCCGATCCATCCGACTCTTCCGCCCGCCCCAAACGTCGCCGCCGTCGCCGCTTCGGCCGCCGCGGCAAGCAGGACGAGGGGGTCACCCTCCAGGGCCTGCTGCTGCCGCCCGAGTCCGGCCGTCAGGCGCTGCTCTGCGCCGAGACGCGCGCCGGCTGCACCGCCCTTCTGCGCGGCATCGCCGCCGACCTCTCGGCCGAGTCCGATGGTCCCGACCCGGTCGTGCTGCTGATCGACCCCAGTCCCGAGGAGCTTGCCGACTGGCGCCGTGACGCCCCCCGGGCCGAGATCGTCGCCGCTGGTCAGCCGCGCCACGCCAGCGACGCCCTCGCCCAGGCCAGTGCCCGCGCCGGCTCCGGCGACGACGTGATCCTCCTCGTCGACTCCCTCACCCGCCTCGCCGAGGCCTACGAGGAGGCCGACGCCGCCAAGAAATTCTTCGACGCCGGCCGCACCGCGGGCGGTTCCGGCTCACTGACGGTTGTAGCCGCGCTCGAGCGCCCGGCCGCTAGCTGACTATCAAGCCCCGGAGGTCGGGGCAGAGGTTTCGCTTAACTTCTTTCGAGGGTCGCGCTCCCGCCGCTCCGAGGTCGAGCGCCGCCGAAAAGTACAAGACGCTTCACCCCTGCCCCGACCTCCGGGGCGAGCACAACAGCTACGGCCGGGAGTCCAAGCCGGGTCGCGACAGCCGTCCGGTTGATGCGCCTCCGTTCACGCAGGTCGGTCGCTCGCCCGAAGTACCGGCCGGCGGCCAGAAGCGTCCCGAGAGGCCTTGACGAGCTGCGGCAAGCGCAGCGACCACCTTGAAGTTCCGCGGTTCCTTATCCGCCAAATAGGTGGGTACAGAACCGCGGAAGTCCGATTAACCCCTGAGGCCTCGTTCCGCGGTTCCTTATCCACGGAATCCGTGGTTCGCGAACCACGGAAGGACCTCAATGCCTGGATCGTTGGGGTGTGGCCACCTTCGCTACGAAGCGGGGAGAGGGACCCGGGCGGGGTGAAGCGTCTTGTACTTTTTCGCGGGAGCGCAAACTCGGGGCGGCCGTCGCTCGATCCACGAAAGAAGTTAAGCGAAACCCCGCCCGGGTCCCTCTCCCTTTTCCGCCACAGGGACTACCGCCGGTAAGCGATGCGGCGCCAGCTCGGCTCTTTGGAGAGCTCGATCAGCTCGGCGCTGCGCTCCGGCTGCACGTAGCCGAAGGTCTGGGTGCGCTCGTCGAAGACGACGTCGAGCTCGCCCTCCTTGACCCGCTGGTCGAGCCAGGCGCCGCGGAAGACGAGGCGGCGGATCCAGTGGACGAGGCTGCGGTTGGAGGGACCGACCAGGTCCTCCCAGTTCTCGTTGATGTGCTCGCCGAGGGCGGAGGAGGGCTCGGCGATCTCGCCGCTGACGGCGAGATCGAGGAGGTCGTCCAGCTCCTCCTGGCTCAAACCCTGATGGACGAAGCCGAGCTTGACCGCGGCCTGCTCGACCCGTTGCCCGAAGTCGCCCTCGTTGAAGGCGAAGCGGAGCTCCCCGTACTCGAGTACGTAATCGGAGCCAGACTCGTAGTTCCCTCGGCGGGTTGTTTTCTTATCCATTTGAGTTGAAGCCCGTCTGTCCCGCAAGCCCTGCGGAACAGGTCCATGATCTTGCCGATCATCGTACGCTCGTGCCCGCTCGGAGCAGGTGCTGAACGGCCGTTTGCACTCACGGGCCGCAGGGAACGGGCTCGATTTCACGAAGCGAGCCCGAGTGATCGACCTCCATTGCCACATCCTGCCGGGCCTCGACGACGGCTCGCGCGACCTCGAGGACAGTGTCACGATGGCGCGCCAGGCCGAGTCCGACGGGATCGCGAAGGTCTGCGCGACGCCGCACATCCGCCACGACCACGAGGTCCGCATCGAGGAGCTCGCAGACCGCGTGGCGGCGGTCAACGCACGCCTGCGTGAAGAGGGGATCGCGGTCGAGGTCCTCAGCGGCGGCGAGGTCGCCGAGACCGCGGTCGAGGCGCTGAGCGACGAGGAGCTGGGCCGGGTGGCGCTCGGCGACGGCGCCTGGGTCCTGCTGGAGCCGGCGCCGGGACCCTTGAGCGACAGCCTCGTCCGCCGCGTCGACCACCTCGCCGAGCGCGGCCACCGCACCCTGCTCGCCCACCCCGAGCGCCATCTCTCCGCCGACATGTTCGAGCGCATGGCGGCGCTGGTCGCCGCCGGGGCTCTGATCCAGGCGACCGCCGACTTCTTCCTGCGCGAGGAGATGGAGACGGGGATGCTGACGATGGCCGAAGCGGGCCTGGTCCACGTCCTCAGCAGCGACGCCCACTCTTCGCTCGGCGGCCGCCCATTGCGCCTCGGCCCGGCCTTCGAGCGCCTCGGCGCGGTCGCGAGCCTGGCGCCGCGCCTGCCATGGATGCGAGAGACGGCGCCCCGCGCGATCGTCTCCGGCGACCCGCTCGAGCTCTCCTTCGAGCCGTCTCTCTAGGAGCCGAGTTTCGCCCCACCCGGGTGGGGCCGGAATCGGAAGCGATGCAGCGATCAGCCGAGGCGGCGCAGCTCGACCTTGTGGGTGAGCGCCTCGACGACGCCGCGGGCGCCCGTGCCGAGGCCGTGGCGGAGGAAGTTGGCGGCGCCGGCGGCGGCGCCGAGTCGCAGCGTCTCTTCCCAGTCGCTGCCGGCCGCCATCGCCGCCGCCAGGGCGCCCATCATCGAGTCGCCGCAGCCCTCGCGGGAGCCGCGCTCGAAACGCGGCGGCGTCAGCTCCCAGGCCTCGTCGCCGCGCACGACCAGCGCCGGCTCCTCGGCCCGGGTGACGATTGCCGCCTGGGCACCAGCCTCCAATAGTTTCTCGGCCGCCGCCCGCATCCGCGCTTCGGTGTCGACGGGACCGGTGACGAAGGCGGCCAGCTCCCAGTCGTTGATCTTGACCAGCTCGGGCTTGCCCTCGAGAGCGCTGTCGAGCCGGGGTGGGGAGAGGTCGACCACGACCGGCGTCCCGTTTGCCCGCACGTCGGTGACCAGGCTCCCGTAGATCTCCAGCGGCAGCGCCTCGCCCGGATAGGGCCCGCAGAGGGCGAGCGCGTCGGAGTCGATCGCGGTGGCGCAGGCGACTGAGAAGAGGTCGTCGACCTCGTGGCGCGAGGCCGGCATCGCCGCGCTCTGGGCGACCGGATGGCGCTCGCCGTCGCGGCGGTCGTGGATGTAGGCGCCGTTGTCCTCGGCGGTCTCGACCAGGCGCAGCTCGATCGGCAGCTGCTCCAGCAGCCGCCGCAGGACGACCCCCGACTCGCCGCCGCAGAAGCCGCAGAGCACCGGGTCGGCGCCGAGCTCGGCCGCCATCCGCGCCACCCAGACCCCCTGCCCGGCAGGGTGGACGTGGATGTCGTCGCCACCGGCGGCGGTCAGCGACTCGACCGTGATCGAGAGCAGAGGGCTCGGGCCGAAGATCGCGACCCTGGGCTTGGCGGCCATCGCCAGAGCGTAGACCCGGGCGGAGGGGGAGAGGCGATACCGCCTCCCGGCTTGGATGGCCATGCCGCCCGGCCCCGAGAGCGACCGCCTCAGCGCGCTTCCGCGGCGCCGGGTCCTCGGGCGCGAAGTCGCGGTCGCCCGCGGCTACCGCGCCCGCCTGCTCGGGCTCGCCGGGCTGCCCCGCGAGCGGGCCGGGGCGGGCCTGCTGCTGCCGCGCTGCGCCGGCGTCCACACATTCGGCATGCGATTCCGGATCGACCTCGTATTCCTCGACCCGCAGGACCGCCCGCTCGCCGTCGCGCTCGATGTGGGCCCCTGTCGTTTGGCCGGGCACCGGGGCGCGGCGGCGGTTCTCGAGATTCCGTCGCCGCAGGGGGGAGAGTCTGCCGGGCCGGGGACTTAGGGAGGCCATGCTGCCCCGCCGAGAAGAGATCGCCAGCGTCGTCGTCTGCGAGGACGACGCGGTGACCCTGGAGCTGCTCTGCGACCACCTGGCGGCCGACCGCTACGGCGTGTTGCCGGCGCCGAGCGCATCCGACGCGCTGCGCCTCTGCCGCTTCAATCAGCCCGACCTGATGCTGCTGGACCTCTCGCTGCCCGATGCCTCCGGGCTCGACGTCCTGCGTGAGATCCGCGAGGCCGACGGGGTCGAGTCCCGCTTCGACCCGCAGCTGCCGGTGATCGTCCTCACCGGTCGTGGCGCCCAGGCCGACCGTGTCCGCGGGCTCACCGCCGGGGCAGATGACTACCTCACGAAGCCCTTCAATTTTGAAGAGCTGCGGGCGCGGATCGGCGCCGTGCTGCGCCGCCGCGAGAGCCGCCGCGAAGGGCCGATCCGGGTCGGCGAGATGGTGGTCGACCCGCTTCGCCGCCGGGTCACGATCGGCGAGCGCGAGGTGGCCCTGGCGAAGAAGGAGTTCACGCTGCTGCGGGTTCTCGCCGGCGACCCGACCCGCGTCTTCTCAAAGGAAGAGCTGCTGCGGGACGTCTGGGGCTACAGCAGTCCCGGCAAGACGCGGACCCTAGATTCCCACGCCAGCCGGCTGCGGCGGAAACTGGACCCGGAGCACAGCCGTTACGTCGTCAACTGCTGGGGGATCGGCTACCGCCTGATCGACGGCTGAGCTCCGGGCTTGTTCGTCTGAGGTTCTACTTATTGCCTTTGACGGCGGTTGGCGACTCGAAGTGGAGAATCGCCAGCTTGGTGCCGATCGAGTCGGACTTGCTGCCGCTGAGACGGCCGGCGGATTCCTCTTGGATCTCGATCGCCTTATTGAGGGTGTCGGCCAGCAGCGTGGTGACGTCGGTCCAACCCTGGTCGTCGAGGACGAGCGGGGTACGGCTGACATGGGAATCGCTGCGGGCGTCGATGCTGCCGGCCATCAGTGCCTCGGTCGCGTCCTGGCCGACGGTCTCGAGGATCGAGCCGGAGATGCCCTTGCGTGCCGAGGCCGGGATCTTCTCCCAGTCGCCGGCGCTGAAGAAGGCCCGCTCGGTGGCCCGGTAGAAGTGCTCGACGGCGCCGCGGCGGGGCTCCGTTTTCACCAGTTCGACGCAGTCGTACTCGAGCAGCGTTTTGACGTGGTAGCTGACGTTGCCGAGCGGCTCACCGAGTTCCTGGGAAAGCTGGTTCGGGCTGGAGACGCCCTTGTGGAGGGAGGTCAGGATGCGCACGCGCAGGGGATGGGCAAGGGCCTTGGCGAGCTGCTGGGTAATGCCCTCGGGCGAGGTTCGAGTCTGGGCCACAGGGAAATTCTCCGATCTGATGGGGGGCCGGGAGCCGGGTGGATATGGGTGGCTTCCATCCCGGTTTCTGGATCAAGTATTCCAAAACGCTCCGTCGTTTCCGCCTTCGAGAGCCTTTTCCTATGCGAAAAAATCAAAGCGATCGCCAGATTTTGGTACCAATCAAAGGACTATGTGAACCCGTTTTAACGTTTAAGCGGTCTTATCCATGCGCACCCGCTACCTCGAGGCGCCTGGCCGAGACCGCTTTGGGGATAGTGGGTGCGCGTTTTTCGCCAGTAGCGGCCCACCGGGGGGAGAGACCGGCGGCTCCGGTTGCTTGGGCGTCCCATGTGGATTCGGGCCGCCGGAACGCGAACGCAATGAAGCTCGAGCTGGTGCAGCTCGTTGGCTCTTGGCCGCTCGGCGCTTCGCTGGCGGCGGCGGTTGCGGTGCGCGGCCTGCGGGTGGGGCGCCGGCGGACGGCGCTGAACGAGGCCCTGCACGAGCTGCGGCGTCCGCTGCAGGCTCTCGCGCTCTCGATCCCGGAGACCAGGTCGGCGGCGCCGGCTGCGATTCAGGGGTCGGTGCAGATGGCCGCGACCGCGCTGGCGCGCCTCGAGCGCGAGATCAACGGCGAGCCCCTGGTGTCCGCACGGGCGCCGATCGCCGCTCGGGCCATGTTGGAGGCCGCGGTCGAGCGCTGGCGGCTGCGGGCGGAGATGGCGGGCTGCTCCTTGGCGTTGCGCCTGGCGGCCGGTGAGTCGACGCTGCAGGGCGATCGCGGCGAGCTCGGTCAGGCGCTCGACAACCTGATCGTCAACGCGATCGAGCACGGTGGGGTGGAGATCGTCGTCAAGGCATCGGCTCGGCACGGACGACTGCGGGTCGCGGTGGTCGACCGCGGCCGCGAGTCGTACCCCGAGCCTCGCCGCGAAGGCCCGGGGAAGCTGATCGCTCGGCTCACCGGCCGTCGTCGCCGCGGCCACGGGCTGCGCGTGGTCAGGCGGGTCGCGGCCGGGCACGGGGGAGACTTCCGGCTGCTTTGCTCGGAGGGGGAGACCGAGGCCGTCCTCGAGCTGCCGCTGGCCGGCGAGCCGGAGAGCGACATCGCATGAGCCGGCGGGGGCGGGCGCTTGCCTTTCTGCTCGCGGCGCTGCTCGCGGCCGTCGTGGCGGCGGCGATCGCCGATGGCTACGGGGACAGCGTCGCCCGTGGCTACGGTGCCCTACGGCCGGTCGTCGTCGTCCGGGCCGGCCTCGAGGCCGGCGAGGCGATCGGACCCACTCAGGCTACGTCCGATCTGGAGCTGCGCCGGGTCCCGGCCCGGTTCCTGCCGCCGGGCGCGCTCGAGAGCCCGGCCGAAGCGATCGGCCTGGTCGCGGCCACGGCGATTCCTCCCGGCTCCTACGTCCTCGCCTCGCAGCTGCACCCGCCTCGTGCCGATGCGGGTGCGGCGCTTGGGCTCGGGGCCGGTCGCCACCCGGTCGAGATCGCGGTCAGCGGCGCCGAGGCGCTGCTGGTCGCCGGAGCAAGGCCGGTGGGCGAACGGGTCGACGTCGTGGTGACGACCGAACCGAGCGGTGCCGGGCCCGGTCGCACCTACGTGGCCGCCGCGGCAGTGCCGCTGCTGGCCCTGGGGGCCGGTGCCGACGGGGCGGAGAGCGAAGGCGTCGTCGCCGCGACGCTGGGTCTGACCCGCGGTCAGGCCCTGCGCCTGATCGCGGCGGAGAGCTTTGCCCGCCGGATCACCTTGCTGGCGAGGGGCTGAATGGCGACGGCACGCGAGCGCGACGTCGCCGAGCTGGCCGGGGTGCTGCGGGCGCGCCTGCTCGAGCGGCGTCGGGCCGAGGTCGCGAGCGGCGGCGACGCGGCCGGTGACCTGCGCGCCGCGGTGCGGGGCCTGGTCGACGAGCAGGCGGTCCTGCTGGGGGTCCACGACCGCGAGGAGATCGCGGCGCGGATCGTCCGCGACAGCGTCGGTCTCGGCCCGCTCGAGGTGCTGCTCGCCGATCCCGCCGTGGAGGAGGTCATGGTCAACGGTCCCGGCACGGTCTATATAGAGCGCGGCGGGCGGATCGAGCCGACCGCCGTCACCTTCGCCGACGAGGAGGAGCTGCGCAACGCGATCGAGCGCATCCTGGCGCCGTTGGGCCGGCGAGTGGACGAGCTCAGCCCGATGGTCGACGCTCGCCTGGCTGATGGCTCCCGGGTCAACGTCGTGATCCCGCCGCTGGCGATCGACGGGCCGCTGGTCTCGATCCGGCGCTTCGGGGCTCGCCGGCCGGGGCCCGACGAGCTGGTCGCGCTCGGCACCTTGACCGCGGTCCAGCGGGAGGCGCTGGAGGCGGCGGTCGGCGGGCGCCGCAGCGTCCTCGTCAGCGGTGGCACCGGTTCCGGCAAGACGACCCTGCTCAACGCGCTCTCGGGCTTCATCGATCCGGCTGAGCGGGTGGTGACGATCGAGGACGCCGCTGAGCTGCGCCTGCAGCAGCCGCACGTGGTGCGGCTGGAGAGCCGCCCGGCCGGGATCGAGGGGCGCGGCGAGGTCTCGATCCGCGACCTGCTCCGCAACGCCCTGCGGATGCGTCCGGACCGGATCGTGATCGGCGAGGTCCGGGGCCCGGAGGCGCTCGATCTGCTCACCGCGCTCAACACCGGCCACGATGGCGCCCTCTCGACGGTTCACGCCAACTCTCCCGCCGACGCGCTGAGCCGGCTGGAGACGCTGGCGCTGATGGCGGGCGTCGGGCTGCCGCACGCGGCCGTCGCCGAACAGGTGCAGAGGGGGATCGATCTCGTCGTTCACCTCGAGCGGCGCGCCGACGGCGCCCGGGTCGTGACCGAGATCGCCGAGGTAGTGCGCGCCGCGGGCACGACCGCGGTCCGCACTCTGGGCGCGGTTGCGGGCGCGTGAACGGCGCCGCCGGTCTGCTCCCGGCCCTGGCCGGCGCCGCGGCCGGCGGCCTGATCGCGCTGGCGGCGCGGGAGGCGCTGCTGGCCAGCCCGGCGGCGGCGCGCTGGTTGACGCTGGCATTGGAGCCGCTGCGGCGAGCCGGACGCGAGGGCTACGCGCCGTCGACCCTGGAGCGCCGGCGGCTCGCCGCGCTCGGGGCGGGCGCCGCCGTGCTGGGCGGCTGGTTCCTGGCCGGGCCGGTGCTGGCGCTGCCGCTCTCGGTCGCCGGCCCGGCCGCCGCCGGCTGGGCGATCTCCAGTCGCCGGCGCCGTTACCGGGTCGCGGTCGAGCGCTCGCTGCCGGAAGTGGCGACGGCGATCGCCGACTCGCTCAGCGCCGGCCGCTCGCTGCGCGCTTCGCTGCCGGCCGCCGCGAGCTCGCTGGACGGCCCGCCGGCCTCGGAGCTGGCCCGGCTCGGCGCCGAGCTCGATCTCGGCGCGGCGACCACGGAGGCGGTCGAGGCCTGGCGGCGGCGGATGCGCTCGGAGCGGATCGACGCCTTCGCCGCCGCCCTGCTCAGCCAGCGCCTCGCCGGCGGCGACCTGGCTGGGCTGCTGCGCCGCTTTGCCGCCGGCGCCGCCGAGCGTGACCGGGTCGCCGAGGACGCCCGCTCGGCGACCGCCCAGGCCCGCTTCACCGGCCTCTTGGTGGTCGCGATGCCGAGCGGCGGCGCTCTTTTCGCCGAGTTGATCCAGCCGGGGTTCGTCGCCAAGCTGCTCGGCTCGCCGCCGGCGGCGGTGCTGCTCAGCCTCGCCGCCGCCTTTCAGCTGGTCGGCTTCGTCGCGATCGGGCGGCTCTCGCGAGTGGTCGAGTGAGCGCCGCCGGGCTGTTGGCGGCGCTGGCGGTCCTGCTCGGCTTCGCCGCCGGGCGCGAGCTGTTGGCCGGGCGCCGTGGCGGCCTGCCGCCGCTGCCGTTCGGGCTCAGTGCCCGCTCGGCCCGGGCGGCGTTGCGGCTCGGTTTGCCGGAGCGGCTGCGGCGCTCTGGCCTGGAGGCGCGGCTGTCGCTGTCCGCGGTGCTGGCGGCGAAGCTCGCGGGGATCGCCTGCGGCGGGTTGATGGCGCTGGTCGCGGCGCCGGCGGCGCCAGGGCGGACCTCGCTACTCGTTGCGGTTGCGCTGCCGGGCGCGGGCTTCCTCGTTCCCGACGCTCTGCTGGAGCGGCGGGCGCGCCGGCGCCGGCGCCGGTTGCTGGCGGCCCTTCCCGACGCGCTCGACCTGCTCGCGGTCAGCGCCGGCTCCGGCCGTGGCCCGGCGGCCGGCCTCGAACAGCTGGCGCGGGCGGGGGAGGGACCGCTGGTCGAGGAGCTGCGGCTGACCGTCGCCGAGCTCTCTTGCGGGCTGCCGCTCGGCGCCGCCCTGCGATCCCTGCGCGGCCGCGTTCCCGGCAGCGAGCTGGCGACGCTGGTCGCGGCGATCGAGCGCTCGCGCCGCTTCGGCTCGCCCCTGGCCGAGCAGTTGCGGCGCCAGGCAGGCGCCCTGCGCCGCGACAGCCGCCGCGCCGTCGAGGACCGCGCCGCCCGCGCCGCGCCGAAGATCCAGCTCGTCGTCGCCCTCGTGCTCGTCCCCTCGGTGCTGCTGATGATCGCCGCCGGCCTGATCGCCAACGCGGGTACGTTGCTTGCCGGGTTCTAGCCGCCCCCGGACGCGGGAGGGCGGGCGCGCCAGCTGGCCGGTGTCTATAAGCGCGCCCGCCCGGGAGCAGAGGAGGTGGCGCTTATTACTCCGCGGCCTCTTCGCGCAGGCGTTTCGCGACGGCGGCGGTGGCGGCGCTGATCTCTTCCAGCTCTGCCGCCCTCTTCTTATGGCCGCTGACGTAGCAGCAGAGGGTGCCGCCGACGAGCTCGAAGGCGAACTTCTTGGGAGCGCTGTCGGTCAGCCAGACGATGAAGGTGGGGGCGAAGAGCTGACGCAGGTAGTTCGCGTCCTGACCTTTGCCGGCGAAGATCTCGTACTTCTCGTCCAGTGCCTCGCTCTCCAGCTTGACCCGCTCTTTGGAGCGGCGGAAGACGTCCTCGAACTTCTCCAGCGCCCGCAGCCCGGACTTGCGCTGGCAGTAGAGCTCGGGCAGCAGCGGCACCGACTCGGGGACCGGGACCAGACCGACCGTGTAGCGGTAGTAGTTGGTCTCGGTGTTGCCGTCGCTGTCGCGCGACTCTTCCTCATAGGTGTAGAGAGCGAGGATGCCTTCGATCCCCTCGCCGAAGGGGCCGGAGAGGGTGCGCTCGGCATAGCGGTCGTCGCCCTTGCGCAGCAGTGGCGTCGTCGGCGGCAGCGGTGCCCGGCCGCCGAGTTCGAGCCCGTGCTGCTGGGCGTAGATCTGGAAGAAGGCGTCTTCGGCGCGGGAGTCGGCGACGCCGAAGGCGATCAGCAGCGAGATCAGGAAGACGGCGACGGCGGCACCGCCGCCGACCGCGGCGCCGATGAAGATCGCCGCGGCGATGCCGGCGACGATCGCGGCGCCGAGGATCAGCGCCCAGGTCAGCTTGCTGCTGAGCAGGCGCCGGAAGTAGAGGCCGCGCAGGTCGTTGGCGTCGTCTGGCGCCGCGGTGCCGGGGTCGACGGGCGCCGGCTGCGGCGCGGGCTCGACTTCCTCGGGCGCGTTCACCGGCTGAACCTACCGCGCGGGGGCGGATGCAAATGGGCTTGCAGAGGGGGGTCGTGTTGCAAAGTGGGAGAGAGTGGGTTACTGTGGCGCTCGAGTTGAAGCCCAGGACCGGGGTGGTGAGGTTCCTCCCACCTCATCACTCCGGTCCCAACTCTTCCCTGGCCCTCCCGCTCAGAAAGGACTCGCCGAGGTGGCTTTTCGGGGTCTCTACGAGCACAGTCTCGATTCCAAGGATCGCCTCACGGTTCCCTCGCGGTTCCGCGCATCGCTCTCCGACGGCATCGTTCTCTCCAAGGGCTTCGACCCCTGCGTGTGGGTTCACACCACGCCTGAGTTCGAGCAGCTCTCCGACACCTTCCTCTCGCCGCACAGCCCCTTCGGGAGTGATGCGCGGAAACTGCGCCGCCGCTTCCACGGTGGCTCCTTCGACGAGAAGCTCGACTCCGCCGGCCGCATCCGCGTCCCCAAACCGCTGCTCGAGCACGCCGGCCTGACCGGCAACTGCGTCGTCATCGGCGCCGGCGAGTATCTGGAGATCTGGGACGCCGAGGCCTGGGCCAAGCAGGAGGAGGAGCTCGACGCCGCCGCTCCCGAGATCGCCGAGGGGCTTGCCGCCGCCGGCAGCGCGTGATCATGAGACTGCATGCCGCCCGCAACCAAGCCCACCACAACCACCCGTCGACGGGTCGCAGTCCCATGCACGTCGTGGGCAGCCGGCCCCTGGACCTCGAGGCGATGATGGACCACGAGCCCGTACTGGCGCCGGAGCTGACCTCGCTGCTCGCCCCCGAGCCGGGGCAGACGGCGGTCGACTGCACCTTCGGGGGTGGGGGGCACGCCCGCGCGATCGCCGCCCAGCTCGGCTCGACCGGGACCCTGATCGCGATTGACCGCGACCCGGCCGCGGCGGCGCGCTTCGCCGAGTTCGCGGTCGAAGCGCCCTGCCGGACGCGATTCCTAAATGTCGACTTTGCGGCAGGTCTTCGCACCCTCAGCGGCGAAGGGGTGCGCCCAGAGATGATTTATGTAGACCTCGGGATGTCCTCGATGCAGATTGACGCCTGGGAGCGGGGCTTCTCCTACGCCTACGACGCCCCCCTCGACATGCGCATGGACACCCGCCAGGACTTCGACGCCGCCGATCTCGTCAACGAGTGGCCGGAGGCGCGGATCGCCCAGGCGCTGCGCGAGTTCGGCGAGGAGCGCTACGCCGGCGGGATCGCCCGCGAGATCGCCCGCCGCCGCCCGCTCAGCACCACTTCGGAGCTGGTCTCGGCGATCAAGGCGGGGATGCCTGCCGCGGCGCGGTTCGGCGCCGGCCACCCGGCCAAGCGCAGCTTTCAGGCGATCCGGATCGCCGTCAACGGCGAGCTCGACTCGCTCGGGGAGGCGCTGCCGCTGGCCTGGGAGATGCTGCCGGTCGGCGGTCGCTTCGGCGCGATCGCCTTCCACTCGCTCGAGGACCGGCCGGTGAAGCAGTTCCTCGCCGGCAAGGCGCGCGGCTGTATCTGCCCGCCCGAGCTGCCCGTCTGCGTCTGCGGCCACGAGCCCGAGGCGGAGTTGCTGACGCGGCGCGCCGTCGCTCCTGGCCCGGTCGAGGTCGAGGCCAACCCGCGCTCCCGCTCGGCCCATCTGCGCGTCGCGCTCAAGCTCGAGGAAGCGCAAGCGGGGGAGGTCGGCTGATGGCCGTCGCCGCTCCCAAACGCAGGACGGCGCCGGCCCCGGCGCCCTCACGCACCTCGCCGCCGGGCAAAGCGGCGGCGCCCGCTCGCGCGCCGCAGAAAAAAGCCGCTCCAGCACGCCGCCCGCGCACCCGCCCGACTCCGAAGGGCCGCGCCGCGACCGCTCCCGCTCCCGCCCGTAAGGCGCCGACTCGCAAAGCCCCGGCGCGGAAGTCTCCGAGCCGCAAAGCGCCGAGCCGCAAAGCGAGCGCGCGCCAAGTGCCCGCCCGGGCGCCGCGACGGGCTCGGCCGACGAGCCGTGCCGCCGCCGTCGGCGGTCAGCTGATCCCATTCGCGAGTCGCACCGCGGTTGCGGTCGGCCAGCTCCCCGATTCCGGTCTGATGGTGCGCCTCACCCGCGGCCGCGCCTGGATCGCCGTGCTCGGCGTGCTGCTGGCCGGGATCGTCACCCTCAACGTGATCACCCTCAGCTTCGCCTCTTCCTCGAGCAAGATCGACGAGCAGATCACCGCGCTCGACCAGGAGAACCCGATCCTGCACGGCCGCGACGCGCGGCTGACCAGCGTCGGCCCGATCCGCCAGGCGGCGGGGGGTCTGGGGCTGGCGATGCCCCCCAGCGAAGACATCCACTTCACCGACGCCGGCCCCGCTGACGTCGCGACCGCGGCGCAGCGCCTCGCGGCCGCGGCCGGCGCCGGGTAGGACGGGCCGCGGATGCGCCTGATCGAGCGCCGGATCGGACTCCTCTTCGCCGGCTTCCTGCTCTGCTTCCTGGTCATCGTCGGCCGCGCCTTCTGGCTGCAGGGGGTGCAGGGCGGGGCCCTCGCCTCCGAGGCGACCTCGCAGCAGACCGAGGACGTGACCGTGCCGGGCCTGCGCGGCAGCCTGCTCGACCGCAGCGGCAACGAGCTCGCCGCCTCCGAGGACGCGGCGACGATCTTCGCCACGCCGTACCAGGTGAAGAACCCGCCGCAGGCAGCGGCGAAACTGGCGCCGATCCTCGAACTCGACAAGGGCGAAGTGCTGGCAAGCCTGACCGCCGACAACGGCTTCTCCTACATTGCCCACAAAGTCAGCCTCGAACAGGCGGGCCGGGTCGAACGGCTGAAACTGGCGGGGATCGGCGAGCAGCCGGACACCCGGCGCACCTACCCGCAGGGGGAAATGGCGGGCCAGGTGATCGGCGCCGTCGGCTCCGAAAACCAGGGGCTGTCCGGGCTCGAGGCGGGCGAGGAATCGGTGCTCAGCGCGACCGACGGCGAACGCCGCATCGTCAGGGACGCGCGCGGCGACCCGATTCGCCAGGAAACCGCGAAGGAAGCCGAAGACGGCGAAGACATCCAGCTCACCCTCGATCCCGCAGATCCAGGAGAAGACCGAGCGGGTGCTGGCCGAAGTCGGCGAAACTTACGCGCCCAAAGGGGCGACGGCGATCGTCATGGACCCGCGCAGCTCGCAGATCCTGGCGATGGCCAACTGGCCGCCGGTCGACCCCAACGATCTCTCCGGCACCAGCAGCGAAGACCTGCTCAACAAGGCGACCGGCTTCACCTACGAGCCCGGCTCGACCTTCAAGGCGTTCACCGTCTCCGCCGCCCTGGAGGAAAAACTGGTGACGCCGACCTCGTCGTTCGTGCTGCCGCCGACGCATCCAGGTCGCCGACCGCACGATCGAAGACGCCGAGGAACGCGGGACCGAGACGATGAGCGTCGCCGAAATCCTCGCCCACTCCTCGAATGTGGGCGCGGTGACGATCGGGCTCGAGATCGGCGCCGAAAAATTCAGCAAGTGGATCAGCCGCTTCGGCTTCGGCCGCCCGACCGGGGTCCAGTTCCCGGCCGAGGAGCAGGGCCTCGTACCCTCGCTCGACGAATACTCCGGCTCTTCGATGGGCAACCTGCCGATCGGGCAGGGCCTCTCGGTGACGCCGATGCAGATGATGGCCGGCTACGCGGCGATCGCCGACGGCGGCATCCTCAAGCAGCCGCAGCTGATCGAGCGGATCGGCGACGAAAAGGTGCAGGAGCCGAAGGGGCACCGGGTGATCGACGCCGGAGTCGCGGCGCAGGTGCGGGAAATGCTGGAGGGAGTGCTGGCCGCGGGCGGCACCGCCTCCGAGGTGAGCGTTCCCGGGTACACGCTGGCGGGGAAGACGGGGACCGCGCAGGTGGCCGAAGACGGGGGCTACTCGGAAACGAAATTCGTGGCTTCGTTCATCGGCTTCGCGCCTGCGCAGGACCCGAAGTTCCTGGCCGCGGTGATCGTCGATCAGCCGCAGGGGGATATCTATGGAGGATCGGTGGCGGCGCCGGCGTTCGGGCAGATCGCTGCATTCTCGTTGCCTTACTTGGGTGTGGCGCCGGAATAGGCCCGGAGTCGGGTGCCCCTCTTGCTTGCTGACTTTTTCGCTGGGGAGCTTGCGCCTCTCGCTGAGTTGGGGAGGCGAAAAAGGAAGCGCCGCTGCGCCAGAGGGGCACCCGACTCCGGGCCTAGACTTCGCTGCCGATGAGGTTGGACACGCTTGCCGCGGAGGTAGATGGCGCTCGAATCGTTGGCGACGGGTCTGTGGAGGTGGCGGACCTTGCTTACGACAGCCGAAAAGCTGGGCCCGGGACGCTGTTCTTCTGCGTGCCGGGGGAGAAGGTGGATGGGCATGAGTTCGCAGCGCGGGTGATCGAGGCCGGGGCGGGGGCGCTGGTCGTGGAGCGGGAGTTGGCGGTTGGGGTGCCGCAGGTGGTCGTGGGCGACGCGCGGGCGGCGATGGCGCCGGTGGCGGCGCGGTTCTTCGGCGATCCGACGGGGGAGCTGCGGGTGGTCGGGGTCACGGGGACGAACGGGAAGACGACGACGGCCTTCCTGGTGCGGGAGATCCTCGAGGCGGCGGGGATCTCGACCGGGCTGCTGGGGACGGTGAAGCAGGTCGTCGGCGGGGCGGAGGAGAGCGTCGAGCGGACGACGCCGGAGGCGATTGAGCTGCAGGCGACGTTCCGGCGGATGCTCGCCGGCGGCGACGCGGCGTGCGCGATGGAGGTGTCCTCGCACGCAATGTCGCTGCACCGGGCCGACGCGATCCACTTCGAGCTGGCGCTGTTCACCAACCTGACCCAGGACCACCTCGACTTCCACACGGACATGGAGGACTACTTCCTCGCCAAGCGCAAGCTCTTCGAGGCCGGTCCCGGAACTGCGGTCGTCAATCTCGACGATCCATATGGGCGCCGCCTCGCCGGGGAATTCGAGTGCGTCACCTTCTCCGCCGAGGGCGCCGAGGCCGACTACAGCGCCCGCGAAGTCTCCTTCGACGCCGGCGGCGCCGAGTTCCTAGTGGTTGGGCCAGGGGGAGAGATCGCGCTGCGGACCGGGCTGCCCGGACACTTCAACGTCGCCAACGCGCTGGGAGCGTTCGCGGTGGCGGTGGCGATGGGGGTTGAGCCCGAGACGGCGGCGGCGGGGCTGGCGCGGGCGGCGCGGGTGCCCGGGCGCTTCGAGCCGATCGACGAGGGGCAGGGGTTCGCGGTCCTGGTCGACTACGCGCACACCCCGGACTCGCTGGAGAACGTGCTGCGGGCGGCGCGACGGCTGACGTCCGGGCGGGTGTTCTCGGTATTCGGCGCCGGCGGCGACCGCGATCGCGACAAGCGGCCGAAGATGGGCCGGGCCGGGGCCGA
Organism: uncultured Solirubrobacterales bacterium; assembly: GCA_963795625.1. Classification (GTDB taxonomy): domain Bacteria; phylum Actinomycetota; class Thermoleophilia; order Solirubrobacterales; family 70-9; genus VAYN01. The sequence continues at coordinate 15,239 of CAWCIS010000007.1, read as the reverse complement.
GCTCTCCGACCTCGCCGTGGTCACCTCCGACAACCCGCGCTCCGAGGAGCCGGAGGCGATCGTCGCCGAGGTCGCGGCCGGGACCGGTGGCGGGACCGAGGTGGTGGTCGAGGTCGACCGGCGGGCGGCGATCGCGCTGGCGCTGGGCCGGGCCGAGCCCGGCGACACCGTCGTAATCGCCGGCAAGGGGCACGAGCAGGGGCAGGAGTTCGAGGCCGGGCGCAAGGTCCCCTTCGACGACCGCGAGGTCGCCCGCGAGGAGCTGCGGAAGCTGGGCAGCCCGGCATGAAGCTGAGGCCGGAGCAGATCGCGGCGGCGCTGGGAGCGGAGATCGTCGCCGAGGGCGCGGGCGGCGCGCCCGCGCGGGCGACGATCGACTCCGCCGCCAGCGGCCCCGGCGACCTCTTCTTCGGCTTGCGCGGTGCCAACCGCGACGGCGGCGAGTTCGCCCCGGCGGCGATTGCGGGCGGGGCCTGGGGCGTGGTCGTCGGCCCCTCGTTCCGCGGTTCCTTATCCGCGGATGTCGTGGGAAACGAACCACGCAATGCTGATCCCACGTTCCGCGGTTCGCTTTCCACGGATGTCGTGGATTTGGAACCGCGGAACGGGGAGGACGGTGGCTCCTGGGTCTTCGTGGTCGCGGATCCGCTGCTGGCGATGCAGTCGCTGGCCCGCGCCTGGCGGCGGGCGCTGGGGGCGCGGGTGGTCGGGGTCACCGGCTCGGTCGGGAAGACCTCGGTCAAGGACATCGCCAAGACGCTGCTCCCAGGAAAGGTCCACGCCAACCGCGAGAACCTCAACACCGAGATCGGGCTGCCGCTGACCGTGCTCGAAGCCCCCGACGAGACCGAGCTGCTGGTGCTGGAGATGGCGATGCGCGGGGCCGGGCAGATCGCCGAGTTGGGGCAGATCGCCGAGCCCGACGTGGCCGTGATCACCAACGTCGGCCCGGTCCACGTCGAGCTGCTGGGGTCGGTGGCGGCGATCGCCGCGGCCAAGGCGGAGCTGCTCGACTTCCTCCCGGTCGACGGGGTCGCGATCGCCCCGGTCGAGGCGGGCGAGCTGGAGCCGCACCTGGAGCGGGCGCCGCGACTGCTGCGCTTCGGTCCCGGCGGCGAGGTCGAGGCGACCGAGTCGAAGGTGGTTGAGGGGGTGACCGAGGCGTCGATCTCCACCCCCGCGGGTACTCAGCGCTTCCACTTCCCGTTCGCCGAGGCGCACAACCTGACCAACGCCCTGGCCGCGATCGCCGCCGGCGTTGCCCTCGGCGCGTCGCTCGCCGAGATGGCCGACCGCGCCGCGGACATAGGATTCTCCCGCTTCCGCGGCGAGCGCATCGAGCTCGGCGACGGGATCGTCCTCGTGAACGACTGCTACAACGCCAACCCGGTGTCGATGCGCGCGGCGCTCGACCATCTCGCCAGCCTCGGCGCCCCGCGGACCGTGGCCGTGCTCGGCGAGATGGGCGAGCTCGGTCCCGGCGCCCCCGGCTTCCACCGCGAGGTCGGCGAGCACGCCCGTGCCGCCGGGGTCGACATGGTGCTCGGCGTCGGCCTGTCGGCCCGCGACTACGCGCCCGACGAGCTGGTCGCCGACCCGGCCGAGGCGGCCGAGCTGCTGGCCGCCCAGCTGGAGCCGGGCGATGCGGTCCTGGTCAAGGGCTCGCGCTCGGCGGGACTGGAGGAGGTGGCCGTCCTTCTGCTGGAAGCGGCCCCCGGACGCGGAGCCGGGGGCGAATCCATCTCTGATTCCTCTTCGCCCCCGGCGAGCAGAGGAGGCCGCGCTTAATCATGGGCGAAATCCTGATCGCGGGGATGGCGGCGATGCTGATCTGCATCTTCCTCGGCCCCAAATTCATCGAATACCTGCGGGTCCGCGAGTTCGGGCAGCACATCCGCGAGGACGGCCCGCAGGAGCACCACGCCAAGGCCGGGACGCCGACGATGGGTGGCCTGATCATCTTCGTCGCGATCTGCGTGCCCTACCTAGTCCTCTCCGACCGCGACGCGCAGAGCATGACCGTCTTCGCCGTCGCCCTCGGCTGCGCCGCGATCGGTTTCGCCGACGATTTCATCAAGATCGTCAAACGCCGCTCGCTCGGGCTCTCGGCGCGCTACAAGATCCTCTTCCAGGTGCTCCTGGCATTGGTCCTATGGTGGGTGGCGCGGCACGAGGTCGGGCTCGAACCGATCCTCTACTTCCGCATCGGCGACGCCAGCATCGATCTCGGCCCGGTCCTCTACTTCGTCCTCGTCTTCCTCGTCCTCTCCGGCTTCTCCAACGGGGTCAACCTCACCGACGGCCTCGACGGCCTCGCCGCCGGCTCCTGCGCGATCGTCCTCCTCGCCTACACCGCGATCGCCTTCGTCGCCAACGGGCAGCAGGACCTGGCTCTGCTCTCGGCCTGCCTGGTCGGCGCCTGTATCGGCTTCCTCTGGTTCAACGCCTTCCCGGCCTCGATCTTCATGGGCGACACCGGCTCGCTCGGGTTAGGCGGGGCGATCGGGGCCCTGGCGGTGATGACTCAGACCGAGGTGCTGCTGCTGATCATCGGCGGCATCTTCGTGATCGAGGCGCTCTCGGTGGCGATCCAGGTCTTCTCCTTCAAGACCTTCCGCCGCCGCGTCTTCCTGATGGCCCCGCTCCATCACCACTTCGAGATGATGGCCTGGTCGGAGACGAAGATCATGCTGCGCTTCTGGATCATCGCCGCGGTCTGCTCCGGGATCGGGTTCACGCTGTACCAGCAGAGCATCGGGCGCTGAGCTCCGGCCGGGTGGGTGGCCCGGTGGGGCAGGCCTGCGGGCGAGGTTTACGTTCTCGGCCTGCCCCACCGCGCCGCCCACCCGGTCAGCGGTCCAGCGCAGCTTGGATGGCGGCGACTGAGGCGTCACCGGCGAGTTCGACCGGCTCGGTGCTGCGGAGGGCGCGGCTGAGGACGAAGGCGCCCTCGAGGGCGGCGAGCATCTGGATCACGAGGACGCGGGCCTGGTCGCGGGGGATGCCCTCCATCGCAAAGCGCTCGGTGCCGCCCTCGATCCAGGCGTTGAAGACGTCGGCGCAGGCCTGGCGCAGCTCCTCGTCGGTGCCGGCGGTCTCCAGGGCCACGGTCGCGATCGGGCAGGCGTCGGCGTAGCCGGTCTCGACCAGGGTCTCGGCCGCGCCCGCGAAGAAAGCCCGGATCCCTTGCGCCAGCTCGACCTCGGGCCCGGCGAACTCGCCGAGGAGGAGCCCGTAGAGGAAGCCGGAGCGGCGCACGGTCTCGGCCCCCAGCTCGGCTTTGCCGCCGGGGAAGTGGTGGTAGAGCGAGCCGAACGGCGCGCCTGCCTCGGCGAGGATCTGTTTGACCCCGGTGCCCATGTAGCCCTGGCGCCGGAACAGCTCGCCGCTGCTCTCGAGTATCCGTTCCTTGGTGTCGCCGGCCATCGCCGCTGATGATACGGTGCCAAAAACTAGAGCGATCTATCTAGTCGGCTGGAAACGGAGGATGCAATGGCTGAAATCGAGCTGGCGGCGGGGACCATGGAGTACGGCGACAGGGGTGGCGAGGGGCCGGTGCTGGTCATGCTGCCGGGGCTGGCGATGGACGGCCGCCTCTGGCAGGGCGTGATCGAGGGCCTCGGCCCTGGCTTCCGCTGCCTCACCCCGGTCCTGCCCTTCGGCGGGCACCGGCGGCCGCTGCGTGCGGATGCCGACCTCTCGCTGCGCGGGGTCGGCCGCCTCGTCGCCGAGTTCCTCGAGCGGCTCGAGCTGCGCGACGTCGTCCTCTGCTTCAACGACTGGGGCGGTGCTCAGACGATGATCGCCGACGGCCTGATGGAGCGGGTCGACCGGCTGGTCCTGGTCTCCTGCGAGACCGCCGGCAACTACCCGCCCGGGCTCGGCGGCCACGCTGCCTGGCTCTCCTGCAAGCTCCCCGGCGGGCTCTCGATGATGCGCCGGACCCTGCTCTCGCCGCGGCTGCGCGGGCTGCCGTTCGTCTACGGCCAGATGAGCAAGCGCGGCATCCCCGACGAGCTGATGCGGAGCTGGCTGGAGCCGCTGGCGCGCCCCGAGATCCAGCGCGACCTGCGCAAGTACGCGGGGGGCGCGATGCGGGGCAAACGCGAAATCCGCGCCGCCACCGCGGCGCTCGGCTCCTTCCAGCGCCCGGTCCTGGTCGTCTGGGACAGCGAGGGGAAGATGATGCCGACCGCGCAGGGCCGCGAGCTCGCTGCCGCCTTTCCCGACTCCCGCTTCGTCGAGCTGCCCGATTGCTACACGCTGATCCCGCTCGATCAGCCCGCGGCACTGGCGCGCGAGATCGGAGGCTTCGCCGGCTGAGCGCGAGCCGGGCACAGGTACTGGGCGCTCGGGGGCGAATCCGTCCCCGATGAGTGCGCCTCCGACCAGACGCCTGCGCCCGGATCTGCCGCCGGGCCCGTTCCTCGTGGTCGGGCTGGCGCGCTCGGGCCAGGCCGCGGCGCGTCTGCTCGCCGAGCGGGGAGAGTCGGTGCGCGGGGTCGATTCGGGCAATCCGAAAGATGCGGGAAGGCTTTCGGAGGCCGGCGTCGAAGTGTTTTTGGAATCGGATGGACTTGCACTGCTCGAGGGGACGCGGACCGTCGTCAAGAGCCCGGGTGTTCCCCGGGAGGCGCCGGTGATCGCCGCCGCTCTGGAGCGGAGAATCGACGTAGTCGGAGAGCTGGAGTTGGCCTGGCGGGCGCTGCCGAACCGCTTCGTCGCCGTCACCGGGACGAATGGGAAGACGACCACGGTCGAGCTGCTCGGCCACGTCTACCGCAGTGCCGGTGAGCCGGTCGCGGTAGCCGGCAACGTCGGCACGCCGCTCTCGGAGCTGGTCGGGCAGGTCGAGCCGGAGGCGACGGTGATCTGCGAGGCCTCCAGCTTCCAGCTCGAGGACACGAGCTTCTTCGCCCCCGAGTGCGCGGTCTTCCTCAACCTCGCGCCCGACCACCTCGACCGCCACGGCGACCTCGAGTCCTACCTGGCGGCGAAGCTGCGGATCTTCGCCAACCAGGGCAACGACGACGTCGCCGTCTACAACGCCGACGACCCGGAGCTGGCCGGCATCGACCTCGGCGGCTGCGCCCGCCGGCTCGCCTTCTGCGCCGGTCCCGGCCCCGACTGCGAGGTGGCGCTGGCCGAGGGGACGATCTTCTACGACGGCGAGCCGCTGCTGCGAGTCGCGGAGCTTGGTCTTTTCGGCGAGCACAACGTCCACAACGCGATGGCCGCCGCCGCGGCGGCGCTCTCGATGGGGCTCGACCGCGAGGCCGTGCGCGAGGGGCTGCGCGGCTTCGCCGGCGTGCCGCACCGGCTCGAGCCGGTGGCCGAGATCGGCGGCGTCCGCTTCGTCAACGACTCGAAGGCGACCAACGTCGCCTCCGCCGTGGTCGGGATCCGCGCCTTCGAAAGCGGCGTTCACCTGATCCTCGGCGGCAGCGAGAAGGGTGAGCCGTTCGCGCCCCTGCTGGAGCCGGTGCGCGAGCGCTGCGCCGCGGCCTACCTGACCGGTGCCACGGCCGAGCGCCTGGCCGAGGAGCTGGCGCCCGCCGCCGCGGCCGGAGTCGCCCTGCATCGCTGCGATGACCTCGAGGACGCGGTCGGCCGCGCCGCCGCCGCGGCCGCGCCCGGCGAGGTCGTCCTGCTCGCGCCCGCCTGCGCCAGCTTCGACGCCTTCGAGAACTTCGAGCGCCGCGGCGAGCGCTTTCGCGCGATCGTCGAGGGGCTGCGGTGAGCGCCTTCCCGCTCGCCCTCGGCCGCCTCGGCTTCGGCAGGCCCGCCAGAGGCAGGACGAAGAAGGCGAAGAAGCGCTCGCGCTCGCGGCCCGTCTCGGCCGAGTACAACATGCTGCTGACCGCGACCCTCTGCCTGCTGGCGCTGGGCGCGGTGATGGTCTTCTCGGCCAGCTCGACCACCCGCATCCTCCAGAACGGCGGCCTCTCCGACAGCGCCTTCTACCTGAAGCGGACGCTGATCTTCGGCGCCGTCGGCCTGCTGGTCATGCACCTGACCGCGCGCCACGGGCTGCAGGTGGTCCGCAACCTGACCCCTGTGATCCTCGGCCTCTCGCTCTTCCTCCTGGTCGCGGTGCTCGGCGTCGGCTCCAACGTCAACGGCGCCACCCGCTGGATCGGTTCCGGCTCGCTGCAGATCCAACCCTCGGAGCTGGCCAAGGTGGCGCTGATCCTCTACGGGGCCGACCTGCTTGCCCGCAAGCCAAAACGGGCGCGCTCGCTCGAAGGCTTCATGCCGCTCCTGGTCGTCTCCGCCGCCGCCTGCCTGCTGATCATGCTCGAGCCCGACATGGGGACGACGATGGTGATCGCCTTCGCCGTCGGCGCCACCCTGATCGCCGCCGGCGCCCGCCCCCGCGACCTCGGCCTGATCGCGCTGGCGATCGGCGGCGCGGCGCTGCTGATGACGATCATCGAGCCCTACCGGATGGCCCGCCTGACCGGCTTCCTCAACCCCGGCTCCGACGCCTCCGGAGCCGGCTTCCAGGCGGCCCAGGCGAAGATCGCGCTCGGCTCCGGCGGCATCTTCGGGGTCGGCATCGGCAACGGGGTCCAGAAGGCCTTCTACCTGCCCGAGGCCCACACCGACATGATCTCCGCCGTGATCGGCGAGGAGCTCGGCATGATCGGGATCGTCGGCGTCGTCGGCCTCTTCGCGATGTTCGGCTACGCCGGGCTCAAAGTCGCCCAGAAAGCGAAGGACACCTACGGCCGCCTGCTGGTCGCCGGCCTCACCTCCCTGATTCTCGTCCAGGCGACGATCAACCTCTTCGCGGTGATGGGCCTGGCGCCGCTGACCGGGGTGCCGCTGCCCTTCGTCTCCTACGGCAACAGCAGTTTGATGGCGACCCTGTTCGCGGTCGGCCTGATCCTCAACGTCGCCCGCGGCGGCACTGCCAAGGCGGCGCGCGCGACGACGGGGGGTCGCGCCGGCAAACTGCGCGTCGTCGAAGGCGGGCGCACGCCCAGCCGCGAAAGGAGCCGAGCGAGCGGTGCCAGGAAAGCCAAAGGTCGTGGTGGCAGCGGGGGGAACCGCGGGTCACGTGGTCCCCGCCATGGCGGTCGCCGCCGAGCTTCGGGCTAGCGGCGCCGAGGTCTCCTTCCTCGGGACGCGGGAGAAGATCGAGGCCGAGCTGGTCCCGGCCGCCGGCTACGAGATCGATTTCGTCAAAGTCCGCGGGATCGACCGCAAGAACCCGCTGCGCGCGGCGCGGGCCGGCTTCGAGGCGCTCGGCGCGGTTGCCGCGGCGCGCGCGGCGCTGCGGGCACGCGGCGCCGACGTCGTCATGGGCGGCGGCGGCTACGTCGCCGGCCCGGCTGGGCTGGCCGCGACCCTGAGTGGGACGCCGCTGGTCCTGACCGAGGCCGACAGCCACCTGGGTCTCGCCAACCGGCTGCTGGCGCGACGGGCCCGCCGCGTCTGCCTCGCCTTCCCGATCGCCGGGCGGGAGGACGAGCGTTACCTCGTCACCGGGCGGCCGGTGCCGCGGGAGATCGTCGCCGCCGACCGCGAGGCGGCGCGCCGCCGCTTCGGGATCGCGCCCGCGGCCCGCTGCCTGTTCGTCGTCGGCGGCAGCCAGGGGGCCCGCTCGGTCAACTTCGCCGCCCTCGAAGCCTTCGCCGAGCGCGACGGGCGCGACTTTCAGGTCCTGCACCTGAGCGGCCGCCGCGACCACGGGGAGCTGGAGCGCCGGCTCGAGGCGGCACCGCACCGCGACGGCTACACCCTGGTCGACTACGACCCCGCCGGCCTCGCCGACTTCCTTGCCGCCTCCGACCTGGTCCTGGGACGCTCCGGCGGTTCGATCTTCGAGGTGACCGCGGCCGGCCGGCCGGCGATCCTGGTGCCCTATCCGCACGCGACCGGCGACCACCAGAGCGCCAATGCCGCCTGGATGGAGCGCGCCGGGGCGGCGACGGTGCTATCCGACTCCGAGCTCGGCGGCGCGGCAGGGGCCGAGCGGCTGCGGGCCGAGGTGACGGCGATTCTCGGCGAGCCCACCCGGCTGGAGGCGATGGCGGCGGCCTCGCGGGGCCTGGCCAAACCCGACGCGGCGCGTCGGATCGCCGACGAGGTCCTGGCGGCGGTGCGATGAGCTCCCAACGCCGCATCCGACCTTTGCCCCACCCCGCTGGGGTCGAAATTGGATGCGCGGCGGCGGTGGTCCTGTGAGCGGCGGGGCGGACTGGGGTGACCGTCGGCTCCACTTCATCGGCGTCGGCGGGGCGGGCATGAGCGGGTTGGCGCTGGTCTGTGCCCGGCTCGGCGCCACGGTCAGCGGCAGCGACCGCGGCGACTCCTCATATATGGAGCGCCTGCGCCAGGCCGGCCTCGAGCCTGTCGTCGGCCACGACGCCGCCAACCTGCCGCAGGGCGCCGAGGTGGTCGTCTCGACCGCGATCGGCGCCGACAACCCGGAGTTGGCGCTGGCTCGCGAGCGCGGGGTCGAGCCGATCCACCGCGGCGCCCTGCTGGCCGAGCTCTGTGCCGAGAAGCGGCTGATCGCGATCGCCGGCACCCACGGCAAGACGACGACGACGGCGATGGCGGTCTGGGCGCTGCGGGCGACCGGCGCCGACCCCGCCTTCTTCGTCGGCGGCGAGGTGCCGGGGGTGGGCGCGAACGGTGGGGCGGCCAACGCGGGCTGGGGCGAGGGCGAGTGGGTGGTCGCCGAGGCCGACGAGAGCGATGGCAGCTTCCTCGAGCTGAAGCCGGAGATCGCCGTCGTCACCAACGTCGAGATGGACCACCACACGCGCTGGGGCTCGCTGGCGGAGCTGCACCTCGCCTTCGAGCGCTTCACCGCGCCGGCGGCGGGCCTGGTCCTGCCGGTTGCCGCGGCGGTCGACGCCGAGGGCGGCCCCGGCGCCGACTCCCTCTACGACCGGATTGCGGGGGGCAAGGAAGTCAGGCGCTTTTCCGACCTCGTCCCGGAGGAGCCTGCCCTGCACCTGGCCGTGCCCGGCAAGCACAACCGCGCCAACGCTCGCGCCGCCCTGGCCGCGATCGAGCTGGCCGGGTTCGACGTCGTGGCGGCCGCGGCCGCGCTCGAGAGCTTTCCCGGGGTGCGACGGCGGCTGGAGTTGAAGGGTTCGCGCGGCGAGACCCGCGTGTATGACGACTACGCGCACCACCCGACCGAGGTCCGCGCCGCGCTCTCGGCCCTGCGCGAACTCGAGCCCGCGCACCTGATCGCCGTCTTCCAGCCGCACCTCTACTCGCGCACCAAGGCGCTCGCGACCGAGTTCGGCGCCGCCCTGGCCCTGGCCGACGAGGTCTTCGTGCTCGACGTCTACCCGGCCCGCGAGGAGCCGGTCGGCGAGCTGGCCGGGGTCAGCGGGCTGCGGGTGGCGCAGGCGGCGGCGGAGCGGGCGGGGGGGCGGCCGGTCTGGTGGCTGCCAGAGGCCGAAACGGCGCTCCGCGCTCTCGTCGACCGTCTCGACCGGGGCGATCGGATTCGAACCGGGGACCATCCTGACCCCGAGCGGAAGGGCACCGGGCCGGTCCTCGTCACGATCGGCGCCGGCGACGTCTTCAAGCTCGGTGAGTCGCTGCTGGAGGCGGAGGGATGAGCGCGCCGCCCGAAGGGGTCAAGTCCGACTACCCGCTGGCGCGCCTGACCACGATCCGCACCGGCGGCGCCGCCGACTGGTTCGCCCGCCCCTCGACCCAGCCGGAGTTGGTCGAGATGCTGCGTTGGGCCGCGGCGGATGACCTGGCGGTAGGACTGATCGGGTCCGGCTCGAACCTGCTCGTAGCCGACGATGGATTCCACGGACTCGCAATCAAGCTGGACGGCGACCTCACGACGATCGAGCGCGAGGGCGACGCGATCCTCTGCGGCGGCGGCGCCCGCCTCCCCTCGGCCGCGGCCAAAGCCGCCGGCTGGGGCCTCTCCGGGCTCGAGTTCGGGATCAACATCCCCGGCACCGCCGGCGGGGCGGTGCGGATGAACGCCAATGCCTACGGCGGCCAGCTGGCCCGCGTGCTCGACTGGGTCGAGGTCAGCACCGCGACCGGCACCGACCGCCGCGCCCCCGACCGGCTCGGCTTTTCCTACCGGCGCTCGAATCTGCGCCCCGGCGAAGTGGTCAGCCGCGCCTCCTTCCGGCTCCGCTCCGGCGACCCCGAGGCGATCCGAGCCACCCTGGCGACGATGCGCGGGCGCCGTCGCGAGGCCCAGCCCTCGGGGATCAAGACCTTCGGCTCGACCTTCAAGAATCCCGAGGACGAGCGCGCCGAGGGCCGCTCGGCCGGTCAGCTGCTGGAGGCGGCCGGTTGCCGCGGTCTCAGCCACGGGGGAGCCCGCTTCTCCGCGAAGCACGCCAACTTCGTCGAGAACACGGGCACGGCGAGCACTGAGGACGTGTTGGAGCTGATGGCGGAGGGCCGTCGCCGCGTCCACGCCGAGTTCGGGATCGAGCTGGAGCCGGAGGTCCAGGTGCTGGGCGAGGTCAGCCGGCTCAGCGGCTGGGAGCTGTGAGCTCGCGGCTCTGGAAGGGGGTTGCGGTCATCCTGGCCGTGATCGTCATCGCCTTCGTCGCCCAGAGGCTGTTCGGCGACAAGACCACGATCGGCGCGGTCCAGGTGCCGGAGCCGGTGGCGGTGATCGGCAGCGGTGAAGACGCGGTCGCCGTAACCGCCGGGGGGGCGGTCGTCCGCTGGTGGCCGTTGGCGGAAGCGCCCGCGCTGCCGGCCCTGCCGCTTTCCGAACCTCCCAAAGGGGGTCGCCTGGCCGGTCCGATGCTGCAGCAGGCCCGCGTGCTCGGCGCCGCTCCGCCGGCGCTGCGCCCGTACCTGGCGTCCAGCCACTACGGCGAAAGCGGGGTGGACGTGGAAACGACCTCGGGGATCGAACTGCGCTTCGGCGACGCCTCGCTGGCCTCCCAGAAGTGGAAGGCGGCGGCGGCGATTCTCGCCGACCCGGAAATCACGGCGCTCGATTATGTAGACCTGAGCGCTCCGAGCAGGCCCGCCTACGGCGGCTCTGGGCATGCGCTTCCGCCCGCTCCCTAAACCCTCGACCAAAGGGTTAGGGTGGGCGAAGTCTCAAGTTAGCATCGAGACTCTGGCCTTGCACGATGCCTGTCGCCGGTTTGACAGAGGCGCGACAATGCCCTACGTTCAGCGGAATTTCCGTACTTGAAGCGAAGGCTCGAACCCTTGAGCCTTGCTGAAGGCTCGGACAGAACAAGGGCTCAACTCAAACAACAGCTGTCTCGGCAGGTTTGCGAGCGCGGCTAAGGAAGAAATCGGGAGATGGAATCCACTTACCTCGCGGTCATAAAGGTCGTCGGAGCTGGCGGCGGCGGTACCAACGCGGTCAGCCGCATGATCGATGCCGGCATTCGCGGCGTCGAGTTCGTCGCGGTCAACACCGACGCCCAGGCCCTGCAGGCCTGCGATGCGGACATCAAGCTTTCGATCGGGCAGGAGCTGACCCGCGGCCTCGGTGCCGGGGGTAATCCCGAGGTCGGCGCGGGCGCCGCGGCGGAGAGCCGCGACGAGATCAAGGAGGCGCTGAAGGGCGCCGACATGGTCTTCGTCACCGCCGGCGAGGGTGGCGGCACCGGCACCGGCTCGGCCCCGGTAATCGCCGAGATCGCCAAGGAAGAGATCGGCGCCCTCACCGTCGGCGCGGTCACCAAGCCGTTCGAGTTCGAGGGCAAACGGCGCATGCAGCAGGCGCTCGAGGGCATCGAGAAACTGCGCAACAACGTCGACACCCTGATCATCGTCCCGAACGAGAAGCTGCTGCAGGCGGTCGAGCGGCGCACCAGCGTGCTGGAGGCGTTCCGCCAGGCCGACGACATCCTCCGCCAGGGCGTCCAGGGCATCACCGATCTGATCACGATCCCGGGCCTGATCAACCTCGACTTCGCCGACGTGCGCACGATCATGCGCGATGCCGGCTCCGCCCTGATGGGCGTCGGCTCCGCCTCTGGCGAGGCCCGTGCGCTCGACGCCGCCAAGGCGGCGATCACCTCGCCGCTGATCGAGGAGTCGATCAAGGGCGCGACCGGGATGCTGCTGAACATCACCGGCCCCGAGGACCTCGGCCTGTTCGAGGTCAACGAGGCGGCGCAGCTGGTCCAGGCCGAGGCCGACGACAACGCCAACATCATCTTCGGCTCCGTCGTCGACCAGTCGATGAAAGACGAAGTCCGGGTCACCGTGATCGCCACGGGGTTCGAAGGCTTCGAGCTGCTGGCGCGCTCGCCGCAGCGGGTGCGGCGGCGTTACGAGGCGAAGCCGCGGATCGCCGCCGACGACACCGACATCCGCAAATTGCGGGTCAGCGATGACGACATCGACGTGCCCGGCTTCCTCAAAGACTGATCAATAGCCTGAGGGGCGTGAGCGACCTCCGGCGCACGCCCCTCTACGATCAGCACCAGCGGCTCGGCGCGAAGATCGTGCCGTTCGCGGGCTGGGAGATGCCCGTCACCTACGAGGGCATCAAGGAGGAGCACTCGGCGGTGCGCACGCACGCCGGGATGTTCGACGTCTCGCACATGGGCGAGGTCGAGGTCGAGGGGCCGGGCGCGCTGGCGTTCCTGCAGCTGGTCCTCTCCAACGACGTCGCCAGGATCGAGATCGGCGGCGCCCAGTACTCGTGCCTGTGCCAGGAGGACGGCGGGGTCGTCGACGACCTCTTCGTCTACCGGCTCGGCGGCGATCGCTACCTGGTCGTCACCAACGCCTCCAACCACGGGGTCGACCTCGCCTGGCTCGGGCGTTGGAGCCGCGACTTCGACGTCTCCGTGCGCGACGTCGCCGACCGCTACGCGATGCTCGCGGTCCAGGGCCCGCACGCTCGCGCCGTCCTCTCCCGCGCGCTCGGGATCGAGCTGCCACCGCGGATGCGGGTCGCCCACGTCCAGGTCGGCCGCCGCCCGGCGCTGGTCTGCGGCACCGGCTACACCGGCGAGGATGGGGTCGAGATGCTGCTGGACCCCGAGGTGGCGCCGCCGATCTGGGCCGAGCTGCTCGACGCCGGCGTCGTCCCCTGCGGGCTCGGCGCCCGCGACACCCTTCGCCTCGAGGTCTGCTTCCCGCTGCACGGCAACGAGCTCAGCACCGCGCGCAACCCGATCGAGGCCGGCCTCGGCTGGTGCTGCGTCGAGTCCACGGGCTTCCTCGGCTCCCAGGTCGTCGCCGCGGCTCGCGCCGAGGGCACGGCCGAGCGCCTCGCCCCGTTCCTGATCGAGGGCGCCGGCATCCCCCGCGACGGCAACCCGGTCCTCTCCGGCGAGGAGACGGTGGGCGCGGTCAGCTCCGGCACCTTCTCGCCCTCGCTCGAGCGCGGCGCCGGCATGGCCTACGTCCGCGCCGACCTGGCCGAGCCCGGGACCGAGCTGGAGATCGACGTGCGCGGCAAGCGTCGCGCCGCCCGGGTAGCTTCCAAGCCGCTGTATACGTCCAACCGGAAAGCGAGCTGAGCCTTGTCCGAAGCCAACTACCCAGACGACCTGCGCTATCACGACCAGCACGACTGGGCCCGGCTCGAGGGCGACGAGCACGCCGTCTTCGGAATCACCTGGTATGCCCAGGACTCGCTCGGTGAGGTCGTCTTCTACGACCCGCCGGAGCTCGGCGCGACGATCCAGAAAGACTCCTCCTACGCCGAGGTCGAGTCGGTCAAGGCCGTTTCCGACGTGATCGCGCCGATGTCCGGCGAGATCGTCGCGGTCAACGACGCGCTCGAGGACACGCCGGAGAAGATCAACGAGGACCCCTACGGCGAGGGCTGGCTGGTCAAAGTTCGGTTGACCGCGCCGCAGGAGGCCGAGGGCCTGCTCGAAGCCGGCGAATACCGCAAGCTGCTCGAGGGCTAGCGGCGCCGCCCACCCGTTTCCGTAGCCTTAGCCGCTTGACCCGCTACACCTCAGCCACGCCCGACGACCGGGCCGAGATGCTGGCCGCGATCGGGGTCGACTCGACCGCCGAGCTGTTCGAGCAGATCCCCGAGCCGCTCCGCCTCGGCCGCCCGCTGGCGCTGCCCGACGGGCTCAGCGAGGCCGAGGTCTACGAGCGGCTGGCGGGCCTCGCCGGGCGCAACGCCGACGCCGAAGCCGAGGTCTGCTTCGTCGGCGCCGGGATGTACGACCACTACGTGCCGGCGATCGTCGACGCGATCACCTCGCGCTCGGAGTTCCTGACTCCCTACACGCCCTATCAGCCGGAGATCTCCCAGGGCGGGCTGCAGGTGATGTTCGAGTTCCAGACGGCGATGTCGGAGCTGACCGGGCTGCCGGTCTCCAACGCCGGCCTCTACGAGGGGCCCTCCTCGGTCGCCTCCGCCGGCTACCTGGCGATGGGGGCGACCAAGCGCCGCCGCTTCGTCGTCTCCCGCGGCGTCCACCCGCACAGCCGCGAGACGCTGGCGACTTACTCGGAGGGTTACGGAGCCGAGATCGTCGAGGTCGGGCTCGAGGGTGGCGTCACCGACGCCGCCGCACTGGCCGCGGCGGTCGATAGCGAGACCGCGGCCGTGATCCTGCAGAGCCCCAACTTCCTCGGCGCGATCGAGGACGTCGAGGCGCTCGGAGCCGCCGCTAAGGAGCACGGCGCCCTGCTCGTGGTCGCCTGCGACCCGATCACGCTGGGAATCCTCAAGCCGCCGGGCGAGTGCGGCGCCGACATCGCCCTCGGCGAGGGCCAGCCGCTCGGCAACCGGCTCGACTTCGGCGGCCCCTCCTTCGGCTTCTTCTGCGCGACCGAGGCCCAGATCCGCCGCATGCCGGGCCGGATCGCCGGCGAAACCGAGGACGTCGACGGCCGCCGCGGCTTCGTCCTCGCCCTGCAGACCCGCGAGCAGCACATCCGCCGCGAGAAAGCGACCAACAACATCTGCACCGCCCAGGCGCTGAACGCGCTGGGGGCGATGGTCCACCTCGCCTGGCTCGGCCGCGAGGGCTTCCGCGAGCTCGGCGAGCTGCTGGTCCGCCGCACCGCCTACGCCCGCGAGCGCCTGGCCGCGGTCGAGGGGGTCGAGCTGCTGCACGAGGCGCCGGTCGTGCGCGAGTTCGCCATCCGCCTCGACGCTCCGGTCGCCGCCGTCCTCGACCACTGCGCCGAGCGCGGGATCGCCGCCGGCTACCCGCTCGGGCGTGAGTACCCTGAGCACGAGGACGGCCTCCTGGTCGCGATCACCGAGCGCCGCACGCCCGCGCAGATCGACGAGCTGGCCGAGGCGATCGAGGGCGCGATCGCCG
>CAWCIS010000006.1:0-533298 GCA_963795625.1 uncultured Solirubrobacterales bacterium | reverse complement strand
GGCGACGGCTCTCGGGCCTCGCTTCTTCGAGAACCGCCACTCGACCGGATTGTGGTTTTGGGAGGTCTCCCACTTCCCCGAGCAGTGGCACCCTGCCTTCGACTACGTGAATGAAGTCTGGGTCGCCTCGGAGCCGCCATCGCGGCAACCCTCCGTCCGCTCTCCTCGACCCCCGTGCACACGATCCGGGTGCCGATCACGCCCGGAGAGCCGGGGCCGCTGAGCCGGGCCGAGCTGGGCATGCCCGAGGGCTTCTGCTTCTGCTTCCTCTTCGACTACCGCAGCGTCTTCCGTCGCAAGATCCGCTGGGCTGGTCGAGGCTTTTGCCGAGCATTTGAGCCGGGAGCCGGGCCATCGCTGGTGATCAAGTCCATCTGCGGCGACGAATTTCCCGCCGAGCGCGAGGCGCTCGCGGCGGCCACCCGCGATCGCCCCGAAATCCACCTGCTCAAGGACACGGTCAGCGCCGGGATGAAGGACGCGATGATCGCGGGCTGTGACTGTTACGTCTCGCTGCACCGCTCGGAGGGGCTCGGGCTGACGATGGCGGAGGCGATGTACTTCGGGAGGCCGGTGATCGCCACCGCCTACTCCGGCAACCTCGACTTCATGAACGAGGGGAACAGCTATCTCGTCCCGCACACCATGGTCGAGATCGGGCCCGACGCGGACCCGTACCCAGCGGAGCAGGAGTGGGCCGAGCCCGACCTCGAGCAGGCGTCAGCGCTGATGCGCCAGGTCTTCGAGAACCCGGAGGCCGCCGCCCTGCGTGGGCGCCGCGCCGCCGACGACATCCGTCGGACCCACTCGCCGCAGGCGGCCGCGGAGGCGATCAAGCTGAGGATCGGGCAGATCAAGCGCGCCAGCCTGATCGCCCGCCTCGAGCGCCCGAGCCCCGCCCACGCGGCGGCGGGAGCGCCCAGCGGCCGCGGCCTGCTCGAGCATCTGCTCAACTTCTCGGCGCCCCCGCCGCGGCGGGGGGCGGCGGGGTCCAAGCCTCGGCAACGCGCCTGTATCTGCGCCTGCTGAGGCCCTACTGGCCCACCAGCAGCGCATCGACGACAGCATCGCCGAGTCCCTGGACGAACTGCGCGAAGTGACCGGCGAAGCCCTGAGGATGGACCTAGAGAACGATCGAACCCTGCGAACGCTCGGCGACCACATGACCAAGGCGGACGAGCTTGTCCGGGCAGCCGCGGCGGAGCCGTACATGGCCGATGACCGGCTCGGGCACCGGGATCATCCCGTTCTCGGCAAGACGATCGGCTTCCGCGGCGAGCCCGGTGCGACCGACGGCGACGGCTACCGCGGGTTCGAGGATCTGTTTCGGGGCTCCGAGCAGATGATCCGCGATCGCCAACGGGTCTACCTGGATCTCGTCTCCGGCCGCGAGCCGGTGCTCGACGCCGGCTGCGGCCGCGGCGAGTTTCTTGACCTCCTGGCCGAGCGGGGGATCGCCTTCCAGGCAGTCGACCTCGACCTCGATCAGGTCGCGCGCTGCCACAAGAAGGGCCACGAGAACGTCGAGCAGGGGGACTTGATCGGGGTCCTCGAGCGGGCCGAGCCCAACTCACTGGGCGCCATCTTCAGCGCCCAGGTGATCGAGCACATCGAGCTCTCGCAGCTGCAGCGGTTCCTCGATCTCAGCCTTTCGCGCCTGAAGCCGGGCGGGCTGCTCATCGCCGAGACGGTGAACCCCCATTCGGCGGCGGCGCTGAAGGCCTTCTGGGTCGACCCCACCCACAAGCACCCGCTCTTCCCGGAGACGATGCTCGCGCTCTGCGCGCTCAGCGGCTACGCCGCGGGTGACGTGTTCGCACCGGTGGGAACGGGAGACTGGGACGAGGACCGGACCAGGGTGGGCGAGTACGCGATCGTCGCCACCGCGCCCGGCGCCGACGCCTGATCGATCGCCCCCCTCAGGCGGCGGAGACCGGGCTGCCTTCGCCGAGCAGCGCCAGGTCGGCGTCGATCATGACTTTCACCAGCTGCTCGAAGTCGACGGTGGGCGCCCAGTCGAGCTGCTCCCGCGCCTTCGCCGGGTCGGCGATGAGCAGATCGACCTCGGCCGGCCGGATGAACGCGGGGTCTTCACGCACGTACTCGGACGGATCGAGACCGAGATAGGAAAAGGCGATGTTCACGAGATCCCCGACCGAGTGGACCACGCCGGTGCCGACCACGAAGTCCTCGGGCTCGTCACGTTGAAGCATCCGCCACATCGCGTCGACGAAATCCGGCGCGTAGCCCCAGTCACGGCGGGCGTCGAGGTTGCCGAGCGCCAGCTCGGTCGCCAGACCGAGTTTGATCGCGGCCGCGGTATGGGTGACCTTGCGAGTGACGAACTCGAGGCTGCGGCGCGGGCTCTCGTGATTGAAGAGGATGCCGGAGCAGGCGTAGAGGCCGTAGCTCTCTCTGTAATTGACCGTGATGAAGTGCGCGTAGACCTTGGCTACTCCGTAGGGACTGCGCGGGTAGAAGGGGGTCATCTCGTTCTGAGGCGTTTCCCTGACTTTGCCGAACATCTCACTGGAAGACGCCTGGTAGAACCGGGCCTCAGGGCACGCTTCCCGCATCGCCTCGAGCATCCTGGTGACTCCCAGCCCGGTGAACTCGGCCGTCAACGTCGGCTGGTTCCACGAGGCCCCGACAAAGGACATCGCGGCGAGGTTGTAGATCTCATGCGGCTCACAGGCGCGCATCACGTCGACGAGCGAGCGCTGATCGAGGAGGTCGCCGGTGTGAATCGTGATCCGGTCGCGGATCGCCTCCAGGCGGTGATGGTTCTCGCTCGAGAGCCGGCGCACCATGCCGTGCACCTCGTATCCCTTGTCGAGGAGCAGCTCGGCCAGGTAGCTGCCGTCCTGGCCCGTGATGCCGGTTATCAACGCGCGACGCGACATAATCAGCAGACTACCCAAGCGCCGGCGACAGGCGGCTCTCGACCACTGCACTCGCGGCCCACGGTCCTCGGCAGGCAGCCGCTACCGTACACCGGCCCCATGAGCCGCAATCTCGCCATCGTCCCGGCCCATAACGAGGCCGAGGCAATCGTCGCAACGATCACAGCGATCGGCAGCTGGGCTCCGGACTTCGACGTGCTCGTGGTCGACGACGGCTCCACCGACCTCACCGCCGAGCGCGCCCGCGAAGCCGGGGCGTCGGTCCTGCGCCTGGTCTTCAACCTCGGCATCGGCGGCGCCGTGCAGTGCGGCTACGTCTACGCCAAGGAGCGCGGCTACGACGTCGCGGTGCAGGTCGACGGGGACGGCCAGCACGATCCGCGTCACATCCCCGAGCTGCTGGGGAAGCTGCAGAGCGAGCCGGACCTCAACATGGTTACGGGATCCCGCTTCCTCCAGCGCGGCGGCGACGGCTACCGCTCCTCCGCCCCCCGCCGGGTCGGTATCCGCATCTTCGCCGGCGTGCTGTCGTTGATCACCAGACAGCGGGTCACCGATCCGACCTCCGGCTTCCGCATGACCGACCGCCGCGGCATCGAGCTGTTCGCCGACGACTATCCCCGGGACTACCCGGAGGTCGAGGCGATCGTGCTGATGCATACCCACCGCCTCCGCAGCTGCGAGCTGCCGGTCGTGATGGCGCCGCGGCTGACCGGCGTCTCGGCGATCTCCTCCACGCAGTCCGTCTACTACATGGTCAAGGTGCTTCTGGCCGTGTTCGTGGCGCTGTTCCGAACCCGGCCGGTGCGGGAGTCGCACGAGCTCTCGGCCGCGGCCGCGGAGCAGGCGTCATGAGCCTGCCGCTGGCGGTTGCGATCCAGCGGGTCGAGGTTGTGGTGGTCGCCATCCTCATCTGCGGCCTGATCTTCGAGCTGGTGCGGCGACGCCACCTGATGGAGCGCTACGCCCTGCTCTGGCTGCTGGCCGGCGGCGTCGTCCTGGTCCTGGCGATCTGGCAGGGGCTGCTGACGACGCTGTCGCACTGGGTCGGCATCTACTACCCCCCGGCCGCGCTCTTCGCGGTTGCCTTCCTCTTCGTCCTGGTGATGCTCGTGCACTTCTCGATCGCCGTCTCGCGACTCTCCGATCAGAACAAGATCCTCGCCCAGCGGCTGGCGCTGCTGCAGCAGCAGCTCGAGCGGGAGCAGGATCAAGAACGATCGGGACAGCGAGCCGAGCCGAAGCTCTCACCGCCGCGATGAGCACTCCACGGCTCTGCCCGATCTGCCGGCAGCCCCTGCGGCCGACCCGAGTTCGCGCCTATGACCGTCTGGTCACCGGCGACGGGCCCTTCGGGATCGCCGAGTGCACCGCCTGCGAGTACGGGGTCACGGACCCCCAGCTCTCCGGCGACGAGCTCGCCCCTTATTACGCGGACACCTACTACGAGGAGTTCTACGAACACACCGAGGGCAACGTCCGCAACCCGCTGCACCAGCTGCGAACGATGCTGCGCCGCAGTGGCGCCAAGCGCCGGCAGCGACGCCCGCCCTTCGAACTCGACGGGCTCTCCCCCGGCTCGGTGCTCGAGGTGGGCTGTGGCGCCGGCGAGTTGCTGGCCGAGTTCGCCAAACGCGGTTGGAAGACCTATGGCATCGATCCCAGCTCCGCCGCCACCGCCGCCGCCGGCCGCCGCGGCGCCGAGGTGCACACGGGAACGCTGGAGGACCACCCCTGGCCCTCGCAGACCTTTCAGCTGATCGTCTTCCAGCACTCGCTCGAGCACATCCCCGATCCGGTCGAGGCCGTGCGCGGGACGAGCGAGCTGCTGGCGCCGGGGGGGCGGCTGATCGTCGACGTCCCCAACTGGATGAGCTGGCAACGGCATCTCTTCGGCAACCGCTGGGCGATGCTGGACATGCCTCGCCACCTGCAGCACTTCTCCCCGCGGGCGCTGACTCGTCTCGCCCACGAGCTCGGGCTCGAGGCCCGCTCGGTGGGAACCAACTCGAACGCGATCTCCACCGCCTACAGCGTGCATTACGTGATCGCCGGGCACTGGACCCCGGGCTGGAAGCTCTGGCTTGCCTACGGGCTGAGCCTGCCGCTGCTGCCGTTCATCCTGCTCGGCGACAGGATCGGCGGCGGCGATGCCTGCTATGCCGTGATGACGCGGACCGACTGAACCATGGCCGCCCCCCCGCTCTGTCTGGTCCACCTCTCGTGGACCCCATACGGCCTCGGGCCGGCCGAACGATTCCTCTCCTCCTACCGCGCTCACGAGGCCGGCGCCCCGCACCGCCTGCTGGTCGTCTTCGCGGGCCCCGAGGGGAACCGCTCGCCGTGGCACGAGCTCTTCGCCGAGGTCGCGCACGAGCGGCTCGACCTCGGCCTCGGAATGGACCTCGACCACTACCGGACGGCGGTCGATCGGGTCGCGGCCGACCATTACTGCTTCGTCAACACGGTCAGCGTCGTCCTCGCCGACGGCTGGCTGGGAAGCCTGGACCGCGCGCTCAGCGCGCCGGAGGTGGGAATGGTCGCGACCACCGGGTCCTACGAGAGCCCGAACGCCGTGCGCCCAGGGCCGCTCAGGCGCCTGCGCCCAGGCCACGAGCCATTTCCCAATCCACATCTGCGAACCAACGGGTTCGCGATGCGCCGCCAGACGATCCTCGACCTGGAGTGGCCGACCGGGCTCGACAAGCTGCAGACGGTGGCGCTGGAGGGCGGCAGCCGCAGCCTCACCCGCCAAGTCCGTGAGCGCGGCCTCGAGGCGATGGTCGTCGGCCGCGACGGTGCCTATCCACCTCAGAGCTGGCGCCGAAGTCGCACCTTCCGGGTCGGCGAGCAGGAGAATCTGCTGCTGAGCGACAACCGCACCCGCCACTATCAGGAGGCCGGCAGGCTGACCCGTGCCGGGCTCGCCTGGCTCGCCTGGCAACGTCGCCGCTGAGCGCTAGTCCGACGGTGGCGGCGCGGCCGCCCGGCGCCCCCGCAGCAGCCCGTCCGGGCCCAGCGCATTGCGCAGCTCCTCCGGCACCATCCCGACCAGGTGGCCGACGACGAGGAAGACGAGGCCGGCGAGGGCGGCGGCGGCCAGGTCGGGAAGGCCTGGCACCAGGAGCACCACGCCGCCGCAGACGGCGGCAACCAGCACACGCGCCAGGAAACCCGCGCGCACGGTCACCCGCCCGGTCGAGAGATGCAGGCGCCAGTAGATCAACGAAGCCAGGACGGCGTCTCCGAGCACGCTCGCGACCGCGCCGCCGCGAGCCCCGAGCGGCGGTACCAGCGCCGCGGCGAACACACCCACCGCGAGCAGCCCGAGCGCGTTGGTCAGGATCAGCTGCCGCTGAGCCCCGAGCGCCACCAGCGCCACGGTCCAGATCTGGTAAAGGGCGATGAACAGAAGCGCCACCACCTGGATCCGCAGCACGTCGCCCGCGGGCCCGAACGCGGCTCCGCCGATCACCTTCATCACCGGCTCGGCGGCACGTACGGTGACCAGGACCACCAGCACCCCGGCGATCACGGCGCCCTCGCTGAGTCCTTCGATCGCGTAGCGCAGGCGCGCCAAATCGTCCCGGGCGGCGGCGGCCATCAACGGCAACGCCACCCCCGCCACGAGCACGGGCAGGACGATCAGCGCTTCCATCGCCCGCAGCGACCCGCCGAAGTAGCCGGTCTGCTCGGGCGAGGAGATCAGCGACATCAGCACGATCACCAGGCGGAAATAAATCTGGCCGAGGGCGAGCGCCGCCGCGACCGGAAGGGCGGTGCGCAGCAGAGATCGCTGCTCCTCCCACTCGAAGCTCGGACGAACCAGGCCGCGGTGCCCGACCAGAAACGGCACCGCCGCGAGGACCACGAGCCCAACCGCGACCTGCACCGCGAAGAAGGGGGTCAACTGCGCCCCGAGAGCGACCAGCAGGCCCACGCCCGCGAGGGTGACGACCTGGCGCAGCAGTTCGACCAGGGCGATCCCGGCATTGCGGAGCTCCACGGTCAGGGGCACCAGGATGGAGTTGGCCACCGCCACCAGGAGCACCCCGGTCCCGGCCAGCGCCGTGCCGGTGACCATCGTGCTCGGATAACCCGCAATCAGCGCAAAGGCGACCAGCCCGACCAGGGCCGCCGCCGCCACCAACAGCCGCTGCCCGACGATGTTCGCCAGCAACCGCCTGCGGCCGGTGGGCGCTCGGACCGCCATGTCGCTGCTGGCGCTGACGTTGAGGCCGGTGTCGACGATGCTGACCGCGATCCCGACCAGGGAGAGGACGGTCACGTAACGACCAGATTCTTCGACGCCCAGGTGCCGCAACAGGAGGGTGGCGGTCAGCAGACCGAGGACCAACCCGGCGCCGTTCGCGCCGATCCGCATGGCGCTTCCACGGATCACCTTGCCGCCGGCCTCACTCGACGTCAGGACATCCTCGCCGGCGTGCTCAGGGGGCGTCATCGGGCGACGCAGGCTACTAGCGGGTCAGGAGGAAGCGGATCGGTACCGATCCACATATCTCCCACAGGCGCGGGAGATCGGCACTACTCGATCGGCACCCCTGGCCGGGGTGAGCACCAGATGATCGAAGGTCGCGACCGCAGTCGCGGGCGAGAGGGCGGTGTCCTCGACATGAAAGGAGAGCGTCAGCAGCCGGCGGCGGCGAACCATGAGGCGGCCGACCCGAAGGCGCGGCCCGATCCGGTCGAGGCTGGCCGGCAGAACCGTCTTGAACCCGGGTGCGCTGACGTCGATCGGGAAAGGGCTCATGTAAGGCATCGTCAGGTCCCAGGCGCCGACCGGAAGGTCGAGGCGAGCCGACGTGGTATCCCCGGCGGCAACCGAGGAGAGCGGGACCACGATCGGGGCCGGCCGGATCGCCGCCACCCCGCCCGCGGCCACGATCGCGCGGCCTTCCCGGCTGTCGCAATCGAGCACCCGGCCCGGCCATTCGCCTTCCTCCAGGACCGAGCGTTCGCGGATCCGGCCGACCCGTCTCCAGAGCTGAAAGTCATCGGTCGTTCGGACCAGGTGCAGCTGCGGCGGCGGCTCGCTGGCCGCCGCGTCCCGGTACGTGACGATCCATTCGTAGTCGTTCAGGGTCGAAGCTCGCAGGGAGTCGAAGTCGAGGGCCTCGCCGTCTTTCCACGCCTTGCGCGGTCTGAGCGGCAGCTCAGGAAGATTCGCCAGGGCCACGGCCTGGACCGGAACTCCGGCGAGCTCCCAGAGGATGAACTCTTCGTTGCCGAGGAACAGCGTCGGTTTCCCGGCCAGAAGCGGGCGGAAGGTCTCGAGCTGGTGAGCGTGGTCGGTGGGCCCAACCGGACTCCAGCGCAGCGTCCGCAGGTCGTCGCCGCCCACCCGCAGGAAGAGGACCAGGCCCAACAGGGGCACCAGCAGCCATGGCCACGGCGCCCGCCGTCCCGGCTCACGATCGACCAATGGCAAGGCCGCGATCGTCAGCAACAGCGGTGAGGCGATGACCAACGCCTTGGCCGAGACGTAGGGAGACTGGGAGTGCTCCGAGACCCTCCAGATCAGCATCGCCCCGAGGGCCGCGAGCGGCAGCAGCCACCGACCTCTGCGAAACGCCCAGTAGGCCCCGAAGACGACGAGGCCGAGGACGAAGGCCGTCCACATGCCCGCGGTGAACGCCGGCGAGGCGGGCAGGCGGAAATCCGCGCTGTTCCAGACGCCGAATGCCTCCCACCCGGGCAGCGGCCCGACCAGGTTGCCGATGTCGTCGGCGGCGATCCCGGTGCCGTTGCGGAGGGCGATGAAGTCCCACATGCGGTGCGCCTGCGGAAGCAGGGAGACGATCAGCACCGCCAGGCCTATCCCCAGTGCGGGCAGCTCGTGGCGGATCACGCCCGGCACCTCGCGCAGGCGTCGATTCCACACCTCGATCGCCAGCAGGCCCGCGAGCCAGAGGCCGATGATAGCCAGCGGCCAAGGCAGGCCGGCCGGAGAGAACACCGAGATGACGCCCCCGATCAGCAGCGCCAGGGGAACCCAGCGCCCGCGGCCGAGGCGCGGTCCATAGCCGCTGAGATCCAGCGCGATCGCCAGCACCAGGCCGGCCTGAGCTACCTCCTTGAACGACCCCTCGCCGTAATAGGCAGCCACCAGGAACGGGAGTCCGGCGACCGTCGCCACTACGACCTTCCCGAACCAGGAGGCTCGGCGCGCAACCGCCTGCACGATCCACGCGTTGATCACCGGGATCGCCATCATCCAGCCGGAGAAGGCAAGCTCACCCCGCACCCCGAGCCCCTTGCTGAGAAGCGCCGCCATTGCGTGGGGGCCGAGTGGGTAGTCCCCCGGTAGCGGGTTGACCGACGCCACCGCGGACGAGATATAGCTTTCGACGAAGACGAGGTGGACGGCCATGTCGTTGTTGACCGTGACCCCGAGAATCCCGCCGCGGCCCGCCGCCAGGAACGGGACGAAGGCCAGCAGACCCACCGGCAGTGCGGCCAGGAGGCCCGAGAGCGGGGGCCGGTGCGGGGGCGAGCGCAGACACCAGAAAGCCGCCGCGATCGAGACCGCGGCGAGCAGGATCGCAACCGTCAGGGCGCGACCGGGCACATGGTTGGTCGGCGTCGCCGCCAACATCGCGAGCGACAGCCCCACCGCGGGCGCCAGCCAGCTCCACTCTCTTGCGCCGGCCAGGCGCAGTGCCGCCTGACCCAAGAACAGGGCCGCAAAGCAGGTGACGGCGGCGCTGAGAAGGACGGAGATCAAATGCCTACCGCGAACCGCTCGCGCGGGAGCGGGTCAACTCCGCCCGGGAAACGCGGTAGTCGCCGCGGCTGAGCGTGCTCTCGAGCCAGACGTAGAGGACGATGAAGAGGTAGCGGCTGCCCATCTCCTTCATCGCCAGCTTCGGGACGCCGCTGGTGCGGTTGGTCCACGAGGTCGGGATCACCTCGTAGGTGTGACCGCGGACGATCGCCTTTAGGGGGATCTCCACGGTCAGGTTGAAGTGCTTGGAGAGCAGCGGTTGGACGGTTTCGATCACCTCGCGCCGGTATGCCTTGAAGGCGTTGGTGGTGTCGTTGTAGCGATGGCGGAAAAGGATGCGGATGAACTGGTTGGCGAGGCGGTTGATCGCGTACTTGAGGCGTGGGTAGTCGTGGACCCGGGCGCCTGGCACGAAGCGCGAGCCGAAGGCGCAGTCCCAGCCGTCTTCGAGGATGCGGTGGTAGCGCACCAGGTCCTCGGGATCGTCGGAGGCATCGGCCATGACGATCGCCACCGAATCGCCCTCGAAGACGTCGAGGCCGGCCCGGATCGCCATCCCGAAGCCGCGCTCGTAGTGGGAGCGATGGCAGCGCACCCGCGGGTTGGCGTCGCCGATCGCGTTGACGACCGCTTCGGTGCTGTCTTCGCTGTCGTCGTTGACGACGATCACCTCGTAGTCGATCCCCTCGCGCTCCAGCGCCGCGACCACGCCTTCGACCGTGCCCCCGACCGAGCCCTCCTCGTTCTGGGCCGGCATCACCACCGACAGCTTCATGCCGCGTTCACCGTCCAGCGCTCGAGGTTTTGCTCGTACATCTCGCGGAGGATGTCCTCGACCCCGTAGCGCAGCTTCCAGTCCGGGTAGTCGGCTTCGAACGGGGCCAGGTCGGAGATCCACCAGCGGTGGTCGCCGATCCGCGGCTCCTCGCCCATCTCCCAGCTCAGCTCGCGCCCGGAGACCCGCTCGCAGACCTCGATCGCCTCCAGCATCGAGCAGTTGGAGAAGCGGCCGCCGCCGATGTTGTAGATCGCCGCCGCGCGCGGGGCCTTGCGGAAGGCGTCGAAGGCGGCAATGAGATCCGCGCTGTGGATGTTGTCGCGGACCTGCTTGCCCGCGTAGCCGAAGACGGTGTAGGGCGTGCCGGTGACGGTGCACTTCATCAGGTAGGCGAGGAAGCCGTGCAGCTTGGCGCCGGCGTGCTGGGGCCCGGTCAGGCAGCCGCCGCGGAAGGCGACGGTGGGCATCTCGAAGTAGCGGCCGTACTCCTGCACCAACAGGTCGGCGGCCGCCTTGGAGACGCCGAACAACGAGTGGGTGCAGTTGTCGATCGACATCGAGGTGTCGATGCCGCCGAAGTAGGGGTGGGACTCGGGCAGCTCCAGCCGCTGCTCGAGGTCTTCCAGCGGCAGCCGGTTGGGCGTGTCGCCGTAGACCTTGTTGGTCGAGCAGAAGATGAAGGGCGCGGTCGGGCAGTGGGCCCGGGCCGCCTCGAGCAGGTTCAGGGTGCCGTTGGCGTTGACCCCGAAATCGGTCTGGGGGTCACTGGCTGCCCAGTCGTGGGAGGGCTGGGCGGCGGTGTGGATGACCAGCTCGATCTGGCCCGCGTGCTCGCCGAAGATCCGCTCGATCGCGGCGCCGTCGCGGATGTCGGCGTTCTCCCAGCGGAACTCCGAGTGCTCGGAGACGAGGCGCTCGGTCACGTGCGAGGTCGAGGACTCGGGCCCGAAGAAGCTGGCCCGCATGTCGTTCTCGATGCCGACCACATCGAAGCCCTCGGCGATGAAGTGCTCGACGGCCTCGGAGCCGATCAAGCCCCCCGCCCCCGTGATGATCGCGACCGGCATTCGCGCCTACTCCCTCTCCCCCGCGGGGGTGTCGATGTTGAGCGCCCGGGCGATCCTCGCTCCGTCGGCGGCTACCCACTCGTAGATGTCGGTAAGCACCTGCTGGGCGCTGCGCCGTGGCCGCCACTCGTCCAGGCCGAAGATCTTCGTGCAATCGGAAAGGTATATGGGCACGTCCCCGGCCCGGGTCTCGGCGACCGGGGTCATCGCCACCTCGTTGCCGGTCAGCTCGCGGCAGATCGCGGTCGTCTCCCGCAGCGAGAGGCTGCACTCGCGGCCGCCACCGACGTTGACGGTGCGCCCGTCCCAGGCCTCCTGGTCGAGCAGCTGGCGCTCGACCAGGTCGACCAGGTCCTCGACGTGGAGCAGGTCGCGCACCTGCTTGCCGCTGCCACCGAAGCCGATGTAGCTGAGCGGGTTGCCGAAGTGGTGGGCGAGCATCCAGTGGGTGAAGACGCCCTGGTCGACCTTGCCCATCTGCCAGGGGCCTGCGATGACGCCGCAGCGGTCGATCACCGCGGGGACGCCGAGCCCCGCCCGGTACTCCTCGATCAGCAGCTCGGCCGCCAGCTTGGTGGCGCCGTAGAGGGTGCGGGCGCCCTCCAGCGGGAACTGCTCGGAGAGCCCGGCGGGCGAGATCCCCGGCACCGCCTGCTCGGCGGCGATCTCGAAGCGGGTCTCCGCCTCCTCCAGGTTCAGCTCGACCTGCGGCGCGACCGGGTAGACGCGGCTGGTCGAGAGGAAGACGACGAAGGCCGCGTCGCGGCGGGCCAGCTCAAGGCAGTTGTAGGCGCCGGTGAGATTGGTGTGCACGAGGTAGCCGGTGTCGCCGTCGACGCCGCTCATCACCGAGGGCTCCGCCGAGCA
This sequence comes from uncultured Solirubrobacterales bacterium, assembly GCA_963795625.1. GTDB lineage: Bacteria > Actinomycetota > Thermoleophilia > Solirubrobacterales > 70-9 > VAYN01. The sequence goes on along the minus strand of CAWCIS010000006.1, from coordinate 520,938 downwards.
CTCGATCAGGGCCGAGATCGGCGGCAGCTTCGCCAGGTCTTCGGGCTCGCGGACGTCGCCGCGGACGAACTCGACCCCGGCCTCGCGCAGGCGCGGCAGGTTCAGTTCCGAGCCGCGCCGGTAGAGATTGTCGAGCACGACGATCTCCCAGTCGGGGTGCCTAGCGGCAAGGGAGACGGCCAAGTTGGAGCCGACGAAGCCGGCCCCACCGGTGATCAAGAGGCGATCCATCACGGGTGGGGCACGCTACCGGACCGAAAAACGTCCCGACGCCGGACGGACATCCGAGGCATGCCGCATCTTCCGTGCTCGCTCTTGGTTACCTTCAGAGACTTGATGAGCAGGATTCGCGCACTCCGCTGGACTCTCGCCGCCGCGCTCGCGATGGCGCTCCTCTGCGCGGGCAGCGCCCAGGCGCTGACCCTGCAGAAAGTCGGCTCCGGGTTCACGGACCCGATCTACATCACCTCCTCCCCCAGCAATCCAGATCGGCTGCTCGTGGTCGAGCGCGGAGGCACGATCGAGGCCCTGGAAGACGGCACCGTCACCCCGTTCGCCGACATCAGCTCCGTGGTCAGCTGCTGCGAAGGCGAGGGAGGGCTGCAGTCGATCGCCCTGTCGCCGGACTTCGACACGACCGGGCGCTTCTACGTCGACTACACCGGCAATGAAGTTCCGGGCGAGATCCACGTCGCCGAAATGCAGAGCCCCAGCGGGCCCCTGCGGAACATGCTGACGATCCCCCACCCGACCGAAAAAAACCACATCGGCGGCCAACTGCAGTTCGGGCCCGACGGCAACCTCTATATCTCGACCGGCGATGGCGGTGGTGGCGACGACCAGTTCCACAACGCCCAGAGCAAGACGAAACTGCTCGGCAAGATCCTCAGGATCCACCCGGATCCAACCGGCCCGGCTCCCTTCTACACGGTCCCGCCCGGAAATCCGTTCCCCGCCGCGACCGCCCCGGCCAACACGATCTGGTCCTATGGCCTGCGCAATCCCTTCCGCTTCTCCTTCGACCGCCTCACCGGCGACACCGTGATCGGCGACGTCGGCCAGTCCGCTCGCGAGGAGGTCGACTTCGCGCCCAGCCCCTTCCCCGGGATCGCCGGCGGCGGTGGCACCAACTACGGCTGGAACTGCCGCGAGGGATACGTCGCCGGGCCCGCCACCGACCCGGAGTGCGCCACCCTGCCGGTCTCGGCCTTCACCAACCCCGTCTTCGACTACCCGCACGGGCCCGACCCCGATGTCCTCGGCCCCGAACGCTGCGCGATCATCGGCGGCTACGTAGTCCGCGATCCCAGCCTCGGAGACCTCGACGGCAACTACGTCTACAGCGACCTCTGCTCCGGCGTGCTGCGGACGCTGCGGCTACCAGAAACCGCGAGCGGCAAAGCCAGCGGCGACTGCTCTCTGGGCCTCACCCTCAATAGCCCCGTCTCCTTCGGCGAAGGCGGCGACGGACACATCTACGCGATCGAGCAGGGCGGCACGATCTATCGCCTCACCGGCTCGCCCTCCGCATCCTGCCCGGTCCCGCTCCCGCCGCCGTCCTCGCCCTCCGGGAGCGAGAGCCCCCAGCTCAAGTCCACCCAGATCGGGATCAAGGCGCAACGGCGGCGGGTCGAACGTGGCAAAGTGGCGCTGCTGACCGTCTTCGTTTCTCCCTGCGACGGCCGCAAAGGGGATCCGATCGAGCTCCTGCGCGACGGCCGGCCACACGGCACCCGCGCCCTCAGCCGCGCCTGCACCGCCCGTTTCCTGCCCCGGGTCCACGGCGGCACCACCTTCACCGCCGTCACCCGCGCCAATCGCGAATTCGCCGCCGGGAAATCGCGCAAGTTGACGATCCGGCTCGCGCACCCGCACAAGCATTAGCCGCGCAGGCCTAGCGGCAGACCGTCGCCCCCTGCGTCGCTTCCGCCTGTAGCAGCCACGGCCGCGCCGACTTGTCGGGCGGGACGTCGAGCCTGGTCGTCGAGCCGGCGGCGATGCCTTCGCTGACCAGCGGGTACTCGGCGCGGGCAAAGCGGCGCAGGCGAATCGTGCCGGGGCCGCCGGGCCCGAACTCGACCGTGGTCACGCCGGGGCGCAGGGGCACCGGCGGTGCCTTGAGCCCGGCACCGGCGGGCACCTCGACGCAGCGGCCGCCCGCGGCGGAAGCGGCAGGGGCAGGGGCTTCGATGCTCACCGGCAGCGCATTGGCGAGCACGAGATCGGCCTGCTTGCGGCCGGCTTCAGGCGCGTCCACGAGCTCCGCGGGCGTGTAGGCGGGTGAGCCGTATTCGCGCACCGCGGTCAGGTACTCACCGGCTTCGATTTCGTTGAGGAAGCTGGTGCCGGCGATTTCCGGCGGCAGCCTGAAGCCGGGTTCGACGCTTCCCGCGGCGATCTCGATCGCACCCAGGTCGGCTCGGGTCAGCACCGTCTGGCCCTTGAAGAAGTCACGTCCTTCCCGCAGCGGCACCAGGTTGAACCCGACCGCGACCAGCGTCACCGCGCCCCCGGCCAGGAGCGCCCAGCGGCCAGGCCGCACCCCCTTGAGCAACTCAGCGGCGATCAACAGCACGAACAGCGCCCCGACGTAGAGGTAGCGGCTCGACCAGGCCTCGCGCCCGGGGATCTCGTTGAAGCCGGCCAGGAACCAGAAGGTGGCCGCCGCCGCCAGCACCGGCCAGAGTCCGGGCGAGAAGCGCCGGCCGCGGACCCACGCGTTGATGGCGAGCGCGACAAGCACGGCGAGCAGCACGTAGCCCCAGGTCGAGCGCCCGACCGCTTCGTCGAAGATCGTCGCCAGCGCCAGCAGCGAGCCGACCGAGGCGGCCAGGCCTTCGACCACGTAACGCGGCGAGACCAGGACGTTGTGCAGCGAGAGGTGGGTTTCGGCGTCGTGGCCCCAGCCCAGGTACCAGAGCGCATAGAGGGCCAGCGGCACGGCGACGACGTAGGCGCGCCGCCAGCCGAGGCGGCGGCGCTGCTGCAGCACCGCAACGGCCGCCGCCACCGCGAAGGCGAGGCCGAGGCTGGAGAAGCCGATCGAGAGCGCCAGCAGCCCGCAGGCGCCGGCGTCCCAGCGCCGCTCCTCCCGTTCCAGCGCCAGCAACATCGCGACCCCGGTCAGGGCGGAGCCGACGAAGCCGACCTGGAAGGGCCAGAGCAGATCCTGCCAGGCCGGGCCGAGCAGGGCCAGCAGCAGCGCCGCCATCAGCGCCGGCCAGGGCCCGAGGCGGCGGCGCACGTAGACGAAGACGAGCGCCGCCGTGCCCAGCAGCAGCGCCGTCAGCAGCACCTGTTCGGGCAGCATCGAGTCCATCCCGAAGAGCCGCAGCGAGAGCTGCGTGAGCAGCACCGGGATCAGGACGATGTGCTCGTTGTGGGGCGTGAACAGGGCGTCGGCCGTGAAGGCGCGCCGGTTCATCAGGAACTCCCAGCTGTCCTGGAACCAGGTCAGCCCGTGGCCGTAGGAGAGCAGCACCGCCGCCGCGGCCAGCAGTGCGAGGCCGAGCAGAAGCGCCGGCGCGGCGCGGCGCCTCACGGCCGCACGCGACCGCCGGTGAGCGCCACGAAGGCGCGCCAGGAGGGCTTCGGGTGGAACTTCGGCCCTTCGCGGAAGAGTCCGACCGAGTCGCAGAAGTCGCAGAGGCCCTTGAGGTCCTTCCAGGAGAACCAGTAGACCTGCTTGAGGTTGAGCCGGCGCTGGTTGGCGAGGAGGAATTCGTAGGAGTCGCGCAGCTGCTTCACCTGCCCCTGGACGCCCTGCTCGAAGGCGTCGTGCTGGAAGTCGTTCTGCGACCCCCAACCCATCTCGGTGATGTCGAAGCCGGGCCGGTCGTGGTTTTCGACCGAGACTTCGTGAAATTCTTCGACGTATTCTTCGAGCGTTTCCGCGTCGACCGCGTAGGGGTGCAGGTCGATGTCGTCGAAGCGGCTCTTGATCCCGGGGTACTTGTAGAACTGGCGCAGGAATTCAGCCGCCGGCATCCCTTTCTTGCCCTTCGCCGTCGGCTGTGCGAAGAGGCCGGCGAGGACCACCCGGGCGCCCGGGCGGACCGACTTGATCGCCTGACTGGAGATCGTCACCAGCTTCGCGTAGCGCTGCGGGGAGACCGGGTAGGCGAAGTAGAAGAAGTTGGCCTCGTTCCAGATCTGCCAGCTCTTGATCGGCATCCTCGGGACAGCCGGTTCGGACTGGTAGACCGGGCCGGGGCCGATGCCGCCGGTCTGGTGCTGCTTCCAGAATTCGCCGCCCGGTCCGTAGCGGGCCACCGCCGCGCGCAGAAATGCCTGCCAGGCCTGGCGCTGCTTGGCGTTGTCGATCGGCATCGTCGTCGACTTGCGCGTCACCCAGGTCGGCGGTGAGCCGATCGACGGCAGCACCTGCAGCCCACCGCGCGCCGCAGTCGCCACCGCCGCGTCGAAACCGCTCCAGTCGTAGGCGCTCCTGCGGGTCGGCTGGACCGTCGACCAAGACAGCGGCAGGCGCACGCTTTCGACCCCGCCGGCCTTCATGTATTCGTAGTCCTGCGGGGTCAGCCCGGTCTGCGGGACGATCCCGAAGAACCCGGCCGGGTGCGGCAGCGGCGCCTTCGCGTCCCCAGACTGGACCCCGACGAAAAGAACCGCCCCGAGGCAGGCGAGCAGGAGGGCGGCTGAGAGAGGTCGTTTCATCGAGTCGGGAAAGGTACCGGTCGCGTCACCCTGCAACACGGACATGGGTCGGAGGTAGCGAAGTTGTGACGAGGGTCAGTAGGTGCCGCCGAGCTTGCGGTGGTCCCAGGTCGCGGTCCGCACCGCCTTGAACTGGATCGCCACCCGTTTCGGCGCCTGCGCTTCCAGGCCTGCCTTGGCATCGCCGTCGATCGCGGAGATGCCGTCGGCGTAGCGCAGGGTCAGCTCCTCGGCGAAGCCGACGACAGTCTCGAGGTCGCGGTGCAGCACCGCCTCGGCCTCGATCATCGCCCCGCGCAGCTCGCCGTACTCGTGCCCGGTCTCGACCAGCACCGTCGCCCGCGGGTCGCGTTCGAGGTTGCGCACCTTCTGCGACTTCGCGTAGGTCCAGATCCAGATCTCCCCCTCGCGCGGCACGAACCAGAGCGGCATCGAGTGCGGCCAGCCCCGCGGCCCGAGGCTGGAGACGACCGCGACCCGCTCGGAATCGAGCAGTCCCAACAGCTCGGAGTCGCTGAGGACGATCTGGTCACGGCGGCTCACCCGCCGAACGCTACCGCTCCAGCGCTTGCCGCAGCGAGCCCCGAGGCCCCGTGTAATACGCGCAGAAGGCTGCCACGACCTTCGGGTCGAGCTGCCTGCCGGCCTCCGACCAGAGCAGGCTCAGGGCCTCGCGCTCGGCCATCGCCTCGCGGTAGGGGCGGGTCGAGGTGACCGCGTCGAAAGTGTCGGCGACGGCGACGATGCGAGCGCCGAGCGGGATCCGCTCTCCGGCGAGCCCGTCGGGATAGCCGTCGCCGTCGAAGCGCTCGTGGTGGTGGCGGATGATCGCCGCCAGATCGCCCTGGCCGAACTGGCGCGCGATCCGCTCCCCAGCCTGGGCGTGCCGCTTGACGATCGCGAACTCGTGGGGGCTGAGCGGCCCGGGCCTGTTGACCAGTCCCGGGGGCATCTCCACCTTGCCGATGTCGTGGATCGCGGCGGCACGCCGCACCCGTTCGACCTCCACGCAGGGGAGCTCCAACTCGCGGGCGGCGGCGGCCGCGTAGCAAGCGACGCGACGCGAGTGGCTCTCGATTCCGGGCATGCTGATCTCGAGACCGGCGCCGAGCGTCGCCAGCGCGGCACTCGGTGGCGGCGAAACGGAGATCGAGGTCTCGGTGAGGTTGAGATCGGGTCTGAGCAGGGTTTCCATCGCAGGTCCGTGTCGCCGGGCTCTCTCCGGCCGGCACCGCTACCCGAGCAATGCCCTCAATCTGCCTGTGTAAAACCGAGAGTACAGCTATTACCTAATTTTAGAATCGGACATTCATTTATTTTCATTAGGAGGCCTTTAGGCGTGGGCCCGTCGAAACGAGCCGCGATACGCCGTCGGCGTCGTCGCCACGGCGCGGCGGAAGTGGTCGCGCAGGGAGGCGGCGCTGCCGAAGCCGCAGCGCCAGGCGATCGTCTCGACCGGCAGGTCGGACTCCTCCAACAGTCGCCGCGCCTCGAGGACGCGCTGGGCGAGCAGCCACTGCAGCGGCGTCGTCCCGGTCTCCACGCGGAAGCGACGGGCGAAGGTGCGGGGGCTGACCCCGGCGTGGCTCGACAGCGCGGCGACGTCGAGCGACTCGGCGAGGCGCGCCGCCGCCCAGCGCCGCGTCGGCTCCAGGGAGCCCGGCGCCGGCGCCGGTTCGCTCCTGGCGAACTGGGCCTGCCCGCCCTCGCGGTGCGGCGCCGCGACCATGTGGCGGGCGACCCGCTCGCCCGTCGCGGCGCCGAAGTCGCGGCGGATCACGTAGAGGCTGAGGTCGATGCCGGCGCTGAGCCCGGCCGAGGTCAGCACCTCCCCCTCGTCGACGTAGAGGGCATCGGGATCGACCGCGACCGCTGGGAAGCGTCGCGCCAGCTCCCCCGCCCAGGCCCAGTGAGTCGCCGCCCGGCGGCCGTCGAGCAGACCGGCGTGGGCAAGCGCGAAGGCGCCGGTGCAGACCGAGAGCACGCGGGTGCCGCGGCCGGCGGCGGCGCGGAGGGCCGCCAGCGCCTCGGCCGGCGGCGGCTCGAGCAGAGCGGCGTAGCCGGGAACGACGACCGTATCGGCCCGGCGCAGCGCTCCCAGCCCTGCCTGCGGGCTGACCCCGAAACCGCTCGTGGTCCGCACTTCGGCCCCACCTACCGAGCAGGTCGAGAATGCGTAGAGGGGGTCTCCGCCCGGACGCGCCGCCAGCCCGAACGCCTGCGCCGGTGCCGTCAGGTCGAAGGCGACGAGACCGTCGAGACAGAGCGCGACCACTCGGTGCATGGCAGGAATCTAGCGTACATCGGCATTCCTGCCCCTGGAAAGACGGGGCTCGAGGCGCCAGGATCGTGGCATGGAAATAGCGATCCTCATCTACGACAAGCTGGCCGCCCTCGACGCGGTCGGGCCCTACGAAGTGATGCGCAACGTGCCGGGCTGGGACGTGCGCTTCGTCGCCAAGCGCAAGGGGGACACGCGGACCGAGGACGGCACCCTCGGCCTGGTCGCCGACCACGCGCTCGACGAGGTCACCTCGCCCGACCTCGTCCTCGTCCCGGGCGGCATGGGCAGCCGGCCGCTGATGCACGACGAGGAGCTGCTTGGGTGGCTGCGCGACGTCGACCGCTCGACCAAGTGGACGACCTCGGTCTGCACCGGCTCGCTATTGCTCGGCGCCGCCGGGCTGCTCGAGGGCAGGCGGGCCACCGGCAACTGGCTCGTGCTCGAGGCGCTGCGCCAGTTCGGCGCCGACCCGGTCGGCGGTCGCTGGGTCGAGGACGGCAAGGTGATCACCGCCGCCGGCGTCACCGCCGGGATCGACATGGCGCTGCACCTGGTCGACCTCGAGATGGGGCCGGAGGTCGCCCAGGCGGTCCAGCTGGGCCTCGAGTACGACCCGGATCCACCCTTCGACTCCGGCTCCCCGGAGAAGGCGCCGCCCGAGATCGTCGAGCTCGTGCGCCAGGTCAGCGCCGCCCGGGATCCCCTAGTCAGCGCGGGGGACCAGCCGCACCTTTGACTCGGGGGACCCTCCGGTTAGGATCCGCCGAATGCGCAAGGTCTTGCTTGTCGCTGTGATCGCGGCCTCGATCGGGACCGCGCTGCCCGGAGTCGCTTCGGGCCACTCGCGTGGCTGCGGCAGCTTCAGGGCGACCAGCTCTACGGGCGGCAAAGCCCACATCCGCGCCTCGGTCTACACCGGACCGGTGAGCTGCTCTAAGGCACGCCACATCCTGCGCTTCTCGATCACCCACAGTTCCTCGGTCAATCCGAAAGGTTGGATCTGTGCCCGGGGCGGGCCGGGCATCTTCCCAACCGCCGCCGGCTATTCCTGTGAAGCCCAACGACCCCACAGGATCGTCACCGGGCTCTTCCTCTACTAAGCCCGCGGCACCAGCTCCAGCTCGCTCCACGGGCCCTCGCCGGACATCGGCTGGGTCCGTCCCTCGAGCCAGTCGGCCTGGAGGTCGTCGTAGTGCGGGCTGGCGGGGTGACCGGACTGGCCGGTGAACATCTGCCAGCGCGAGCGGTCGGGCGCGGTCGGGTCGGCGACCATGCGCCAGCTCGGGGCCCAGACGGCCTTGTAGGGGTCGTTGGGGTCGTAGGCGATCTGGCTCACCGTCTCCTGGGCGCCGCCGGCGCGCAGGCGGCGGTTGAGCAGGCGCCGCAGCAGCGGGTTGGCGTCGCCGAGCGGGTGCGGGAACTCCATCTCGTGCACGCGGCCCCAGCGCCAGCCCTCGGGGTCGGGGCCGAAACGCTCCTCGAGGTCATCGAGGGCTCCCGCCAGCGCCTCCAGCACCAGCCCCTCCCAAGGACGGCCGATCAGCTCCTCGTCGGCTTCCTCCCAGAGCCCCATCAGGTGCGAGTGCCAGCGCCAGGGCGAGGTGACGTGCGGGGTGAAGCCGTTGTCGGCGCGGTCGAGCCAGCGCTCGCAGAGGTCGCGGTCGCCGATCGCGCAGCGCGCCACCTCGCGCGCCAGCCGCAGCAGGAAAGCCTGGTAGATCGTGCCGGCGATGGTGTCCGGGTCGAGCCGTCCGTCCCAGCTCCGCAACCGCTCGATCGCGCTTGTCTCGCGCTGGCCGCGGGGGCTGAGCCGGCCCAGCCGCCGCGCCGCCTCGAGCCCCGGCAGCGAGAGGTTGTCGGACTGCATCGCCTCGAAGCTCTCGAGGTCGTGCTCGTCGCTCTCCCCCAGCAGCTGCTCGATCCGCTTGGCGCGGAAGCCGTCGAGGTATTCGCTGGTGATGTGGTGCGGGTACTCGTCGCCGACGATGCGGTTGTTGGCGGTGATCAGGAAACCGCTCTCGGGGTCGATCTTCTCCGGCAGCTCGTCGTAGGGGATCGTTCCCTCCCACTCGAACTCGCCGCTCCAGCCCGGCTTCGGCAGGTCGGGGCAGCTCCCACGGCGCAGCGGCAGACGACCGATCAGCTTGTAGCCGATCGAGCCGTGGCGGTCGGCCCAGATCAGGTTCGAGGCCGGCGCCGTGTGGCCCTCGAGCTTGGCGACGAGGTCGGGGCCGGACCCGATCTCCAGCAGCTCGAACATCCCCGCGAAGGCGGTCGCTTCGCGCAGCGCCAGCCAGCTCAACGCCAGCGGTTCGTCCTCGTCGGCGCCGAGGGCGGCATTGACGATCGGGCCGTGATGGGTGATCCGCACGTCGAGCGCGACCGGCTCCTCGCGACCCTTGACGACGATCTCCTCGCGCACCCTCTGCAGCGGTCGCCACTCGTCCTCATACAGGTAGTTCTCGCCCTCGATTCGCTCGACGAAGATGTCCTGGACGTCGGCCATGACGTTGGTGAAGGTCCAGCAGACGTCGTTGTTCTGGCCCATGTAGATGCCCGGCATCCCCGGCATCGAGGCGCCGCGGACGAAGCGGTCGCCGTGGCGCAGGCCCACCTGGTACCAGATGCCCGGCATGCTCGGGGGCAGGTGCGGGTCACCGGCGATCAGCGGCGAGCCGGTGGCGCTGAGGGCGCCGCTGACGGCCCAGTTGTTGGAGCCGCTGGCCTCAGCGGCCAGCCCCATCGAGCGGCGCACCGCGTCGATCTGCTCGACGACCGCGAGCCCGTCGCCGCTCCAGGCTTCCTGGGTGACGACCGGGTTGCCGGCGGGATAGGTGGGGTCGAGACGGGCGGTCAGCTCCGGGCCCAGCGCCCGCACCATGTCGGCCCGCAGCAGCTCCCGCTCCCAGTTGGTCGAGAGCCCGAAGGCGAGCAGCTTGCCGAGGCTGAGGATGTCGACCGGGCGCCAGGGCTTCCACTGCAGGCGCAGCAGCTGCATCTCGAAGGGCAGCGCCGTGGCGCTCGCGGCGGCGGCGTTGACGCCCGCGCAGAAGCGCTCGAGCAGGGCCCGCAGCTCCGGCTCCAGCTCCTCCGCCTCGCGCTCGGCGACGCGGCGGATGCCGAGCGTCCGCATCAGGCGGTCGACCGGCAGCCCCTCCTCTCCGGCCATCGCGGCGATCTTGCCCTCGACCGCGCGGCGGTAGAAGTCCATCTGCCAGAGCCGATCCTGGGCGTGGACGAAGCCCTGAGCGAAGTAGAGGTCGTGCTTGGCGTCGGCCTCGACGTGAGGAACCCCCCAGCGATCGCGTCGCACCCGCACCCGTCCCTCCAGCCCCGCGAGCTCGATCTCGCCCCGGCGCTTCGGCAGCGGCCGCCGCGCCAGCCAGTGCCAAGCCGCCGCGGTCGCGGCGGCGGCGATCCCAGTCCCCGCCAGCCCGGCAAAGAGCCCCGCCCGCGCCGCTCCACCTTTGCTCAAACCGCTCATAGCGATTGTTTATCAGAGTCTGGCCAGCTGGCCAGACTGTTCCAGGGTCCGCATAGCGAAACCTGAGACAGACTCGACGCTTACTCGTCCAGCCCCTCCGGCAGCCGTCCCTCGCCCTCCAGCTTTTCGAGGTGGGCCTCCATCGCCATCGCCGCCATCGGCAGCAGCTCGATCGGGATGTCGTCCCAGGCCTCGGCGAGCAGGGCGGCGCGGGAGCGCTCGCCGCGCTCGAGGGCGGCGAGCAGGCTGCGCTCACGCATCTCGCGGTGCTCGACGTACTCGGCCAACTTGGCGGCGGGGTCGGTGATCCAGGGGCCGTGACCGGGAGCCATCAGCTCGATCTCCTCGGCCTGGAGCAGGCGCAGCGAGCCCATGAAGGCGGCGAGGGAGTTGTCGCCGGGGGGCACGATCGTCGAGCCGAGCCCGAGCACTAGGTCGCCGCTGAAGCAGACGCCGTCCTCGCTGAGGAAGCAGACGTGGTCGGCCGCGTGGCCGGGGGTGGCGAGGGCGCGCAGGCCGGCGTGGGTCTCGCCCCTGGCGGGCAGCACCACCTCGGCGCCGAGCTGGTCCGCTCCCGCGGTGTGGTCACCGTGGGAGTGGGTGAGCAGGACGAGCCCGATGCCGCCGCGCCCAGCGGCCGCGGCGCGGATCGCCTCCAGGTGCCCCTCGTCCTCGGACCCCGGGTCGATCACCGTGCAGGGCCCCTCCCCATATATGTAGGTGTTCGTCCCTTCCAGCGTCATCGGCCCCGGGTTGGGCGCAACGATCCGCAGAACCTCGGGATGCCCGGGCGCCGTCATATCCATCTTCTGTCGACTTTATGACCCCAGAGGGTCATCAACTCGATAGTTCGTCAGCCGGCGATCTCCTTGGCGATCGCTTCGCGGGCGTCCTCGGGCTCGAGCACGACCAGGTCGCCCGCCCCGCGGAGGATCTCCCGCACCAGCCAGGACTTGCCCGCGTAGGGAAGCTCGACGACGACGGCGCCGTCGGCCAGCTCCTCGACCACGGTCCGCTCCTCGCGCAGCCAGCGGGCCCGCTCGGGTGAGACCCAGACGCGGGCGACGTGGGCGGTCGGCACCTCGCCGTGGGTCATCCAGCCCTCGACCCCGGCAAACTCCTCGACCTCGGCCCGCGGCTCGAAGCCCTCCGCGGAGAGCACCGCCTCTTTGATCCGGTCGAGCTTGAAGTGGCGCACGCCCTCTTTGGTCAGGTCGTAGCACTCGACGTACCAGCCCTCTTTGCCGTTCTCGAGCCGGTAGGGCTCGACCCGGCGGTCGGTGAACTGGTCCTCGTTCTCCTTGTAATAGGAGAGCTCCAGCACCTTGCTGTCGGCGATCGCGTCGTTGACCATCCGGGCCACGCGGGCGTCGCCGCCGCCGGCCGAGGCGATCTCCAGCCCCTCCTCGGAGGGGTCGTGGCCGAGCGCGTCGACGATCTTCTTGCGCGCCTTCTGCAGGTCGGTCTGCGGCAGGTGGTCGCCGAAGAGGTCGATCGCCGCGACCAGGGCCTTGGCCTCGAGTGGCAGCAGTCGCGCCGGGCGGGCGAAGTTGTCGCCGTAGGGCTCGGAGTCGACCTCGATCTCGTCGCCGATGTATTCCGCGTAGAGGACGTAGGTGCCGCCGCCGAAGTTGACGACGTTGAGCAGCTCGACGTCCTCGCGCAACTCCTCGTCGGTTAGTTCGAGCCGGCGGCGCAGCTCGGCGACCTGCAGCCGCTCGCCCTTTTTCGCGGTTTCGATCAGCATCCCGGCGAGGGTGACGAGGCGGGCGAAGCGCTCGGGCCGGATCGCCGCCTCGCCGCGGCCGTTGGAGCGGGCGCGGCGGGGGGCGTCGCGCAGCGGCCGGTCGACGACGTCGGCCGGCTCGAAGCCGTTGTGGTGGCGGTCGTGGAGCAGCGAGAGCCGCGTCTCCGCCTCCTCGCGCAGGTCGTCGGGCGCCAGCACCTGGGCGTTCTGGCGCCAGCGCAGGACCCAGGCGATCAGCTCGCGGTGCGAGGCGTAGCTGGTCTCGAAGATCTGCCCCTTGCCGGGGGCGCCGTCGGCTTTCTTCGCCGGGCGCAGGGTCCCGTAGCTGCCGTAGTCGCGCTCGATCAGCCAGGCGATCCGCTCGCGGATGAAGATCTTGGCGACGCCGCGCTCCTCCCCCAGCTGCCAGTCGGCGCGGCTGCCGTAGTCGCGGCGGTCGAAGTCCTCGGGCGGGGAGAAGTCGTGCTCGGCCTTGGAGGCGTAGCCGACCTTGCCCTGGATCCGCGAGAGCCGGAAGACGCGCACCGCTTCGCGCTCGTGCGCGTGGCCGATCAAATAGAACTGGCCGCCGCGGAAGACCAGGTGGTAGGGGTCGACCTTGCGCTTCTCGGTCTCGCCCCGCTCCATCGTGAAGTAGGTGAACTCGATCGTCTTGCGGCGGCTGATCGCGGTCTCGATCTTGGAGAGGCGCTGGGAGAGGTCGCGGCCGCCGGCGGAAGCGGTCATCGCCATCTCGACCGGGGCGCGCTCGCCCTCGACCAGCGGGTTCGGGTGGCCCCAGGCGACCTGCTGCAGGGCCAACCGCAGCGGCTCGGCGTAGGCGAAGCCGCCGTCGGTCAGCAGCAGCAGCGCCGTGCTCAGCGCCGCCAGCTCCTCGTCGGTGAATTTGATCGCGTCGAGGTAGAAGTTCTCCGGCGGCAGCGAGTAGAGCTCGGCCTCGAAGAAGCCCTCGCCCGGCTTCTCGACGCCGAGGATGATCCCGAGGCTCTCGAGCTCGGCCCGGTCCGCGTAGAAGCGCCGCGCGAACGCGTCCTCGTTCATGTCGCTGTACCCCTCCACCTCTCGCTTGATCTCGAGCGCCGAAACCGGCCTGCCTTGGGCCATCAGGAACGAGATCAACGAGAGCTGGCGAATCAGCTTCTCGGTGTCCTTCGCCACGCGTCGCAGGATAGTCTGCGGCCGACGCCATGGACATTCTGCGCAACCTCTTCGGCACTGTCACTTCGGGCGTTATCCGGCTTCTGGTCGCGGTTGGGATCCTCGCGGCGGCCTACTTCTTCATCGTCAAGCCCGTCTTGAAGACGACCGACAACGCGATCGACAGCGCCAACAAGACCTTCGAAAAGTCGTTCGGGACGCACGGAACCGATCTCACCGACATCGGCAAGACGATCGACCACGTCAATCACAAGGTCCAGATCGAAATCCGCCGCTCCTTCCACACGGCGAAGAAAGAGGGCAACCCCAAGCGCCTGGTCAAGTGCATCAAGCGCTCACACGGCGACGTGCAGAAGATCCAGCACTGCACCGTGAAGTTCTAACGCTCCCGCCACGACCAATGGCGTCACCGGGGGGAGAAACCCAGGCGCTGTCGTCCTTTGGAGCGCTATGCACACCAAAGGACGACAGCAGGAGTCGAGTCGATGGAAACTAGATGCCTCTGGGCTGTCGTTAGCGGAACTCGCTGAGCGACAGCACGGCGTGGTCTCAATCCGTCAGCTCGAGACGAAGCTCGGCTACTCACGCTGGGCCGCTCAACGTGAGGTGACGGCAGGACGGCTGCATCGGCTGCATCGCGGCGTCTACGCCGTCGGTCATCGGCGTATCTCCGCGCACGGGCGCTGCCTAGCCGCGGTCCTCGCTTGCGGTCCCGAGGCCCTGCTCAGCCATGGTTCGGCCGCCTGGCTCTGGGGGATCTCACGCTACGGACCGGAGCCCCTTGCGGTAACTGGACCGCAGCCTCGCAAGCCACGGCCACCGATTCGGCTTCATCGCTCCACCATCCTGACCGAGGCCGACCGGGCGATCGAAGAGAACATCCCGGTCACCGCCCTGCCGCGCACGCTGCTCGATTGCGCCGGGGAATTCCGTTTCTCGCGGGTGCAGCGCATGCTGGAGCGCAGCGAGGAGCTGAAGCTATTCGACCTCGGGCCGGTCGAGGAGCTGCTTGGGCGGAGCCGGGGGCACGCAGGCTGGGGACGGCTGCGGCGGGCGATCGCTCTTTACGCTCCCGTGCCCTTCACCCGCTCCGGCTTCGAGCGACGCTTCTTTGAAGCGGTGCTTGAAGCCGGCCTGCCGCGCCCGGCGACCAACTTCGTCGAGGCCGGGTTCGAGCTCGACGTCTACTGGCCCGAGCAGCGCTTCGCGGTCGAACTCGACACCTACGCAACCCACGGCACCCAAGCCGCCTTCGAGCGCGATCACGTCCGCGACGAGGACCTGATGCTCGCCGGGATCGAGCTGATCCGCGTCACCGACGTCCGCTTCCACCGCGAACCGGAAGCCGTGCTCGAGCGGGTCGCGACGCTGCTGGCCCGGCGGTGCGAGAGCTAAGCCGCGCGGGCGCCGAAGTAGGCCGAGCCTGACAAGGCCCGGTCGAAGCCCGACCAGGACTCGCCGGCGGGGAGCTGGCGCTCGAGGCGGTCGAAGCTGCCGAGCCGGCCGCCGAGGTTGTCGATCATGTGGACGAGGACGGCCTCGCGGGTGGCGGGGACGACCGGCGAGCCGTGCTCGAGCTGGCCGTGGTGGCTGAGGATGATGTGAAGCACGGCCTGGGCGAGGGCGGGATCGAAGCCGGGGAGCTCCTCGATCTGACGGCGCACAAGGTAATAGCCGAGCGGAATCTCGCCCTGGAGGCGGCCGAGGTCGGTGAGGTCGATCGCCAGCGGGTCGTCGTTGTAGGCCTCTGTCTTGCCGATGTCGTGCAGGAGGGCGCCGGTGACGGCGACTTCGCGGTCGATGCCGGGGAAGAAGTTGGAAGCGGCGCTGACCGCCTGGGCGACCGAGAGCGTGTGCTCGAGTAGGCCGTGACGGTAGGCCTGGTGGTAGGTCTTGGCCGCCGGTGCGTCGCGGAAGCGGGCCCAGGCCTCGGTGCCCGGGGCGAAGAAGGAGTCGAGCAGCAGCCGCAGCTGCGGATCCTGGATCGTCGCCAGCAGCGAGCGCAGGTCGGTCTCCAGGTCGGCGGCCGAGACGTCGGACTCCGGCGCCAGTTCGTCGGCCTCGAACTCGTGCGGCTCGGCCTCACGCAGGGCCGCGATCTTGATCTTCGCCCCCCAGCGCTCACTCATCTCGAAGACGCCGGTGACGTGGACCGCGGTGCCGGTGCCGCAGAGCGCGTACAGCGCCTCGGCGTCCTCCCAGCAGACCGCCTCGGCGGTGCCACTGGAGTCGCCGACCGAGAGCCGCAGCCAGGGCTCGCCGTTGCGCTTGCGCCGCAGCTCCCGCTGGCGCACCGCGTAGACGCCGCGCAGGCGCTGGCCGTCCTCGAGGTCGCGCAGGGCGATCCGCTCGGCCGGGATCGACGGCGCGTCCTGATCGGCGGTCGAGACCGGTGCCGGCGCTGCCTCGGTGGCGTCGGTCTGCTCGGGAGTCGGGAACAAGGTCTGCTCACTCATCTCCCGATTCAAAGTAGAGACGATCCCGGACGACTTTGGGGACCGCTCAGAGGACGCTGCCGAGCCAGTGGCCGAGGGAGACGGCGGCAAAGCCGGCGATCAGGGAGAGGCCGATGTTGAGCCAGGCGGCGCGGGCCAGACCGGCGCCGCGGAGGCGGTGCGAGTCGAGGATCCAGGTGGAGAAGGTGGTGAAGGAGCCGATGCCGCCACCGGCGATGATCACCAGCGCCTGGCCGTGCAAGGCGGCGCCGGCGACGAGGCCGAGCGCGAAGGCGCCGCTGAGGTTGACGACGAGGATCCCCAGCGGGAACGGACTCTCGGCGCGCGCCGTGATCTCGGCGTCGATGAGGAAGCGGGCCGCGGCGGCGACGCCGCCGAGCAGGCCGACAGCGATCCAGGCGGGCGCGGTCATCGCCGGCCGCCCCTGGGCGCTTTGCTGTCGCATGGCGACAAAAAGGCGCCGATCACGCGATTGCTCCCCGCCGCCGCTCCAGCTCGATCCCGAACCGCAGGAAGAGATACCCGGCGGCGATCGTGACCGCGGCGTACGCGGCTGCCAGCCCCAGGTGTCCCCCGTCGAGCATCTCGTAGAGCTCCAGCTGCATGGTCGAGAAGGTGGTCAGCGTCCCGCAGATCCCGGTGCCGAGGAACGGGTGCCGCAGGCTCTCCGGCGGGTGGTCGCGGAAGAGCGCAAAGAAGTAGCCGAGCAGCAGCGCCCCGGCCATGTTGACGGCGAAGGTCGCCCAGGGCCACTGGCCGGGGTTCGTCGACGCCGCTTGCGCCAGGCCGACCCGGATCAGCGCCCCGACCACACCGCCGGCGTAGATCGCCGCGAGCTTGCGGGGGTCGTGCGGGAGCGAGCGCATCACCTGCTCCTATCAGGGTTCGGCGGCCGGTGGCGTCGCTGCTTCATCGATATCTATCGATGAATAATGCTACGGTCCTACCCGTGACCGACCTCCCCGTGATCGAGTGCTGCACGCCACTGGCCGGGGCGACGCTGTCGGAGCGGGGCGCGGCGGAGATGGAGGCGGTGCTGAAGGCGCTTGCCGACCGGCACCGGCTGCGGATCGTCAACCTGCTGCTGCGGGCCGGCGGGGAGGCGGTCTGCGTCTGCGAGGTGCAGCCGCTGCTCGGCCTCTCCCAGGGCACTGTCAGCCACCACCTCAAGCAGCTGGTCGAGGCCGGGCTGATCGCCCGCGAGAGCCGCGGCACCTACAGCTACTTCAGTCTCGTGCCGGGAGCGCTGAACTCGGTGCGCGACGTCTTCGCGCCGCCGTCGCGGACCGCGCTGACCTCCGCGGAACCCAGCGCCTGCTGCTGAGCGATGGAGCCGCGCCCCGACCTCGCCCGCCGCGCCGCCGCCGAGGCGCTCGGCGCCTTCGCCCTGGTCTTCGCCGGCTGCGGCGCGATCGTCACCGAGGCCGAGCACCCGGGCACGCTGGGGACGGTCGGCATCGCCCTCGTCTTCGGCTTGGTGATCATGGCGATGGTCTACGCGACCGGCCACCTATCCGGTGCCCACCTCAACCCGGCGGTGACGCTCGCCTTCACGCTGACCCGTCACCTGCCCGCCCGCGAGGCGCTCTCCTACATCGGCGCCCAGCTGCTCGGCGCGATCGCCGCGGCGGCGCTGCTGCTGGCGATCTGGCCGAGCGAACCGGCGGCGCTGGGGACGACGCTGCCGAGCGTCGGCGCCGGCAGCGCCTTCGCCTACGAGGCGATCCTCACCGCCTTCCTGATGTTCACGATCATGGCCGTGGCGACCGACACCCGCGCCGTCGGGGCCGGCGCCGCGATCGCGATCGGCGGCGTCGTCGGCCTCGACGCCCTCTTCGGCGGGCCGATCACCGGCGCCTCGATGAACCCCGCCCGCTCGCTCGCCCCGGCGCTGGTCAGCGGCAACCTCCACGACCTCTGGATCTACCTCACCGCCCCGGTTCTCGGCGCCGCGGCCGGAGCCCTCGCCTACCAGGCGGTTCGCGGCGAGACAGCGGGCCGACGGGCCGATGAGTCGCCTCCAGCTCGACAAACCGGCCCGTCGGCCGCCGAGCCGGGTTGATGGCGCGGGCGCTGTTCGTCTGCCTGCACAACGCCGGGCGCTCGCAGATCAGCGAGGCGCTGTTCGCCCGCGCCGCCGGCGGCCGCCACGAGGCGCGCTCGGTCGGGACGACGCCCGCCGAGCGGGTGCACCCGGAGGTGGTCGCGGCGATGGCGGAGCTGGGGATCGACCTCGCCGGTCGCGTCCCGCGCGAGCTCAGCCAGGCCGATGCCGAGTGGGCAGACGTCGTGGTGACGATGGGCTGCGGCGACGAGTGCCCCTACATCCCCGGCAAGCGCTACCTCGACTGGGACCTGCCGGATCCGCGGGGGCAGCCGCTCGAGCAGGTCCGCCGCACGCGCGAGGAGATCGAGCGCCTCGTCGCCGCGCTGGTCGCCGAGCTCGACGGCCGCTAGCTGCTTGCACGACAGCCCGCCGACCAATGTCGGGGCCGACGTAGGCTGGAGCCGTGAGATCTCTGGGTAGAGACGGGATCGCGGTGGTCTGGGCCCTGGGCCTCTACCGGGCGCGGATCGTGCCGCCGGTGCGACGGGAGCTCGGCAACTGGCGGCGGGTCGCGGGCGGGATCCCGGATCCGGCGCTCCGCGACCAGGCGCTCGCCGCGCTCGACGAGAAGGCGCTGAACGTCGAGGCGACGGCGGTCTTCGCGACGCTGGCGCCGCGGCGCACGCGCCCGGCGGCGATCCGGGCAATGGTCGCGCTGCAGGTGGCGATCGACTACCTCGACACGCTCGGCGAGCAGGATGAGGCGGGCGACGGGACCTACCTCGACCGGCTCTTCGCTTCCTATCGCGAGATCGTGTGCGGGCTGCCGTCCCACGCCGCGGTCGCCGGCACCCTCGAGCGTGCCGTCGCCCGCTGCGGCGAAGGCCAGGCGATGACCCACGCGGCCGGGCGCGGCAACGTCGCCGCGCTCGAGACCTGGGCGCGGACACGGGCCGCCCCCCCGCTCTATCGCTGGCCGGAGGTCGCCGCCGGGGCCAGCTCCTCGGTCGCCGCCCACGCCCTGATCGCGGCGGCCGCCGACCCGCATACCGCCGCGGCCGAGGCCGAGCAGATCGACGCTGCCTACTTCCCCTCGATCGGCGCCCTCACCGTGCTCCTCGACGACCTGATCGACCGCGACGAGGACGCTGCCGCCCACAACTACCTTGCCTACTACGCGGACGGCGGCGAGGCGGCAGACCGCCTCGAGGCGATCGCCCGCACCGCCCGCGACGCGATCGCCGACCTACGCCATCCCCACCGCCACGCCGCGATCCTCGCCGGCGTCACCGGTTTCTACCTCAGCGCCGCCGCGGCGGAGACGCCCTACGCACGGCCGATCCGCGAGCGCCTGCTGCGCTCAACCGGCCCGGCGGCGCGGCCGATCGTCGTCTTCATGCGGCGCCGGCGCTGACGCAAACGGCCCGGAGGAGCAGGGAGCGCCTCCGGGCCATGACGTTTGCGTTGCATGGATCGTGGCCGCCCAGGGACGAGCGGGACGATCGGCGCCTGGTACCAGGTTCCCGCGGACCGGCGACAGATGAAGCCGGAGCGGCTTTAGAATAAGAACATATGCGGACCATTCTGTCAACTCTCATCGGGGCTGCCGCTGGCGACCCGGTTCGCCCAACGCTGCGCCTCGGCAAAGCCCAGATACGGGAGCAGCGTCAGCAGCACCAGCTCCGGCCGCAGCTCCGCCAGGCGGTCGAGCCGGCCGATGCGGATGTGGTCGCCGACGAGGCCGACGATCCCCGCCATCAGCGCCTCGTCGGTCGAGCCGGGCAACCGCGAGTCGCGCGGTGCCTTGACCTGGATGAAGCCGGCGAGGCGGCCGATCACCCGCTCGTAGCGCCTCATGCAATCGGCTTCGGCAGCGGCATCGATTGTCAGCGCCCGGGCCACGGTCGGGTTCTCGATCGCGAAATCGACGCCGGCGTAGATCGCCGCCGCCACCTGCGCCGGCCACTCGCCCTCGACCGCGCAGGCATCGAGCACCACCGTCTCCAGCCCGGCCAGGGCGACCGGGAACTCGACTGAATCCCCGCCGCGCCCGCCGTACCCCGCACCGCTGTGGATGTCGCCGTTTGCCCCTGTCAAAACCCCTCGCCCCACGGTTCCCAAATTAGGAACACTAACAGACCAGACGGCGGGGTTTGCTGCTCTCTGTTCCTGTTGTGAAACTCAGCGCGCCCGGCAGCCGCGGGCGATGCCGGTACCGATCGTGCGTCCGCCGGCAAGGGTGAGATCGGCCCTGGCGAAGGAGAAGAAGCCGGCGGTGAAGCGCGGCGGGATCGGGCAGGAGGCGCTGAGGTAGCTGCGGCTACGACCGTGGTACTCATAGCGGCGCGAGAGCGTGATCTCGAAGCGGGCGAAGTGGGGCCAGGGGCCCAGGGCGGCCGGCAGGTTCCCGACCAGCGCGGTCCCGAAGCGACCGCTACCGGGTCGGATCAGGAAGGGCAGGACGGCGACGGTCGGCGGGCTGGCGGCAAAGGCATGCAGGAGGATCGCCCGGCGCCCTCCGACCCGTCCGTTGAAGGCGAGCAGCCGGGCCCGGATCGTGAACGGGGCCTGGTTGGGCACCACCACTTGGGCCTCGAGCCGGCCGTGGCCGACCAGGGCGGGCCGGCAGGCGGCCAGCGCTTCGGTGGGTCTGGCGTTGCGCAGGCGGCGCTGGTCGCAGGTGGCGAGCCCGCGGGTCGAGAGGACCCCCTGGCCCGGCAGGCCGAGCGCGATCCGCGTCACCCGCGGCAGCAGCGAGCCGTCGGCGGTCTGCAGGCCGCCCTCGAGGCGCACCGCCACCGGCGCCGGGCGATCGCGCGGCAGCTTCAGCGGCGAGAGGCCGCCGTCGAGGGAGACGATCAGGTTGCCCTGCTGGGAGCGCTCGCCTCGGGCCAGGCCGGCACCAAAGGCACCAAGCAGCGCCAGCGCCGCCAGCAGGCAGAGCGCTCGCTTCGCCGGGCGGGTCGGCCTGGCCCGCCGACTCATCCGTATCTGGAGAACTTGAAGCTGCAGGAATCGAAGCCGAAGGCGAGCACGGTGTTGTTGGCGAGGTTGCCGTTGTGGATGAAGCGCGAGATCAGCCGTTGGGCCTTGATCGCCTGATCGGCGCGCAGCTTGGCGGTGATCTGCCCCAGATAGGACTGCTGGTTCTTCAGGTAGCCGAACCACTTGTCCAGCCTGGCCGAGTCGGCCGGCGGGCGCGGGACGGGGACGATCCGCCGCAGGGTCGAGCCGAAGATCGAGCTCGCCTTGGCGAACTTCACGGCCGCGGCCGTGAGCCGTTCGACGCGGATGTCGGCCCGCGCCCCCTTCATCGCCCGCTGCGTCGCTTCCGCGTCGGGCTTGCAGATGGCCTCGAGCTGGGCGACGTATTCGTCGCGCGTCGGCGCTTCGGCGACGGCGGCGCCCGCGGCCGAGCTCATAGCGACGACCGCCAGCGCCGCAACCGCCACGGCGGTGGCGATCCGGAGGCCGCGGCGATACGTCCCTCTCGCTGCTTCCACCTCTCCTGCTTCCTCTCTTGGCGTTTTCCGGTTCATGCCTCGGTTGCGCCTGCCTCTGGACTAAGAACGCCGCGGCGCGGAAGGATGCGGTCGAGCAGGCGCGGCACCTGCCAGACCCGGTCGCCGATCAGCAGCATCAGCGCCGGCAGCAGGACGATCCGCACCACCGTCGCGTCGAGCAGGATCGCCACCGTCAGCCCCACCCCCATCTGGCTCACGGTCGCGATCGGCGCCAGTGCGAAGGAGACGAAGACGGCGGCCATGATCGCCGCGGCGCCGGTGATCACGCCGGCGGTCTTCTCCAGCCCGAAGGCAATCGCGGCGCGGTTGTCGCCGTCGACTTCGTAGCGCTCGCGCATCCGCGCGATCAGGAAGACCGCGTAGTCGATCGAGAGCCCGAAGGTGACACCGAAGATCGCCCCGGCGCCGACCGTGTCGACGTAGGGGTGGCCGCCGAGGGGGTAGCCTTCGGGGATCTGGCAGACCAGGGCCATCACCCCGATCGCCGCCGCCACCGTCACCAGGTTGAGGCCGACCGCGAGCAATGCCAGCAACGGCGCCCGGAGGATGAAGACCAGCGCCAGCAGGGTGAAGAGGACGAAGGCGCCGAGCACGAACGGCAGCCGTTCTTTGGTCGCGGTGCCGTAGGTATTGAGGGTGGCGGCACCCCCGGTGAGGCCGGTGCGCAGGTTGCCTTCGCGGCCGATCCGCTCGGCGTCGGCGAGCAGACGGGCGCCGGTCCCGCGCGAGCCCGCGGTGTTGAAGGGATGGGTGGAGACGATCAGCATCCGCGCCGCCTGCCCGCCGCTGCCGACGCTGATCGCCTCGCCGGCGGCGGCGCGGTCCTGAGCGGGCGCGCCGTCGAGGGCGGAGAGGACGAAGTAACCGGAATCGAAGAGATGCGGGGAGCTGCGCTGCAACTGCCGCGCGCCGATCGCCAGCGGGGCCGCCACGGCGGAGACGCGGACGCCGGTCCGCCGCAGCTTCGCCTGCAGCGGGTAGGAGCGGCGGAAGCCTTCCGCGAGGCCGGTGCGCAGGGTGTCGGCGCCGCCCTGGAGTTCGATCAGGCCGCCGGCCAGCCGTTCGGCGCCACCGCCGAGGCGCTGCAGACCGCCGCTGAGGCCGCCGGCCGCCCGCGCTAACTCCCCCACCCCCTGTTCGAGCCGCTTGCCGCCGGGGACGAGCCGGTTGAGGCCGCCGTTGACTCCCTTGGCGACTTCGCGCAGCTGGCGCACTTCGTTGCGGTTGAGGGCGATCGTGCGGGCGAGGACCCGGGCCTGGTTGGCGGCGGGCCGCAGCGAGGGCTCAGAGGCCGCCGCCGCTTCCAGCTGGCGCGCCAACTTGCGCGACCGCGTCAGCTCGCCGCCATTCACCCGCGGCAGCAGCGAACGCAGGCCGAGGGTCAGGGTGAGGCTCCCGACCGCGGTCCTGCGCTGGCCGTCGGCGAGCCGCTTGCTCCCCGCTTCCAGGCGCCCGATCGCTGCCGTCGCTTCTTCGCCCCGCCCGGCGGCGCGCCCGAGTTCCTTGGCGATCAACCCGGCCCCGGCGGCCGCACGTTCGGAGCCCTCCGCCAGCAGCCCGCTCCCTTCAGCCCCTTCCGCAATCCCACCCCGCAGCTGGGTCACGGCCCGCGCCGCCCGCCGCAGCCCGGGCCCCAGCCGTTCCAGCTCCCCGACCCCCGATCGATGAGCCGATTTCCCTTCCCTGCCGGCGGCGGGATCCTCGGCCCCGGTGGCGAGGGACCGGCCGAAACGGCGGAGAGGAGTGGCGGCGGCGGCGATCGGGCCGGGGCCGATCACGGCCCGCACCCCGGGCTCGGCGGCGATGCGGCGCTGCCAGCGCGACAGCAGCGCCAAGTCCCGCTTGGTCGTGATCGGGCCACGTTCGGTGGCGGCGACGAGGATGAACGGGGCCTCCCAGCCGGGGCCGACCGCGGCGTCGATCGTCTCGGCGTCCTTGCGCGCCTGGTTGGAGGTCGGCAGCTCGTCGATGCCCGGCGCGCCGGTGGTGAAGGCGAGCGTCGGCAGCGCCAGCAGGACCAGTGGCACCGCCACCAGGAGCGCGGCGAGCGCCGGCCGGCGCAGCGCCGCCGTGGCGGCGCCGGCGACGGTCCGACCCGTGCGCGGTGACGGGGGCTGCGACCCAACGCGGCGGCGGCCGATCCGCCCGGCGTTGATCCGCGGGCCGAGCAGGGCCAACAGCGGCGGCACCGCCAGGTTGGAGACGGCGACGCTGATCACGGTGACGACGCCGACCGTCGTCGCCAGCGAGAGCAGCAGCGAGCCGGGCTGCAGGAAGGCCGAGCC
Source organism: uncultured Solirubrobacterales bacterium (assembly GCA_963795625.1). Taxonomy (GTDB): domain Bacteria; phylum Actinomycetota; class Thermoleophilia; order Solirubrobacterales; family 70-9; genus VAYN01. The sequence continues at coordinate 497,279 of CAWCIS010000006.1, read as the reverse complement.
GACGACGGCGACAACCAGAGTGGCGCCGGCGAAGAGGGTCGTGCGGCCGGCGCTCGCCCGTGCTCTCGCGGCGGCCTCCCAGGGCTCACGCCCCGCCGCGAGCTCCTCGCGGAAGCGGGAGACGATCAGCAGCGAGTAGTCGACTCCCAGGGCCAGGCCCATCATCGTGCAGACGACCAGCGAGAGCGCGTCGATCGTCATCGCCGAGCTGAGCAGCGCCAGCACCCCGCGCCCGGCGAAGACCGTCAGCGCTCCAAAGAGCAACGGGATCGCCGCCGCGACGACGGAGCGGAAGACCAGCAGCAGGACCAAGATCAGCAACGGCGCCGCCAGCAGCTCCGCCCGTTGAGTCGCGCTCAGCGATTCCTCCTGCAGCGCCCGCGAGACGGTCGCGAACCCAGACTGGGTGGCCACCACCGGCGGCCGGATACGTGCCGCCAGGGTACGTTCCAAGGCCGGGGCGGTATCGCTCATAGCCTTCGCAAGCGGTACGTGGAAATCGATCAAGACGAGGGCCTCACCGGCGTCGGGGCGGAGCCCCGCGACGGCGCCGCGATCCCAGGGAGAGATCACAGTCGCGCGTGGATCCCGGCGCAGCTTCCGGACCAGCCCAACCCCCTGCCGGTCGACCGCGGCCGCCGGCCCCCGCAGTAGCACCGCGAGTGGAGAGGAGTCCCCGAAGTGCTTGACAGCAAGGTCTTCGCCTTCGGCGGCCGAGGTGCCAGGCACTCTCAGCGACAGCGGCGAGAGCTTACCCTCGACGCTCAACCCGAACGCGCCCAGCGCCGTGCATGCCACCAGGACGACGGCAAGGCCCGCGAGGGGCCGTCGGTACCTCACCTACCGAAACTCCCTCCCATTGGGGAGAGTCTATGCCAGTGATGACCTCGTGGTGGTACGTGTTTGTTTCAAAAAGATGGCAGACATCTACTTCCGGCAGTCCCTCTTCACGGGCACTTGCAGGTCCTGGGACTTCGCACTGTGGCCGATCAGACCGACGTCGGCTCGCGGAGCCCTCGCGCAGACTCCGCCGGTGTTGACGAACAGGCCCCTCCGTCCTCCGCCCATGGTCAGGACGACCTTGCTCAGCGGCACGTCTGGGAGCGCCTGAAAGGTGCTGCGAATCCGTCCTCGCACCGAGTCGACACGCCCGACCAGATCGATCTGGACCTGTCCGTCCAGCGAGGCCACGAGGTCGGGTAGCCGGTGATCGCTCGCACGCAGATATACCGGGCCCGCGAGTGGCCGGCCCAGCAGCGGCGTCCAAGCTTTGGCGTGTCCGTAGACCGAGCTCTCGGGGCACTGTTCGGCGGCGAACTGAGTCCTGGTGCAGACCGTGCCGATATGGCGGCTGTCCAGTAGCTCGGTGGGGGGCAAGGTGACGGCGACGCGGCGCAGGTTGGCGTCGCCCTTGCGGGCGGTCAGAACCGTGCGGAACCCCGGGTGAGCGCCCCGGTGCGTGGGCCCCAGGAGACGCACGCCGACCCCCGGTTCGAAACCAAGACGCGGGCAACCGCCGACCTGGAAGAGAGAGACGAGTGGCGCGGCGTAACCCGTCGCCGAAGTGATCGAAGCGGCAGCCGGCATCGGATCGCAGGAGGTCGGGTTGAGGGTGAAACCAGGCCGGTCCAGCCTGACCGCGATCGAGCGCAGATCCAGCGGGATGCCCTGGATGATCGTCGGCAGCGGATCCGAGACGGCGTGGATCCGGGCCGATTCGGAGTCGACGTAGAGGGCGGTGCGGACTACTACGGCGCCGAGGTCGAAGGGGCCCGCCACCGCCGGGGTGATGATCGCCAGGCTGAGGGGGGCGCCTTTGTAGGGGCCGGCTAGGTAGGCGTGGCCTCCCACGTAGAGGGGGGTGATGCCGGCTCCGGCGCCCACCGTGACCGTTCCGACTTCACTCGCGGCGGGGCAGCTCGGACTCTGCTGCTCCAGAGCGCCCATGTTCGGCGCTTCGCGGCTCTTGGCCGCCGCGATCTGGGCCTCGGAGCAGTAGGGGATACCGACGAGTTTGCCGGTCAGGCCCGGAGGCAGGGTGGTGTCGATGCCGGTCAGGCGCTGGGAGCCGTCGGGGCGGCTGAGCTTGAGCAGGAAGGGCGAGTAGGCGCCTGCTTCGGGAGCGGCGGTGCCGGCGGTGAAGGACGGCTTGTTGGGAGCCTGGGCTTCAGAGCTCGGGCAGTTACCCGCGCCGCCTGCTGCGACCTGGGTCTGGAAGGAGTCGCTCGGATGGGCGTCCTGGCCTTCGGGGGTCGACCATGGGGTCAGCGTCGAGGTGGTGAGGCCGCTGCCGCAGGCGAGCGGGGTCTTCAGGGCCGCCCGCGGGCCGTTGAAGAAGTGCAGCGAGAAGTCTTCGATCGGCAGCTCGGGGTTTTCGGTGAAGGTCGCGGTCAGCTGGCCGGTCTGCGGATCGGGGGTGACCTTGCCGGCGAGCTTGGCGACAATGCCGGTCTGTTCGTCTTCGACCGCCAGGTAGATGGCCAGCAGCGAGCCGAACGGGTTGGCGTAGGGCTTGGCGAGGTAGACCGCTCCCGGCAGCGTGTGGTCGAGCAGCGGCGTCGAGACTTCCATGGTGCCGAGCTTGGCCGCGTCCGGGCAGCTCTGAGGCGAGGCGGAGAAGTGGATCTTGCCTGCGGAGGGCTGGTAGCCGATCTGCCCTTCAGAGCAGGAGCCGAGACCGTTGCCCGCCGACGGATTCAGGGTCAGGCCGGGGGGCAGGGTTACCTCGGCGTCCTTGAGGATCGCGGTGGCGAGCCCTTCGAAGTCGCTGCTCTGGGGCTGGTGCAGATTGAAGTCCAGGCCACTCGGGCTGTCGGCGAGATCGGTGGTCGGCTGCGAGAAGATCTTCGGCTTGAATTCGAGGCTGTTGCAGCCGTCGACCCCGACCGGATTGCCTTCTTCGTCGGTGGCGGGGGCCGAGCCGGTGATGACGTCGCCGGGGTCCTGCCAGGAGTAGGCGCTGAAGGCGGTCGTCGGGGGACCCTGCGAGCAGGAGCCGGGCATCGTCAGCAGGGGCACGTCCGTGGGTTCCACGGGACAGAATCCGGGGTAGCCCGAGGAGCCGCAGTGCCCGCGCCGCCCGTCGTGGCTGGGGTCGGAGGGGTCGCCCCAGAGTTCGACTTTGATCCCGGCGGTGGCGCCGTAGACGGGGAGATCCTGGGCGCCGGCGGTCAGCGTGTATTCCCCGGCCGAGTCGACGCCGCCGATCAGGTGGGCATAGATATTGAGATTGCTTGGACTGAATCCGAGCATGAGTGCCGTACCCGCCGGCGGCACCAGGTTGTAGATCGGGGTGGAGGCAAAGGGGTTGGCGAAGCCGAACACTCCCAGCGTCGGATAGGCGACGCCGACCGCGGCGGCGTCGGGGCAGAGGCTCAAGTTGTGGCCGTCGCGCACCTCGAATTCGGCCTCGGTGCAGCGCACCGGCGTCGCCTGCGGGTTGAGCACGAATCCCTTCGGCAGCTTCGCCGTCGCGGACCTGAGGTTGGCGGCGGGGAAGTCTCCTCCTTCTTTGCTGACGAAGCCCAGTTCGAAGCCGGTCTGGAACTGGTAGGGATGGCCGCCGGCCTGGCTGAAGGGGGAGCCGTCGGCGTCGGTGATCGCGGTGCTGAGGCTCTGGAAGTCGAAGCCGGCCGGTTCGGTGGTGACCGGGGTGCTCTCGGTGACCGTGGCCGCCGGGGCGCCGCCGCCGGAGACTTCGGCGCGGTTCAGCGCCGGGGCTTCCAGGTCCGCGGCGGTCTTGATCGGGATCTCCATCTGCAGCGTGTAGCCGGGCTGCAGCACTTTTTCGACCGTGCAGGTCGGGACCGGGGATTCTTCGCAGGGAAGGATTTCTTCGCCCGGTACGAAGAAGAGGCTGAAATTCGCTATGGGAAATTCGGCGGCGGTGTTGATGAAGGCGCCGGCCGGCAGCTGATCGGTGATCGTGATCGCCGAGCCGTCGGTCGGGGCGGCGCCGTCGTTGACCACCCTGATCGTGTAGGTCGCAAAGCCCGAGTCATCGCCGGCGGTGAGGTGGGAGGGGGTGACCGAGGAGGAGATCCGCAGGTGCGGGGCCACCGGGCCGACCGCGTCGGCGGCGGCGGGGGAAAGCAGGCAGGAGGCGATCAGCAGGGTCGAGAGAAGGGCCCCACGGAGGCCGCGTGGGAGCGGCGGCGCTGGGGGGCGGACGCTTACGCTCGTGCTGCTCATACCTGCGCTTTCTCGTCGCTCACCCGATCTGCCCGGGACCCCCCACGATCCTCGAGCCATCGGGCGATACAACTTCAGAAGACTGCCGAACAGAGACAATCTATGGTGCCATACCTCTCCTCAATCGCCGCTTCGATGCTTGATCTTGGCCTTCCGCCGATGCGTCTTGATGCAGCGGACTCGGCCTTTGACCATCGACTTCCGGTAGCCGCGCTTGCATTTCTTGCTCCTCTTCGGCGGCGATTCGACAAACACCGGCGGGGCCGGCACCAGCGCACTCGCCCCCGGCGGAACCGGAGTCGGCGGAATCACCCGAGAGCTGACCAGGCTCGCGTCGACCCCGTTCCGCACCTCCGGTGCGATGAGGGCCAGAACGGTGGCATCGATTCGACCGGGCGTCTCGTCGTAGTACTGCGTGCGATAACCGTCACCTTCAGGCAAGGCCGGCGCCTCCGCGGAGAATTCGCTGAATTCGGGGGAGAACACGATCTCGTAGGAGTCGCTCACGATTCCTGACAGGGCGTACTCGCCGCTCCCGTCGGTGGCAGCACATCGTTCCAGTGCGGCATCACCGGCCCTCAGCAGGCAGACGGCGATACCGGCCAGGGGCTGCCCGCCCACGGATTCGGTCACGGTGCCGGTGACGCGAGCGCCTTCGGACAGTTGCACGTCGACCCCACCCTGGGTCACTCCGGGCGTTACCGCGACCGGCGTGGCGAGAGCGAAGCTCGGCGCGTCGGGGTAGAACCGCGGCATGTATACGGCGCTCGGTCCCTCGCCCCAGAAGCCGACCTTGTAGAAGTTGCGACCCAGGCCGGGGATCGAGTACTCGCCGTTCGCATCCGTTTCGGCACAGCCCGCGACCACTTTGGTGCCGGCGAGCATCGCACAGGCTTCGACGCCTGCCAACGGGTCACCTCCGAGTGCGGCGGTGACCCGACCTTCGATGACCCCACCCAGTTCGAGGTGGGCGTCGATGCCCGTCGCGGTCGGCGAGGTCGGCGTCAGCGAGATCGTCACAGCTTCCGTCAGGGAGCTCTTGCCGTTGTAGTACTGCACCAGGAAATGCGACCGGGAGCTCGGCAAGAACTCGACTCGTTGTGGACCGAGGCCCAACCCCGTGAGCCTGTAGGACCCGTCCGCCGCCGGGTAGGTGCAGGCTTCGGACGGTTCCGCTTCGACCGCGCAGACTTCGACTTCGCCGACCGGGCCGGGCGCGGTGACTTTGCCTTCGATGGTGCCCGGGCCCAGTCCGAAAGCAGCCGAGGGAAGGAGCAGCGCGATCAGCGCGATTGCCGGCCAAAGCGCCTTTTTCATCCCCGCACCTTGCAATTCCGCGTCAGCGTCGAGGTGACGTTCGAGTCGCCGAAGCCGAAACTGGCCCGGGCGAAGGGAAACACGGCGCCGGGAAAGCCGGACGGAGCCGGACAGCCGGCGCTCAGATAGCTGCGCCGGCCCTTGCCGGAGCCGATGGTGCGACCCAGGCTGAGGGAGATGCCGGTGATGTACCCCGACTTGCCGGTGACCGCCGGCAGAACCGCGCGCAGGACCGTGCCGAAGGTTCCTTTGGCCGTAGTCAGCTCGAACGGCAGCGTGAACGAAGTCGGAACGGGGTCGGTGCCATAGACGTGGGCGAGGATCGCCGGGTGGCCGTGCCAGCGCCCGTTGAAGGCGTAGAGCTTGCCGGAGGAGGGAAAGGCGGCCTGCTGAGACAGGAGCACCTTGGCCGCGAAATGGCCTTCGCCGACCAGCGAGTCTCGGCAGGCGTCGAGTGCGTTCTCGGTCGTCGAGGGCTGGATATCGCGCACGGTGCAGGTCGGCACCACCCCGGGCGAGAAGATCCCGGCCCGGTTGATCGCGATCGTCATTGTCCGCAGCCGGGGCGCCTCCCCGACCTTGGTCGAGGAGATCTTGGCGCCGACGGACACCCGCACCGGAGCCGAGCCCGTCCGCGGCAATGCCTTGGGGGAGATCTCACCGTCGAAGGTGACCCGCAGAGGGCCGCGTTGAACGACCTCCCCACTCGCCGGCGAGCCCAGTCCCACCGCAAGCAGCAGGACCAGAGCGCCGATCAGAGATAGCCCCATCCGTGTCCGTCTCATCTCCGTCCTCCCTTGTGGCCGGCACCGCGGCCCTTCTTGCAGTTGACCTCAAGGCGGGGTCGCCACTGCCGGCCGATGTTGTTCTGGCCGAGGAAGCGGGCACTGGCGAACTGGGGCCCCGCGCAGAGGTCTTCCGAGTTGACGAGCAGGCCATGCTTGCCGCCGTTCAAGGTCAGCACGAACTTCGAGACGGGCGCGTCAGGAAGGGTTTCGAAGGTACCGCGCAGGCCGCCGTGAACGGAGTCGATCCGACCCACCACTTCAATCTTCAGTCCGAGCCCGCCGCCACGCAGGTCGGCGACGAGGTCAGGCAGGGAGTTGTTCGAGGAGCGCAGGTAGACCTTGCCTTCGAGCGGCTGGCCGAGGAGCGGGCTGATCGCCCGGGCGGTTCCGTAGACCGAAGCTTCCGGACAGGCGTCGCGGGAGAACTGACCGCGGGTGCAGATCGTCCCGATGTGACCCTGTTCGAGGAACTCCGAGGCCGGCAGGGCGACGGTGGCACCGGCGATGTTGGCGTCCCCCGGACGAGGGCGGACTTCGGTGCGCAGGGTCGGGTAGTCACCACGCTTGGTACCGCCGCGCAGCCGCAGGTTGAGCCGCGGGGCAAACCCGAGCGAGCCGCAATCGAAGGCCTGATAAGGCGCGGTGGCGGTAGCGGTGGTGTCGTCGCTCGGATCCGAGAAGCGAGCGCCCGAGCCACTCAGGGTGGAGACGACGGAGAAGGGCTGACAGGAGGTCGGGTTGAGGGTGGAATCCGGACGGGAGATGTAGACGCGAATGTCCCGTAGATGCAGCGGGATGCCATCGATGATGTGGGGGATCGGGTCCGACCCCGAAGAGTCGATCGTCACCTGGGCGGTCTGGGGATTGACGTCGATCGCGGAACGGATGACGACGGTTCCGAGGTCGAACGGGCCGACCGTGGCGGAGTCGATCGCGACGATCGAGAAGGTCGAGCCGTGGAAGGGACCGGCGAGATAGAGGCCGCCGGGAGCGAAGGTCAGCGCCGGGCCGACTCCGTAACCGGCAACGGTGTGTCCGATCTCACTGGCCGCCGGGCAGGAGGGATGTTCGGCCTCTTCGAAACCGCCGCGGCCACGGGCAGCTTCGATCGCCGACTCGGGGCAGTACGGGATCCCGGCCAATTTGCCGGTCAGCCCCGGGGGGAAGGTGGCGGAGTAGGAGGTGATCTCCTGCTCGGTGTCCGAGCGGGTCAGGTGCAGGTAGAACTGCGAGTAGGAGCCGGCATGCGAGTTGATGCTGCCCGCCTGGGCCCCCGGCCTGAACGGCGGCGTCCCCTGTGGGCAGGGGGTCCCTTCCGGCCCGGCGGCAATCGGGGCCGGGGAATCGACATGGACTCCGGCGCCTGTCCCGTTCCACGGCGTCAGGTCGATGCCGGTGCTGAAAGCACCGCAGTTCGAGGGGGTGGCGAGCGGGCTGCGCTGACCTTCGCGGAAATGGACCCGGAGGTTGGTGTATGGAAGCTGCGGCAGGTGGTCGAAGGTCGCCACCAGGCCACCGCCGGCGGGCTCGGCATCGATCTTGCCGGCGACCTTGACGAGAACGCCCCGTTCGGGTGCCTTGGCCACGAGGTAAACGCCGATCAGGGTGCCGAAGGGGTTGTCGAAGGGCGCGGCGAGAAACAGGGAGCCTTTGATCGTTTCCCCGAAGAGGGGACTCTGGACGGTGAAGTCGCCGATCTTGGAACCGTTGGGGCAGCCCGCTCCCGGCGCCGAAGACACCGTCTCGGCCATGTACTGAGCCGGATCGCAGCCCAGCAGCCCAGCGCCGACGGACGGGTTGATCGTCATCCCCTGGGGCAGGGCGACGACCGCCTTCTTCGCAGCCGAGGGGTTGCGCCGTTTCGGTTTCAGCAGACCTTCGCTGTCGACGTCGAGACTGAAGTCGAAGCCGCTCGGCGAGGCGGCACGGGGGTTGGCGACCACGGCCTGCGGGATCGGGCGGAAGGCGATCGCCCCGCAACCTTCGAGGTTCACCGGTTCCGCCTGGTTGAAGTGGGTGAAGACGCGGCGACTGACGACCGCCGGCTGCTGCCAGGAGCTCGCGGACGCGACGAAGGCGAGCGGCGCCGAGCAGGACGAGGGCAGGGTCAGATAGGCCGCAGCCGGATTCTGCGCGGGAGGACCGACCGAGCAGGTGGACCAACCGACCTCCGGTTCGAGCTCGTTCAGGCAGTCGCCCCGCTGGAAATCATGGCTGGCCTTCCAGGGGGCACCCCAGATCGTCATCGTCAGGCCGTTGATGCTGACCTGCTGGGGGATGTTCTGCGCCCGCAGGCTGAGCTTGTATTCGCCTTCGGCCTGGACAACCTGGGGGACGAAGACTATGGGCGACCCATAGGGGTTGAAGCCGAACTCCGAGGGGGCTCCCGACGGCGGTTCGAGGTTGAAGATCCCGAAGCTGCGGCTGCTGCCGCCGGCAAAGGAGGAGCGAACCGTGACGACGCCGACCTGGGACCGGTCCGGGCAGCTCTCCCCCGCGCGGCTTTCTTCGTACGACGACGAGCGTGGCGCATGGAAGAGAACCTGGGAGCAGGCTGGTACCGCGGCAGGATTTTCGATCAGCCCGGGCGGAAGGTCCAGTTGCAGCTCGCGGACGTCGCCTTCGCCGAAAGGCACCCCCGGTTCGCCGGGCGATTCGGGGCCGCGGTCGAAGTTGATCTCCGTCGTCAGCTCATAGGGGTGCGAGCCGGCCTGGTGATCGACCGAACCGTTTTCTTCCCGGGCGCTGATCGCGAAGCCTTCGGTGCCGGACCGGATGCCGAACGAGGCCGATGCCGGGGCCGCGCTCGACACGCAGACGGCCAGAATAGCCACCAGCGCTACGGGGGCTGGTAGGCGGCAGCGCCTCACCTCTTCCTACCCCGGTGCGGGCGCTTCTTCTTGTGGCGCTTGCCATGTCCGTGGCCCTTGCCCGGTTTCGCCCCGTCTACCCGCAACGGCGGATTGCCGGTATTCGGGACCAGCGTACCCGGGGTCGGGTCTTCCGGCGCTTCCGGCAGGTGCTGGCAGGCGTCCCCCTCGCAGGGAATCGAGTTCGGCGGGGGCGGAAATCCGCCTCCCACACGCGAGTCGTAGATGTCATAGGAGCCCGGATCGGTGGGGAAGAGCGATTCCGCGGTGAGAAAGAAGACGTCGGAGCCGTCCGCGCTCGCATCCACGAAGGTGGAGGATTCGGGGCTGCGACCGCTCGAGATCAGGCCGACGCAGCCCGGCACGCGTGCACAGTCGCCGCTGCCGGTGGCCTCCCACTCGTACACGTCGACCTGCTTGTTCGTGTCCTGGGCGACGAGGTCGTCAGCCGACTCGAAGAAGGCCTTGTCGCCCTTCTCCGAGAGGCTGCGGGGCTTGTAGCTGGCGATCGCGCCGGCGCCGCTGCCGTTGGCCAGCGCGCCCGGAATCCCCGACGGGCCTTCGGGCAGTTCCCCGGTCGGGTTGCAGGAGACGCAGGCGACCCTCGGCTCGCCTGCTCCCGGTGGCGGTCCGTAGAGGAAGACCTCGGCCTTGCCCCGGTTGTCATAACCGGTCAGTTCCGCGGCGGATACGAAAAGCAGGTGCGAGCCGTCGGCGCTGACCCGGGCGGTTCCGGTGGCGGGAGGGTAGTCGCCGGGAGCCGCGGCGGCGGCGACTTTCGTCAGCGCCCCACCGTTCCAGAGAAAGAGGCCCGAGGCCGTCAGGTAATAGACGTGGGAGCCGTCCGCGGAGGCGCCGAGCACGCCCTCGACTTCGCCACCGGGGGTGAGGTCGGCGGTGGCCTGGCTCGCCGCGTCGTAGCGATAGAGATGCCCGGCCTTGGTGAAGAAGGCGAAACGACCATCGGCCGAGGCAATCTGAAAGACCGCCCCTCCCCCCGCCGTTTCAGGCAGGAGCTTGGTCGGCCCTCCCGTTTCGCGCAGGTAAAGGGCCCCGTCCCCGAGCGCGGCGAAGTAGGCGCGATTGCCGTCGGTGGAGACCGCGCCACTCTGCGCCGCGAGCGCCGCGCCGGGCGCGCCGACATCGTCGCCGGGTAGGAGATTGATCAAGGTCAGACCTGCGCCGGACCACTCATAGAGGTTCTGCGCCGTCGGGTCACAGCCACCCGCGGCCGCCACTTCGGTCGCGTCTGCGGTCAGGGCCGCGCAACTGGAGAGGAAGACGTGAGCCAGGTCCGCCGTCGCGGCGACGAGGCGAAGTTCGAACTGCTCGGCCTCGAGCGCCGACTGGGCAAGGTCTGAAGCGCTCAGCAACGACTCGAATCCTCCGCCGTCGCGCCGGTAGTAGTCGCGATAGCCACTCGGGGCGCCGCTACCCGGAAGAGGGGGGTTGGCGACCGGGCATTCGCCCCCCGCCATGCCGCGACAGCGTTCCCCGTTCGAGAGCAGCGCCCGTGAGAGATCGGATGAGAAGAGCTGATAGGGCACGCCTTCGGGGTTGTCGCCGTAGCTGCCGGAAAGCAGCGGCGTGGTGATGTTCTCGCTCGCCCAACCAGCGCCGCCGCGGGTCGCCAGATATTGACTGCCGGCTGGCGCCCCCTGGGCCCCGGCTCCGAAGGAGTCAGCCGAGCTGTAGGTGAGGGAGCCACCGCCGGCCGCGGCCCGGAAGACGCCGCCGCCGAAGATCTCCCCCGGGCCTTGGACCGCGCCGCCGTTCTTGTCGACCGGGGAGACCATCTCCCAGCCGCGTCCGTCCAGCACCCGGACCACGTTCGTCGGTTCCTCGGTCCCGAACCGGCGGTCGGGCCCCGGCGTCGATCCGGCCGAGTTGGTGGCGACGAGGCGATAGTGGTAGATGGTGGTCGGCGTGAGGCCGGAGAGCTGCTGGAACACGGGCACGCTGACGGAGCCCGAGCCAACGCCCTTTACCGGCGCGAGGACAGCGCCGCTGAAGCCGTCACGAGGCGGAATCGCGTTGAGGTTGGCCTGGTAGGCGGCTTCGGTGATGTATGCGGAGCGGAAGGTGGTGCTGAAGCCGTTGGGGTTGATCTGGGCGCGCAAGGTGGCCGCGGTGGCGCTGACTTCGGTCACCGCCGAGGAGAAGATCTCCGGGGCGGCCGCCGACGCTGGGGCAGCAAGCACGGAAAGGGTCGCGGCCCCCAGCACCAGGGCGGAGAGGAACCGCTGGCCGGTGCCCACTAGCGTTTGTGTCCGCGTGCCGGCACCTTACGACTCTTCCTGCAGCTGTTCTTGATCACCGGGCTCAAGCTCAGCGCCTTGCCGTTTTGAGCGGTGAAGGAGACAGTCGCCTTCTGCGGCTTTCTGCAGATGTCTTCGGAGTTGACCAGCAGGCCCTTCTTGCCGCCCTGCATTTCCAGGGTGAACTTGGAGACCGGGGCGTCTGGGACGGCTTCGAAGGTGTTGCGGATGCCCCCGCCCTTACCGGTGTCGACCCTTCCCGCCAGGACGACGTCGACCTGGCCGTTCAGGGCGGCCACCAGGTCCGGCAGTTCATGGCTGGAGGAGCGCAGGTAGACCGGTCCTTCCAACGGCTGGTCCAGGAGCGGGGTGACCGCCTTTGCCTTGCCGTAGATCGATGCTTTCGGGCAGGTATCCGCGGCGAACTGGACCCGGGTGCAGACGGTGCCGATATGGCCCTGTTCGAGGAAGGCGGAATGGGGCAGGGTGACCTGGGCGGAGGCGATGTTGGCGTAGTTACCGCCCTGGGGATAGGTGACGACCGCTTTCAGCGCCGGGAAGCGGTGGCGCTTGGTTCCGCCCTTGAGCGAGATCGCGATCTTCGGGGCGAACTTCAGGGCCGAGCAGCCTCCGACCTGGAAGGGGGAGGTCAGAGCCGCGCTCTGACCGGGGAGGGTCGGGGCGGAGCCGACGATCTGCATCGGGTCGCAGGAAGTCGGGTTCAAGGTGAAGTCGGGGCGCCCGAGCTTCACCGCGATGCTCCTGATGTCCAGGGGTACGCCCTGGATGATCGAGGGCAGGGGATCGGATACCGCCCGGCCCTGGGCGGTTTCGGGGTCGATGTAGAGGGCGGTGCGGACTACTACGGCGCCGAGGTCGAAGGGGCCCGCCACCGCGGGGGTGATGATCGCCAGACTCAGGGGGGCGCCCTTGTAGGGGCCGGCGAGGTAGGCGTGGCCGGAGACGTAGAGGGGGGTGATGCCGGCGCCGACGCCGACCGTGACGGTGCCGACTTCAGAGGCCGCGGGGCAGGACGGGTTGCTCTGCTCCAGGGCGCCCATGTTCGGTGCTTCGCGGCTCTTGGCCTGGGCGATCTGGGCCTCCGAGCAGTAGGGGATGCCAGTGAAGCGGGCGGCCAGGCCCTTGGGCAGGGTGGTGTCGAGGCCGGTCAGGCGCTGGGTGCCGTCTTCACGAGAGAGTTTGAGGAGGAAGGGGGAGTAGGCGCCTGCTTCGGGGGCGGCGGTGCCGGCGGTGAAGGACGGGTGGTTCGGAGCGGCGGCTTCGCTCGTCGGGCAGTTGCCGCTTCCCCCGGCCGCGACGGTGGTCGCGGAGGGATCGCTCGGATGGGCGTCCTGGCCTTCGGGCGTCGACCATGGGGTCAGCGTCGAGGTGGTGAGGCCGCTGCCGCAGGCGAGCGGGGTCTTCAGGGCCGCCCGCGGGCCGTTGAAGAAGTGCAGCGAGATGTCTTCGATCGGCAGCTCGGGGTTTTCGGTGAAGGTGGTGCGCAGCTGACCGGTCCGCGGATCGGGGGTGACCTTGCCGGCGAGCTTGGCGACGATCCCCGACTGTTCGTCTTCGACCGCCAAGTAGATCGACAAGAGCGAGCCGAACGGGTTGGCGTAGGGCTTGGCGAGGTAGACCGCTCCCGGCAGCGGGTGGTCGAGCAGCGGCGTCGAGACTTCCATGGTGCCGACCTTGGCCGCGTCCGGGCAGCTCTGGGGCGAGGCGGAGAAGTGGATCTTGCCCGCGGAGGGCTGATAGCCGATCTGCCCTTCAGAGCAGGAGTCGAGGCCGTTGCCCGCCGACGGGTTCAGGGTCAGGCCGGGGGGCAGGGTGACCTCGGCGTCCTTGAGGATCGCGGTGGCGAGCCCTTCGAAGTCGCTGCTCTGGGGCTGGTGGAGGTTGAAGTCCAGCCCGGTGGGGCTGTCGGCGAGATCGGTGGTCGGCTGCGAGGAGATCCTCGGTTTGAATTCGAGGCTGTTGCAGCCGTCGACCCCGACCGGGTTGCCTTCTTCGTCGGTGGCGGGGGCCGAGCCGGTGATGACGTCGCCGGGGTCCTGCCAGGAGTAGGCGCTGAAGGCGGTCGTCGGGGGACCCTGCGAGCAGGAGCCGGGCATCGTCAGCAGGGGCACGTCCGCGGGTTCCACCGAGCAGGGTTCGAGCACGCCCAAATTCGTGCCGCAGCGGCCTCTTTGCGAATCGTGGCTGGGGTCGGAGGGGTCGCCCCAGAGTTCGACTTTGATCCCGGCGGTGCCGCCGTAGACGGGGATGTCCTTGGCAGCGGCGGTCAGCGTGTATTCGCCGGCCGAGTCGACGCCGCCGATCAGGTGGATGAAGATTCCCAGTCCGCTCGGGTTGAACCCGAGCATCGCCGCCGTCCCCGCCGGCGGCACCAGGTTGTAGATCGGGGTGGAGGCAAAGGGGTTGGCGAAGCCGAACACTCCCAGCGTCGGATAGGCGACGCCGACCGCGGCGGCGTCGGGGCAGAGGCTCAAGTTGTGGCCGTCGCGCACCTCGAATTCGGCCTCGGTGCAGCGCACCGGCGTCGCCTGCGGGTTGAGCACGAATCCCTTCGGCAGCTTCGCCGTCGCGGACCTGAGGTTGGCGGCGGGGAAGTCTCCTCCTTCTTTGCTGACGAAGTTCAGTTCGAAGCCGGTCTGGAACTGGTAGGGATGGCCGCCGGCCTGGCTGAAGGGGGAGCCGTCGGCGTCGGTGATCGCGGTGCTGAGGCTCTGGAAGCCGAAGGCGGCCGGTTCGCTGGTGACCGGGGTGCTCTGGGTGACCGTGGCCGGCGGGGCGCCACCGCCGGAGACGGTGGCGCGGTTCAGCGCCGGGGTTTCCAGGTCGGCCATGGTCTTGATCGGGATGTTCATCAGCAGCGTGTAGCCGGGCTGCAGCACCCTTTCGGTCACGCAGGTGGGAACCGGAGATTCTTCGCAGGGGGGGAGGATGTTTTCGCCGACTACGAAGAAGAGGCTGAAGGGCGGTATGGGGAATTCGGCGGCGGTGTTGATGAAGGCACCGGCCGGCAGCTGATCGGTGATCGTGATCGGCCCGTCGGTCGGGGCGGCGCCGTCGTTGACCACCCTGATCGTGTAGACCGCCAAGCCCGAGTCATCGCCGGCGGTGAGGTGGGCGGGGGTGAGCGCGGAGGAGATCCGCAGGTGCGGGGCCGCCGGGCCCACCGCCTGGGCGGCGGTGGGGGTCAGCAGGCAGGAGGCGATCAGCAGGGTCCAGAGAGAGGCCCCACGGAGGCCGCGGAGCGGCTTGCCGACGAAATTCACTGTGAACCTCCACGGTTGCTGTGCTTTGATCGAGATTGCTTCCGCTCATGGTGCTTGTGTTTCTTATGCTTCTTGCATGCCTTCGCCCGCTTCTTCTTGCAGCTCCCCTTCTTCGGTTTCGCGTTGCCAGGACCGCTGAAGGTCGAGGTCCCCGGACTCGGTTCGCTGGGCGCGGATCCGACGCTCCCCCTACAAGCGGCTTCAGCTCTGCAGGGCAAGCCGACAGCACCGCTCTGACTGGCCAAGCCTCCATTCACGCGCACGTCGTAGGCATCGACGAGCTGGTCCTTGTCCGCCCCGACAAGCGGCTGCGCAGTAAAGATGAAGACATCATCGCCGGAGGCCGAGGCATCGCCGAAGAAGGATGGTTCGGGGCTGGTCCCCGTCGAGAGCAGGTAGAGGCAGCCCCCGTTCGTCTCGCTGGACCGGCACGAACCCGAGCCATCGGCCTCCCACTCGTAAGGATCGTTGGCGCTGTTGTGATCGCCGATGACCAATGCATCGTCGGTTTCGAAGAACACGCGGTTGCCGTCGGTGGAGACGCTGCGAGTCAGGAAAGTTATCCTGACTTCGCCGTTGTACACTGAGCCGGGCTTTACCAAGCTCGCGCTTCCTGCCGGACGGGCATTGGCGGGATTGCAAGAGATACAGTCGATCTCTGACCCGACCGGCGTGTAGCGATAAAGCTGGTTGTAACCGGACTGGCTTTCGTTTGCGCTGAACACCAGGACGCCATTACTGCTGACGCGTGAGGACTTGGCACGTTCGGTGGGACTAGCAGGGTAAAAAAAGTTGGTCCAATTTTCGGCGCCCCCATTGGGCGTTTCTCCTGCCTCCTTACCAGCGGTGGAGATCCGGGACACAAAGGTCACCGTGCCCGCATGGGCAAGATAGATATTGCAGCTGCCTAGAACGGGGGCTTGAATGTCGCTGGAAAGCGGAGTGCAGTCGCCCGGCGCGGCGCCAGGGGCCAATACTCCGTTGGCGGCGAAATAGACGTACTCGCCATTTTCGGATGCACCCAGAACGCCGACCAGGGCAGCGCTGTCTTCCGGATCGCTGCTGAGGTCTTCGAGCGTGCCGCTCGCCGTATCGAAGACATACAGGTCCTGACTCTGCTTCAGTTCCTGCCCTTCCGTTTCGGTGCAGCTGTCGGCGGCCGTGGAGATAGCCGAGGAATCTTCCGTCAGCTTCTCGCAGCTGGCGAAGAAGATCTTTGAATCGGAGGGAGTAGCCGCCACGAAGGTCGCCGGCTTTTCACCGTTCGGGTCGGGAGCGACTCCCTGAGGCGCCGAGATCTTGAGGGTCTTGGTGCCGTTTTCGCGTAGATAGAGCTGATGGTTCACCGCGGCCGTGAAGACGATTCGAGAGCCGTCGTCAGAAATCGTATTCTGGGTGTAGAAGGCCCTCGTCGCCCCACCAAATGGCCCCGCAAACGCACCAGTGGGAGCAACTTCACATGAAGGACCGACTGCATCGTCACAGACAGTCGACGACCCGGTCGGTATGCGCCCTACGAGCGATACCGCACCGTGGTTGAGCTCATATAGATTTGCGCCACCTTCGGGTAGGGCTGAACGTTCCGGCGCGTCCGGCACCAAGCTCCGATTGGTCTCAAAGATCAGGTGGGAGGCATCGTGGGCAAAACCGGCAATACGAGAGTCTTCGCCGGGTTGCCCCGGCCAGGAGAGCGCGTATTGATCGGTGGAGGTGTCGCCGAGGTAGATCCCGTTTCCGGCGATATTTACGCTGGTGGTGAGATTATCGTCCCAACCCAGGAGTCGATTTTCCTTTACGTCCGGGGGGAACGGCGGTTCCAATCCTCCCGTGCTCCACGCCCCGTCACCGCGCGTGGCTACGAATACTTCACTGGAGCCGGTGCTGGGCAGCCCAACAATGTCGCCGAAGGTGAGACGACTGCCGTCCGCTGCGGCCTGCACGAACTTGCGATCGTGCTGGATGCTCGCGCCGTGCTTGTCGACCGGCGATACCTGCTCGTAGGCCCGACAGTCGGGCAGGTCGGCGCTTAGAGTCCCGCTCCGGAACTCCTGGTTCGGGCAACCGGTTTCGGGAGGCTGGGGCGCTGGGAAGGTTTTGAAGGTGCTGTCCGGTCCCGGTTCGCCGCCGAGCGAATTGCCGACGACGAGGCGCCAGTGGTAGGTGGTGGCGGGCGCCAGCCCGGAGAGTTGTTCGGCAACGATTTCTTCCGCGCTGCCGCCGAGCAGAACCGGCGCCGTGGCCTGTCCGTAGGCGGTCGTGGTCCCGTATTCGAAGAAGGCTTCGGTTTGGTTGCCGAAGGTCAGCACCCCGGCTTCCAGCATGCCGTAATCGACACCGGCGTCAGTCGTCCGCTCGAAGCCGACCTTGGGTGGATGGGTGAGGAAGGCGTGATCGCCACCGTGCACGGTGGTGCCTTCGCCATCGACCACGCTGAGGCGGTAGTGGTATTCGCGTTCGAGGGCCAAGCCGTTGACTTCGGCGCCGACCCGGACCGGAGTTTCGCCGCTGCCGATCGCTGCCGGAGATTGCGCGCAAGGCGCGGATTCGCCGTAGGCTTCGGTTTCGCCGTATTCGAAGAGACATTGCTGAACCTGTTCCCCAGCGGGGTCGACGGTGCCGGCGAGAGTGGCTTTTCCGGCCGTGGTGAAGGCGAAGGCGCCGGTGGTGACGGTCCCGGCAGTTTCCAGCGTTTCATCGGCGCCACGGGCGACCAAGGCACCCCGCTCGATCACCAGGCGGAAGTGATAGACGACACCGGATGGCCTCAGACCGGCGATTTTGGCGCTCACCGGGTGAGCATTCTGGTCGGAGGGCGTCGACCCTTCACAGGGGACGCTCGAGCCGTAGGTCGTTGCTTCCCCGTATTCGAAGAAGCAGGCGGTCACCTCTTCGCCTTCGGGGAAGGCGGTGCCGTGCAGCGTCGCGCGCCGGGGGGTGATGCCGCTTGCCGCTTCGGTCCTCGCCGGCTGCTTGGCGGTGAAAGATTCAAGGCCGCTGTGGCCGGTGCCGTTCGCGTTGGTCGCGGCGACCCGGTAGAAGTAGGTGGTGCCGGGTTCGAGGCCGGTGAGCGCCGCCGCGACCGGGTGGCTGCCTTCGTCAGTCGGGATCGAGCCTTCGCACGGGGTCGAGCTCCCCAGCGCTTCAGTCAAGCCGTATTCGAACACACAGCCGGTGACCGCAATGCCGGCGGGTTCGACGAGCCCGTGAAGGGTGGCGGCGCTGGCGCTTACTCCGCTTGCTGCTTCGACATGTGCGCCCGGAACGACGATCGCCGGGCCGAAGACCTTGACGCGGCCGCTGCCGCTGTCAGCAGCGTAGACGTGGTCGAGGGAGTGATTCACCGCGACACCGAACGATTCTTCACCGATTTCTCCACCTGCGAACGAGAATTCGAGCGCGCCACTGGGTGAGTACTGTGAGATGGAGAGGCGATCGTCCCCGTAGAACCGGCCACTTACCGGGTCGACCGCCCCGGTACGCGACGATTCATCGATCGTCGAAGCCGAGCTCGCACCCAGGCTTTCGAGTTTCTGGATGCCGCCGCTGAAGTGGATCGCGTAGACGTGGCCCGCCGCGTCGACGGCAAGGTTGCATAGCGAGTTGACTCGTTCTACCGATTCGACGCCGCTCTTGTCCCCTTCTACGACCGGATTGCCCGACGGCGTGTATTCCTTGATACTGCTGGGGAAGGCGCCGGTGAAGACATGACCGGCCGGGTCGACGGCGACACCGCAGACCTCGCCGCCGACCGCAAGTTCGGCGAGTTCATCGCCGGAGGCTTTGAAGATCTTCAGCGTTTCCCCGTTGTGGGCGACATAGATATCGCCAGCAGTACCGCCCGGTGATCCAGGCGGGGCTACTGCTATCTGGTATTCCGCCTTTCCTTCGCCGCCGCCGACGCCGCTGATCGCGTTGGTGCCGGTGGCGGTGAAGTTGACCGGTTGACCATCCGAGTCAAATTTGTAGATCTTTTCCGCCCGGGCGTCGTAGACGAAGACGTCGCCGGTCGATTGATCGACGGTGACCGAACGCACGCCGGCAAAAGTTTCGCTTCCAGAGGCGCCGTCGGGGCCGAAGGAGGTGCCGGTGTAGGAGCGGGTCTGAGCCGCATGGGCCAGCGAAACGAAAGCGAGGAGCAACATCGCACAGGCGAGAGCGAAGAGGCCTAGGAGGCGGAACGAGCCCCTACCGCTCCTATCGTTGCGGAGGCAGACAGCGCGCTGTGCGGTCACGTCCGCCCACGGGAACCGAGCGCCGGCATGGCGCGGCGAACCTGGTGAGAACCCTGCGAGCGACTTTTGCACGCGTTACCTCTCTGTCCCGTGGTCTCGTTCCCTTGCCTGATCCCCACTGCTGAAGGGGATCCCCTGACGGGGTCGGTAGACCGATTTATCTCTCCTGCCTCAGGCTTCGGTGCGCCTTCCGGGCACACCAGTCCTGGGGCGAAAAGAATAAGAACATACGCGCACCAAAATGTCAAGAAACTAAATCCAGGAGGAACCGGTACAGGATGACAAAGCGGGATAAATCTGCGCTACTAAGCGGTTAAGGGCTAACATGTGACAATTGTGAAGATCCCAAATTCAAGTCGGCTACGTACCGCTTAGGAGATCTCGAGTGGCGACGACCAGGCGCCCCCTAGAGCCGGGATATGGTCCGCCCGCGATGGTGCAGACGCCGTGGGGGGATGCCGCTCAGCTGCGGGACAAAAAGCTTCGACCTGGGCGCGGGACGCCCCGGAAAGAGGCCGAGCGAAACCAGCGCGAGCGGCTCTTCGCGGCGATGGTGGCAACGGTCGCAGAGAAGGGCTACGAGGCCACCACCGTCGCCGATCTGGTGGCGCTCTCGGGCGTCTCCCGCAGCGCCTTCTACAAGCACTACGACGACAAGCAGGCCTGCTTCCTGGCGGCAGTGGAAGCGATGGTCGAGCCGGCGCTGCGACGGATCGGCAGCGACGAGAGCGCGCCGGCCGGGATGGAGCGGGCCAGGCAGGCGTTCGCCTCACTCATAGAACTGATCGTTTCCCAACCGGCGGCGGCGAAGATGTGCGTCGTCGAGGTCTACGCGGCGGGCCCCGAGGGGGCGGCGCTGATCGACCGCTCGATGGATCAGGCGACGGCGCTGGCGGCGCGGCTGCTCGAGCAGGTGCCCGAGCGCGAGGGGCTGCCGGTCGAGCTGGTGCGGGCGCTGGTCGGCGGCATCCAGAAGGTGATCCACAAGCGCCTCTACCGCGGCCAGGAGCAGGAGCTGCTGGAGCTGGTGCCGCAGTTGTGGGAGTGGCTCTTCTCCTACCCGGTGCCGCCGGGGCCGCTGCGGGCGACGCGGCGGCGCACGGTCAAGGCGGTCCCCTTCGCCGAGCGCCAGGCCCAGTCCAACCCACCCGAGCGGCTGCTGCGGGCGCTGGCCGCGGTCGTCGCCGAGAAGGGCTATCCCGACACCACCGTGGCCGAGATCGTCGAACGCGCCGCCACCTCGCAGCGCACCTTCTACGAACACTTCAAGAACAAGGAGGACGCGATCGTGGCGGCACTCGACAGCGGCTCCGCCCACATGCTCGCCGCCGCCCTGCCCGCCTTCCGCCGCGCCCCCGACTGGCCCCACGCGGTCCACGACACCCAGGAGGCGATGTTCGCCTTCGGCGCCGAAGAGCCCGAGTACGCACGGCTCGGCGGGGTCGAGATGTACGCGGCGGGCAAACGGGCGCTGGACCAGCGCGAGGTAGTGACCGAAGGCATGGAGGGCCTGCTCGCCCCCGGCTACGAGCTCAAACCCGAGACCGCGCCGATCGCGGCCGAGGCGATCGGCGGCGCCCTCTACTCCCTCTTGTACGACCACGTGAACAGGAAAGGCCCGGAGACGCTGCCGGACCTGGTGCCGACGCTGGTCTACGTGACGCTAGCCCCCTTCCTCGAGCGCGACGAGGCTTATGAGGTCGCAATCGGTTAGCCTCCCCCCAGTCCTTATTTATCCTTGCAATTATCAATTGCTAGTTTAAGATTACAAGGATGATCCACCGGAGAATCGCGCCCGATGTCGCCCTCCTGCTGACCCAGGCGCCCGCAGTCGTGCTGACCGGCCCCCGGCAGGTGGGCAAGACGACGCTGGCGCTGGCGATCGCGGAGGGGCGCGATGCCGTCTACTTGGACCTCGAGTCCGAGGCCGACCGGGCGAAACTGGCCGAGCCGGAGCTCTACTTTGCCGATCACACCGCCGAGCTCGTCGTCCTCGACGAGATCCAGCGCGCCCCAGGCATCTTCGAAGCGCTGCGGGGAACGATCGACCGGGACAGGCGCGACGGCGAGGGGACTGGCCGGTTCCTGCTGCTCGGCTCCGCCGGGATCGAGCTGCTCGCCCAGAGCGGCGAGACTCTGGCGGGCCGGGTCGCCCTTGCCGAGCTGACGCCGTTGGACGTGATCGAGGTCGGAGGCGATCGCCTCGACGAGCTCTGGGTACGCGGCGGCTTCCCCGAGAGCTTCCTCGCGGCCGGCGACGCGACCAGCATGCGCTGGCGCCGGGACTTCATCCGCACCTACCTCGAGCGCGACATCCCCCAGCTCGGCCCGCGCATCCCGGCGGAGACACTGCGGCGACTGTGGACGATGCTCGCCCACCAGCAGGGTGGGCTGCTGAACGCCGCCCAGATCGCCCGCGGGCTCGGGGTCAGCGGCACCACCGTGGGCCACTATCTCGACCTGATGGTCGACCTGCTGCTGGTGCGCCGGCTGCCTCCGCGACTGGCCAACGTCGGTAAGCGAATGGTCCGCTCGCCGAAGGTCTACGTGCGCGACAGCGGGCTGGCCCACGCATTGCTCGGCCTCAGCGACAAGGAGGCGGTGTTGGGACACCCCGCAGCGGGCGGCACCTGGGAGGGCCTGGCGATCGAGAACCTGGTCGCGATGGCCGGCGGGCGGGCGGAGGCGAGCTTTTACCGGACCGGCGGCGGCGCCGAGGTCGATCTCGTCCTGACCTGGGCCGACGGGCGTGAGTGGGCTGTGGAGGTGAAGCGCAGCCTGGCTCCCAAGCTGGAACGGGGACTGCGCTCCGCGCTCGAGGATCTACAGCCAGAGCGCAGCTTCATCGTCTACCCCGGTGCGGAGCGCTACCGGCTCGGAGCTGGAGTCGAGGCAATCGACCTGGCAACTCTCTGCGCTGAGGTAGCGGGCTGAGCAGAGTGTGTAGTGCGGGAGTCGTTCGGGCGCCGGCTCGTTCAGTTGCGGCGACGGGCGTCGAGGCGGGCCTGCTCGCCCGCCAGCTCGCGCCAGGCGGCGAGGCGGTCCGGCTCGACGGCGTCGCGGACGGCGCAGCCCGGCTCGCTGAGATGGCCGCAGTCGCTGAAGTGACATTGGGCGGCAAGCCGCTCGATGTCGTCGAAGGAGGAGCCGGCGCCGTCCCAGAGCCCGATTTCGCGCAGGCCGGGGGTGTCGAGGAGGAGGGCGCCGCCGGGCAGCTCGATCAGCTCCCGAGTCACCGTCGTGTGGCGGCCGAGGCCGTCCTTCTCGCGGACCGGCGCCGTTGCCTGGCGCTCCTCGCCGAGCAGCGTGTTGACCAGCGTCGACTTGCCGGCGCCGGAGGTTCCAAGCAGGGCGATCGTCGCTTCCGGGACCAGCAGGGAGCGCAGCGCCGTGAGCCCGTCGCCGCTGCGGACGCTGACCGCGAGCGCCTCGTCGAGGCCGAGGCGCCGGCGCAGCTCCGCCGCCACCCGGTCGGCGTCCGGGTCGAGGTCGGCCTTGGTGAGGATCAGCGCGACCGGGATCCCGCTCGCCGCGGCGAGCGCGGCGAAGCGCTCGGCCCGGCGCTGGTTCGGCTCCGGCAGCGCCTCGACGACCAGGACCAGGTCGACGTTGGCCGCCAGCGCCTGCGCGGTGAGATCGTCGCCCGAGGCGCGGCGCTCGAGCAGGCAGTGGCGCTCGAGTACCGCCACGATCGCGCCGGCGCTGTCGACGGCCACCCAGTCTCCGGTCACGGGCGCCGCCCCGCGCAGGCGCCCGCGCGCGGGCAGTAGCCGCGGCTCCCAGTCAGGCCGGTCGGCGACGGCGACCAGCCACTGGCCCCGGTTCTGGGCCAGGACCCGGCCCGCAACGAGGCCTGGATCGCCGAGCGCCCCGAGCTCATCAGCAAGGCCCGGGCGGCGGCCCGCGCCGGGTAGAGGCTTCCGCGTCACCCGCTGATCTTCCCGCTTCGGGCCGGGGCGCACCGCTCCATCGCCCCGCCAGGCCTGTTTCCGTAGCCGGCCCCGCTAAGTTGGGCGAAGAGTCTTCGAGCGAACACGATCTCAGGAGGTAGGGATGCAAGCGGTGAGGAAGCGGCTGAGCTACGCGAACGTGGTCGCGACGATGGCGCTGTTCCTGGCCCTCAGCGGCGGCGTTGTATGGGCCGCCGGCAAGGTCGGCAGCAAGAGCCTGAAGGCGAACGCGGTGACCGCCGGCAAGATCAAGCGCAACGCCGTCACCAACGCCAAGATCCGCAACAGCGCGGTGACGGCGGCGAAGATCAAGGCCGGCGCCGTCGACTTCACCAAGCTCGCGGCCGGCACCGACCTCGTCGTCAGCGCCTCCAGCGCCGCCGTCGCTGCCGTCGGCACCACTCCGGTCAACATCCCGCTCAGCGGCGCCGTCACCTTCACGCCCACCGCCGGCACTGCCGACTTCCTCAGCGTCGAAGCCAAGGGCACCGACCTCGGCCGCGTCGACCCGACGAGACCGTGCGAACCGCAGGTCGTTCCTTTCGTCAACGGCAGCCGCTGGGAATTCGCCGAAGGGGCGCTCTCGCCCCGCGCCTTCACCCCCACCACCGCCCAGCCGACCGGCCTGGTCCCGGCCACCGGCGCCACCGGCCCGATCGGCTTGACCAGCCCCGGCAGCGCCCAGACGGTCTCGATCCAGCTGATCGGGGACCCCAACTGCACGCCGGGGTCGACGGTGACCGTGGCGGTCGCGGTGACGCAGGCGAAGTAGGCGTTCTCGGGCGAATCACCCGCCCAGGACGCGCGTCCTGGGCGGGGACTGCCTCGCCGTGAGGTCGAGGAAGACGG
This sequence comes from uncultured Solirubrobacterales bacterium, assembly GCA_963795625.1. Classification (GTDB taxonomy): domain Bacteria; phylum Actinomycetota; class Thermoleophilia; order Solirubrobacterales; family 70-9; genus VAYN01. Next base: position 473,540 of record CAWCIS010000006.1, on the reverse strand, counting down.
CTTCCAGGCTGGGACGCGTCGATCTGGCGATCGCGGGCCGCGCCCCGCAGTCCTCCCAGCTCGCCGAACAGACCTGGCCCGCGTCGGCGCTGGGGAGACCGGCGAGAATCGAGAAGAGGGTCGTCTTGCCCGCTCCGTTGGCGCCGATCAGCGCCACGACATTACCCCGAGGTAATCGACCTGGGTACGTGGGCGCTCTAGGGTCGCCGCAATGACGATGGCTCAATCTCAGCCCGAGGTCGGGTCGCTCCTGCGGCAGTGGCGCGAGCGCCGGCACGTGACTCAGCTCGAACTCGCGCTCGACGCCGGGATCTCGGCCCGCCATCTGAGCTTCGTCGAGACGGGCCGCTCGAAGCCCGGCCGGGAGATGCTGGTGCGGGTCCTCGAGCAGCTCAAGGTTCCCTTTCGCGAGCAGAATCGGCTCCTGCTTGCCGCCGGCCACGCCCCCGCCTTTCCGGAACGTTCGCTCGACGACCCCGATCTGGCGCCGGTGCGAGAGGCGCTCGACGTGATCCTCTCCGGCCACGAGCCCTATCCGGCGGTCGCGGTCGATCGCGTCTGGAACCTGGTCGCCGCCAACTCCGCGATGTTCGCGTTGACCGAGTCTGTCGAGATCGATCCTGATCTGCTCGAGCCTCCGATCAACGTGATGCGCATCGGCCTCCATCCTCGTGGACTGGGGCCACTTTTCGTCAACCTCGGCGCCTGGCGCGCGCACTGGCTCCGGCAACTCGAGCGCCAGCTGACGGCAACGGGTGATGAACGGCTCGCCGCCCTGATCGACGAGGTCGCCGGCTATGCCGAGCCTGAGCGCGATGTCGTATCTGAGATCGCGGGCAGCGAGATGCTCGGTCCGGTCAAGGTGCGCACTCTCGACGGCGGCGAACTCTCTTTCTTCGGCATGTTCGCGAGCTTTGACACCCCGTTCGAGGTGACGACCTCGGAGCTGGCGATCGAGTTCCTCTTCCCGGCCGATCGGGCGACCGCCGAGAGGCTGCACAAGCGGGGTGCCGCCTCTCCTGGCGACCGGAGTGAGGCAGGGGCCCTTCAGCAGTCGGTGCCCGATGAGTGAGTCCTTCGACGTGATCGTCGTCGGCGCCCGCTGTGCCGGCGCGCCGCTGGCGACGATGCTCGCCCGCGACGGCATTCGCGTCTGCGTGGTCGACAAGGATCGCTTTCCGAGCGACACCCCTTCGACCCACGGAATCCAGCCCACCGGCATCCAGGTCCTGGAGCGCATCGGGGTCCTTGACTCGCTCCTGAAGCTGGCGCCGCCGATCCTGCGCCTGCGGATGGTGTTCGACGACAGCTCGGCGCCCGCAGCGGACGTAGTCGCCATCACCGGTGCGCCGGGTCTCAGTGTGCGCCGGATCGCACTCGACGAGATCCTCGTAGACGCCGCTGCGGCCGCGGGCGCCGAGGTTCGCACCCACACCGCCGTCACCGGACTGGTGACCGACGGCGGTCGCGTCGCCGGCGTCACCACGACTTCGGGAGAGCTGCGAGCGCCTCTCGTCGTCGGGGCGGACGGCGCGCGCTCCGCCGTGGCAAAGATGGTCGGGGCGCGGGAGTACAACCCGACTCCCAGCGGCCGCGTGTTCATGTGGGCCTACTACGAGGCGGACCCGACCGATGGCGAGATGTGGATCGGCAAGGTCGGCGACCACACCTACCTGGGCATGCCCACCGATGGCGGCCTGACCCTGATCGGCGTCTGCCCTTCGATCGAGCGCCGCGACGAGGTCCGCGCCGGTCGTGAGGCGGTTTACGAGGCCGGCCTGCGCGCCTGGCCGGAGCTGCACGCGGGAGTGGAAGGCGCGCGTCGCGACGGGCCCGTGCGCACGATGGCCAACCTGCGCGGCTTCTTCCGGCCCTCCGCAGGCCCCGGCTGGGCGCTCGTCGGCGACGCGGGCCACTTCAAGGACCCCACGCCAGGCCAGGGAATCGCGGACGCGCTGCGCCAGTCCGAGAAGCTGGCCGCGGCGATCAAGCGGGCGCTTGGTGGCAGCTCCGGCAAAGCGGACCAGATCCTGCGCGATTGGTGGCGCTGGCGCGACGAGGACGCCTGGGAGATGTACTGGTTCGCCCACGACATGGGTGCGGCCGGGCCGACCCCGCCGCTGCGCCGGGAGGCAGAGCGGCGGATCGCCGCCGACCCTGAGCTGACCACCGCGATGGTTCGGATCCTCAACCACGAGCTACGTCCCTCGAAGGCCTTCACGTCAGCCTTCTCCCTGACCACGATGGGGCAAGCGCTGCATCACGGTCGCGGTCGGCGGCGGGAGATCATGCGGGAGGCGGGGACGACCGTGGTCGATGAGCTCCAGCGGTACCGCATGGCGCGCCGAACGATGGGTAGAGGCCTGCGACACCGAGGCGCTCGGCTCTCTGATCCGACTATGCAGCGATTGCAGCAAAAACGCTGATGGCGAGGGCGGGATTCGAACCCGCGACACCACGATTTTCAGTTACCTCAAGCGTTTTCGGCGGTTTGCGGCTGCCTAGCTTTTCCCTGCTAACTGAAGATTTCTCACATTTCGGGGATCGGGCGTTTTCGGCTCTTTTCGGGCGTCGCGTTGACCTAGCGTTGACCCGAGCCGACTGGATCCGGATGTATTGCCTCGACCATCGCGCCCCTGGTCTCACCTAGAGCGATCTCAAGACCCAGCATGCGGGTGTCTCTCATGATGCGCACTTGCACCCCTTCCGGCGACCCGACAGCACGGTATGCCCTGTACGAGGCTACGGTTCCAGACCGAACGCAGTAGGCAGCCTCGAAGCGCCTGATGATCTGGCGGGCGAGATTGTCGAGATCTTTCCCGTCAATGGAAGCACCGCGAACGGCGATATCGAGGGCCACCCATCCTCGCAACCGGGCACGCGCCATCAAGCGATGCTGACGATGCCGCTCAATGCGCCGATCCACCTCGCTTTCCCAGGCTGAACTGGTTCCCTCACCCTGACCCGGAAGGGGGAGCATGAGCCGCGACCCACTTATGCCGCGCAGGGCCGAATGCAGAGGGTGCGCAGGAAGGAAACGAAACGCCCGGCGCATTCCATCGGAGAGCGGCCCTGGGCGATCAATGTCTGCGAAAGCCCCTGAGGTAACCCGCTCCTCTTCATAGGAAGCGATCAGATCCTTGGTGGCGTCGGCGGCCAAGCCATCTGATCTTGCGGCGTGCTTCGTCCTTAGCTTTGCCAATTCGATATCACCCTTGAATCGCCAGTCACTTCGAAACGGCGAGTGGGGCTCGTCTCCAAAGATCAAGCGGCGAAACGCGCGGTCATAGAGCCGGGTGTAGGCCGCGAGCGGCTTCACCTCGATGTAAACCTGACCTCTGCGATCACCGACCTCCGGCTCATAACCATCCATCATCGGATGGTCGATGCCACGGCGATGGACAACGAGATGCTCGATCTGACGATCGTCGTCGTAGGCGATCCCCTCAAGTGCATCGAGATACGCCTTAACTACGCCCGGCATCAGAGGCTGCTGGCCCCCATCCGGGACATGGATCTCAAGCTGAACAGAGACCGGCGCGGGTTCAGGGAACCTGTTGCGTTCAAGCTCTGCCATCTGCCCCCGCGCTTCGTCCTGAAACGCCTGCAGCTGCGCCGGGAACCGTGCGACTCGCTTTGAGCCCTTTGGCTTACGCAACAGCTCCATAGGTTCAACGAGGATGATCGCCTCCGAGGCCAGCAAGTCGAGATCGCGCTCAATGGCGTCTGCACTGTCGTCGGGGTGACCCAGCAGGCGGGAAATTGCCACACCTTGATGGTGTCACTTGGGGCCGTTGACCGCCAAGCGGAGCCCAGTTGCTACTCGATCAGCCTGACGACCTGGCGGCTCCCTGTATTACGGGCGAGCGGTCCGTCAAGGGTCCATACCTCTGCGTCAAGCCGCTCGGCCAGCGCCAGATAGGCGGCGTCGTAGGCCGAGTGCCGTTCAAGTTCGACCGCGATCTCGATGGCGCGAGCGTTGTCCGGCGCAAGATCGAAGGTCACGCCGAGCGCATCGATGATCGCAAGCGCCTCGGCCGTGTCCTCGGGAGAGAGGCTGTCTCGCACCCGGCTCCGAGTCAACGCGCTAGCGACCTCGTACTTCGCTAGCAACGGTGCGTGCAACTCGACGCCTTCGGCGTCCCAGCGGTTGAGCTGGTCGGCAACCGCCTCGGCGTGCGGCTCGCGCAGAACCAGCGCGAGAAAAGCGCTGGCATCGATGACAACTCTTGCGGCTATGAGGCGCGCTGCTCCAGCTCGCCTCGGGCCTCTCGGACCAAAGCGGCGGCGTCCACGACTTCGGGCTGGCGCGAGCGCAAGGCAGCCGCACGCTCCATCAGGGCGGCGTGCCCGGTAGCGCCGTTCTGCTCGACGGGCCGAGTGCCCTCAGCCGCCAATAGCGCACGCTCAGCCTGCTCCTCGCTCCAGCGAGGCGCGTGCTCCAGGACTTTCTCCTTGGCCGTCATGGGCTCTCGATTCTACCGCTCGTCGGTTGGCGCTCGGACGCTTGATCCGGCACCACCACATCGTCCATGAAGGCTGCGTCCCCAACCCCACCGTCCATCAGATGCACGTAGACCTTCAACGTGAACCCGGCATCCGCGTGACCCAGCCACTCCGCGACCTGTTTCACGTCGCGCCCCGCCTCGAAAAGCAGATGGCGGCTTTGCGGTCGTTGACGCGGGTGATGACCTGATCGCCGGCGGCGAGCGCCACTCCGCCGACCTCGATCTCCTGTGCTCCGAGCTTCCCTGCCTGGCGGCGGACCTCGCGCGCCATCGCATTCAGCTTCTCGACCTCCACGTTTCGCTTGGCGACCATCACCGCGTCCTCACCGCGCTCGTCGGAGCGATGCCAGTCGCTGACCATCGCCTCGCGGCGGGCCTCTGCATTCGGCGCGACCGTGACCCGCTCCCCTGACACGTAGAGGCCCAACGCCTCGCGGCCCTCGCCCGCCCGTATGCGCCCCGCCGCGACTCGATCAAGCTCGTGCTCATGGCGGATCACCTCGTCAAGGTGGATGGGGTCGCTGCGATCCGCGACGGCGCGGAAGAGGCCGCCGGCCTCGATCTCGCCGAGCTGCTCGGGATCACCGACGAGAACCAGCTTCGCCTGGGCTCGCTCGGCGTGGGAGATCACCCGCGCCAGCGTCGCCGAGTCCACCATTCCGGCCTCATCTACAAGCAACACTGATCCCTGCGCCAACCCGTCTCTTCCCTCGTACTCGGCCCGGTCAAGCTCGACAAGCAGACTGGCGAGGCTGACGGCTGGAAGGCCCTCGGATCGCATCACGTTCGCCGCCCGCCAGGTCGGCGCTGCGGCGCGAAGGTCAATCCCCGCCTGCGCCCACCCCTCGGCCGCCGCGACGATGGCGAAGGTCTTGCCGGTGCCCGCCTCGCCGATCACGACGGCGACTCCTTCGGGATCGCTGAGCAGGCGCCGGACCATCTCGCGCTGGTCGGCCTTCAAGGTCGGGCGGGCGCCGATCACCCGCGTCGCGATCAGCTCCCCGGCCGGGGGCGGTCCCTGCACCCGTATCCGCTCGACTGCCGCCAGCGCTTCGCGCTCAAGCTCCCAGATTCGGCGGGTGGTGAAGCGGGGGCCTTTGGCGCTCTCGGCAATCTGGATCACCGAGTCGGAGGCGAGGAAGGCGTCGGCCAGGCGCTCGATCTCTTCACCCGGTGCTCCCTGGGGGAGTGCGTCGGCAACCGCCTGGATCGCGTCGCGGCGGTCGAAGTGGGAGGCCGACGCCGTGACCGCTCGATCTATCTGCTCGATGGAGAGAGTGTGGGGCTCGGCGCCATCGGTCCGGGAACCGAGCCTCAGTCCCGCCTCGGGGTCGAAGGTCCGCGCGATCGTCTCCCGGTCGAGGCCGATCTCCTCGGCCCGCGACCGCCAGCGCGAAAGCAGCTCCCCCCGTGAGACATCGGCCTCCTTCGGCTTGCGGGTGGCGAGCGTCGCGATTTGGCGCGAGGCGGCGGATGCGTCAGGCCCGGCGGCCTCGAGTATTTCCGCACGGCGGGTGGAGAAAGCCCTCAGATGCTCGTCGGCGAAGCCCGCGATCTCGGCGATGCCCTTGCGGGTCGGCTGCCACTCGACGCCGAGGCGGCGGGTCAGCTCGTGGCGAAGGTGGGCCTCGTAGATGTAGGAGGCGGTGGTCGCGTGGTCATAGATCGCCGGGTGGTAGAGCCGGGTCCAGCGGCCGTCCGGTCCCTGGGTCGTGTTGGCGATGAGCACATGGGTGTGGAGCTGGGGATCGCCGTTGCGCGAGGAGCGGGTGGCGGTAGGCAGCGGCGAGGTATCCGTTGCCCTGGACGAACTCCGAGCCTCCGGCTCCGCGCCGGGTCCAGCACGCCTCCCGCTGCATGTAGGAGAGGGCGGCTCCGATCGCTTCGCGGTGGGCGGCCTGGACTTCGAGGGCGGCGACGGGTCCGCCGAGACTCCAGAGCAGGGATACCGACTTGGGGGCTGAGAAGGTGAGGTCAAAGCCGGGGACCGCGCCTTTGCCGGGGACGCCTTGGCGGCCGAGGAGCGGTTCGCCGTCCACGGGGCTTCGGCCGGTCAGCATCGCCGTCAGCTGCTCGGCGCCGACCTCGCCGTCGAGACCGAGGCACTCAGCGGCGTCGCCGATCCATTCTCCGGGCGCCTCGCCCTCGCCGGAGTAGTAGTCCTCAGCGCCTTCGGCGACCTTGTCGAGGTAGTAGCGCTCCTGTCCTATGCCGAGCTTGCCCACGGCGGCGGCGCTCTGCCCCGTTCTCTTAACAAAGTGATGAGGCGTGAGGGGTCTTGTTGTTGCCTTTTTGTTGTTGTGGCTGCTTGGCCGTGGTCTGACTGGCTTTCATCTGTTGGCGGCCTGGGTTCTCGGTTCCTTGGTCTGGGGTTCTTGGCCCTTACTCTGGTCTTTGCTCTTGGCTGACCTTGGTTACTTGTTGATGGCTAAATGGGTTCGTGAATGCTTCGGGCTGTCCTACGTCGACGGCATTCTCGCCCGATCAGCCACCTTGGTCGGCCAGAATCGCTTCGGCGACATCCCGGAAGATCGGCGCCGCAACGTCATTACCGAACTGTTCGGTGCACTCGACTGAGACGGCAATCGCGATCTTTGGATCGTTCGCCGGAGCGAAACCCATGAACCAGGCCTGGTTCTCTTCTTCACCGCCGCCACAGGCCTTGTTGCCCGGCGTTTCCGCAGTACCCGTCTTGCCCGCTACTTGGACGCCGGAGATCGCAGCGTTGGTCCCGGTCCCTTCACTGACCACCCCTTCCATCGCGGTGGTCAGCTCTTCCGCCGTGTTCGCGGAAATCGGTTCGCTGTAGACCTGAGGATCGAGTCGCTTGGTCACGCGGCCGTCGGAATCGACCACGCGATCCCAGATCTGCGGCCTCATCAGCTTGCCGTGATTTGCGACCGCCGAGGCGACCATCGCGATCTGCAACGGGGTGGCCAGTAGTCGCTCTTGACCGATCGCGACACGGGCGAGGTCGACAGGGTCCTTGCGAGTCAGAAGGTTCCCTTCCTCGAAGATGCCGCTGGGTTCGACCTCGTCTTCAGGTAGGTCGATCGGCGGCGTCGAGCTGAAGCCGAACTTTTCCATCGTCTCGAAGAGCTTGTCCTGACCAACTTTCTGGCCCAACTGACCGAACCAGGTATTTACTGAGTTGGTCAGCGCCGTGTCGAGGCTGATCCCGCCCCAATCCTGATTGAAGTCGTTGGCAAGTTCGTGGCCTTCGTCGTCAATCGAGCCCGGCGCGTCGATCGTCGTGTCGGGGGTTATGACCCCGCTTTCGAGGCCAGCGGCGGCAGTCACGACCTTGAACGTGGAACCTGGTGGGTACTGACCTTGGGTGGCCCGGTCGTACAGCGGGCGTTCGACTTCGCTGGTGCTCAATTTGCTGAATTCGTCGGGCACGCGATTCGGGTCATAAGGCTTGTTCGAGACCAGCACCCGCACCTTGCCGGTGCTCGGTTCGATCGCGACAACGGCACCAAAGCCGGCTTCTTCGAGATCCTCCAGCGCAACCCGCTGAGCGTTCGGCATCAGGTTGGTGACAACGTCTTCGCCCTGCTGCTTCTTTCCCGTCAACTGATCGAAGATCGTCCCGAATTCGGATTCTTCGCCGACCAGTTCTTCGTCGTGAGACTTCTCGAACTCGGACTGGCCGTATTGCACGAAGCTGTAACCGATCGGGTGGCCGAAGAGGCGACCACCGGGGTAACGACGCACGTAGCGCCTTCCCGTCCCCTTGCTCTCGGCGATCGACTTGGCGATCACGCTGCCGTCGGCGGCGAGAATTCGCCCTCGTGGGATCTGCTGCTGCTCAAGCAGCGGCCGCTGATTCGCGCTCTCTTCCTTCAGCGACTTTGCGTCAAAGACTGACCAGTAGGACGTGAATCCGACCAGCACGCCGAAGAGGACGGCGATGAAGGCGAAAAGTTTGATGATCTGGCGGTTCATTGCGGTCGAGTTGCTAGCTCATCGTCTCAAAGAGCCGTGCCAACCTGCTCTACGCGGGCTTTGTCTTGGAGGAGGTCGATAATTTGATCAATGCCACCTCGACGGCCGAATTGAGAACGCCGCCCAATTGGGCGGCGTTCTCAATTCAGGTCCACGTACATCTCAGCCGTCAAATATCAAACGTTCATTTTGAACATCACTCGACGACCTCAGATTACTAGCATTTGGTACCCAAAGCTCCCGCGTTCCAGATGGCCGACAGGAAGTTTTCGAGGTTTTGCCCGGCGTCCTTGCAGTTGGTGCTGTTGTGTGGATAAGTGTAGTAAACCGGCCTGTTGGCACACCGGTTCTTCATCGAACGGTAAGTCGATCCGCCGTTATCACCCGGACCGCCACAAGGCCACGAGGTTCTTTCTCCCTGAAAACTGGCGGAAGTCCAGGTACAGAAATACCCTTCTTCGCAATTTTCCGGGCCGGGCGGTGGGGGGGTAGCGCCTGCGCCCGATGACGACACCGCGAACGCCCCCAACGCTGCCAGGAGAGCCATAAGCCCAATTAGCTTTCTCATAATCGCTGAGTTAACCTTTCTTTGCTGGCGATTCCCGCGCCAACGGGACCGCCGGTTTTGTGTTTGCTGGGGCGCTCGCCCATTGGGTGAGCGCCCTGGTTCCTGTCGTTCGGTGAGGCCGAGACTTGCGCCCCTACGTTCGACTCGATCGCCGGAAGTTGAGCGCCGACAGCTACCCGACAGGGTGCTGTCGTGGCACTCCCCAATCCCCCGACCGACTTTTCGCGGATCGTTGTATCACAATGAGTCCTGCGCGATCGAGAAATCTCTAGTAGTACGGGAGAATCTTTGGCCAGTACGGTTCGATCCTGTACCAGTCCCGAATATCACGGCGACGATTCCCCTTGGCGATGCGGATTCTGGTGGGAGGCAGAGGCTCAGAGGGGTCAGCAAAGACAACGCCGCCACCTTGGACGAAAAGTCGACCTCGTCCGTCCCTGCTTCGTCATGGAGGGCATCCTTTCCGTCGAGCACCCGATGCAACCGATGGTTTGGATGGACGGCCCTAGCGATGCAGCCGACACCACAGCTCGACGGATTCAGCATCGCAGGATGTTCCGGGGGCGATTGGCACTTTGATCTGACTGTGAAGACATGGGCCTAAGTGTCGACATCGGCGACGAGCTTGTAGAGCGCATCGCTGAGCGCGCGGCGGCACTGGTCGCCGGACGCCAAGAGGAGACGGCAAGGGACGGCTGGCTGCGAGGCGCCGACAAAATCGCCGCCTACATCGACTCCCCCCGGTCGCGCGTCTACGGGCTTGTCTCGGCCCGACGAATCCCGGTCCATCACGACGGCTCGGCGCTGGTCGCTCGGCGCTCTGAGCTGGATGCCTGGCTGCTCAGCGGGGGCGGTCGGCGAACGTGACGGCTGCGGCCTGTTGACCTGGCGTTGACCCGAACGAAGAGCGCCGCCTCGAAGGGCGACGCTTTTCGCTCTGCGACGCGATGGCGAGGGCGGGATTCGAACCCGCGACACCACGATTTTCAGTCGTGTGCTCTACCAACTGAGCTACCTCGCCTGGAGTGCGCGAACCGGCGTGCGCAGCGGCAAGGCTAGCGACCGGGGGCGGATCGGGGCTGATTGCATTGGGGGGTGGCCTGGACTCGTGCAGCGCTGGCGCTGGTCGCCACCGGAGCGGTGGGGCTGGTGCTCGTCTCCGGCGGCTCGGTGGCCGATCCCCGCACGCCGCCGGCGCTGCCCGGGCTGCCGCCCCCGTTCCTCGGGACCGCGGTGGCCGGAAGTGGCGGGCTGACGGTGGCGATCGACGCCTACGGGGACGTGGTCGACCTGCGCGCGCCGGGGGCGGCGGGGCGAGCGCTGATCGACAACCCCGCCGACCGGCAGGCCGCGGGGAGCGTTCCGGCGGATACGGGGATCGTCCCGCGGGTGCACTGGGCGAGCTCGAAGCATTTGTCAGGCCATAGCCGCACCAATGCTTCGAGCAACGCCGGCGAACCACTGTGGCGGGCCGACTCGGTGACTCAGCGCTATCTGCCTGGGACCAACGTCGTGCGCACCGTGGCCCGATTCGGCCCCGCCCGGGTGGGCATCGTCTACGCGGCTCGCGGCGGTCAGCTCGCCTGCCTGGCCCATTCCGGCCGCGGAGCCCGGGTTTCGATCCGGTCCCAGGAACCTTCCGCCGAGTCGCGGCTTCTCTGCAACGACCGCACGGCGAGGAGCATCGTCAATCTCGCCGTCAGCTCCGACCGCCGCTGGCTCGCGCGGGCGCGACCGCTCGGCACCGGCGCCCCAGCCTGGGCCGAGCGGATGTACCGGCGCTCGCTGCTGACCCTGCGGGCGCTGACCGACGCTCGCAGCGGCGCCGTCGCGGCGGGCGCGCGCGACGGCTGGGCCTACGTCTGGCCGCGCGACGCAAGCACCGCGGCGCTTGCCTACGCTGCCGCCGGCTACCGCCCCGAGGCCCGCCGCGTCGCCGGCTTCCTGCTCGGCCTCGACCTCGGCGCCGCGGCCCGCTTCCACGGCGACGGCTCGCCGGTATCCGGACGCGCGGCCCAGGGAGACGCCCCAGGTTGGGTCGCCCTCGCCGCTCACGCCGCCGGCCTCCCCCCCCGAGCCATGCCCCATCCCCAGCTCGACGCCGCGGACTACCAGGAGGGCGCCCCCGGCCGATACGTCGCCAACGCGATCGCCGCGTTTGCGGCGGCCGCCGGGCCGCAAGCGTCCATATATGGGCCGAGCCCGACCAGGCGGCGACGGGAATCGCGGCTCAAATCGAGATTTGTCACCGCCGGCGGCATCACGCGTGAGCCCGACGCACGGGCCGGCCTCGACTCGGCGGCGGCCTGGGCGGTGCGGCCGTTCGCGCTTCCGCTCCTCTACCCGCCGGCGCGGAGAACCCTGCTCCACCTGGCCGGCGTCGGGGCCTCGGGGCCGCCGGCGAGTCGCTTCGGGATCACCCCGAGCGAACGCTGGCCGGGTGTGGACCCCTGGACCGCGCCGACCGCCTGGAGCGCCTGGAGCCTGGCGGCGCTCGCGACTCGCGAGGGCCGTCACCCGGTTGCCGCGCGCCGCGACCGCCGCGCCGCGCTGGGCCTGCTTTCCGACCTGCGCCGTGCCGCGACCCCGGCCGGGGCGCTGCCCGAGCGAGTCAATGCCCGCTCCGGCGTACCCACCTCCACTACCCCGCTCACCTGGTCGGCCGCCTTCGCGATCCTCACCCTGCGCGAACTCTGGCCCTAGAGGGCTCGCCAGGTCCCCGGTCAGGGACGACGCCAGCGGGTGACCGAGTTGCGCAGTGCCAGCCGGCGTTCCCCACCCCCGCCGGTCACGCGGAAGCTCTCGGCGCCGGCAGGCGCTTCCGCCAGGAGGCGCTCGATCAGGTCCGCGGCGCCCTCGCCGCCAGACCCCCGCCCCAGCCACTCGTCGAAGTCGAGGTCGAGCGACACCACCTGCTCCTCGTCGAGCTCCAGACCCGCGGCCTCGCCCATCGCCAGCAGCCGCTCTCTGGTCAAGCAGGCCCAGTGCGAGGGGTCGCGCAGGCGTTCGATCTCCTCGTGCCAGGCGGCCGCGTCGCCATCGGCGTCGGTGAGGTGGTCGGCGACGACGACCCAGCCGCCGGGCCGCACCACCCGCACCATCTCCTCCAGCAGCCGCCGCGGCGCCGGGATGTGATGGAGGCTGAAGCGAGTAACGGCGCCGTCGAAACCGGCATCCTCGAACGCCAGCGCGGTCGCGTCGCCGAGCGAGAGCTCGATGTTGTCGATGCCCGCGGCCGCCGCTTCCGCCCTGGCCTTCTCGACCATCGCCGGAGTCAGGTCGACGCCGTGGACGGAGCCGACCCGGCCCGCGATCGCGCGGCCGACGATCGCGGGCCCGCAAGCCGTCTCCAACCAGCGCGCCGCGGGGTCGGCCGGCACCATCTCGACGACCGTGCCCAGCGTCTCCGCCATGTTCGGCACCGGGCTGGCGGCGAACGAGTCGGCCTGGTGCGTGAACTCGCCCCGGATCGACTCCTCGTACGCGCCGCGCCCGCCGAGCTCCCGCTCGCTCACCGCGGCACCGTCCCGCGCATCAGCCCCATCAGCTCCAGCGCCCCGGCCTTGTGCAGGGGTTCGTTGAGGTTGCCGCACTTGGGGCTCTGCACGCAGGAGGGGCAACCGGACTCGCAGGGGCACTCCTCGATCAGGCGGAAGGCGTCGCCGAGCAGGCGCTCGAACTGCTCGTAGCCGCGCTGGGCGATGCCGACGCCGCCGGGGTGGCCGTCGTAGATGAAGATCGTCGAGCGGCCGGTCTGGAAGTGGACGTTGGTGGAGAGGCCGCCGATGTCCCAGCGGTCGCACATCGCGATCAGCGGCAGCACCGCGATCTGGCCGTGCTCGGTCGCGTGCAGGGAGCCGAGCAGGGCGTCGCTCGGCAGCGCGCCGCTGAGCTTCTCCGGCAGCACGTACCAGAGCGCCTGGGTGACGAAGCTCTGCTCCGGCAGCTCCAGGGCGACGATGTCGATCGGCTCCTGCTCGGAGATCGAGACCCGCTGGAAGGCGATCACCTGCTCGGTCACGGAGACGTCGCCGAAGTTGAGCTGGACCCCGGCGACCTCGCGCTGCTCCCGGGTCCGTTCGATGTAGATCTCGGTCTCCTTTTTCGGCCGCGTGTACCAGTCGCCATCGAAGCCGGAGACGATCGCCCGCCGCTCCTCGACGTCGAGCCGCTCGACCTCGTAGGAGCGGCCGAGGTGGAGGTAGATCGCGCCAGGGTGGATCGTCGTGAAGGCGCGCTCGGCCTCGACCATCCCCAGCATCTCCCCCGACTCGCGCTCGATCACCGCGACCGAGTCGGCCGAGGCCGAGCGCAGCGGAATCCGGCCGGCGACGAAGTCGTTGCGGCGCGGCAGCAGCTTGCCGCCGGCGTTGCGCAGCTCCCCTGCCGCCAGCAACCGCTGCGCCCGCTCGCGCCAGCCCGGCCCGAAGACGTCCTCGTCGGCGTCGGTCAGCGGCAGCTCGTAGGCGGCCGCGATCAGGTGCCGGGAGGCGATCTGCTCGTTCGCGTGGTCGAGGATCGCCGCCTCGACCGGGCGCTCGAGGAACTCCTCCGGGTGGCGGCAGAAGAACTGGTCGAGCGCGTCCTGGCCGGCGACGTAGACGGCGAGCCCGCGCCGGCGCCGCCCCGCCCGGCCCCACATCTGCCGCAGCGACGCGACGGTGCCGGGGAAGGTGACGCAGATCGCCGCCTCCAGCTCGCCGACGTCGATCCCCAGCTCCAGCGCGTCGGTCGCGACCACCGCCAGCAGCTCGCCGCTGGTCAGGCGGGACTCGATCTCGCGCCGCTGCTGCGGCGTGTAGCCGCCGCGGTAGGGGGCGATCCGCCGCGCCAGCTCCGGCTTGCCGCGGCGCTCGAGGTTTTCGCGGGCGAAGCGCTGGATCAGCTCGATCCCGCGCCGGCTTTTGAGGAAGCAGATCGTCCGCACGCCCTGGGAGACCAGCTCGGCGAGGAGGTCGGCGGCCTCGGAAAGAGCGGAGCGGCGCGCGCCCGTGCGCTCGTCGAGCAGCGGCGGGTTCCACATCGCCACCTCGCGCCCGGCCCGCGGTGCCCCGTCGTCGTCGATCAGCTCGAACGGCGTCCCGACCAGCCGCTCGGCCAGCTCGACCGGGTTGGCGATCGTCGCCGAGGCGAGCAGGAAGCGCGGCTCCGAGCCGTAGGCGCGCGCCACCCGCCGCAGCCGCCGCAGCACGTTGGCGACGTGGGAGCCGAAGACGCCGCGGTAGGTGTGGGCCTCGTCGACGACGACCCACTCGAGGTTGGCGAGGAAGTCCCCCCAGCGTTTGTGGTGGGGCAGCAGGGCGACGTGGAGCATGTCCGGGTTAGTGAGGACGAGGTTGTTCTTGCGGCGGATCGCCGGCCGCTCTTCCTTCGGCGTGTCGCCGTCGTAGATCGCCTCGCGCAGGCCGGGCGGGCGCAGCTGAGCCAGCTTGCGCGCCTGGTCCTGGGCCAGCGCCTTGGTCGGGTAGAGGTAGAGCGCCCGCCGCTTCGGCTCGCGGGCAATGCCGTCGAGCACCGGCAGGTTGAAGGCGAGGCTCTTGCCGGAGGCGGTGCCGCTGGTGATCACCAGGTTGGAGTGGGCCGCCGTCTCCCAGGCCTCCAGCTGGTGCGTGTAGAGGGACTCGACCCCGGCCCGGCGCAGGGCCTCGGCGAAGCCGGGGTCAAGCTCGCCCGGCAGCGAAACCGGGCGCGAGCGACGCTCGTCCTCCGAGCTCTCGGCGACGATCCGCCCGTCGCGGCGCGCCGGCTCGATCGCCACCGCCCAGCGCTCTCCCAGCAAACTCCCCCCTGGCGCCATCAAACTGCCCCCCGCTGGGCCGATATGTCGCCTTGAGCTCGACCTATCGGCCGATCGGCCCGCGTTATGCGGCCGGCGACTCGCATCGCCTGCAGGGAGCTGCGGTCGTGGATGCGAAGAATGTCGGCGCCCTCGCGGACGGCCAGGGCGATCGCCGCCACCGTTCCCCACTCGCGCTCCCCCGGCGGCAGCCGCTCCTCCCAAGATCCCGCCAGCACGGCGCCGATGAAGTCCTTGCGCGAGAGCGAGACGTAGAGCGGCAGCCCCAGCGCCCGCAGCTCGCCGAGCCGGCGCAGGATCTCCAGGTCCTGGTCGGGGCTGAGGTCGAAGTCGAGTCCGGGGTCGATGGCGATCTGCTCCTCGGCGACGCCAAGCTCCCGCGCCAGCTCGACTCTCCCCTCGAACCAGGCCTTGAGGTGGTCGACGACGTCGCCGTACTCGCGCCAGGGCCGGTCCACTCGCGGTGGCCCCTCGATGTGCATCAGCACGTAGCCGCAGCCACTCTCCGCGACCAGCCCGAACATCTCCTCAGAGCCGCCGGAGATGTCGTTGACCGCGTGCGCCCCCGCCGCCAGCCCCCGCCGCGCCACCTCCGGCGAGAAGGTGTCAGCCGAGATCGGCACGCCAACCGCATTGCGCGGTTCCAAACCCGCGGTATCCGTGGAAATGGAACCGCGGAACGCCCCGGCCGGGTTGTGCGGTTCCGAATCCACGGCATTCGTGGAAATGGAACCGCGGGACGAGGAGGACGCGGCCAGCCCGGCAATCGCCGGCACCAGCGCCGCCGCCTCGTCCGCGGCGCTCACCGGCGGCCCGGCTTTCGCCGCCACGGCGCCGACGTCGAGCATGTCGAAACCGGCCTCGACCAGCGCCAGCCCGTCGGCCACGGCCTGTTCCGGCGTACCGCTGCGCGCGCCCTCGAACATCGAGTCGACGGTGACGTTGACGATCCCCGCCGCCAGCGGCTGAGCGAGGTCGAGGGTCCGGTCAGCCAGCCGCCAGTTCATCGTCGCTACCGTAGCGACCGGGAACCATGGGACTCAGCTGCGTCTACACCGACCTCGACGGCACCTTGCTCGGCGCCGGGGCCTCGCTCTTCCGCGATGCGGAGGGCGGCTTCTCGCTCGCACAGGCGCGCGGGCTCGAGGCCTGCCAGCGGGCCGGGGTCGAGGTCGTGATCATGTCCGGCCGCCGCGAGCCCCAGGTCCACGAGGCGGCGCGATTGATGGGGCAGGCCTCCTACATCTACGAGGCCGGCTGCGCCTTCGCGATCGACGGCGAGACGACGCTGCTGACCGGCGAGATGGCGCCGAACGCGGACGGCACCATCTACGAGCAGATCGAGGGCCGCGGCATCCCCGAGCGGCTCTTCGAGCACTTCGAAGGGAGGTTGGAGTACCACGCCCCCTGGCACACCGGCCGCGTCCTCTCCCACCTCTTCCGCGGCAAGATCGACGTCGACGAGGCCAACGCCCTGCTCGGGGAGCATGGCGACGACGACCTGCGCCTGCTCGACAACGGCGCCATCGGCCGGCCGATGCCGGCGATCGACGGGCGCACCCACTGCTACCACTTGGTCCCGCGCCAGGTCAGCAAGGGCGCCGCCGTCGCCGCCCACGCCCGCGCCCGCGGCTACGACCCCGCCGACTGCATCGCCGTCGGCGACTCGGTCGAGGACCTCGAGGTCGCCGCCTCGGTCGGCCGCTTCTTCGTCGTCGCCAACGGCCCCGAGCGCGACCCCGGCCTGCGCTCCAAGCTCTCCCAGTGGGGCAACGCGACGGTCACCGAGGGCAGCATGGGCGACGGCTTCTACGAGGCGATCGTCTCGACTCTGGTCGAACGGCGCTAGACCGACTCCAGGATTGAGGCCCCCATAGGGGCTCCAAGTTTGGATACGCGGGAGTCTCCAGCGCCGATCAAGGCGTAACCAATCCGGGCCGCAGCACGCCGGGGTCGTGCCCCGGCCGCACCGTCGCGCCGCCGTCGCGCAGGCCCCGCAGCCGCTCCAGCGAGCGCGCCTGGGCCTCGAGGTCGTCGCCGAAGGCCGGCAGGCGCCCGTCGTCCAGCGTCGCCGCCCAGAGCGCGACGTCGGCGCCGATCACCACGTCGCCGACCCGCACCGACTGGTGGCCGGGAGTGTGCCCGGGCGTGCTCAGCAATTCGACCGAGCCGTCGCCGAGCAGGTCGTGGTCGCCGTCGACCAGGACCAGGTTGCGCGGCTCCTCGGCGTAGTCGCGGGGGAGGAAGAAGGTGCGTTCGATCGCACCCTTGTCGTGCCCTCCCTCCCACTCGGCGCGCTGGACCACGACCGGCACCGAGTCGGGGATCAGCTCGAGGGCGCCGGCGTGGTCGAAGTGCAGGTGGGTGAGCACGACCCGAGTCAGGGTCGAGAGGGCGACCTGCTCGGCGATCGACTGCTCCTGCTCGAGCGCGAAGAAGGCGATCGGTCCCTGTCCGTAGTGCGCCTCGGAGTCGGCCACGGCGGCGGGATGCAGGCCGGTGTCGACGAGGATCCGCTCGCTCTCGGTCTCGATCAGGTAGGCGGGCACCGGCAGCCGGACCGGCCGCTCGGGCTCGGGCTCGCCCTGGCGCCAGATCCCGACCGCCGCGGTCATCCAGCCCACGTTCAGCATCTCGATCCGGGGTTCCACGCCCACTAGTATCGGGGAGCCCGCCCACGAGCTCGAAAAGGAGCGTTTTGTCCGCCGAGACCGCGACCGTCGCTGAGCAGGAGTACCTGGAGATCATGTTCTGGCTGGAGGAGGCCGGGCTGCCGATGACCGGCGCCAACATCGCCCGCGCGATGCAGCTCTCCCCCCCGACCGTGCACGAGATGGTCGGCCGCCTGATCGAGGACGGCTACGTCGACCGCAAACCGGACAAATCGCTCTTCTTCACCGAGTCCGGGCGCGAGCACGCGAGCCACATCGTCCGCCGCCACCGCATGATCGAGCGCTTCCTCACCGACGTCCTCGGGATCCCCTGGGACGAGGTGCACGAGGAGGCCGAGCGGATCGAGCACGCGATGTCGCCGGTGCTGGAGGAGCGCATGTACGCGGCGATCGGCGACGCCACCACCTGCCCCCACGGCCACCCGATCGTCGAGGGGACCCGCGAGCAGGGCTCGCTGCTGGCCGACGTCGAGGTCGGCGCCGACGTCACCGTCCTGCGCTTCGAGAACGAGGCCGAGGAGCTGCTGCATTACCTGAAGGCGGCCGGGCTGGACCCCGGCCTCGAGGGCAAGGTCGAGAGCTCCGACGAGGATCGCGTCACAATCGCCTCCGCCGACGGGACGCACGAGGTCAGCCGCAGCGTCGCCGAGACCGTCTCGGTCCGGGCCGACCCGGCGCCGCCGCCGCGGGCAGCGATCCCGGAGCAGCTGGTGCTGTCCTCGGACCGCTACGGGCGCTAGCCCGGCGCGCAGTCCGCAGCCGCCGCCCCTACTGCGGAACGGCGACCGTGACGATCGGCGAGGAGGTCGGCGACTTGCTGCCGCCCTTGGGCTCGGTCGTCACCATCACCACTTCGACCCCGTCCATGTCAGGAAGTTCGGTGCTGGCCTGACCCTTGTTGTTGGGCACGAACAGCGCTTCCACCGGTTCCACTTCGCCGTCGCGCTGCACCCAAGCCTCGAGCACGCGGTCGTCGGGGATCTGCTTGACGTTGGCGAGATGGAGCGTGCCGCCGCTGTCGGAGCTGACCACCTTGGCGGTAATCCCAGGCGCCTTGCCGGTGACGACCGTGCTCGTCTGGCCGCTGTCGGAGCCGATCCCGCCGCCGATCGCGAACCCGGCGACCGCCGCGACGACCAAGACCGCGGCGGCGAAGCCGACCACCGGCCGCAGGCCCATCGGGCCGGAACCGAGCTCGCGCAGCCAGTTCGAGGCGCGACCGAAGATCCCGGTGGCGGCCGGATCGTCCGCAAAGACGTTCTCCGGTTCGGCGTCGAACCGCACCTCGGCCATAACCCGCTCGCGCAGCTCCCGCGGCGGCTCCAGTCGCTCGACGCTCTCCGGCAGCGTGTCGACGGCCGGGGTCATCCAGCGGATCTCGGCCTGGCAGCGCTCGCAGGCCTCGGCGTGGCGCTCCAGCTCCGTCGCCTCGCCCGGCTCCAGCGCGCCCAGCAGGTAGGCGGCGATGTCCTCGCTCCAGCGCTCGTGATTCGTCTCGGTCATGCCAGTCCCTCCGCCA
The DNA here is from genome assembly GCA_963795625.1 of uncultured Solirubrobacterales bacterium. Classification (GTDB taxonomy): domain Bacteria; phylum Actinomycetota; class Thermoleophilia; order Solirubrobacterales; family 70-9; genus VAYN01. The sequence goes on along the minus strand of CAWCIS010000006.1, from coordinate 454,528 downwards.
GTTCTCCCCTGATCTTCTCCAAGCCCAGCCGCATCCTTCCCTTCACGGTGCCCAGCGGCACTCCCAGCATGCGCGAGATCTCCGACTGGCTGAAGCCGCCGAAGTAGGCCAGCTCGATCACTTTCGACTGCTCGCCCGGCAGCTCGCCGAGCGCCCCGCGCAGCTCTGTGGCGGTCTCGCGCCGCATCGCCTCGTCGTCGGTCAGCTCCTCGGACGGGCGCTGCTCGAGGATCGCGTCGTCGTCGAAGCTCAGTTTCGGCGCTTTGCCGGCGCGGCTGCGCAGCGCGTCGATAGCGCGGTTGCGGACGATGCTCAGCATCCAGGAGCGGACGCTGCCGCGGGCCCGGTCGAAGCGGGCGCCGCTTTTCCAGATCGAGATGAAGGCCTCCTGGGTTACGTCCTCGGCCGCTGCCTTCTCGCCGACGATCCTGTACGCCAGCGAGTAGGCAACGCCGCCGTGGCGGTCATAGAAGACCTCGAAGGCCTCGGGGTCCTTTTCCCCGATCAGCGGCATCAGCTCCTCATCGGCCAGCCGCTCGGCCTTCTCCTTTCTAACGGTCATCTCGATCCATCATCCGCTCTTCGTGCCTTCGACCGCTATCGCTAGGCGATGAACGGTTCGACGGCCTTCAGCACCTGCGCTTCGTCGAGCGAGGGGTCGAAGGCTTCCGGGGCCGGTTCTTCTTTGTTCTGGAGCCGGATCGCCGCCGCGTGACGGGCCTCGACCTGGACGATCGAGCCGGCCGCGCCGAGCACTTCTTTGGACTTGATCATCGGGCCGGCGCCGTTGTAGGCGCTGACGCCGGTGTCCTCGAACGTCTGCGCGAGTTTGAGGAAGCCCGCGGTGTTGCTGTAGGGGAAGTCGAATTTCGGCTCCGCCACGGGCTTGCCGCCCAATTTCTTGATCGTCGCGGTGAGCGCTTCGACGTGCTGCTGCTCGTCGTCGGCCAGCATCCCGATCAGGCTCTTCAGTTCGCCGCTTGCCTTGGCCCGGGTCTTCGCTTCCTTGTAGAAGGTCGACTCCAGGTACTCCAGGGTGAGGGCGAAGTTGAGGATGTCGACGTCGCTGCCGCCGCTCATCGCCAACGCCTTGCGGACGTAGGGGCCGACCATGAAGGTGCCGTAGACGGCACCGGCCGCCAGTGCGCCCTTGAGGATGACGTCGCTGCGCGAGAGGTCACCGCTGTCCTGGACAACCTCGACGCCGGCGAGCTCTGGATTTGCGAGTTCTTCGTGACTCATTGCTTTCTCCTTTTCGCTTTCTCGCCGGTTAGCTGACGATGAAGGGTTCGACGGACTTGAGGACTTCCTTGGCCGTCGCCGGTTTCGCGAACGCCCCGTCCGGGGTGATCGAGGTGCCCAGCAGCGTGTTCAGGGCGGCGGCGTGCCGGCCCTCGACGCTGTGGATGGCCAGGGCTGAGGCCAGGACTTCGGGGCTGGTGATGTTGCCCGCCTGGCCGAGGTAGGCGGCGGCGCCGAGGTTCTCGACCGTGCCCGCCAGTTCCAGCACCGACTTGGCGCTTTCCAGGGGGAATTCGGTTTTCGGTTCCGGCGCCGGCTTGCCGCCGAGGCCCTTCACCGCGGCGGTGAGAGCGGAGACGTGTTCTGCCTCCTCTTCGCCGAACTTCTTGATCACCGCCAGGTCGGCGCCCTTGAAGAGGCCGCTCTTGACTACGTCGGCGTAGAAGGCGGTCTCCAGGTACTCGAGCGTGAGGGCGTAGTTGAGGATGCCGATGTCGCCCTTGCCGAACTGCGCGGTTTCGCTGCTGCCGCCGCTCATCGCGGTCGAGGTCGTGGTGGTGGTGGTGGTGTCGCTGCCACAGGCGGCGAGGAAGGCTGCCGCCGCGGCCGAGCCGCCGGTCAGCGCCATGAACTTGCGGCGCGAGACCGGGTCCTTGACCGCTCGAGCCACCGCGCTCTGCGCCGGGGCCTCTGCTTTCTCGCGTTCGTTGCTGTCAGGCATGTCGTCGTCTCCTCGCTGGGTTTTTGCTTCTGCGGTTCCCTACGCGAGCCCCAGCCCGGCCGGATCACAATCGGCACAACCCCAACCGGCGCGCAACTCTCCTTGATCCAAACCAGGCACATGCGCGTATGGGTGGGAATGGGAACCACCCACCCCAGAAGGGGACATGCCACCCGTCCCCTGGTCGGCGCCGTCTGCCTCTCCATCGTTGCCAGCGCCTTTCTCTTCCTTGGCTGCGGCAGCGACGGCGGCACCGACCAAACTTCCTCCGCCTCAGACACCGCCACGGGAGCGAAGGCCGTGACGATCAAGGACTACCTCTACAAGCCGGAAAGCATCACCGTGCCGAAGGGGACGACGGTCACCTTCACCAATCGCGACTCGACCGCCCACACGGCGACCTCGAAGCAGTCCGGCGTCTTCGAAAGCGGCCCGATCGACCCCGGGAAGTCAGGCAAGGTCACCCTCGACAAGAGCGGCACCTTCACCTACTACTGCCTCTTTCACCCTTTTATGAAAGGGACGATCGTCGTCGAATGACTCAGGCGCGGATGCGCTCGAGCGCCGCGGCAATGCGGGAGACGCCCTCGGCGGCTTGGTCGGCCGGGACCGGGGCGAAGGAGAGGCGGAGGCTGTTCCCGCCACCCCCGATCATGAAGTCGGGGCCGGCGACGAAGGTGGCGCCGTCCTCTTTGGCGGCGGCCAGGAGCGCGGTCGTGTCGGTCCCCTCGGCGAGGTCGAGCCAGAGGAAGTAGCCGCCCTCGGGGACGACGAACTCGGCCTCCGGGATCTTCTCGCCCAGGGCCGCGACCAGCGCGTCGCAGCGGGCCTTGAGCTCGCCCTTGACGAAGGTGATGTTGCGATCGAGCTCACCGGAGCGGCAGAGCTCGAGCACGATCGACTCGGCCAGCATGTTCGGCGAGATGTAGGTCTCGTTGGCGCGCTTGGCCAGCTTCGCGATCTCCTCCGCGGGCCCGGCCAGGTAGCCGACGCGGACGCCGGGGCTGACCGTCTTCGAGAAAGAGGAGGCGTGGATCACCTTGCCGGCGCCATCGAGCGAGAGCATCGTCTCCAGCGGCTCGCCCGCGAAGGGCAGCTCGCGGTAGGGGTCGTCCTCGAAGATCCAGAAGCCGTGCTCGGCGGCGAGTTCGACCAGCCGCGCCCGCTTCGCGCTCGAAGAGCGTGCAGCCCGCCGGGTTGTGGGCGTTGGGGATGACGTGGGCGAGCTTGATCGGCCCCGCGGCGAGCGCCGCCTCGAAGGCGCCGAGGTCGAGCCCGTCGGCCTCCAGCGGCACCGGCACCAGCTCGACCCCGAGCCGCTGCAGGAGCAGCAGCGTGCGGTCGTAGGTCGGCTGCTCGACGACCACCCGGTCGCCGGGCGAGAGCAGGTGCTCGAACAGCATCGCCCCGCCCTCGAGGGAGCCGTTGGCGACCATCACCTGCGAGGCGTCGATCCCGCCGTGGCGCGCGGCGATCCACTCGCAGAGCCCCGGATGCCCGATTCCGGTGCCGTAGGAGAGCGCCTTTTCCCAGTCGCTTGCGAGCGCCCGCGCGGCCGCGTCCCGCACCGCCTCGTGGGGCAGGATGTCAGCGCTCGGAGCGCCCCTCGCAAACGAAATCATGTCGCCGGCCATCGCCTCGACACTACCAACGCCGGCCCTCTCGCCGACATCTGGCAAATCGCCAACCCCGGGGAGAATCGCAGGCGTGTCTGAGCTTGATGCCTGTATATGGCGGACAAGCTCAGACACGCCCTCGGGGTGGGACTGGACGAGGGCCAAGAAACCAGCTCTGAACGAGAGCGAGCGCTGGCGCGCCTGGCGTTTGAACAGCACGGCGTGGTCGCCCTCTCGCAGCTCGTCGGACTCGGATTCGGGATTCGAGCGGTCGAGCGACGGGTCCGGGACGGGCGCCTCCACAAGATCCACCGAGAGGTCTTCGGCGTCGGCCACAGGCGCCTCAGCCAGCGCAGCCACTGGTGGGCGGCCGTTCTGGCCTACGGAGACCAAGCGCTTCTCAGCCATCAAACCGCGGCAGCATTCTGGGAGCTCGCCAAGCCGCGGCAGTTTCCCATCGACATAACCGCACCCGTCGGGTGGCAAGGCTTGCGGCGGCGCAGCGGGATCTGGATCCATCGAGGCAGACTTCATCCCGAGGACCGGGACGAACGGTCAGGGATCCCCGTCACCACGGTCGCCCGGACGCTCTTCGACTACGCCGAAGTCGTCGACTTCCGGCGACTGGAGAATGCCTGGGAGGAAGCGGACCGGCTCAAGCGGCTGCGACTGAGAGAGATCGAGGCGGTCTGCGAGCGAGGCTACGGCCGCCGGGCGCTGAAGCCGACCCGACGCCTCCTCGCCGAAGCCCGCGCCGTTACCCGGACCCGCTCCCCACTTGAGGATCGCTTCCAGCGCTTCGCGCGCCACTTCGACCTGCCACCGCACAGCACCAACGTCGAGGTCCTCGGCAAAGAGGTCGACGTGCTCTGGCCCGCGGCCGAGCTGATCGTCGAGCTCGACAGCTGGGAATTCCACAGCCACCGCGCGGCCTTCCAGCGCGATCGCACCCGCGACAGCCGCCTTCTCGTCGCCGGCTACCGCACCATCCGCGTCACTCACGACCGCCTGGACAAGGACGCCTCAGCCCTGGCCGCTGAGATTCGGGGGCTTCTAGGAGCCCGAGTCGTCCCGGCAGACGAGGCCGAGCAGCAGCGCTAAGAGCCGCGCAGAACTTCGACGGCGATCGCGGCGGCCTCGGTCGGGCTCTGGCCGACCCGCACGCCCTTCGCTTCGAGCGCGTCCTTCTTCGCCTGCGCCGTGCCCGAGGAGCCGGAGATGATCGCGCCGGCGTGGCCCATCTGCTTGCCGGGAGGGGCGGTGAAGCCGGCGATGTAGGCGACGACGGGCTTGGAGACCTCGGAGGAGATGAACTCGGCCGCGCGCTCCTCGGCGTCGCCGCCGATCTCGCCGACCATCACGATCAACTCGGTCTCCGGGTCGGCCTCGTACATGGTGAGGATGTCGATGAAGTCGGAGCCGACGATCGGATCGCCGCCGATGCCGACGATCGAGGAGTTGCCGGCGCCGGCCTGCTTCAGCTCGTTGCCGATCTGGTAGGTCAGCGTGCCCGACTTGGAGACGACGCCGATCGAGCCGGGGTCGAAGAACTGGGCGGGGATGATGCCGACGTTGGCCTTGCCGGGCGAGAGCACGCCGGGGCAGTTGGGCCCGATCAGACGCACCCCGGCCTCCTTGGCCTTCCAGTACGTCTTCAGCATGTCGAGCACCGGGATCCCCTCGGTGATCGCGATCACGGTCTCGACCCCGGAGTCGATCGCCTCGTCGATCGCCGGGGCGGCGAAGCGCGCCGGCACGAAGATCATCGAGGTGTTGGCGCCGGCCTGCTCGACCGATTCCTTGATCGTGTCGAAGATCGGCACGCCCTCGACGTCCTGGCCGCCCTTGCCCGGGGTGACCCCGGCGACGAGGTCGGTCCCGTAGGCGCGGTTGCGCAGCCCGTGGAAGGAGCCCTCGCGGCCGGTCAGACCGGAGACGACCAGCTTCGTCTCGCTGCCGACGATGATGCTCATGACGCCCCTCCGGCGAGCTCGACGACGCGGCGGGCGGCGTCCAGCATCGTCTTCTCCTGGTGCAGGTTGGGCAGGTTCGCCTCGGCCAGAATCGCCAGCCCCTCCTCGGAGTTGGTGCCGTCGAGCCGGACGACCAGCGGCAGGTCGAGTTCGAGCTGACTGGAAGCGGTGACGATCCCCTTGGCGATCTCGTCGCAGCGGGTGATGCCACCGAAGATGTTGAAGAGGATCGCGCTGACCTTGGCGTCAGACTTGATCACTTCCAGGGCGTTGACGATCGCCTCGGCTTTGGAGCCGCCGCCGGCGTCGAGGAAGTTGGCCGGGGCGCCGCCCGCCTGAGCGACGACGTCGAGGGTCGACATACAGAGACCGGCGCCGTTGGCGAGGATGCCGACGTTGCCGTCGAGCTTGACGTAGGTGAGGCCCTTCTCCTTCGCCATCTGCTCCTGCGGGTCGTCGACCGTGTCGGCGATCTCGGCCAGGTCCTGGTGGCGGTAGAGGGCGTTGCCGTCGATCGTCACCTTGGCGTCGAGCGCGACCACTTGGCGGTCGCTGGTGACGATCAGCGGGTTGACCTCGATCAGGCTGGCGTCCTCCTCGGTCGCGACCTCGGCCAGCTTCACCAGCACCTCGGCCGCCTGGTCGCGGACGTCCTCGTCGAGCCCGGCGGCGTCGACGATCTCACGCGCGGCGGCGGCGTCGAACTCGCGGGTCGGGTCGATGTGGACTTTGATCAGGGCGTCGGGGCTCTCCGCCGCGACCGCCTCGATGTCCATCCCTCCCTGGCTGGAAACCAGCGCCAGCAGCTTCTTCTCGCCGCGGTCGAGGATGACCGAGGCGTAGTACTCGGCGGCGATGTCGGAGCCGCCCTCGATCCAGACCTGATCGACCCGGAAGGGCCCCTCGCCGTGGGGGCCGACGATGTCCATGCCGAGGATCGCGTCGGCGTACTCACGGGCCTGCGCCTCGTCGGAGGCGATCTTGATGCCGCCCGCCTTGCCGCGGCCGCCGATCAGGACCTGGGCCTTGATCGCGCAGGGATAGCCGATCTCCGCGGCGGCGGCAACGGCCTCGTCGACCGTCTTTGCGACCTCGCCGCTGGGCACGGCGACGCCGTGCTTGGCGAACAGCTGCTTGCCCTGATACTCGAGGAGGTCCATAGGTGGGGCACCCGGAGGCGCGGCCGCGCACCCTATCCCAGACGGCCCCTCGGCCGCACCGTCGCCGAGGGTGACTCCCCCGCTCGGGGGGGCTTGCCATAATGCCGCGCTCGCCATGGCCCTTCCCAGTCTCAAAAACATCAAATGGGTGACCACCGACTGTTACGGCACCCTGATCGACTGGGAGAAGGGGATCGTCGAAGCCTGCAAGAAAGAGGCGGCCAAAGACGGCTTCAGCTTCGAAGAAGGCCCTTTCCTCGAGCGCTTCATGGAGGTCCAGGCCGAAATCATGGCCGGCTCCTACGAGCTCTACGCCGAGGTCCTGCGCCGCACGATCGTCAAAGTCGCCGGCGAGCTCGGCTGGGAGGTGGAGCCCTCGCGAGCCCAGTTCCTGCCCAACAGCGTCGCCTACTGGCTGCCCTTCCGCGAGTCCAACGCGGCGATGGACCGACTCGGGAAAAAGTACGACGTCGGGATCATCACCAACACCGACGACAAACTGCTGGGGATCTCGCGCCGCCACCTGCGGACCGAACTCGACCTCGTCGTCACCGCCCAGCAGGTGCGCAGCTACAAGCCGGACCCGGTCCACTTCAAAGAGTGCGCGCGGCGGATCGGCGGCAAGAAAGGCTGGCTGCACATCGGCTGCGACTACGCGACCGACATCGCCCCGGTGCTGAAAATGAACGTGCCGGTGATCTGGGTCAACCGTCATGGCGAGAAACTGGAAGGCCGCAAAGCCCCCAGCGCCACGGTCAAGAACTTCCGCGAAGCAGCCAAAAAGCTCGGCGCGTCCTGAGCGTTTTCTAGCGTTCGGGCGCAACTCCGGCGAGAAGCGCCGGTTTCGACCCAGGTGTTCCCTATGAATAGGCACGAGCAGCCAAGAACTCAGACGCGCGCCCTGGCAGGGGCGCGGCTCGCCCTGGCGGTGAGCGTCGTAGCGCTGCTGGCCGCCTGCGTCTTCGCCGCCGAGCAGCCCAGCGCCAGCGCTGCCTCCCCCGCGACCGCGGCGAAGAAAAAGCAGACCGCCCTGCTGCCCGAAGGCGAACGCCCGAACTTCGTCGTGATCCAGACCGACGACCAGACGCTCGACCAGCTCTACGCGACCTACACGCCCCCCGGCGGCGCGCCGATCACGGCGATGCCGAACACGCTGTCCCAGATCGCCGCCAAGGGGGAGACCTTCAACCGCTACTACGTCTCCTACCCGCTCTGCTGCCCCTCGCGGGTCAGCCTGCTGACCGGTCGCTACGCCCACAACCACAACGACCGCGGCAACGTCCCCCCCAACGGCGGCTACCCCGGCTTCGCCAACCGCCAGGCCTACAGCCACAACATCGCCACCTGGCTGCAGGGAGCCGGCTACCGGACGATCCACGTCGGCAAGTTCCTCAACGGCTACGGCGACGAACCGTTCGACAACGGCACCTCGATCCCACCCGGCTGGAGCGCCTGGCACACGGTCCTCAGCGCCGACACCCACCACTACTACTACGGCTACACGCTCAACGACAACGGCTCGATCGACGGGCCGTTCGGGGACTCCGGCAGCTGGGACACCCGCGAATACGGGGTCCGCGACGACTTCGGCTGCCCTTCCGCCCCGCTCAACGGCCAGCCCTGCCTGTATGAGACCGACGTCTTCAGCCGCATCGCCAGCGAAGAGATCCAGGGCACGCCCGCCGGCACGCCCTTCTACCTGCAGCTCGACTACACGGCGCCGCACGGCGACTTCCGCCGCCCAGCCGGGCCCGAGCCGGCGACGAAGTACTACGAATCGTTCAACGGCGCCCCCTTCCCGCACGGGCCCTCCGAAGGCTTCAACGAGGGCAACGTCAACGACAAGCCGCGCTTCATCCGCGAAGCGCCGTACCTCTCGCCCACCGACAAGCACACCTACCGCACCTACTACCAGAACGCCCTCAACTCGCTGCGCTCGATCGACGACGGCGTCCAACAGATCGTCAACACTCTCGGGGCGGCGCACCAGCTGCGCAACACCTACATCATCTTCACCTCCGACAACGGCTTCTTCTACGGCGAGCACCGGCTCACCGGCGGCAAGTTCCTCGCCTACGAGCCCTCGACCCACCTGCCGTTCCTGATCCGCGGGCCGGGGATCAAGCCGGGCAGCTCGACCGGTGAGCTGGCGGCCAACATCGACATCGCCCCGACGATTCTCGAACTGGCCCACGTCGAAGCCGACAAGAGCATCGACGGGCGCTCGCTCGTCCCCTTCATGCTCGACCCCAGCCTGCGCACGCGGCGGCCGATCCTCTTCGAGTCCTTCGTCGAGACCAACGACGTCGAAGAGAACGGCGGCGGCCCGCCGGTGGCACCGGTCGGCGTGGCGGCGGGCAACACCGGCGGCGGCGCCCAGATCAACGAACGACCGGCCAGCGCCCTGCCGCGGCAGCACAGCGGCGCCAGCACCTCGATCGTCGCCCCGCCCAAGGACTACGAGGGGATCCGCCTCGGGCCCTACAAGTACATCGAGTGGCCCGACGGCGAGAAAGAGCTCTACGACATCAACAAGGATCCCTACGAGCTCAACAACAAGGCCCGCGACCCCAACCTCTTCCCGATCCGCGCCTTCCTGCACAGCCAGCTGATCCGGCTCGAGGAATGCGTCGGCCGCGGCTGTCAGGAAGTGGCGCCGAAATTCCCGTTGACCCGCGACCAGCAGCGCAAGGTCGACAAGGAACGGCGCGAAGAAGAACGGCTGCAGCAGAAGGAACGGGAAGAAAAGGAACACCACAAAAAGGGGCCCAAGCCGGGTAAGTAGGGGATGTCGGGGAAGGGTCTCCCGACAAAAGCGGGGAGTGTCGGGAGACCCTGCCCCGACATCCCCCCAACGGAGCCGTAGAGAAGGGGCTCCTTGTTCCGGCTCCCCCTACGGAGGTTGGAGAGGACTACTCGATGACTGCGAGGGTGTCGCCGCTTGTAACGGCGGCGCCGACCTCGATGTTGAGCGAGGTGACTTTGCCGGCGCGGTGGGCGGTGATCTCGTTCTCCATCTTCATCGCCTCGATCACGCAGATCAGATCGCCCTCGGCGACCTCGGCCCCCTGCTCGACGTTGACTTTGAAGACGGTGCCCTGCAGCGGGGCGACGAGCGCGGTGCTGGAGGCGCCGCCGCCGCTACCGGCCTTGCGCTCGCGTTTCGGCGGCTTCTTGCCGCCGGCCGCGGGGGCTCCGCCGCCGCTACCGGCCTCGCCGATCACCTTGACGTCGAAGAGCTTGCCGGAGACCTCGACCTTGTAGTCGCGGGTCACCATCTCGCCGCCGTCCTCGGAGGGCTCGGGCGGCCCGGCATCGGCCGGAGCGGTCGATTTCAGCCAGTCGCGGTCCTCCATCAGGTCGCGGCAGGTCTCCCCCTCGGCCCACTGCTCGGTGGCGAGGATCGCTTCGTGGAAGGGGATCAGCGTGGTCAGGCCGCCGGAGTCGTATTCGCCGAGGGCACGCAGCATGCGGCGCGTCGCCTTCTCGCGGTCGACGTCCCAGACGATCAGCTTGGCCACCATCGGGTCGTACATCGGCGTCACTTCGGAGCCGCCCTCGACCCCGGAGTCGACCCGCACGCCGGGGCCGGAGGGCTCGCGGTAGGAGTCGTCGATCGGGCCCGGGGCGGGGGCGAATTTCTTGTGCGCCGCCTCGGCGTTGATCCGGCACTCGATCGACCAGCCGCGCAGCTCGACGTCCTCCTGGGCGAGCGAGAGCGGCTCGCCGGCGGCGACCAGGATCTGCTCGCGGACGATGTCGACGCCGCTGATCATCTCGGTCACGCAGTGCTCGACCTGGACCCGGGTGTTCATCTCGAGGAAGAAGTACTCGTCGCCGACCTGCATGCCCTCGATCGTGCCCGCGCCGCGATAGCCGACCGCGGCGGCCGCGTCGGTGGCGATCTTGCCGATCCGCTCGCGCATCTCCGCGTCGACGTGGGGGCCTGGGGCCTCCTCGATCACCTTCTGGTGACGGCGCTGGATCGAGCAGTCGCGCTCGCCGAGGTGGATCACGTTGCCGTGCGAATCGGCGAGGACCTGGACCTCGACGTGGCGTGGGTCCTCGAGGTAGCGCTCGACGTAGACGCGGTCGTCGGAGAAGAACTTCTCGCCTTCGCGGGCGGACCCCTCGAAGGCCTCCTCGAGGTCGTCGGGCGTCATCGCCACGCGGAATCCCTTGCCGCCACCGCCGCCGGCGGCCTTGCAGGCGACCGGGTAGCCGGCTTCCTCAGCCTGTTTGCGGGCCTCGTCGACGTCCTTGGCGACCTCGGTCGAGCCGGGAACGATCGGGACCCCGGCCTCCTGCATGATCTCGCGCGCCTTCGTCTTCGAGCCCATCGCTTCGATCGCCTCCGGCGGCGGGCCGATCCAGGTGATCCCGGCCTCGGCGCAGGCACGCGCCATGTCGGCATTCTCGGCGAGGAAGCCGTAACCGGGATGGATCGCTTCCGCCCCGGCCTCCTTGGCCGTCTCGATGATCTTCTCGATCTTCAGGTAGCTCTCGGCCGGGACCGCCGGGCCGATCAGGAAGGCCTCGTCGGCCGCGCGCACGTGGAGGGCATCGCGGTCGATCTCGGAGTAGACCGCGACCGAGACGATGCCCATCTCCTTCAGGGTCCGGGCGACGCGGATGGCGATCTCGCCACGGTTGGCTATGAGCACCTTCTTGAACACGGCGGCGCAGTCTATTTAGGTCGGCGCCGTTAGGCTGCGCCGTCATGTTGATCGAGCTGCAGAGTCATTCCGTCGTCTCGGACGGGCAGTTGGAGCCCGCGGGCGTCGTCGCCGAAGCCGCCAAGGCCGGGGTGACGACGCTGGCGCTGACCGACCACGACGCGGTCGCGGGGGTACCGGAGGCGGAAGAGGCGGCGCGGGGGCTGGGAGTCGAGCTGGTGCCGGCGATCGAGATGTCCTGCGTGCACGAGTACGCGGAAGACCTGCACATCTGCGGCTACTGGGTCGACCTGGAGGCGATCGCGCCGGCCTGCGAGCGGGCCCAGCTGGGGCGGCGCGAGCGAGCCGGGGAGATCGTCGAGAACCTGCGCCGAGAGGGCTTCGACCTGACCCTCGACGACGCGATCCGCGAGGCCGGCGCCGCCGACTCGATCGGCCGCCCCCACATCGCCAGGGCGGCAGGCGCGACCGGCGACCTCGGCCCCTTCTTCGAGGAGTACCTGGTACCCGGCGCCAAGGCCTTCGTGCCGCGGCGCTGGCCCAGCGCCGCGCAGGCGATCGAGCTGATCCGCGGGGCCGGCGGCGTCGCCGTCATCGCCCACCCCTACTGGGACATCTCCGCGCCCGACAAGGTCGAGGACCTGATCCGCTCGCTCGGCGCCGACGGCATCGAGACCTTCTACCCGAGCCACAGCAAGGAGCAGACCGAACACCTGCTGGCGCTCTGCGACGAGCTCGACCTCGTCCCCACCGGCTCCTCCGACTACCACGGGCCGACCCACAAGACGTTCGCGAAGTTCGGCGCCTACGAGACCTACGGCCTCGGCGAGCCGCAGGTACCCGCTCCTCCTAGCTAGGGCAGCAGAGCCGAGGACCTGGCGCACGGCCGTCTCCAGGTCTGGATCCGTCGTCAGCTCCGGGCTCTCGGGCGCCTCGTACGGGCTGCCGACGCCGGTCAGGTCGGTGATCTCGCCCGCCCGCGCCTTGGCGTAGAGGCCCTTCGGGTCGCGCCGTTCGCACTCCTCCAGCGGCGTGTCGACGAAGACCTCGTAGAAGGGGACGCCGGCCGCCTCGTGGGCGGCGCGGACCTTGTCGCGGGCGTCCTTGAAGGGGCTGACCAGGGAGACGATCGAGACCACGCCGGACTCGGCCAGGATCTTCGCCACCTCGCCGACCCGGCGCACGTTCTCGGCCCGGTCCTCCTCGCTGAAGCCGAGGTCGGCGTTGAGGCCGTGGCGGAGGTTGTCGCCGTCGAGCATGTAGGCGTTGCGGCCGCTGCTCGACCAGCGTGTGCTCGGCGGCGGCGGCGATCGTCGACTTGCCCGAGCCGGAGAGGCCGGTCATCCAGATCGTCGCGCCCGCTGGTCCCCAGCGCCTCGCGGCGTTCCTCGCGGGAGAGGCTGCTGGGGTGGAAGGTGATGTTCTCGGCGACGACCGACTCGGCCGCGAGCGGCCGCCGGCTCGCCGCCGGTGCCGATGATCATCCCGGCGGCGACGGTGAGGTTCGTGGCGGGGTCGGCGAGGATGAAGCTGCCGGTGGCGCGGTTGAGGCGATACTCGTCGAAGAAGAGCGGCGAGGTGGTGTGGATCGAGACCCGGCCGATGTCGTTGACCTCGAGCGTCTCCGCGCTCGAGGTCGCGGTGCAGGGTGTCGACGTTGAGCTCGTAGCGCAGGGTCTCGACTTCGGCGGCGATCCAGCGGGTCGTGTGCTTGAGCTGGTACGGCGCGCCGGTGCGCAGCGAGGAGGTCTCGTCGAACCAGCAGATCATCGCCTCGAAGCGGTTGCTCGCGCTCGGCTGGTTGGAGGGGCGGCAGATCATGTCGCCGCGGGAGATGTCGAGCTCGTCGTCGAGCAGCATCGTCACCGCCATCGGCGGGAAGGCCTGGTCGACGGCGCCGTTCGGGGTGTCGATCCGGGCGATCGTCGAGGTCTTGCGCGAGGGCAGGACCATCACCTCGTCCCCCTGCTTGAAGATGCCGCCGACGACCGAGCCGGCGAAGCCGCGGTAGTCGCGGTGCTCGGCCGACTGCGGCCGGATCACGTACTGGACCGGGAAGCGGTTGTCGACCAGGTTGCGGTCGGAGGCGATGTGGACGTCCTCGAGCTGGCCCAGCAGCGGCTGCCCGTCGAACCAGGGCATGTTGGTCGAGCGCTCGACCACGTTGTCGCCGGCCAGGGCCGAGATCGGGACGAAGTCGAGGTCGGTGATCTCGAGCTTGGCGGCGAAGCTGGTGAAGTCCTGGCGGATTTCCTCGTAGACCGCCTGGTCGTAGTCGACCAGGTCCATTTTGTTCACGCAGAGGATCAGGTGCGGCACCCGCAGCAGCGAGGAGAGCAGGGCGTGGCGGCGGGTCTGTTCGAGCACGCCTTTGCGGGCGTCGACCAGGAGCAGCGCCAGGCTCGCGGTCGAGGCTCCGGTGACCATGTTGCGCGTGTACTGGATGTGGCCCGGCGTGTCGGCGATCACGAACTTGCGCTTCGGCGTCGCGAAGTAGCGGTGGGCGACGTCGATCGTGATCCCCTGCTCGCGCTCGGCCCGCAGGCCGTCGGTCAGCAGCGCCAGGTCGGTCTGTTCGTCGCCGCGCTTGACCGAGGTCTGCTCGATCGCGCTGAGCTGGTCTTCGAAGATCGATTTGGTGTCGTGCAGGAGCCGCCCGATCAGGGTCGACTTGCCGTCGTCCACCGAGCCGGCGGTCGCGATCCGCAGCAGCTGGCTCACTAGAAGTAACCCTCCTTCTTGCGATCCTCCATCGCCGCTTCCGAGAAGCGGTCGTCGCCGCGGGTGGCGCCGCGCTCGGTGATCCGCGAGACCGCGGTCTCGGCGATCACGGCCTCGTAGTCGGTCGCGGTCGACTCGACGGCGCCGGTGCTGGTGGCGTCGCCGACGGTCCGGTAGCGAACCATCTGCGTGGTCGGCTCCATGCCCTCGGGCAGCGGGAAGAACTCGTTGACGGCCATCAGCAGCCCCTCGACCTCGACCACCTCGCGCTCGTGGGCGAAGTAGATCGGCGGCAGGTCGACCTCCTCGCGCGCCAGGTAGCGCCAGACGTCGAGCTCGGTCCAGTCGGAGATCGGGAAGACGCGGATGTGCTCGCCCTTCTGATGGCGGCCGTTGTAGAGGCGCCAGAGCTCGGGGCGCTGGTTCTTCGGGTCCCACTGGCCGAATTTGTCGCGGAAGGAGAGCACCCGCTCCTTGGCCCGCGCCTTGTCCTCGTCGCGGCGGCCGCCGCCGAAGACGGCGTCGAAGCCGCCGTTCTTGATCCCTTCCAGCAGCGACACGGTCTGGTGGCGGTTGCGGCTTTCCAGCGGGTGGCCGACTTTGATCCGGCCGGCGTCGATCTGCTCCTGCACCGAGGCCACCTCCAGCCGCAGACCCAGCTCGGCGACGGTGCGGTCGCGGAACTCGATCACCTCGGGGAAGTTGTGCCCGGTGTCGACGTGCATGATCGGGAACGGGACCGGCGCCGGCGCGAACGCCTTGCGCGCCAGGTACAGCATCAGGACCGAGTCCTTGCCGCCGGAGAACAGCATCACCGGGTGTTCGAATTCGGCCACGACTTCGCGGATGATGTGGATCGACTCGGCCTCGAGGGTGTCGAGGTCGGACAGCTCGATGGCCGCCGTGCGCACTGGGGTGATCTCCTCCATCAGCGCTGAATCTTCAGTTCGCGGGGAAGGCGCCCCGCAGCGCTAGTTGATTCCGCACTCGGTCTTTGCCACGCCCGCCCAGCGACCGTCGCGCGGCGAGCCGCCCGGGCCCACCGGCTGCGTGCAATGCGTGCAGCCGATCGACGGGTAGCCCTGATCGTGGAGGGGGTTGTAAGGGAGGTGGTGCTCACGGATGTAGTTCCAGACGTCCCGCTCGGACCAGTCCGCGATCGGATTCAGCTTCCAGAGGTTGAATTTCTTGTCCCAGCCGAGCTTCGGCGTCTTCGAGCGGCTGCTGGAATCCCCACGGCGGACGCCGGCGACCCAGCAGTCTACGGAAGAAAGCGCGCGCCGCATCGGCTCGACCTTGCGCAGTCCGCAGCACGAATCGGGGTCGCTCTTCCAGAGCTCGTCGCCGTACTCGGCGGCCTGCTCCTCGAGGGTCAGATTGTGGAAGCGGTCGAACTCGATCCCCAGCGTCTCGGCGAGCCGGTCGCGGGTCTCGTACGTCTCCGGGAAGAGGACGTCGGTGTCGAGGTAGAAGAAGCGCGCCTCGGGGTTGATCTGGCTCGCGATGTGCGCGGTCACCGACGACGTTTTCTGGAACGAGCAGGCGATGTAGTGCTCGGCCCCGAAGGTCTCGAACATCCACTCCAGCGCCTGCTGCGGCGCTGCGGCCCTCGAGTTCGTCGGCGACGGTCTCGTGGTCGGTGATTGTCGGCACGGTGCCGGAGAGGGTGATCGGCGGTGGCTTCATGGCCGGCTGGCGCTAGATCGCGCACTCCCCCTCGCCGCGCTCGACTTTGTACGGGCTGGAGCGGTTCCAGTCGATGAACTGCTGCATCGTCTCGAGGCTGAACTCGGCCGGCATCGTCAGCTCCTTGACGACCTCTTCGAAGCTGGCGGCGCCGGTGCGCTCGGCGAAGGCGTTGAACTCCTCGCCCTCCTCGCGCTCGGCCTCGTAGAGCTTGATCCAGCGCTCGACCGCCTCGGGGACCCGTTTGGCCGGGAGCCGGGATTTCAGGCGCGTGCCGAAGATCACCTCGCCGCCCTCGAAGTTGCCGCCGATGTGCGGGATGTAGGCGGGCATCTGGCGGTCGCCGACCTTCAGCGAGGCGCCGTAGAAGCCGATGTTGGCGATGTGGTGCTGGCTGCAGCCGTTCGGGCAGCCGCTCATCTTGATGTGGATCCGCTTGGTCAGCGAGTCGGTGATCTCCATCGACTCGACCCGCTCCTTGATCGCCCGGTTGAGGCCCATCGAGCTGGCGATCCCGAGTTTGCAGCTGTCGGTGCCGGGGCAGCTGACGACGTCGGTGATCTCGCGGGCGCCGGCCTCGGCGAGGCCGAGCTCGCCGAGCTGCTGCCAGACGTCGTAGAGCGACTCGTCGCGGACCCAGCGCAGGACGAAGTTCTGCTGCACGGTGCTGCGGGCGTAGCCGCCGGTGTGCTCGCGCATGATCTCGGCGAGGCCGCGGAACTGCTCCGGCGTGAGGTCGCCGCGGGTGATCTTCACCTCGACCGTGGAGAAGCCCTCCTGGCGCTGCGCCTGGACGTTGCCCTCGAGGAAGCGCTCGAACTCGGTGCGGTCGCCGTTGGGCGAGGCGGCCTCGGGCGGCTTCGCGGGGGCGTTGGACTGCTCGTCATCGTCGTAGCGCAGGCGCTCGACCAGATCGGCATCGAATTCGCGCTCCTCGACCCAGTCGCCCCGCAACTCCTCCTCGACCTGGTCGCGGAAGGCGTCGATCCCGATCTTGTCGACCAGGACCTTGATCCGGGCGCGGGCGCGGTTGACGCGCAGCCAGTCCTGGCGGTCGAAGATCCGCAGCGCCGCCTCGGTGACCTTGAGGTAGTCGCCGTTGTCGGCCTCGACGAAGTCGTAGAGGGTCGGCGCGACGCGGGCCATGATCGAGGTGCCGCCGCCGACGCGGACCTCGAAGCCCTTGACCCCGTCCCTTTCGCGGGCGAGGAAGGCGACGTCGTGGATGCCGCTGATCGCCCGGTCCTCGGCGGAGCCGGTGAAGGAGGTCTTGATCTTGCGCGGCATCAGCTGCGTCGTCGGGTGGCGGACGAAGTAGCGGATGTAGGCGCCGGCGTAGGGGTCGGGTCGAAGACCTCGTCGGCGGCGACGCCGGCCCAGGGGTCGCCGGTGACGTTGCGCATCGTGTTCCCGCAGCCCTCGCGAGAGGAGAGGCCGGTGCTGGAGATCTCGCGGATCAGCGACTCCATGTCGCGCAGCGGCACGTGGTGGATCTGGATGTTCTGGCGGGTGGTGATGTGCCCCTTGTCCAGCGGCGCGTATTTCTCCACCACCGCGGCGAAAGCGTCCATCTGGTCGGGGGTTACGCCACCGAAGGGGAGCTTGACCCGAACCATCTGCACGCCGGGCTGGCGCTGGCCGTAGACGCCCTGTTTGAGCCGGAAGCCGATGAACTCGTTTTCCGGCAGGCGCTCGGCGAGGAACTCCTCAGCTTCGTTGTCGAAGTCGTCGAACTCGCGCTCGATGATCGGGATGATGTGGCCGGGGACGTTCGCGTAGGACTCGGGGTTCTCCAGGGTCCCGACGCGCCCTTTGCCCTTCTGCACCTTGTTCTCCGTTACGGCAAGCTCCATCGGGAGAAAATAGCAAAACCTGACAGGGATTCAGGTATTTACTGCTAAACGGCCCTTTTCCGTGCCTGCAGCACGGCTGCGGCCTCGCCGGACTCGGCCACGTAGCCGTCGTCGGGAGCGAGCGGCAGGCCCGCCTCGTCCCAGCCGACGATGCCCTCGATCAGCTTGGCGGCGTCGTAGCCGGCGTCGGCCAGGGCGGCGGCGGCCATCGTCGAGCGGGTGCCGCCGCGGCAGTAGAGCACCACCGGGCGCTCCTTGTCGATCTCGCCGGCCCGCTCGGCCAGCTCGTCGAGCGGCAGGTGGGTGGCTCCCGCGATGTGCCCCACCTCCCACTCGTGCTCGGCGCGCACGTCGACCAGCTGCGCGCCCTCGTCGATCAGCTTCTGGGCCTCGTCGCGCGAGACCTCCCTCCCCGCCTCGGTCATCAGTCGATGTCCGTTCCCTCGATCAGGAACGCGACCCGCACATGGGCGCGGTACTCGTCGAGGTTCTCGCCGCGGATCCCGGTCGAGACGATGTCGACGGCGCGGATGTTGCGCAGGGTGCCCTGCGCCTGGCTCAACGCCTGTTTGGCGGCGTCGTCGGTGGACGTTTTAGAGCTCCCGACCAGCTCGATGATTTTCACGACAGCCATTTCGATCCTCTCTCTAGATCCTGCACGGTCTGCTTGGCGCCGACCCCTTCGACCAGCGCCGCCCGCTGCCATGGGTTGGCCGGCGGCGCGTCCTCCCCAGGCGCCCCTCCGACCTCTGCCTCGAACCGCGCGATCGCCGCCGCGACGGCGGCTGCCTCGTCTCCACTCGCGGTCTTGCGGGCCACCGAACAAGCCTAGTTCAAGAGACCGGGCTGTCAGCGGCGGCGACCGGCCGGGCGAGCCTCGTTAGCCGTTGAGGCCGGGCACCGGGGTGCCGTGCTTGACGGTCGGCGCAGTTGAACG
This sequence comes from uncultured Solirubrobacterales bacterium, assembly GCA_963795625.1. Taxonomy (GTDB): domain Bacteria; phylum Actinomycetota; class Thermoleophilia; order Solirubrobacterales; family 70-9; genus VAYN01. The sequence goes on along the minus strand of CAWCIS010000006.1, from coordinate 435,943 downwards.
GGCTGCGGGTCGAAGGAGTCGGTGAGGGCGCGGCCGGCGGGCTTGCCGGTCCCCTTGGTCATGCCCTTGCCGTGCGGTTTCTTGTGCGGGGGCGTGCCGCGGCCGCACTGGATCGAGAAGTCGCGTTCACCGTCGCGGGCGTCGATCACGTCGTCGCCGCCGTTGCCGATGAAGACGTCCTTGCCGGGCTGGCCGAGCATGCTGTTGGCGCGGCTGTCGCCGATCAGGACGTCCCAGTCGAAGGAGCCCTCCATGTCCTCGTCGGTCGGCGAGAGGTGGACTTTGTGGCAGCCCTTGATCGCGTCGATCCAGGCGGCGTGTTTGGGGAAGGAGATGTAGAGCAGGCCCGGGTGCGCCTGGGTCTCGGCGAAGGAGGCGTCGTCGCGGCCGGGGCCGCCGACCAGGGCGCCGCCGGCGCAGCCGCCGCCGGCCGCCAGCAGGTCGCCGTTGCCTTCGCCGTAGAGGAAGGTCGGGCCGGGCAGGCCACCGACCAGCCCGTCGGCGCCGGCGCCGCCGTAGAGCTTGTCGGCGCCGGGGCCGGCCTCGATCAGGTCGTCCTCGGGGCCGGCGTGGATTTCGTCGTCGCCGCGGCCGCCGGCGAAGCGGAGCTGCCGACCGCGAGCAGCGAGCCGTCGACCCGCAGCTTGTCGTTGCCCGGGCCGAGGTCGGCCATCAGCCAGAGGCCCGGCCCTCCGGCCGGGCAGGAGACCTGTTTGACGACCTGCGGCGGGTAGATGCAGCCGCTGCCGGCGGCCAGCGGCTTGGTCGCGGTGACCGTGAAGGTGTTGGAGATTTCGTCGAAGGAGACGGTGAAGTTGTCGCTGCCACCGCCGCCGACGATCTGCAGGCCGGCGCCGCCACTGGCGCGGCGGGTCGAGTTCGACGTAGGCGGAGCCCTTGGGCGCTTTTTCCTTGCCGCAGGAGATCGTGCCGCCCTTCGCCCCCTTGCAGCCGTCGCTGCCCTGGCCGCCATCGAGGGTGTCGGGACCGCCGCCGCCGATCAGGTGGTCGTCGCCGGGACCGCCGTCGATCACGTTGCCCTGCCCGTTGCCGATCAGGGTGTCGCGGAAGGCCGAGCCTTCGATGCTCTCGAAGCCGAACAGCTTGTCGTGGCCATCGCCGATCGCGCGGTGCTTGGCCAGCGAGGCCCAGACGCCGCGCCCCGTTGGCGGAGGCGACGTCGGTCGCGAAGGAGGCGATGTCGCCCTTGCCGGCGCCACCGGACATGCGGTCCCAGCCGTAGTCGCCGTGGACCAGGTCTTCGTTGCCGGGGCCGCCGTTGACGATGTCGATGCCGAGGTCGCCCGCGACCTCGTCGCCGGCGCCGGCGCCGCCCATCACCTTGTCGTCGCCGAGATCGCCGTAGACCCGGTCGTCATCGCCGGCGCCGCCGTCGACCTCGTCGTTGCCGCGACCGCCGTGGATCACGTCCGCGCCCGGCCCGCCGCAGATCAGGTCGTTGCCGAGGCTGCCGAGGATCGTGTCGTCGCCCTTGCCGCCCCAGATCACGTCGCGTCCCGGCGTCCCGTGGATCACGTCGTTGCCGTCGGTGCCGACGATCTTCGCCTGGCGCCCGTGGCAGATCGGCGTTTCGATCGTCGCGTTCTCGGTCGTGGCCGCCCCGGCGACCGCCGCGAAGGCGGCCAGGGCCGCCAGCGCGGCAAGGATTCCGATCCGAAGCTTCATCCGGCGGGAACTCAGGCGCTGCGGATCAGCTTCTTGTTGACGAACTCGTCGGCGCCGAAGCGGCCGAGCTCGCGGCCGAAGCCGGAGCGCTTGAAGCCGCCGAACGGCAGCTCGGGGCTGTCCGCCCCGACCAGGTTGACGTAGACCATCCCGGCTTCGATCTTGTCGGCGACCCGCTCGCCCTGCGCCCTGTCGGTGGTCATCACGTAGGAGCCTAGACCGAACGGGGTCTGATTGGCGAGCGCGACCGCCTCCTCCTCGGAGCCGACCCGGTAGACCTGGGCGACCGGACCGAAGAACTCTTCCTGGGACGCCTCGTCGCCGGGCTCGATCCCGGTGAGGATCGTCGGTTCGAAGTAGTTGCCGTCCCGCTTGCCGCCGACGACGACCTCGGCCCCGTTCTCGACCGCCTTCTGCACCTGCTGCTCGAGCCGGTCGGCGGCCGTCTCCGAGGAGAGCGGCCCGACGGCCGTGTCCTCGGCGCTGGGGTCGCCCGTCTTCGCCGCGCCCACCGTCGCGGTGAACTTCTCGAGGAACTCGTCGTAGAAGTCGTCGACGACGATGAAGCGCTTGGCGGCGTTGCAGGACTGGCCGGTGTTGTCGAGCCGCGCTTCGGCCGCGGCCTCCACGGTCGCGTCGAGGTCGTCGGTGCCGAGCAGGATGAACGGATCCGAGCCGCCGAGCTCGAGCACGACCTTCTTCAGGTTGCGCCCGGCGATCTCGGCGACGGCGGCGCCGGCGCGCTCGGAACCGGTGACCGAGACGCCGTGGACGCGCGGGTCGGCGATCACCCACTCGATCTGCTCGTTGGTCGCGTAGACGTTCTCGTAGGCGCCCGCGGGGAAGCCGGCGTCGCTGAAGATCTGGGCCATCGCCGCCGCCGACTCCGGGCACTGCGGCGCGTGCTTGAGCAGGATCGGGTTGCCGATCACCAGGTTCGGCCCGGCGAAGCGGGCGACTTGGTAGTAGGGAAAGTTCCAGGGCATGATCCCGAGCAGGACGCCGAAGGGACCGCGGCGGACCAGCGCCGTGCCCTCGCCTTCGAGCAGCTCGATCGGCTCGTCGGCCATCAGCTTCTCGGCGCTGTCGGCGTAGTAGCCGTAGATGTCGCCGCAGAAGTCGACCTCCATCAGCGCCTGCTCGACCGGCTTGCCCATCTCGCGGACGATGATCTCCGCCAGCTCTTGGCGGCGCTCGACGTGCAGCTCGCCGACCTTGCGCACCAGCGCGGCGCGCTCGGCCACAGTCGAGGAGCCGGACCAGGTGCGGGAGGCCTCGTCGGCCCGGTCGATCGCGGCGCGGAGATCGGAGTCGCTGATCTCCGGGTACTCCTTGACCTTCTCGCCGGTGGCTGGGTTGACTACCGCGTAAGTGCTCATTCCGCTCCTCTGTCTCGGATCCCCAAGTTCATCGATGCGCCGGGTCTAACTGCAAAGCCTCCTCGACCGGCACGTACTCCATCCCTACCCCCTCGGCCACAGCCGGATGCGTGACCTTGCCGGCGGCGACGTTGACGCCAGGCCGCAGGCCCGGGTCGCGCCGGATCGCCTCGGCGACGCCGTGGTCGGCGAGCGCGATCGCGTAGGGCAGGGTCGCGTTGGTGAGGGCGTGGGTCGAGGTGATCGGGACCGCGCCGGGCATGTTGGCGACGCAGTAGTGGGTGATCCCGTCGACCTCGAAGGTGGGGTCGCGATGGGTGGTCGGCCGCGAGGTCTCGAAGCAGCCCCCCTGGTCGATCGCGACGTCGACCAGGACCGAGCCCGGCTTCATCAGCGCCAGCTGGTCGCGTTTGACCACATAGGGGGCGCGGGCGCCGTGGACGAGGACGGCGCCGATCACGAGGTCGGCCCGCGGCAGCATCTCCTCGACCGCGAGCGTGGTCGAGTAGACGGTCGAGCAGCGGCCGCCGAAGGTGACGTCGAGCTCGCGCAGGCGGTCGATCGAGCGGTCGAAGACGAAGACGTCGGCCTCCATCCCGATCGCGATGAAGGCGGCGTTCATGCCGACCACGCCGCCGCCGATCACCATCACGTTGGCGGCGGCGACGCCGGGGACGCCACCGAGCAGGATCCCGCGCCCTCCCAGCGGCTTCTCCAGCATGAAGGCGCCGGCCTGGGTGGCGATCTTGCCGGCAATCTCGCTCATCGGCGCCAGCAGCGGCAGCCGTCCGTGCGAGTCCTCGACCGTCTCGTAGGCGATGCAGGTGGCACCGGACCCGCAGAGGCCACTGGTCTGCTCTGGGTCCGGCGCAAGATGGAGGTAGGTGAAGAGGAGCTGTCCGGGTCGCAGCATCGCGATCTCCGGCGCCTGCAGCTCCTTGACGTGGAGGATCATCTCGGCCTGCTCGAAGACCGTCGCGGCGTCGGCGGCGATCTCTGCCCCCTGCGCCTCGAACTCGGCGTCCTCGATCGCGCTGCCGAGGCCGGCGCCGACCTCGATCAGGACCTGGTGCCCGTGCTCTGACATTTCGCGGACCCCGGCCGGGGTCACCGCCACCCGGTACTCGTCGGGCTTGATCTCCTTCGGAACTCCGATTTTCATGCGACCAACTCCCTCGCTCGCAGGGCCAGCCAGAACTCGATCCGGTCGTGGGCGCGCGAGAGGTCGCGCCCGGTCAGCTCTTCGACTTTGCGCATCCGGTAGCGCAACGTGTGGCGGTGGCAGTAGACCTGCCGGGCCGCCTTCTCCCACTGGCCGTTCTGCTCGATGAACGCCTCCAGCGAGCGCAGCAGCTCGCCGCCATACTCGGTGTCGCCCTGCTCGATCGGGCCGAGGACGCTGTCGCAGTAGAGGTCCAGCGCCTCGTCGTCCTGGATCGAGAGCAGCAGGGTGAAGGCGCCGAGGTCGCGCCAGGAGGCGACCTCGGGGGCTTTGCCGTTGTCGAAGGCGGTCGCCTCCAGGGCGCAGCGGGCCTCGTGGAAGGAGTGGCGCAGCCGGTCCGGCGAGGCGGCCCGGCTGGCCCCCGCGCGCACCGCCCCACGTTCGGGGCTGAGCGCCTTGCGGGCATCGCCGGCGACGTCGATCGGGTCGCGGTCGGCGGCGTCGACGACGGCGCAGAGCAGCTCCCGGTCCCCGACCGCGTGGGTGGCGACAACGGCCGGACAGGCGTCGGCGGCCAGAGCGCGTTCGAGCGCACCGACGGCGGTGGCGGGGTGATCGAGGGAGAAGACAATCACCGCCGCCTCGTCGCCGATGCCGAATGGCTCCAGCCGCCGGCGCAGCTCGGTGGCCTCCATGCGACCTCCAAGGGCTCCGGCGAGGACGTCGCCGGCCAGGCGTCGCTCGGTCTCGCGGGCAACGCGGCGGCGCATCAGCTCGAGCGCAACGACGGCCACCGCCTGCTGCAGGATCAGCCGCTCGAAGTCGCCGAGCCCGCCGGAGTCGCGGACGATCACGACCCAGGCCTGGGGCGGGCCGCCGCCGGGCGAGATCACCGGGTGGGCCAGGGCCCGGCCGGCGACCGAGGGATGGGCGGGGACGAAGGGGTGGCCGTCGCCGGCGTGGGTCAAGGCCTCTTTACGGATCGCGCCGATCGCGTCGGCAGAGAGCTGGCGGCGGAAGCCGCGGCCGGCGAGACGGTCGCCGCGGCCGTCGAGGACGGCGACGGTGCCGCCGACAGCGGAGGCGATCGTCGCCGCGATTTCCTCCAGGCCGCGCTCCTCGAGGACCAGCCGCTCGAGCCGGCGCTGCACGGCGATGCCGCGCTGCAGCACCTCGTACTGCTCGTTGACGAGTTTGGCGAAGGCCTTCTCGGTGATCGCGATGAACGGCGTCGAGTAGGGGACCTCGAAGAGCGGGAAGTCGCGCTTCTCGGCCTCGTCGACCAGGGCTTTCGGCAGTTTGGCGTGGCTGAAACCGGTGCCGAAGCCGAGCCCGGCGAGGTTGCTGTCGGCGAGCAGGCGGACGAAGGAGCGCTGCTTGGCGGCGGTCGAGAGCGGGATCCCGGTGGTCAGCATCAGCTCGCCCCCGGAGAGCCACGGCGTCGGGTCCTCGAGCTCGGAGATGTGGACCCAGCGAACCGGCGCCGCGACCGCCTCGGACCCGGCCGCGAGGTCGAGGTCGAGCTCATCGAGCAGGCTCTGGACGGTCAGCAATCCAGCTCCTAGCGAGGTCTCACCGGACGACTCGCTCCGCCGCCGCTGCCGACGACCTGATCCCAGGCCTCCGAGAGCACGCTGCTGAGCACCTCGTGGATCTCCGCGAACTGCTCGCTGTCGGCGATCAGCGGCGGCGCCAGCTGCACCACCGGGTCGCCGCGATCGTCGGCGCGGCAGATCAGCCCGCGCTTGTAGAGCTCACCGGAGAGGAAGCCCCGCAGCAGCCGCTCGGACTCCTCGTCGTTGAAGCTCTCCTTGGTCTCCTTGTCTTTGACCAGCTCGACCGCGTGGAAGTAGCCGGCGCCGCGCACGTCGCCGACGATCGGCAGCTCGCGCAGGCTCTCCAGCATCTGCCGGAACTCGCCCTCTTTGGCGAGCACGTGCCCGCAGAGGTCCTCGCGCTCGAAGACATCGAGGTTGGCGAGGGCGATCGCCGAGGCGATCGGATGGCCGGCGAAGGTGAAGCCGTGGGCGAAGGAGGCGTCGCCCTCCATGAACGGCTCGGCGACCCGGTCGGAGACGATCATCCCGCCCATCGGGGCGTAGGCCGAGGTCAGCCCCTTGGCGACGGTGATGATGTCCGGCGTGTAGCCGAAGCGCTCGCAGCCGAAGTAGTGGCCGAGCCTGCCCCAGGCGCAGATCACCTCGTCGGAGATCATCAGCACGTCGTACCGGTCGCAGATCTCGCGCACCCGCTGGAAGTAGCCGTCGGGCGGGACGAAGCAGCCGCCGGCGTTCTGGACCGGCTCGAGGATCACCGCAGCGACGGTATCGGGGCCCTCGAAGACGATTCGCTCCTCGATCGCGTCGGCGGCCCAGAGCGGGTCGCGCTCCTCCGGCCAGCGGTAGACGTTGGTGTTGGGGACGTGGCAGCCGCCCGGCGCCAGCGGCTCGAACTGACTGCGCAGCTCAGTAATCCCGGTGGCCGAGAGCGCTCCCAGCGAGGTCCCGTGGTAGGCAACCTCGCGGGCGATCGTCTTGTGCTTCTGCCCTTTGCCGTGCATGCGGTGGTAGTTGCGGGAGAGCTTGAGGGCAGACTCGACGGCCTCGGAGCCGCCGGAGGTGAAGAAGACGCGGTTGAGGTCGCCGGGGGCGAGCGAGGCGATCCGCGCCGCCAGCTCGATCGCCCGCGGATGGGCGTAGCTCCAGAGCGTGTAGAAGTCGAGCTCCTCGATCTGGCGGGCGGCGGCCTCGCCGAACTCGGTGCGGCCGTGGCCGGCGTTGACGCAGAAGAGGCCGGAGAGGCCGTCGAGGTAGCGGTTGCCGTGCTCGTCGTAGACGTAGCAGCCGTCGGCGCGGACGATGATCGGCACCTCGCTGCCGGCCCCGTAGGAGCCCATGCGCGAGAAGTGCATCCAGAGATGTCGCTGGGCCAGACTCTGAAGCTGATCGGTGCTCGCTGGGGCCTGCGACGTGGCCATAAGGCTCTCCTCTCGTGCTACGACGATATGGACAAAGCTAGACCCAGAATGGCACAGACGCAAGTGGTCATTGGGTCAAGTTCTGAGAGTCGACTTGTACAGATAGAACAAATTATGCCTGTGCTTTTAGGACATTTGCCACTTGCTTCTTGGTCCGCCGGGGCTTACGGTCGCCGGAATGGAGAGTTCAGCGATCCCCGCGCCAGGCTCGACTCCCGCCCCTCAGTCCGGCGTCGAAGACAAGGGTCTGAAGAAGAACGCGATCGGGTTCGTCTCCAGCGTCGTCATCGGCGTCGCCTCCACCGCCCCCGGCTACAGCCTCGCGGCGACGCTCGGCTTCGTCGCCGCCGCGGTCGCCCTGCAGTCACCGGCGATTCTCCTGGTCAGCTTCATCCCGATGTTCCTCGTTGCCGGCGGCTACTACTACATGAACAAAGCCGACCCGGACTGCGGCACCAGCTTCTCCTGGGTGACCAAGGCGATGGGTCCGCAGTTGGGCTGGATCGCCGGCTGGGTGATCGTCGTCGCCGACATCATCGTGATGGCCAACCTGGCCCAGATCGCCGGCCTCTACACCTTCGAGCTGTTCGACCTCAACACCCTCGCCGAATCGACCCTCGCCGTAACCACGGTCGGGGTGATCTGGATCCTGATCATGACCGCGATCGTGGTGATCGGGATCGAGCTCTCGGCAAAGACCCAGGTGGGTCTGCTCGCGGCTGAGATCTTCACCCTGGCGCTGTTCTCGGTCGTCGCCCTGATCAAGGTCTATGCGGGCAGCGCCCCCTCGACCTCGATCCACCCGAGCCTCTCCTGGATCAACCCCTTCTCGCTCAGCCCGAGCGAGATCTCTGCGGGAATGCTCTTAGCCGTGTTCATCTACTGGGGCTGGGACACGACCGCGACCGTCAACGAGGAGACCGAGGATCCCGGCGAGGCGCCCGGCAAGGCGACCGTGATCAGCACCCTGATCCTGCTTGCGATCTACATCGTCGTCGCCGTCGCGGCGCAGTCCTACGCCGGCGTCCACAACCTCGTCGCCAATCAGGAAGACGTGCTCAGCTCGCTCGGCACCGAAGTCTTCGGCTCGCCGCTGGACAAGATCCTGATCATCGCCGTGCTCAGCTCGGCGGCGGCGTCGACGCAGACGACGATCCTGCCGACCGCCCGCACGACGCTCTCGATGGCGCGTGCCAACGCGATGCCCAAGAGCCTCGGCAAGGTCCACCCGCGCTTTTTGACCCCGCACGTATCGACGATCCTGATGGGCGCTCTCTCGATCATCTGGTACGTCGGCCTGACCCTGGTCAGCGAAGACATCCTCTTCGACTCGCTGGCGGCGCTGGGCCTGATGATCGCCTTCTACATCGGCATCACCGGCTTCGCCTGCACCGTCTATTACCGCCGCGAGCTCTTCCGCAGCGTCAAGAACTTCTTCTTCATCGGGCTTGGCCCGTCGCTCGGCGGCGCGATCCTCTTCTACCTGCTGGTCAAGAACGGGATCGAACTCTCCGACCCGGCCAACTCGGAATCGGGCAACTCCTGGTTCGGGATCGGCCCACCGCTGGTGATCGCCGTCTTCTTCCTGATCCTCGGCGTCCTGCTGATGTTCGTCCAGTGGCGCGCCTTCCCGGCCTTCTTCCGGCGCAAGCCGGAGGTGGTGCCGGCCGGCTTCCTCGAGGGCGAAGTGGCGGCCCCCGGCCCGACCGGCGCCGGCGAGGGGGAGGTCTAGGCAGTGGGACAGATCGTGGTCGGATACGACGGCTCGGCCTGCGGCGACGCGGCGCTCAGCTCGGCGCTTGAGATTGCCGGCGAGCTGAGCGACAGCGTCATCGTGGTCTTCGGCTATGCCCCGCCCGGGCTGTGGGGCGGCGAGATCGCCGAACATGAGGAGGCGATCGAGGAGCTGGGCGAGAAAGTCATGGCCAAGGCCAAGAGCCAGGCGGCCGCGAAGGGCGTGGAGATCGAGGCGCAGCTGGTGCCGAAGCGCGCCGCCGAGGCGCTGATCGAGGTGGCCGAACAGCGCGACGCGCGGATGATCGTCGTCGGCAGCTTCGGCGACCCGCCGCTGAAGGGGATGATCCTCGGCTCGACCCCGAACAAGCTGCTGCACCTCTCCGAGCGCCCGGTCCTGGTCGTCCCCGCCAAGCCCTGACGTGGCCGCGCCGCGGCTGCCCAACTACATCGGCGGCACCTGGACCGACGCCGAGGGGGTCGAGACGCTGGCCGATATCGACCCGGCCGGCGGCGAGACGCTGGCGCAGGTGCCGCTCTCGGGAGCGGCAGAGGTCGACGCGGCGGTGGTGGCGGCGCGGGCGGCGTTGCCGAGCTGGCGCGCGGTGCCGCCCCAGCGCCGAGCGCAGGCGGTCCTGGCTCTGCGCGAGGAGCTGCTGGCCCGCCGCGAGGAGCTGGCGGCCCTGGTCAGCGTCGACATGGGCAAGACCCTGGCCGACGCCGATGGCGAGGTCGGGCGCGGGCTCGAGTCAGTCGAGGCCGCGGCGGCGATCCCGCACCTGCTGAAGGGCGAGACGCTGGAGGGGGTGGCAGCCGGGGTCGACGTCGAAAGCGTGCGCCAGCCGGTCGGCGTCGTCGCCGCGATCACGCCCTTCAACTTCCCGGCGATGATCCCGCTCTGGTTCCTCCCCTACGCGCTCGCCTGCGGCAACGCCTTCATCCTCAAGCCGTCGGAGGCCGATCCGCGGCCATCGGCCCTGATCTCCGCCGCGGTCAACGCCGTCGAGGAGATCCCGCCGGGCGTCTTCAACCTCGTCCATGGCGCCCACGCCGCGGTCGACGCGCTGCTCGACCACCCCGGCATCGACGCGATCTCCTTCGTCGGCCAGGCGAAAACGGCGCGGATGGTGGCTGAGCGCGCCGTCGCCGGCGGCAAGCGCGTGCAGGCGCTGGGCGGCGCCAAGAACTCGCTGATAGTGATGCCCGACGCGGAGCTCGAGCGGGCGCTGCCGGCGATCATGGGCTCGGCCTTCGGCGCCGCCGGACAGCGCTGCCTGGCCGGCTCGGTCTGCGTCGTCGTCGGCGACGCGGCGCGGCGGGGGGAACTGCGGGAAGCGCTGGTCGCGGCGGCGCGCGAGCTGCGGGTCGGCCCCGGCGACGACCCTGACACCGACGTCTGCCCACTGGTCTCGGCGGCGGCGCGTGAGCGGGTGGCGGACGCGGTCGAGCGGGCCGAGGCCGAGGGTTCCGAGTTGCTGCTCGACGGCCGCGGCGACGCGGGCCCGGCCGGCACCCTGCTCGGGCCGACGATCGCCGCCACCGCCGACCTCGAATCCGAGCTCGCCCGCGAGGAGCTGTTCGGGCCGCTGCTGGCGCTGATCGAGGTCGACGACCTCGACGCCGCGATCGAGTTCGTCAACGGCTCCCGCTACGGCAACGCCGGCGCCATCTTCACCCAGTCCGGGGCGGCTGCCCGCCAGTATCGCTACGAGGTCGAGGCCGGGATGCTCGGCGTCAACGTCGGCGTCCCCGCCCCGGTCGCCTGGTTCCCGTTCTCGGGCTGGAAGGACTCGATCGACGGCGATCTGCACGCGAACGGGACCGACGCCGTCGACTTCTACACCCGCAGGAAGGTCGTCACCAGCCGTTGGTGACGACCTTCTGCGCTCGGACCGCCTACACCTCCCAGAGGAAGTTCACCATGGCCCCGCCGATGGTGGACTCGCCTGTGATGATCTGATTTCCTGTTGTGATCGTGCCGTTTTTTGTTGTCCCGAATTCACACTGTGCGCCACGGGCCTCATAGCTGACTTCTGCGATTCCGTTCTGTTCGACTGTGACCATTTTCAGCCCGGCTTCTTCCACAGTGTGGTATCCGACTCCCACGAGTTCTACCGCGCCGATTTCGATCGTGCATTCGGGGGCGGTGAAGACGATCGGTTCGGCTGTGTGTTTGCAGATGTGGATGCCGACATTGACGATGTCCAACCGCCCGCCCGATGTGTAGCGAAAGGCGCAGCCTTTGTTTTCGGCTTTCGCCGTCACCCCGTTGATCGTGCAGCCGACGAACGCCGGTGTGGTAATCGTGAATTCAGCGAATGCCGGCCCGGTCACCAGGCCGTCGGTGGTCGCCGTGTTACCGAGTATTTCGTTACATGTCAGCAAAGCGCTTTTGCTTTTGTCGGCGCTGGCGACGTCAAAGACCCAGTGCGCTGTTTTCCCACTCCCATCCGGCAGCAATGTGAGTGTCGTCTGGGTTTTCGCCCCGGCGCCCGGGACTGTGAATGTGGCTTCAGCCTGCGCCGCCGGAGCGGCGAGAGCTATCAGCGCGAGCGCCGCCAGGCCGGTGAGGACGAGTGCCCTGAACTTGCGAATCATCTGATCTGCTCCTTCGTCGCCGGCACGCGAACCCGCGCTCTTCGCCCACCCGTCGCCGGTGGGGTAGAGATATGACAGCGGCCTCGACGGCGGTCAAGCAGGCAGTTCGGGGCGGTCGTTTCTCCCTGCAATTCAAGCGAGCAGAAATCTGCGCGCGCGGATCGGCGCGCGTCAGCGGCCGATGTGGAAGCCGATCAGCTCGGGGACCCGGGCGACGGCGGCGGCGACTCGGCCCGGGCGGCGGCCCGCCAGCTCGGCCTCCTCCTTGGCGATGATCCCGGCGCGAATCGCTTCACCGCCGATCCACTGCAGGGGCTCCGGCGGGACGCTCGGCGGCGAAGGGTCGACGAAGGCGAGGCGGGAGTGTTCGTCGCGGTGATCGAGGGCGAGCGAGGCGAGGGTGCGGCCGACCATGTGCGAGGGGCCGACGCCGTTGCCGGTGTAGCCGGCGGCGACGAAGGCGCGGCCGCCGGCCAGCGGCAGGACCATCGGCAGGTGGGTCGGCGAGGCGTCGATCGGGCCGCCCCAGGCGTGGGTGATGGCGCGGCCGGCGAGACCCGGGAAGAAGGCGTAGAGATGGGCGGCGACACGGCCGACGACCTCGGCGTCGAGCTCGGAGCGCCCGCCCAGCCGGGCGCCCATCGCGATCCGGCCGCCGCCCCAGCCGAAGACGATGCGCCCGTCCGGCGTGGTGCGGAAGTAGTCGACGAGGGCGCGGGCGTCGATGATGCACTCGCCGCCCGTCCAGCCGATCTCCGCCAGCAGCTCCGGCACCGGCTCGGTGATGACGATGTGGGAGGAGGCGACGCTGAGCCGGTTGCGCAGCGGGCCGTCCCAGCTCTTGGCGGCGGCGCCGATCGCCAGCACGGCGGAGCGGGCGCGGACCGTGCCCGCCGCCGTGCGGGCCACGACGCCGCCCCCGTCGTCTTGCAGCGATAGCACCGGCGAGGACTCGAAGAGCTCGACACCGCGCTCGCGCAGGCGCTCGCGCAGGCCGAGCGCCAGCCGCGCCGGCTGCACCGTGGCGCCGCTCGGGGAGATCGCGCCGGCGCGGAAGAGAGGCGAGGCGCAGCGGCCGGCGACGCCGGCGGCGGTCAGCGGCCGCAACGCCTCGGCGACCTCGAGCTCGCGGCAGGCGGCGAGAGCTCGCTCAAGGACCCCGTCGTGAGCGCTCGCGGTGGAGACCTGCATGTAGCCGGACCGGCGGAACCAGGCTTCCACCCGCTCCTCCTCGCAGAAGGAGCCGATGCCGTCGACCGCCTCCTGCGCGGCGCGGGCGACGGCCAGCGCCGGCTCGCCCCCCCAGCGCTGCCTCATGCTCGCCAGCTGGAACCACATCGCGTTGCAGAAACCGCCGTTGCGGCCGCTCGGGCCGCGGCCGCAGCCGTCGGCCTCGAGCACCGCCACCCGCGCCTGCGGCTGCAGTTGCCTGACGTGCCAGGCGGCCCAGAGGCCGGTGAAACCGCCGCCGACCACGACCACGTCGGCTTCGGCCGCGCCGACCAGCGGCGGCGCCGGCGCGACCGCTCCCGCCTCCTCCAGCCAGTAGCCGTGTGCGGTGTGCTTCATCCGACAGCAGTGTCGCTGACTGGGCCGGCGGCGGGCGTAGACTCGGCTGGATGGCCGATCGCGATCAGGACTCGACTCCCTACGTCGATGCCCTGCTCGCCTACTCGGAGCTGAACCCGGGCCGCTTCCAGGTTCCCGGCCACAAGGGCGGCGCCGGCGCCGACCCGGCGATGCGCGAGCTGATCGGCGAGGTCGGGCTGCGCAACGACATCCCCTCGGTCACCGAGGGGGTCGACATCGGCCCCGAACCGACCCCCTTCCAGCAGGCGCAGCTGCTCGCCGCCGAGGCCTGGGGGGCGCAGCGCACCTGGTTCCTCGTCAACGGCGCCTCGCAGGGCAACCACGCGACCTGCATGGCGCTCGCCCACGGCGGCAACCGGGTGGTGGTCCAGCGCAACGTCCATTCCTCGGTGATCGACGGGCTGGTGCTGAGCGGGATGCGGCCGACCTTCGTCGCCCCGGAGCTCGATCCCGAGCTGGGCATCGCCCACGGGCTCACACCGGAGTCGCTGGCGGCGGCGCTTGACGAGACCCCGGAGGCGGTCGCGGCGATGGTCGTCTCCCCCACCTACTTCGGGGCCTGCGCCGACGTCGCGGCGCTGGCCGAGGTCGCGCACGAGCGCGGGGTGCCGCTGGTCGTCGACGAGGCCTGGGGCGCCCACCTGCACTTCCACCCGGCGCTGCCGGCCGACGCACTCGCCAGTGGCGCCGACCTCGTCACCTCCTCGACCCACAAGATCGTCGGCAGCCTCACCCAGGCGGCGATGCTGCACCTCGGCGGCGGCCGGATCGAGGCAGCGGTTGTCGACCGCTGCGTCAGCCTGGTCGAAACGACCAGCCCCAGCGGCCTGCTCTCCGGCTCGCTCGACGCGGCCCGCCGCCAGGCCTACGTGCACGGCGGCGAGCTGCTCGGCGAGACCCTGCGGGCGGTCGCGGTCACCCGGGAGGGGATCGAGGAGATCCCCGGGCTGGCGGTGCTCGACGAGAGCATGGTCGGCCGGCCCGGGATCGCCGGCTGGGACCCGCTGCGGCTCTCGATCGACGTCCGCGCGACCGGCTCGACCGGCTACCGCCTGGCCAAAGCCGCCTTCTACACGAGCGGGCTCGACCTCGAGCTCTACTCCGAGAACGTGGTCGTCGCCATCTTCGGGTTGGGCGAGCCGGCGGAGCAGGCGGGCCGCCGCCTGGTCTCCGGCCTGCGCGAGGCAGTCGGCCGGCTCGAGGCCGAGCCCGGAGCCCCCGACGAGAAGCTGGCGCCGCCGCCGCCCTGGGGCGAGCTGGTGATGACCCCGCGCGAGGCCTTCCTCGGCCCGCAGGAGGTGATCCCCTTCGCCGCCGCCGCCGGCCGCGTCGCCGCCGAGGGCCTCGCCGCCTATCCCCCGGGGATTCCCAACGTTCTCCCCGGCGAGCGCCTGACCGGGGAGACGCTCGACTACATAAGGGAGAGCATCGCTCACGGGGGATATGTGCGTGGGGGGAGCGACCGAGAGCTGAAGACGCTGCGGGTCGCGCGCTGAGGAGGGGTGCGGTTGGGCTCTGGGCGAATTAGTCGCTCCGGGCCCTATGGGCCCGTCGCTCCGGATGTTGGTGCGCGACCTAAAGGTCGCGCGATGGCCAGATTGCATATCGCGCCCTGCGGGCAACATTCGCCCAGAGCCCAACCGCACCCCTCCCAACCAACGAGTCCTTGTTCTTCTAGAGACAAAGGATGGAACCTGGGCATCTCTCGCCAAGTGCGTGGCGAGCCTGGCCGGACTCGGAGGAGTCTCGCTCGGGCTCGTGAGAGGGGAGTCGGTATGCACTCCTGCACACCCCAGAGCGACAGCCCCGATCATCTAGGCTCACCCAATGGCCAGCTTCGACGCGATCGCCGACCTCCCGCTCACGATCGAGTCCTGCCAGTTCGAGGGCCTCGGCATCGCGCTTGGGGAGTTCGAACGGCTGACGACGATCGTCAAGTTCAGCGGCGGCGGCGAGGAGGGGGTCGGCGAGGACGTCGTCTACGACGCCGTCGATCACATCGCCCAGCAGGACCACGGGCCACCCGAGGGGCTCGCCTTCTCCGGCACCTTCGCCGAGTTCTCCGAGCGCCTGGATGGGATCGATCTCTTCCCGGCGGGCCCGCCGGTGCGCGACGAGCCGTCGCCCGACTACCGCCGCTGGGCCTTCGAGTCGGCGGCGCTGGACCTGGCGCTGCGCCAAGCCGGCACTAACCTGGCGGAGGCGCTCGGTCGCGAGCCGCGGCCGGTGAACTTCGTCAACTCGATGCGGCTGGCCGGCATGGAGAGTGGCGAACGCTCCTCGATCGAGCCGCTGCTGGCCCGCCTCGCGGTCTACCCCACGCTGCGCTTCAAGCTCGACCCCTTCAACGACTGGGACGACGAGCTGATCGCGGCCCTGGCCGCGACCGGGGCCGTCGACTCGCTCGACCTCAAGGGCTTCTACAAAGGCACCCCGGTCGACGTGATCACCGACCCCGAGCTCTACGCGAAGCTGATCGAGACCTTCCCCGACGCCTGGCTCGAGGATCCCGACGTCACCGAGGAGACGCGGCCGCTGCTCGAGCCGGTCCACGAGCGCGTCACCTGGGACGCGCCGATCCACTCGATCGCCGACATCGAGGCGATGCCGTGGTCGCCGCCGCAGACGGTCAACGTCAAGCCCTCGCGCTTCGGTCCGATCCGCAACCTCTTCGCCACCTACGACTACTGCGAGGAGCAGGGGATCGGCGCCTACGGCGGCGGCCAGACCGAGCTCGGCCAGGGCCGCGGCCAGATCCAGTACCTCGCCTCGATCTTCCACCCCGACACCCCCAACGACGTCGCCCCCGGCGGCTACAACGACCCCGAGCAGGCGACCAAGCCGGGACTCCCGTCGAGCCCGCTGCAACCGGCGATCGAGCCACTCGGCTTCCGCTGGCGCATCTGACGCCGCAGCCGAGTTTCACCCCATCGGGGTGTGGTCAATATCGGCTGCGCTGAGTTCGGCTGACCGAACTCGTACTTCGGCTGACCGAACTTGCGGTTTCGGCTACGTTGGCCTTCGACGCCCCCGCGACAAGGAGCCCTCGAGATGCCTGACAAGACTTTCGCCGACGCGCTGAACGAGCAGATCGCCAACGAGTTCGCCGCCTCGCAGCAGTACGTGGGAGCCGCCGTCTACTACGACGCCGAGACCCTCCCCCGCCTCGCGGCCTTCTTCTACCGGCAGGCGCTGGAGGAGCGCGAGCACGCGATGATGATGGTCCGTTACCTGCTCGATGTCGGCGAGGCCGTCCACATCCCGGACATCAAGGCGGTCGAGACCACCTACGCGGACGGCAGCGAGCCGGTGAAGATGGCGCTGGAGCAGGAGAAGCGGGTCAGCAACGAGATCTTCTCCCTGTTCGAGCTGGCGCGCGAGGTCAAGGATTACCGGGCCGAGCAGTTCCTGCAGTGGTTCGTCAAGGAGCAGGTCGAGGAGGTGGCGCTGATGGGCGACCTCCTGAACGTGGTCGAGCGCTCGGCCGAGAACCTGCTGCTGGCCGAGGACTACATCGCTCGCGAGAGCCTCGGCGAAGAGAGCAGCGACCCGACCGCGCCGCCTGTCGCCGGCGAGTAGCTAACCGAGCCAGCCCGCCCGTTTGCGCATCGTTTTGATTCGGCGGAACTCGGCGATGTCCTCGCGCAGGGCGGCGGGGGCCGGGGCCGGCAGGAAGCGCGCCGGCAGCGGCGACTCGGAGACCGACTCCTCGCGGTTGCAGACCCGGTAGGCGCGGGCGCCGCGGCGGGCGGTGACGGCGGCGGGGGTCCCCTCCCCCTCCCAGAGCAGCCCGGCGTAGTCGTCGAGGCCGTAGCCACCCGGCATCCCGTCGCCGACCGCTTCCAGGTAGGCGGCGCGGCGCTCGGGCTCGTTGTTGTAGTGGACGCAGAGGCTGCCCTTGAGCAGGCCGAGCCCGGCCGCCGCCAACGGCTTGCCCGAGGACTTGGTGATGCCCGCCTCGAACCAGCACATCGCCCCGGCGCTCTGACCGGCGAGGACGATCCCCTGGTGCCAAGCGAGGGAGAGGATCGAGGCGATGTCGTGCGCCTCCCAGACCGCCAGCAAGTTGACGAGGCTGCCGCCGCCGACGTAGATCAGGTCCTGGGATAGGAGATGGTCGCGCAGCGCCATCGGCCGCCGCCCGAGCCGGAACAGGGAGACGTCGGAGGGCTCGCAGGGCCGCTCGCCGAAGGCGGCGTAGAAACGGCCGATCTGCTCCGAGGTGTCGCCGCTGGCGGTCGGCAGCAGGCAGATCCGCGGCCGCTCGCCGCCGCGCTCGGAGGCCAGTCGCAGCAGCAGCTCGCAGACGGCCCGGTCGGGTGGGCGCGAGGTGAAGTCGTGGCCCCCGAGGGCGAGGATCCGGCGGACCTCCATCAGTTGACTACCGCGGTGGAGAGCGCCTCCGGAACCGCCGCGGTGGGGACGACTCCACGATCGCCGAGGAAGGTGGTGGCGATGCGCATCTCGACGACGCGCTGACCGGCGAGGTCGAGGCGGTAGCCGCGCGCCTCGGGCCGCGAAGCGACCACGCGGCTCAACTCGGTGCCGGTGAAATGGAGGGCGGCGCCGTCCTCGGCCGCGTAGCCGGGGCACATTCCCTCGCGCAGGAACTGGTGGTAGGACTCGCGTCGCGACGACTTCGGCTCGTAGTGGACGCAGTTGCTGAACGGCAGCAGACCCAGCCCCTCGAGCCGTTTCGGTGCCCCGTGGAAGCCGGTCACCGCCTCGGAGAACCAGCACAGCGAGCCGGCCGAGAGGCCGCAGAGGATGACCCCCGCCTCCCAGGCTTCGCGCAGGATCCGGTCGATCCCGTGCGCCCGCCAGACCCCGAGCAGGCTGACGACGCTGCCGCCGCCGACGTAGATCAGGTCCTGGGAGAGCAGGTGGGCGCGCAGATCCTCCGGCCCCTGCTCGCGGCGGAAGAGGGAGATGTGGGTCGCCTCGCAGCGGTGGGCGGAGAAGGCCCGGTAGAAGCGGACGATGTAGTGGTCGGCGTCGCCGCTGGCCGAGGGCAGGAAGCAGACCCGGGGGCGCTCGGCCCCGGTCAGGGCGAGCACGTAGTCGTCGAGCAGCGGGTTGCCGGACTCCATCGAGAAGCCGCCGCCCCCGAAGGCGACGATCTGGCGGGGCACCGTCTTCATGCCTAAATGGTCGACCGGAATCGACTCGCGGCGGTTGTACAGCGGTCCGAAGTTTTGGGTACATCGCTCGCCCGCGTGTACAGGCATTCCAGCCACGTTCCCAATTAGCCGTAAGAAAAATAATTCGGTACTCGATCGTCCACAGAACCGTGCCGAGGGTGTACAATCGCGTTTACCTAAACACGGCTGTCTGAGCGAGGATCCCCAATGCCGCCCACCGCCTCCCCCAACGAAGCCAGTTCCAAAGCCAAGTCTGACGATCTCGGCGGGCTGATCGAGCAGGAACAGCTGCCGGCCGGCCGCGCCGACCTGCCGCAGCCGCTGGTCGCCCACTCCCAGCGCGAACGGATCCTCAACGCGATGGCCGACGCCTGCGCCGCCAAGGGCTTCGGAGCGGCGACGATCGCCGATATCTGCGAGCCGGCCGGGGTCTCCCGCGCCACCTTCTATGAACTCTTCAAGGACAAGGAGGACTGCCTTCAGGCTTCGATGGAGCTCTCGCTCGCCGACGCGATGGGCCGCATCGTCGAGGTCTACTCGCCCGACAAGCCCTGGGCGACGATGGTCCGCGACGCCGCCGCCACCTTCCTCGACCTGCTGGCGAGCCGGCCCGAGTTCGCCCGCATGGCGCTGATCGAGGCGCCGGCCGCGGGCGGCCGCTCGCTGGAGATGTACGCCTCCGGCAAACGGGTGCTGCAGGCCCTGCTCGACCGCGGCCGCAACGACCCGATGGAGGAGCAGGCAATCCCCTCCAGCGCCGGCCGCGGCGCCCTCGCCGCCGCCGAGTCCCTGATCGTCGGCCAGATCCTCGCCGGCAACACCGAGCGGCTGCGGGAACTGCTGCCCGACATCGTCTACATCGTCACCATCCCCTACCTCGGCCAGGACGAGGCGCTGCGGCAGTCCCGGGAAGCGGAGAAGACTCTGCACCCGGCAGCGAGCTGAACGTGCCGCAGCCCAGGCAGGGGGAGAGCTGGCGGCCGCCGCGCGGGCGCCACGGGCTGCCGCCGGAGGTCATCTCCCGCTCTCAGCGCGACCGGCTGCTGGAAGCGACGATGCGGATCGTCGCCGAGAAGGGCTACGCGGCAACCACGGTCACCGACCTGACCAAGCAGGCGGGCATCTCCCGCACCACCTTCTACGAGCTCTTCGAGGACAAGGAAGCCTGCTTCCTCGCCGCCTACGACAACTCGGTCGACATCATGGTGCGGCGGATCTCGGTCGCCTACGAAGCGCAGGAGCGCTGGCCCGACCGCGCCCGGGCGGGGCTGGAAACGCTGCTGGAGGCGCTGGCGGCGGACCCGGCGCAGGCGCGGCTGGCGCTGGTCGACGTCGCCGCGGCGGGGCCGGCGGCGCAGCGGCGGCTGCGGGCGGCGGTGCAGCGGCTGACCCCCTTCTTCGACGAAGGGCGCGACTTCGCCCCGGGCGGTCGCAACCTGCCGGCCAACACCTCGCGGATGGCGGCGGGGGCCGTCGTCGGGCTGATCTCCGACGAGCTCGTGGCGGGGCGAACGGACAAACTTCCCGGTTTGCTTTCAGACGTGCTTTTTGCCACGCTGGTGGCGTATCTGGGCCCGGATGCGGCGGCGCGGGAGGTGGGCGGAGAATCTAGGTAAACACCTTCGTACACGACGCCGCTATGATCAATGTATCCGGTAGTTCAGCCTCCCTCGAAAGCGGGCCCATGGCACCTCCCGAATCGCGGCGTCAAACGATCCTGGCGGCAATGATCCGCGTGGTCGGCCGCCAGGGCTACCGGGAGACCGCCGTGGCCGACGTGATCGAGGAGGCCGGGACCTCCCGCACCACCTTCTACAAGCACTTCGAGGACAAGCACGACTGCTTCCTCGCCGCCTACGAGATGCTGGTCGAGCAGGTCTTCAACGAGGTCGTCGCCAACTGCGACGGCGAGGCGCCCTGGATGGCGCGGATGACCGACGGCCTGACCACGATCGTCGACCGCTTCGCCGTCGACCCGGCGCTGGCCCGGACCGCGGTGGTCGAGGTCGCAGCGGCCGGCGCCGACGCCCGGCAGATGCACTGGAACGCGATCGCCCGCTTCACCGAGTACCTCGACGCCGGGCGCGAGCTGGCGGGCGGCAAGGAGCTGCCGGCGAACATCTCGCTGATGTCGGCCGGGGCCGTCTCCGGCCTGATCTTCGACGAGCTCCTGGCCGGTCGCGCCGACCAGCTCCCCAGCCGCCTGCCCGATCTGCTGTTCGCGATGCTGGTCCCCTACGTCGGGCCCCAGGCCGCCGCCGCGGAGATGCGGCGGGTCGCCGCCGCTCACTGAAGCACGTAGGCGCGGCGCAGCTTGTCGCGGGCCCGGTGCAGGCGCACCTTCACGGTCCCTTCCGGGATCCCGAGCCGGCGGGCGATCGCCTGCTGGGTGAGGTCCTCGGTATAGCGCAGCTCCAGCAGCTGGCGGTCGCGGTCGCTGAGCCGCTGCAGGGCCGCGTGCAGGTCGGCGCGTTCGACCGTGGCCACCACCTGGGCGTCCTCGACCGCCTCGTATGTCTCGATCGCCGCGGTCGGGTCCGGGCGCACGCGGGCGTGCTGGCGGAAGGCCTCGTTGCGGACGATCGTCGCCAGCCACTGGTTGCGCCGGTCTGCCTCGCGCAGGGTCGAACGCCGACGCCAGGCGCGAAGCAAAGCATCCTGGGCTATGTCTTCTGCCTCGCTCGGATTGCTGGCGTAGCGATACGCCATCCGCAGGCAGACCCTGTGTGCCTCACCCCACTCCCAGCCGTCGTCCGAGACATCGTGATGCCCGTTCGGATAGCTGATTGAACGAACTTACATAAACGATGACTGCGCGAGGGAACTTAAGCGCTGAAACTGTTCTGAGCACAGGCTCGGTCTCCTCTTCGTGGAGGCCAGAACCGCAGGGGAGGAGCGGCCGCGCTGGGCGGAGATCGCCTACGAGGCGATCGCTCCGTTCTACGACGATTTCACCGCTCACCACGATTACGAGCTCTGGCTCGGCAACCTCCTGCCCGAACTGGAACGGCACGGACTGCGGGGGAACCGCCTGCTCGACGTCGCCTGCGGCACCGGCAAGAGCTTCCTGCCGATGCTGAATCGCGGCTGGGAGGTGACCGCGAGCGACGTCTCGGCGGCGATGGTCGAGCTGGCTCGCGAGAAGGCCGGCGACGCGGTCGCGCTCTCGGTCGCCGACATGCGCGAGCTGCCGGACTTCGGCCAGTTCGACTTGGTCTGGTGCCTCGACGACGCGATCAACTACCTGCTCAGCGGCGAGGAGCTGGAGCAGGCGCTGCGCGGGATGCGGCGCAACCTCGGTCCCGACGGGCTGCTGATGTTCGACGTCAACACGATCGAGGCCTACCGCACCTTCTTCGCCGAAGAAGTGGTGGTCGAGCGCGACGGCCGGCGCCTGGTCTGGACGGGGCGGTCGAGCCCGGAGGTCGAGCCGGGCTCGATCTCCGAAGCCGGGTTCGAAGTGCTGCCGGCCACGGGCGAGGACGGTCCGCGGATCCCGCCCGAGATGCACCGCCAGCGCCACTTCCCCGAAGCCGAGGTGCTGGCCACGCTGGCGGCGTCGGGCCTCGAGTGCCTGGAGGTGTTCGGACACGGTCACGACGCGGTTTTGCGCCAGCCGCTGGAGGACGAGGTCCACAGCAAGGCCGTGTACATCGCCCGCGCGGCTAGAGTCTGATCCCTGATGAGCTCACCGACCACCGTCACCGGCGTCGACTTCCTCACCGTCTTCGTCAAGGACTACCCCGCGGCGCTGAAGTTCTACGGCGAGACCCTCGGCCTCGAGCACTCGGTCGACTACGAGAAAATCCCGGCCGGTGAGTTCGAGACCGGCAACCTCACCCTGCAGGTGATGGACGCCGCCTCCGTCGGCCGCGAGTTCAGCCCCAACGGCCACCCGATCGCCCTCCACGTCGAGGACGTCGAGGCCGCCCGCGCCAAGCTCGAAGCGGCCGGTGTCGAGTTCCTCGCCGAGACCATGGACAGCGGCGTCTGCCACATGGCCTTCTTCAACGACCCCGATGGCAACGTCCTGATGTTCCACAACCGCTACGCGCCGAAGTCCAGCTAGACCGCCCGTCTCAGACGGGGTCCGGCCGCAGCCGGTAGACGAGGTGGGGAAGGCCGGCGTGGAGGGTCTCGCCGCTCAGCTCGAGGCCGGCCTTCTCAGCCACCCGCCGCGAGCGGGCATTGCGGGGGACGATCAGGGCGATCACCTCGGGCAGCTTCAGCGCTCCCGCCTGCTCGACCGCGGCCAGCGCCCCCTCGGTGGCGATGCCGCGGCCCCAGTGCGCGGAGGCGACCGCCCAGGGCAGCTCGACCGTCCAGCCGTCCTCGAGCTCGGTCCAGCGCAGGCCGCCGCGGCCGACGATCGCGCCGCCCTCGCGCTCCTCCAGCACCCAGGGCCCGAAGCCGTACTCGCCCCAGTGCCGTTCGTCGGCGCTGAGCATCCCGAGGATCTCGGGCTCGCCCAGCGGCTCCGCCGGAGAGCGGCCCAGCCACTCGCCGACCGCGGGGTCGAGGAAGAGGTCGAGATAGGCGCCGCGATCCGAGTTTCGCGGCGGTCGCAGGAGCAGGCGCGGGGTCGATCTGACTTCGCTCACGCCTTTAAGGATTGCTCACTCAGGTCGCCAGCTTCGCCGCCATCTCGGTGAAGTAGTCGAGCGCCGCCGGGTTCGCGAGCGAGTCGCGGCTGGCCGCCTGCGCCGCTGGCGTCCCCATCAGGATCCGCTTCACCGGCACCTCCAGCACCTTGCCGCTGAGCGTGCGCGGCACCTCGGCGATCTGGAAGACCTGGTCGGGGACGTGGCGCGGCGAGCAGCGCTCGCGGACGCGCCGGGCGATCTCCACCGGCAGCTGCTCGTCGAGCTCGACGCCCTCGCGGAGGACGACGAAGAGCGGCATCCAGCCCTCGGTCCCCGCTTTCGGGATGTCGACGACGAGGGCGTCGACGATCGCGTCGATCGAGAGCACGGCGCGGTAGATCTCGCTGGTGCCCATGCGGATCCCGGAGCGGTTGATGGTCGAGTCCGAGCGGCCGTAGATGACGGCGGTGCCGCGCGAGGTGATTTCGAGCCAGTCGCCGTGGCGCCAGACGCCCGGATAGCGCTCGAAGTAGGCCTCGGCGTAGCGGCTGCCGTCCTCGTCGCCCCAGAAGTAGACGGGCATCGAGGGCATCGGCTCGGTGACGACCAGCTCGCCGACCGCGTCGACGACGGCGTTGCCCTCCTCGTCCCAGGCCTCGACCGCGGCGCCGAGCGCGCGCGCCTGCAGCTCGCCGCGGTAGACCGGCAGCAGGGCGACGCCGCCGACGAAGGCGGTGCAGAGGTCGGTGCCGCCGCTGGTCGAGAACAGCCAGGTATCGGCGCCGAGGTGCTCGTAGATCCAGTCGAAGCCCTCGGGCGCGAGCGGCGAGCCGGTCGAGCCGACGGCGCCGAGGCGGCTGAGGTCGCGGCCGTTGCCGGGCTCGACCCCGTCCTTCATGCAGGCGGCGATGTAGGAGGCGGAAGTGCCGAACATCGTCACCCCGGCGCGCTCGGCGAGGTCCCAGAGCACGCTCATGTCCGGGTAGCCGGGGCTGCCGTCGTAGAGCACGATCGCCGCCTCGGTCAGCAGCCCGGAGACGAGGAAGTTCCACATCATCCAGCCGGTGGTGGTGAACCAGAAGAGGCGGTCGCCGGGGTGGGAGTCGACGTGGAGGTGGAGCTTCTTCAGGTGCTCGAGCAGGATCCCGCCCTGGCCCTGGACGATCGCCTTCGGCAGCCCGGTCGTGCCGGAGGAGTAGAGGACCCAGAGCGGGTGGTCGAAGGGGACGCGCTCGAAGCTGAGCTCGGCGCCCTCGCCGCGGGCGAGCAGCTCGGGCCAGGTGCCGGCGTCGGCGAGCGAGGAGAGATCGAGATCGCTGTCGAGGTAAGGGAGGACGACGGTGGCGAGGAGGCTCGGCATCGCCTCCTGCAGGGCGGCGATGGTGTCGCGGCGGTCGAAGTCCTTGCCGCCGTAGCGGTAACCGTCGACCGCGAACAGGACCTTGGGCTCGATCTGGGCGAAGCGGTCGATCACGCTGGCCGGCCCGAAGTCCGGCGAGCAGCTCGACCAGACCGCGCCGATCGAGGCGGTGGCGAGGAAGGCGACGATCGCCTCGGGGATGTTCGGCATGTAGGCGACGACGCGGTCGCCGCGGTCGACCCCGAGACCGCGCAGGGCCGCGGCGCAGGCCGCGACCTGGCCGCGCAGCTCGCCCCAGCTCAGCTCGTCGAGCTCGCGCAGCTCGGAGGCGTGGAGGATCGCCGTCTCGCCATCCGCTTTGCCGGCGAAGACGTGCTCGGCGTAGTTGAGGGAGACGTCGGGGAACCAGCGCGCGCCCGGCATCTCCCGCGTCGCGAGGACGGTCGCGCGGTCGCCGTCGGCCCGCACCTCGAAGAAGTCCCAGATCGCGGCCCAGAACCCGTCGAGGTCGTCGACCGACCACTGCCAGAGCTCGTCGTAGCCGGCGAACTCAAGCCCGCGCTCGGCCTTCAGCCAAGCCATGAACTCGGTCAGCCGCGAGCGCTCGATCAGCTCCGCCGAGGGGGTCCAGAGAGGACTTTGAGCTGGTTGCGTGGCCATCGGAGCGCCCGGTGAGAGATTCCCGGGGGCGGGGTCATCTTATGTAGTGACCCTGGGTCAACCAGCCTGGACGACCCCGAGTCCGGTGACGTCGAAGAGCCCGTGGTCGTCGGCCTCGAGCTCATGGACGCGGATCTCCTCGTCCTCGCCTGGGGCGAAGACCGAGAAGCGGGCGGTGCGGATGCCGACCAGGGCGAGCGTCCAGTGCGAGGCGTAGACCTCGGCGAGGATCGCGGCCCCGTGCGGCGGCCTGCCCTTGTCTTCCGCCAGCCGATCCCAGCGGGCGCGGGTCTTGTCGCGCAGCTGTTGACAGGCGATCGAGTCGAGATAGACCCTGTCCTTGCGGGTCCAGCAGGAGAGGGAGGTGCGGTCGCCGTCCGCCCGGCGGCTCGGAAGAGCGAGCGCCAGCTCCCGCTCGGCGACCCGGTAGCCGGCGACTGAGAGGCGGACGAAGCGACGCTGCCGGTTGCGGCGCTCCCAGCGATTGTCGAGTCGGTCCCCACCCCAGGCGAGCAGCGCGGTGACGCCGCCGACGCCGAGGATCACGGCGGCCAGCAGGGCCGTTTCCCCCGGCTCGAAGGACCAGGCCGAGCTGGCGAGCCAGGCGGCCGTGGCCCCGGCGACGACGATCAGCGGCAGGACGCTGAAGATCCGCATCGCCGAGCCGGGCAGCCGGCCGAGGACGCTGACCAGGACCAGTAGGAAGACGGCGAAGATCAGCGGCGTCGCCGTCTGGGTCAGCTCTCGGTCGCTGATCGCTTCGTTGGCGTGCAGCTGGGCGATCGAGAAGTAGGCGGTCGTCCCCACCGAGACCAGCACCGCGACGATCGCGAACAGTTCGAAGACCGCGATGCCGGAGCCGCGGCGGCGACCGCTGAAGAAGAGCGCGAAGATCGTGCCGGCGCCGAGCGCGCCGGCGAGCGGGATCAGCCCCTGCAGCGCCGCCCGGTCGCTCGGATTAAGAGCGTGCTCTTTCACGCTCCGCAGTCTGTCCACGGGCGAAGACGGATCGCGACGAGGCGACTCGCTCAGAGGCCGGGAAAGAGTTCTTCGGCGAGGTCTTCGAGCGGTAGTTCTTCGGCTTCTTCGTCGGCTTCTTCGACTTCGAGCGCGGCGTCCGCTTCGCCGTCGGCGTTGCCGACCCGGAGCCCGACTTCGCGGCCGCGCCGGCGGCCGGCGTGGACGGCGCGCTCGTAGGCAGCCGCCCGCGCTTCGGCCCGCGCCGCCGGCACCGCCTGCCGGTATGCGGCCCGACGCGCCTCGCCGCGCGCGGCGGTGGCTTCGCTCGCATCGGGGGCGCCGGCGGCGGCGAGCAGGTAGCCGAGGATCCCGGCCACCAGGATCGCCACCATCGAGCCGCCGACCAGGAGCGCGTTGCGGTTGCTCACCGCCTCACCTCGATCCCCGCCGGCGCGTCTAGCCCAGCTTCTTCGAAGGCTTCCCGGTAGGCGAGCCGGTAGTAGTTGGCGTAGGTCTGTTCGAACCCCGCGGCGCCTCCCTGCTGCCCGCCGACGCGCCTGCCTTCCGCCGCTCCTTTGAGCGTTCCGGCCCGGTGCCCCACCGCCGCCCCCTGCGCTCGCGCGGCGGCCAGGTCGGGACCGCTCGAGTCGCCGAGGACATATCCGCCGCCGCCGGCCAGGCCCGCGACGACCGCCACCGCGAGCCCGATCAGCCAGAGACGCATGCCGCTCAGCTCCTGGCCCTGCCGTCCACCCTCGGTTCCCATCGCCCCAACTCCATCAGGTCGAAGGCCTCGGTGGCGTTCGTGAGCAGGAGCGCTGATAGAACAACCGTATGCGCGAGAAGTTTCCCGGCTATTACCGTCCTACCGCCGAGGAGTTCGACGAGCTTTGGCGCTCGGCGCTGATCGTGCCGGACGCAAACGTCCTGCTCTCGCTCTATCGCCTCTCCGAGACGACCCGCGGCAAGCTTCTGGAAATCCTCGAGCGCCTGCAGGATCGGCTTTTCATCCCCCACCAGGTCGGCCTCGAGTTTCAGAAGAACCGCATCACGGTGATCGAGGAGCAGATCGAGGCCTACGAGACGGTGGACAAGCAGGTAAAGAGCTTCGCGGCCAAGGTCGGCGGGGGCGTGCGTCGGCATCCCCGCCTCGACAAGACCGACCTGGAAAACCGCATCAAGAAAGCCCTCAAGCCGGTGGAAAAGCACCTGACGGAAATCCGGGCCGACCATCCCGATCCGTTGACCGACGACGATCCGCTCGGAGCCGACTCGGTCCGCGACGAGGTCGATCGGCTCTTTGCCGACTGCCTCGGGGAGCCGCGCGACGTCGAGGCGCTGAAGCAGATCGGAGACGAGCGCTACGAGCGCAAAGTTCCTCCCGGCTTCGAAGATCGCGAAAAGGACGAGCCCGATCGCTACGGCGACCTTGCGATCTGGCTCGACGTCATCGACGAAGCAGAGAAGAGGAGCATCGGGGCGATCATCGTCACCGAGGAGCGCAAGGCGGACTGGTGGTGGAAGGAAGACGGCAAGA
The DNA here is from genome assembly GCA_963795625.1 of uncultured Solirubrobacterales bacterium. Taxonomy (GTDB): domain Bacteria; phylum Actinomycetota; class Thermoleophilia; order Solirubrobacterales; family 70-9; genus VAYN01. The sequence continues at coordinate 408,576 of CAWCIS010000006.1, read as the reverse complement.
TGATCGCTCCGCGCCGCGAGCTGGTCGAAGAGATGAGGGCCAAGGCGGGCCAGCAGCTCTACCTCTACGGACTCGAGCGGTTCATGGCCAGAGCCGCCGAGGAGCTCGAGATCGACCTCTCCGATGACGAGCGCGACGACATCGCCCGGGCGGGCGACGCGGCTTCGGTCGAGACCACGCCGGCGAACCCCAAAGAGCTCAAGTGGAGGATCGACCCGGCACCGGGGACCGTCATCGGCAATTGGATGGCCCAACCTCCTGAGAGACCCTATTTCCCGCCGAGTCCCGGCAGCGCTTTCGCCACGTACCCGTCGAACCCGCAGTCGTTCAAGACGAACGGCCCATACAGCTTCGCCTATCACCACCTGATCTCACGGTGGGAGTCGACGGTCGAGGAGAAGGGTATGGAGGCGCTCCTCGCCATCGTCTGGGAACCACATCGGGAGACCGTCGAGGCCGCCGGCGGCACCCTGCTGTGTCAGGTAAGTACGCCCGCGAGCAAGACTGTCGCTGCCTCGACCGGCGCCTCCGATCTGAGGGCGAGCTTCACCTACCCCACGGCTTTCGGCCTGAGTGACCCGACGGAACTCGGTCGGCATACCTTCAACTGGTTCTACCGCCCACCGAACTCCCAATTCGAACTCATCGCATCCGGTAGCTTCGAACTGAGGCCCTAGGGCCTGGCAGCAACAGCTGGTCAGCGCCTGGCGCCGGTAGCCTGACTGCGTGGCCAAGGAGACGCGCGTGCTGCGCAGCGAGTCGTTCCCCGACCTCGCCGACGAGGTCCTCTTCCCGCGCCTCTCCGATGCCAAGCTGGCGTGGCTGGGCAAGCGCGGCGAGCGCAGTAGGTTCGAGGCGGGCGAGGTGCTCTACGAGCACGGGGTCCGCGAGGCGCCGTTCTTCGTGATCGACCGCGGCCGGGTCGAGTTCGTCGACCGCAAGCCCGGCAAGGACGTCCACGTCGCCGAGGCCGACAGCCGCACCTTCATCGGCGACATCGCCGCCTTCACCGGGGAGCCGACGATCAGCGCCTGCGTCGCGGTCGAGCCGACCGAGACGATCGCCTTCGACCGGGCCGGCCTGCGCGACATGGTCGCCCGCTGGCCCGAGTTCGGCGAACACATCTTCGCCACCCTGCTGGCCCGCCGCGCCTGGCACGAAGAGGCGGGGCACGGGGTGATGCGGCTGATCGCACCGCGGGCGTCCCGCCGCGCCTTCGAAGTGCGCGACCTGCTCGAGCGCAACCTGCTGCCGGTGCGCTGGTACGACGTCGATACCGACGAGGAGAGCGCCTCCATGCTCGAGTGGCTGGAGATCCCGCCCGAGGAGACGCCGGTGCTGGTCCACGCGCGCGAGGTCATGCGCAACCCCTCGGCGGCCCAGGTCGCCCGATCGCTGGGCCTGCGCGCCGATGTCGATGGCGAGCGCTTCGACCTGGTGGTGCTGGGGGCAGGCCCAGCGGGACTGGCGGCCAGCGTCTACGGCGGCTCGGAGGGCCTGCGGACCTTCGTGGCGGAGGCCTGGGCGCCGGGCGGCCAGGCCGGGACCAGCACCCGGATCGAGAACTACCTCGGCTTCCCGAGCGGGATCTCGGGGACCGACCTGACCCGCAAGGCGACCTTGCAAGCGCGCCGCTTCGACGCGGTGCTGTCGAGCTTCCACCGCGCCGTCGAGCTGACCGACGGCCCCGAGGGCCTGCTGCGGGTGGACCTCGACGACGGCCAGCACGTCCTCGCCCGCTCGGTAGTGATGGCGACCGGGGCGCGCTGGCGCGAGCTGGATGCCGAGGGCATGGCCCGCTTCCGCGGCGCCGGCGTCTACCACGCGGCTATGTCGACCGATGGCGAGCGAGCCCGCGACAAAGACGTGATCGTCGTCGGCGGCGGCAACTCCGCCGGCCAGGCCGCTGCCCACCTGGCCCGCCTAGCCCGCAGCGTCCGCATCGTCGTCAGGGGCAAGGCCTTGAAGTCGACGATGTCCCACTACCTGGTCGACCGCATCGAAAGCTCACCGCGGATCGAGGTGATGACCGAGACCGAGATCACCGCCGTCCACGGCACCGCCACCGTCGAGTCAGCGAGCCTCCGGGACAACCGCGACGGCAGCACCCAAGAGGTGGAATGCACGGCGGTCTACGTGATGATCGGCGCCGACCCGTGCACGGAAGCGACCGAAGACCTGCTCGCCACCGACGATGCCGGGTATCTGCTGTGCGGCGATGGCGCGGCGGAATGCCCGGGGCACCTTTGCTGGCCGCTCAGCGATCGCGAGCCGCACCTGCTGGAGACGATCAGGCCCGGCGTGTTCGCGGCGGGCGACGTACGCGCGGGCGCGGCGAAGCGCGTGGCGGGCGCGGTTGGGGATGGAGCCCTGGTGGTGCGGTTCGCCTATGACGTGTTGGTCGGCTGAGCCCGAGTGCGGATTTCGCGATGCCATTAGAGGCGTAGCGGAGGGCTATTACCGGTCGGCCCGGAGCCGATCAGCAGGGCTGGGCCGAGACCACGCCATCGAAAAGGAAGCCGTCGGATTCAACGGCAGGTTTGCGAGATTCTGGAAGGCGGCCAACAAGTCGCAAAAAGGTCGGCGCGAGTTCCGCGACTGCCTCGATGCGTCCGCTGACTAGCGCCGCGGGAGCGAGGGGGTGGAGTCCGCGAAGGACACCGGATCGAGATCCGTGGCTAGTAAACACTTTCCTCGGTTTCGATGACCGGCGACGAACCAGGTGGAGTGGGCTCACCAATCCGATCGGCGATGGCGGCCACTCCGAGTGGTGAGTCCGCGGTCAATGCGTTGACGATCGGATGCGGAGAGGGTGCACAAAGACGCCGGCGAAGCGTCTCACCCGCCCGGCATCCTTTCCTCGAGCCGCTCCTCAGCGGTCCCGGCCATACCAACGGTTGGGGCAACGCAACCAAGGCACCTTCTTCCTCCGACCTTGCTTCATCCCGAGCGCCGGCGCTGTCGATCGTAGTGTCGGGCGGCTCTGGCTCGGTTGCCGCAGGCGGCGCAACACCAGCGGCGCTTGCCGAGAAAGAACATGCCGCAGCTGGGGGCTTTGCAGAGGTGAAGCTCCGCATCCGCGGACTGGCTGAGGAGTCGGATGGCGGCACGGGCCAACGTCCCGAGCAGCCCGTCTACGCCCGTCCCGGAAGACTCACGCAGTTCCGCGACGCCGTCGTCGCCGATGCACAGCTGCGGCGAGCAGGGAGCTTTGGCGCTGGCCGCATTCACGCAATCGAGAGCCGCCGAAGGCAACGACTCACGCTCCGCGCTCGCCGCGAAGAGGTCGCGCACCGCGTCGCGTAGCTCGCACAGCCGGGCGGAGCTTCGAACGCCGAGGTCTGCCTCGCCGCCGCCGAGCCGCTCGCGCTCATAGGCCAACCAACGTTGCATCTGCGCCTCGTCGGCGAGGAGATCAACGGCCTCGCCGCCCTCGTTTAGGACCATCACCGTGTTTGCCAGGTCGATCGAGAGATCCTCGCCGAGCCAGCGAAAGACAGGTCCCCCTCGTCTGGACGGTCCGAAACGTTCCATCCGGTGTACTCTAACGCTCTTGGCAAGAAAAATCGTTAGGAGCAGGGGATGAGCCTGGAAATGGTGCGCTCGGTTGTCGTGGAACGGACGGGTGATGGTGATCGCCCACTGCTGCTCATCCACGGAACGGGAGGAACGCGCGGCAGCTGGGATCCCGTCCGCGACCGCCTAGCCGCGCAATACAGTCTTCTCCTGGTCGATCTGCCCGGGCACGGAGAATCGCCCGCTCCCAAGGGGGCTCCGAGCAACCCGATCGGCTACGCCGGAATCCTCGCCGACGTGCTCGACGACCTCGACCACCGCTCGGTACACGTTGCCGGCATTTCGGTCGGAGGCTGGACCGCCTTAGAGCTCGCCAAGCTCGGCCGCGCCCGCTCGGTCGTCGCGATCGCCCCCGCCGGATTGTGGCCCTACCGCAATTCTCGCTCGGCCATGATGAAGCTCCGCGGCCAGTACCGATTGGGCCGCCGGTTCGCGCGGATCACTCCCCGGCTGATGCGCAGCCCGGTCGTCCGTTCGCTGCTGCTGCGCGGCACGGTGTCGCATCCGCGCCGGATTCCAGCCAACGCGGCGGCGGCGATGGCCTGCGAGTACGCGGCCACCCCCGACTTCGAAGCCCACCTCGAGGCGACGAGCGCCGAGCGCTTTCGTGACGGGGAGGGCATCGCGTGCCCCGTCACCGTCGCCTGGGGCGAGGACGAGCGGTTGATTCCCAAGGAGTCGCGCCTGCTCGACGAGCTGCCGCGCCAGACCCGGGAGGTGACCCTGCCCGGCTGCGGTCACATACCGACGTGGGACGACCCAGAGCTTGTTGCAAACACGATCATCAGGGGAGAGCGATGAGCCGGCCACGGGTGGAGATCGTCGGCGGCGGTCTCGCGGGCCTCGTCGCGGCGATCGAGTGCGCGGAGCAGGGCGCGGACGTTTTCTTGCACGAGGCCCACGAAACCCTGGGCGGCCGTGCTCGCTCGACCGAGGGTCCGTTTCGTGCGAACTTCGGCCCCCACGCCCTCTACAAAGGCAGGTCGAACTGGCGTTGGCTCGCTGAGCGAGGCCTACTGCCACAGACCGCGAAACCTGCCGCTCACGCTGTTCGCTATCGCCACGGCGGCAAGCTACGGCGCACCCCTCCGCTTGCGGCCCTCCCGGCCTTCACGAAGCTCCGGCGCGAGGTGCCGATCGACCGGGACTTCCGAAGCTGGGCTACTGAGACCTGTGGCGAGAAGGCCGCGGCGATCCTCTGTGCCTGGGCCGGTCCGTTCACCTTCCATCACGATCCGGGCAGCCTCTCTGCCGCGTTCGTCGCCGAAGGGTTGCGATGGATCTATCTACCGCCCTCCATCCGTCACCTGCCGGGGGGTTGGGACGAACTGGTCGCACGCCTGGAGGGGCGTGCCCGCGCGCTCGGGGTGCAGATCAAAACCCACTCGCGGGTCAAGGAGCTCCCTGCGCCGCCGGTGATCGTCGCCACGGAGCTCGCGGAGGCTCGCACCCTCCTGGACGACCAGGGCCTCTCCGTCGAGAGCGGAAACGTCCTCCTTCTCGATCTCGGACTCTCCTCGCTCCGGGGCGGCCCGCAGGCGGTCCTCGACCTCGACGGAGGGATGCTCGTCGAGCGCTTCCGTGGCTCCGCGCCCGCCGGCCAGGCGCTGGTCCAGGCCTGTCATGGACTTCCACCGGAAGCAGACCCCGACGAGGCGCTTGGCCGGCTCGAAGACTTCATCGACCTGGCTTATCCAGGGTGGCGCGACCGCCAGCTATGGCGTAGGCGCCAGCGCGCCGTGAGCCGCACCGGCGCGCTGGACCTTCCAGGACGGAGCTGGAAGGACCGGCCGGCGATCGACCGCGGTGATGGCGTGTACCTGGCTGGCGACATGGTCTCGGCGCCCGGTCTACTTTCAGAGGTCTCGTTCACCAGCGCCAGCGAGGCTTCGCGGCTGGCGCTTCGCTGGGCCGGCGCCAGGCGACGCGGGAGCCTCAGCACCTAGGTCAGTCTCTGCCCTGGGTGCCCCACGCTGCATCGAACGCCCGCTGATCGAATGGGATCAATCGGCATTGGGCGATTCGTCGCTCGCGAACCTCGTAGAGGCCAACCGTGGACCAACGATGGGTGGTGCCGCCGATCGTCGCGACGCCGTCGGTCAGGGCCGCCACTCGATCTCCATCGCCGACGAGAACTTCTCTTCGGCTGATCTCGAATGTCCCGCCTGCCAGATCGCGTCGGCGCCTGAAGTACTCGAGCACCTCCCCGAACCCGCGATAGGTCCCGGCGATCGCGCTGTCACCTGGGATGACCCAGGTGATGTCCGCGGCGAGAAACCGACCGAGGTCAGCGGCGTCACCGCCGCCATAGAGTTGATTTTGAGCGCGGTGCAGGCCATCGAGGAGACTGATGGCGGCATCTGGTCTCAATCGCCACCTACCAGTTCCGCGCGGCGCGTCCCAACAGGTATGGCACGACCTGGCGATGCCTCGGCCCGATCACGGCCCAGACTCCGCGGGCGATCGGGTTTGCCTGCCGGACGAAGGTGGCGAAGAGCATCCCCCCGGGCCCCGGCTTGAAGAGCAGCTCCGCCGGCATCCCGGTGCGCAAATCACAGCCGAGGAGGGCGAACTCCGCGTCGGTGTGACGCAGCTCCCAGCCGAGGACCGAATCGTCGGAGCCGGCTCGGTCGAGCTTCAGCCCGAGCGCCGTCCATCCCCGTCGCAAGCTCTTCTTCAGTTGGGAGGGCCCTTCCAGGGTCGCTCGCGCCCACTCCTCCCCGCTGCGTTCGCCAGTTGCGCCGCGGTCGACGAGGAAAGCGGCCGAGCAGTCGACCCGCGAGAGGCTAGTGAGCGAGTGAGCAGCAACAGGCGCGTCGACGCGGCGCACCCGGTTTCCAAATTCCGTTGTCATCTGATCCAGACAGTACTGTATGGATCAGTCTTTCGACAACCCCACCTCCTTCTGAAATGGCCCCACCCACCCGCACGCCTCGCAGCAAATGGATCGAGATGGCCCTGCGAGCGCTGGCCGCCGGGGGCCCGGACGCCGTCCGGATCGAGCCGCTGGCCACCGCGCTCGGCGTAAGCCGCGGCGGCTTCTACTGGCACTTCGCCAACCGCGGAGCACTACTCGAGGAGGTGCTCGACTCCTGGGAGCGAGCGAGCATCGAGGACGTGCTCGATCGCGTGGAGCGCGACGGCGAAGACGCGCGCAGCAAGTTGCGGCGCGCCGGTGCCCTCACCTTCTCCGACCGGCTGTTACCGATCGACCTCGCGGTCCGCGATTGGTCGCGGCGCGACCCGGCGGTCGCCGAGCGCCTGCGGCGGGTCGACAATCGGCGCATGGAGTACCTGCGCCTCCAGTTCAGAGAGCTCTGCGCCGAGGAAGAGGAGGTGGAGGCCCGCTCGATCCTGGCCTTCTCGCTGCTCATCGGCAACCACTTCCTCGCGGCCGACCACGGCGCACTCACGCGGACGGAGGCGCTGGAGCAGGCGACGGACTACCTGTTCTCCGAGCGGGAGCGACGAGGGTGGAGCCAGGCAAAGACACCGGATCGAGATCCGGGGTTAATCTGACCAGCCCGAGACCGCGGCGCTACGGACAGCTCAAGATCTCGGCATCAGTCTTATCCGCGGTATGCGCGGCCGCGAGGCCTTACCGCCAGAAACGTCGATCACCTTCTCACTGCTGCGCCGATCGAAGATCGCCCGCCACTCCCCACGACCCGCAGGCGCCATAGGCGTTCGGGACCTTGGAGTCGTTTGACGTCAGCCAGCTCCCGTGGGGCTATGTGAGGGATTCGGGGGTCGGGCATCGCGGTCCCCGACCCTGAGCACGCGCCCCTCGTCCGCGAGCTCTTCGAGCGCTACCCGGGCGGCCAGGAGTCCGACCGCACGATGCTGCCTGGCTGAACGCCAAGGGCGTCCGGACCACCCGCGGGCGCGCCTTCGGCAAAGACACCGTGCGCGACATGCTCCTGAACTTCTGCCTACTGCGGCTACGTCAGCGGCATGCGCAGTAAGGACCCGCTCGATCAAAGGCCTGCACGAGCTCCTAGTCTCTGAGGAGCTCTTCGACCGGGTCCAGGAGGTGAGGGCCTGGCGGGTGCGGGTCGTCAAACCGGGCCGACCCTCCGAGGACTACCTGCTTCGGAAGCTGATCTACTGCGAGCGCTGCGGTGCCCGACCTGGGCGGCCCCCGCGACACCGAGGCCGGTGTCAATAGCGGGAGCGACGGGACTCGAACCCGCGACCTCCGGCGTGACAGGAGCGACCAGGAGGGCGCGGAAAGTGCCCAGATTTCGCTATTTGAAGCGGAATAAGAGCCTTCGGGTCACTCTGACCTCATCGCCGGAAATAGGCGCTGTTTGCGGTCGATTCGGAGAGGTTTGGGCACCAGTGCCCAATGGACCCACCTCCGCATAGGCTTGGCCCCGTGGAGATCGAGCGCTTCATTTGGACCGAACACGCCGAGATGCGCCTTGGCCAACGTCGGCTCACCGCCTCCGATGTCGAGGAGGCTATCCGCGATGGGCACGTCGACCGCCAGGTCAACGACGGGCGCGCGGAATGGCTCGTGAGCGGCAAGACGGCCGACGGAACGGTCTTCGAGGCGATCTACGACCATCCGCACGGAGATGACGAGACCGCCGTCCGCATCGTCTCGGTCTGGAGACTCGATTCCTAGTCGGCAATCCAAGCCAGCGCTACCCTTGATGAGCATGTTCGCCTATTACGACTCAGCCGCCGACATCGCCTGGTTCCCAACCGGGGAGTCCGATGATGTCGTCAGCGAGCGAGTGCCCGGTGGCCTTCGCGACTACGACCGCGCCACTCATAAGCTCGTGGCCATTGAGGTCTGGGACGCGAGCACCCGCCTTCCGGCGAGCATCCTTGAGGCGCTCCCAGCGCCGAGCGCCGCACAGGGCGCAGCTGCCTAGACCTGTCGAATCTCTCCCGCGTCCCCCTTCTCTCGGCTTGACAGGCGAAAAGAGCGCTACTATCGATGTCAAAGGAGGGTGGCGGAAGCGAACCGCATCCGACGTTGAGGCCGGACCCTTGGGCTCTTAAACCTGGACACCACCTTGATGTTTCACCCTCCAAGTATGTAGCCGGACGACGGTTTTCACCGCCGCCCGGACGTTTGGATTTGGGGTTGTCGGGCCGGGTTCTGGGCGTCTACTCAGGAGACCCGGTCCGTGACCTCATATCAACGCGTGCTCCCCCCTTTCTTATCCTCGGGGGCAAGCTCGTAAATTAGGTCGAACGTCGCAAGTGCCGCCTTGGCCCATGCCTCGCGTTTAGCCAGCGGCCACTCCGCACCCGCTTCCGGCAGAGCCTGTACCAGCCCACGGATGAACGGGTTTTGCCCACTCTGTGGAGATGGCGAGGGCACAAATTCGACAGGAGGCTCATCCGGCGTTTTGGTGCGAGCAACGGCAACGCCGCTAGCCTGCCTTTTCTGAGATGGGTGAGCGCGCGCGACTGCCTTTCCTCCGCGTGGCTTAGCGACGACTGCCCGGCGCCTGGGCGCCTCGTCGATGAGGCCAGCCTCCTCACAGAGACCTAAAAACAGAGTGACCATCCGCTCCTGCTGTCCTCGCGGCCGATAGACGCGGAACGCGTCACGAATCTTCTCGGGGGAATCGTCACGAGGCTCCGTGAACTGAAATACCTCCGAATATGCGCTCCGGAGCAATCCTGCGAGGCGCTCTCGGTACTTGTCGCTAGTGGCCTTCGCGAGATCTTCTAGCGCGCTCGTTGGATGTCCATCGTCGTCAATGAGGTCGAGTAGCTTCAACGACTGAAAAGTCCGGGCGGTCAATCCGGGGGAAACACCCGCTCGCTCCAACACGCTCAGGTCAAACGGCGTCGAGAGACCTCGGTCTCGATACCCCTCGATGATCTTCAGCACCGAGGAGGGCGACGTGTACGGCGCGGGGCCATCGGCTTGGATGCTCATCTCTCGCTCACCTTGCTTTCTATTGCAGCACAAATTGAAGCATGTTGCTCTCTCGTGGCTTCAAATGTAGCGACAACGAAGGACAGTGAACGAGAATCGATACTTTGAGCGCCCCAGGACGGCCTATTAGATCTGGCCATTTGAGCGCTATTTCCCTTTAAATAAGGGAGATATAGGTCGAAGACAAGCCACTCAAAGACCGTTCTCAATGCGTCTCTGCTTCCTGTCTTAAAGCTCAATACTGTGCTTGAGAAATTACGACGAGGCGTAAACGATGTGGTTCATAAATGGCCATTCTCAAGAACTCCCTGTAAATAGCCATATTTTGTTTGGCGCCTTTGGTCGCGATACCAGACGGTAGTCGCGATATTCAGGCTTCTACGCCGACTCAATGGATCGGTGATCTACCTAAACTTGCGCAGGGCGCAAAATCCGAGCCTCAGTTGCAAAATCCGAGCCTCAGTTGTAAGCGATGTCTAACTACCGGACGTTTCAGCGAGGCTTGCCAGCTCGGCGATGGAAACACCGAGCGCGCCCGCAATGCCCTTAACGGTGCCCCATGCCGGATTTGACTGGCCGCGCTCGATCAAGGAGAGAGTGCCGGTCGTGATGCCGGCCTCATGGGCTAAGGCTTCCTGGGCTCGGCAACGGACCGAAACCGAGGCTGCGATTTGACCCGGAAGTGGCGGCGCGGGCTCTGCGGAAAGTTGGCGAGGGACCGGCTGCCCCGCCCGCCCGCTCGGGTGAGCGGGCGGGTCAGCCTCGCCGGGGTGAGGGTTCGGTAGTTCCGTTGCTTCCCGTTCGTGGGGAGAACGACGGGCCGTCAGCGGCTTAGGAGGAGACGTGGCAAAGCCAGCAACCGGACAGGTGGTCGTGCGGAAACGGAAGGGCGGCAAGACCTTCGGCCTGCGCTTCCGTGCCTATGGCAGACGCCGCTACCTAAGCCTTGGCTCTGCCGAGGAGGGCTGGAATCAGCGACGGGCGGAGGAGGAGTTGGCGAATGTCCTGGCCGATGTGCGACGGGGGATCTGGAAGCCCGCGCCATCAGGGGAGGCCAGCACCGAGGCGCAGGAGCCGACCTTTCACGAGTTCGCCTCCGAATGGCTGGCGTCCCGCCGCCATGAGTTCGCCGCCCGCACCGTCGAGGACTACGAACTGGCTTTGAGCCATCACCTGCTGCCCTTCTTCAAAAGACCACCGCCTCTCTGAGATCACCGCCCACGAGGCCGACCGCTACAAGGCGGCGAAGGTCCGCGAGCGCGAGCAGGGCGAGGTCAAACGGCCGCTGTCGAATCGGACGATCAACAAGACGCTGACGCGGCTCGGGCAGATCCTCGATGCCGCCGTCCGCTACGACCTGCTCGACCACAACCCGGTCAAGGCGAAGGTGGAGAAGCTGAAGGAGGTTGAGCCGAGGCGGGCGCGGCTGACCGGCGAGCAGGTACAGGTTCTCCTACGAGCGGCGGGAGAGCATCGGGCGCTGATCGCCACCGCGATCATGGCCGGTGGACTTCGCGTGTCGGAGTTGACCCATCTGCGCTGGCGCGATGTCGATCTCCGTGAGGGGCTGCTGAACGTAGCGGCGTCGAAGACGGCCGCCGGAGTCCGCCAGGTCGTCCTTGATCCGGAGTTGGTCCAGCTTTTGCGGGAACACAAGCTCGCCGCGAATTGGAGCCAGCCCGACGACTTCGTTTTCGCCGGGCGCATCCGCGAGCAGCCGCGCGAGCGCAACAGCGTCCGCGCTCGCATCCTCTACAACGCCGTCGAGAGAGCGAACGAGTTGCTTGCGGCCGAAGATCGTTCGCCGCTGCCGGATGGCCTCACCTTCCACTCGCTGCGTCGCACCTACGCCGCCCTCCGCGCGGAGCTTGGCGAGCATCCTGCGATCACCGCCGCGCAGATGGGCCACCGCGATCCACGCATGACCCTGCGCGTCTACACCGACGTAACCGGAATGCAGCCCAAGACCCGGATGGGCGGCCTGCTTGGTGACGACAATTGGGCCTCATTGGGCACCAGTGCCCAATCAACCGGAAGTCCGGAGGACAAGACAGCCTCCGAGTCTGAGTCAGAAAGTCCCGCAATTGCAGGCACAACGAGAAGCGGGAGCGACGGGACTCGAACCCGCGACCTCCGGCGTGACAGGTCTTAAAGTACCTGCAAATAGGCATTTTTTGGGCATAGCCGGATAAGGGAACGTCAGTCTCGATCAGTCTCGTTTGGGCGGCGCTGGTACCCAAGTTGGTACTCGCGACGTCCAGCGGCCGGTGCAAAAGCCGGTCCTGCTGGACATAGCCGATGACGACGCTGTTCGAGGACTGGAGGTCGATGATGGAAATAGATCGGCGAGAGGCCGGCGCCCTGGTCGTGCGTGCCTACAAGGGCACGCCCTTTTACGAAGCGAAGTGGCGGGACGCGACGAGGAGGCAGTACAAGCGCCGCCTCGGCCGAGCGTGGCTGGAACCGGATCCCGAGGGAGGCTGGAGGAAACGTCGCGGGCGAGTTCGCGATGGCTTCCTCGACGAGAAGCGCGCCTATCGGGAGATGAGTCAGCTGATTGCGGAGGTCGAAGCTGAGCAGAAAATTGCTCCGCCAAAACGCGAAGCACGCTTCGAGGACGCCGTCGACCTCTGGTTCGAGCACCTCGAATTCGAGAAGCGGGCCAAGCCCTCCACCCTCTCCGGCTACCGGAGCCTGCTCGCCAAGCCCAAGCCGCGACACAGCAAACGGAATGGCGCGCGCATCATGAGGGAGTTCGGCGGCCGCAAGCTCGCCACGATCACGACGACGGACGTCCATCGCTTCTTGGGCAGGATCGATCGCGAAGGGATCAGCGCTCGCACCGTCAATGTTCACCGCCAGGTCCTGCACTCGATCTTCGAGCACGCGCGCCGGGCCGACACCTTCGGGCTTCGCGACAACCCGGTCGCCGAGACCACCAAGCGCCCCGAGGAGGGACCGCGGCCAGTCGAGACCTTCGAGCCCGAGGAGATCACGGCCATAGCGGGTGCAGCGCGAGCGGGCCTGCACCGCGGCCAAGGAGGCTACGAGCACTCCGAGTACTCGCCTGAGACCCAGCGGGAGTGGGTGCGGATCAACGAGCAGGACGCAGCGCTCTTCCTGGTCGCGGGCTGCACCGGACTGAGGCTCGGCGAGCTGCTCGCGCTGCACTGGTCCGACGTCGACCTCGAGGCGCGGATCCTGACGGTCTCCAGGTCGATGTCCGCCGGCGAGGAGTCGAGTACCAAGTCAAGGCGCTCTCGCTCGGTGCCTCTCGCCGACCAGGCCGCCTCGGAGCTAAAGGCGCTTCGGAAGCGTCGGTCCTTCAAGGCCAGGACCGACTACGTCTTCTGCCGGCCAAACGGCGGCCCGCTCGATCGCTCCGCGATCCGTACCCGCTTCATCCGCGCCCAGGAGAAGGCCGGCGTCCGAGTGCGCCGCTTCCACGATCTGCGTCACAGCTTCGGCAGCCTGGCGATTCAGAAGTTCGACGTCGTGGCCGTCAAGGACAAGATGGGTCACTCGAAACTGACCACGACCGAGCGCTACCTGCACTCCAAGCCCCGGCCGGACGATGTCGCGAAGTTGACGAGCATCTTCGACTAGCTGCAGCTTGCTGTCTGCGCGTCACGCCGCCCGCTTCGGCAGGATGGCCGGATGCCCGAACGCCCGTCGGCAATCAAGCAACTCAACTCCCTGCTCGGGGCCGTGACGATCTCCCACGAGATCATCTTCGAGACGCGCCGCGAGCTGATCGCAGCCGATCGAGGCAATCCCGAGCAGGCTCGGCTAGTTGCAGAGTCGGCGCAGATCGCGACGGTCGAGCTGCCCCGCCTATCGGCAACCGCCCGTCAGCTCTCCGCCAGGTGGCAAGAGCAAAGCCTGCTCGACAGCAAGGGGGCGAAAGAGGTGCTCGCCGAACTGGAATCCGAGTTGAAGCCCCTCGAGCCCAAGATCGACTCCCTGCTCGACCGGCAGCGAGAGATCGCAGCGCTACTGCGCTCGATGCTGAGCTCGTAGAACTACGCCGAAGCGAGCCGGGCTGCCGCTGCCTGCTCGTAGCGATCGGCCAGAGCGAGAGCCGCGGCGCGGTACCCCTCGATGTCGGACTGCGCCGCCTGCGCCCGAAGCTCGTCAGCGCGTGCAGAAAGCTCTCTTGGGGGCTGGGTGGTCCGCTCCAAACGCTCTTCCATCTGCTCCAGCACCCAGCGGTGTTTGTCGGGGAGGTCTGGCCAAGGGTGAGCTGCCATGGGGGAAAGTGTAGCCGTGGGTCGACATGTCGCTGCCAACCTGTACCGCTCCTCAGATACCGAACACCTTTCGCCCCACGGCCTTGAGTGCGCTCTTCAGAGTGATTGGGTTCTCGGTATCCATCAAGGCATCCCAGATGACGTTGCCCTGCTCCTCGGTTGCGAGCTCTGGTGATTTCCTCAACGCGGTAACCAGCTCCCTGAGCAGAGTGGTGCTCGAATCGCTACGGATGACCGAGTTCAGTGCCTCAAGCGAATCGAGTTGGAGAAGCTCAGCGGCGGCCCAGTTCCCGGCTACGTATCCACCGGCGAGGATTGCGGCGGCCTGATCGAGCGGCCGGTCATCGGGGTCAGCAGCGGGTCCCTCTGCGAGCAGGTCCCGGGCTCGACGCTTCAGCGATTTCTGTCCCCCGAACCGCCGGTAGAGCTCGGAGAACAGCGAGAGGGCGCGTTTTGATCCGAGTTTGGAATCCGGGTCACAGGCAGCCACAAACAGGCTGACAAGCGGTACTTCGGGCAGCGTGGCTCCAAGTTCGAGCAGGGCGTTCCACTCGCGGACCGGAACTCGGGAGAGCTTCTTCGCCTTCCAGGTTTCGGCCAGCGCGGCCGCGACCCATGGCGCCGGGCCGTTCTCACCGAGCCAGTCGAGGACGATCTGGACTTTGAGCGATTCGAGCAGACCGGGATCGTTGAAGGACCCTTCCCCGCGTGAGATCGCCTCCAAGAGCAACTCGCCACCATCGCTCCAATCGGCCAGGGCGAGCTCGCCGTATTCGCTCGCACCCGCTTCCAACATCGCCTCCAGCATCTTCAAGCGCCGGGCGCGGGCCGCATGAGGCCGCCCGACCTCGGACCAAAGCGCATCCGGGTCGATGAGGAGGTAGAGATCGGGTCGGGCGGCAAGCTCTTCAGAGCTTGCCGCGAGGAGGGCGAGCTGGGCAGGCCGGCTTTCGGCCCACTCCTGCAGCTGGGCGTCGGTGAGCGCTGCCCCGAGCGCTGCGAGGACGGCGCGGCCGGCCCGGCTGGGACGACCAGTCGACATACTTTCGACGATGCGGGCGGCGGCGTCGCGATCGCGTTTTAGGAGCTGGGCTGCACGCTCTCTCAGGTCGAGTCCATCGAGCGGAACGCCCTCACCGAGCTCGGCCTCGCTGAGGGCGAAGAGCGCCTCGGTCTCATCGATCTGCCTCGGCAGACGCGGGTCTCGAACCGAACCGAGCAGCGCCCGCTTGAGATCTGCGGCCTGCTCGGGCTCAGGGAACTCGCGGGCGAGGACACCGAGCGCTGCCGTCAGGCCCGCGGGCGATTTGTCACCCTTGAGGGACGACCAGACGGAGGCGAGCGCCCAGAGGCTGGTCCTCCGCGGCGGCACAGAGGAAGAGAAATGCCAGATGAAGTCCCGCATCTCTCCTGCCTGGGCGATGTCGGTCGCCAGCGCCTGGCACCACCGCGGGGTGCGAGCGAGGGGTTTGGTGACGCTGCGCGGCGGCACCTCGCCCCGGCCCACCTCCCAGCTGCTCGCCTGCGGGGATCCGGTCACCTGCAGGTCCATCAGGTGCGAATCGAGGCGCCGCGCGGTTCGCGGTGCTTGGGCGAAGGAGAAGGCGGCGCGCAGGGCAGGCCACTGCTGTTCCCACAGGGCCAGAAGGAAGCGGTGCCTGTCGACCCCCTTGACGGAGGAGCGCAGGTCGATCGGTGGCGCCGGAGGGTCATAAAGAGACCAGAGCGCCGTGGCGAGGATCTCCGGGGAATCCCAGGGCGGAGACTCGACGCTGGGGATCGGGTTGAGCTCGTGCGAATAGCCGCTGAAGGACTCCTCGCCCTGCGGGCGGCGGAAGCAGCCGAGCAGCGAGGCGAGGCTCGGCTCCCCGAGGGCCACGGGGGTGAGCAGCAGCGAGTGGGTCCAGACGCAGCCGGGCCTTCGAATCTCGCTCGCCGGCCAGGTCATCGCCAGCACGAAGAATTCACCGCTCGGCAGCGGATAGCCATTTAAGAGGGGCGCGTCCGGCGCAATCTGTTTGGCGTCGGGGCTGTCGGAAAGGGTCAGCATCTGCCGCCTGTCGGCGTCCTCAAGGGAGACGGAGGCAGCGAGGATTCGGTGGCCGTCGCGGTAACCGTGAAGTGCCTGCTGAACGACGGGCGAATTAGGCGGTGCCACGGGACTGCTCCAGGAGCCAGAGGATCGGAGCGCCGATGTCCGATGTCCTGGTCTCGCCCTCCTGGACGATGATTCGCTTATAGGGAGGGCGCACCTGAGCCAGTTCATCATGCTTCTCGGCCTGAGTCAGATCGCCCCCTTGGGCACTGATCCCGAAGACCCGGTAGGGGATCTCATCCGAGCGCCCCTCGAGCATCTGCCACAGCAACGGGAGGTTTGACCGCAACCAGGTGTCCGGGGTCATCTCCGCCTCTTCGAGGACGCGGTCCCAGGCGGAGATGACGACTGCGATCGGCATCGACTCGCGGCGATCGCGGATGCCCTCGAGCAGATCGGCCAGGATCGTCTGGGTCGGAGCCTCGGCAGCGTCCCATTCCTTGTGGGGGGAATCGGAGTCAGCGGCCTCCTCCTCGGAGTGCAGATGATCACCAATCGATTCGCCGGGAGGCAGGCGCAGCGGCGGCTTCAGGTCAAACCCACGGATGAAGAGAAGCAGCCCGTCTGCCGAGAGCGTGATCTGAGAGACCTCCTCGGGCCAGTCGTCGCGCTCCCAGGCCTGGCCGAAGTGCTCGCCGACCACATCGGGAATCTGCAGATCGAACGCGAAACCCGATGCGTCGAGGAGCGGCAGCTCGGTGTTGCGGGGCGCGGCTATGTCGGTGCGGGCGAGCTCTTCGAGCTGCAACCACTGCTGGGAGATGTCGAAGAAGTACTCGCGGTCCTCAGGCTCGTGGCGCAGCCGCAGACCGCCGTCGACACCGGCCTGCGCCCACTCATAGAGGGCGGCAAGAAAGGTGGTCTTTCCCGAAGCCTGAAATCCGGCCATCATCAGCCCCAAGTTCACGCCTCCACCTCCTGACCCTTGGGGGTGGGCTGGGGCTCGGGGGCGTGCTCGAAGCGATACAGCGGATCAGTAGGTTCCGGCCCAGAGGGAAGTGGATGGCGGATGTGAAGGGCAGCACGGTCCGTCCATCGGCTGAGCAGATCACCGACGCCATATCCGATCGGGAAATCGGGCGTCGAAGAGCGCGCCGCAGTCTCCAGGAAGCCGACCCGGTCGCCCTCCGGCACCAGCTCGCGAAGCTCCGAGAACAGGCTCTCGATCGAGTCGCGCCCGGTCTCGCTCGCATCGATCAGGTCCCACTTGGTCACGACGAAGCTGATTGCCGAAGGCGAAGCGAGGGCCTCGGGGTCGCGGAGAAGGCCGTTCAGCAGATCGCGAGTGAAGCGCTGCTCTGCTTCTTGGCGGACGGGATCGGACATCCTGCCGCCGTCGATCGTTACGCAGACGTGATCGGCACGCCGCAAGGTGGTGAACTCCGTTGCCTTGCGTGAGCCGTCGGCAATCGGCTTACTGTGATGATCGCCTGAGAAGTCGCCGAGGAGGAGCTCGTAGATCTGGTGCGGGCGCTCCTGGCGCGAGGTGCGCAGATGCAGCCATGGCTGGGCATCGCCCGCCGTGTGACCGTCGCTGCCGCCCCCCGGGCCCTCGCCGAAGCAGCTGCGATGACACCGCATCTCGAAGCCATGCAGGGTGCGCGAGCCGAGGAACCAATGGCCAGCCAGCCGACCGAGACCGAAACGCTCATACAGGGAGGCCAGAAGGGTCGTCTTGCCACAGTCGGAATTGCCCATCAGGACCACAACGGTCGCCCGACGCCCAGCCGCGATCGGTTCGGCGCCAAGCCAGGAGAGGGCCTCACCGCGGGCAAAGGCGGCCTCCTCGGCAGCGCCGGATCGCACCTGCGCATCGTCGAAGGAGTCGGTCTCCGCCGGCTCGAGCGCTGGCTGCTCGATCTCCTGCTCGACGGGAGCCGGCGGATCGGGGGTCACGTCAGGCTGTTCGGGCATCTCGGTCATCGCTTTGCTTCCTGATGAGTTCGGACCAGCAAGAGCTGATCTAGCACACGCCGTGAGGACTCGACGGTGGCCGGGACCTCCGTCGTTAGCGCCTCGGCGCTGAGATCCGGGCAGAGATCCGCGAGTTCGGAGGGCGCCTCGACGGGCGGGCGCAGCTCGGACTCGGTCGGCTCCCGTTTCAGCTTGGCGGCGATCAGCTCCTCGGCCGCTGCGGGCTCGGGCATGAAGACCAGGCAGTCGAGGAAGTCGGTCGCCAGTCCAACCGAGGTGACCGCACGGGTCTCCGAGGCCAGCCACCAGAGCAAGCGATCGCGCTCATAGAGGACGCGCCGATCGAAGGCGACGATCTGGCGCAGGTGGTCGAGTTGCTCGGCGACCAGATCGGCTCCCCCCTCGGCACGGGGTTTGGCCTTGACGAGCGAAGCCTCCGGGAACAGCGGCTGGCGCGCCTCGATCGAGCGGCGAGCGAGGTATGCATCGCTTCGCAGAACCAGGTCGGGGTGGACGACGCGCCACCCCGCATGAGCGGCGCAGCGCACGGCAAGCGCCGGGATCAGCCCGACATCTTGGATCCGGCGCCCGAAGAGATCGATCAACGACTCGGCTGCCAGCAGGGAGAGCATCTGGTCGCAGCCGCTCGCCGCGATCACCTCACCCTCGAAGTTGAGCCGCTGGCGGATATTCGACTCCAACTCCGGACGCACCGGCCGGCCATGAGCGAGGCGGACGAGCGTGAGAGCGCGGTCGGCGCCGAGCTCAACCGAGGCGTTCGCCGCCGCCCGCGCCAGTGCGTCGCGCTCGAGCTTCTCGGGGCTGACTGCGGCCTCCCTGAGTCTGTCTAGGAATTGGTCTGGCATCTAGGCGAATGGATTGGTCGGCGAGGGTTTCAGTTGAGCGGCTTTGGTCATCGCGGTCCATAGATCCGCCAGCTTGTCGTTGGCCGCCGCCCACTCATAGAGGACGTCTACCTGGCGATGGGGCGGAGCCTGGACGACTTCGTCAAGTGGCGCGCCGATCCTCGCCGCGCACTGCTCGCGATCATACGCTTGGAATCGAGCCAGGCGGAAGCGCAGCTCGCGCTCGGGTCGGGAAATCTCAAGCGCCTCTTTATCGTCGGGCGGCGGTATGTCCCGGCCCGAGTTCGGCTTGCCGATCTCATAGCGCCTGGCGACGGATCCCCCGGGCCCACAATCCTCGACCCAGCCGCCTTCCTGCCAGAGGCGCCCACGAACGATCAGATCGAGATGAGGCACGCCCCCGACGTCAGCCACGCCGATACTGATCACCTCGTAGCGCGGGATGCAGGGATTGTTGAATTCACCATCTTTGCCACGGTTCGGCGATACGGCCCCTGCGCCGAGGTGAAGGCCGAGAGGGGTCCGGTCGAGCCAGCGGAAGTGCCGATGGCCGGTGACGCGGAAGTGGACGCCGTCGAGGAAGCACTGCTCGACCGCGGGGAGGTCCATTAGCCACTGGTAAGGGTGGTGGCAGAGGGTGTAGTGGAGGAGGTCTGCCTGAGAGGCGAAGCTCGCCTGACGATCACCGATCACCAGCTTCCTCTCGGATTCCTTGTCGCTGCCGGGACCGCAGATCAGCGCCGAATTCAACCCTCGCAAGCCGACCCGGTGGCTACCCAGGTCTATCTCCTCGCTCCAGTACATGTCGGCACCGAAGCCGCAGGCATAAGTGGCGGCAAACTCCAAGTAGTTGAAAAGCGGTGCCAGGAGGGCCTCGCGGTCGCCGGGGTCGGTGAGGATCCTCTGCAGGGTTGCATCGACATCGATCGGGGGCGCCGCGCGCATCCGCATCCGCAGGCGCTCCTGATCGGCGCCGATCTTGGTCTGGTCCAGATCGTGGTTGCCGGGCACCACCCACACGAGCCAGGGGTCGACGCCGATGGCGACACAGAGGTTCTGAAGCCAATCGCTCGCCTGGGTGAACTGTGACCCCTCGCCGGAGTCGGCGATGTCTCCGCAGACGAGCACCCCAGAGGCACCGCCGAGGTCTTCGATCACCGAGCGCGCGTCAGTGATCAGGAGCTCGCGGAACTCATAGTCGAGAGCCTTCTCGTCTTCTTCCTCTCGCTCCCCGGACTCGCCGCGGAAGTGGATGTCGGAGAGTTGAAGGAAGGTGAGCATCTAGCTTTGTGGCCTCAGGCAGACGGCGCCTTAGGATGTCGGGCGCTCAACTTATCCATTCGAGAAGTCAGAGAAGCTGTTCCATTTTCAGACCAACCAAAGCGATGACGGTCTATAACGGGATCTGTCGATCTTTGGGCGCCATCTTGTCGGCGCCGGCCGAGCTTGATGGTCTGGCGAGCGGTTGGGTCGTGCCAGCCAGCTGCTCTACGTCTCATTGGGCGCGCACGGCAACGCCAACGCCGCCTGAACTCGCCTCCGGACGAGCCCTTCATTGACGAGTTGGGTACCCAGGCTGGTACCCATAAAGTCGAGGATCACAAAGCTATGCGACCCGGTTTTCCGCTCTATAAAGCGGATCAAGGGAACGGGAGCGACGGGACTCGAACCCGCGACCTCCGGCGTGACAGGCCGGCGCTCTAACCAGCTGAGCTACGCCCCCGAGAGAACTCGGAATGGGCCAGGTGGCTCGGCCCAGCGGCAAATCTAGCGGGTACTAGGCGCTGGCGAGCTCTGGGCGGGCCAGCTCGGGGACGGCGCCGGGGGCCTCGGCGATGGCGATCTCCTCGAGCAGCTCGCGGAGTTGGGCGAAGCGCTCGGGGCCGTAGCGCTTGGCCCAGCGCTGCTCGACCTTCTTGAACAGGCCGAAGCCGACTTTCTGGGCCTCTTCGCCGCGCTCGGTGAGGCAGAGGAGCTTGGCGCGGCGATCCTGGGGGTCGGGGACGCGCTTGACGTAGCCGAGCTCGACGAGGTTGTCGATCACCTCGCCGATCGACTGCTTGGTCATGCCCGCCAGGGTCGCCAACTCGGTCAGGCGCAGGGGCTCCTCGCGGATGAAGCGGAAGACGCAGCCGTGGGTCGGGCGGATGTCGCCGTAGCCGCTCTTGACCAGCTCCTGGCGGAACTCGGCGAAGAGCGCCTCCTCGACGATCTCCATCAGACCTGGGAGGGGGATCTGGCCATGGGCGTTGTGGGGGTCGGTGGGCATTTCGTCAGTATACCTGATAAGTTCGCCTGGTCAGGTGGCCTGACAAGGCTTCCTTACGAATTGTACCCGATGCCCAGGAGGCTCAGATGAACTCCCCCACCTCCCCCGACGCCAATCGCAAGTGGTGGACGCTCGGCGCGGTCTGCGTCGCCACCTTCATGCTCTTGCTCGACATCACCGTGGTCAACACCGCCCTCCCCGCGATCCAAAAGGACCTCGGCGGCAGCTTCACTGACCTGCAGTGGGTGATCGACGCCTACGCCCTCTCGCTGGCCGCGCTCGTCCTCACCGCCGGCTCGCTGGCCGACCGCCTCGGCCGCCGCCGCGTCTTCGCGATCGGCCTCGCGATCTTCTCCCTCGCCTCGCTGCTCTGCGCGCTCGCCCCCGACCCGACCTTCCTCAACCTCGCCCGCGGCCTGCAGGGGATCGGCGGCGCGATCATGTTCGCCGTCTCCCTCGCCCTCGTCGCCCAGGAGTTCCCCAGCGGCCCCGAACGGGGGATGGCGATGGGGATCTACGGGGCGACGATCGGGATCGCGGTCGCCGTCGGCCCGCTGGTCGGCGGCCTGCTGACCGACGGCTTCGGCTGGCAGTCGGTCTTCCTGATCAACGTCCCGATCGGCCTTGCCGCGGTCGCCGTCACCTACTGGAAGCTGGCCGAGTCCCGCGACCCGAACGCGACCCGGATCGACTGGGGCGGCCTGCTCACCTTCTCCTCCGCCCTGTTCCTGCTGGTGCTGGCGCTGGTGCGCGGCAACGACGAGGGCTGGGGCAGCACCTTGATCGTCACCCTCTTCGCCGCCGCCGCGGTGCTGATGGCGGCCTTCATCGTCATCGAGCGCCGGGTCGAACAGCCGATGCTGCCGCTGGGGCTGTTCCGCCGCCGCGCCTTCACCGGCGTGCAGCTGGCCGCCTTCGCGGTCTCCGGCTCGATGTTCGCCCTGTTCCTCTACCTGACGCTCTACCTGCAGAGCTTCCTCGGCTTCTCGCCGATCGAAGCCGGCCTGCGCTACCTGCCGATCACGGTCGCCTCGTTCATCGTCGCGCCGCTCTCGGGGATGGCGCTGGCGAAAGTCCAGGCCCGCTATCTGATGAGCGCCGGCCTCGCCCTGACCGGAGTCGGTCTGGCGCTGATGACCGGGCTCGACATCCACTCCGAGTGGACGGCGCTGCTGGCCGGGTTCCTGATCAGCGGGGTCGGCGTCGGGCTGCTGAACCCGGTGATCGCCGACGTCGCCCTCAGCGTCGTCCCGAAAGAGCAGAGCGGGATGGCGGCCGGGATCAACGACACCTTCCGCCAGGTCGGGATCGCGGTCGGGATCGCCGCCTGGGGAGCGATCTTCCTCGGCGCCGGCGCCTCCAAGGTGCAGGAAGTGGCCGGCAGCTCCGTCGGCGGCGACGAAGCGCGCAACCTGGTCGAAGCGACCTCCTCGGGGGCGCTGCCGCAGGCGCTCTCCGGGGTGCCCGCGGGCGCGCGCGACCTCACCCGCAACGCCGCCGAACAGGGCTTCCTCCACGGCCTCAACGTGATCCTCCTGCTTGGCGCGATCCTCTCCTTCGCCGGCGCCGCCTTCGCACTCTGGCTGGTCCGGGAGAACGAGATCGAACGCGAGACGCTGGTCGGGACCGAGTTCGAGACCGCGGCCGAGCCGGAGCCAGAACCCGCCTAGCGATGACAGGGCGGGCCTGGCCGAGTAGGTCAAGGACGCAGGGAGCGAAGCGTGCTTCGCACGTGAGCGACCGAGGACGCCGAGATACGAAGCGCCAGGCACGTCCTGGCGAGCTAGGCTGCGCGCCATGAGGCTGGTCAGCTACGACGCCGGCGACGGGGCGCGGGCCGGGGTGCTCGAGGACGACCGCGTGGTCGACGCCTGGGCGCTGCTCGGCGAGCCGCACCGGGGCGGGCTGCGGGAGCTGCTCGCGGCCGGGCTGGTCGACGACCTGCACGGCCGGCTCGGCGACACCGGGGCACCTTCGCACCCGCGCACGGCCGTCTCCCTCCTCCCCCCGATCCCCGACCCGGACAAGATCGTCTGCATCGGCCTCAACTACGGCAAGCACGCGGCCGAGGGCGGCATGGAGGTGCCGGACAGCCCGACGATCTTCGGCAAGTACCGCAACGCGCTCGCCGCGCCGGGGGCCACGGTCCAGCTCCCCGCCAACAGCCGCAAGGTCGACTACGAGGCCGAGGTCGCCTTTGTCGTCGGGCGGCGCGCCAAGGAGGTCGATGAGGCCGACGCGCTCAACCACCTTGCCGGCTACACCCTGCTCAACGACCTCTCCGCCCGCGACCTCCAGTTCGCCACGCCGCAGTGGATGTCCGGCAAGGTCTTTGACGGCTCCGCGCCCTGCGGGCCGACGCTGGTCACCCCCGACGAGGCGGGGCCGCACGACGGGATCGGGATCCGCCTCACCCTCAACGGCGAGGAGATGCAGAACGCGACCACCGCGGACCTGATCTTCAGCGTCCCCGCCCTGCTCTCCCACCTCTCGCAGCTGATGACGCTGGAGTCCGGGGACATCGTCAGCACCGGCACCCCGGATGGAGTCGGCAGCGCGCGGCAGCCGCGCGTCTGGCTCGCCGACGGCGATGAGATCGTGATCGAGTCCCCCACCCTGGGCCGGCTCGAGACCCGCATCGCCGGCTGAAGCTCACGGCCGCTGCACCGTCAGCCGGAAGTGCTTGCCGGGCTTGCCGGTCGCCAGCACCGCGACCCGCAGCCGTGACTGGCCGCAGACCGTGTAGTCGAGGCGGTGGCGGAAGGAGACGCCCTGGCGGGAGCTGCGCAGGACCTGGCCCGAGCGGTTGCGGATCGCCAGCTGGTAGTCGAGCCCCGGCTCCCCCACCGGGCCGACGCTGACCCGGCCGTCGAAGGGTGTGCGGAATTCCTGCACCACGGTGCCGTTCTTCGGCACCCGCCCGCTGACCGTGACGCTGTGGCGCTCGGTCCACGGCCGCAGGGTGTCGCGGCGCAGGGCCGCGAGCGAGGCTGGGGTCGGGCGCAGGGCCGGCGCCCAGGCCCACCTCACCCTTTCCTTCGGGTAGCGGTTGAAGGCGAAGGACTCGGCGAAGGCCTCGCCCGGGTCCTCGTAGTAGTGGTTGCCCTCGTCGCCGGGGAAGAGCTTGCCGGCGCGGTGGCCCTGGCAGACGTGCTCGACGCTCGACCAGCGCTCCGGTCCCCAGTTGATCGCGGCCGGGAACGGGGCCGGCATGTCGCGGTGCTGGGCGACGTGGTGCCCGTACTCGTGGGCGAGCACGAAGTCGCGGCCGGCGCTGTCCGGCGCAGGGTCGTCGTCGCCGCTGAGGACGATCTTGTTTTCGCCGCTGAAGTAGCACGACTGGGCTTCGAAGCCGCAGTCGAAGCCGAGCTCGAACGGAGTGTCGAGCTGAACCGTCAGCAGGTTCACCTCGGGGCCGTGGATGAAGGTGCCGATCGTGTCGGCGATCGCCTGCGGGTCGGCGGCATCGCACTCCTGGGCGCAGTCGGAGCTGACGCTGACGGCGATCGAGTCGGTGCTGCCGTCGCCGATCGGGTAGCGGGCGGTCGAGGCGGTGGCGGCGATGCGGGCGCCCGCCACTCCCGGCGCCCGGCGGACGACGTCGTGCAGCGGCACCGCCGGCTGCGGCACGGCAAAGGCCGCCCGCTGCGCGATCGCGGTCTGCCGCGCCCCGGTCGGGGTCTGCGCCTCCACCGCGGCCGGGGCCGCGAGGAGAAGGATCATGGCTATGCCCGCAAGCGCCCCCGCCGGGCGCCCGCTCAAGGGGCTGGACCCGGCCTGATCTCGTGCGCGTGTTTGGCGAGCGGAGCGATCACAGGGGACCTCACGACTGCTGTAAACACGGTAGCGCGCAAACTGCCGCTCAGGGGAATTTCATCGGCCGCGCGGGTACCGGACGCGAACCGCCTCTCCGGATCGCGGCTGGGATCTCGGGCGATCGCCGGCGGTCAAGCATCCCGATGCAACCGATCGGCGCCAGGCTGCGTACTGGGGCATATGAGAATCGCAATCGTTGGCACCGGCGTCGCCGGATTGGTGGCCGCCCACAAGCTGCACCCCGAGCACGAGATCGTCGTCTACGAGGCGGCCGATCGGCTCGGCGGGCACTCGAACACGGTCGAGGTCGAGGACACGACAGGGGGCAGCCTCGCGATCGACACCGGCTTCATCGTCTTCAACAACCGCAACTACCCCCACTTCGAAGCGCTGCTGGAGGAACTGGGCGTCGAGAGCCAACGCTCGCACATGGGCTTCTCGGTCTCCGACGGCGGCCGCTTCGAGTACTCCGGCACCCCCTGGGGCCTCTTCGCTCGCCCCGCCCACCTGGTCAGCCCCAGCTTCCTCGGGATGCTGCGCGACTGGCGCCGCTTCAACCATGAGGCAAAGGCGCTGATCGGGATGAACGGGACCGCGCCCTCGCTCGGCGCCTGGCTGGAGCAGAAGGGCTTCTCCCAGCACTTCATCGACCGCCTGATCGTGCCCCAGGCCTCGGCCGTCTGGTCGGCGGACCCGGAGCAGATGTGGAGCTTCCCGGCCAGCTTCATGGCCGAGTTCTTCGACAACCACGGCATGTACAGCCTGCGCGACCGGCCCAAGTGGCGGACCGTGGCGGGCGGCTCGCGCAGCTACGTCGAGGCGATCTCGGCGCCGTGGCGCCGGCGGGTGTGGCTGGGGGCGGCGGTGCGGCGGATCGAGCGCCTGCCCGGCGGGGTGCGAATCGAGGCCGAGGGCTGCGAGAGCGAGGAGTTCGACGAGGTCGTCATCGCCACCCACTCCGACCAGGCGCTGGCCCTGCTGGCCGACCCCAGCGAGGTCGAGCGCGAGGTGCTCGGCGCGATCCCCTACCAGCGCAACGAGGCCGTTCTCCACACCGACACCGCGCTGCTGCCGCGCCGCCGCACCGCCTGGTCGAGCTGGAACTTCCACCTCGCCGCCGAGCCCCGCGCCGGCAGCACCGTCACCTACTGGATGAACAACCTGCAGCGGCTGCGGGCCAAGCGCGAGTACCTGGTCACGCTCAATCGCGGCGACGAGATCGACCCGGCGAAGGTGCTGCGGCGCTTCGAGTACGACCATCCCGTCTACACCGCTGAGGGCGTCGCCGCCCAGGCACGGCACGCCGAGATCAGCGGCGTGCGGCACACCCACTACTGCGGCGCCTACTGGGGCTGGGGCTTCCACGAGGACGGCGTGGTCAGCGCGCTGCGTGCATGCGAGCGGCTCACCGCTGGATCGATGCCCACTCCCGGCGACAGCGACGTGTCTGAGGTTAAGGGGCATATAGGCCCCCTTAGCTCAGACACGTCGGGGGAAGCACTGGCCGCATGACCACCTCCGCCGTCTACGAGGGCACGATTCGCCACCGGCGCTTCGAGCCGGTCGAGCATGAGTTCAGCTACCGGCTCTTCCTCATGTACCTCGACCTCGGCGAGCTCCCCGGCGTGCTCGATCCCTACCCGCTCTGGTCGGCCCGCCGCCGCGCCCTCGCCCGCTTCCGCCGCGAGGACTTCATGGGCGATCCGGCGCGGCCGCTGGACGAGTGCGCCCGCGACGCGGTCGAGGCCGAGACCGGCTCCCGGCCCACCGGCCCGGTGCGCCTGCTCGGCGGCCTGCGCTACCTCGGGCACTCCTTCAATCCCGTCAGCTTCTACTACTGCTTTGACAGCTCCGGCGAGCGGGTGGAAGCTGTGGTCGCCGATGTCGAGAACATCCCCTGGGGGGAGAGCCATCCATATGTGCTGGCGCGCGGCGTGGCCGAGGGACCGGTGCTGAGCGACGAGCTCGACAAGAGCCTGCACGTCTCTCCGCTGATGGGAATGGACCAGACCTACGCCTTCCGCGCCGGGGAGCCCGGCGAGCGGCTCTCGGTCCACATCGAGTCCCGGCCCGACCGTGGGCCCGAAGGGCGCGCCGACAAGTCCTTCGACGCCACCCTCAACCTGCGTCGACGCGAGCTGAGCCGGCCGCTGCTGACCGGGATGCTGGCCCGCTACCCGGCGATGTCGCTGCAGGTGGTGGCGAAGATCTACGCGCAGTCGCTGCGGCTGAAGCTGAAGGGCGCGCGCTACTTCCCCCACCCGGAGAGCAAGAAGCCGAAGGGGTTCGTCTCGCCGTGAGCGACGGCGTCCGCAACGCCCTCTCGCGGGCGGCCGTCTCCGCGGTGATGAGTCGCGGCGTCCGCTGCGGCCGGATCGAGGTCGTCGAAGGGCCCGGGGTGCGCACCTTCGGCCCCGCCGACGCCGACCTGCGCGCCACGGTCACGATCAACGACGCGGCCGCCTGGCGCGGGCCGCTGCATGGCAGCATCGGCCTCGGCGAGGGCTACGTCGACGGGCTCTGGGAGACCGACGACCTGGTCGCGCTGATCCGCATCGCCGCCCGCGAGCTGCGCGACCTCGACGGCCTGCGCGGCGCCGTCGCCCGCCCGCGCGGCCTCCTGCACCGGATCAGGGGGCTGGTCCCGGAGAACACGCGGACGGGCGCTCGCCAAAACATCTCCGCCCACTACGACCTCGGCAACGACCTCTTCGCCTCCTTCCTGGACGAACGGATGATGTACTCGTGCGCCTACTTCCCGCGCGAGGGGGCGAGCCTGGAGGAGGCGCAGGTCGCCAAGCTCGACCGCATCTGCGGGCAGCTGCGGCTCGGCCCCGAGAGCCACCTGCTGGAGATCGGCAGCGGCTGGGGCGGGCTCGCCGTCCACGCCGCCCGCGAGCACGGCTGCCGGGTGACGACCACGACGATCTCCCGCGAGCAGCACGAGCTGGCGAGTCGCCGCGTCCAGGACGCCGGGCTGAGCGAGCGGGTGACGGTGCTGCTGGAGGACTACCGCGACGTCGAGGGGCACTACGACCGCCTGGTCTCGGTCGAGATGATCGAGGCGGTCGGGTGGCAGTACTTCGACGACTTCTTCCGCCGCTGCGACCAGCTGCTCACCGCCGACGGGCTGATGCTGCTGCAGGCGATCACGATCGACGACGAGATGTACGAGGCCGAGAAGGGCGCCCGCAGCTTCGCCAACACCCACGTCTTCCCCGGCGGCTGCCTGCCCTCGAAAGGGGCGATCGCCGACAGCGTCAGCCGCGTCACCAGCATGCGCGAGGTCTGGCTCGACGACATCACCGCCCACTACCCGCCGACCCTGGCGGCCTGGCGCGAGCGCTTCCTCGGCGCCTGGGAGCGTCTGCGCCCGAGCGGCTACGACGAGCGCTTCCGCCGCCTCTGGGACTTCTACCTCTCCTCCTCGGAGGCCGGCTTCCGCGAGCACCGGATCGGCGACGTGCAGGCCCTGTTCGCGAAGCCGGGATGGTCGTGAGGGCCGACGTGCTCCACCCCCGGCGCGTCGCCGGCATCACGGGCGGCGGCGGTGCCTGAGCCGCTGCTGCTGATCCACGGCCTCGGCGCCTCGGGCTCGGTCTGGGACCCGGTGCTGCCGCTGATCGAGGGCGAGCGCGAGGTCGTCGTGCTCGACATGCCCGGCTTCGGCGCCGCGCCGCCGCTGCCGGACGGGATCGAGCCGAGCGCCGCCAACCTGGCCGCCGCGCTGCACGCGGCCTGCGCGGAGCTCGGGGTCGAGCGCCCGCACGTCGCCGGCAACTCGCTCGGCGGCTGGGTCGGGCTGGAAATGGGCCGCACCGGCTGGGCCGCCTCGGTCACCGCGCTCTCCCCCGCCGGGCTCTGGCGGGCGCCGCTGGGCCAACGCCCGGGTCGCGATACGCGCGCCCTCGGACGGCGCCTGCGCCCGCTCGTCGCCGCCGCGATCCACGTGCCGCCGGTCCGCCGCCGCATGCTCTCCACCTTCGCCGCGCACCCGGAGCGGATCCCGGTCGCCGCCGGCCGCGAGCTGGTCCTCGGCTGGATCGACTCCAACGGCTACGACGGCGCCAACCGGGCGATGCGCACCCACCTCTTCGAGCCGGCGGGCTACCCGGAGGAGGTGCCGGTGACGATCGCCTGGGGCGAGCGCGACCGCCTGCTCGGGCCGCCGAAGCCCGAGCGCCGCCCCGCCGGCAGCCGCTTCCTCGTCCTCCCCGACGTCGGCCACACGCCGATGTGGGACGACCCCGAGCTGGTCGCCCGAACCCTGCTCGAGGGCAGCGCGGTCTCCGCTGCGGCCTAGACGTGTCTGAGTTAAGGGGGCCGTATGCACCCCTAAGCTCAGACACGGGTCGGTCTGCGAGAGTTTCCGCACCAGCGAACTAGGAGGAGGAGCGTTGATCGTCGAGAGGACCGAGAACCCGGAGTGGCTGTCCAACGCCTACCTGGTCGCCGACCCGGAGGCCGGCACCGGCGTGCTGATCGATGGCAACGACGAGCTCGGGCCGCTGCTGGAGCGAATCGAGCGCGACGGGATCGGGATCACCCACATCCTCGTCACCCACCCGCACGGCGATCACGTCGCCGGCCTCGCCGAGGCCCGCAAGGCGCTCGGCAACCCGCCGCTGGTCGCCCATGAAGCGACCGCGGCCGAGCTCGACGAAGAGGTCGAGGTGACAATGGCCGACGGCGACAAGCTGCAGGCCGGCAGCTTCGAGATCGAGGCGCTCTACACGCCCGGGCACGCGGCCGGCCACCTCGCCTTCCTCGTCGACGGCAGCGACGTCTTCACCGCCGACGTCCTCTTCAAGGGCACGGTCGGCGGCACGATGGCGCCGGGCGCCAGCGGCTTCGACGACCTCAAAGCCTCGGTGATGCGGCTGATGGAGCTGCCGCCGGAGACCATGGTCCACCCCGGCCATCGCGAGCCGACGACGATCGGCGCGGAGTGGGAGCAGAACCCGTTCGTGCGGATCTGGCGCGGGCTCGACGCGACCGGCGAGGAGAAGGTCACGGTCTGGGGCCGCGACGCGACCCTGAAACTCTGGGCGCCCGACTACGACGGCGGCAACAAGGCCTGGATCACATTCGCCGATAGCAACGAAGAAGCGATCGTCGGCGGCTCCCAAGTCGAGCGCGGCTGACGCGTCTGCAGTTACCCGTCCGTAGGACGGGTTGAAGCAGACGCGCGAGCTGCGGCAGCGGCCTCCGGCCGCAAGCTTTGTGGGGGCGAACCGTTAGTTGGGCAAACCCCCGAACAAGGCTCCCCCCATGCTCGCGACCGAAATCCAAGAATTCTTCTTCGCCTGGTACCCCGTCTTCGGGGTCATCTTCTCCGGCTGCCTGGTCTTCATCTTCCTCAAACTGCTGCGCAGCACGATGGGCTCGACCAAGCCGGAGACGGTAAAGGCGAGCAAGACCGAGCCGGTCCTCTGGGAGGAAGTGCAGGGGGTCGACGCGGCCAAGGACGAGCTGATGGACGTGACCGAGTGGCTGCGCGACCCCAAGCGCTTCGCCGCCCTCGGCGCCCAGGCACCCCGCGGCGTCCTCCTCTACGGCCCCCCCGGGACCGGCAAGACGATGCTGGCGCGGGCGGTCGCCGCCCACGCCGGGGTTGACTTCTTCGCCGCCTCCGGCGCCAGCTTCGTGGAGATGTTCGTCGGCCGCGGCGCGGCGCGGATCCGCCGCCTCTTCAAGGAGGCGCGCAAGTCCGGGCGCGCGGTGATCTTCATCGACGAGCTCGACGCCGTCGGCGGCGCCCGCAACGGCGGCGCCAGCTCCGGAGAGCAGGAGCAGACGCTGAACCAGCTACTGGTCGAGCTCGACGGCTTCGAGAAGGATCCGGGGACGGTGATCGTGATCGCCGCCTCCAACTACGTCGACAAGCTCGACCAGGCGCTGCTGCGGCCGGGGCGCTTCGACCGCCAGGTGCTGGTGGCGCCGCCCGACCGCGAGGGCCGCGAGGCGATCCTCCGCACCCACGCCAAGGGCAAGCCGCTGGCCACCGACCTCGACCTCACCGACGTCGCCCGCAAGACGACCGGGATGACCGGCGCCCAGCTCGCCAACGCGCTCAACGAGGCGGCGATCATCGCCGGCCGCGACGGCCGCCGCGAGACCAGCCGCGAGGACCTCGACGAGGCGCTGCTGCGGCAGACGGTCGGCTCCGAGCAGGGCCGCTGCATGAATGAGGAAGAGCGCCACATCGTCGCCTGCCACGAGGCCGGCCACGCGCTCTGCCGCAAGCTGCTCGGGCTCGACCCGCCGGAGATCCTCAGCATCGTCCCGCGCGGGCCGGCGCTCGGCTTCGTCGCCCACTCGCCCGACGAAGACCGCTACATGAAGTCCCGCGACGAGCTGCTGGACGAGGTGGTGACCCTGCTCGGCGGCCGCGCCGCCGAAGAGGAGGTCTTCGCCGAGCTCTACACCGGCGCCCAGGGCGACCTCTCGCGGGTGCACGCGATCTGCAAGCAGATGGTCAGCGAGTTCGGGATGGGGGTGCCGGTCGACTACGACGGGGCGCCGCCGATCGCGATCCCGACCGGCGACTACGCGGTCTCCGACGCGACCCGGCGCGAGGTCGACGTCGCCGCGATGGCGCTCGCCCGCGACGCCTACCGGCGGGCGCGGGCGCTGCTGGCCGCGAACCGGGCCTGCCTCGACGACCTCACCGCGACCGCGCTCGAGCGCGAGACGCTGACCCGCGAGGAACTGGACGAAGTCTTCTCCGCGCACGAGCTGCACGGGCTGGCCGAGCCGCACGGGTCGGGCGCGGCGCTGGTCGCGATGGCCCGCGGGCGGCGCGGGTAGCATCCCTGGCCAGGCGGCCAGGATGAGCGACGAGACCTACTACTTCCCCCCGGGCCGCTCGATGGCGCGGCGCGTCCACGGCGAGCGCGCGGTCGGCCTCCTCTACGGCCAGCGGGCGCTGCTGATCGGCGCCCTCGAACCGCTCACCTATACCGGCACGATGCTGAGCACGAAGTCCGGCGAGTGGCCGTTCACCCGCCTCGCCCGCACCGCCAAGATCCAGGAGACCGTCTTCCTCGGCACCCGCGCCGAAGCCGACAAGGCGCTGGCCGCGGTCCACCGCCTGCACGGGCGAATCGAGGGAGCGCTTGACGAGGCCGCCGGTCCCCACCCAGCCGGCGCGCGTTACTCGGCCTTCGACCCGGAGCTGATGCTGTGGACGCTGGCGGTGATCGCCGACTCGGGGCGGGCGCTGTACGAGACGATGGTGCGGCCGCTGAGCGAAGCCGAGCGCGAGGCGCTCTGGCAGGACTACGTCCGCTTCGGCGAGCTCTTCCGCCTGCCCGCGAGCGAGGTTCCCGGCAGCTACCCGGAGTTCCGCGCCTGGTTCGACGGCCGCCTCGCCTCGCCCGACCTGCACGCGACCCCGCACGCGCTGGAGATGGCGCCGCTGGTCGCGTTCAAGCAGCCGGTGCCGGCCCCGGCCCGCGGCAACCTGGTCGCCCAGAACCTGGTGATCAAGGGGACGCTGCCGCCGCGGGTGCGGGAGATCTTCGGCATCCCCTGGACGCGCGCCCACGAGGCCGCCTTCCGCTCTCTCGCCGCCGGTCACCGCCGCGCCCGCCCGGCCTTCCCGCGCCAGATGCGCCGCGGCCGCAACGACGTCTTCTTCGACGTGGTGACCAAGAGCGAGCACAAGCGCGGCGGCACCGCGACGCCGAAGCTGACCGCGGGAGCGCGCTGAGCCCGCTGCTGGAGCTGCTCGCCGTGGCGGCGGCCGGGGCCGCGGCGGGGGCGTCGAACGCGCTCGCGGGGGCGGGGTCGCTGATCACCTTCCCGACCCTGATCGCGCTCGGGGTGCCGCCGCTCTCGGCCAACGTGACCAGCACCGTCGGCCTGATCCCCGGCGCCGCCGGCGGCGCGATCGGCTACGCCGACCTGATCGGCGAGCAACGCCGGCGGCTGACGCGGCTGGCCGTGCCGACCCTGATCGGCGCCGCGGCCGGGACGGCGCTGCTGCTGATCACCTCCAATGACACCTTCGAGGCGATCGTCCCCGTCCTCGTCGCCGGCT
The DNA here is from genome assembly GCA_963795625.1 of uncultured Solirubrobacterales bacterium. Lineage (GTDB taxonomy): Bacteria > Actinomycetota > Thermoleophilia > Solirubrobacterales > 70-9 > VAYN01. The sequence goes on along the minus strand of CAWCIS010000006.1, from coordinate 375,841 downwards.
CCTGCCTGCTGCTGCTGTTCCAGCCGCGACTGACGGCGCGGATGTCGCACGCGGGTGACGAGCGCTCGCCCTGGCTGACCGCGGGCCTGCTCTTCTCCGGTGCCTACGCCGCCTACTTCGGCTCCGCCGTCGGGATCCTGCTGCTGGGCCTGCTCGGCCTCTTCGTCGCCGACTCGATGCAGCACCTGAACGGCCTGAAGATCCTTCTCGCCGGGATCGCCAACCTGTTGGCGGCCGTCACCTACGCCTTCCTCGCCGACGTCGACTGGCGCTTCGCCGTCTGCCTGATGGTCTCCTCGCTGGTCGGCGGCCGGCTTGGGGCGAAGCTGGCGCGGCGCGTCTCCGGCGACGTCCTCCGCGTCGCGATCGCTCTGATCGGGCTGGTCGTGGCGGCGGTGCTGGCCTGGCGGGCGTTTGGCTGACCGCGCCACCGGCCCGGCGACGCCATGGATTGAGCGCCGCGCGGCCCGGGTAGCCTGCGCACACCGGTCCGCACCTTTCGGCCCGCGGCCGGTTAAAGCCTGGGAGGCACCATGACTTCACGCTCGCGCACCATCTTTCTGACCGCCCTGCTGGCGCTGGCGCTGCTGGTGCCGGCGGCGACCGCCCAGGCGGCAACCGAACGGACGATCTCCGTCACCGCCGAAGCGACCCTGAAAGTGCCGAACGACAGCGCCGGCCTCGGCTTCTCCGTCAGCCGGGAACGCAACACTCGCGGGGCAGCCCTACGAGCCGTGGCTACCGGATTGCGCGGTGTCATCGCCGTCGCCCAGGCGACCCCGGGAGTCGGCCCCGGCGACGTCACCACCGGGCGGATCTCGGTCCACAAGAGCTTCCGCGGCAACAACCCCGTCTACCGGGGACGCAACCCCGTCTACCGCGCGAGCGAGGGCATCGGCGTCATCCTCCACCAGCCCGAAAAAGCCGGGGAACTGGTCAGCGCCGCGATCGGCGCCGGCGCAACCGGGGTCAGCGGTCCCAACTTCTTCGTCGGCGACTCCGAAGCTGCGTTCACCAGCGCGCTGGCGGCCGCCTTCGACAAGGCAAAGGTGCGGGCGAGCGCGCTGGCCACCCAGGCCGGCGGCACGCTCGGCGCGGTGCTGCAGATCGACGAAGGCGAAGGGCCGACGCTGACCCCCGAGTTCGACGCCAAGTCGGCGCCGATCTCGGCCTGCGGGACCTCGACCACGCAGGCGAGCCCGCCGACCAAACCGGTAACGGCCAAGCGCTGCACCACCGCCCCGCCGCCGGTCAAGCCCGGCACCTCGACGGTGACCGCAACGGTCCACGTCGTCTTCGCACTCCAGTAGAGCGCTAGCCGAGCCGCCGGAGCGGAGAGATGGCTGACGCGACAGAGGCGCCCGCCCGAAGTTAGACCCGGGTGGTACCTCGGCCGCGCAGATACGGCAGGAGCAGAAGCACCAAGCCGATAACGATGCAGATGATCCCCAAGGCGTAGTTGACAACAATCGCCAGGATGATCCCGATAACGATGAGTAGCAGTGCTAATGGCATGTGACTGAGCTACCCCCGGAAAAGATCGACAAACCCGACTGGTGGCGCCCCGGGCGCGCGGCGCGACGACGTCGATGGGCGGTACTGGGCTCGAACCAGTGACCCCTTCCTTGTAAGGGAAGTGCTCTCCCAACTGAGCTAACCGCCCCGGGTAAATAAACGGGTGCGGGGATTATGAACGAGGTTTGAACCATCGCCAACCCCGGCTCGTACCTCGGGGCATGACAAAGGCGCTGAGGACTCAGACCGGCCGACAGAAGCTCGCGCTCCTGCTCTCGGTCGCCGCCTTCGCCCTGGCGCTGGCCGGGCTCGGCGGCACCGCCGCTTCCGCCGGCGGCACGGCACGGGCGAGCCGGGCGGCGGGGGTCGACATCGCCAACTTCGCCTTCCACCCGCCGACGCTGAGGATCGCCAAGGGCACCACCGTGACCTTCACCAACTCGAGCAAGGTGACCCATACGGCGACCCGCGACGGTGCCTTCAACACCGGCCGGATCAAGCCCGGCGAGTCTGTTTCCGTGCGCTTCAAGCAGAAGGGGACCTTTGCCTACCACTGCGAAATCCACCCCCTGATGCACGGCAAGATCATCGTCGACTAGCCTCACCCGACATGGATACGTCGATCCTCTGGCGGGCGGCGCTGCTGCAGCTGGCCGCCGTCGCCGTCCTCTCGGTCGCCCTCGCCATCGCCCTCCCGCACGACTTCTTCGTCGACTGGGGCTGGATCGCCGGCCCCGCCTCCTGGATGCTCTGCGCCGCCTTCACCGCCCGCGTGCTCGGGCTGCCGCTGGTGCCCACCCTGACCGGCGCCGTCCTCGCCGGACTGCCAAGCCTGGTCGCGGTGCTGATCGATCTGCACTGGGCGGGCGCTGTGCTCGCGGTCGGCCTCTTCGCGCTGTGGTGCGCGCGACTGCGGCCCCGCGAATTTGGCTCTGTGTAGGGAAATACACAGGTTTCTCAGATGATCTAAAAGTCTAGGATCATTCAAGAATCTCGATCGCTCAGCCGATCTTAAGAAGATCAGCCACCGCTAAGGGCACTCGCGTGCCTGAGAGAGGCTCAGATGAGCAATCGAACGAAGGTCCTGAGGACGCTTGTGGTTTTAGGGGTCCTCGCCTGCATCGCCGGGGCGGGCGTCTTCTCCGCCTTCTCGAGCCAGACCGACAACCCCGGCAACGTCGTCACCGCCGGCACCGTCACCCTCGCCGACAACGACGGCGGCACCGCCCTCTACGCGATCACCGCGGCGAAACCGGGCGACAGCCAGACCTCCTGCATCAAAGTCACCTACACCGGCTCCCTCAACGCCGGCGTGAAGATCTACACGCCGAGCACGATCGGCGAACTCGGCCCCTTCGTCAACCTCAAAATCGAACCGGGCACGCAGACTTCGCCGAGCTTCCCCAGCTGCACCGCCTTTACGCCGGACTCCGGCGGGGCGCTGTTCGAAGGCACCCTGGCCGCCTTCGCGACCGAACACAACAGCTTCGCGAACGGGATCGCCGACAACCCCGGCACCGTCGCGACCAAATGGGTGACCAACGACGCGGTCGTCTATCGGGTCACCGCGACCCTCTCGGCCAGCGCCCCCGATTCGGCCCAGGGCAAGACGACCGGGACCCACATCATCCGCTGGGAAGCCCAGAACCAGTAGCGGCGAGGCGCCCGGCGGCGGGCGCCTCCCGGTCTGGACGAGGAATCACCGACAGGACGAGCGATGCCAACCGACAGCCCTCCGACGGTCCCCCGCCAGGTCGCCCGCGGCCTCGGCTGGGCGGCCCTGGCGGTGGCCGGGCTGCTGGTAGCGGCGATCGCGCTGCCGCTCGCCTTCGGCGCCCGCCCGCACACGGTGCTGACCGGCAGCATGGAACCGACGATCGCCGCCGGCGACGTGGTGATCGACGAACGGATCTCCCCCACCGAAGCCGAAGTCGGCGACGTCGTCACCTTCCGCGATCCCGAAGATCAGAGCCGGCTGATCACCCACCGCGTGCGCAGCATCCGCCGCGCCGGCTCGCACCTCTGGTTCGTCACCCAGGGGGACGCCAACAACACCACCGAGCACTGGCGGATCGCCGCCGACGGCGAGCTCGGCCGCGTCGCCTACACAGTGCCCTGGGTCGGCCACGCCGCCGTCCTCACCCACACCCCGCTCGGCCTGGGGCTGCTGCTGGTCGTGCCGCTGCTGCTGCTGGGGCTGGACGAGCTGGTGCGGATCTGGCGGCCGGCGCGGGAGCAGGTGACGTATGAAGGGCCGTAAGCGGCTGACAGCGGCCCTCAGCGCGGCGGCGATCGGGGCGGTCGCGCTGGTCGCCGTTCCGGTCAGCCTCGCCGCCTTCGCCTCGGGCGCCGAAAACGGCGGCGACATCGTCTCCGCCGCCAACGACTTCCGCGCCCCACTGGTGACCGCGGCCGCAGTCGGCAAGAGCGCCGGCGGCGCCACCGGATTCGTCAAACAGGGCGGCGAATACTTCGTCTACGCCAACGTCGCCGCCGACACCGGCAACCCGGCCAGCGGCATCGCCGTCGTGCGGGCCGACGTCTCCAACCTCACCACCGGGTCGAGCGCGGTGACGCTCACCGCGGGCTCTTTCAGCGCCGGCGGCACCGCCTACGGCTACCGCAGCGCCGCCCTCACCGCCAACCCGGTCCTCGCCGAAGGAGCCAAAGCCTTCACGGTGACCACGACCGACAACGCGACCAACGCCAACAGCCTCGGCGGCTCGGTCACGGTCGACAACACGCCGCCGAAAGCGAGCGACGTGCAGACGACCAACGTCGCCGGCGGCACCAACGGCCTCGCCGAGCAGGGCGACACGCTGGTCCTCAGCGTCAGCGAGCCGGTCGAGCCGGAATCGATCCTGGCCGGCTGGAACGGCGCGGCGACGAACGTGACGGTGCGAATCGTCGACAACAGCCTGCTCGGGCTCGGGCTCGGCAATGACGTCGTCCAGATCTTCAACGCGGCCAACACGACGGCGCTGCCGCTCGGCTCGGTCGACCTCGGCCGCAGCGACTACGTCACCGGCTTGGTCGGGGGCAACGTCAAATTCGGCGCCACCGGCACCAAGTCGACGATGACGATGAGCGGCAGCACGATCACGGTCGTGCTCGGCACCTACGAAGGGGAAGGGCTGCTCGGATCCAACCGGATCACGGCGGGTGGTAACGGCACCGCCGTCTGGACCCCGACCGCGACCCCCTTCGACCGCGCGGCGAACGCGATGTCGACGGCGACGGCGACGGCGACCGAGTCCGGCCCCGCCGGCAAGGAGTTCTGAGGTGCGGGCGCTGTCCGCGCTCGTCTTCCTGGCCCTGGCCGGGAGTGCTACGGCCGCCGTTCTCAGCGGGGGTAGCGAGGCCGGCGCGCGGGCGAGCGCGATCACGGCCGAAGGTGGCTTCAGCTTCGCCAACTCCCGCGGCGGGATGCCGATCTTCAGCGCCACCGGGATCGCGCCCGGGGACAGCGTCAGCGGCAGCGTAGAAATCGCCGACACCGGCAGCGAGCCGGGCGAGCTGACGCTGACCCAGCACGACGTCAGCGACGTCGTGGGGAGCGGCGGCGGGCGCCTCTCCGAACGGCTGACGGTGCGGATCGTCGACGTCACCGCACCCGCGAGCCCGGTCACTGTCTACGCAGGGCCGCTGGACCCGATGCCGCCCCAGCTGGCCGGGCGCGTCGCCGCGGGCGAGGCCCGCACCTATGAGTTCGTCGCGACCCTGCCGGTGGGGGCCGGCGCGGCGGCCGGCGGCGGCACCCAGAACGACGTCCAAGGCGCGAGCGCCGGCGTCGCCTACACCTGGACGGCCGGCGAAGTGCCGCCGCAGTCACCTCCCCCGACGCCCTCGCCGAGCCCGTTGCCGGTTCAACCCTCTCCCGGGCCAAAGAGCCCCGACTCATATCCGGCCTCCGCACCACTGCGGCTGAGAATCGTCTGGGTCCGGCCGAGCATTCGGCGGGGTCGCCTGCTCGTCCTGGCTCGCTGCGACCGGCCGTGCGCGATTTCAGGCCGCGGCCGTCTAAGCGCCGGCGGTGCCGCGGGCCGGCGCGCCGGCAAAGTCCGACTCACCCCGCGGCCGGGATATGCCGCCGGCACCCAGCGGCTCGCCATCCGCGTTCCCGGCCGAGTTCGCCGCTGGCTGCGGGCGCACCCGACGGGCGCGCGAGCGAGCGCGCGCATCGTCCTGACCGCGCGTGACACGGCGGGGAAGATCGCGAGGGGTCAACGCACCCTGAGGCTGAGGCGCAACCGCTGACGAGCGCGCCTCGCTGACGAATTCTTCGATCCCGGCGCGCCCGACCTGAGCCAGCGAGCCGGCGATCAACAACTCGAACCCGGAGCCAGGAGCACCCGCAAGCAGGGTCACCAGCGCCATGAACATCAGCATGTAGAAGCCGAGCGCCAGCCCTTCGGCGATCTCCTCGAGCTTGTCCAAGTCGAACTTCTTCACCGCGATCACTTCGGCGGCGACGGTCACTTCCCTTGGTAGGTCGTCGCAGCAGCTGGCGCCGATCCGCCCGCCAAGATCGGCGGATGCTCTGCGGCCTCACTGGCAAGCCCCACCGCCTCTTCTGGATGCGCTCGGCCTGGTGGTGTGCCGACTGTCGCCAGAAGGTCGAGTCCTGTTGCGAGGGTGGCGGCTGCCCGTCCGTGGTCGAGGTCATCGGGCCAGGGGCCCAGGCGACAGCTCGCAGCTCGTCTAGCCGACGAGTTTGACGGCCACTTCGGCGCCGACCGCTCTGGCCGTCCCTGGCTCGGGGTACTGCTTGACGACCCTGGCCGTCTTCGACCGGACCCCTCGTACCTCGCCGAGCCTGCATCCACCCTCGCGCAGCTTCAGCCGGCCCGCTTTCAACGATCCGCCCTTGAGCCGGGGAACAATGCAAGCCGGGAGCGGCTTGCGTTCCGCGCTTTCCGCCGCTTCCCGCCTTTCCCGTTCTTCCCGGGCCTCTCGTTCTTCCCGTTCTTCCCGCAGTTCCTTTTCGTCCTTGGGACCGGTGACGGTCACGGTCGAAAAACCACCTTCCCAGCCCGTGCCGACGGAGACCGGGTAGTCGAACAGAGCGCCGTTCGCGGCTGGATTTCCGGCGCGGTGGTGGACGATTAGGGTGACCACTTCGCCGTCGGAGACGGCAAGGCTGGTGGGGACAGTGGCGCCGGTCGAGTCGTGCGCGGATTCAGCGGTGATCAGCTCGGCGACAGTCCCATCTTCGTATTTGACAGCCGCGGTCTCTTCGTCGATAGGGAGGAGCTCCTGACCAGACCTGAGTTCGACCCTCCAGGAGTATTCCTCCGGGTCCGCGGGCGCTTTGATCGTGGGGAAGTTCAGCAGCCCGCCGAAGACCGGCAGAGGATCGGCGGTTGCCGATGCCCGCCCGACAGAAGCAACGCAGCCGAGAACGGCGAGGCCGGCGATTGCGGATGAGAGACGCACGGCGCAAAGGTACAGGAGGGTCGCTGACTATCCGAACTCGCTTGAGCGCCCGCCGACTGAACGTCTTCGCTACTGTTCACCAAATGGTTAACGATTCATTCAAAGCCCTCTCGCACCCGATCCGCCGCGGGATCGTCGAACGGCTCGCCGGCGGCCCGGCAACCGTGGGGGAAGTCACCCGCGACTTCGAGGTCTCCAAGCCCGCGATCTCCAAGCACCTGAAGGTCCTGGAGGAGTCGGGCGTCGTCACCCGGGTAGTCGAGGGACGGACGCACCGGCTCTCGCTCGAGCCCGCCGCGCTCGGCGAGGCTGCCGACTGGATGGATCGCCAGCGCGCCCTCTGGGAGCGCATGTTCGATGTCGTCGACGAGTACCTCAAGGAGGAACCGAAATGAAGATGCCGCCGATCGTCTCGCCACAGGAATGGCAGTCCGCCCGCGAGGAGCTGCTGGTCAAGGAGAAGGAGCTGACCCGGGCCGGCGACGCGCTCGCCGCCGAACGGCGGCGGATGCCGCGGATGGCTGTCGAGAAGGAGTACCGCTTCGAGGGACCGGACGGGCCGGTGAGCCTGCTCGACCTCTTCGCGGGACGGCGGCAGCTGATCGTCTACCGCTTCTTCTTCGAGCCCGGCGTCGCCGGCTGGCCCGAGAGCGGCTGCCGCGGCTGCTCGTTCATGGCCGACGAAGTCGCCAACCTGGCCCACCTGAACGCGCGCAACACCACTTTCGCGCACGTCTCGCGGGCGCCGCAGGCCGACATCGAGCGCTACCGGAAGCGGATGGGCTGGGAGATGCCCTGGTACACGCTCACCGACGACTTCGACGCCGACTTCGGGGTCGACGAATGGCACGGCACCAACGTCTTCTACCGCGACGACGAGGGTCGGATCTACCGCACCTACTTCACCGACAAGCGCGGCGACGAGGCACTCGGCAGCGTCTGGTCCTACCTCGACATCACTCCGCTCGGCCGCCAGGAGAAGTGGGAGGACTCGCCCGAGGGCTACCCGCAGACGGACCCCTATGGATGGTGGAACCTGCACGACGAGTACGAGGAAGCGACCGTCTTCGAGGCGGCTCTGGCGGAGGCGACGAACTCGCAGCGGGGCTCGCGGAGCCAGGTCTCGTGATCCCGCTCGCGCACGTCGGCGGCGTGCCGGTGGAGGAGCTCCTCCCCTGGCTCGCCGGTCCCGGCAGCGGCCTGGTGATGGTGCGGGCCTGGCTCGCCGCCGGACGCCGGCGCGACCAGGAGCGTGACCGGTGAGCGGCGAGACGCTGGTCATCGAGCGCCCCTTCCAGGCCCCCGCCCAGGCCGTCTTCGACGCCTGGACCAGCAAGGAGGTGCTGCGCCGCTGGTTCTACGGCCAGCCGGGTTGGGAGACCCCCGAGGCCCACGTCGACCTCCGCCTCGGCGGCAGCGTCCGCGTGGTCATGCGCGACCCGGTCAAGGGCGTCGAGCACGGAGGCGGCGGCTACTACACCGAGATCGAGCCACCGTCCCGCCTGGTCTTCACCTGGACCTGGGACAGCGACGAAAGGGAGACGCTGATCGAGCTCGACTTCGAAGAGGTCGACGGCGTCACCACCGTCCGCCTCACCCACAACAGCCTCCGCGACCGCGAATCGGTGCTCAACCACGAAGACGGCTGGAACACCTGCCTCGACAACCTCGGGCGGGTGTTGGAGGCGGAGCCGTCTGCATAGCCGTTGAACGCACCCCGACTGTCAGCCGTACTCCGAGCGGAATCGAAGTTGGCGCGCCGTTGTCTGGGCCGGGCGTCGAACAAGCAGACAACTAGGAGACGGCAATGAACAGGTCATACGCGGCACTCGCGGCACTGGCATTGGTCGCGGCACTGGCGATCGCCGGCTGCGGCAGCAGTGGGAGCAGCAGCACCAGCTCGAGCGCCACCGAAACCAGCGGCACCACGGCGAGCTCCGGTGGTGGCGCCTACGGCGGCGGCGAAGAAAGCGCGAGCACCACGAGCGCCGCCAGCACGAGTGGCGAAGCCACCCCGGTCTCGGTCGGCAGCGCCGCCGGCGTCGGCACGGTCCTGGTCGACTCGAAGGGGATGACGCTCTACTACTTCCAGAAAGACCAGAAAGGCAGCGGCAAGTCGAAGTGCGAAGGGGCCTGCGCCAGCGCCTGGCCGCCGCTCACCACCAGCGGCGAAGCCGAAGCGATGAGCGGGGTCAACAGCTCGATGCTGGGCACGATCGAACGAACCGACGGCACCACCCAGGTCACCTACGCCGGCTGGCCCCTCTACACCTTCGTCGAGGACAAGAAGCCGGGCGAAGACAACGGCACCGACAGCAAGGCCTTCGGCGCCTCCTGGTACCCGCTGCACCCGAACGGGCAGAAGGCGGGGCACTGACCGGGAAGCCCTAGCTCTAGGAGGCGGTGCGCAGGCCGTCGAGGGCGAGACCGAGGATGCGGTCGATCTGCTCAGCGTCGGCGGTGCGGATCGCGGCGATGCCGCTGACCATCTTGGTGACATCGGAGATGTCGACGTCGGCGCGGACGGCGCCCGCCTCCTGGGCGCGCTTCAGCAGATCCTCGCCGGCGCCGTAGATCGCGTTGGCGCAGGAGCTGAAGACGGGTGAGTCGCGGTCGACGAAGGCGAACAGCTCCTCGGCCAGCGCGCGCTTGTTGGCGGCGAAGCCGACGAACTCGTGCAGCCACCCGGTCAGCGCCTCCAGCGGTGGCTGGTCGACGTACTTCTCGGCCGAGTCGCAGATCGCCTGGACTTCGTCGAGGTAGACGGCTTCGAGCAGATCCTGGCGGGTCGGAAAGTGGCGGTAGAGGGTCCCGATCCCCACCCCGGCGCGGCGAGCGACGTCCTCGAGCGTGGCGCCGGTGCCCTCCTCGGCGAACTCCTCACGGGCCGCCGTGAGCAGCTTCTCGTAGTTGCGGCGGGCGTCGGCGCGCTTGGGCCGTGGGGCGAAGCTGACGACGTCGGTGGGGTTCGCGTTCACGAATTTCTTCCGATCTCTTGACAAAGCGGAGGGAGCCTCCGTATAGTGCTCATTGAAAGCGGAGGCCACCTCCGAATTACCCGGAGGACCCCTCCAGTTTATCACCGAATTCCCCGCTTTCAGAAAAGGACTTCATGACTCTCAAGAGCGACCGCAACCCAGCCACCGTCCTCGCGATCATCCTCGGCTGCTACCTGATGATCATCCTCGACATCTCGGTGGTGATCACGGCGCTGCCCAGCATCCACCAGGACCTCGGCCTCTCGACCACCGGCCTCTCCTGGGTGCAGAACGCCTACACGCTGACCTTCGGCGGCCTGCTGCTGCTCGGTGCCCGGGCCGGGGACATCCTCGGCCGCCGCCAGGTCTTCGCCGCCGGCATCGCCCTCTTCACCTTCGCCTCGATGCTCGGCGGCATCGCCCAGTCGCCGGCCTGGCTGCTCGGCGCCCGCGCCCTGCAGGGGGTCGGCGCCGCGATCGCCGCCCCATCGACGCTCGCCCTGCTCACCGTCAGCTTTGCCGAGGGGCCGGCGCGCACCCGCGCGGTCGCCTGGTACAGCGCGGTCGCCGGCGCCGGTGGCAGCGTCGGCCTGCTGCTCGGCGGCGCCCTCACCTCCTGGGTCTCCTGGCGCGCCGGGCTCTTCATCAACGTCCCGCTCGGGGCGGTGCTGATCTGGCTGGCGCCGCGCTACCTGCCGGAGACGGAGCGGCGCAAGGGTCACTTCGACCTGCCCGGCGCGCTGAGCTCGACGATCGGCATGACCGCGCTCGTCTACGGGCTGATCCGCGCCGCCGAACACGGCTGGGGAGAGGCCGGGTCGCTCGCCTCGTTCGCCCTGGCCGCGGTACTGCTCGCCTTCTTCGTCGCCAACGAGCGGCGGGCCGAGCAGCCGATCACGCCGCTGCGCCTCTTCTTCGAGCCGCGAGCGGGTCGGCGCCTACGTCGCCCGGATCATGGTCGTGGGCGCGATGTACTCGACCTTCTTCTTCCTCACCCAGTACCTGCAGGGCGTCCAGGGCTACAGCGCCCTGGCGGCCGGCGGCGCCTTCCTGCCGATGACCCTCTCGGTCTTCGCGATGGTGCGGGTGGTGCCAAGGATCGTGCCTCGGGTCGGCGAGGCGCGGGTGCTTGCCGCCGGCCTTGCCATCGCCCTGGTCGGGATGCTCTGGCTGGGCCAGATCTCCCCCGGCGCCGACTACCTGACCCAGATGGCGGCCCCGCTGATCCTGCTCGGGATCGGCATGGGCTCGGCCCTCACCCCGCTCACCACCGCCGGCATGGCCGGGGTGGCGGATGCCGATGCCGGTGCCGCCTCCGGACTGATCAACGTGGCGCACCAGCTCGGCGGCACGCTCGGGGTCGGAGCACTGATCACCGTCTTCGCCGCCGCCAGCAGCGGCGCCGGAGCGCAGGCGCTGGTCGAAGGAGTTCCCACCGTCCTCGCCGGCTCCGCGGTGTTGATCGCGCTGGCCCTGGTGGCGGTCCTCGGAGTCATGCGGCCAAGGCTGATACCCGCCAGGGCGGCGCGGGCGGAGGTGGCGGCATGAGGGCGCGCGGAAGCGCGGTAGAGGCGGCGCGCCCGGTGCGAGCGGCGCGTCGCCGCCCGGCCGCAGTCGACTGTGGGGACGGCGGACGCGAGCAGAGCGAAGCGCGGCCCGAGCGCCCGGCCGTTCCCGAGCAGAGCACCTTCCGCCGCGTCGCCGTGTTCGTTCCGTTCAGATAGGCGTTGGCAAAGCACAGCGGCTCTGGGAGGGTTGATGGTGGAGTTGCCGACCGAGCGAAAGGAAGCGCGCCGCATGTCACTCGAACGGAAGTCGCGGACCCAGCTGTCGACCGCGGTGTGCGCTGCCCTGATCTCTCTGCTCGCCCTCGTCGAGAGCGCGCCCGCCGCCAGGGCGGAAGGGATCGTGCCGATCCAGGGCGGCTGGGTGGCGACCACCTCGGCCCGCCTGCCGGTGAGCTTCGAAGTCCAGGGCACCAATGTCGTCAACGCCCACTTCGGCTTCAGCTGGGGGTTCTGCGGCAACTACGAATCCCACCTCCCCAACACCGACCCGATTGACGCCAACGGCCACTGGAGCTTCCTCGACACCAGGGGCCAGACGATCGAAGCGACCTTCGTCGCCCCCGACCGGGCCGAAGGAACCGTCGACGCGGTCGAACGCGAGCTCCCCGGCTGCCCCCACACCCACGCCACCTTCGTCGCCGCCCCCGGCACGATTCCGCCCTTCGTCAGCCCGCTGGTGTTCGCCGTCCAGAACACGATCACCGGCGACATCGCCAAGCGGCCGAGCGACATCTACCTCGGCAAGAACCTCTCCTTCGCCCTCGCCAACCTCAAGTGGCGGAGCTTCGGCGGCCCCCGGGCATACGCGACCGGAAGGGCCGGCATCCGCCACGGCGAGAGGGAGTGGCACCCACGGGCGTCGGTGCGTCTCAGCTCCTTGGTCGAAGACGGCCCCTACAAACGGATCTACTCAGTCCTGCGCTACGTCCTCCACGGCCCCGTTCCGCGCGGCTTTGAGCATCACGGCTTTCGGGTGGTGCGGTGAGGAGCAGCGACTCCGCGCGGAAATGAGACCATCGGCCACGTGACGATCCAAGGCATGGCGCATATAGGGATAGTGGTCGAGGATCTCCCTGCCGCAACCGACTTCTTCGTTCAGCTCGGGTTGGAACTACAAGGCGAAGGCCAAGTCGAAGGGGACTGGGTGGGCCGCGTCATCGGGCTCGACGACGTCCGCGCGGAAATAGCGATGCTGCGAACCCCCGATGGGCACGCCGAAGTCGAGCTCTCGAAATTCCTCTCGCCACCGAGCCCTGACAGCGACACCTACGCGCCGGCGAACGCGCCGGGCATCCGCCATATCTCTTTCATCGTCGACGACCTCAAGGCCGCCGTCGCCGGACTCCGCGAGCGCGGAACCGAGCTAGTTGGCGAGGTGGAGAACTACAAAGACACCTATCTCCTCTGCTACGTCCGCGGCCCCGAAGGCATCGTCGTCGAGCTGGTAGAGAAGATCGGCTGACGGAGCACGGGTGGCGCTGTGGGGGCGCGTCCTACTTTTCAGTCCCGCAGAGCTTGAGGCCATCGCGCTGTGCCATCCATTGCGCGGTCCGGTTGGCCATGGCCGCCTTGAGGGAGAGGAGTTTGGCAGCTGCAACGTTGCCTTCCTCCATTTCCTCGGCCGTCTTTTCGGTCAGTTCTAGCGTTTCCTCATCTTTTTCCAGCACGGCGTCAATCGAGTGGGACTCTTGGCTCGGGGGCTTGAGTTCCCGTAATTCCCGAATCCCCCGTTTGGACCTAGGGAGGGCCCTTCGAAGGATGGCGGCGAATTCCGCGATTTCCTTAGGAGCGTTGAGTCCCGATTCATTCAGCTGGTCCAGTTCCTTATTCAAGGGGGCGACATCTTCCCCCTCTGCCTTGCAGATTCCATTGGCCTGAGCGAGCCACTCAGACTTACTCAGCTCCCCGCTTTCAGGCGTAGATTCGATCGAATCGGAGGATCCTCCTCCGCAGCCGGTCAAAAGGCCAAGCCCCGCCAACACGGCAGTCAAACATGCAATCCGCATCGTCGCCCCCTACTCGCTGGGCGGCGGAGCCGCCAGATTCGCCACTGCATCCGGCTCGAGGCTACACGGCGAAAATCGACCCGACGGGCAGGCCTTCGAGCGTCCCGCCGGATCCTGAAGCTAGCGACGGCGCTCTTCAAGAGCACCTTCCCTCAAGCCGACGCTTAAGAATTGGTCTTGCAGACATATTGCTCTGCACGAGAATTGCGTGAATGCACCCAACGGGAGTCGAACCCGCGACCTTCGGCTTGAAAGGACGGAGGTCGTCCGCACTGGAAGCGGGATCGCGGCGGCAATGCGACCGAGATGCGACCCGGATGGGGAGTAGGTCATGTTGCAACGGCATGGCACTGGCCGCTAAGTTCCAATCGGAATGGGCAAGAAACGCCTGAACAATTGGCGGCAGTGGCTCCCGATGTTCTCCTTTGGGCTGCTGATCCTGGCACCCCTCGCCCCGCTCTCCGAGATCCCGCACCGGATCTTGATGCTCACGGCCTCAATTGGGTTGCTGCTCTATCTGCTCACCGACTCTCCCGCATCCCGCAGGGAGGTCACGTGGTTACTCATCGTGCTGGCGGCTTTGGTGCCCCTCGCTTTGCTGATTTCGATAGATCCAAAGTGGGTGATCTTTGGATCCCTCGGCGTCTATGTCGGAATCCCTCTGTGGAAGGTCGTTAGGGACGAGCATGCGGAGTATCTGGCGGAACGCACCGCCGCACATGACGCCGGCGGCAGTGGGCGGGTCCGCCAACAGACTGTCGAATAGGCGATGTGGCCATATTGAGCTAGAATATGGCCACCATGGAGAACGCGACCGTCGGCATCCGGGAACTCAAGGACAAAGCCAGCGCGATCATTGATCGCGTTGAGGACGGCGAGGCGATCACCGTGACCAAGCACGGCCGGCCCGTAGCGAGGATCGTCTCCGCCGCAACACCCCCCCACCTCGCCGCCCTGGTGGCCGAGGGCACCGTACGGCCGAGCGAGGGCTCCCAACCCTTGCCGAAGCCCGCCAAGCTCCGAGGCTCCGGCAAGAGCGCCTCGGACTACGTTTCCGAGGGTCGACGCTGAGCCTCTACCTGGATACCAGCGCCTTGATCAAGTTGCTGGTCGACGAGCCGGGCACGGAAGAGGCGCAGAGCGCCTATGACAGTGCCAACGGCATCCGAAGCACCGCGATCGCGCACGTGGAGGCGACCGCGGCCCTGAGCAGGATGCGAAAAGGCGGCCGCCTCACCCCCACCCAGCTTCGCCGCGCGATCGATGACCTGAACACTCTCTGGAGAGGGATCGACAGCCACGCCGTCAGCGATGCGCTTCTCGCCAAGGCCGCTGAGACCGCACGCGCTCACTCACTACGGGCCTACGATTCCGTCCACCTCGCCGGCGCCCTCTCCTTCGCCGCTGGCGAAGAGCTTGAATTTGCATGCTGGGACAAGGAGCTTCGCGATGCCGCAAAGAAACATTGCTTTGTATTGATCCCGCAGCGGTTGTAGCGGCTCACCGGCTCCGCACTGCAACCCAATCTCTTTCAGATTGAAGGAGAGGAGTCGTCGGCATGGGAAGCGTGATCGGGCGACGCGACCGAAATGAGACCCGAAAGATGGACGAGGCGAGCGTCGATCCTAGTTTGGGACAGAAGTCTTCGCTAGCGCCTAAACCGCAGCATCAACACCTGGCTGCCTTCAATGGCTTCCGGGGATTCAAAGGCAAGCGGTCCGAAGGCAGCACGACCGGCGACCACCACTTGCCCGTCGGGCTGGGTGATCGCTGCCGACGCGACGCTTTCTCTCCCTAGGTGACGGTGAAAGAAGCCCCCGTCGGCAAAGCTGTGGTCGAGCTTGCCGTTCGGCAGGTAGCGCAGAACCGCCATATCCCCGTTACCGGTACTGCGCGAGTTGAAGAACCCGGCGGCGGTGATTCGGCCGTCCGCCGCCACGGTGGCGTCGTTGAAAACCAGTCGCGAGCCACGCAGGGTTCGCACCACACCATGGCGACCGAAGCGGGAATCCAACCGACCGTCGGGCGTGAAGCGGACGAGCAGTGAAGTCTCCCGACGTGAACCTGAGGTGACTCCGGCCAAGAGGGGCTCGCCGTCGGGGGTGAGCGTCAGAGAGTTGGCGAAAGTGCAGGTGCAGTTGCGGGCGCCGTCGGCGTCGACCAGAACGATGCCGTCTCCACCGCCGAATCCGCGGTCGGGCCTGCCGTTCGGCAACAGTCTGGCAAGCAGCAGACTCCCGCCGAGATCGCCACCGGCCAGGATCTTGCCGTCGGGTAAGACCTCGATGCCGCTGATCGCCGCCGATAGTCGGTGGGGCGCCCGGAACTCGACGATCCCCTGATGGCCAAAGCCGGGGTCAAGCGAGCCATCGGGACGATACTTGAGCACCATCGCGGTCCAGTTGTGCTTGAGGTCGATCTTGTAACCGCCGCTGAAGATGCGCCCGGCCCGGTCAGTGTCCATGGCAAGGGCACTTGCGCCTTCGATGCCACCGGGGACGACTACATGACCGTTATGTCCGAATGACTGCACCCGGCTGCCATCGCTCCGATAGCGAGCCAGCGCCAGGCCGCCAGTGGTGCCCCCGGCAACGAGGATGTCGCCCCCGGAGACCATCTTTACGGCCCGGCCAGTGGTTTCCCCAAGGCTCGTTTCAACCTTGCCGTTGCGTGAGAAGGAGAGGTCGGGAGCGCCGTTGCGGTGAAAGCGGCGCACCAACATCTTTTCGCTTTCCGTCGAGCCCGCGACGACCAGCCGGCCGCGGTGGTCCCGGGTTAGCGCCAACGCCGCTTCGCCACCGACGATCCCACTGGGCCGAGTCAGAGAAACTCCGTTCTCGCCGAAGGTGCGGTCGAGGCTCTCGCTAGGCGAGCTGGCAACAGAGATCGCCGCCGAGGCAGACAACAACGCGGCGACGAGGGCCCCGACCAACAAACGGACATGCCGAGATTGTCGGACCGCTCTATTCAACTGCCTCACAGACGTCGCCGACTTCGTTTTCATTCAGATCCTCCTGCAGCGGGTTGGGAACTTCTGGGCAGTTGCCGGCTTTGTCAACGATCCCATCTTCGTCGGAGTCATCTCAGGCACGCAAAAAGTATCTCCTGTGATCGTGCTCGTCGTCACGAAATTTTCTGTCTGCAACCATAGCCTTATGAGCGAGCCTGCCAACACCAAGATCAGCGGTGACGCAAAGGTGACTGCACTGAAAAGAACGTGCCTCGCGTGTCCATCGCAGTGGGAGGGAACCCTTGAGGACGGTCGAGCGGTTTACGCTCGCTACCGCCACGGCGAGCTGAGCATCGGCGTCGGCGATGAAATCGACGAGGCAGTCCGCAATGCGAGCTCCGACATCGCCCTCTATGCCGGGGAAGTAGGTGACGGCCTCGATGGATTTATGAGCTTTAAGGAACTGAAGGCGCAGCTCTGTGGAGTCCTAGAGTTCCCGGCCAAACTCGTCGTCGAGAACGAGCGCTGATCACCGGTCGTAGGCTCGACCGCGCGGCAGCACCCGCAGTACGACGATCACCTGGTTCTCGTCGTCGAAGCTGAAGCGCACGCGCCAATCGCCAATCCGCAGCCGCCACTGGAGTGAATTGAGCTTGCGGATGTCGCCGCTACGCGGATCTACGAGGAACTTGTCGAGAGCATCCAGGATTCGACGTTGAACAGGTCGATCGAGTCGCTTCAGATCCCGCCGAGCCGGCGGCGCAACCCGAAGTGACCAGCCCGTGGTCAATCGAGATCGAGCTCGGCGCGCAACTGCTCCGAGGAAACTGCCTCTCCTCGGTTGTAAGCAGCCAGGGCCTCGGCCGCGCTGACATCCTCGCTGGTCTCAGATTGCTCATCGTCAATTGGAGCGGACGCAAGCGCATGCAGCATCGGGTCATCACGCCGACGCTCGACGATCACCAACGCAGCCTCAGCCTCCCGCTCGGAAAGCTCCTCGACCAGCTTGTGGAGTCGCTCCTTCGTGGTCATCGACCCATGGTACCGCCGACAAGTCGAGTCGAGACCTCGCCACGCTGGCTTCGAGATCCGCCCGTAGCCGCGCCCGGCCCCGCTCCGCTCTACAAAGCCACGCTCCTCCAGAGATTGAAAGGACGGATGCCCTCCGGGCCGTAAGGGAGATCACCGCGCTGATGCGACCGAAATGAGACCTCATTTCCCAATCTGAAGCCGGTCCGCGCTTGTTCAGCACCTAAAGTCGGGCCGTCTTAGATGAAATCTGCCTCGAAGCGCCCAGCTCGGGCCAGACTCAGGAAACGTTGCGGAAGAAGTTCCAGGTCTGGCTCTCTAACGACAGTGGCAGCTCCCCGGTTGAGCATGAACTGCGTCGCGGTCTCTTCTGCCTTCAGAAGATCGCTCCCGGTTACCTCTTCAATCCCCTCTTCCGCCACGATCATCACTAGCCAAATCGCTGCGCGTTCCACAGCAACCGAATTGAACCTCGCAACGGTGGCAAGCGCCTGTTCCGCCCTATTGCGGGCATTCCGATGGACAGTCCTTCCATTTCGCAGAACCTTCAGCTCCAGCACGACATTCTCTTGCTTCGAGTTGACAGCCGTAAACAACCCGTCAATCTCGATCTGGCCGATCTCGCTTCGGATACCAAGGTTCGAGCTGAACTCAAATCCATCCAGATCTGCGTGTCCAAATATGTCATTGAACCGCCGCTCGACGCGGAGAATGACTTTCCTCGTCACCACAACTCGTGACTCAGCCCTTTCTAGCCGAGGCTCAGGCCGCTCGTGTCGTGGCTCAACCTCCTCCGAAGGCAGCTCAATCGGAAGTGCCGGCGGTGCCGCACCCGGATCGCTAGGCGGCGGCTCTGGCTCCTCAAGTGCCCGCCGTCTCCGCCCTCCTCCTTGTCGTCTTCATCCTGTTCGGCTTCAATAGTTGCCTTGCGCTCCTCCTCGGCTGGCGTAAGACCTCTAATTTCGGCTCGCGCACGATCCTTTCGAAGCTCTGCCTCTTCGTCCTCGCTGTCCTGTGCTTTCTTGAGGCGAATTGCGCCCACAATGACAAGCACAAGACCGACTAGCGCCAACGCAATAGCGAGAACTATCACCCAGGCTTCGAGGGTGACGATACCCGCCTGCCGACCGGCAATGGCATCCTGCGCCGTGGGGGTCAAACGATCTAACTCGGTTCTCGTCGTCTCCAACACCGAGGTGTTCCGAAAGTAGAAGTAGGGGATCACAAGCGCAGCCGCAAGACAGATCAGGCCAAGCGACGTAAGAAGTCGATTGAAGTTTCCGGTATCAGGACGAACCATGCGGAAATAGTATTCGCGGGATCAGCGCATATGCCTTAATCGACGCTAGCTCGGTTCCCTACCTTCGAGCACCTGACGGCCCAACGGATGGAACACGTGGGCATCGTTGTTGATGACTTCCCGGCCGCATCGGCGGGTCCGCAGCGCCGCCGCCCAACCAACTGAGTGACCCGGAGCGATTGCCGACTAGCAGTGGGGCCTAGGAGATCGAACTACCCCAAAGGTCCATGCAGTATTGACAGTAGCCGCGCTCGGGAGGATCGCTGCGGGTGCCGACGCTTGGCAAATCGCCGCGATAGGTGATGTACCCGCGGGGCTCGCGCAGGCCAGTCGCCCAGACCATGAACTCCGTCACAGCTAGCGACGCAACAGCCCCGTTCACAGAGACGACCGAGGGCCCGGAGGCATCGAGAGCCTCGCGATCGATGCCGTAAATGCTGTCATCAGCGCTTCGCTGCGAGTCCGACATCTGCGCCCGCGCGAGGGCATGCTGGTCTAACTCGCCGAGACAGGAGAGACAACGCTTACCCTCGGCAGCGAAAACGATGCGACCCCCAAAGGCGCCGTCTTCCATTACGTCGCTGGCCAGGTCGAGGTAGGGGATACGGTTGGTGGAGGTGAAGCCGACGAGGGCGGCACGGACGGGGTCCTGATCGACGCAGCCGAACAGGAAGCCAACCCGCTCGAGGCCGGATGAAATCTCTACGGGGTCGAAATGGTGAGCCTCCACGCTCACCTTCGGATTGGGGCAGATCTGAGCGATCAGGCGCTCTGCAACCTCTACCTTTGCCAAGCCGAGATCGGCCTCCCCGGCACCGATCAGCCGGTTGAGGTTGGTCTCCTCGACGCAATCGCCGTCAATCAGGTGAAATTGCCGAACGCCGAGATAGGCGAGTTGCTGGACGAGGTGGGAGCCGAGGCCCCCGAGGCCGATCACGGCAACCGAGGCGGCGGCGATCTTTTCTTGGCCCTCAGCGCCGAAGAGGCCAAGGTGGCGTGCGTAACGTTCCTCGGTCATCGTTCTCCCGAAAAGGACTCAAGGGTCAGGTTGCTCGGCTGTAACTCGCGGTCGCCGCTACACAGGCGCCTGAGCGACGTTGGATCGTGACTCTCTCCAGCCCAAACCAGCGCATCGAAATCGTTCTCGGCGAAGACAAGGGCAATGTAGGTGGCACCCTGCAAGCGCCAGCGGACGTGGGGCACCCACTCCTCGAAGCCGCTCAGATCGGTCGGCGAGAATTCCGCTTCCCGTGCCCCGGGGTGGCTGTGAGCCTCGATCAGGGCGCCGCCATGCTCCCAAGCGCGGGAGATGACCTCGCCGCGAACGTCGTCGGCGAGTGCGAGGTGGTGGGAGGATTGGCCGACGAAGCCCTCGGGCGGTACCCGGTATAGCTCGCTCGTGCTGAGCTCATCGACCTTGTTGCCAGCGTCGCCGTAAAGAAAGGCGACCTGCTCCTCGGGTCCTTGGCTGAGGTGCTTGACGAGTTCGCCGTAGATCGTGGCCGGAAGAGTAAGCGTGGTCATCAATTGATCTCGCGCAGGCGGCGGGCAAAGGAGCGGACGAAGTCGAGCATGTTCGACCCCGCGCGGGGCTCGGGTCCCGGCGCCCAGCCATCGAAAGCCCAGGAGAACTGCTGCCAATCCCCGCCGAGAGGGGTCTCAACCGGTGCGCTCGAATTCGAGGGCGTGCCACCCCCGGGGAGAACCAGGGCTGGCCGCAACCAGAAGCCGTAGGGCTCCTGGGCCGGGAGCTCGGCGGGGAACTGGAAGGCGAGCTCCGTTGGACCCTGCACCTCCCAGTCCGCCGGGATGGGGTAGTCGGGGATCCGCGCCCAAAGTCCGTCTACCTCCTCGACTCCGGGGTACTCCTCGCGGATCAGCTCGAACTCAGCAGTCCTGCGCTCGGTCAGTCCGCGCTTAAAGGAGACCTTCTTGCCGAAGCCTTTGCCCGGCTTTAACTCGACCGTCTCGTTCGCGGCAAGCACCCGCTCGCTCTGGTCCTTGAGGTCGACCTCGATCACTTCTTGACCAGGGGCGAAGCCAGCAAGGTCGCGGATCTCCGCAACAGTGATCGTGTTGCGGTCCCACTCGTAGGTCTTGCCTTCAATGTTGACGTTGTACTTGGGCATATCGCCTGCTCCAATCGTGCGGGGAATCGCGCCCGGAAACCTGCGGCGCCCACTGATTGTTGCATAGTTTGCATTTGTTGTGGACGTTGATCTGATTGCCTTGTTTGCACCGAGGTACTAGAGTCAGGTGACCGGCCCAGGCAGGACGGCCCCTTCCCGAACCCAAGGAGTCGAGCGATGGACAGCTCAAGCACCGACCGCGGAGCCTCGCTCAGCGGCTATCCCAATCTCAGCGAAGCGGCGGCGATCCTCGATGTCTCCACCTCGACGCTGTCACGGCGTAAGGACCTGAGCCCATTACCGCGCGGAGAGCGCGATTTGGTCTTGAGCGCCATGGAGGTGCTGCGACTGGCCGCGATTTATCGCAAGCGGGCGCTGACCGACGTCGCCCAGGACCTGCTTGATCGGGGAGCGGACGGGGGCGCCGAGAAGCAGCGCGTGGAAACAGAAGTCGAAGGCTTCTTCGAAGACCGCGAGCTGCGCGCAGAGGACGTTGAGGGCTTCGTCGAGACCGCCCGCCGACTGTTGCCACCAGGGCTCTTCGACGCGGTCGAGAAAACGGTGCGCGCTGAGGTGGAGCCACCCCCGGCACAGATCATCGGCTATCAACAGGAGGAGGACTAACCGGGGCCTACCTGACGCAGGTGGGTCCCCCCGGGACGAAAACCCTCGAGGCGGGGAGCCTTGCGAAAGCCGAGCTCTTTCATCAGCTCCATCTGCCTTGAGTCGGGGAGGTCGATATCGATGTCCCCGCCGCGCCCCAGCTCGGCGGAGATTGCGTGGGCGTAGTGCTTTAAAACGAGAGCCGCTTGAAGCGTCCGACTGGCGAGGGTGGGATTGAACTTAACGTCCTGGCGCATGGCCAAGACCGTGATCAAGATCGGATGGGCCTTGCGGCGGCCGATGTGAAACGCGAGGACAGCGATAACTTCGTCGGCATCGAGGCAATAGATCACCCGTCCCGAATCGCTGCGGGCAGCGTTGGAAATGTAAATCCGCGCTTCGGAGGAGAATTGATTGGAGGGCAGGTGGGACTTCTGGGTGCGGATGTGGAGCTTGCCGAGCCCTACGTCTGTGGCCTCGAGCCGATGGTCGATCTCGATCGAGGTGCGCTCCTCTCCTTCTCGCCGCCCCTTCTGCACCCTCACCTGGTGGCGGATCTCCTTACGCTTGGCGACCAGCCAGCGCCCGAGCCCCTTGAGGGCGGCAGCACGGGGGCTGAGAGGCTGTCGTTTGGTTCGGCGGCGAATTTTTGTCATAGCGTCTGAAGTCCGGAGCTGGTGCGAGAATGTGAGCAGTAACCCGGCGTTCCCGGATAAGGATATACCAACTCGGTTTATGCTTTTGACGTCCGGGCTATAATCATAGAATGATCCGGTGAATCAAAAAGATCTGCCCCGTGCAATGCTCGTTTGCCAATCGACGGCTGCAAAAAGAGTGCGGATCGAAGCGAGAGCTTCAACGCTCCCACGGAACGGCGTGCGCGAAGAAGCTCTTAACCCGGTTTGCCGACCTTGAGGCGGCCGAGAATCTCGAGCAGATGCGCAAGCTCCCCGGCAAGTGCCACGAGCTTGATGGGGATCGCGTCGGCCAGCTGGCCCTGCTCCTCCCTGACGGTAAGCGGCTCGTGATCGAGCCCGACGCCGAGCCGACCCCAGAGAAGGATGACGGTGGCCTGGATTGGTCCCGGGTAGATGCAATACGAATCGTCGAGATCGCCGACTACCACGACTAAGCACCCCAGGAGGTGAAGAACGATGCCCACGAGAATTGAAGAAACCGAGGAGCGCTGTTTCGAGTTTGCCGTCCCCCCCGGCGAGACGATCGCGGATTTACTGGAGGAGCAAGAGATGACGCAGGCGGCACTTGCCGGCCGCCTTGGGGTATCGACCAAGCACCTGAACCAGGTTGTAAAGGGGTCGGCCTCGATCTCCGCCGAGCTTGCGCTCGGCCTCGAGAAAGTGTTCTCAGTGGGAGCTGACTTCTGGCTAACCCGAGAATCGATCTATCGGAGCCAACTGGCCCGACAGGCTGAACGGAAGTCGCTGAAACGATCGATCGGCTGGGCGAAACAGTTCCCGGTCAAAGAGCTGAAGGCGCGGGGCTACTTGCCGATGGAAGCAAAGGACGAGGGGTTGGTGGCAGCGCTCCTGCAGTTCCTCGGCTTGGCCAGTGTCGAGCAGTGGCGCCCGCCGGTGGTTTCCTACCGCAAGTCTCAGAAAGTCGAGAGCGACGGTTTTGCGCTGGCAGCCTGGCTTCGAATCGGCGAACTGCGAGCCCGGGAGATCGAGTGCGAGCCTTTCGATGCAGAGCGCTTTCGGGATGCCCTTGAGAAGGCCCGCGGTCTGACCGCGCTAGATCCGGAGGAGTGGGTGGAGCAGCTCGTCGATCTCTGTGCAAGCTGCGGTGTGGCGGTGGTCATCCTTGAGCACTTCCAACTCTCACGGGTAAATGGTGCCACTCGCTGGCTCAGCCCCCACAAGGCTCTGATACAGCTAAGCCTCCGCCAGAACTGGGAGGACATTTTCTGGTTTACCTTCTTCCATGAGGCAGGACACGTCCTACTGCATCGCAAGAAGCTCTTACTCGTCGAGCCCGTACGCCGCTCCAGTGCGGCGAAAATGGACCCCGACTTGCTGCAGTTAGAGAACGAGGCGGACAAGTTTGCAGCGCAGACGTTGATTCCCCCGCGCTATGAACGGCGGCTAAAGGAGATCCGTTTTGCGGACATCCCGGTGCTGGCGGAAGAGATCGGCGTGGCACCCGCGGTCGTCGTCGGCCGCCTCCATCACGAGGGCATCCTGAAGTACAGCCAGGGCAACAAAATGCGGCGGCGGTATGAGTTCAAGGAGCCGGTATCGAACTAGACAGGGGGCCCCAGGATCTTGGCTGACCTCCGTTGGGCCGACTCGGAGGACGAGCAGATCGCCGGATCCTGGCGAGACATCCTGGCTGGGTGACCCGCTGCGAGCTTGACGACTCCTGGCACCTATTCGATCGTTCCTCGCACCTGCGGAAAAGCTCCACCAACAGGGTGGGTGTAACGCGCCAGCATGGTCTCGACTCGGTGCCCGACGATCTCGGCCAGGTCGGCATCGTTGACGCCAGCCGCGCGGAGGTGGGTGACGTAGCTGTGGCGGCACTCGTGGGGACGGACGTCTAGGCCGGAGGATTCCTGGGTCGGCTTCCAGACATCGCGATAGAAGGTGCGCTCGCGCCAGAGGCGGCCTCGGGGAGTTGGGAAGAGGAGTTGGCTGTTGGGGCCGTTGAGATTGATCTGAGCTTCGAGCATCCAGGCGAGGGTCGCGGGAACAGGAACGACACGGCCAGCGTTCTCCTCGCCGTGATCGGTCTTGGTTCCCTCCAGAATCGTCCCCTCGTGGGCGGTGCGGCGAACTTGGACCGCGCTCGATCTGGCTGATTGCCGTGCGGTGCGTCGAGGTTCGGAAGGCAAGCTCGTCCTGGCTCACGTCCGCTGCATTGCGAGCCTTGGCGAGGTTGACCCCGAAGCAGCGGGCGAACTGCTCGCGTTCCAGGCCTACGCGCCGACCCACGGCTACACCCCCTCCCCAAGGATCTCGTTGAAGCGCAGGGCGGCCCGCGTCGGCAGGACCGCGCCCTCGCCACGGAAGAGCAGGCCGACCCCGACCAAGTCGCGCACGGCGCGTTCGATCCGATCTCCTTCGGCGAAGTCGGTCGATCCAGCCGTGATCTCCCGCACCAGCTCCAAGAGGCGCAAATGCGTCGGGTAGATCGTCAGGACGTGGATCAGAACAACGCCCTGGTCGTGGAGATCCCGGGCGGCGGTCGAGGCACGGTCATCATCGCTCGCGCCACTAGGCTTGTCGTGCATGGGAGGTCACTCTCCTGTGCCATGCCCCCGGCTGTTCCACCAGCGCGGGGGCGCTTTTATGGATTTGGGAAGCGTAACAGCACTAGTGGAACTTTACTAGCAGAACCTCACCTGGCGAGCTTCGCTCGTCTTTGAAAACTTGAAGACCATGGGAGGCCCAGACCAACCGCAGCCCGCCCTCGGAGAGGCCGTCCGCCAAGTACGCGAGAAGCGTGGCCTCACCCAGGAACGCCTGGCCCAGGATGCTGGCGTCACCACCGGCACGGTCTCGCTCTTGGAGCGTGGCCAGTCCAACCCCGCCTGGGGGACCGTGAATGCGCTCGCCGACGCCCTCGGTGTCTCCCTCGCAGAGCTGGCAAAGATCGCAGCTCGCCACGAGGCGAAATGAGACCGAAATGAGACACAGAAGCGGCGGAACGCCTCGGAATCGCTCGGAAGGCGGCGGAACGCGATTCGGAGTTTGAGCCGAGGATCTGGCTCCACGCCGGGAAATCCCCGGCACCTCAAGGAACAGCAGCGAATGCGCCCGACGGGAGTCGAACCCGCGACCTTCGGCTTGAAAGACCGACGCTCTTTGGCCCCCCGTAAGGAACCGTTGACCACTGAGCTACGGGCGCTCACCGCGAAGACTACCCGCGCAACGGTCTTTGAGCATTGCTCCCCGCGTTAGGGTCGGACAATGGATCTAGGCATTCAGGGACGCGTAGCCCTGGTTATGGGCGCCAGTCAGGGCTTGGGGAGCGGCATTGCGGCGGCACTGGCGCGCGAAGGGGCGCGGGTCGCGATCGTCAGCCGCTCGCTCGAGCGGCTCGAAGAGGCCGCCACGGAGATCGGCTCCGCCGCGACGCCGTTCGTCGCCGACGCCTCCGACCCCGACCGGCTCGCCGCGCTCCCGGGCGAGGTCGCCGCCGCCCTCGGCCCTGTCGACATCCTCGTCGCCAACACCGGCGGCCCTCCCTTCGGCGGCGCGCTCGCCCACGACCTCGCCACCTGGGAAGCGGCCTACCGCTCGCTCGTGCTCGCACCGCGCATCCTCGCCGAGGCCGTCGTCCCCGGCATGCGCGAGCGCCGCTGGGGCCGGATCGTCAACGTCGGCTCCAACACCACTCGGGAGCCCAACCCCTTCCTCAACCTCTCGAACGCCCACCGCATGGCCGCGGTCGGCTTTCTGAAGACCCTGGCGGGCGAGGTCGCGGCCGACGGGATCACCGTCAACACCGTCGCCACCGGGCGCTTCGCGACCGAGCGTCTCACCCAGCATGGCGGCACGCTCGATGACGCCGAAGCCGCGGCCCGCACCGAAGTCCCCGCCGCCCGCCTCGGCACCCCGGAGGAGTACGGCGACCTCGTCGCCTTCCTCTGCTCCGACCGCGCCGCCTACGTCACCGGCACCGTGATCCCGATCGACGGCGGCCTGCTGCGCTCCGCCTTCTAGCCGGCGCTCGGGCCCAGTTCGCCGGCGCGGATCTTCGCCGCCATCGCCTCCGACTCGTCGCGGTAGCCGGTCCCGTCCTCGAACTCGATCACCGGGTACTTGCGCTGGCCGGAGAGCCGCTCGATCTCCTCGCGCTTGCCCCGCCGCAGCGGGCCCTGCACCAACTCGTACTCGACCCCCGCCTCGTCCAGCGCCTTCTGCACCTTCCAGCACGGGTGGCCGTCGGTCTTCACGAACATCAAAGAGCACCTGTGGAATTTCACCGCCATCTCACTCTCCCTTCAACTCGCGCATCGCCGGGTAGATGATCACGTCCCGCAAGGTCTTCGAGCCGGTCATGATCATCAGCAGGCGGTCGATCCCCAGGCCGCAGCCGCTCGCCGGCGGCATCCCGTATTCGAGCGCTTTGACGAACTCTTCGTCGTGCGGGTGCGGGTCCTCCTCCGCGCCCGACTCCTGGCGTTCGCGCTGGCCGATGAAGCGCCGGCGCTGCTCGACCGGGTCGTTGACGTCGGTCCCGCCGCCGACGATCTCCATCCCGGCGACGATGCCGTCGAAGGCCTCACAGACCTTGGGGTCGTCGGGATGCACCTTGACCAGCGGCCAGATGTCGATCGGCAGCACCGTGATGTAGGTGGGCTGGATCAGCTTCGGCTCGACCAGCTTGCCCTGCAGGGTGTCGACGAGGCCGGCCCAGTCGTCGTTCTCCTCGGCGTCGTCGCCGGCCACCTCGGCCAGCTCGTCGCGGCTCGCCTCGTAGATGTCGATCCCGGCCTCGCGCAGGATCTCGTCGCGCAGCACCACCCGCGGCCAGGGCGCCGCGAAGTCGATCTCGACCCCGTCGCGCATCACCTTGGTCGTCCCCATCACCTCCTCGACCACGCTCGAGACCAGGGTCTCGATGAAGTTCATGACGCCGTTGTAGTCGGCCCCGCCGACGAACATCTCCAGCATCGTGAACTCGGGGTTGTGCTGGGGCGACATCCCCTCGTTGCGGAAGAACTTGCCGAACTCGTAGACGTCCTCGAAGCCGCCGACGATCGCCCGCTTCAGGTAGAGCTCGGTCGCGGTGCGCAGGAAGAGGTCGCGGTCGAGCGCGTTGTGGTGGGTGACGAACGGCCGCGCCGCGGCGCCGCCGGTCAGCCGCTGCAGGACCGGCGTTTCCAGCTCGACCCAGCCGCGCTCGTGCATATGGCCGCGGATCGCGTAGGTCAGGTCCGAGCGCTTCTTGAAGATCTCCCGCGACTCCGCGTTGGCCATCAGGTCGAGTTCGCGCTGGCGGTAGCGCAGCTCCGGGTCGGAGATGCCGTGGAAGAGGTCGGGTGGGTCGAGCAGCGCCTTCGCCAGCAGCGTGCACTCGCGCGACGCTGATCGCCAGCTCGCCGCGCTTGGTCACGTACACCGGCCCCTCGATCCCGACCAGGTCGCCGATGTCCAGCTCTTCGACCCGCTCGAAGGCCTCCTCGCCGAGCGCGTCGCGGCGCGCGTACCCCTGGATCGAGCCGGTGATGTCGCGGACGTCGAGGAAGACGACCTTGCCGTGGCCGCGCTTGCCGGTGACCCGGCCCATCACCCGGTAGCTGAACTGGTCGTGCTCCCCCTCCCCCAGCTCGGCGGGGTCGTGGGCGGCGAGGATCTCCTCGGCGTGGGTCCTGCCTTCGAAGGAGTGCGGGTAGGGATCGACCCCGGCCTCGCGCAGCCGGTCCACCTTGCCCCGGCGCTGCGCCTCGCTCGCGGCCCCGGAGCGATCGCCCGCGGCGGGAACCGTCTCCCCGGCCTGCGGCGGAGCCTCACTCATCGCTTGTCGCCGGCCTCACGGGGCGAAGCCGACAGTGACCCGCTCGTCCCCTTCATAGTCCTGAAGGGTAGTCGCGTCGCGCAGCATCTCGCGCATCGCCGGGCCGTGATGGGTGTCGTGCTCCATCGCCAGCTTCCAGCCCGACGGCGTTTCCCCGATCAGGCCGCGGATCACACCGAGGCCGTCCTCGCCGCAGTCCCCGGTGACCGCGATCCGCGGCTCCTTCTGGATCTCCGGCGAGCGCTCGAAGATGGTCGAGTCGGTGACGTAGGGAAGGTTGGCGATGACCAGGTCGACGCCCTCGACATCCTCGGGGATGCCGGTGGCGACGCTGACCTCGAGCGGGATGCCGAGCCGCTCGGCGTTCTCGCGCGCGGCTTCGACCGCTTCCGGCGAGAGGTCCGAGGCGGTCACCTTGAGGTCGGGACGCTCGGCCAGCAGGGCCAGGGCGATCGCCCCGGAGCCGGTGCCGACCTCGTGGACGCGGGCGCCCTCGGGCAGATCGACGGCGACCTCGACCAGCAGCTCGGTCTCGCGGCGCGGCCAGAGCACGCGCTCGTCGACGGCGACTTCGAGCGTGCGGAAGGGAGCGCGGCCGAGGATGTAGGCCATCGGCTCCCGCTCGACCCGGCGCGCCACCCGCTCCTCGATCGCCGCGGCGACCTCGGACGGGATCTCGCCGGCGCTTTCGACCGAGAGCTGCTCCGGCTTTACGCCCATCGCGTCGGCGACGAGCATTTCGGCATCGGCGCGGGCGTTGTCGACCCCCGCCGCGGACAGACGCTCCGCGGCCGCATCGAGCACGGCGCTCAAGGTGCGCGCCGACGGGCCCTCCTGGTTCTGTATGTCCACGGCCGCCATTTACCCGCCAAGCCTCCCTAGTTTGAATGCTCCAAAGTTCTTGCGCAAGAGTAACATCGTTAGCCCCACCCCGCCTATATAGCGACTTGCGCCGTTTCGGCGGTGCCAGGCCGGGAAATACCGCCGTGGCGACGAACGACCACGGCGATCCAGATCGCACCGGCGATCATCATGCCAAGGCTCTCCAGTTGGGCCGAGGTCAGGCCCAGCGCGACAGCATCGTTGCGCCGCAGGAACTCGACCAGGAAGCGCTCTGCACCCGCGTAGAGGAGGTAGAGCGCGAAGAGGACCCCGGTCCGCACCCGGTCGCGCAGCTGCCAGAGGATCCAGGCCCCCAACCCCATCGCCAGCGTCTCGTAGATCGGCGTCGGGTGGACCGTCTGCTCGGTCGGCACGGTGCCGTCGGGGTAGGACATCGCCCAGGGCCCGTTCCAGGCCTTGCCGTAGTCGCCGTCGCCGGAGAGCTGGCAGCCGCAGCGGCCGATCGCGTAGCCCAGGGCCAGCGCCGGCGCCGCCAGATCGAGCAGGGCAAGCCCGAGGAAGTCGCGGTACCAGGCCCAGGCGAGGACGGCGAGGGCGCCGCCGATCGCGCCGCCGTACCAGACCAGCCCGGCCCCGGAGAACAGGTTGCCGAGCAGGTCGTCCTTGACGTCGCTGTAGTTCTGGACGAGGAAGTAGACGCGGGAGCCGACGATGCCGCCGAGCAGGGCCGCGAAGCCCATCTCATACGCCCAGTCGACCGGCTTGCCGATCTCCCCCAGCCGCCTCCATATAAGGGCGCCGGCGGCGAGGAAGGCGAGGGCGAACATCAGGCCGAAGGTCTGCAGCGTCACCGGCCCGATTTCGATGCGTGGATACATGGCTCCGAGCGGCGCGCCTAGCCGGCGAGCAGCGCCTCCAGCAACGCCTTCTGGGCGTGCAGCCGATTCTCCGCCTGGTCCCAGACCGCCGAGGAGTCCCCGTAGAGGACCTCGGCGGCGATCTCCTCGCCTGGGTGGGCGGGCAGGCAGTGGAGGACGATGGCGCTGTCCTTGGCGGCGGCGAGCAGGTCGGCGTCGAGCCGGAACGGGGCGAGGTCGGCGCGGCGGCGGTCGGCCTCGGCCTCGTCGCCCATGCTGACCCAGACGTCCGTATAGAGAGCGTCGGCGCCGTCGGCGGCGGCGCGCGGGTCGTCGGTCAGCTTCACCCCGTGCCCCTCCTCCAGCTGGTAGCCGGCCGGCGCCGCGACGACGACCTCGACCCCGGCCAGCTCGCCGGCGATCGCCAGCGAGCGGGCGACGTTGTTGCCGTCGCCGACGTAGGCGAGGCGCTGCCCGTCGAGGTCGCCGAAGCGCTCGCGCAGGGTCATCAGGTCGGCGAGCGCCTGGCAGGGGTGGTGCAGCGGCGTCAGCGCGTTGATCACCGGCACCTCGGCGGCGCCGGCCAGCTCGGCGACGTCCTCGTGGGAGCCGGAGCGAATCACGATCGCGTCGACGAAGCGCGAGAGCACCCGCGCCGTGTCGCCGATCGACTCGCCGCGCGAGAACTGCATCTCGTCAGCGCGCAGCACGATCGGGTGCCCCCCGAGCTCGGCGACCCCGACCTCGAAGGAGATCCGGGTCCGGGTCGAGGGCCTCTGGAAGATCAGGGCGACGCTGCGCCCGGCCAGCGAATCGGCGCCGACGCGCTCACGCCGGCCCGCTTTCAGCTCCAGCGCCCGGTCGAGCAGCTGGCCGAGCTCGAACGCCCCGAACTCTTCGCCGGTGAGGAAGTTCCGCTTCAAGCGGCGGATACTACGCAGCGTGGAGTTCACCGCGATCGCCTGGAACCTCTTCCACGGGCGGGACTTCCCGCCCGACCCGGAGCTGCGCAGCTGGCGCTCGCGGCTGCTGCGGATCGACGAGCGCAACGCCACCCACGTCCAGGTCAACCGCGACCTCACCACCGAGTTCGCGACCCTGCTCGCCGCCAGCGCCTGGGACGTCGCCCTGCTGCAGGAGAGCCCGCCGCGCTTCGCCGAGCCGCTGGCCCGCGCCTGCTCGGCCGAGTGGCACCGGGCGCTGACCTCGCGCAACAGCCTCGGCCCGCTGCGCAGCCTGCTCGCCCGCCAGAACCCGGACCTGATCGCCTCCGGCGAGGGCGGCTCCAACCTGACCCTGGTCCGCGTCCCGGGCCGGCTCGGCGGCATCGCCGAGCGCCGTGAGCTGGCGATCCACGAGGGCGCCCCGGAGCGCCGCGCGATGGCGCTGACCCGGACCGCCTCCGGCGTCTGCGTCGCCAACCTGCACGCGACCAACGACCAGCCCAACCTCGCGGTCGAGGACGTGCTGCGCGCCGCCCGTGCCGCCGGCGAGTTCGCCGGCAGCGCGCCGCTGATCTTCGGCGGCGACCTCAACCTGCGCCCGGCCGAGCAGCCCGCCGTCTTCGAGCGCCTGCGCGAGGACTTCGGCCTGGCCGCGCCGACCGCGCCGCGGGCGATCGACCACCTGCTGGCCCGCGGCCTCGAGGTGATCGAGCCACCCGCCCAGTGGCCGCCGGAGCGGCGCGAGCTGCCGCTCGACGGACGCGCGCTGCGACTCTCCGACCACGCTCCGGTGCAGGCACGATTCGCCGCCGCAGAGCCGGCGATGCTGCGGAATTGACATAGTCGAACCCGCACCCGCGCCCAACTTCACCCCCTGGAGGCACGTCGAGATGGCCGAGAAAAAAGCAGCTGCCAAACCCAGCAAAAAAGCGAAAGCCGCGAAACCGAAGGCAAAAGCGAAAAAAGCTCCGGCCCGCGCGGCGAGCAAAGCGAAAGCCGCGACGAAAAAAGCGGCTCCGAAAAAAGCCGCCGCCAAAAAATCCGGCGCGAAATCTTCATCAAGAAAATCGACGGCGAAAAAAGCCGCGCCGAAACGAGCCTGCAGCAAAGCGACCAGCGGCCTCGACAAGAGCGTCGCCCAGTTCCGCGAGAGCCTCGAGCAGAGCGTCACGCTCAGCCGCGACCGCCTGCAGGAGGTCGTCGACGACGCCGTCAAGCGCGGCCGCATGACCCGCGGCGACGCCGAGAAGATGCTCAGCGACCTCGTCAAGCGGGGCCGCAAACAGACCGACTCGCTGCTCGGCGAGCTCGAGCGCCTGGTCAAGCAGGCCCGCAAAGAGGTCGGCGGCCGCGCGAGCCGTGCAGCCAGTGCGCAAACAGGCCACCCAGGCCGCGCGCCGAGCGCGTAAAAAACTCGGCTGAGTTGACGCAGCGCCGCCGGCGAGAAGCCGGCGGCCCGCGGCCCGCGGCGCGGCGAGCAGCTCGAGGTCGAGGTCGACTCGCTCGCCTTCGGCGGGCGCGGCGTCGCCCGCGCCGACGGCTTCGTCGTCTTCGTCTCCGGCGCCCTGCCGGGCGACCGGGTCCGGGTCGAGGTCACGAAAGCGAAGAAGCGCTTCGCCGAGGCACGCACGGTCGAGCTGCTCAGCGGCGGCGCCGACCGCATCGCCGACCGCTGCACACACGGCGGCGAGCCCTGCCCCGGCGCCCCCTGGCAGGGCCTCCCCTACGAGCGCCAGCTGCAGATCAAGGGCGAACAGGTCGACGAGGCGCTGCGCCGGATCGGCGACCTCGACGGCTTCGAGCTGGAGCCGATCGTCGCCGCTGAGGAGCAGTGGCGCTACCGCAACAAGCTCGAATACTCCTTCGGCGAGCGCGACGGCGACCCGATCCTCGGCTTCCACGCACGCGGCCGCTGGGACCTGGTCGTCGACGTCGAGGACTGCCACCTCGCCTCCGAGGCCGGCAACGCCGCCCGCAACGAGGTCCGCGACTGGGCCCGGCTGGAGTCGATCCCGGCCTTCGACGGCGGCTCCAAGCGCGGCGTGCTCCGCAACCTGGTCGTCCGCGAGGGCCGGCGCAGCGGCCAGATCCAGACCCGCCTAGTTACCGCCCAGCGCAGCTTCCCGAAACCGCCGGTCGATCTCCACACCGTCGTCGCCGACGATTCCGGCGGCAGCGAGGGCCCGACAGGCGTGCTCGGCGAGGAGTACCTGACCGAGGAGCTGTGCGGGCTGAAATGGCAGATCTCCCCCGGCGCCTTCTTCCAGACCAACACCGAGATGGCCGAGCGCCTCTACGCCGTCGCCGCCGAGTTCGCCGGGCTCAGCGGCAAGGAGAAGGTCTTCGACCTCTTCTGCGGGATCGGCACGATCGGGCTGAGCATGGCCGCCAAGGCCGGCGAGGTCTGGGGCGTGGAGATCGTCCCCGAGGCGATCGAGGACGCCGAGCGCAACGCCAAGCTGAACGGGATCGAGAACGCTCACTTCCTCGCCGCCAACGTCCGCACCGGCGTACGCCCGCTGCTGGTCCAGGCCGGCAAGCCCGACGTCGTCGTCATCGACCCGCCCCGCGCCGGCCTCTCGCAGAAAATGATCCGCCGCGTGATCGAGTGCGAGGCGCAGAAGATCGTCTACGTCTCCTGCAACCCGACCACGCTCGCCCCCAACGCCGCCCAGCTGGTCGAGGCCGGTTATAAGTTGCAGCGAGTGAGGCCCGTCGACATGTTCCCCCAGACCCCGCACATCGAGTGCGTTGCGCTGCTGGAGAAGACCAGCGGCGGAGGCGCCGCCTGATGCCGCGCGGCTTCGGAGTCGCGGCGGGGCTCGACCCCGAGGTGGCGCGCCCGCTGGCCGCCCGCTGCGCCGAGCTCGGCTACGACTCGGTCTGGTCCAACGACCATCCCGGCGCCAAAGGACTGGAGACGCTGGCCGAGTTCGCCGCCGCGGCCCCGGAAGTCGACCTCGGCGTCGCCGTGATCGCCCTCGACCGCACGCCGCCGGAGACGATCGCCGCCGACATCGAGCGGCTCGGGATCGACCCCGCCCGCCTCTGGCTAGGAGTCGGCGCCGGCTTCTCGAAGAAGCCGCTGACGAAGATGCGCGAGTCGCTGCCGGAGCTGCGCGAGAAGCTGCCCGACGTCCGCCTCGTCCTTGCCGCGATGGGCCCGAAGATGTGCGCCCTGGCCGGCGCCGAGTTCGATGGCGTCTTCTTCAACTGGATGACCCCCGGCTTCGCCGCCGGCGCCCGCGAGAAGGTCGAGGCCGGCGCCCGCGAGGCGGGCCACGACGCTCCGCCGGTCTTCGGCTACGTCCGCACCGCGGTCGGCCCCGACGCCGCCGAGCGGCTGGCCAAGGAGGAGTCCTTCTACCGCGACCTGCACAAGGGCTACCGCGACCACTTCGACCGTCTCGGCGAGCCCGAGGGCACCGTCGGCGTCGCCGCCGCCGACCGCGACGAGGCCCAGTCCCTGCTCGCCGAGTACACCGCCCTCGACACGATCGTCGTCCGTGGCCTGGCCAGCGCCAAGGTCGAGCCGATGACCGCCGTCGCCACCGCCGCCGCCCCTTAGCTGGTCCCTCTTCTGTCGAGTTTGTGACCCCATAGGGTCATCAACTCGACGGATCCTCCCCCGAGGCTCTGTCAGTACGGCGGCAGGTCGTCGTACCAGACGCCGAGCGTCTTGAAGGCGCGCCAGAAGCGCTGCTTGGCGCCCTCCTCGTCGAGGGCAAGGTCGATGTCCGGCACGTAGAGCGCGAGGATGCCGGTTCGGGCGAGGCCATCGGGCCGGCGAGGGGTCGTGACATCGCGCTGCTCACGCTCCTCGCCCTCTCGCTGCTACGGCCTCTCGCTGCTCGGCGCACCGAGTCCCGCCACCGCCTCCGAACGCCGAACCCCGCTTCTGCGAAAGCACGACGCTGCATCGACTACCTGGCGCCGCTGAAGCGAATGCCGAAGCTGCGCGAACTCCCCTACCGCAGGGTGGCCGAGCCGACCTCTTCCGACGGCGTCCGCATCGGCGCCGCGGGCCCGTCGCTGACGGTCAACGGAGGCAAGGCCGGCTACCAGCTGCACGTGGGACACGCAATCCGCGCTGGGACATCGCGGTGACGTTCGACGCGGGTCAGCCCGAGCGGCGACAGTCGTCCCAGCGGCTCGAGCAGCGCCGCCATCCGCCTGGGCCGAGCTTGCACCACGCCGAGATCGCGGAACCCGGCTTCGCTCTGCCCGGCAGGCCGGCGCTCTACCGGACGACTCCTCGCGATCCGCTCCGCCAGCGGCCGCAGGG
The DNA here is from genome assembly GCA_963795625.1 of uncultured Solirubrobacterales bacterium. GTDB lineage: Bacteria > Actinomycetota > Thermoleophilia > Solirubrobacterales > 70-9 > VAYN01. The sequence continues at coordinate 340,915 of CAWCIS010000006.1, read as the reverse complement.
CTGGCCGAGTTCGGCAACTACTACCGCGTGGTCGAGGCCCACCGTGCACGCTCGCCTGACCTCCCTCGCCACGGTCTACCAGCCAGGAGCCACCCGTCTACGCCCGGGTCGAGAACCTCGGCGCCGCCTACGTCCTCTTCGGCGAGCGAATTCACGATCGAAAAGCTCGAGGGCGCAAGCCTGGGTGCCGGCGCCGGAATCGCCGAGGGCCCTTGACCCGATGCCGCTCTATTGTCGTCGCGGCACGGCGGACGAGCAAGCGGCCGACTGCACCGTCTGTTCCGATCCCGGCCGTCGGATGGCCGCCGGCAGGTACTCGGGTCTCACAGGAAGTCGTCGTCACCTGGCCCGCTGCAGCCGCAAGAGCGGCGGCCGACGCGTCTACGCCGAATTCGAAGTCGCCTCCGCCAGCCTGACCCTTCGCCAGGATCTAGTACGGCGGCAGGTCGTCGTACCAGACGCCGAGCGTCTTGAAGGCGCGCCAGAAGCGCTGCTTGGCGCCCTCCTCGTCGAGGCGAGTCGTCGATGTCGGGCACGTAGAGGGCGTCGATCGTCGGGGTGAAGGCCTGGATCTCGCCCTCGCGCTGCTCGACCGGGCGCGAGAGCGGAACCTGGAGGCCGTTGAGGATCTCGCAGCGCCGGCTCGCCCATGACGACGACGATCTTCGGCTGCACGATCGCCATCTCCTCGACCAGGCGGCCGACGCACTCGCCGGCGGCGAGGTCGGGCTCGGCGATCGGGCACTTGACGCAGAGCGTGCCGTAGACGACCAGCGGGTCGATCCCGAGCCGCTTGAAGCTTTTCATCAGCGCGTTGCCGGAGCGGCCGTAGAAGGCGACGCCCTCCTCGATCTCCGAGGTCATCGGCGCCTGCTTGAGCATGAAGATGTCCGCCTGCGGGTGGCCAGAGCCGAGCACCGGCATCAGCTTGCCGCGCGGGCAGTGCGGGCACTCCTGGATTTCATGGCTCATCTGGTTGAGCTCGCGGATCGCCCGCTCCAGGTACTTCTCGCGGATCTCGTCGTCGGTGCCTCGCATCTGCCCAGACCTCTTTGACGAGCCGGGCACGGCTCCTTTGCCGCGAGCCCCCTGCATCAGCTCTTGCTCGCCGAACGTCGCTTTCTGGGCTTGCCCCCACGCACCGGCTTGGCGTCGGGCACCCGCCGTTTCGGCGCCTTCGGGCGGCCGGCAGTCTGCAGCAGCTTCAGCGTCTGCACGTAGAGCAGGTTCTTGTGCTTGCGGGTGATGTCGGCGTCGCGCATCGCCTCGAGGAACTCGGCCGGGCCGTCGAAGTCGTGGATCCGCGTGCGCACGCTGCCGAGCCCCTGGGCGACGTGGCTGTCGGAGCCGGCGCCGGCGACGATCCGGTACTTGCGGGCGAAGCGCTCGGCCTCCTCGTTGAAGGCGGTCACCGCCACCCGCGGGTTGAAGACCTCGAGGATGTCGATCTCCTCGACGATGTCCAGCAGGTGCTCGTAGTCGGGCACGGAGTGGAAGCGGTCGAACGGGTGTGGCACGTAGACCAGCCCACCCTGGTCGCGGATCGCGGCGATCGTCTCCGCCATCGTCAGCCCCTTCGGGATCTTCTCCTCGAGGAAGAGGCCGATCACCTCGCCCTGCTCGGCGGTCTTCACCTCCTCGGCGACGATCACCTTGATGTCGGGCATCTGCTCGGCGATCCGCCGCGCCTCCAGCGCCCCGGAAACCTCGTTGTGGTCGGTGATCGCGATCGCCCCGAGCCCGCGGTCGCGCGCGGTCTGCAGCAGCATGTCGACCGGGGTCGCGCAGTCGCCGGAGTGATCGGTGTGCATGTGCAGGTCGACCTCGATCAGCGGCCGCGGCGCCAGCCGCGCGCGCAGCTCCGGGTCGCCGCTGGGGTCGTGGCGCCGCGCCACGAGTCGCCGGTAGATGGCTTCGAACTCGTCGACCACCCGGCCCCAGTCGCCCGCCGCCTCCCCGGGCTCGACCAGCTCGTAGCTGCCGGGGAAGTAGCGCTCCAGCAGCTCCCCGGTCTCGCCGCTGGTCACCGTGCGGGCGTCGATGCGGCCGAAGAAGATCTCGACCAGCGGCCGCGCCACCTGGGTCGAGAGCACCCGCTCCTGCGGCGCGTGGAAGGTGGCGACGTTGAGCGAGTAGGAGTGGCGCAGAGCCGCCGAGGCAACGCTGGGCGCGAACGGGTCGTGGACGTGGACGACGTCGAGCTGCGCCGAGGCCTTGACCAGCCCCTTGACCCGGTCACCGGTGTAGGCGCGGAGGACGCTGTGCCCGCGCCGCTCCAGCTCGGCCGAGACGGCGTCGACGAAACGCGTAACCGGGTTCTCGACGCCGCGCCGGAAGGGCGAGACCTGGGCTATCGAGAGCGGCTCTGCCGAAGGCACGGTTGCAGCATAAGAGCCCGCGCTGGGCGGGCTCTTATGCGTAGACGGATCGACGCCGGCGCTAGGCCTGGGTCGTGCTCGGGGCGTCCGCGGGGGCGGGCTTCACTGCCGCCTTCTTGCCACGGGCGTTGGCGGCGATGTACTCCTCAGTCTGCTCGCGCGCCTCGTCGTCGGGCCGCTGCGTGTGCGGCGACTTCATCAGGTAGCTGGAGGGACCGTCCAGCTGGCCGGAGATGCCGTTGTTGAGGGCCAGCTTGATCAGCCGCACCGCGTCGATCACGACGCCGGCGGAGTTCGGCGAGTCCCAGACCTCGAGCTTCAGCTCGGCGGTCAGCGGCACGTCGCCGAAGGCTTTGCCCTCGAGCCGGATGTGGGCCCACTTGCGATCGGTCAGCCACGGCACGTAGTCGGAGGGGCCGACGTGGACGTTGTCCGCGTCGAGCTCGTGGCCCATGATCGAGGTGACCGCGTTGGTCTTGGAGATCTTCTTCGAGTCGAGGCGCTCGCGCTCGAGCATGTTGAAGAAGTCCATGTTGCCGCCGACGTTGAGCTGCGAGGTCCGCTCCAGGCGGACACCGCGGTCGTGGAAGAGGCGGGCGAGCTGGCGGTGGACGATCGTCGCCCCGACCTGCGACTTGATGTCGTCGCCGATGATCGGCAGCCCGGCCTCCTTGAAGCGCTTGTCCCAGTAGTCCTCGCGGGCGATGAAGACGGGGAGGCAGTTGACGAAGCCGACCCCGGCCGCGAGCGCCTGCTCGACGTACCACTTGGTCGCGTCCTCAGAGCCGACCGGCAGGTAACAGACGAGCACGTCCGCCTTGGTCTCTTTGAGGATGCCGACGATGTCGGCGGTCTCGCCCGGGGCTTTGGTGATCTTCTGTTTGAGGTACTTGCCGAGGCCGTCGTGGGTCATCCCGCGGTTGACCTTGACGCCGAGGTTGGGGACGTCGGCGAACTTGATCGTGTCGTTCTGCCCCGACCAGATCGCCTCGGAGAGGTCTTTGCCGACCTTCTCGGTGTCGATGTCGAAGGCGGCGACGAACTCGATGTCGCGGACGTGGTAGCCGCCCAGTTCGACGTGCATCAGGCCGGGAACTTCCTCGGCCGGGTCGGCGTCCTTGTAGTACTCGACGCCCTGGATGAAGGAGTTGGCGCAGTTGCCGACGCCGACGATGGCGACGCGGACCTTCTCGTCGCCGCGGCCGATGCCGTTGGTGCTGCCGTTTGCTCCGTTGCTCTCACTCATGAAATTGGAAGTCCTCCTGGATCGCGCTGGATGGCTGAACACACCCGGCCGCCTTGCTGGTTACAGCTCCTCCGCCTTGCCGCCGCCGCTCTGGGCGCCGGCCTCGGCCAAAAGAAGCTCGTTTCGCACATGCCAAACCCGCTGGATGACCGTGATGATGGTCAGAACGGCGATCACGTAGATCGACGGCGCCAGCAGTTCGAAATCGCCGATGCCGGCGCCCTTGGCGAAGATCAGGCCGATCGAAAGTAGCACCACCCTGACCGGCCGCGTCGCCAAACCGACCTTGCACTCGACCCCGAGCGCCTCGGCCCGGGCCCGGGTGTAGGAGACCATCAGCGAGCCGAGCACAGCGACCACGCACATCGCCGCGGCGAAGTCTTCGCCGCGGGAGGCGAAGTAGCCGGCGACCGCGGCGAGCACGATCCCCTCCTCGATCCGGTCGAGGGTCGAGTCGAGGAAGGCGCCGAAGAGGGTGCCCTTGCCGGACATCCGCGAGTAGCGGCCGTCGAGCGTGTCCATCACCGAGCCGAGCACGAAGGCGACGCCGGCGAGGAAGAAGAGGCGCTGGGTGACGAGTACGGCGGCGACCAGGTTGCCGAAGAGGCCGACCATCGAGATCGCGTTCGGCGTCAGCCGCGACTCGATCAGCCGATCGCGGGCGTAGGAGCGCAGCTCCTGCCCGTTGCGGCTCGTGCCACGACCGTTGCGACGGCCGCCCGGGGCCCTTGGCGGCGCCGAAGGTTCCATTAGCGGAGGCTAAACCAAGAGCCTGTCCCGGTAGGGGTTCCACTTAACTTTTTCCGAAGACAGCCCAAGCTGTCCGCCAGCGGTCCCGCGGAAAAAGTACAAGACGTTCCACCCCTACCGGGACAGGCTCTAGGCCTCAACCTCCTGTGGGATCCTGGATCGCCAGGCCCAGGCCTCGGGGCGGGCGCGGGCGAGGAGGCGCTGGGCGACCAAGGCCGAAGTGATCGCGACCGCCCAGCCGAGGGCGACGTCGACCCAGTAATGGTTGGCGGTGACGATCACCACCCAGGCGATCAGCAGCGGCCAGAGGGCCCAGAGCACTTTCGAGACCCGGTGGCGGCAGACCATCATCCCGGTGGCCGCCGATCATCAGCGCGAAGGCGCAGTGCATGCTCGGCACCGCCGCGTAGGGGTTGATGAAGACCTTCGCCAACGTCGAGTCGTGGTTGACGCCGGAGAAGTCGGTGATCGTGTCGACGAAGCCCTCGTGAGGGAACATCCGCGGCGGCGCCGTCGGGTAGCCGATGTAGCCGATCAGCGCCAGGCACATCGAGACCACGAACATGTTGCGGACGAAGTAGTAGGACTCGTTGCGGAAGAGGTAGAGCCAGACCAGGAAGCCGAGCGCGATCGAGAACTGGGCGTTCAGGTAGAGCTGGTTGGCGAGGTCGATGACCCAGTGCGCGGGCAGGAAGAACGCCTGCAGCGAGGGCTCGAAGAAGGTGTGGATGCCGCGCTCGAAATCGATCACCTGCTGCCCGTGGGTGATCGCGTCCTCGCGGCTGGAGTCGGCGATGCCGCGGCCGAGCTCATAGATCACGTCGACCCCGATCAGGATGCCGATCTGGCGCCCGGCATCGCCCCAACCCTTGGGCAGCCTGGCGGTGACGCTTGCAAAGGCGCGAGACACGAGACAGTCAATTGTAATCCGCGGGTTAACGGGCCACTAGGGTCCGCCAGGTGACCTGGAAACGACCGAGCAAGCGACGGGTGCGGGCGATTCGGGACCGGCTGCGGGAGATGTACGGGCAGCCGCTCAACGAGCCGCACCGGCAGCCGATCGCCGAGCTGATCAAGACGGTGCTCTCCCAGCACACCAACGACCGCAACCGCGATCGCTCCTTCGCCGCCCTGCGCGAGCGCTTCCCGACCTGGGAGGAAGTGCGCGACGCGCCGGTGGCCGAGGTCGAGGAGGCGATCCGGCCTGGCGGCCTGGCGAAGCAGAAGGCGCCGCGGATCCAGGCGATCCTCGAACAGCTGGGAGAGGATCTCGACCTCGACTGGACCGAGACGGCGCCGCGCGAGGAGTCGCTGGAGTTCCTCCTGGCCCTGCCGGGCGTAGGGCGCAAAACCGCCGCCTGCGTGCTCATCTTCACCTGGGGCATCCCGGAGATCCCGGTCGACGTCCACGTCCACCGGGTCGGCGGCCGGCTCGGCCTCTTCCCGCCGAAGGCCTCCTTCGAGCGGGCCCACGACGAGATGCTCGCCGTCGTCGACCCCGCCGACGCCTACGAGCTGCACATGAACCTGATCCGGCACGGCCGCGAGCTCTGCCGCCCGAAGCCGCGCTGCGGAGAGTGCGAGCTGCGGCGCATGTGCCCCTGGTACCGCGCCGAGAAGTAGTATCCGCGCCGCGAAATGAGCAAACGCACCTTCATCGTCTTCGGACTGCTGATCCTGGTCCTCGCCGTCGTCATCCCTTGGCTGGCTTTCCGCTCCAGGGGCGACGCCACGACGGGCGCCCAGAAGGTCGCCGCCGACCTCAAGGGCGGCCAGTCCCTGTTCCAGACCAACTGCGGCACCTGCCACACGCTCTACTCGGCGGGCACCGACGGCAACTACGGCCCGAACCTCGACGAACTGCTGACGCCTTCCGGGCCGGCGACCGGCTCGGAAGTCAAATCGGTCGAAGGCCGCGTCCTCAACGCGGTCGAAAACGGCGTCGACAGCTCCACCACCCCCGGCCGCATGCCGGGCGGCATTCTCAACAAGCAGCAGGGCGAAGAAGTCGCCGAATTCGTCGCCGCCACCGCCGGCGAAGGCTGAACAGCCGGCCGGCGGGCCTGAAACGTCCAAGCGGCGGACGTTCCAGGCCCAGCGGGCCTCGCGGCTAGTGGGAGAAACGCAGGGCGCTGAACAGGCCCGCGTGGTCTGAGTCCCAGAAGCCGTTGACCGGGAGAAGACCGGTTACCTCCGAGCTCTGCAGCCCGATCTCGGCCGGGTCGTCGGTCATCACGTGGTCGACCTGGTGGTCAAAGTCGGCGACGCTGCCACCGGCCCCTTCCGCCAGCAGGCTCGAGTGCAGGCAGCAGCCGAGCGGGGTGGCGGTGCTGCGCTCGACCAGGCCCGCTTCGAGCAGCGCCCGGTAGGCCTGCTGATCGCCCGGTTCGACCGTGTCGTCGTCGGAGTTGAGGTCGCCGACGAGGACGACCGGGAGGCTGCCCGTTGCCGGGCCGCCCGGCGCGACCAGCTCACGGGCCTGCAGCGAGCGGATGCTCGGCACCAGCGCCGCCGGGTCGAACGACTCCAGATGGGTGTTGACGAAGCGGAACCAGCCGCTGCCGCGCACCTTCGCGTCGGTCGCCGTCCAGCCCCGTTTGATCGTCAGCGGTTTGCCGAGGATCGGGACCGCCAGCAGGGTTTTGAAATTGGCCGACTGCGGGTTCGCGGTCTGGACCCCGCAACCCTTGCGGACGAGGATCACGTCGCGCATGGTCAGGCGGCCGTTGATCTCCGCGTTGGGAATGCCTTCCGCGGCGGGCCCGTCGCCGGGGATGCCGTTCTCGTCGCCCGGCGCTTCCAGGTCGAACTCGTTCTGGCTGACGACCACTTCGTACTGCGTCTTGCCTTTGTTCAGCTGGTCGAGCAGCAGCTGCAGGTAGTCGTAGCGGACGTTGGTAGCGGTCGGTTCACCGGTGAGCACCGGGGTCAGGCTCGGCGGGCCGGTGCGCCAAAGGGCGACCTCCTGCAGACCGACCAGGTCGGGCTTCTCGGCGAGGATCTCCTGCGCCAGGCCCTTGGCCCGGGTCGGGAAGTCGTTGGCCGTGACTTCGCGCAGGATCTGGCCGGTCGCGGCGACGAAGGCTTCGAGGCTGGGAGCGCCGATCGCCGGGGCCAGGTCGGCGCCGAGGTAGAGGTTGCGGGTCATCACGCTGACTTCATGGCCGCGGCCATGATCACCGCCGTGGCCGGGGTGGCCCGGATAACCGTGCCCAGGATGACCGGAGTGGCCGTGGCCAGGATGGCCCTGACTTGGGTGGCCCTGGGGCGCGTGCCCACGCGAGGGCTTGCCGTGGGCGCCGGCCAGGGCCGGCAGGGCAAGGGCGAGGACTAGGCTCGCGGCGAGCAACCACGCCGGCAGCCGACGATTCGTGCTGGGACTCAAGATGTTCCTCCTCTTCCGGATCCCACCCCTGGGATCGATTGGACGAGGCACCTCCCGCCATTGACTATAGGCGGACCGCTTGAATCTCGCTAGGGATCTGCCATACTGCCACTTAGATTTCTTAGGCTTGAACAACGAAACCCCTGGAGGTACGCGAAAAAGTGGGAAAGACGATCGGGATTGACCTGGGCACGACCAACTCGTGCGTCGCTGTCATGGAGGGCGGCGAGCCAACTGTTCTGGAGAACTCGGAGGGCGGTCGCACGACCCCGTCCGTGGTCGCCTTCACCGAGGGCGGTGAGCGGTTGGTCGGCACCGTCGCCAAACGCCAGGCGGTGATGAACCCGGAGAACACGATCTTCTCGATCAAGCGCTTCATGGGCCGCAAGGAGGCCGAAGTCAAAGAGGAGGAGACGATCGTCCCCTACAAGGTCGAGGCCGGCCCCAACGGGGACGTCCGCGTCGACGTGCGCGGCAAGCAGTACAGCCCGCCGGAGATCAGCGCGATGATCCTGCAGAAGCTCAAAGCCGACGCGGAAGCGAAGCTCGGCGAGGCGGTCGACAGCGCCGTCATCACCGTCCCCGCCTACTTCAACGACGACCAGCGCCAGGCGACGACGGACGCCGGCAAGATCGCCGGGCTCGACGTCAAGCGGATCATCAACGAGCCGACCGCGGCCGCGCTGGCCTACGGGCTCGACAAAGAGAAAGCCGACCAGACGATCCTCGTCTTCGACCTCGGCGGCGGCACCTTCGACGTCTCCGTGCTGGAAATCGGCGACGGTGTCTTCGAGGTGAAGGCGACCGCGGGGGACAACCACCTCGGCGGCGACAACTGGGACAAAGCGATCGTCGAGTGGCTGGTCGCCGAGTTCAAACGCGACCAGGGCGTCGACCTCGCGGCCGACAAGAACTCCCTGCAGCGCCTCTACGAGGCGGCGGAGAAGGCGAAGATCGAGCTCTCCTCGACCCAGGAGACGCAGATCAACCTGCCCTTCATCACCGCCGTCGAGGGCCAGCCCAAGCACCTCGACCTCAAGCTCAGCCGCTCGAAGCTGAACGAGCTGACGGCCGTCCTGCTGGAGCGGATCGTCGGCCCGGTCAAACGGGCGCTCGACGACGCCGACGCCGGCATCGACCACGTCGTCCTGGTCGGCGGCATGACCCGGAACCCGGCCGTGCGCGAGCGGGTCAAGGAGCTGACCGGCAAGGACCCGCACCAGGGGGTCAACCCCGACGAGGTCGTCGCCGTCGGCGCCGGCATCCAGGCGGGCGTGCTGGCCGGCGACGTCAAGGACGTGCTGCTGCTCGACGTCACCCCGCTGACGCTGGGAATCGAGACTAAAGGCGGCGTGATGACGAAGCTGATCGAGCGCAACACGACGATCCCGACGAAGAAGTCGGAGACCTTCTCGACCGCCGACGACAACCAGCCGTCGGTCGAGATCCACGTGCTCCAGGGCGAGCGCGAGATGGCCTCCGGCAACAAGAGCCTGGGCAAATTCCAGCTCACCGGGATCCCGCCCGCGCCGCGCGGGATGCCGCAGATCGAGGTCACCTTCGACATCGACGCCAACGGCATCGTCAAGGTCACGGCCAAAGACCTGGGCACCGGCAAAGAGCAGAACATCGAGATCAAATCCGGCTCCGGGCTCTCCGACGAGGAAATCCAAAGCATGGTTTCCGATGCCGAGTCCCACGCCGAGGAGGACAAGAAGCAGCGGGAGCTGGCCGAGGCCCGCAACCTCGCCGAGAACGCCGCCTACCAGTCGGAGAAAGCGCTGGCTGACGCCGACGGCAAAGTCGACGAGGCGACCAAGGGCGAGGTCGAGGAGGCGATCAAGAGCGTGCGCGAGTCGCTCGAGTCCGAGAGCGTCGAGGAGATCAACGGCAAGACCGAGGCGCTGAACACGGCGATGACCAAGGCGTCGGAGCAGATCTATGCGGCGGCGCAGTCGGAGGGGGCGGCCGAGGACACGAGCGGCGGAGATGTCACTCCCGATGAGGACGACGAAGTTGTCGACGCTGAGGTGGTTGACGAGGAGGACGACAAATGACGCAGGGAGGAGGCGACGGCTCCGACCGGGATCCGACCGAGCGCGCAGAACTACGGAAAAAACCGGTTGACTCGAATGAACCCCGCCCCGCGGGTCCTGTCGGCGCAGGGGACCCCCCACACCCTCCGGTAGCTAAAGCTTCCTCGGGTGTGGGCCCCCCTACGCCGCCACCCGCGGGTGAGGCCGATCAGGTCGAGCAGGATCTCGACGCGCTCCTGGCTGACGCCGAGGCGAAGAAGGACGAGTACCTCGAACTCGCCAAGCGGACGCAGGCGGATTTCGAGAACTTCAGGAAGCGGATGGCGGCGGAGGTGCAGGCTGCCGGCACCCGGGGCAAGGTAGACCTCGCCCGGGAACTCATCGATCCGGTCGACAACCTCGAGCGTGCGTTGGCAGCCGTCGGGATCGACCCCGACTTGGAGGATCCTCTCCAAGCCAACACCGACAGTGAGACCGGGAAACCCTTGGATGGTTTCTCGCAGGGCGTCCTCTTCGTCTTCCTTGGATTGCGGGAGACCCTTGGCCGTCACGGAATCGAGGTGCTGAATCCCAAGGGCGAGAAATTCGACCCACAGTGGCATGAGGCCCTTTCGATGAAGCCCGCCGAAGGCGGCCCGGTCGATGTCGTGGTCGAGGTGATGCAGAAGGGCTTCCGCCTGGGAGACCAGTTGATCCGACCCGCGCGCGTGGTGGTGAGCAAGTAAGGGGGCTTATGGCTGACGAGCTCTACAAAACGCTGGGCGTCTCCAAGCAGGCGACCGACGACGAGATCAAGAAGGCGTACCGCAAGCTGGCGCGGCAGTACCACCCTGACCGCAACCCGGACGATCCGGTGGCGGAGGAGAAGTTCAAGGAGATCTCCGCCGCCCACGACGTCCTCGCCGACCCCGAGAAGCGCAAGGAGTACGACGCGGGCGGGATGTTCGGGGGTGGTGGGCCCGGCGGCTTCGGCGGCGGCAACCCGTTCGGTGGCGGCGCCCCAGGTGGCTTCTCCGGCAGCGCCGACTTCGGCGACATCTTCTCCTCGCTCTTCAACCGCGGCGGCAAAGGCGGGCGGGCGCAGGCGCAACAGGTGCGCGGTCGCGATCTCGAGACCGAAGTCCAGCTCGGCTTCGATCAGGCGGTCAACGGCAGCCAGATCAGCGTCACCGTGCCCAAGGCCGGGCGTTGTGAGACCTGCCACGGCAGCGGCGCCAAACCGGGCACCGGCCCGGTCACCTGCCCGCGTTGCGAAGGCCGCGGCATCGACGCCCAGAGCCAGGGCTTCTTCTCGATCAGCCAGCCCTGCCCGCAGTGCGGCGGCGCCGGCCAGATCATCGAGGACCCCTGCCCCACCTGCAACGGCTCCGGCCTGACCCAGCAGACCAAGCGCTACAAAGTCAACATCCCGGCCGGGGTCAAGGACGGAGCCCGGATCCGGCTCGCCGGCAAGGGCGAGGCCGGCCCTCGCGGCGGCCCGCCCGGCGACCTCTACGTGACCACCCGGGTCAGCTCTTCCCCGGTCTTCAGGCGGCTCGACGACGGCAACCTCGAGGTGACGGTGCCGATCACGATCCCGGAGGCGCTGCGGGGCGGCACGATCGAGGTGCCGACGCTGGCGGGAACGAAGAAAATCAAGGTGGCGCCGGGAACCAAGCACGGCGCGGTCCAGCGGCTGCGCGGCGAGGGACCGCCGCGGCCGAAGGGCAAGGGCCGCGGCGACATCCGCTACCGGCTCGAGATCGAGGTGCCGGCGGAGCTGAACGAGGAGCAGAGCGAGGCGGCGGAGAAGCTGGCCGAGTCCTTCAACGGCTCCGACCCGCGGGCGGAGCTGCTGCGCAAGGCGGGTGCACGATGAGCGCCAGCCGCCACACCCGGGTCGAAATCTCGATCGACGACGAGCGCGGGGTCTTCATGATCTCGGTCGCCGCCGAGCTCGCGCACATGCACCCGCAGACCCTGCGGATCTACGAGTCGCGCGGGCTGATCTCTCCAAAGCGCTCGCCGAAGAACACGCGGCTGTACTCCCAGCGCGACGTCGAACGGCTGCGGCGGATTCAGCGGATGACTTCGGAGGAAGGCCTCAATCTGGCCGGGGTCGAGACGGTGCTGGAACTGGAAGAGCGGGTCGACAAACTGAGCGTGGAGCTGGAGCGGACGCGGGGACGGCTGCGGGAACTCGAACGGGCGCGAGACGAGAGGCGGAGCTGATGCAGGCGGATCGATTCACGGTCAAGTCCCAGGAAGCGGTTCAGTCCGCCCAGCAGTTGGCGGCGGCGCGGCGCAACCCGGAGACGGCGCCCGCCCACTTGCTGGTCGCCCTGCTCGTGCAGGAGGACGGGCTGGTTGTGCCGATCCTGCAGAAGCTGGGCGCCGACCCGGCCGCGATCGGCACCAGAGCCCAGGCCGCGGTGGACGCGCTGCCGACCCTGGGCGAGGGCGGCGAGGAACCGCGGATGTCGACGCCACTGGCGACGACCCTGCGCCAGGCCGAGAAGGAGATGGCGAAGCTCGGCGACGAGTACATCTCAACCGAGCACCTGCTGCTGGCCCTGACCGAGCCGGGCTCCGGGGTCGCCGACGTGCTGCCCGGCCGCGGCCCGCTCGAGCAGGCGGTCGCCGAGGTGCGAGGCCCGCACAAGGTCACCTCCCCGAACCCCGAGGACAGCGTCCAAGCGCTGGAGAAATTCGGCCGCGACCTGACCGCCGACGCGCGGGCGGGGAAGCTCGACCCGGTGATCGGCCGCGACGAGGAGATCCGCCGCGTGATCCAGGTGCTCTCGCGCCGGACCAAGAACAACCCGGTCCTGATCGGCGAGCCCGGCGTCGGCAAGACGGCGATCGTCGAGGGGCTGGCGCAGCGGATCGTCGACGGCGACGTGCCGGAGAGCCTGCGCGACCGCCGCGTGATCGCGCTCGACATCGGCTCGCTGCTGGCCGGCTCCAAATACAGGGGCGAGTTCGAGGAGCGACTGAAAGCGGTGCTCTCGGAGGTGCAGGAGGCCGAGGGGCAGATCGTCCTCTTCCTCGACGAGCTGCACACGATCGTCGGCGCAGGCGCCGCCGAAGGCGCGGTCGACGCCGCCAACCTGCTGAAGCCGATGCTGGCCCGCGGCGAGCTGCGCGCGGTCGGCGCCACCACGCTCGACGAGTACCGCAAGCACATCGAGAAGGACGCGGCGCTGGAGCGGCGCTTCCAGCCGGTGCTGGTCGGCGAGCCGGACATCAACGACACGATCGCGATCCTGCGCGGGCTGAAGGAGCGCTACGAGAACCACCACGGGGTGCGTATCACCGACGCCGCGATCGTCGCCGCCGCGACCCTCTCGGAGCGCTACATCGCCGACCGCTTCCTGCCCGACAAGGCGATCGACCTGATCGACGAGGCGGCCTCGCGGCTGAAGATCGAGATCGACTCGATGCCGACCGAGATCGACGAGGTCAAACGGCGCATCCAGCAGCTCGAGATCGAGCGGGCGGCGATGAAGAAGGAGACCGATGACGCCTCCAAGGCGCGGCTGGAGGCGCTCGAGGCCGAGCTCGCCGAGCTGAATGAGAGCTTCAACGAGATGAACGCCCGCTGGCAGAACGAGAAGGGCGCGATCGACTCGATCAACGAGGCCAAGGCACGGCTGGAGGAGGCCGGGCGCGAGGCCGAGCGGGCCGAGCGCGAGGCGGACCTCGAGCGGGCGGCGAAACTGCGCTACGGGGACATCCCCGAGCTGGAGCAGGCCGTCGCCGAGCAGGAGGCGCGGATCGGCGAGCTGCACGCCGGCGGCGCCTCGTTGCTGGCCGACGAGGTGACCGAGGAGGACATCGCCGAGGTGGTCGGCAAGTGGACCGGGATCCCGGTCAGCCGCCTGCTCGAGGGCGAGGTGCAGAAGCTGATCCAGATGGAGGACCGCCTGCACGAACGGGTGATCGGCCAGGACGAGGCGATCGAGGCGGTCTCCAATGCGCTGCGGCGCTCGCGGGCCGGGCTCTCCGATCCCGGCCGGCCGATCGGCTCCTTCCTCTTCCTCGGCCCGACCGGGGTCGGCAAGACCGAGCTGGCGAAGGCGCTGGCCGAGTTCATGTTCGACTCCGAGCAGGCGATCGTCCGCCTCGACATGTCCGAGTACATGGAGAAGCACACGGTGGCGCGGCTGGTGGGCGCCCCGCCCGGCTACGTCGGCTACGAGGAGGGCGGCCAGCTGACCGAGGCGGTGCGGCGCCGGCCCTACGCGGTGGTGCTGCTCGACGAGATCGAGAAGGCCCACCCCGACGTCTTCAACACGCTGCTGCAGATCATGGACGACGGCCGCCTCACCGACGGCCAGGGGCGCACGGTCAGCTTCACCAACACGGTCCTGATCATGACCTCCAACGTCGGCAGCGACCGCATCGTCGGCGACCAGGTCGACGAGGCGATCCGCGAGCAGATCGAAGAGGTGCTGGCGGCGACCTTCAAGCCCGAGTTCCTCAACCGGATCGACGACACGGTGATCTTCCACCGCCTCTCGAAGGCCGATATCGGCCGCATCGTCGAGCTGCAGGTGAATCAGCTGGTCGGCCGGGTGCACGAGCGCGGGATCGAGATCGAGCTCAGCGAGGAGGCCCGCACGCTGCTCGGCGACCTCGGCTACGACCCGGTCTACGGCGCCCGCCCGCTGAAGCGGGTGATTCAGAAGCAGCTGGTCGACAAACTGGCGCTGAAGATCCTCGAGGGCGAGTTCGGCGAGGGCGACCTGGTGAGGATTGACGCCGCCGACGGCGAACTGACTTTCGAGAAGGCTGCGATCTGACGCTCATTGATGCGGGTTTAAGGGTTCGGCCGCATAATCCGATTTAAGCTTTGACGGCTTTAACGATGTTCAAACGGCAACCCGGCAAATCCGATTCGAAGGACGCGAGCGCGTACTCGCGGCGTGCCGCGGCGGCCGATTCGGTCTGGATCGCCCAGGATCGCCTCCGCAGCGAGTCGGGCCCAGCCCTGCGCGAGGGCGCCGATCGCTTCAAATGGCCCTTTGAGCGCGCCACCCACGCGGTCCGCAAGAAGGTGGCCTGGCCCCTGGAGGACCGCGCCGAGAAGATGAGTGCCCCGGCTCGGGCGCTCTCCGTCGCCGCCGCGGTCCTGCTCGCCGCCGGCGCCGGCGTCGCCGGCCTGGTCTGGGCCGCCCCCGACGGGCCGCACAACACCGCTCCGGCGGCGGTCGCCACCACTCCGCCCCCGCTGGTCGCGGTCGAGACGGCCCACCAGGAAGCGCCGCAGCCCACCCTGCACGGCGCCGCCCCCGACTTCAAAGCGGACGCCCATAAGGCCTCCTCCTCTTCCGAGGTCGACCCGGCCAAGGCGATCGTCAAATCGGCGCCGTCGGGCTCGCCGAGCTCCAAGCCCGAAACCGCCGGCACCGCCACCGCGACGCCGTCGTCTGCCGAGCCCGCCGCCAAGACCGCCGCGGTCGACGGGCCGCCCGCCGGCCCCGCCGCGATCTCGGTCGCCCGCGACTTCGCCGGCGCTTTCGTCCTCTACGAGACCGGGACCAGCGACGACAGCGTCCGCAAAGAGTTCGGCGCGACGGCGACCCCGGCGCTGGCCAAAGCGCTGCTGCGACGGCCGCCGCGACTGCCGGCGAACGTCAAGGTGCCGGAGGCGAAAGTCGTCAACGTCGTCCCCGCGCCCTCCAACGGCAGGGTCTACCCGGTCAGCGTCTCGCTGCTGCGGGTCGGCCTGACCAGCGAGCTGCGGCTTGAAATGGAACAGCTGAAAGGCGACGGGTGGCGCGTCACCAACGTGCTGGGATAACCATGGGGAACCGGCAGAAGATCCGCGCGGTCGTCGCGACCGCAGCCGCAACGGTGGCGTTCTCGGTGCCGCTCGCCGCGGCGCGGGCCGAGACCGTGGCGCCGGCGACCCCCGGCACCACGTTGGCCGAACCGGCCCCGGCTCCGGCCCCAAGCGCGGCACCACACGCCGCGGCTCCGGCGGAAGCACCGCTGGAGCAGGGAACGACTCTGACCGCGCCGGCGCCGTCCGGCCCGGTGGCTCCGGCTCCCAGCGGCGGCACCTCCGCCGGGGAAGGCTCCGCCGCTGCCGCCGAAGGCGGCGAAGGGGCCGAAGAAGAAGCGGCCCCCGCATCCGCAGGCAGCGCCGGTGCGCTCGCGATCCCCGGCCCCTCGGCCGCCTTCGCGATCCCCTCGCTGCCCCCCTCGGCCTGCTCCAGCAGCGGCGTCCCCCCGGTCCTGATCCCGATGTACCAGCGGGCGGCGGCGGCCTACAACCTCGGTCCGCAGGGCCCCGCGGTGCTGGCCGGGATCAACGAGATCGAGACCGCCTTCGGCACCAATCTCAACATTTCCTCCGCCGGCGCCGAGGGCTGGATGCAGTTCATGCCGGCCACCTGGGAAGGCTATGGAGTCGATGCCAACGGCGATGGTGTCGCCGACCCCTTCAACCCCGAAGACGCGATCTTCGCCGCGGCGAGCTACCTCAGCGCCAACGGCATGCCCGCCGACACCTACGGCGCGATCTTCGCCTACAACCACGCCGACTGGTACGTCAGCGAGGTGCTCGCCAACGCCTCCTGCCACGCCGCCGAAGTCGGCGTCCCGGCGCTCGGCGCCGGGCTCGGCCCGCAGTCTGCAGGTGCTCAACTGCACCCCCGCCCCGGCCTGGCGGCAGAAGATCCCGCACGAATACATGCGGGCGTTCGAGGACGCGGCGGCGCGCTACGAACTCGGCAAGCGCGGCGTCTGGGCGCTGGCCGCTGTCGCCCACCTGGAGTCGGACTTCGGTCGTGGGATGAGCAAGAAACAGCTGCGCGAGCGCGGGCCGCTCGGGCTCGACGCGACCGAGTGGAGCCACTACGCGGTCGACGGGGACGGGGACGGGCACATCCGCCACGACGACCCGGTCGACTCGGCGGCGACCCTGGCGCGACTGATCTGGTCGCGCGGCAGCCTCAGCGCCGGCATCTTCACCCACAACCAGGCCGAGTGGTACGTGCAGGAGGTGCTGCACGAGGCCGACGAATTCGAAGGCGGCTGCAAGTCCCGCTACGTCGACTGGGCGCTGGCGCCGCTCGGCAGTGGGCTGGAAACCGCCGGGCCCAGCGCGGTCCTGGACGGCCTCCTCGCCAGCGCCCCCGAAGGCGCGCCGGCGGCGGTCAAGGCGGCGATCGCGGCGGCCAACTCGATCACCTCCACCCCCTACGTCTGGGGCGGCGGCCACGGCTCCTGGTACTCCTACGGCTACGACTGCTCCGGCGCGGTCAGCTTCGCCCTCTACGGCGGCGGCCTGCTCAACACCCCGCTCACCTCCGGCTCGCTGGAGAGCTACGGCGAAGAAGGCCCCGGCCAGTGGATCACGATCTACGCCAACGCCACCCACGCCTACATGACGATCGCCGGCCTGCGCTTCGACACGGCGGGAAATGCGCCAGGTGTATCTGGGCCGCGCTGGCACGTCGAGCCCCCGTATCCCGAAGGCTTCGTCGTGCGGCATCCCATCGGGTACTGAGAGTCACCAACACGGAAGCGTCCATCGGGAGCTCCGATGAGGGGGCGGGGATACCCCTCTCCCGAAGACCGTCGCGCAGCTGGGCGCGCGCCAAGGGCGCCAATGTGGTTTCTGGAGCCTTCGTGAGAGGGGTATCCCCGCCCCCTTGCAAACGCGCCCCCGCTCGACGCTGAAGGTGCAGTAGCTAGCGAAACGAGCACGAGCGGTCTTCGCTCTTCTCTAGAGATACCGCACCTTGGGCGGCTCTTCTGATCATGGGCTCCGCACCTAGGGGCGGTCGCGGCTGGAGTTGTGAGAGGGGCTCGGGTGTCCCTCTCACGGAGGCTCCCGAACGGGCGTTGGCAGGCTTGGCGCGCGCTCAGCTGCGCGACGGTCTCCGGGAGAGGGACACCCGAGCCCCTCACCGCCCCCAAGCAGTACGGTTGTCACTAGAGCGCCGACCAAAGATTTGGAGGGACGAGATGCCGACCTATCTGATGTTGACCAACCTGACCGCCGAGGGAGTTCGCACGCTTAAGAACAACCCGAGCCGGGTTGCCGAGGTGAACAAGGAGGTCGAGCAGATCGGGGCCAAGGTGGTGGCGCAGTACGCGACGCTGGGCCAGTACGACTTCGTCACCGTGGTCGAGGCCCCCGACGAGAAGACGATGGCCAAGGTCTCGGTCGAGCTCGGCTCGCGGGGGACGATGAGCAGCCAGACGCTGACCGCGATCTCGGCCGACGATCTGGCCGGGGCCCTTTAGGGCTTGAAGGCGCTCGTAGTCGGCGGGGGTGGGCGCGAGCACGCGATGGTGCGGGCGCTGGCCCGCTCCGCCCACGCCCCGGAGCTGCTCTGCGCCCCCGGCAACGCCGGCATCGCCGCCGACGCCGAGTGCTTCCCGGCAGTCGCCGCCGACGATGTCGAGGCAATCGTCGCGCTGGCGCGCGAGCGCCGGGTCGACCTGGTTGCGGTCGGGCCCGAGGCGGCCCTGGTCGCCGGCCTCGTCGACGCGCTCGAGGAGGCCGGGGTGCCGGCCTTCGGACCGAGCACGGCGGCGGCCGAGCTGGAGGGGTCGAAGGCCTTCGCCAAGAAGCTGATGCGCGAGGCGGGGGTGCCGACCGCCGACTACGCGCTGCTGCGCAGCCGCGAGGAGGCGCTGGAGCGGCTGGGCCGCTCGGCCTACCCGCTGGTGCTGAAGGCTGACGGCTTGGCGGCGGGCAAGGGCGTGATCATCTGCGCGACCGAGGCCGAGGCCCGGGCCGCGATCGACGTCTTCTTCACCGAGCGGCGCTTCGGGGCGACGACGGTGGTGCTGGAGGAGTTCCTCGAGGGCGAGGAGCTCTCGCTGCTGGCGCTCTGCGACGGCGAGAACGTGGTGCCGCTGGCGCCGGCCCAGGACTACAAGCGGATCTTCGACGGCGACGAGGGGCCGAACACCGGCGGCATGGGCAGCTACTCGCCGGTGCCGGGCTTCGACGACGCGGCGATCGAGGCGATCGTCGACAGCGTCCACCGCCCGATCGTCGCCGCGATGGGACGGCGCGGCATCCCCTTCCACGGCGTCCTCTACGCCGGCCTGATGATCGGCCCCGACGGCCCCAAGGTGCTCGAGTTCAACACCCGCTTCGGCGACCCGGAGACGCAGGCGGTGCTGCCGCGGATGCGCTCGGATCTGGTCGACCTCTTCCTCGCTGCCCGCGAGCCGGGCGGACTTGCCGGCACTACGGCCGAGTTCGGCGAGGACTGGGCCGTGACTCTGGTCCTGGCCTCGGCCGGCTACCCGGAGTCCGCTTCCAAGGGCGACGCGATCAGTGGCCTGGCCACGGCCGCGGAGCTGGCCGAGGTGACCCACGCCGGCACCGCCGAGCGCGACGGCGAGGTCGTCACCGCGGGCGGACGCGTGCTCAACGTCACCGGCCTCGGGCCGACGCCGGCCGCGGCGCGCGATCGTGCGTACGATGCGGCTGGCCGGATCTCCTTCGCGGGAATGCAGATCCGCACCGATATTGCCGCCCGCGCCGTCGCGCGCGTCCCCCGTTAACCCAGCCCAGAGAGGAACGAGATGAGCGAGGTCTCAGAGCCACAGCCGAGTCGGACGAGCGGAGTCTCAGAGCGGCCGCAGCCGCAGCAGCCGACGATGCCGGAGACGCTGGAGGAGATCGAGGACATCGACACCGAGAGCCCCCTGGTCGGGATCATCATGGGCTCCAAGAACGACATGGAGAAGATGGAACCGGCCGAGAAAGCGCTGAAAGAGGCCGGGATCCTCTGCGAGGTGCGGGTGATGAGCGCCCACCGCGACCCCGAGCTGGTGACCGAGTACTGCACCAACGCGAAGATGCGGGGGCTGAAGGTGATCATCGCCGGGGCCGGGATGTCGGCGGCGCTGCCAGGCGTGGCCGCCGCCCACACCGAGCTGCCGGTGATCGGCGTGCCGATTCTCGGCAAGAGCCTCGGCGGCCTCGACGCGCTGCTCTCGGCGGTGCAGATGCCGCCCGGGATCCCGGTCGCCTGCGTCGCCATCGACGGCGCCAAAAACGCCGGCGTGCTGGCCGCGCGCATCATCAACTGCTGATGATCCCTCGCTACACCCGCCCGGAGATCGGCGCGGTCTGGACGCCGCAGGCGAAGATGGACGCCTGGCTCGAGGTCGAGCTGGCGGCGACCGAGGCCTGGGCCGCGGAGGGTGTGGTTCCGGCCGAGGCCGCGGCGGCGGCCCGTGCCAACGCCGCCTTCACGGTCGCGGCGGTCGACGAGCGCGAGCGGGTTACCGACCACGACGTCGCCGCCTTCGTCGACATCGTCTCCGCCTCGGTGGGCGAGCACGGGCGCTGGATCCACTACGGGCTCACCTCCTCCGACGTGCTCGACACGGCGCTGGCGCTGCAACTGCAGAAGGCGGGCGAGATCGTCGTCGCCGGGGCGCGGGCCTACCGCGACGCGCTGGTCGCGCGAGCGCTGGAGCACCGCGACACGCTCTGCGTCGGCCGCACCCACGGCGTCCACGCCGAGCCCACCACCTTCGGCCTGCGTCTGGCGGGCTTCGCCTTCGAGGCCGACCGCAACGTCGAGCGGCTCGAGCGGGCCTTCGCCCAGCTCGCCTTCGGCAAGCTCTCCGGCGCGGTCGGCACCTACGCCTCGATCCCCCCCGCGGTCGAGGCGCGGGTGATGGAGCGGCTGGGGCTGGGCCGCGAGGACGTCGCCACCCAGGTGGTGCCGCGCGACCGCCACGCGGTGCTCACCGCGGAGATCGCGATCGCCGGCGCCGGGCTCGAGCGCTTCGCGACCGAGGTGCGCGGCCTGCAGAAGACCGAGGTGCGCGAGGTCGAAGAGCCCTTCGCCGCCGGCCAGAAGGGCTCCTCGGCGATGCCGCACAAGCGCAACCCGATCCGCACCGAGCGGGTCACCGGCCTGGCCCGGGTCCTGCGCGGCTACTCCCAGGCGGGAATCGAGAACGTCGCCCTCTGGCACGAGCGCGACATCTCCCACTCCGGCGCCGAGCGGGTGATCCTGCCCGACGCGACGATCCTGCTCGACTACATGCAGGACCTGGCGACCAAGGTAGCTGCCGGGATGACGATCCACCCGGAGCGGATGTTGGAGAACCTCGGTCTCACCCACGGCGCCCTGTTCAGCCAGCGCGCCCTGACCGCCCTGGTCGAGTCCGGGATGACCCGCGACGACGCCTACCGGGTGGTCCAGGAGAACGCCCAGCGCGCCTGGGATACCCGCACCGAGTTCCGCGAGCTGCTTGCCGAGGCGGCGCCGCAGCTCGACCTCGACGCCGTCTTCGACTACGGCGCCTACCTCACCCACCTGCCCGAGATCTTCGCGCGGGTGGAAGCGCTGAAGGCCTAGCCGGAGTCGATGACCGAGCAGCTCGAAGCCGACGTCGCGATCGTCGGCGCCGGGCTGGCGGGACTGGTCGCGGCGCGGCGGCTGGTCGCGGCGGGGAAGCGGCCGCTGGTGGTCGAGGCGCGCGATCGCGTCGGCGGGCGGCTGCTGAACGAGGAGATCGGCGACGGCAAGGTGGTCGAGGTCGGCGGCCAGTGGATCGGGCCGACCCAGGAACGACTGGCCGCCCTCGCCGCCGAGCTCGGCGTCGCCACCTTCCCGACCCACGACGAGGGGCGGCACCTGATCGAGATGGCGGGCAAGCTCGCCTCGTTCTCCGGAGCGCTGACCGACGCCCGGATCGGCCTGGTCGTGGAGCTCTCGCGGGCGATCTCGCCGCTGGCGCTGGCCGACTTCGAACAGGCGCGCGGGCGGCTCGACCGGATGGCGCGGGAGGTGCCGCTGGAGGAGCCCTGGATGGCACCGCGAGCGGCCGAGTGGGACGGCCAGACCCTTGCCACCTGGGTCGGGCGCAACACCCACAGCGAGGGGGCGCGGCGGCTGTTCGAGCTGGCGGCCGAGGCGGTCTGGGCGGCCGAGCCCGGCGACGTCTCGCTGCTCCACGTTCTCTTCTACACCCACTCCGGCGGCGGCTTCAACACCCTGGTCGGAACCGGTGGCGGTGCCCAGCAGGACCGTTTCCACGGCGGCTCGCAGCGGCTGGCGCTGCTGATGGCCGACGAGCTCGGGGCGGAGCGGCTGCGACTCGGGGCGCCGGTGCGGCGGCTCGAGCACGGCGAGGACGGGATCGTCCTCCACGCCGACGGGCCGGACGGCGCGGCGGACGGGCTGACCGTGCGGGCGCAGCGGGCGATCGTCGCGATCCCGCCGACCCTGGCCGGCCGCGTCGCCTACGACCCGCCGCTGCCGGCCCGGCGCGACCAGCTGACCCAGCGGATGCCGCAGGGCACGGTGATCAAGACGATGGCGATCTACGAGACGCCATTTTGGCGCGAGGGTGGCTTCTCCGGCCAGGCGACCAGCGACACCGGCCCGGCCCGGGTCGTCTTCGACAACTCACCCCCGGACGGCAGCCCCGGCGTCCTGCTCGGCTTCCTCGAGGGGCGGCTGGCGCGCCAGTGGGGAGCGCGCGAAGCGGCCGAGCGCCGCGAGGCGGTCCTCGCCGGCCACGCCCGCCTCTTCGGCGAGCGGGCGGCGCGGCCGCAGCGCTTCATCGAGCGGGTCTGGGCCGAGGAGGAGTGGACCCGCGGCTGCTACGGCTGCCTGATGACGACCGGTGGCTGGACCGAATACGGCCGCGCCCTGCGTGCCCCGATCGGCCCGATCCACTGGGCCGGAGCCGAGACCGCCACGGTCTGGAACGGCTACATGGACGGCGCCGTCCAGTCGGGCGAGCGCGCCGCGGCCGAGGCCCTGGCCGCGCTTTGAGCCTGAGGTAGGCTGGCGCCGTGATTCTCTACACCTGTGGACAGAAGAAGACCGGGCCGAGCTTCGCGCATCCCTGTGCGAAGGCGGGCAAGGCACTCGACGCGGCCGGCTACGAATACGAGCTGAAGACCGTCGGCGGCTACCGGCTGATGCCTTGGACTTGGGGCAGCCGCGACGAGGACCGGACCGAGGTCAAGAAGCTCAGCGGCACCAACGAGGTGCCGATCCTCGTGCTCGACAGCGGCGAGGTGATCTCCGGCTCCGGCACGATCGCGCGCTGGGCCCAGGAGCACCCACACTCAGCGGCGAAGTCCGGCGCTTAACCCCCGGGAAGCGCTAGAGCTGGGTGGCGATCAGCCCGGCGCTGGAGGCGATGAGAACACCGATCAGGCCGATGCCGCCACGGATCATCGTCTGCTGCATCGCGTCGAAGCGGCTGTTGAGCTGATGCGTGTCCGCCTGCATCTGCTGTCGAAGTCCCGCGGCGCTTGCGTCGATCTTCGAGTCGAGGCGGTCGAAGCAGTTGTCGATCCTCGCATCGAACTTGGCGTCGAGGCGGTCGAAGCTGCTCTCGATCTTTGCTTCGAGACGAGCGAAGCGGGCGTCCATCCGCTCTTCCATCTGAGCAAAGCGGGCGTCCGTGCGCTCTTCCATCTGAGCAAAGCGGGCGTCCGTGCGCTCTTCCATCTGAGCGAAGCGGGCGTCGACGCGGGCAAAGCCGTTGTCCACCCGCTTGTTCAGGTCGTCCAGACGGTCGTCGCTCCAGCTCTGCCTCATCACCTCCATGATGGCGAAAGCCTAAGACAAAAGGTTTCGCAGGTTACGCGCTGAAAGTGAAATTTCCGCAGCCGTAAACGCGCTAGACAGCGGCGAGCTGGGGCTCGCGCGCCGGACGGCGAGCCGTGACCACGACCGGGGTGCCGTCCTTGGGCGAGAGGGTGATGTTGCGGCGGCCGGTCTTCTCCGGCAGCGGGCTGGCCTTGTGCAGGTCGCAGCGGCTGAGGACCTCGCGCAGGACGATCCGCATCTCGAACTCGGCGAAGGCCGCCCCGATGCAGCGGCGGATCCCACCGCCGAAGGGGATCCAGGCGTAGCTCTCGGGGCCGTCCCCGAGGAAGCGCTCGGGCCGGAAGGCGAAGGGCTCGGGATAGAGGTCGGGGCGGGTGTGGGTGATCCAGATCGCCGGAGTGACGTCGGTGCCGGCGGGCAGGCTGAGGCCGTCGGCGACGAGATCCTTGGCGAGGCGGCGGCCGGCCAGCGGCAGCACCGGGCGCAGTCGCAGCGACTCGGAGATCGTCGCCCGCAGGTAGTCGTCCTCTCCGGCCTCCAGAGAGTCGCGCAGCGTCCGCAGCGGCTCGGGGTGGCGCAGCAGCAGGTCGAAGGTCCAGGCCAGCGCCGTCGCCGTCGTCTCGTGCCCGGCCAGCAGCAGCGTCATCAGCTGGTCGCGCAGCTCCTTGTCGCTCATCCCTCGACCACTCTCGTGCTTCGCTCCCTCGCGCTCATCATCACCGGCGATCTCGCTCGGTCGCTCCGCACTCGGGCCGTCCTCGAACTCGGCCAGCATCAGCATCGAGAGGATGTCCTCGCGCTCGCCCAGGTCGGGCCTGGTGCGGTGCTCGGCGATCTCCGCGTAGAGCAGATCGTCGACCTCCTTCAGCTGCTTTTCAAAACGGGCGAAGGCGTTGCCGCCGCGGAAGCGGCGGGTGGCGAGGGCGATCAGCTGCGAGCGCGGCGAGGCGGTTTCGGTCAACACCGTGGAGAGGACGCGGCGCAGCCGCTCCAGGCGGGGGCCGTCGGCGACGCCGAAGACGATCCGCAGGATCGCCTCCAGGGTGATCGCCTGCATCCTCGTGTGGATCGGGAACTCGCTGTGCAGCGGCCAGGAGTCGATCTCGGCAGCGACGATCTCGTCCAGCACCGCTTCGTAGGAGCGCATGCGCTCGCCGTGGAAGGCGGGCAGCATCAGCCTGCGGCGGGCCAGGTGCTCGGCGCCTTCCTGCAGCAGCAGCGACTGCGAGCCGAGGATCGGTTCGAGGACGATGTTGCGGCCCGGCGGCAGGCCGTTCGCCTGCTCCATGTAGAGGGCCTTGATCGCGGCCGGGTCGGAGATCAGCACCATCGGCCGCTCGAAGCCGAGGAAGCGGAGGCTGAAGGAGTCGCCGATCTCGCGCCGGCACTCGTCCATGAACGCCAGCGGCCGGATCGTCCAGCGCAACGTCTGCAGCAGCGGCGAGTTGCGCGGTTCGGGCGGAAGCGTCACCGGGCAAGGATCGCAGAGTGGCGGCGGCAAGCGGTCCGGCGTCCCGGATGGTTAGCATCGGCTCAATGCCATCCCTCACCGATTTGAAGCTCCATTCCTCGGGCAAGGTCCGCGAGATCTACGAGTGGGAGGACGACCTGCTGATGGTCGCCTCCGACCGGATCTCGATCTACGACGTGGTGATGCCGACTCCGGTCACCGACAAGGGCAAGGTCCTCAACCGGATGTCGGAATTCTGGTTCGACCTGACCGACGGCATCGTCCCCAACCACTTCCTCTCCAACGACGTGCCCGACGAGGTCACCGACCGGGCGATGCGGGTGCGGCGGCTGGAGATGTACCCGGTCGAGTGCGTCGTGCGTGGCTACCTCTCCGGTTCCGGCTGGAAGGAATACCGCGAGGGCGGCGCCGTCTGCGGGATCGAGCTGCCGGCCGGGCTGATCGAGTCCGACAAGCTGCCGGAGCCGATCTTCACGCCGGCGACCAAGGCCGAGATCGGCGACCACGACGAGAACGTCGACTTCGAGCGGGCGGCCGAGATCGTCGGCGACCGGGCGCTGCTGGAGGAGCTGCGGCGGGTCTCGATCGAGGTCTACCAGCGCGGCGCCGAGCACGCGGCCGAGCGCGGGATCATCCTCGCCGACACCAAGTTCGAGTTCGGCCGCCACGCCGGCGCCGAGGTCGTGCTCGGAGACGAGGTGCTGACGCCGGACTCCTCGCGCTTCTGGCCCGCCAACAGCTACGAGCCCGGCCGGACGCCCCCCTCCTTCGACAAGCAGTTCGTCCGTGACTGGGCCGGCGAGCAGGGCTGGGACAAAACCCCGCCGGCGCCGGAACTGCCGCCCGACGTGATCGAGCAGACCCGCGGCAAATACGTCGAGGCCTACGAGCGGATCACGGAGACGAGCTTCTAGTGCCGCGCGCCCGGGTCCTGATCCGGCCCAAGGAGGGGATCCTCGACCCCCAGGGCAAGGCGGTCGAGCGGGCGCTGCCGGCGCTCGGCTTCGAGGGGATCGGGCACGTCCACGTCGGCCGCATGGTCGAGCTCGAGGCCGAGGACCCGGAGCGGCTGGCGGAGCTCTGCGAGAAGCTCCTCGCCAACCCCCTGATCGAGGACTACGAGATCCAGACCCTGTGATCTGGGGCGTCCTCCAGTTCCCCGGATCCTGTGATGAGCGCGACGCCCTGCACGCCTGCTCGCTGCTCGGCGAGGCGCGGCTGGTCTGGCACGAAGAGCGGGACCTGAGCGGGGTCGACGCCGTCGTCGTCCCCGGCGGCTTCTCCTACGGCGACTACCTGCGGGCCGGCGCGATCGCCCGCTTCTCGCCGGCGATGGAGGCGGTGGCCGAGCTGGCCGCGGCCGGCGCCCCGGTGCTGGGCATCTGCAACGGCTTCCAGGTCCTCTGCGAGGCCGGCCTGCTCCCCGGCGCCCTGCTCCTCAACGAGAGCATGCGCTTCCACTGCCGCCAGCTCGACCTCGTGGCCGAGAGCGCTTCTGTCGAGTTGTCATCGCCAGAGGGTCATCAACTCGACAGAAGCTCGGCCGAGGTCCTGTCGATCCCGGCCAAGCACGGGGAAGGGCGGTACTACGCGCCAGATGAGGTGCTCGACCGGCTGGAGGCAAACGGGCAGGTGGCCTACCGCTACGCGCCGGGGCAGAACCCGAACGGGTCGGCGCGGGACATCGCCGGGGTCCGCAACGAGGCGGGCAACGTGGTCGGGTTGATGCCGCACCCGGAGCACGCGGTCGACCCGCTGACCGGCTCGACCGACGGGCTGCGGGTCTTCGAAGCGGTCGCGGCGGCCGGGGCGCGGGCGTGAGCGTCGGCACCGCCAAACACCGCGAGCTCGGGCTCACCGACTCCGAGTTCGAGCTGATCGTCGAGCAGATGGGGCGCGAGCCGAACGTGGTCGAGCTGGCGATGTTCAGCCTGCTCTGGTCCGAGCACTGCGCCTACAAGCACTCGCGCAAGCTGCTCAAGCAACTGCCGACCGAGGGCGAGCGGGTGGTGATGGGGCCGGGCGAGAACGCCGGCGCCGTCGACGTCGGCAACGGCTACGCGGTCGCCTTCAAGGTCGAGTCCCACAATCATCCGAGCGCGGTCGAGCCCTTCCAGGGAGCGGCGACCGGGGTCGGCGGCATCCTCCGCGATGTCTTCGCGATCGGGGCGCGGCCGATCGCGATCCTCGACTCGCTGCGCTTCGGCGAGCTCGACTCGGTCCGCTCGCGCCACCTGCTCGACGGCGCCGTGCGCGGGATCGGCCACTACGGCAACTCGATCGGGGTTCCGAACGTCGGCGGCGAGATCTACTTCGAGGAGCCCTACGAGCACAACTGCCTGGTCAACGCGATGTGCCTGGGGCTGGCCAAGACGGAGGACATGGTCCGCGCCGCCGCCGCCGGGATCGGCAACACGGTCGTCCTGATGGGCGCGACGACCGGGCGCGACGGGATCGGCGGCGCCTCGGTCCTGGCCTCGGCCGAGCTCGGCGAGGGCGACGAAGCGAAGCGGCCGACGGTGCAGATCGGCGACCCCTTCGAGGAGTCGAAGGTCCTGGAGTGCTGCCTGGAGCTGCTGGAGAAGGGGCTGCTGGTCTCCCTGCAGGACCTCGGCGCCGCCGGGCTGACCTCCTCGGCCGGGGAGATGGCGGCGGCGGGCGGGGTCGGGATCGACATCGACGTCGCCAGGGTGCCGCTGCGCGAGGCCGACATGGAGCCCTTCGAGATCATGGTCTCCGAGTCGCAGGAGCGAATGCTGGCGGTGGTCGAGCCCGCGCGGGTGCCGGAGGTGCTGGCGGTCTGCGAGAAGTGGCAGACGGGATCGGCCGCGATCGGCGTCGTCACCGACAGCGGCCAGGTGCGAATCCTGCGCGGCGAGGAGGTCGTCGGCGACATGCCCGTGGCGGCCCTGGTCGACGGCTGCCCGCTGTATGACCTCGAGCCGGCCGAGCCGGAGGGCTGGATCTACGGCAACCGGACGACGCTTGACGCTGGGATCTCGGCCGAGGACGAGCTGCTGGCGCTGCTCGCCGCCCCCTCGATCGCCTCCAAGCGCTGGGCGTTCGAGCAGTACGACTCGGTGGTCGGCTCGCGCACGGTGCGCCGGCCCGAGTCGGCCGACGCCGCCGTCCTGCAACTGCCCGAGTCCGGCAACGCGATCGCGGTCTCGATCGACGGCAACGGCCGCCGCGTCGCCTGCGACCCGCACGCGGGGACGATCGAGGCGGTGCTCGAGTGCGCCCAGAACCTTGCCTGCGTCGGCGCCGAGCCGCTCGGTCTGACCAACTGCCTCAACTTCGGCAACCCCGAGAAGCCCGGCACCGCCTGGCAGCTGGATCGCTCGGTGGCTGCCCTGGCCGAGGCCTGCACCGCGCTCGGCGTCCCGGTCGTCGGCGGCAACGTCTCCCTCTACAACGAGGGTCCGGACGGGCCGATCTACCCGACCCCGGTGGTCGGCATGGTCGGCGAACTGCCCGACCCGGCCCAGGTCGCCGGCAGCTCCTTCGTCGAGGCGGGCGACGCGATCGCCCTGATCGGTCCCTTCTCCCCCACCCTCGCCGGCTCGGAGCTGGCCAAGCAGCGCGGCGCCCTCGACAAGGGCCTGCCGCGGCCGGACATCGGCGCCGTCGCCGCGGCCTGCGCGAGCGTCCGCGACGCCGTCCGCGACGGCCGGCTCGCCTCGGTCCACGACGTCAGCGACGGCGGCCTCGCCTGCGCCCTGGCCGAGTGCGCGATCGGCGCCGGGCTCGGCTGCCGGGTCGACGTCCAGCACCTGCGCGACCGCGGCTGCTCACCCGAGGAGGCCCTCTTCGGCGAGGGCAGCGGCGGCTTCCTGGTCAGCGGCGACCGCGCCACCCTGGAGGCCCTCGGCGCCGTCTACCTAGGCGAGGTCGGCGGCGGCACGATCGAGATCGCCGCCGGCGACCGCAGCCTCGTCGTCGGCCTCGGCACCGCCGAGAGCGCCTGGCACTCGCTGCCGGCGCGCATCGAGCAAGTTGCCTGATACTCGGCCCCTCGCGATATGAGAACGCCCGGCTGATCCCGTGATCAAGGGCCTTCCGCGGTTCGCTATCCACGCATTCCGTGGAATCGGAACCGCGGAACAGGGCCGAGGGGTTGAGCGGACTTCCGTGGTTCCGCACCCACCTATTTGGTGGAAAAGGAACCGCGGAACTTCGAGGGGACTCCACCATCGGCGAATCACAATCGCCGAAGTCCTCTAATCCTCCCGTTGAATTTCTGCAATCCCCTTATCGGAGAGTTGATGACTCCCGGTTGAGAGGGACTAGAGGCGAAGCCATGTCCTGGCTCTCGGCAACCCGCACGCGGCGCAGGCCGAGCACAACGGCGCCTGAGACCAGCGCGGCGAGGACCGAGAAGAGGTAGGCGTCGTTGGAGGTGCTGAGCGCTGCCGAGAGCGAGGCCGGTTCGCCGACGATCGCAACCAGGATCGCGGTGCCGAGCACGGCCCCGACCTGGCGGAAGGCGGAGTTGACGGCGCTGGCGGTGGCAAAGCGGTCGTCGCCGATGTCGCGGACCGAGGCGGCGCCGAGGGTCGGGAAGGCGAGGCCGATGCCGATCCCGGTGAGGCAGGCGCCGGGCAGCCAGAGGCCGAGGTAGTCCGGCTCGGCGCCGGCCGAGCGCAGAACCATCACCCCCGCCGCGAAGAAGAGGGTGCCGGGGACGATCACGGCGCGGTGGCCGAAGCGGTCGGCGAGCTTGCCGGCCGGGCCGGCGACGACGGTCGAGAGCGCCGGGCCCGGCAGCGTCGCCAGGCCGGCGTGAAAGACCGTGTAGCCCCAGATCGAGGTGAGGAAGAGGACGTTGCCGAGGATCAGCGAGAAGAAGGCGGCGGCGAAGAGCAGGGTGCCGAGGTTGCCGATGCTGAAGGCGCGGTCGGCGAACAGCGCCGGGTCGACGATCGGCCGCGGGTGGCGGCGGCTGCGGAAGACGACGGCGCCGAGCAGGAGCGCGAAGGCGGCGAAGCAGCCGAGGGTCGCGGGCGGAGCTCCAGCCCCAGTCGTTGCCCTCGACGATCCCCAGCGTCACCACCGCCAGGCCGAGCGCCAGCAGCAGCGCCCCCGGCAGGTCCGGCAGGCGGCTGTCGGCGGGCGGCCGTGCCGGCAGCAGGCGGTAGCCGGCAAAGAGGACGGCGGCGCCGAGCGGCAGGTTGACGAGGAAGACCAGGCGCCAGTCGGAGAGCTCGACCAGAGCGCCGCCGAGGGTCGGCCCGATGGCCGCCGCCGCGGCCGCAGCCGCACCCCAGAGGCCGACGCCGGCGGCGCGTTTCTCGGCCGGGAAGCTGTCCAGCACGATCGCCAGCGAGGTCGGGGCGATCATCGCCGCGCCGATCCCCTGGATCACCCGGAAGGCGATCAGCACCGGCAGCGAGGGGGCCACCGCGCAGAGCAGGCTGGCGCCGGTGAAGCCGGCGATCCCGAGCAGGAAGACGCGCTTGTGGCCGAAGCGGTCGGCGAGCCCGCCGGCCGGCACCAGCAGCGCCGCGATCACGACGAAGTAGCCGTTCAGCACCCAGGAGAGCAGGTCGCGGCCGGAACCCGGGAAGGAGGTCGAGATGTCCGGGAAGGCGATGTTGACGATCGTCGCGTCGAGGAAGGCGAGGAAGGCGCCGGTGCAGGCGATCAGCACCCCAGCTTTATGACCACGGTCATACATCGCTGCCGCAGCATAGACTATGTCCATGGGCATAGCGCGAATCGCCGACGGGGAGCCACGCGAGCACAAGCGCCGCGACGGCCGCGCGCTGCTGCTCGACGGCGCCCGCCAGCTGCTGGCCGAGAAGGGCTACGCAGGGATGGAGCTGCGCGACGTCGCCGAGCGCGGCCACGCCCCCCGCGGCTCGATCTACCACCACTTCCCCGGCGGCAAGACCCAGCTCGCCCGCGAGGCCGCCGAGTTGGAGGGGGCGATGATCCGCAAGCTGATCGAGCGCTCGCTGGAGGAGCGCGGACTGCGGGAGACGCTGACGATGTTCGGCGAGATCTTCCGCCGCCGCGTCGCCGACCACCCCGAGCGGCTCGGCTGCCCGGTCGCCGCCGCCGCCCTGGCCCGGCCCGAGGACGCCGAGCTCGCCGCCGTCGCCACCGCCGCCTTCCAGAGCTGGGAACGGCCGATCGCGGCGGCGCTGCGCGACGAAGGCGTCGGCCGAACGGACGCCGAGGCCTTCGCCGGCCTCGTCGTCTCCACGGTCGAGGGCGCCCTCCTGCGCGCCCGCGCCGCCGGCGACCACGCCCCGCTCGACTCGGCGGTCGCCGGGCTCGGGCAGGCGCTCGACGGCCTGCTTGCCGCCCTCCGGCCGGCAGCCTAGGCTGAGACGCATGCGAACCAGCCTGATCGCGGCTCTCACGCTCGCCCTGGCAATGGCAGCGGGAGCCCCCAGCGCGGTTGCAACGGGCGAACCCGGCAGCGAATGCGAAGGCAACGTCCCCACGGTCAGGGTCGAATGTCCGCGGGTGATCTCTCACGTGACCTCGGTGAAGGTTGCCCGGCGCGCCGCCCTGGTCGAGGTCGATGTCAGCTCGGCGGCTGTGGTCAACGTCTTCGGCCAGGTCAGTTGGCAGGTCCGCCGGCAAGACGGCAGCAAGACCGGGTTGATCCAGGGAATCAGCTCCGGGGGCCCACGGGCAGTGGAAGCCGGGCCGACGACCTTCCGGGTGCGGCTGGGGAAGACCGTGCTGCGCCGGCTCGGGCGCATCGCCCCCCGACAGTTCCTCCGCGCGCGGATGACCGTCTTCACCACCGACCTGGCCGGCCGCGAAAGCGAACGCGTCTTCAGGGTCAAGCTGCACGGTCGCGACCCTGCCTGACGGTTTAGAAATCCTTTACGCGGGGCACCTCTAGAACGCACCGCCGTCCTAGTGCGGCGGTGTGTTTATGGAGGAGAGGACTTGACACCCCGACGGGCCGTCATGGCCCTGGCCGCTGCGGCCGCCGCGATCCTTGTGACGGTATTCTTCGCTGCCTGCGGCGGCTCCGAATCGGGCCCGACCAAGCTCACCTTCTTCGTCGCGATCCAGCCCGGCGGCACGATCGAAGAAACGGCCGCGCGCTGCAGCAAGGAATCCCACGGCCGCTACGAAGTGACGCCGGAATTCCTCCCCAACGACGCCAGCCAGTCGCGCGAACAGCTGGTCCGCCGGCTCGGCGCCAAGGACCCCTCGATCGACGTGATCGGCCTCGACGTGATCCTGACCAGCGAATTCGCCAACGCCGGCTGGATCGAACCATGGCAGGGGAAGCGCAAAGAGCAGGCGACGAAGAACGTCTTCCCCAGCGTGATCGAGACCGCGACCTTCGAAAAGGAACTGTATGCGGCGCCCTTCAACACCAACACCCAGCTGCTCTGGTACCGCAAAGACCTGGTCAAGAAGCCGCCCGAGACCTGGGAGCAGATGATCAAGGAAGCGGAAGGACTGAAGGAAGCGGGCACGATCCAGGTCCAGGCCGAACGCTACGAGGGCTACACGGTCCTGGTCAACGCGCTGATCGAAAGCGCCGGAACCGAAATCCTCTCGGGCCCGGAAGCGGTCGACCTCGAACAGAAGCCGACCGAAGAAGCGCTGGCGGTGATCGGCACCCTCGCCCACTCCTCCGCCGCCCCGCCGAACCTCTCCACCTCCAACGAGGACAGCGCCCGGCTCGCCTTCGAGGCGGGCGAATCGGCCTTCATGCTCAACTACACCTTCGCCTTCGCCAGCGCCAAGGAAGAAGCTCCCGAAATCAACAAGGAGATGGGCGCGGCGCCGTTCCCGCGGGTCAACGGCAACCCGGCCAAACCGCCGCTGGGCGGCTTCAACCTCGCCGTCAGCGCCTACTCGGACCACAAGAAGGAGGCCTTCGAAGCGGCCGCCTGCCTCTCCGGCGAAAAGAGCGAGCTGACCGCGGTCGAACTCGACGGACTGCCGCCCTCGCACGAAAACCTCTACTCGGGCAAGGTCGTGAAGAAGGCGTACCCGGGGTTCGCCGAGCTGGTCAAGGAATCGGTCGAAGCGGCCGGGCCGCGCCCGACCTCGCCGGCCTACCAGGACGTCACCTCGGCGATCCAGCGGACCCTGCACCCGCCGGACAAGATCGACCCCGAAGACACCGAAGGGCTCTATGAAGAACTGAAGTCGAACCTGGAAGAGGCCGTGAAGCGGGAAGGGCTGCTCTGATGGAGGCCTCGGCCCAGAAAGCTCCGGCGCGGGTCAGCTCCCGCACCCGCTCCGAACGCAAACTGGCTTGGATGCTGTGCGCGCCGGCGGTGATCGCGATGCTGGCCGTCACCGCTTACCCGGTCGGCTACGCGGTTGTCCTCTCGCTGCAGAAGCTCGACCTGCGCTTCCCCGAACAGACCGAATTCATCGGCCTCGCCAACTACGGCACGGTGCTGAGCAGCGAACTGTGGTGGATGGACGTCTTCAACACGGTCCTGATCATGGTCGTCTCGGTCTCGATCGAGCTGGTGCTGGGGATGGCGATCGCGCTGGTCATGCACCGGGCGATCTTCGCCCGCGGCGCGGTCCGCACCGTGGTCCTGATCCCCTACGGGATCATCACCGTGGTCGCCGCCTTCGCCTGGCAGTTCGCCTTCGCCTCGGACTCCGGCTTCGTCAACAACCTGCCGCTGATCCCCGACGAAATGAACTGGTTCGGCGGCCACCTCAGCTCGCTGGCGGTGATCATCATGGCCGAGGTCTGGAAAACGACGCCGTTCATGGCGCTGCTGCTGCTGGCCGGCCTGGTGACGATCGACAACGGCCTCTACGAGGCGGCGAAGGTCGACGGCGCCTCCGCCTGGCAGCGCTTCATCCGCATCACCCTGCCGCTGATGAAGCCGGCGATCCTGGTCGCGGTCCTCTTCCGCACCCTCGAGGCGTTCCGCGTCTTCGACTCGATCTTCATCATGACCCGCGGTGCCCAGAACACCGAATCGGTCTCGATCCTCGGCTTCAACCAGCTGATCAACCGGCTCAACCTCGGCCTCGGCTCGGCGGTCTCGGTGCTGATCTTCCTCTTCGTCCTGGTGATCGCGTTCGTCTTCATCAAGGGCTTTGGCGTCAAGGTCGAAGAAGGCCGGCCGGGGGGCTGAGATGAGACACGGAACCCGCGAGTACGGCCTCTGGACCATCGCCATCGTGGCGGTGCTGCTGTTCGCGCTGATCCCGGTGCTGTGGCTGATCTCGATCTCGCTGAAGCCGCCGAGCGAGATCATCGACCAGCGCTTCATCCCCGCCAGCGTCTCCCTCGACAATTACAAGAGCCTGTTCGAAGGCGGCCTCGACGGCAGCCCGTTCCTGCGGCCGCTGATCAACTCGATCGCGATCGCGCTGATCACCACGGTGATCGCGATCACCCTCGCCTCCTTCACCGCCTACGCGATCGCCCGGCTCGAATTCCCCGGCAAGCGGCTGATCCTCGCCGGGGCCCTGGCAATCGCGATGTTCCCGCCGATCTCGACCGTCGGCCCGCTATTCGACATGTGGCGCTCGATCGGCATCTACGACACCTACCTCGGCCTGATCATCCCCTACCTCACCTTCGCCCTGCCGCTGGCGATCTACGTTCTCGTCGCCTTCTTCCGCGAGATCCCCTGGGACCTCGAGCAGGCGGCCCAGGTCGACGGGGCGACGCCGTGGCAGGCGTTCCGCAAGGTGATCCTGCCGCTGGCCGCGCCCGGCGTGTTCACGGCGGCGATCCTCGTCTTCATCTTCTGCTGGAACGACTTCGTCTTCTCGATCTCGCTGACCTCGTCGGACGCCTCGCGCACCGTGCCCGCGGCGCTGGCCTTCTTCACCGGCGAATCGACCTTCACCGAACCGACGGGATCGATCGCCGCCGCGGCGGTGGTGGTGACGGTCCCGATCATCGTCTTCGTCCTCGTCTTCCAGCGCCGGATCGTCTCCGGCCTCACCGCCGGCGCCGTCAAGGGATAAAGGAGCAACACCGATGTCAGAGATAGTCCTCGATCACGTCAGCAAGGTCTTCGACGACGGCTACGAAGCCGTCAAAGAGATGAACCTCGACATCGCCGACGGCGAGTTCATGATCCTGGTCGGGCCGTCCGGCTGCGGCAAGTCGACGGCGCTGCGGATGATCGCCGGGCTCGACGACATCTCCAGCGGCGAGCTGAAGATCGGCGGCGACGTGGTCAACGACCGCTCGCCCAAGGACCGCGACATCGCCATGGT
This sequence comes from uncultured Solirubrobacterales bacterium, assembly GCA_963795625.1. GTDB lineage: Bacteria > Actinomycetota > Thermoleophilia > Solirubrobacterales > 70-9 > VAYN01. The sequence continues at coordinate 305,908 of CAWCIS010000006.1, read as the reverse complement.
CTTCCAGAACTACGCGCTCTACCCGCACATGACCGTGCGCGAGAACATGGGCTTCGCGCTGAAGCTGGCAAAGGTCGACCAGGCTGAGATCGATAAGAAGGTGGAGGAGGCGGCGGAGACGCTCGACCTCACCCAGCACCTCGACCGCCGTCCCGCCAACCTCTCCGGCGGCCAGCGCCAGCGGGTGGCGATGGGGCGGGCGATCGTCCGCGACCCGAAAGTCTTCCTGATGGACGAGCCGCTCTCCAACCTCGACGCGAAGCTGCGAGTGCAGATGCGAACCGAGGTGGCGCGGCTGCAGTCGCAGCTGGAGACGACGATGGTCTACGTCACCCACGACCAGACCGAGGCGATGACGCTCGGCGACCGGGTGGCGGTGATGCGGGCAGGCGTGCTGCAACAGGTCGGCACCCCGGCCGAGCTCTACGAGACGCCGAAGAACCTCTTCGTGGCGGGCTTCATCGGCTCGCCGGCGATGAACTTCATGCCGGCAGAGCTGAGCGGCGGCAAGCTGGTGCTGCCGATCGGAGAGGTCGACGCGGGCGAGCTCGCCGGGGGACGCAGTGACGGCAAGGTGGTCGCCGGGCTGCGGCCGGAGAACTTCGAGGACGCGAAGGTCGCCGGGGACGAGCTCAAGCGCGAGCGCGGGGTCACCTTCGAGGCCGAGATCGACATCGTCGAGTCGCTCGGCTCCGACCTCTTCGCGTACTTCCACATCGAGTCCGAGGGGGTCGAGTCCGACCAGCTGGCCGACCTCGTCGGCGACCGCCTCGACGAGACCGGCGCCGCCAACATCCGCGAGGGCGAGGAGCAGATCGTCGCCCGCCTCGACCCGACCAGCGAGGTCAAGCGCGGCGAGCGGGCCGAGCTCTGGGCCGACACCGCGAAGCTGCATCTGTTCGACCCGGAGAGCGGCGAGGCGCTGAAAGCGTCCTAGCTGTAGATGCCAGCCACGTTATTCCCGGCGAGCTCCCGTAGCCGCTGAATAGGCGGCCGGTGGCCAATGGCGCCGTGTCGTCGTCGGAAGTTGTAGCGCTCGATCCAGCCCGAGAGGGCCGCGGCCCTCTCGGGCGAGCTGCCGTAGACGGCGGCGTAGGCCCACTCGCGCAGCATCGTGCGGATGAAGCGCTCGGCCTTGCCGTTGGTCTGGGGCCGGTAGGGACGGGTGCGGATGTGCCTAATTCCCAACGCCCGGCAGGCGATCGCGTGAGCCGCGGAGCGGTAGGCGCCGCCGTTGTCGGTCATCAGTCGCTCGACCGCGATGCCATGAGCGCGATAGAAGGCGACCGCCCGCTTCAAAAAGCCGATCGCGGTGGTGACCTTCTCGTCGGGAAGCACCTCCGCGTAGGCCAGGCGGGTGGCGTCATCGACGCAGACATGCACGCACTCCCAGCCGACCTGGCGGCGCTTGACGCCGGCGGCGTCAAGCTTGGTGATGTGCCGACGGGCCTTGCGACCGGTGACTCGGTGACCCGCCCCATGAGGGCCGATCCGGCCCAGCTTCTTGACGTCGATGTGGATCAGCTCGCCGGGGCGGGAGCGCTCGTAGCGGCGATCGGCTCCGGAGGCTCCAGGCGGCTGAGCTTGCCGAGTCCGATCCGCTTCAACACCGCCGAGACCGTCGAGGTGGCCATCTCCAGGAGCTCGGCGATCTCGGGCCCGGTCAGCGCCAGTCGGCGCAGGGCGGCGATCGCCTCGATGCGATCGGGCGACGTGGCGTTGTGGACGGTGCGTGGCGCGGAGCTGCGATCGAGCAGGCCCGGCTCGCCCTCTTCCCGGTAGCGGCGCACCCATTTGCCGGCGGTCTTCGCGCTCACTCCGGCGGCCTCGGCCGCCTCCGTGAGCGCGACCCCCTCCTCGAGCACTCGCCTGACCATGATCGCCCTGCCCTTCGGGCCGAGGGGCGCGTTAGCGTGGAGCTTCATCCGGTTCCTCCTTGTTGCTGGGGCTTCGACACCGCCAGCCTCCAAGGAGGTCCGGATGAACAACGTGGTTAGGAACTACACCTAGCGCGCCCGCCAACGCCGCAAATCGCGGCAATTCGGGCGAGCGGGCGCGACCGTCGGCCGCTGGTACCCTCCCGGAGTAGGCAGTCCGCCTGCGCGTCCCGTCTCTCTAACCAGCGAGGAACACGCGCTTTTGACTTCGGCAGAGCGGCTCGATGACCGCGATGGGCCGCGAGATGAATGCGGCGTCTTCGGCGTATACGCACCCGGCCACGACGTCGCCCGGCTGGCGTACTTCAGCCTCTACGCGCTGCAGCACCGCGGCCAGGAGTCGGCCGGGATCGCCACCTGCGAGGGCGGCCACATCACCACCCTGCGCGACTCCGGGCTGGTCTCCCAGGTCTTCGACGAGGAGAAGCTGCGGGCGCTGGAGGGCGACATGGCGATCGGCCACGTGCGTTACTCGACCACCGGCGGCGGCTCCTGGGAGAACGCGCAGCCGGTCTGGCGCGACGACGGCCGCGAGGTGGCGCTGGCCCACAACGGCAATCTGACCAACGCGGTCGAGCTCTGGGCCGAGCTGAAGGAGCGCGGGATCGACTTCCGCGGCACCTCCGACTCGGAGATCATCGCCGCCCTGCTCTCCTCCCACGGCGGCAAGCTGATCGAGGACGCGGTCGCCGAGGTGATGCCGCGGATGGAGGGCGCCTACTCGACCGTGGTGATGACCAAGCACGCGATCGTCGCCTTCCGCGACCCGCACGGGATCCGGCCGCTCTCGCTGGGGCGGATCGACGGCCGCTTCGCGGTCGCCTCCGAGAGCTGCGCCTTCGACATCATCGGCGCCGAACTGATGCGCGAAGTGCACCCCGGCGAGATGGTCAGCCTGACCGAGCGCGGGCTGGAGACGCGCCAGGTGGTCAAGGCCCAGCGCAAGGCGACCTGCGTCTTCGAGCACATCTACTTCTCCCGCCCCGACAGCCGGCTCGAGGGCAAGGTGCTGCAGCAGGTGCGCGGCCGGATGGGGGCAATTCTCTGGCGCGAGGCGCCGGTCGAAGCCGACCTGGTGATCGCGGTGCCGGACTCCGGCAACCCGGCGGCGGCGGGGTTCGCACGCGCCTCGGGGCTGCCGCGCGACGACGGCCTGATCAAGAACCGCTACGTCAACCGCACCTTCATCCAGCCCGGCCAAGAGCTGCGCAAGCACGGCCTGCGGCTGAAGTTCAACCCGCTGCCGGAGATCATCTCCGGGCAGCGGATCGTCGTCGTCGACGACTCGATCGTGCGCGGCAACACGACGCGGCAGATCGTCGGCATGCTGCGCGACGCCGGCGCCCGCGAGGTGCACCTGCGGATCTCGGCGCCGCCGATCCGCAATCCCTGCCACTACGGCGTCGACATGTCGACCCGCGAGGAGATGATCGCCCACCGGCGCAGCATCCAGGAGATCGCCGACGAGCTCGACGCCGACTCGCTCGCCTACCTCTCGATGGCCGGCCTCTACGAGGCGATCGGCGGCGGCCCCGAGGACCACTGCGACGCCTGCTTCACCGGCGACTACCCGCTCGGCGACCCCGACGAGGCGAACGGCAAATTCGCCCTGGAGGACATCGCGGTAGTGCCGGCCTCACGCTAACGGCCGCTGCGCGCTCCGATTCAGCGCTTGCCGCGCCCACTTTTGTGGTGCTTCGGCTTCTTGATGCACTTCGGCTTGCCGTGAACCCGGGTCTTCTTGAAGCCCGGTCTGCAGTGGAGTGGCTTCGGGGCGGGGTTCGGCCCCCCGGGCAAAGTGGATGATGGGGGAGCCCCGCCGCCCCCACTGCCACTACCGCCACCATCCGCGACGGGCGGAGCGGAAGCGAAATTGGCGACGACCGACGTGTCGGCGTTCAAAGTCACCTGACAGGCCCCGGTGCCCGAGCACCCTCCCCCCGACCAGCCGGCAAAGGTCGAGCCGGAGGTGGGCTGCGCATCGAGGGTGACCAGCTCGCCTACTTCGAGGCGGTAGCTGCAGGCGGAATCGCAGGCGATCGGCGCCGAGGGGGAAACGACCGAGCCGGCCCCTTCGCCGGCACTGGTGACGCTGAGCGAGCGCGGGTGTTCGACAGCCGGTCGCAGGTGGAGTTCGAAGTAACCGCTGTCGCCGCCCTTGCCGTCGACGGCGATCCGGTAGGTGGTCCCGGCGAGCGCTTCGAAGCCGACGCTGCCACCTTCTTCGCACTGACCCGACCCGGAGTCGGTGGTCGCGACCGGGGTCAGGGCGTCGACGGCAGCTCCGGTGTACACGCCGAGGAGCGGCTCGAAGCTGCCGGCGCAGGCGTCGAGCTCGACCGCCGCGCTCTTGCCGGGAGTCCACGAGTACCAGACGGAGTGACCGCCGAAGTCGCCTGCGTGGTTCGGCTCGCCGACCTGCTTGGTCGCGAGGCTGGTCGTGCCCGACCAGTACCAGCCGACGGGGACCGGGGTCTTTTCGGCAGATTCGAAGTCGTCGTTGACCGGACGCGCGTCGACGTCCAATCTGATCGTTCCCTGGGCGCCGTCCTTGCCGTCGACCGCGATCCGGTAAGTGGTGTTGGCGATCGCCGCGAAACTGACCCTGCTCCGTGGCGAGCACTTGCCGCCGGCATCGTCGTTGGCGGCGACGGGCGTCAGCGCGTCGACGGCGGAGCCGGTGTAGACGCCGAGCAGGGTGTCGAAGCCGCTGTCGCAGGTATCGATGCTGACCTCGGCCGAGACCGGCGCCGTCCACTTGAACCAGACCGAGGCGCCGCCGGCGTTGCCGGCGTGATCCGGCTCGCCGGCCTGCTTGGTGGCAAACCGGTTCGAGGCGAAGAAATTTCGCGCCGGTAGGCCGCCGCCCAGCGACATCGACTGGCCGAAATCGTCGTTCGCAGCGACACCTTCGAGGATCAGCTGGAATCTCCCGACGCTGCCACCCTTGCCGTCGACGGCGATCCGGTAGGTGGTGCCGGCGACGGCCGTGAACTGTGCTTCGCCGCCGGTCGAGCGGCAGCCACCGGCGGGATCGTCCTCGCCGCTGGTCGCAATGGGCGTCAGGCTGTCAAGCGCCGAGCCCGTGTAGACGGCGACGGCGGGATCGAGGTCGCCCTCGTTGACGCAGGTCGAGATCGCCACTTGGCCGCTGCTCGCAGGCGTCCACGAGAACCAGACCGAGTGGCCGCCGGCGTTCCCCGCGTGATCGGGCTCGCCGGCCTCCTTGGTTGCGAGCTTGGTCACGGCGCTCCCGTATGAAGGCAGGCCGGGGCTGAGCGACTGGGGCGTAGCGAAGTCGTCGTTGCTGGGCGCCCGTTCGAAGGCGAGGCCGAAGCGGCCGACGCTGCCGCCCTTGCCGTCGACGGCGATCCGGTAGGTGGTCCCGGCGACGGCGTCGAATACGACCTCGCTGTTGCCGCGGCTGGATTCGCAGAGCTGATTCGGCGGTGAGCCGGCGGCGTCGTCGTTGCTCGCAACCGGAGTCAGAGCGCCCACGGCCGAGCCGGTATAGACGGCAAGCAGCGTGTCCATCTCGCGCGCGTATCCGCAGGCGCTGATGTCAACCGGTCCGGAGCTCGACGGCGTCCAGGAGAACCACAGCGAGTGGCCTCCCGGATCGCCGGCGTGGTTCGGCTCGCCGGCCTGCTTGGTCGCGAGCCGGTTGATCCCGCCGGCGGTCATCGGGGTGGGGCTGAGAACTTCCGGCGACGCGAAGTCGTCATTCATCGGCCGGCCCTGGATTTCGAGCGAGAAAAGGCCGAGGCTGCCCGCTTCGCCGTCGACCGCGATCCGGTAGGTGGTGCCGGCGACGGCATCGAATTCGAGCCCGCTCGCGGTCGCGTGGCAGCTCGCCCCGAGGATCGGGTCGCCGGTGACCGGCGCCAGGGCGTTCACCGCCGAGCCGGTGTAGACGCCGAGCACTGGCACGATGCGTTCGGTGTACGAGCAGGCCGTGACGATGACCGGGCCGCTGCTGGACGGAGTCCACGAGAACCAGACGCTGTGGCCACCGGGCTCGCCGGCGTGGTTCGGCTCGCCGGCCTGCTTGGTGGTGAACTTGGTGGAGCCGGTGGCGAAGCTGGGCAACGTGGGAGCGAGGGTCTGGGCGCCGGCGAAGTCGTCGTTGGCCGGCGCTCCTTCCAGCTGCAGGTCGAAGCGACCGTGGCTCGGGTTCTTCGAGTCGACGGCGATCCGGTAGGTGGTCCCGGCACTAGCGATGAAGCTGACTTCGCTGTCGGAAGCGCGGCAGTTGGGGGCGGGGGCGTCGTCGTTGCTCGCCGCCGGAGTCAGGGTGTCGACAGCGGCACCGGTGTAGACGGCAAGAAGCGTGTCGGGGTCCTCGGGCCCTTCGTGAGTGCAGGTCGAGACCTGGACGCGGCCACTGCTGGAGGGAGTCCACGAGAACCAGACGGACTGACCGCCAGAGGCGCCGGCATGATCCGGCTCGCCTGCCTGCTTGGTTGCCATATCCGTGGTTGCCTGTGACATCCCGATCGGGAAATTGGGATTGAGGGCCGCCGGCAGTGCCTGCGCATTGGCGAAATCGTCGTTGGCCGGGCGCCCGCGCAGACGCAGGGCGAATCTGCCGCTGGTCCCGCCGGTGCTGTCGACCGCGATTTTGTAGGAGGTGCCGGCAGTGGCGACGAAGCGGACTTCGCTGTTGGCCGAGGCGCATCCCGGAAACCCTTCGACCGCCGGCGCATCGTCGTTGGCCGCGACCGGAGTCAGGGCGCCCACGGCCGATCCGGTGTAGACGGCAAGCAGGGTGTCGAGGCTGAAGAAGCTCGAGCAGGTGGAGATCGCGACCGGGCCGCTGACGGCCGGCGTCCAGGAGAACCAGACCGAGTGTCCGGCGGGTTCCCCGGCGTGGTCGGGCTCACCGCTCTCCGCGGTCGCGAACTTGGTCGTGCCGAAAGCCTGCTGGGGCGGTTCGCCGCCGATCGCGGTCGCATCGGCGAAATCGTCGTTGGCAGGCGCCCCTTCGATCGTGGCGCTGAAGGAACCCTGGGCGCCGTCGCGGCCGTCGATCGCGATCCGGTAGGTGGTGCCGGCGCTGGCCGTGAATTCGACCTTGGTGGTTTCGCCGAAACAGGACGGAACCGGGAACCCCTGGTTACTGGCGACCGGAACCAGGGCGTTGACCGCCGAACCCGTGTAAACGGCAGTCAGCATTTCGAAGCTGGGGGTGCAGCCGGTGTTGATCGCGACCGGGCCGCTGACAGCCGGCGTCCACGAGAACCAGACCGAGTGGCCGCCGGCGTTCCCCGCGTGATCGGGCTCGCCGGCCTCCTTGGTCGCTTCCTGAGTGGACCCGGAGAATTCCCTCGGAAGTCCGGGCGAGAGCGTCTGCGCAGCCGAGAAATCGTCGTTCGTCGGTGCCGCCCAGGCGACCGGAGCCAGTGCCGCCAACAGGAGCAGAGCTCCGGCCAGCAGAAGCAGTCCGCGCTTATATGCAACCACCTCGATCGACATTCCACTGCCTCCCCTCGCCAAGCGGTGAATTGGATCGGCACTCTAGAGCCAAAGTCCGGGCGCCGTGCGAATTCTGATCCAGGGTCAACTGCGAAGATGCGGCGGTGAGCACCTTCAAGCTCGTCGTCCTCGCCTCCGGCTCCGGCACCAACCTGCAGGCAATCCTCGACACGCTGCACCGGCGCGAGGGGATCGAGGTGGTCGGGGTCGGGACCGACAAGCCCGATGCCTGGGCGCTGGAGCGGGCGCAGGTCGAGGGCGTGGCGACGGGGGTCTTCGCCGCCGACAAGTACGAGGACCGGGCGGCGCGGGACGCCGACATGGCCGAGTGGATCGAGTCGCGCGGTGCCGATCTGGTCGTCCTCGCCGGTTACATGCAGCTGCTCAGCGACGGTTTCGTCGCCCGCTTCCGCAACCGCATCGTCAACGTCCACCCCGCCCTGCTGCCGGCCTTCCCCGGGCTCGATGCGATCGGGCAGGCGCTGGCGGCCGGGGTCGAGACCACGGGGGTCACCGTGCACTTCGTCGACGAGGGGGTCGACACCGGGCCGCCGATCCTCCAGCGCGAGGTCGCGGTACCGGCGGGCGACGATCGCGGGGAGCTGGAGAAGGCCGTTCACCTGGTCGAGCATCAGCTCTACCCGGAGGCGATCCGCATGATCGCGGAGGGCCGGGTTAGGATCGACGGCGACGATCCCCGGACCGTCGTGATCGATGACTGAGACCGCAACCGACACCCGCGACGAGAACGCCGGCGACGGCGCGATCCGGGTGCGGCGGGCGCTGATCTCGGTCTCCGACAAGACCGGCGTCGCCGACTTCGCCAAGAGCCTGGCCGCGCTCGGGGTCGAGATCCTCTCGACCGGTGGCACCGCCGGCGCCCTGCGCGAGGCGGGCCTGACCGTGACCGACGTCTCCGAGTTCACCGGCCAGGAGGAGATCCTCGACGGCCGCGTGAAGACGCTGCACCCGCGGCTGCACGCGGCGCTGCTGGCACGGCGCGACGACCCGGAGCACATGGCGACGCTGGCGCGCGAGGGGATCGAGCCGATCGACCTGGTCTGCGTCAACCTCTATCCCTTCGAGCAGACCGTCGCCGGCGCCGAGGTGGCACCTGAGGTGGCGATCGAGAACATCGACATCGGCGGCCCGACGATGATCCGCGCCGCCGCCAAGAACCACGAGGGCGTCGCCGTCGTCGTCAAGCCCGAGGCCTACGACGCGGTCTGCGCCGAGCTGGAGGAGAGCGGCGGCGCCAAGCTGTCCGCCTCGACCCGGCACTGGCTCGCTAACGAGGCCTTTGCCCAGACCGCCCGCTACGACGCCGCGATCAGCCGCTGGTTCTCGACCGAGTACGAGGACTTCCCGGAACACCTGGCGGTCGCCTACGAGAAGGTGCTCGACCTCTCCTACGGCGAGAACCCGCACCAGCGGGCGGCGCTCTACGCCGACGCCGGGGCGCGCAGCCACATCCTCTCGCGGGTCTCGAAGCTGCACGGCAAGGCGCTCTCCTTCAACAACGTGCTCGACCTCGACGCCGCCCGCGGGCTGGTCGACGACTTCGACGAGCCTGCCTGCGTGATCGTCAAGCACAACAACCCCTGCGGGGTGGCGATCGGCGTGGACGCGCTCGAGGCCTACCTGAAGGCGCTGGCCTGCGACCCGCTCTCCGCCTACGGCGGCGTGATCGCGCTCAACCGCCCGGTCAGCAGCGAGCTGGCCGAGGAGCTGCACAAGAACTTCGTCGAGGTGCTGAGCGCGCCCGACTACGAGCATGGAGCGCTGGCGGTGCTGCAGCAGAAGGAGTCGATCCGGATCCTCTGCGAGGAGGAGCGGCGCCAGACGGACCCTGGCGAGCGCGACGTCAAACGCGTCCACGGCGGGCTGCTGATCCAGGACCGCGACGGCGACCCGGAGCCGCGCGAGATCATGGAGGTGGTCACGGAGACGCAGCCGAGCGAGGAGCAGTGGAGCGACATGCTCTTCGCCTGGACCGTCTGCCGCCGCGTCCGCTCCAACGCGATCGTGATCGCCAAGGGCGGCGCGACGCTCGGCATCGGCGCCGGCCAGATGTCCCGCGTCGACTCGGTCCGACTCGCGGTCGAGAAGTGCCGCGACGCCCGCGGCGAGGACGCCGAGGCGCTTCTGGCCGGCTCCGCCGTCGCCTCCGACGCCTTCTTCCCCTTCGCCGACGGCCCCGAGCTGGCGATCCAGGCGGGCTCCAACTGCGTGATCCAGCCCGGCGGCTCCAAACGCGACGGCGAGGTGATCGCCGCCTGCGACGAGGGCGGCGTGACGATGGTCTTCACCAAGCACCGTCACTTCCGGCACTAGCCGGCCGACGCCCGACTACGCCAGATTGCGCAGTCGGGCCTGCAGGGCGGTGTGCCGGAGCATCGTCTCGGCATCGTCCTCTGCCACCACCACTCCGAGCACCCTCCACTTGCCCGCTTTCCGCTCCCGCAGGATCGCGGTCTCGAACTCGGCATAGGCGGGTGGGACGGCCTCCCGCGAGCCGAAGCCACTGCGGCCGTTCGGGCCGCCGCCGCGGATCATCGAGATCTTCTCCCGCGTCGTCTCGAAGTCGTCGGCGGGGAAGAAATAGGTGATGCCGCGCTTGGACCCCCCTCCCGTGCCGAGCGAGAAGCCGACCACATCGCCGTTGTCGAGGTACCCCAAGGCCAGGTTGACGCCCTCGAACTCACCCCGCCCAACGTAGTGGATGAACTGGCTGTACTCGTCGACGTTCCCGTCAGGCCACTTGTAACGGACGCCGGTCGAGCTGTCGGTCCTCTCCCACTGACCCGTGGGGGCTGAACCGCTCAGGGACCAGGGGTGCGACTGCTTGGCATCGATCGATCCCGCGATCGGGTCGGTGCCCGCGACACCCTCATTCTCGACCAGCAGCTCGGCCTTGATCTCCTCGAAGAGCTCGTCGAGCTTCGTCTGGGTTATCTCGATTGCGCGTATCGCCTGTTCCGTATTCAATGTCTTCTCCCTTAGATACATTGATATCTACATGAGGCCCCTGTAGTTAACAACATCTAGGTTTAATTATCAAATGCAATCTAAATTGCATGTAGACCTACCAGTAGCCTTAGGGCCCAGGGAACACAGGGGGCAAAGGAGAGTCAGGGACGAGCGAGAAGCTTCTGCGCCGTGCTCGCCCGCCGCACGTGGTCGCAGACCTCCCCAGGGGTGTCGGCGGTGACCAGCAGCTCTTTGTCGGCGGGGCCGATCATGCCGTCGTCCTCAAGGCTGTTGTCGATCCAGTCGAGCAGGGGCTTCCAGTGGGCGGAGTCGACGAGGATCGTCGGGAAGTGCTGGATCCGGTTGGTCTGGATCAGGGTCAGGCTCTCGAACATCTCGTCGAGGGTGCCGAAGCCGCCGGGCATGATCACGAAGGCGCGGGCGTAGCGGACGAACATCAGCTTGCGGGCAAAGAAGTAGTGGAAGTCGAGGCTGCGATCCAGGTACGGGTTGGCGTGCTGCTCGTGCGGCAGCTCGATGTTGAGGCCGACCGAGAGTCCGCCGGCTTCCTGGGCGCCGCGGTTGGCGGCTTCCATCAGGCCGGGCCCGCCGCCGGTGATCACGGTGAAGCCGTGATGGGCGAGGCAGGCGGCGGTCTCGCGGCAGAGCTCGTACCAGCGGTGGCCCTCCGGGACGCGGGCGGAGCCGAAGACGGAGACGCCATCGTCGATGTCGCGCAGGGCGTCGAAGCCGCGCTCGACCTCGTCGTGGATCCGCCGTAGGCGGACGTCGTCCTCGGCCTCGACGTCGCAGGGGACGCGAAGCAGGTGCTCGTCGTGCCTGGCGCCGATCGAGGAAACCTCGCGCGCGTCGTCGTCCCCGGCCAAATGCCCCCGGCGGGACTCGAACCCGCGACGCGCGGCTTAAAAGGCCACCGCTCTAACCAGCTCGAGCTACAGGGGCGAAGTGCCCATGGTAGAGGTGCCTTGAGTGTCGCGGCGGGAGGCCCGGCTCAGGACAGGTCCGGCAGTCCCTGGTAGGGGGTCGAGGCCTCGGCGTGGGTGCGCTGGGGGATGCGACCCGCGCCTCGGGCGACGTGGCCGGCCTCGACGGCGGCGCGCAGGGCCCGCGCCATCGCCGCCGGCTCCTCGGCCCCGAAGATGGCGCTGGCGGCGAGCACCGCGTCGCAACCGAGCTCCATCGCCAGGGCGGCGTCGGAGGCGGTGCCGATGCCGGCGTCGAGGATGACCGGCACGGTGGCGCGCTCGGCGATGATCGCGACGTTGTAGGGGTTGCGGATCCCGGCGCCGGAGCCGATCGGCGAGCCCAGCGGCATCACTGCGGCGCAGCCGGCCTCCTCGAGGCGGCGGGCGAGAACCGGATCGTCGTTGGTGTAGGGGAGGACGGTGAAGCCGTCGGCGACGAGCTGTTCGGCGGCGTCGAGCAGCTCGACCGCGTCTGGGTAAAGGGTGCGGTCGTCGCCGATCACCTCGAGCTTGACCCACTCGGTCTGGAAGGCCTCGCGGGCGAGCTTGGCGGTGCGGACCGCGTCGCGGGCGGTGAAGCAGCCGGCGGTGTTGGGCAGGGCGAAGAGGCCGAGGCGGTCGATCACGTCGAGGACCGAGCCGCTGGCGGCGGGGTCGATCCGGCGCAGGGCGACGGTGACGATCTCGGTGCCGGCGGCAAGCAGCGCCCCCTCCATCTGCTCCAGCGAGCGGAAGCCGCCGGTGCCGGCGATCAGGCGCGAGGACCACTGGCGCCCGCCCAGCTCCCAGGTCTCGGCGCCGCCCTGGATCGCGGCGAGGATCTCGACGCTCTGGCCCTCGCGCAGCGCCGTCGCCTCCCACTTCCCACGCGGGACGACCTCGCCATCGAGGGCGACGGCGACCCCGCGGGCCGCTTCGGGGGCTCCGGACTCGCGCACGGCGTCGGCCAGGGTGGTGGTCTCTGCCAGCTCGCGCCGCTCCCCATTCAGTTCGATCCTCATCGGGGCTCCTCCGCCGCCCGCTCTGCCGCTTCGGCAGCCTCGGCGAGCGCCGCACCGCGCGCCGCCAGTTCGGCGGCGCGGTCCGTGGGCGAGCGCGCTCCCGAGCTCGGGAGCGCGCTCGCGCCCTCAGTCGTCTCCTCGGCCACCACGGCCATGCGCGCCGGGTGTGCCGGCGCTACCGCTTCCGGCAACTGCTCGCCGGCGAGCACGGCGGCGATCGCTTCGGCGGTCAGCGGCGCCAGCAGGATGCCATTGCGGTAATGGCCGGTTGCCAGGACCAGGCCCTCGATCGCGCCGGGGCCGATCAGCGGCAAGTTGTCGGGGGTGCCGGGCCGCAGGCCGGCCATCGAGTCGACCAGCTCCATCTCGGCGACGTCGGGAAGCAGCCGGTAGGCCTCGCGCAGGAGCTCGTGGACGCCGCCGGCGGTGACCGCGGTGTCGAAGCCCTGCTCTTCGGAGGTGGCGCCGACGATCAAGCGGCCGTCGGGGCGCGGGACCAGGTAGACGCGCTCGGAGGCGACGATCCGCTCGCAGGGCGCCTCGCCGTCGCGGGCGCGCAGCTCGACGATCTGGCCCTTGACCGGGCGCACCGGGGGGCGGGCGTGCTCGGGCAGCCACTCGGCCCGTCCGGCCCAAGCCCCGGTGGCGAGGACGGTCGCGTCGGCGCGCAGTTCCTCGCCGGCGGCGGTGCGCACGCCCACGAGGCGCTCGCCCTCGAAGATCCCCGCGACCACCTCGGTCCCGCTGCGCGCCTCCGCCCGCGCCCCCTCCCCGACCCCGTTCTGCATCGCGGCGGGGGGCTGCCCTGCTCCGCCAAGCCGCACCTCAGCCCCCACCTCCCCCAACGCCGCCAGCAGCGCCCGGGTCAGCGCCCGCGGGTCGACCTCCGCCTCGCCGGGCGCGTGCACACCACCGTTGAAGGACGGGGTCAGGCCCGGCTCCAGCTCGCGGCAGCGGCGCGGCGGCAGCCACTCGGCCGCGAGCCCGAGCGAGCGCTGCAGGTCGTGGACGCGGCGCAGCTCCGCCGCCTCGTCGCGGTCGAGCGCGATGTGGAGTGCGCCCTGGCTGGTGTATCCCGTCCTCTCCCCCGTCGCCGCCTCGAGCTCGGCGACGAACTCCGGGTAGAGCGCGGCCGAAGCCAGGGTCAGCTCCAGCAGCTCCGGCTCGCCGAAGGCGAGCTCGCCGACCGGGGCCAGCATCCCGGCGGCGACGCGGGTGGCGCCGGCCGGCGGCTCGGCGCGATCGAGCACGGTCACCCGCGCCCCGCCCTGAGCAGCGCGCCAGGCGGCGCTGAGGCCGATCACCCCACCGCCTACGAATATCGCGTCGAAACCGCGTTGCTCGGTCAAGCCATTGCCTCCGCCGGCATTACCCGGATCAGGTCGAGACGGTCGGTGACCTCGTTGCCACCCTCTCAGCCCTTGCGGGCTCCCGTTACTACGACGATGCTACCCACCCGACGGGCGAGGTCATAATCGAGGGATGAGCCTCGCGCCCCCCGAGTCCGCCGGACCGCTGCGCCGCGAGCGCCTGCGCACGGCGCGGCTCTACTTCGTCTGCGATGCCCGCCCCCGCGGCGAAGACCCGGAAGCGTTGCTGCGGGCGGCGCTGAGCGGCGGCGCCGACATCGTCCAACTGCGCGAGAAGGAGCTGGGACGGGCGGAGATCGAGCGGGCGGCGGGGACCTTCCGGCGCGTCTGCGACATCTACAGCGCCCTCTTCATCGTCAACGACGATCCGGACCTGGCCCGCAGCTGCGACGCCGACGGGGTCCACGTCGGCCAGGACGACGGGTCGGTAGAAGAAGCGAGGACGCTTCTCGGACCCGATTTCATCATCGGCCTCTCGACTCATTCGGAGGAGCAGATTGCCGCTTCCGGGAGCGCTCCCGGTCAAGCAGATCAAGGACACAGGGAGCGCGGTGTGCTCGGCACACAAGCGACCGAGGACGCCGATATGCGCCGACCGGGAGCGCTCCCGGATCACATCAGCGTCGGGCCGATCTGGGAGACGCCGACGAAGGCCGGCCGGCCGGCGGTCGGGCTGGAGCTGATCGCCCATGCGGCCGAGCATGCCGCCCACCCCTTCTTCGCGATCGGCGGGATCGACGTCGGCAACGCCGGGCAGGTCGTCGCCGCCGGGGCGGAGCGGCTCTGCGTGGTGCGGGCGATCCGTGACGCCGCCGACCCGGCCGCAGCCGCAGCGGAGCTGCGGCGCAGCGTTGGAGTCGCGCCCGGTGGCTGACGAACGCGCACCGAGCGAGGGCCCGCCCGAGTCACGGAGCGAGCCCCAGGCGGAGCCGCGCAAGCGCAAGCAGCGCGGCGGTGCCGACCGCATGAAGCAGGGCTACGCCAAGGCCGAGGAACGCAACCAGGCGGCGCGGGAAGCGCTGGAGCCGCTGGCCGAAGGCGAGCGGCCGCGGGTGGTGACGATCGGGGCCGTCGTCGCCGGCCTGATCGCGCTCTCGATCGTCGGCGGCTACCTGGCGGGCGTCAAGGTCAACGGCGAAACGCCGAAAATCCCGCAGATCGTCGCCCCCGCCGGGATCCTCGGGATCATGGCCTGGGGCATGTGGCGCGCCCGCTACTGGGCCGTGCTCGGCTTCCAGCTGATCCTCGTCTTCCTGATCTTCAGCGCCGTCTTCGGCCTCGCCGTGCAGGCGGCGACCGTGGCCCAGTTCGCCGCCACCCTCGGCCTGCTCGCCGTCTCCGGCACCTTCTTCTTCTTCATGGTCAAGGCGATGGCCCGGATCCAGATGCCCGAACGCACCCCACGGAGCTAGGTCGATGACCCCGCTCGGCCTGCCATCCCTGGACAAGATCTCGGCGCTGCCCACCGACGTGCTCGCCGCGTTGCGAACGATCCCGGAGATCGTCGAGAACACCCGGGCGATGAAGGAGCACACCGCGCAGCTGACCCGGGTCGCCGACGCGCTCGACCGCGTCGCCGCCGATACCTCGGCCCTGCCGGCGCTGCGCGACGACCTGGTGGTGCTCAACCACCTGCCCGAGACCTTGGAACGACTCGACAAGGGAGTCGAGGGGCTGGACGCGGGGATCGACCAGTTGAGCGAGCTGATGGAGCGGATCCTCACCGCCGTCGCCGGCCTCAACCAGAGCGTCGAGACCCTGCAGGGCGCGGTCGGGCCGATGGGCCGGCTCGTCAGTCGCATGCCGGGCCAGAAGAAGGAGTGACCGGCCGCCCCGGTTCCGCGGTTCCGTTTCCACGAGATACGTGGGTAAGGAACCGCGCAATCGCCGTTCTATAGGCTCAGGCCCATGGCTGATTCCTTCGATGTAATCGTGATCGGCGGCGGGCCCGGGGGCTACGTCGCGGCCATCCGCGCTGCCCAGCTGGGTAAGAAAACCGCCGTGGTCGAGCGCGACAAGGCGGGCGGGCGCTGCCTCAACTACGCCTGCATCCCCGCCAAGACGATCCTGCGCACGGCGGAGATCTACACCGAGGCGCGTGAGAGCGCCGACCTCGGTGTCGTCGCCAACGACGTCTCGCTCGACTGGGACGCCGTCGGCAAGCGCCGCGCCGCCGTCTCCGAGTCGCTATCGGGCGGGGTGAAGATGCTCTGGGACAAAAACAAAGTCACCGTGATCGAGGGCGAGGGCTCGCTCACCGCCGAGGGCAACGTCAAGGTCGGCGAGGAGACCTACGAGGCCGGCGCCGTGATCCTCGCCACCGGCTCCGTCGCCTCCCCGATCCCCGGGGTCGAGTTCGGCGAGCGCATCGTCGACACCTGGGGCGCCTGGTCGCTGCCGCAGGTGCCGCAGAAGATCGCCGTGGTCGGCGCCGGCGCCTCGGGCTGTGAGATCGCCTCCGCCTACGGCCGCTTCGGGACCGAGGTGCTGCTGCTGGAGATGCTGCCGCAGATCCTCCCGGCCGAGGACAAGGACGTGGTCCGGGTGGTCGAGCGCGCCTTCAAGAAGCAGAACATCACCGTCGCCACCGGCAACCCGGTCGAGAACGTCGAGGCCGGGGCCGACTCCGTCAAGTTCACCTACGGCGGCGAGTCGGCCGAGGTCGACTACCTCTGCGTCGCCGGCGGCCGCCGCGCCGACACCGAGGGCCTGGGCCTGGCCGAGGCCGGGGTCGAGCTGGAGGAGAACGGCAAGGTCAAGGTCGACGCCCTGCAGCGGACCACGAACGCCAAGGTCTACGCGATCGGCGACCTGGTCAACGCCAAGGCGCTCGCCCACAAGGCCTCCGAGGAGGGCGTCGTCGCGGCCGAGGCCGCGGCCGGGGTCGAGACCCACGGGGTCGACCAGAAGCTGATCGCCGGCGCCACCTTCAGCCACCCCCAGGTCGCCAGCGTCGGGCTCACCGAGGCCGCCGCCAAGGAGGCCGGCAACGACGTCAAGGTCGGCAAGTTCAAGCTCGGCGGCGTCGGCGGGGCGACCGTCTACGACGACAAAGAAGGCCTGGTCAAGGTCGTCGCCGACTCCAAGTACGGCGAGATCCTCGGCGTCCACATCGTCGGCAACCGCGCCTGCGACATGATCGCCGAGCTGGTGGCGACGATGGCCCTGGAGGGCGGTTACCAGGAGCTGGCGCGGATCGTCCATCCCCACCCGACGATCTCCGAGGCGATCTTCGAAGCGGCCCGCGCCGTGGATGGCTGGGCGACTCACGCTTAGTCGATGACGTCGGTCACGGACCGGCGCCCGCACCATCCATAGAGTCGTCCCGTGGCCGAGCGCGCGACCTTCTACTTCGACCTCGGGTCGCCGTACGCCTACCTCGCCGCCGAGCGGGTCAGCGGGCTGTTCACCGAAGCCGAGCTGGAGCAGCCGGAGTGGGTGCCGGTGCTGCTCGGAGGACTGTTCCACCGTTTCGACCGCGGCTCCTGGTCGCAGACGCCGAGCCGGGCCGAGGGCATGGCCGAGGTCGAGCGCCGCGCCCTTGCCTACGGGCTGCCGCCGGTCCAGTGGCCGGATCCCTGGCCCGGCAACATGCTGACGGCGATGCGGGTGGCGACCTTCGCCAAGCAGACCGGCCGCACCGTCTCCTTCTCGCTCGCCGCCTTCCGCCAGGCCTTCGCCGCGGGCCGTGACCTCAGCGACCCCGACAACGTCGTCATCGCCAGCGCCGCCTGCGAGCTGCACCCGCGGGCGCTGCTGAAAGCGGTGCAGACGGAGATCGTCAAGAACGGCCTCAAGGAGGCGACCGCGGCGGCCGGGGATCGCGGCGTCGAAGGCGTCCCAGCGCTGGTCGTCGGCGAGCAGGTCTTCTGGGGAGACGACCGCCTCGAGGAGGCGGTCGAAGCCGCTGCGGATTGAGACCTTCTGTCGAGTTGTCATCACCAGGGGGTCATCAACTCGACAGAACCGAAGAGCAGCGAGTTTCAAGGCGTAAGCACCTCGCTAAGGTGAGATCGATGGCCGATCTGCCCGACGCCGCCGCCTGTTACGAGCTGCTCGCGCGCATGGCCCTGATTCGCCGCTTCGAGGAGGAGGCGGGCCGCCAGTACCAGCGGGCCAAAGCCGGCGGCTTCCTGCACCTGGCGATCGGCGAGGAGGCGACGATCGTCGGCACCACCTCGGTGATGCGCGACGAGGACTTCCTGATCGGCACCTACCGCACTCACGGCCACGCGATCGCCCGCGGCACCGAGCCGAAGCGGGTGATGGCGGAGCTGTTCGGCCGCGTCGACGGGACCAGCGGCGGCCGCGGCGGCTCGATGCACATCTTCGACGCCGAGAAGCGCTTCATGGGCGGCTACGGGATCGTCGGCGGCAACCTGCCGATCGCCGCCGGCCTCGCCCTCTCCTCCCAGTACAAGGGGGAAGACGCGGTCACCGTCTGCATGTTCGGGGACGGCGCCTCCAACACCGGCAACTTCGGCGAGACGATGAACCTGGCCGCCCTGTGGAAATTGCCGGTCTTCTTCCTGGTCGAGAACAACCTCTACGGGATGGGGACGGCGGTCGAGCGCCACTCGGCCCAGACCGACCTCTCGAAGAAGGCCGAGGGCTACGGCGTCCCCGGCGCCCGGGCCGATGGCATGGACGTAATCGCCGTGCGCGAGGCCGTCGCCGCCGGGATCGAGGAGGCGCGGGAAGAGTCCCGGCCGACCCTGCTCGAGGTCGTCACCTACCGCTACCGCGGCCACTCCGCCGCCGATCCCGAGATCTACCGGGAGCGCGAGGAGGTCGAGGAGTGGCGCGAGAAAGACCCGATCGAGAGCTTCGCGCGGCGCTGCGTCGAGGCCGGGGTGCTGGGCGAGCGCGAGGTGCGGCAGGCGCGCGACGCTGCCGAGGCGACGGTGGTCGCGGCGACCGAGTTCGCCGAGGCCTCGCCGGAGCCGCCGCTGGACACGATGTACGAGAACCTCTACGCGCTCGACGATCCCGGCGGCTGGTACGCGGTCGACGAGCGCAGCCCGGAGCCGCACCGGGGCGAGCGCGAGGGCACGATGCCCGACGCGGCGCGGGAGCTGGCCGAGGCCGGCGCGGCCTACGCCGAGCAGCCGCCAGACGAGGGGCGGCGCCCGAACCCAGCCCTGCAGGGCGACGCGCAGGAGGGCTCGAGCCAGCCCATGGAGCGGGTCGAGGGGCAGGGTCCTGCGGGCGAGGACGTGGCTTCGTTCTCGGACCCTGCCCCTCGACCCGCGCAAGCGGCTGGAGAAGATCCGGCGGAGGAGGGCGACGACTGATGGCGGAGCTGCGGATGCGCGAGGCGCTGCGGGACGCGATGGCGGAGGAGATGCGACGCGACGAGGCCGTCCTCGTGATGGGCGAGGACGTCGCCGTCTTCCAGGGCGCCTTCAAGGTGACCGAGGGGCTGATCGACGAGTTCGGCGAGCGCCGCGTCCGCGACACCCCGATCTCCGAGAACACGATCGTCGGCGCCGGGGTCGGGGCGGCGATGGGCGGGCTGCGGCCGGTCGTCGAGCTGATGACCGTGAACTTCTCGCTGCTGGCGCTGGACCAGATCGTCAACCACGCCGCGGCGATCCCCTACATGTTCAACGGCCAGGCCCGGGTGCCGATGGTGATCCGGATGCCGGGCGGCGGCGGCCACCAGCTCGGGCCGACCCATTCGCACAGCTTCGAGGCACTGTTCCTGCAGGTGCCCGGCCTGCTGGTCGCCTGCCCCTCGACCCCTGCCGACGGCAAGGCGCTGCTGAAGGCGGCGATCCGCGACGACAACCCGGTCATCTTCATCGAGCACGAGAGCCTCTACGGGGTCAAAGGCGAGGTGCCCGAGGGCGAGGACGAGGTGCTGCGCTTCGGCGAAGCGGCGGTGCGGCGCCAGGGCGGCGACGTCACCATCGTCGGCGTGCTGAAGATGGCCCAGGTGGCGGAGCGGGCGGCGACGGTGCTGGCCGAGGAGCACGGGGTCGAGGCCGAGGTGATCGACCCCCGCACCCTGCGCCCGCTCGACCTCGACACGATCCTCGAGTCGGTCCGCAAGACCAACCGCGCGGTGATCGTCGAGGAGGGCTGGCCGCACGGCGGCGTCGGCGCCAACCTGGCGACGCTGATCACCGAGCAGGCCTTCGACGACCTCGACGCGCCGGTGCAGCGGGTGACCGGCGCCGATGTCCACATGCCGTATTCGAAACGACTGGAGCAGGCGGCGATTCCCCACGAGGAGCACGTGGTCAGCGCCGCCCTGGCGACCCTGGAAGGATCGATCTGATGGCCGACATCGTGATGCCACGCCTGTCCGACTCGATGGAGGAGGGGACGATCCTGGTCTGGATGAAGCAGGTCGGGGACGAAATCGCCATCGGGGACGAGATCGTGGAAATCGAGACGGACAAGGCGAACATGGCTTACGAGAGCGACGTGGCGGGGACGCTGACGGAGATCCTGGCTCAGGAGGGCGAGACGTTGGCTATCGGGACTCCGATCGCGCGGGTTGGGGATTCGGATGAGGCGCCGGCCGCTCCGGCTGCGGGGCCTGACCAGGGGGAGGCTCCTGCGGGCGAGGACGTGGCTTCGTTCTCGGAGCCTCCCCCTGGCCACCCGCAGAGGAGCGGTGACGGTGACACTTCCGATACTCAAAGCGGCTCAGAGGCCGACACCTCAGACGACTCCGAGAGCGAGCGTGGTTCTGACCGGATCAAAGCTTCGCCGGTCGCGCGCCGGATCGCCAAGGAGAAAGGCATCGACTTGGCCTCCCTCCAAGGTTCGGGGCCGGGAGGGCGCATCGTCAAGAAGGACGTGAAGAAAGCGGCTTCATCCGCGGGCGAGGCTCAGGCGACGGCACCCGCCGCAACCGAGGCTGGTCCCTCATCCATCTCCCCTGAGACCGCCAAGGGTCAGACCACCTACGAGGACTTGTCGAAGCTCCAGTCCACGATCGCGAGACGCATGTCGGAGTCGAAGGCGACGGCGCCGCACTTCTACCTGGAAGCGGAGATCGACATGAGCCGGGCGGTCGAGGCGCGGGCGCGGCTGAAGGCGACGGCCGGCGCGGGCGAGGTGGTGCCGTCGTTCAACGACATGATCGTCAAGGCCTGCGCGCTGGCGCTGCGCGAGCATCCGCGGGCGAACGGGGCCTACCGCGACGGGCGCTTCGAGCTCTACTCGCGGGTCAACGTCGGCGTCGCCGTCGCCGCCCAGGACGCGCTCGTCGTCCCCACCGTCTTCGACGCCGACCGCAAGGGCCTGCGGCAGATCGCGACCGAGTCGCGGGCGCTGGCGCAGAAGGTCCGCGACGGCCAGGTAACGCCGCCGGAGCTCTCGGGCGGGACCTTCACCGTCTCCAACCTGGGGATGTACGGGATCGACAACTTCAGCGCCGTGATCAACACCCCCCAGGCGGCGATCCTCGCGGTCGGCGCGATCAAGCAGCGGCCGGTCGTCCGCGACGGCGAGATCGTCCCCGCCCACATGCTCGGCGTCACCCTCGCCTGCGACCACCGCATCCTCTACGGAGCCCCCGCCGCCGAGTTCTTGGCCCGGGTGCGGACGCTGCTCGAAGAGCCTCTTTCCTTAGCTCTTTAATACTGAAGAGCGCTTGTGTAGTCAGCGTTGATCTGAGAGTGTGCCCGCGACGGTAGTCCACACCTCGGCAACGACAGTCATGGGAGGAGTTCGATGGGCCTGATCGGAAATCTCTTCGGGGTTCCGAAGGAACACGAAAAAGAAAAAGCCGAACACGAAGTCGTTCAGGTTCCCGAGTTCGACATCACCCAGTACGCAAAGAAACTGGCAGTCACGGTCACGGTGGTGGCAGCGGCCTGCGCCGCCGCCCTGAAGACCTTCGACGTCGCCGACACCGAGGGGATCGTCATCGCCATCTTCGGGGTCATCGCCGCGGCGATGCTCGGGGTCAGTCTGGTGATGGCGGTCGACTTGGCCTCTCGCGCCTATCTCACCGGTGCGGGAGCGGCGCAGAAAGACGAGGAAGAGAAGGCCAAGCCGGCCGGCGACGACCCGCCGCCGGGGGCGGAGATCGTCGCCGCCCAACCCGGGACGATGGTCTGGCTCGAGGACGATGACCAGCCGCACCCGGTCCTGGCGATCGCCACCGCCGGCGGCACGGCAAGTTCTTATCTCGTCGTCACGGGCTCGACGGTCTCGCGGTCGCGGGGAGAGAAGAGTGTGGACGCGATCGACGGGTCGCCGAAGTGGCAGCAGGCGAGCGCGATCCGCGCGATGAAACCGGCGAAGTGGCCCTGAAGTGAGAGTGGTGCGGTGAGCCCCGCGGCCGAGTCCCCTATCGATGACCAAGAGGCCCTGCGGCGCCTGCGCGACGTCAAGCACATCGTCGTGCTGATGATGGAGAACCGCTCCTTCGACCAGATGCTGGGCTTCCTGCAGGCGGAGGGCCTCGATGTCGACGGGCTCGGCGCGGCGAAGGCGAACTTCGACGCGGCCGGGAACGAGTACCAGCCCTTCGAGTGGGGCCTGGGTGAAACCGTGCCCACTCCGCCCCAGGGGCTGCGGGCGAAGATCCTCGACCCGGACCACTCCCCCGCCGGCGTGCGGGAACAGCTGCGGGAAGGCAACGCCGGCTTCGTCAAGAGCTTCGCCGCGAGCCGCAAGGTCGACGGCAAGGCGATCGAGCTGTCGCCGCAGTTCCTGCGGGTGCCGATGGGTCACTACGGCGCCCAGCACCTGCCGGTCTACCGGCACCTCGCCCACAACTTCTGCGTCTGCGACGCCTGGCACAGCTCCATCCCCGGCGACACCTGGCCGAACCGGCTCTACTCGCTGGCGGGGACCACGGCGCCGAAGCTCGGCTACAAGCCCGGGCTGTTCGAGCGGGCGAAGCGGTTCCTCAAACGGCTGCCGAAGCTGAGCGCGCTGGCGTCGGCGCCGATCTTCGACGTCGAAGCCTTCACCCACCAGCTGCGCGACTCGCAGTGGCGCTGGTACTCGCACGACCCCGCCACCCTGCGCGCCGCCGACGGCCACTACCGCCGCCTCAGCGATCTCAAGCGCGGCAACTTCGCCTTCTTCAACCGCAAGCGCGTCCAGCTGGGCACCGAGGCGCTGGAGGCGGCGATCGTCAGCCATGACAGCTTCCTCGACGACGCCGCCAAGGGGGAGCTGCGCGACGTCTCCTGGATCGACCCCAACTTCATCGACCTCAGCGTCTTCGATCCCAGCTCCAACGACGACCACCCGCCCTCCGACGTGCGCGCCGGCCAGTCGCTGGTGCTGGAGCTCTACGAGGCGCTGGCCCGCAGCCCCGCGTGGGAGGACACCCTGCTGGTGGTCGTCTACGACGAGCACGGTGGCTTCTACGACCACGTCGAACCGCCGGCGGTGAACGACGGCTCCGGCTACCCGACCCTGGGCGTGCGGGTGCCTGCCCTGGTCATCGGCCCGCGGGTGCGCAAGCACGTCTGCCACCAGACGCTCGAGCACACCAGCCTGATCGCGACGATCCTGCGGCGCTTCGCCGACGACCCGGAGGCGGCTCTGCGCGCGATGCCCGAGCGCGTGCGCAGCGCGCCCCACCTCGGGACACTGCTGGAGGCGGAGCCGCGCACGGACATCGAAGGCCGCGGGGAGCTGCGCGAGCAGATGGCGGAATGGCGCCAGGCCGCCCGCGGGGAGCGCCGGGCGGGCAACTCACCCTCGCCCGCCCCCGACGGCGCCGGCCACGACCTCGAGCTGCACGAGTTCCAGGACGAGTTCGTCAGGTTCGTGCTGGCGATGCGCGAGCACGGCCTGCCGCCCAATCAGCCCTGAGGCGTCGGAGCCAGGCTCAGCAGGTCTTGCGGGCGCCGGTGACGGCGTTCCAGGCGCGGCCGAGCGAGAAGTCGGCGGCGACGCGGAAGACACCGGGGCGCGAGGCGCGGGCGACGGTCCAGTCGCCGCGGCGGAGGATGCAGCCGCTGCCGCGGGCGATCGACCAGTAGGGAGTGAAGCTGACGCGGACGAGGAACTCGCCCGGGTGGGTGACGTCGAGGACAAAGCCCTGGCGGCCGACCGAGAGCGTGCGGGCGCTCGCCGCGCCCAGCGGCGCGACCAGAGGCTTGGCGTCGCGCACCGCGTAGATCCGCCAGTGCGGCGTGCGGTAGCGCAAGCTGAGGTAGGGCGGCGCGGAGAGGATCAGGCGGCGCTCGACCGTCGAGGAGTAATCCAGCGGCGCGTCGGGCAGGGCGACGTAGGAGATCGCGTTACGGCGCAGCCAGGAGCCGTAGGTGGCGTTCGTCAACTCGCCTTCGTCGTAGAAGACGTCGTCGCGGGTGGTGTCGAGCTGACGCAGCCAGCCGCGGGCGAGCTCGAACTTCGGCGCCAGGTAGGCCGACTCCCAGTGGTTGGCGGTCGGCGGCACCTCGATCCTGGCGCCCTCCCCCCCGTGCGCGCGCAGCCAGCTCGCCGCGGGCTGGAAGTAGGCCGAGGAGGTGGAGGGGTCGTCGACGCTGCGGGCGATCTGGCTGACACTCGCGGTCAGCTGCCAGTAAAGGCCGCCCGCCATGACCAGCGCCAGGAACCAGGGGGCGACCCGGGGGCGGCGCGAGAGCACCACGGCGGCCAGGACCGGGCCGCCGAAGAGGGCGCCGAGGCGGACCGCGTTGCCGCCCATCGCGTTCGGCACCAGCCAGATCAGCGTCGCCGCCAGCACGTAGCCGACCAGGATCCGGCGCAGCCGGCGCTCCTCGGGCAGGTCGCGGATGACGAAGAGGGCGCCGCCGCAGAAGAGCGGGATCGCGATGAAAGAGGTGAAGGCGAAGGGGAAGGTGCCCGGTTCGGGGAAGGCGAGGTTGGGGACGACGGTCAGCCCCAGCGCCAGGCCGGCGACCGCGAGCGCGGCGCGGCCGGCGCGGCTCCCCCGCTCCACCGCCCCGGCCAGCACGACCCCGGCGAGGAAGGCGGCGGCGACCGGGCTGGCCAGGGCGCAGGCCGCGGCGGCGGCGAGCGCCAGTGGCGAGCGGCCGGTCTGCAGGGCGCGCAGCGAGCCGAGGCCGAAGGCGACGCCGAGCGCGAAGGTGAGCTGTCCGTCGGCCAGCAGGGTGACCACGCCCGCCGCGAACCAGAGGGTCGCCCAGCGCGCCTCCACCCCCCAGCGGTCGCGGACCAAGCGGTCGAAGAGGTAGGAGGAGGAGACGACCGCGATCCCGCCGACGATCTGCGGCCCGATCAGCGCCGCCAGCGGCGGGAAGAGGACGCTGTAGGTGAGGGTGTAATGGCCGCCGTACCAGCTGCCGTTCCAGATCGCCAGGCCCGCCTGCTTGAACAGCTCGGTGCGGAATACCTGCGCGGCGAGGTCGCCGACCGGCGGGCTCCAGAGCAGCATCGCCAGCGCCAACAGGGAGCTGAGAGCGACGGCGGGGAGCCATTCGGGGCGCAGTGGCTTGGACTGGACCATCGGGGGGACGCAAAGGATACGGGCGCGTCCTGCGACGATTTCAAGGGTGAGCGCCGAGATCCTGGTTGTCCGCTGCGGAATCGTCCCCTACGAGGAGGCGCGCGAGGCGCAGCGGCGCCTGGCGGAGCGGCGCCGGCGCGAGGAGATCGCCGACGTCCTGCTGCTGCTCGAGCACCCTCCCGTCTACACCCGCGGCCGCCGCTCCGCCCCCGAGGAGCTGCCGATGGGGGCGCAGTGGTACGAGATACAGGGGATCGAGGTGCGCGATACCGACCGCGGCGGCCGCGTCACCTACCACGGCCCCGGCCAGCTGGTCGCCTACCCGATCGTCAGCCTGCGCCCCTACGGAGACGACGTGCTCGAGTACGTGCGGCGTCTGGAGCGGGTGACGATCGAGGCGCTGGCGGAGCACGGCGTCGAGACGGGCCCGATCGAGGGGCTGACCGGCGTCTGGACGCACGGCGCCGCGCCCGGTTCCGGGACCGGCGGGCGCGAGGCGCGCAAGATCGGCTCGATCGGGGTCCACGTCAGCCGCGGTGTCACCACGCATGGGCTGGCGGTGAACGTCAGCAACGACCTGCAGCCGTTCGAGTGGATCGTGCCGTGCGGGATCGAGGGGGTGGCGATGACCTCGCTCTCGCGCGAGCTCGGGGCCGAGCAGGACTTGGGAGCGTTCGCCGACACGATCGCGGCGCGCTTCGGCGCCGTCTACGGGCGCGCGCCACGCGCCGCCGACCCCGCCGATCTGGGCCTGGAGCTGCCGCCCGCTACGCTCGGTATCCCCCGATGAGCGAGACGATCGAGCAGACCGGAGCGGCCGAGGCCATCGCCTCGCCGAGCGAGCCGGCGGCGGCACCCGCCGAGCGCGTCCACGTCACCCGCTCCCGCGCCAAGCCGGGCGGCACCGCCAGCGACGCCGACGGCACCGTCCCCTTCAAGCGCGCCCGCAAGCCGCCGTGGCTGAAGGTGCCGGCGCCGGGCGGGCCGAACTACCGGCGCCTGAAGGCGACGATCGGCTCCGACAACCTGCACACGGTCTGCGAGGAGGCCAACTGCCCCAACGTCGGCGAGTGCTGGGAGCGGGGCACCGCGACCTTCATGATCCTCGGCGACGTCTGCACCCGCCGCTGCGGCTTCTGCAACGTGCAGACCGGCAAGCCGACCTGGAACGACCCGCTGGAGCCGCTGCGCGTCGCCAACCAGGTGAAGGCGATGGGGCTGCGCCACGCCGTCGTCACCTCGGTCGACCGCGACGACCTGCCCGACTACGGGGCGAGCGCCTTCGTCGGCGTGATCCGCTCGATCCGGATGCTGGCGCCGAGCTGCAAGGTCGAGATCCTCACCCCCGACTTCCGCGGCCAGGAGATGCCGCTGGCCAAGGTCGTGCACGAGAAGCCCGACGTCTTCAACCACAACGTCGAGACCGTGCCGCGCCTCTACCCGGTGGCCCGCCGCGGCTCCCAGTTCCTCCGCTCGGCCCGCGTCCTCCGCATGGCGAAGGAGATGGGCGGCCCCGACGTCGTCACCAAGTCCGGCCTGATGGTCGGCCTCGGCGAGAGCTTCGAGGAGATGGTCGAGACCTTCGGCCTGCTCCGCGAGCACCGCGTCCAGGTCCTCACCGTCGGCCAGTACCTGCGGCCGACCGAGAACCACCTGCCGGTCGTCCGCTACTGGCACCCCGACGAGTTCGCGGCCCTGGAGAAGGCCGCCTACGACCTCGGCTTCGAGTCCGTCGCCGCCGGCCCCCTGGTCCGCAGCAGCTACCACGCGGACCAGAACCTGCCCGAGGGCAAGCGGGCCGAGAGCCTGATCGCCTAAGCGAAGCGCTTGACGAAGGCGAGGGCGCGCTCGGCGACCTCGCGCCAGCCGCCGTCGATCGTCAGCGAGTGGCCGCGGTCGGGGATTTTCTCGATCTCGGTGACCGCCTCGTTGGCGCTCTGCTTCTTGTAAGAGGCGTTGGCGATCGCCCAGGGGACGGTGTGGTCCTTTTCGCCGTCGATGACCAGCAGCGGCCCGCGCTTCGGGTTCTTCGGGTCCAGCTTCGCCTCGGTGAAGGGATTGAGGTTGGCGTTCGCCATCTGCATCAGCGCCAGCCCAGGGGCGGCGACGTGGAAGGCCTCGTAGAGCTCCTTCGCCTCCTCGTCGCTGAGCGCGTTGGCCCAGCCGTACTTGAACTGGTCCAGGGTGAGGGTGACGGCGCGGCCACGGTTGAGCGGGTTCGCCAACACCGGCTTGGCCGACTTCAGCGACGAGAGCGGCAGCGGCAGGACGCCGCGGAAGGGGCCGGGATCGATCGCCACCGTGGCCGCGGAGAGGCCGCGGTCGGCGATCATCTGGGCCAGCAGGCCACCGGTCGAGTGGCCCATCACGGCGGGCTTCTTCTCCAGCTCGCCGATTATTTCGGCGCTGTGATCGGCGATCTGGCGCAGGGTCTTCTTGGCGAAGACGTCGGGGTTCGCCCGCGCCGCCTCGATCGTCTCCGGGTCGTCCGGCCAGGAGGGAGTCAGCGCCGCGTAGCCGGCCTCCTCGAACAGCTCCGCCCAGCGGTCCCAGCTGCTCGGCAGCAGCCAGAGGCCGTGGATAAAGACGACCGGCGTCTTGCCGCTCGCGTTCGCTTGCTCGATCTGCTTCTGCTCACGCTCGGTGATCGGGGCCATTCGAGACTCCTTCTTCCCTGCTGGGACCGCGGTGGACGGCGCGCGGCTGGGTTGCGAGTTCCGAGCAGTATGGCCCGGCGGGCGCGCAATGCAAGGCGTGAGGACAAGGGCGTGGTGTCGACACAGAGTTTGGCGCACTTTCGTCACGAATAGGTCTAGATCTGTGACATCGAGATCTCTACGGTCCGCCGGATGGCGGACCGACCCGATTCTCCGGCTCTCAACCTCAAGGCGAAAGGTGATCTCGCAGAGTTGATGGTCGCGGCTGATCTGCGTCAGCGCGGCTTCAAAATCGCGATCCCTTATGGGGAGGACTGCGACTTCGACTTGGTGCTGATCCGAGACGATCGGTTAGAACGGGTCCAGGTGAAGTACGCCGAGTCTGACGGAGCCGTGGTGAAGGTCAAGTGCTTCTCGCATTCATTGACCAACGGGAAGGTGAGAAGGACCAAGCACTACACCGCGAAGACGATTGACTTGCTCGCCGTCTACGACCACACCTCCACCCGGTGCTTCTACATTCCGGCGCGGGAACTTGGCGAGGCCGGCCGCTCAATCATGCATCTTCGACTCAAGCCCGCGCTGAATAAGCAACACATCGGCACCAGGCCCGCCGATCGCTATCTCGCTCCCTAACTCCTACTGAGGGAATGGAGCCAGCCGGAATCGAACCGGCGACCTCCTGAATGCAAATCAGGCGCTCTGCCATCTGAGCTATGGCCCCTCTGTCGGAAGTGTAGGTGCGGAGCGACCGCCCCGTGCTCAGCGCACTACGGCGCGTTTGTAGCGCCGCACGGAGAGGAGGGAGAAGACGATGGCGATGGCGAGGGACCAGACGACGGCTCCCCAGACGTCGTTGCCGGCGGGAGTGCCGAGGAACAGCGAGCGCATGGCGTTGACGACGATCGTGAAGGGATTGACTTCGGCGAAAGCCCGGAGGGCGCCGGGCATCGATTCGACCGGGACGAAGGCCGAGGAGACGAAAGTGAGCGGGAAGATGAACATGAAGCCGAGCGATTGAGCCGTCTCTGGCGAGCTGGAGGTGAGGCCGACGAAGGCGAAGACCCAGGAGAAGGCGTAGCCGAAAAGCAGCAGGAGGAGGAGGCCGGCGAAGATGTGGAGCAGCGGCGCGTCGAAGGAGAAGCCGGCGAGGACGCCGACCACGAGCATCACCGTGATCGAGATCGAGTTGGTCACGACGTCGGCCAGAGTGCGGCCGGCGAGGACGGCGGCGCGGGACATCGGCAGCGAGCGGAAGCGGTCGATCAGGCCCTTCTTCAGGTCCTCGGCGAGGCCGACGGCGGTGATGAAGCCGCCGAAGGCCATCGTCTGGACGATGATCCCCGGCATCAGGAAGTCGATGTAGCTGTAGCCGGGGGTCTTGATCGCGCCGCCGAAGACGTAGGCGAAGAGCAGCACGAACATGATCGGCTGCCCGGTGAAGGACATCAGCAGGTCGGGCGCGCGAGGGATGCGCAGGAGGTTGCGCTTGGCCAGGACCAGGGCGTCGGAGACGGCGTAGCGGAAGCCGGTCATCGCTCGCCCTTCGGGTCGGGCTCGTCGTCATCCGCGGACTCGGCCGTGTGGCCGGTGAGCGCGAGGAAGACGTCGTCGAGGGACGGACGCCGCGTCGCCACATCGTCGATCCCGATGCCGGCCTCGTTGAGCCGGAGCACCGCCGCCCCGATCATGCCCTTGCGCTGGCTGGATCGGCATCCGCAGCACCCCGTCGACCAGGGTCGGGCGTTCGGCCGCGATCGGCTCCAGCGCGGCAATCGCCGCCTCGGCGTCGGCCTCGTCCTCCAGGGTCAGGTCGAGCCGCTCGTCGCCGAGCTGGTTCTTGAGCTCGTCGGAGCTGCCCTCGGCGATGACGTGGCCGCGGTCGATCACGGAGATGCGGTCGGCGAGGCGGTCGGCCTCATCCAGGTACTGGGTGGTGAGCAGAACCGTGGTGCCGTCGGCGACCCGGCCTTCGATCGTCTCCCAGAGGGCGATGCGGCTGCGCGGGTCGAGACCGGTGGTCGGCTCGTCGAGGAAGAGGACCGGAGGGCGGGCGACGAGGGCGGCGGCGAGGTCGAGGCGGCGGCGCATCCCGCCCGAGTAGGTACGGACGAGGCGGTCGGCGGCGTCGCTGAGTTCGAAGCGCTCCAGCAGCTCGCCGGCGCGGGCACGCGGCTCGCCCTTGGGCAGGTGGTAGAGGCGGCCGACCATCTCCAGGTTCTCGGCCCCGGTGAGGTTCTCGTCGACCGCCGCGTACTGGCCGGCGAGGCCGATCTTGCTGCGCAGCTGCGGCGCCTGGCGGGCGACGTCGAGGCCGGCGACGCGGGCGCTGCCGCCGTCGGGCGGGAGCAGCGTGGTGAGGATGCGGACCGCGGTCGTCTTGCCGGCGCCGTTCGGCCCGAGCAGGCCGAGCACGGTGCCGGCCGGAACCCGCAGGTCGACCCCGTCGAGCGCGAGCACGTCCTTGTAGGACTTGCGCAGGCCCTCGGCTTCGATGGCGAACTCGGCGTCCATCGCGGGCAACCTACCTGTGCCCGCCGTCTGCTCGGTTAATCGTCGAAGTCGAAGTCCTTGGGCGGCTTCTGCTCGAACCAGAGCTCGTCGTCCTCGGGCGCGTCCTCGAGGAACTCCGGGGTGTCCTCGAGCACGTCCTCGTGGGCGGAGCCGGCGGCTGGGAGCGGCGGGCGAGCGGCGTGTCTTCCTCGGGCTCGGGGCGCGCCTCGGGCGTGGCGAGCTCGTGCTCGGCGGAGGGCTCCTCCTCCGAGCTCGTCGTCCTCGAAGGCGCCCTCGCCGGCGGGGGCGTCCTCCTCCTCCGTCGTCGAGATCGATGAAGACGGCGGGCGCTTCCTCGGTGGCGGGGCGCCGGGCTCGTCCGGCAGCGGCGCCTCGAGCGCCTGGTTGAGCTCGTCGGAGAGGCGCTGCTCGCTGAAGAACTCGTCGAATTCGTCGGCCGGCTCGTCCTCGTCGGCGAGCGCGGGCGCGTCGGTCACCTCAGGGGCGCTGGCCTCGATCCCGGCCAGCGGGTCGACCGGGGCGAGGCGCGGCTCGGCCATCTCGGCGTCGACGAGCTCGTCGTCGGAGGGAGCGTCGGCCTCGGTCGCGGCGTCCTCGAACTGGGCCTCGACGTCGAACATTTCGGTCGGCTGGTCGGCGATCGCGTGGCGCTCCTCGGTCGAGTGGCCGGCGTCGACGATCGCCTCGTGCTCCATCGCCGGGTGCTCCTCGTCGGCGGGGCCGTCGTCGGGCTCCTCGGCCTGGGGAGCGGGACTCGGGCGCCGGGCGCGGCTCGGGCGCCTCCTGCAGGTCGGCGATGTTGGGCGCGCGCCGCTCGCCCGGCTCCTCGTCGGCCTGCTCCCCCGCCCCGACCTCCGGGGCGACCAGGAACTCGGTCGGCGCCTCGGCGAACGGGTCGTGCTCGTCGGGCCGCTGCGGCGGCCCGAAGGCCTCGTCCTCGAGCCTTTTGACCTCGGCTTCATCCGCGCCATGGGCGCGCTTCAGTTCCAGGTGCTCTCGGATTGCGTCGTCGAGGATGCTCATGGCGATTCCGTGAGGCTGCCAAAGACTATGCGGTTATCCTTCCGCTTGCGCGGCAATGGGATCAACTTCCCAGCCACGCATCACGGGGCTATAGCTCAGCTGGCAGAGCGCCTGGATCGCACCCAGGAGGTCGGCGGTTCGAATCCGCCTAGCTCCACTCACCGACACCCCCTGCAAACGGGCAACTTCGCTCTCCAAGGGGAAACTTGAACCATCGCCTCCGATTCCCCGCATTTGGGGAACTAGTTCCCCAAATGGCCTGGATATGCGGGGATTGACGCCGATTCCGGCGGCGGAAGCGACCCGGGACCACCCGAGGCTACGGCGCTCTGAGGTGGTCCTGATAGCGACGCTCACGGATCTCGAAGGCCTCCTTGCCGCCCTCCATGATCTTGATTACCGAGTCGATGATCGCGTCGTCGTCGATGTTGCCGGTCGCCTCGACCTCGGCCGAGCGGTCACGCAGGGCTTTCAGCACGACAACCTGCTCTGCGTCGCCCCCGACGACGATGTTCGGGTTGTGGGTGGTGACGATGATCTGGCGGCGCTCCTTGAGATGGGCAAGGATCGAGGAAAGGGTCTTGCCGACCATGCGGTTGTCGAGGTTGTCCTCGGGCTGATCGATGATCAAGGGGGCGGTGTCGGATAGGGCGATCAGAGGCAGCATCGCGCTGCTGCGACCTCCCGGGGAGAGCTTGTCAACCGGCTCGGAGTCCGAGAGGATGCGAACCAGGTCTTCGACCGGCTGCTCCTGCAGGGCGAGCAGCTCGTCGAGTGCGGCATCAACGCAAGTGACAGCGGCGCTCTCGTCCTCGCTGAAAACCTCGATCGCGCCGATCAGGCGCTCGGCCTGATTATCGGTGATACCGCCATCGCCGCTGTCGAGAAGGGGAGCAGCGCTGCCAGCGAGGATCGCGTAGGCGATCTCGACCGGATCGCGGGCGGCAAGATGCTCGGCGACACGTTGGGCGCGGAACTGACCGGCCCGCTCCTGGCTCAGGAACTCGTCCTCCAGATATGCGATCAGCGTTCCGCGGTCGCCGCCGGCCTTGACCTCGATCGTTACGACAGGGGTCGAGTGGCCAAGCGCGGCGAGCTGATCGGTCAGCCCGGCGGCGCTCTGGATGCGTTCGGCGGAGATCTGCTCGCGCAGAGTCGCTAGCTGCCTGAGCAGCTCGCCGCGTAAGTACAAGACACTTTCCAGCTCGACGAAGACCTCCTTGTACTGGCGGCGCAACTCTTCAGCCTGCTCGAAACGCTGACGGGCATCCTCGCGCTGACCGGCGCGGATCGAGGCGTCCGGGTCGGCATGGGTTTGCTCGCGCAGGGTCTCCTCAGTGCTCTCCAGAAGGCTGCGCTGCGCGGCCAGCTTCGCCGCAATCGTCTTCTTTCTGCTGGCCAACTCGGCCTGCAACGGAGCGAGGTGCTCCTCGAAGGCGTTGGCGAGGCCGTCGAGGTCTACCTCGGGACTGGCCTCGTCCTCCCACCAGCTACGGAGACCTTCGGAGTCGTCGAGCGCATCGGCGAGTAGCGCATTGGGGGCGCCGCGATCGGTCTCGGCGAGATGGGTCGAGAGGCGGTCTAACTCTTGGTCAAGGGAAACGAGTAACTCGACCCGGCCTCGCACCGCATCGAGGCTCTCGAAGAGGGCGGCGACCTCGGTGGTGTTCATCCGCTGATAGGCGGCACTGAGCTCGGCATATCGTCCCAGGAGCCCACCGTTGGAGGCGAGGGTGCCCTCCAATCTGCGGCGCAGCGCAACCGCCTCCTCCCGATTCTCCGCCAGGGCCCTGGTGATGGCGGCGGCCTGCTCGCTGAGCGCGCCGATCTGGGGGGAAAGGCGGTCGATCACGATTCGCTGCAACCGCGGGTCGCGGCCCAGAGTCTCCAGCTCTCCCCAGCTGAAGATCCGAGCCGGATAGGCGCCCGGCAGCGCCGCAGCGGGGACGTGACAGTCGGTGCCATCGAGGGTGAAGGCACGGGTGTTGCAGTCCTGGTCGGGGTCGTAAGTGGCGGCGAGGACATGGCGCTCGCCGGCCGTCTCGTAAACGAGCTCTATCTGGGTGTTATGAAGGTTGGCCCGCTGGGTCGCCAAGGCGAGTCCGGCGAACGTTCCCTCAGCGCCTCTGGCGGGGATGTCAGGGAGCAAGTCGCGCTGGCCGAGGACGTAGCGGAGCGCCTCGACCACCGTGCTCTTGCCACAACCCCGTGCGCCGATGATGCAGTTGAGGTTCTCGTTGAAGGCGATCGTCGCGTCGGCAAAAAGGCCACCCTCGATCGAGCGTAGGCGCAGTCCGACTAGGCGCGGGGTGGGCGCGCTCGGTAGCTCGTCGTTGAAGCGAACCCGGGTGTCGCGGAACTTGAGTGCGTCGAGGGCGCAGTCAAAGTCGCTGCGGGAGATCTTCAGGTGAGTGAAGGCACTCGGGGTGGAAAAGCTCTCGATCGTGTGGAAGTCGCTCTGGGCAACACAGGCGACGGTATGACGACGCCCGTCCTCGGTCTCGAAGTCGATGTAGTGACGGCGATCCTCGCTGCTTCTTACCTCGACCGCGGCGGGGCCGACATCGACCAGGTACTCGCGGTAGAGCACAGAGATGTCCTGGATCGACTCCAGACCGGCCGGATCGATCCCAAGGGTCTTGACCTTGTCGGCGTGGACTCCGCGTACGTAGCAGCGGTGGCCGCGGTTTTGCTGGTCGATGTGGGCCAGCAGCAGCATGCCGCCGATCTTCTCGACCCGCTCTCTCCATGCGGACAATGAAGTGACGCTGATCTCCTCCTCACCGGTGCGCTCGGACTCGCCGGGAATGTCGTCGTAGATGCGCTCGATCACCGCGGCGGTGGTGGCAGGTGGGAAGACAACCAGCAGGTGGATGCGATCAGCATGGCCAGGGTCGACGCGGGCGCTGACCTCCGCGCCGGGGAAGACGGTGATGTCGTTGCGGTTAGCGGCCAGGCGAGCAAGCTCGCAGGCGTAGGCGCTCTTCATGTGGTCGGTGACGCAGACCACGCGCAGGCCGGCGTCAACCAAAGCCTGAAGGTAGGCCTGCGCCCCACCGTCACCTTCGAACTGCACCGGATCGTTACGGGCGGGATCGCCGCCGCGCCCCCAGTCATGGCTGTCGATCGAGTGGACGTGGAACGCGGCGGCGACGAAGCGGGCGGTCCGCGCGAGCTGGGCCTCGAGTTCCTCCAGCAGCGGTTTGTAGGTCTGCTCGGTCATCGATCAGCTCAGCGGTGCACCCGGGCCCGCAGCCCGAATGCAAACAGACCGACGAGAATCGGGCCGATGACGCGGGCAGCGATTTGGATCCATTCGCCGCCGCTGGCCGTCACGATCCGGGCACTGGTCGGCAACAGTAGGGCGCTGCGCAGGACGAAGACCAGAGCTTCCTCGAAGTCCGATTCGCTCAGGGGCGGCGGTTGGGAGCCGTGGACGACAGGCAAGTGGTGGATCAGATTGGCGCAATCGATGCCGACTGCGGCGGCCAGCGCTAGGCCGGCGAAGAGCAACAGCGGCCGACTCGGCCTGACCCCATAGCCGCCGCAGAGCCGGTAGGCCTCCAGTAAGAACAGGCTGCCGGCGTGCAACAGGCGCGGGCCGAGGCCAATCCCCGGCTGGGCCAGCTGGCGACGAGCCTCGAGTCGGCGCATCTCCATCTCGCCGTAGTAGAAATCGGCGGCGCCGGGGGCGTCCCGGCCGTCCTCGCGTGCCTTGCGCAGGCCCCGATAGATACGGGCGAGCTCATCAACAGCGACAGGGGCGGCAGTGGCCGAGTCCCCGGCCCGGCAGGCGGGCGGGTCCCAAGCGGCGCCGGAGGTCTTGCTGCGTAGGCGCTGCTCCTCGGCGATGACCTGACGGTGGGCGCGGGCACCGCGGGGAGCGGCCTCGAAGTCGAGCCCGCTTTCGATCCGTAGGCCGTCGATCCCCTCAGCGCCCGCGAAGCGAAGCGGCCTGACGTCGAGCCCGGAGACGACAGTCGAGGCTAGGTTGGCGCCTCGAGCCGAGATCAGGCGAGTCGGGGCGCCGGCGAGGGCGGCCGATGCGGCGGTGAGGACCAGGCGCGAGGTGGTATCCAGGCGGTCGACCACGACATCGCCGCTGCCAAGCTCGACCCGGACCGGTGCGAGCAGCCGAAGGTCGGAAAGGTCGACTAGCGGGGCTCGCAGCTCCAGTGCGCAGGCGGAGCCGATCGTGGCGCCGGTAAGGGCAAGCGTCCCCGCGGACTCAATCGGGCCGAGCCGATCGACACCCATCAGTCTGGTTCCGACGAAGCTCGCCTTCGCCCCGATCTTTACCTCGCCGAAGTCAACGGAGCCGTCGAACTGGGCGTGATCGAAGGTGGCCCCACTCGCAACCTCTGCACCGTGGAGAGTCATTTCACCAGCAAAGCGGGCCGAGCGCATCAGCAGCGACCCCTTCACCTCCCAGCCGAGCAGACGGGCTCGGGGGCCGAACGACGCACCCTGGAAGGTCGGGCTGGAGGCAAAGTCGATCCCGATCATCTGCAGTCTCGAGCCGAAGCTGGCGCCAGCGAAATCGACCGCTCCTGCCATCTCGCTTTCGGTGAAATTCGCGCGGTCTCCGAACCGCGCGGTACGGAACTTGGCGGCCATCGTGAAGCACGTACGGGCGAAGCTGGCGTCGTCACCGAAGCGGGCCGCGAAGAACTGGGCGGCTTTAAAAGTAGCGTGAGAGAAGCGCGCGCGGTGGCCGAAGTGGGCTTTGTGAAACTCGGCTCGGATTCCGAAGTCGGTGTACTCGAAGACGGCGTCGTCGCCGAGTTGTGCACTGTTGAAACGAGCGCGGGTGAAGCTCGAGTGCGAAAAGCTGACGCCGTCCCCGAAGATCGTCCCTTCGAAGTCAACGCCTGCAAGACGACAGCCGCCGAAATCGCAGTCGTGACCAAAGCGTGCGTCGCTGAATTTCCAGCGCCGGAAAAGCGCTCTCCCCTCGTTGTCGCGCGGGAGCATCTCCTTTAGATCCTCGAGATGCTCGCTTGCTATTGCGAGACGAGTGGCGTCGATCGGCTGATCTGCCACAAGAGCTTCGCCAAGCTCGGCGAAGCTGCGACGGTTCACGGCTGATTGATCGAGTCGGAACATTTTCGCTCAAACTCGACGGGCGAGGTCGGGACCTTGGCAAAGCCAGCGGATCTGCCGCTCCACGGCGTACACCGAGCATCGCCTCCGCGAGGAGACTGGGGCTGAAAACAGGGTCGGTGGGATTTTGGTCTCCTTGCGCATTCGAAGTATCCTAAGCGTCACCGTTGGTCCCAATTGCCTACGGCAAGTCCATACGTATGACATGAGGCCCTCGATGCCTACAGCTTCCCAAGCTGTTCGTCGTCCGTTTGAGCCGTACTGGGTGAGGGCGTAGCCGAGCCTTCGCCCTATCGGATCGCCGACGGCCTCGATCTCTTCCAGTAAGTCACCTTTTTCCCAGCCGGCGAGAGTGAATCGCGCCCAGAAGCTCGGCATCTTTGAACCGTTCTCCGCGATTTCGGAAACTGCTCGCCACGCGGTCCGCTTATCCGGCCGGACTAGAAAGAGCCCTGCGTGGAAGGGTTACCGCTGCGAAGGCATCGGTTCAAGGTCTGCGAGCGCAGAAACCCCGATCGGAGATTCAGCCCCCGAGGCTTCCCAACCCGCAGATTCGGTAGGAGGCCCAGTGCTTGAGTTCGCCGAAGTCAACCGGCACGATGTCTTGGTCTGTCGTCTGATCGACCAACATCGCCTCCTCCATATCGACTCCCACATCTGCCAGCAGGGTGCCCAGCGGCAAATCATCGACGTGCTGCCATGAGCCTGAGCGCAGGAGATCTATCGCCATACGGTACGACTCGTTCAGGGTACGCCCGCTGTAGAGATTTCGAAAGAGCTCACCATGGAAAAGAAGCGCCCCGAGGTCATTGATTCCCCAGAGTGCGCTGACTACGTTGCGAACGCCGGCGGCGAGGAAGGCCGTGTCAATTCCGCCCGCGACATCGAGCGTGGAGGGCGCCGTCTGTCCGGCACCGGTCTGGCAAGCTCCAAGCACGGCGAGGTCGATTCCGGAGAGATCGGCTTCGGAGAGAATCCGCGCCACGTTCAGATGGGCACGCGAGTTCTCAGCGGTCGGCAATAACAGGCCAGAGGCGAGGTAGTCGACGGGGAGATAGCCGCCGTGGGAGGCAATGTGAACCCAACTGGCTCGATCGAGCCCTGCGAGCACCGTTTCTGGGGTAGCGACGTCTCCTATCAAGACCTCCTCGGCATCGACAACGCGGGCTACTAGGGTCGCCTCGGCCGCGGCATATCTGAGTCCGGCGGCTCCGACCACCACCCTCGGTCCAACTCTGGGCGCAAGGTCGGCGAGCGCCGCTGCAATCGCCGCGGAGGGAGCGTAGATGACATCGGCCACGTCGAGCAGGCGCTCGTCTCCTTCGGTGGAAATGCGCAGTGCGTGGACCGGCAGTTGGTGCAGGTTTCGGGTCGAGCAGATCAGCAGTTGGGCAACTCCGCGATTGAGCATCTGATCCCTGAGACGGCGCCCGAGCGCGACACCAGACCCATCGGGTCGATCAAGTGCAACTACGGAGCCTTCCTCCGGACTACCAAGGGCCGCCGCCAACTCATCCAAGTCGATGTCTTGGCACGGAAGGAGCTCGACATTTACCTCTCCGTCTACCCGATCGGCCCAAGCGAGCTCGAGCCCTCGATAGTCAATCGTGAGGTGGACGACGGCACGATCGGGGGCTATCCCGCCGAGCTCCTGCCCCACGTCCTCGATCGAACGTCGCGCCCGGTCTCGCGGGTCAGGTCCGCGCGCACGTTGGATCAAACCAATGTATGCAGAGGCCTCGACTATCGCTGACTTCCTTCTGTCGTCGCTTGGGTGCTCGATTCGCTCGGCTTCGGCGGTCAGCAGCCGCCGCCGAGCTTGGGCCAATTTGGCCTCCTGCTCAGGAGTTGCCTGCCTGTAAGAACCCAGAGCGGCACCCGGTGAGCGCGCGTCGAGAAGCTGCTCTGA
Source organism: uncultured Solirubrobacterales bacterium (assembly GCA_963795625.1). Taxonomy (GTDB): domain Bacteria; phylum Actinomycetota; class Thermoleophilia; order Solirubrobacterales; family 70-9; genus VAYN01. The sequence continues at coordinate 267,544 of CAWCIS010000006.1, read as the reverse complement.
CTTCCCGTGCTCGTTCATCAGGAAGGCTATGACGGGCGCCTCCTCTCCGGAGTGCTCCTGCTGGAGCACCTGGATCACCCCCTGACTACCGTCGACCATCAGCTCGCGGCATCGCACAACTGCACGCTCGACGGTTTTAGCGTGTAACTCGTCGGGAAGGAGAACAGCGCCCTGACTAACGTGCCGGATAGATCGACTGCTCGTCTGGATGAAAAAGTCCAGGCGCACGTTCCTGGTCAGAGCCAAAATTGCCAGAGCCAGGGTCGCGGTCGCCGCCCCCGGCGGGTAGTAGAGCGACGCGTCCATCTCCTCTCCGTCATAGGTCGTCTGGACGGTGAACTCGGTGTCGACCTCCTCGCTAAACCCCACACCCACCTGCATCGGACGGCCCCGCTCGAAGCCGTCCGGCAGGACCCGTTCGAAGGTGACCGACCAGCTAATAATCGGACCAACGCGCTGCTGATAGCTCTGTCCCGATAACCCGAAATACAGCTCTAGCTCGCGTGGCAGCTCTCTTCGGCCGTCGATCAAGTCGGTGAGGCCCGTTGGCTCCATTTCCCCCGAGACCGTGATGACAGTCTTGGCAACATTCGCCACCCTCATCAGAAGAAGTTCATCGTCCTCAACCTGACGCATGAGCTCCAGTTCGAGCATGCTGAGACCAGCACAAGCCTCAGCGAATCGCTCGACCTGTCGGTCAATGAACTCAACAACGCCGTCGTCGCCGTCGTCTCGAGCTTGCTCAAGGGCAACTCGCAGCCTTGACGCATACGCCACGCCAAGGAGAAGGTCGGGCCGATCCTCTGCGGCTTCCGGAAACGCTTCACGGACCGCGCTGATCGCGGCCTCGGCGATCTCGCCTTGGAAGTTCTCGAAGAGAAGATCATCTCGACCCTCTGGTGCTTTTCCACTGGCTCCGAAGCAGATGCCCGGGTCGTGTTCGGCTACTTCCGAGATCTCTTTCTCCACCGCGGCCGGGAATCCAAGCCGCCCCAGCACCTCGGCCGGATTCTGCCCAGCGGCAACCGCCTCACGAACGCAGGCGATCGCCAAGTGCTGGGCGTGGTAAAGGGGCTCCCACCAGCGCGGATCCGGGAGCCTCGAGGTATGGACCATCAATCGGGCGACCAAAACCAGGCTACGCGCGTCCTGCGCCGACATCGGTCGTTCCGAACCGTCGACAGCCTCTTGCAGCCTTGCGATCAGATCGTCGGGGCGCTCACCGCCGGCGTACCAAGCGGCCAGCCTGATCATCAGGGTCGCCGCCGCCAGATCCGAGACCGGGAACCGCTCGATCCATGGAATCGCGAATAGTCGATCTTCGGTCGCGGACTGCAGCGGCCGCAGAATTTCAGCAACTAAGTTCTCGGTCCAGGCGCGCGCCGTGTCGGCTGATCTCATCAGTTGGCGCCCACAGTAGGGTCGATGAAAAGGGGGTTGACCGGGGTCACCGTCGAGATCTCCCTGTCGCCCGCACTATTTCGAAGGTCTATCCGAGGCAGCCGGAAAGTGCAAATGGACCCCTTGAGGCTGGCATACCTGGAGCCTCACATCGCACTACTCAAGTCAATGCGGGGCTGTCTGCCCGTCGGAGACGAGATAGGAAGGCCAGCATGACGCCACACTATGGGTCGTGGCTTTCTGGGTCGCATATCTGAAGGCGGACTCCGCACTGCGCCTCGCTCGGGGCGAGCGAATCGCGATCTTGACGCCGGCCGGCCCTGCGCCACTCTTCAGCGTTCTGGTCGACAATGACTACCAGCCAGCACCGGCCGACGCGCTGCCCCGAGGTCTACTGATTGAGGTTCGGGGTGAAAGCGAGGGCTCCCTCGAGGAGGTCGTCGATCAGTTGCTCGACATCGGGGGCCAGCTCCTGCCTCTTCTCACCCTGGCGGGCAACGCCTTCATAGGCGACGTCCACCTCGACGTCGCCTATGAGGTGACGCCGTCGGTTAACAGGCGGCCGTGGATCCAGCGATACGTCGGGCATACCGAGCCGAGCCCCACGACCACCCGGCCAATCTCGCACCGCGAGCTTGGGCCGCTGATCGAAGCGGCGAACATCTATCCGGATCGAGACCGTTGGGGGCGTGCGGTCGCCAACTATCGGGAGGCGCTCCGCCATTGGCGCTCGGGGGATGCGTTAATGGCGGTGGAGCACCTCCAAATCGCCGCAGAGACCATGACTCCGCTCTGCACGGCCCGCGTGGTGAAGGCAAGCGGCAAGACCAGAGAAGCGTATGCCGCCGAGCTCGGATTCGATGCCTCACGTGGCAACTTGGAAAGCTTCCTCGCCAGTCAGGTGCGTCTGAAGGAGATCTATGACGGCGATAACGCGTTGCGGCGCGACGTCGAGAACGCCAGCAACGGGTTCGAGCATGGGTTCAAGAACTTCGGCGAGGCCAAGGCACTTGCCGAAGACTCGCGTGACCGTGCGGCGCGGTTGATCCGGGCCGCACTTCTGAGGGAGGTGGGTCTCGATGCGCCCGCCGTGCAGGCGCTCACATCCGGGACCTTCGAGGTGCCGCTCGGGCTGGTGCCGATCCAGCATCTGTGGCGTGGCACCCTCGAGGTCGGAGACGAGGGGCTGCTCAATCCAGGCGAACCTCCCTTGGTCCTGAAGGACTGGAACATGAGGATCGTCGCGAGCGAGGAAGAGTCGTCCGGCCAGATCCGCATGCGGACCGATCACGACAACTGCGGACCGCCCGACGGCGCGAAGCTGACACTGGAGAAGAAGCTGACGATTTTCTCGGTCGGGCTCGGAGAGGGCGCGGTGCCACCAAGCTCGACGATCGATCGAATCATCGTTACGGAGGAGGAGGGATGACGCCCTCCTGAGCTGCTGTTGGAACCGCATTGGGCGACAGTCGCGCTTGGCTCAGGTGAGAAAAAGGGTTCGCTGTCCGGAGGCGCGGTGCACCCAGCGTCGGGACAGAAATGATCTGCTTAACGTTGGCGGCGACTCCAGTCCGGCCGACGTTCAGCGCATGCAGGCCCGATCGTGACCGATTCGCGAATTAACTCAGAAGGTGCGATGTGCCTCCCACCAGGCCGTGTCGGGATCGTGGTTGGGGGGCCGATACCTGGCACGAGTTTCGATCAAACCGAGCACGTGTCCAATCGTTTCAGGAGGCGGCTGCCCTTGCTCCGCCCAGGTACGCATCAGCTCCGGCGTAGTGACCTGCCTGCATGCTTGTGCAAGGGGGTGGCGACGGGCCGCACGATCGTCGGTGGCGAGCGCCAGTCCTCGCGAATGCGCGAGCGTGATCGATGCAGCCTCGCCGGCACCCAGGCTCGCCGCCATCGAGAGCATGAGCTCAAGCTGGTCGTCCTCAAGCTCACAGGAGGCGAGCTCCTCTTCTTGCACGAATGCCGAAAGCGAAACACGGGTGCGCTCGCCGTCCCCATTGAAGAGATAGAGCACCTCCTCGAAAGCAATCGAGGGCATCAGCGGCGACCATCCCCCCGCGCCAAAAACGTCTGACCAACGTCCGCTGGCACGAACGTTGATGGCCACACAAGCATCGACGACGATCGGCTGAAGCAGCCCCATTACGCATCTTCCGGGCCGTTTGCCGATGCGGCGACGAGGGCTCGAGCGGAGACTCGATCCTCACGCAGGAGGCGAGCCAGACGCTCCTCTGACAGGAGTCCATCGGCGAAAGCCGAGAGCGCGAGTAGGCGGTAACGGCGGGGCAGGAGACGATCGTCGGCATCGCGAGCGGGGAGACCTAAGAGCGCCCGGCCCTCCTCTACGGCGAAGCCACGGCCGGCGAAGCTCTCGTAAGTACCAGGGCGAACGAGCTTCAGACCTTCGAGGCGCAATACGAAGGCCTGGAAGGAAACTCCCCACCAGTCGGCCTGCTGGAGCAGGAGGCCAGCGGTGGCGCCACCACCGGCGTCGCTGACGGCCAGCTCCCAACGACGGCGAACTCCTTCGGCGGGTAAAAGGAGGTGTCGCGCGAACGCATCGGCGAAGCGCTCGGAGGACGGCACGCGCCGGTACTCAGAGATGACGACGGTGATCTCGGGACGGTCGCGGCGCGTCAGAAAGTGGGCGTACTCATGTGCGAGCGACCAGCGCTGGCGCTCCCAGGGTTGCTTGGCGTTCATGGCGACGCAGGCACCGAGCTCCAGGTCGAACCCGAAGAGCCCGCCGATCCGAGAGGGAAGGGGAATCGCGAAAATACGCATGCCGGCTTCGTTCTCCAGAACCTCCCTCAGATGAGGAAGTGGCCCGTCTCCGAGGTTTAGGCGTAGGCGCTGGTCCTCAGCCAACAGGCGTCCACTTCGATCCGGATCGCCGGTAGTCGGCACGGGCGTCGGATAACGGACGGAGAGCGGCGCCTCGACGATTCGCTCGAGCTCGAAGTAGTCCTCGCTCAGACGTTGAAGCTCCGAGGCTGCGGTGCGCAGGTCAGCGTGCTCGGGAAGTTTGCCAGCGGCGGTGCGAAACTGCGCCGCAAGCTGACGGGGCGCCGGATCTTCTCGCAGCAGCGAATCAAGTGGCTCCTGGTAGATCTTGGCCAGCGCGAGGAGCTCCTCGGCACGAAGGCGACGCTCGCCCGCCTCGATCGCGACGAGCGTGGTCCTCGCGACGCCGAGTTGCGAGGCGGTCTCGTCTTGGGAAAGGCCTCGATCCTCCCGTGCGCGTCTCAACCTCTCGATGAGAACCGGGCTCTCAAGTCCAAGTGAACCGCTCATCGGGCCGGGTGGATGGGCTCGGGGTGCGGGAGGAATTCCGCAATGAGCTGCTGGGGCAGCGAACGCCAGTCCGCGGCATAGCGGCCCAACAGGTCCGCAAGATCGCCCGGAGAGGCCCCGAGCGCTCGACGCGCGCTGGGGAGCTCGGGGAAACGGTCGACCAGTGCGCTCCAGGCATCCTCCGAGGTGACGGCATGGTCGATTTCGGCGGCCTGCTGGAGCATGGCCAGAACCATAGGGCTGGCGTACCGCCGACCGGCAGCGAGCCCGTCACCCGGCATCTGCTCCAGGTCACTCTGGTCCACCTGGGTAAGGCCGGCAGCGAGGAGGGCCTGGCGCCGGAGGAGGCAGGACGTGCAGGTGCCGCAGAGGCGGCCGCCGGCGATACGCCGGGTGAAGCCACCGTCACAGCTCACGGAGCGAGCGAGCAGATCTATGGTCGCAGCGGGCGCACGTTCGCACATCTGGCCCTTCGTCAACAAGAATGCTGGGTTCACGATCCTGAATGGGGAGCCACATAGTCGTGAGATCAACTCCTGCATCAGGACGAGCGTCTCGGGGCGAGCAGCGCGGGTGTTCATGCTGCCCTGCTGGCCGGGCGTGAGCGGGAGGTTGAGCGCGCCGGGCCCGTTCTCGTGAACCCGCAACTCGTCGTGGCCAGCCGCGCCGGCGACGGCGGCTCCTAGGGAGAGGAAGACGAATCCGCGGGTTCGCTGCGATTGCTCTTCGCGGCCGTCCGCCAAAATCCGGCCGGCGGCGGTGAGTCCGACGGGGACAACGATCAACCGGACCCGGCGCGGAAGCCGGTCGGAAATCGCGGCAGCGAGCTCACGTTGGCGGGCCCGCATCGCGGTCTGGGTTCCGGCAGCCACCAGGATGAGCTCGCCTTTCGGATCGCTCGCGTCGGCTGCGGCGCCGAGCAACGAGTCGAGGCCGCCGCTGAAGAGCATGACCTGGGTCGGCCGGTCCGGGCGCTCGTCGAAGAGCCTGCCCTGGGCCCCGGCCTGCGGCCGCGGCTCCGCGGGGGAGCTGAATTCGATCTGCCAGTGATCGTCGGTTAGCCATTCGAGTAGGCGATGGACGAGTGAATAGGTATCGGGCTCGTTCCAGAGCTCGGGGCGACGAACGGCGACTCGAAGGTTGAGTCGCCGCCGCCAGAAGCTGCCGTTGTCGCGCTTTCCTTTCGGGCGACGAGGAGATACCCGGTCGGCAACGTAGGCGGCAACCGCCACATCGAGGAGATCCGCGTAGATCGGATCGACATGGGCGGCTAGCCCGTCGGCGATTCGCTTGTCATCGAGGTGGTAATGCGTCTGCCACTCGACAAGCTCGCCGGGACCCGAGAGGCCGAAGTTCATCTGCGGGAAAGCAGTGACTGAGTTCATCGGACCTCCTCTCCCAACATGTCGGCGGTACTGGCGCGAACGGTTGCGGCCGGGGCGCGCACGGCCCGCTCGGGGTGCTCGAAAAGGGCGCGCGCAAAGTGGTCAGTTGGAAGAGCGTTCAGGATCCCCACCCGATAAGTCTCGACGTCCTCGTACGAAAGTGCCGCCTGGCGATGCATCTGGATGAGCATCTGCTGCGGTCCGAAGAGCGCGCTATTGGCATGGTGGCGGAGGGCACCCCCCATCAGGAGTGAATGAGTGGCGGCGAGAGGTTCGGTGGACAGGGCAGGAGCATTCAGCTCGAAGAGCCGCTCGCACTCGTTTATCACCGCGGTTGCGAGGGGGACCGACGCGGCGGCGCTGCGGAAGTCGTCCTCGGCAGCACGAAGGCGCGCGTAGTCATCAGTTTGAGCGGCCAGTTGGAGCTCTGCGACAAGTCTGGCGAGCGGAGTCCCGATCTCGGCTGCCCGTATCTCGGCTGCGAGGGCTTTCGCGCACGCATCGCCCACTTGGGCCCGGTCATGAAGACCTAGGGCAAGTTCGGCGGCCTTGCGCCAGGCCGGGCGCACCCCGCGTGGAATGAAGTCGTTGTCGGGCACGGCTTCTGATGATTGCACATTGTCCTGACACTTTCGCCCTTTAACAGAAAAAAATACGGTTTCATGTCAGCTTTAGTCGAAGCTAAGAACTTAGAGAGTCTCCAAATGCAGCTCGTGGAGCCGCGGACTCGTGCAAGCCATTTCTGGTCTAAATCCAACTGAGATCGGTACGCGCATGTTGCGTCAGTTCTGGGTCACGGTCGAGCAAGGGAGGGCGCCTCGCACCATTTTGAACCCGCCTCGGCGATTTCGGGAACTTCTCGCCAGAAGTTCCCGACTCGGATCACATCGGCGCATATCTACGCCTATTTGACGTGAGATTCGCCGCTCGGCGACTTCACCGAAATAGCTAAAACTACCTGGAAATCATCTATTTTTCGTAGGAAGAAATCCTAGTCGCCGCTGCGGATCGCACCCAGGAGGTCGGCGGTTCGAATCCGCCTAGCTCCACTCACCCACACCCCCTGCAAACGGGCAACTTCGCTCTCCAGGGGGAAACTTGAACCATCGCCTCCTATCCCCCGCATTGGATATGCGCGGATTGACGCCGATTCCCGTCGATTCCGCCTCGCTTTCCTGTCGCGGCCGAGCTACGTTCGCCGCCGTTGGCGCACACCGGCACGTCCTGCGGCTTTGGCGAGTCAGGCCGGGCTTGCAAGGTAGGAATCGAGCACCAGCAGATCGATCCGGCGTCCGCTCCGGTGTGGCTAGTAGCAGTGGGAGACGAGCAACGTCCGCACTGATGGCAGGTCCTTAAGCATGCCTGCCCTAAGCGCCGCCAGCCCATGAAAGTCAACGTCTCCTACCGGGAATCGAAGATCTCAGGCAATCCGAAACGCGCCCGAGCACGTCGAAGGGCCCAGCAGACCGCGCGGTAAAGGGTTCGTCTCTATCGAAGCGACCGGAGCGCTCGCTCAGTGCTCGAATCGTCGAACAAGGCGTTCAATGTCGCGCGAGTCGAAGATCTCAGAAGGTGATCTGCTGAGGACGGTTAGCACCTGGAGCTCGCGGGCGATTGGCCGGCGGGCCTGCAGATGCAAGGAAACCCGGCGCAGAGCAACCGGGATCTCCATCACGAGCGCCCTACCTCCTCGCGGAACCCCGAGAACGGACTTTTCGCCGGTGAAAAGGCCGAGCAGATGACTGCCGCTGTCGGAGCGCACGAAAATCAGATCTCCCCGTTCGACCCGGTCGATGGGCACCCGCTCGCCAAGGTCCAGCCTGCTCCATCACGGTACCCGGAATCCGTATGCCCTTTCGCCCATAGGCCCATTGTGCGGCGCGCTCGGAGCTCGGGAACCGTAGATGTCGTGCCGAGTGCCGTGGGCGGTCGATCAGGGCCTGCAGTTCCGCCACAGGGTCGACGCGTTCAACCCTCATGCCCGACCTGGCGAGGAGCGCGGTGAAGGCGCCGGCCTCTGAGTCCTCCCACGGCAGGGGAGCGGCGAACGCGCAGCGTTCCCCGACCGCCTCGAATATCGGGTGGTACAAATCCGGACCGCTCGATCCGGAGGCGCCTCTCAGGTCGTTGCTCCCGGTCGTCCCCTCTGGCATCTCTTGGGATTCTGGCGAAAGCGCTTAGATCCTGCCGGAATCTCGCTCCTGCCGTCGCAGATGGACGGCTCGGGTCTGTCCGGACCCCATCGTGTAGGCCTTGGGGACAAAGGCGTCCGGCTCGCTGTAGTAGACCCCGGCGGGTCGGGCCACGGCACCGAGCATCGCCGCACTTACGGTCTGCATCTTCGACCCGGTCAGAGCGAGCTCGAAGTTGAAAACGCCGTCGAGCGAGAATCGGGCGTGCAGGTCCGAGAGAAGCTCATAACCGGCCTGATGATCGACGGTAGACAGGCGATGGAACTCGCCGCCGTAGCGCTGGGCGCAATAGCGGGCAATGTATTCGCCGAGGACGGTGCGACTGCTCTCGGGTCCACTCGGGCTGATAGGCGCGATCGCGGCCACGCGCTCGACCGGGACATCCTCCAGCAGCCGTTCAAGCCGCTTGAACTTGAGAGGCACGAATGCGACGAGGATCGACGGGGCGCTTGGGTCCCGAGAGCTGGATCCGACAGTCACCGTCTCGTATGGGTCCCGCACCCCGGTAATCAGCTTGTCAAGTTGAGCAAAGGCCTCGAGGTAGCGCTCCTGGCCAAAGAGGGCGACGATCTGGTCGAGCTCCTCATTCGGTGGGTAGTAGTGCTCCGCTTGCGTATGGAGGATCACGACCTCTTCACGCTCGATCAGCAGGCGCCGGACAAGTCGGTAAAGCAGTGACTTGGTAAGGCTCGTTGAATCAACGACGATCAGCGGCGCATCGAGCCGCGAACAGAAGCCCTTCACCCCGCCGGAGTCTTCGAGCTCCTTCGCCGCTATGAGGTCGACCGCGACCGATCTACGACCGAGCTCTGCCTCGATCTCGACGCCGCGACCGGGATCCGGATAGGTGATGAGCGAGACTTCGCGTGGCTCCCCTGCCGCGAGTAGGGCGTTCCAAGCGCCTTGACTGCGCTCCTCGAATCCGGCGCCAGCGACGACCGCCGTTCGATCCCAGTCAACATCGATCTCGTCCGGTCCCCCTTTCGCAATCGTCACGATCTCATGGAGGGTCTGCGGCGGCGGGGGTACCGGCGTCACGGCCTGCTCAGTCTGGAGCCCGAGATCGAGCTGCGGCGGTGGCTCCGGCACCGCCGGGCGGGGACGAGGCCGCTCCACCTCCGACCAGTCTGTCGTCCCCGCCACTCTGACCTGAGCGTTCCAGGCTCTGAGGAGTGGGCTCATCTAGCCAGTCGGCGACTGAACTTCCGGGGAGCTCGAAGCGGTCCCGCTTACCCAGCGGCACGCGCTTGGGCAGGCCCAGGATCAAGGAATAGACGAGTCGAATCTGGAGCCTCGTGCCTGCCTTCGGATCCCTCGCACGTGACGTAATCCCGGTGAGGACGAAGACGCCAGCATCGACGAGCTCGATGAGCCTTCCGAAAACATGGTCAAGGTCTTCGCCATCGATCTGAACGTTCAGGAGGGTGCGTTCCCGAAGCCGCTCAGCGTCATGTTCGACCAACTGGTTGTGGCAGGCCTCCGAGAAGGCGGTCGCATGGGCGAAGAGCCACTCTTTCTGACCGGCCAGGGAGACGAGCCGTTCCTCCGCCATCCGGACCGCCTCGTCGTGCTGGTCGGTCCGGGATACCGGAAAGCCCTTCTCTTGTCCACGCTCTAGTAAGGCCGAATAGAGCTGAAGGATGTCCCCCACATCGCCCACGCACATCGCCGAGATAGCGTCGATGCCCCAGTAGATCTTGGTACCGGGTGGCTCATCGCGGATCGCGTGCGCAAGATCGGTCAGGTTCTGCTCGCCCAGAACCGAGCGCGGACTCTGATAGTGGACGCCTGCCGTATAGCGCGACCTTGCCGCCAACACCTTTTCGATGAAGCCCGACCCTTCCGCGCAACGTCGCAGGACCTGGATGCCAAGGTCGAAGTAGTCGTAGTCACGGAACCTGCGAGCCGTCTCACCACCCTGGGTGGTGAGAGCGATGGTCTGGTTCTCGGTCGACACCTTGAAGCCGAAATGGGTGCTCGAGACGCTGAACTGACTGAGCAACTCCTCAACGTCTTCCAACGGCATTGCCCGGGTCGAAACATCATCAAGGAGGAACAGGAGCTGCTTGTCACTCCAGATGTCGACCAGCCTCCTGGTCGCCAGCGCAAGCTCCTCGAAGTCCTGCTTGGTGTTGATCGACAGACTCTGGACGATCTCCTCGTCGACAATCTCCTGGGACGCCGCGGCCAGGGCGCGCTCGATCGCGACGACGTCGAGGGCGTTCGTCGGGGACGAGAACCAGGGCACGACCCGGGCGATCAGCGCACAAAACTCCTCCAGCGCCGGATAGTCGATGTCACCGATCTCCTCGACCTCGCACGCCTGAAGGTCTCGGATTATCTCGCGGGAAAACGCCAGGAAAAGGCGGTGGATCGGGAGGTCGGGCGGCTTCGCCCGTGGTCGTCGCAGAAGCACGGCGCAGGAAACGAAGAGACCAAGGAAACGGTCGGTCTCCACCCTCACCTTGACGTCGTCGGTGCTCTCGTTGGGCCGCGGATGAAGACGGGCAGTCCACTCAAGCGAGCGCAGCAGAATGGTCTTGCCGCAACCGCGCATCCCGGCTATAAGCGTCGGGCCCGCACCGGAGAGCTTCTTGGCCCATTCTTCGTCGGGGTCGACAAGAAGCTCCGGTGCGTACCACGGCGGGAGCGTCTGGGCGTTGTAATGCTCGGCCAGCCAGCCCAGCTCAACCGGAAGATGCCATGGCCTGGTGCCATAGCTGTGTATGGAGCGAATATAGGACTGCATCTCGGCCGGCTCAGGCTGGCGCTGAGGATCCGGCGTCGAGTAGAACTCTGCCGCCCGTCGTAGCTGAGAGCACAACCGGAGGGTGTCCTGGTCCATCTCAGGATGGTTTCGCTCGTAAGCGTTGACCATGTCGCGGATATGGACGGCCACCCACTCAATGTCGCCGAGTCGGTCGTCGCTGGCGACGCTATGACTGGCGGCCGATCCGAGGTCCAGGATCCGCACAGCGGTATGCGGATCGATCGCGCGGCGACGCGACCTCGATTCGTCGAGCTCGACGACCATCACATTTTCGGCGTGGAGGTCGTTGTGATTACTTCCCCGCTGGCGCATCAGGTCGACAAATTCGAGGAGATCCCAGGCGATCTGCGCAGCCTGTCTCGGAGATCGCGGGCCCTCCTCTATGACGTCGGCGAGGAGTCTTCCCTCGACGAACTCCATCTCAACCCACCAGCAGTCAATCGCAACCCCCGAAAAGTCGACGGTTTCCTCTCCCCAGTCGAGAAGGCTGACGATCAGCGGCAGCTCGGACAGCTCGGCATGTACGTCGGCCTCGGTTGCGAACGTCGGCCCGCCTCTTTTCTCTTCCCGGTAGGAATGGATTGTCTTGGGCACAATTTTGATCGCCAACGGCCTGTGCGTTTTTGGATGTTCCGCCTTGTAAACCGCTCCGTAGAACCCCCGACCCATCGCCTTCTCGATCTTCTTACCGTTGACTTCAGAAGGGAGCTGCTCGATCGGAAAGCCAAGTGGCCTACCGCACACCGAGCAGGCCGAGGAAAGGTCCTTTTGGACCTCCTCCGGATGGAGCCAGCAGCAATACTCAAAGGTCCGATCGGCCGGATGCCTGGATGGAAGGCTCGACATTCAGGCCCTATTCGCGATCGATGTGCCGAGATCTTGGGCCCCAGGCATCCTGGTGCTTTCGGCCAGACACCTTAGGGTCGGGGCGGCTGCCTCAGTGGAGGCGATCAGTTCAATAACGGCAGCGCCAGCCACCTCGTCGATATCTCTCATCACGCTTGGCCCTTTCTAATCAGCGAACGCAGAGAAATCTAAATGGTGGACCCCGTTCGCGCAATACCGACTGGTACCGGCACTCGACGGGCAGAGCCGATCAAGTTCCCATCGAGAAGGGGTGGCCCGGGCTGCCCCGAACAGCCTGCGTTAGGGATATCCCAGGCTAGCTAGATACTCAATCCGCCCTTTGATGCCAGCGCAAAAATGCTGCCAATCGAGCCGCCGAACAGGTTCTCGTGGTCCCGGGTCCTCGGCCGACGAGACCACGTAACAGATGGAGTCGTAGAAGCCTTCGTCCAAGAGGCGAGTTCCAGTGATCTCGAAACGCTCTTGAAACGAGCGCCCGCGCCAGAACTCCTCAATTGGGAATGATCCTTCCCGAGGATTGGTGGGCCGTCGCGATCCCTCCTCGTCGTTCATCAGGAAGAAATACCCAAGCCACGGCTTCTCCGGCCCAGTCAGGTCTTCCAGATTTGCCCGCGACAGGTCGATCGAGTTTCCGATGGCCTCCTCTATCCGGTTGTTGTAGTTGTTCCCAAATGACGGACCGCCGAGCGCCTTCATCTCGATAGCGGCTACGAGCACCCCTTTGTGGACGACGACCAGATCCCAGCGCTTGTTTGGCCGAAAGAAACCCGGGAGGGTTACCTGACGTCCCTCGACCCCTACAGACTCCAGGGGATAGCCAGCATCGGTGAAGAAGCGTGAGATCAGGTTGATCAAGGGATTGAACTGGCCGCCACCCCGGACGGTCTTTGCGGTGCCCTCTGCGGTGGAGCGAATCTCGCTAGCTGCCGCCTCTTGCTCACCCTTCGTCCGCCAATACGCGGCGATGGCCAACTCTAGATCTTCGCGTGGAGAATCCATCTAACTGGGCAGCTCCGTAAGCCCGTACAGGGGAAGTGCCAGTTCGGTTGCCATCTTCCGGTCACGCACATCAAAGGCCGCAGCGAGAGCTCTTTTGGTGCTGAGATCCACCGCATCGCGACTCGGAACGCGGATGCGGCGAAGATACTGCGCCTGAAAGCGAAAGAAACCACCCCTCATCCGTACGGAATATGCCTCGATGAAGAGGCCTGCCACATCGCTCAGCAAGAGACCACCGAGGACCCGAAGATCCCAGTCAGTAGAAGTCACCCAGTACAGATTGTGATGGGGATAGGTGGCCCCCGCATCGCGAACGGGAAAGATGGCCTCTTTAAAGTCAGGGAGGTAGAGCTTCTCGCGACTCGCGAGACCCTCGATCACCCGGTCAATCGTCTTGTGCCATTTGCCGTTCTTGGCGGTGTGGCGCTTGCCTAATAGCTCGCGATGCTCGTCGAGATACTCGGAAAGGCGCGGCCATTTCTCAAGCTCCACGAGGCCGTTCGTGTCCCACGGATTCACCAGGTACTTACCGGACCATTGGACGCCCCCGGAAGCAATGTCGCGAGGCAGCGCCAACGGCAAGAGCCGCTCCGGCTCAACTAAATCGGGATCTTCGGTGATAAAGACGCGGTCTGCTCCGGTTGCAACTCCGATGCCTACCTTCGTCCCAGTCGCTGCATCTTCCAGCGGCGAATATCTCGACTCAAGGTCGGCGATGATGCCGAGGCGATCGGGAGAGCCATGGGGCCAGCCTGCGGGGCCGCTAAACCAACTACTGAGGCGAGCGCCTTTGAAGCCGGGTTGATTGACATGATCGCTGCCCAATTTCGAGGCGAGGTGAACTACCTCAGATGCCTCGGACTCTCCAAATCCCGGCGTTGCCTCGACCACCAGGGGGCCTTCCTCTTGAGGCCCACGCCGCAAGATCGTGATTGCTGGATAAGCGTCGACCTCGTCCTCGAAGGCATCTACTCCGGTCATCGAGATAACGGTCTCGACTGCCCACTCTTCAGAAACCATTGCCCGTAGTCGGGCCCCATAGGCGTTCCGCATCCAACGATCAGCGCAGATCAGCCCAAGCGCCCCACCGTCTCTCAACGCTCGTAAGCCATGCTCGTAGAAGCCGACGTAAACGTCGGCTCGCCCTCCCATGGTCTTGCACGCAAACCGATAGGCCTCTGAGCGCTCGCGCGGCACCGCCTCAAGTCGCACGTACGGCGGGTTGCCGACAACAAAGTCGGCGGAACGCTCGGCTGGCGGCTCGAGCAAGAAATCTCCCTCCCTAACCCAGGCCTCGGCGAGCTCCTGGGCGAGACTTGCCGGCACCGAGGCGGAGGTCATCGCCTCTAGTGCAACCTCTCTGCTCAAGCAGGCGTTCCTTGGGATGAGGTCAGTCGCCGCAAGAGCACCGTGGGCCTCAGCGAGGCTTCGGTCGTGCTGATGCGCCGAGTCAATCAGTCGCTCGATCATTGGCAGGAGGAACGCCCCGGACCCACAGGCCGGCTCAATCGCTCTCATCTGCGACAAGTCGCGGTCGGAGGTATAGCCAACAAGATCAAGGATCAACTCGACAACCCAGCGCCGAGTAAAGACCTCGCCGTGTTCCTGAGCTCGTTCCGTATCGAGGATTGGTGCAGAGCTGACTGCCATTGCTCTGCGGAGACTAGGCCAGCGGGCGGCGAGATCGACGCGGGTCCTCGCAGGCCGCCCGAAGGGCTCTCGTCGGCTTTTGAACCGCCTCCGCAATTTCGGGAACTTCTCGCCAGAAGTTCCCGACTCGGATCACATCGCCGCATATCCGCGCATATTTGGCGCGAGAATCGGTGCTCGGTCGACTCACCGATACAAGCAGAAATCCCTGGAAATCAGCTACTTCTTACAGAAGTTCGCCCTGGCCGCCGCCGCGGATCGCACCCAGGAGGTCGGCGGTTCGAATCCGCCTAGCTCCGCTCACCGACACCCCTGCAGACGGGCAACTTCGCTCTCTAGGGGGAAGCTTGAACCAACGCCTCGTCTCCCCCGCGTTTTCGGGAACACACTTAGCGCCCGGCACCGACCTTGACCGCCCCAGCAAGACGCCGGTCGGGACCAAATTCAGGAACGTCACAGGTCTCAGCTCGGATCGCCTCATGTAGAGTCGGCCGATGATTCGGCGGCGGGGGTGGCACGCGAGCGCCTGGGTGGGTGCGCTACTCATAGTCATGACGAGCTTCACCGTACCCGTGGCACAGGGCGCAACCGCCAGCTGGGAATTCAGCCACTCCGAATTCTATTTTTCCCCCGCTCCATACGGGGCTGGACCCACCGCGCCTCAGGCGCTTACGCTCACGAACACGGGCGAAACGCAACTCATGGCCAAGACCTGGGGATTTAAATGGTCGGCGGTCGCCGCCTGGCTTGACGAGGGGCCTCGGTTTCAGGTGGCCTCGTCTCAATGCCAGAATCGCACTCTAGAACCTGGTGAAAGCTGCTCAGTCGAAGTCGCCTTCGATCCGCTCCACGCCGGGTGGGCGAGCGCAACGCTGATGTTCAAAACTCAAAACGGAGAAGTTCCATACGCCTCAGTGGACCTTTACGGCGAAGGTACGGGACTGGCGATTCCCGTGACGCCGGATCACCTCACCTTCGGGCCGGTGGCCGTCGGGACTACGTCACCCCCGCAGACCATCACCCTCGAAGGGCAATCGACCATGTACGCCTACCGGCTTGAAGACATCTCCTTGACGCCTCCTGGCGGCCTGCCCTCCTCCTCAGGTCCGTTTCGGATCGTCGGCGGCAGTTGCCAAAGCAGCCTGCAGCTCGCCCCCGGCATGACCTGCACGATCGAAGTCACGATGACGCCGACCGAAGTAGGCAGCTTCCAGTCGAAACTCGAGGTCACCGACTGGGCTCCCGAATCACCGCAATCGGTCGAACTCGAAGGCACCGCTACGCCGGCACCGGCCACAAACGATCCCTCACTCACCTCGGGCACAGGCGTCACTGCGGGATCGACGGTCACGACCTCATCGAAGTCCCTGGAGCGGGCGTGTCCCAGAGGGAAGCGGAGGGTCGTTAGGAAGGGTCGACGGGTCTGCGTCAAGACGGTGCGCCGTCACGGGCATCCTGCACACCCGCCGACGTAGTCGCCGGCTTGCGCACGACTCGCGGAGCCTCCTCACGTCGTCCGCAGCGCCTCGGTTGGAGTGAGGCGAGCGGCGCGAGCGGCCGGGTAGAGGCCGGCGAGGGCGCCGAGCAGACAGGCGGCAAAGAGGCCGGCGGCGACCGCGGCGGGCGGCACCAGCAGGGTCAGCCCTTCATAGGCGGCGTAGGTGCCGGTCGCGGCGACGCCGAGTAGGACCCCGGCGACGCCGCCGGCGATCCCGAGCACGAACGACTCGCCGAGGAACTGGACGGCGATGTGGCGCCGGCGGGCGCCCAGCGCCCGCCGCAGACCGACCTCGGAGCGACGCTCGAGCACCGAGACGATCATCACGTTGGCGATCCCGATCGCGCCTACCAGGAGCGCGACCGCGCCGAGCCCGAGGAGGAGCGAGGTGAAGGCGCCTTCGGCGGCGGCTTGGGCCTCGAGCGCATCGGAGGGACGGCTGACCGCGACTTCGCCGGGGTCCCAGGGGTCGGCCGCGCTCGGCAGCAGCGCCCTCGCGGCGCGCACCTGCGCTTCGCCCTTACGGGCGCGGACGTAGACCTTCGATGGGTCGCGGTCGGTGCCGAAGAGGCGCGCAGCGACCGGGTAACCGATCAGTGCGGCGCTGTCGAGTTCGGGGACGAGCGGCAGCGGTCCGAGGATGCCGACCACGGTGAAGAGGCGGCCTGAGACGTCGACCTGGACGGCGCCGTCGACGCCGCGGATGCCGAGCCGTTTCGCTGCCTTCGCTCCCAGCACGATTGCGGGATAGCGGTCGCTCGCGCGGTCGAGGAAGCGGCCGGAAACGGTCGACCCTTCGAGCGTCTCCAGCAGCTCCGGGTCGGCGGCCTCGACGAAGATCCCACCGGTGATATTGGCTGGCACATAGGAGCTGCGGCGCACCGCGACGCCGTCGACCGCGGTCGCTGCGGCGGCCGATTCGACCCCGTCCAGGAGCCGGATGCGACCGGCGGCGGCGGCCGGCAGCTTCGTTTCCTTGCCGAACAGCGATTCGCCGGGACCGACCGTGAGCAGACTCGTTCCCAGCGTTTCGATCTTCGCCAGCAGGTCCGCCTTGCTGGTTTCGGAGATCGCCAGGACCGCCACCAGCGAGGCGATCCCGATCGAGATCCCCAGCATCGAGAGCGCCGCCCGCAGTTTGCGCGTCCGCAGCCCGATCGTCGCCAGGCGCAGCATGTCGCGAGGCAACAGGCGGCTACCCATCGCCGTCCTCCAGGCGACCGTCGCGGACGGCGATCCGGCGCGGCAGCGCGGCCGCGATCTTGTCGTCGTGGGTGATGATCACCAGGGTCGCCCCACCCGCGTTGAGCTCACGCAGCAGCTCCATCAGCTCGGCCCCGGTGCGGCTGTCGAGGTTGCCGGTCGGCTCGTCGGCGAGGACGATCGCCGGCGCACCGATCAGCGCCCGCGCGACCGCCACCCGCTGGCGCTCGCCACCGGAGAGCTTGGCGGCGCTGTGGCGCTCGCGGTGGGAGAGGCTGACCCGGGCCAGCGCTGCGGCGGCGCGCTCGCGGCGCTCGCGGGCCGGAACCCCGGCATAGAGCAGACCGTCGGCGACGTTGTCGATCACCGGCGCTGCCTCGAGCAGGAAGAACTGCTGGAAGACGAAGCCGATGCGGCTTGCCCGGATGCCCGCCAGCTCGTCGTCGGAGGCGGTCGAGACATCGCGCCCCTCGACCGCGATACGGCCGCCGCTCGGGCGGTCGAGCGTCCCCATCAGGTGCAGCAGCGTCGACTTGCCCGAGCCCGAGGGGCCGATGATCGCGGTCAGCTCGCCGCGCTCGACGCGGAGGGAGACGCCACGCAGCGCTTCGACCCCGCCCGGGTAGACCTTGCGGACGTCGCTCAGCTCGAGGACCGGCGCCGCGCTCATTCCCCCGTCTCCACGGTCATGCCCGCCCGCAGCCCCTCGCCCTCGACCTCGACGTAGCCATCAGCAGCGAGGCCGGGGACGACGACGATCCGCTTCCGGGTCCCGTCTTCGTGGACGTAGAGCGCGAAGCGTTCGCCCCCGATCGCCACCAGCGCCGTCAGCGGAACGCTGAGCACGTGCTTGCGAACCTGCTGGGTGAAGCGGATGCTGACGGTCGCCCCGTCGAGCGCCGGGATGCGGCGCTTTCCGGTCAGCGAGATCGTCGCCACGACGCCCGGTTCGGGGCCTTCGTCCGAGCCCCCTTCGCCGCCCGAGAGTTCTACCGCGGCCAGACCGCGCACCACTCCGGGGACTTCGGCGCCGCCGGGAAGGACCACCTCGACCTCTTGGCCATGGTGGGCGATCGATTGCTGGTCGGCTTCGAGCTCTACCCCGACGGTGCGCCGCGTCGAGCTGGTACGGAGGATGGGGATCGAAGCGGGTTCGGATTCGCTTTCGGACTCGCCGTCCCCTCCCCCGCCGAGCCCTTCGCCCAGCATCGCTTCCTGCGCGGTCACCCGCTGCGGCCCGCGTAGGAAGGCGACCCGGCCGAGCTCGACTTCGCCGCTCGCTTCGAGCCCGAGGTTCTCCTGCCAAGCGACGACCGCGGCGGCGGTCGCGGAGGTGAATTCCTCGTCGACAGTGCCGGGTTCATAGCCGAGCCCCGCCAGGTTGCGCTCGAGCTGCTCGACGTCCTCGCCTTCGCTCACCCCCTCGGCGAGGGGCCGGTAGGCCGGCACGGCCCCGTACATCAGCAGCACCGGTTCGCCGTCCACTGCGTAGAGGCGCCCGCCGCGGCGAATCACGTCGCCGATCGCCGGCAGCGCGGTCACCGTCCCGGAGAGCCGGGCAAGCACGGTGGTCTCGTCGGCGTAACCGATCGTCCCGGTCGCGGTCAGGCGTTCGGACAGGGTGCGGCGGGCGACCGTGGCGGTCGCGGTTGCGGTCGATGACGACCCGGATCCCGACGCTCCGTCCGAGCCGCCAACGAGGGCGAACGCGGCCGCCGCGAGCAGCGCCGCGGCCGCTACGGCGAGCAGCGCCCGTCTCCCCCGCTTGCCCATCGCTCTAGCCACCGACGGAGATCCCGGGCAGTTCGGGCAGCTTTTCGTCGCACGCTTCCCGCGCCGCTTCAAAGGCGGGCGATTCGGTGTCGATCCCTTCGATGTCGAGGTGGAATTTGCCGGGGCCGAGGAATTCCGGGTCCCCCATTTCGATGCCGTTTTCACGCATGCACTGTGCGAGGGCCAGCGCGCCTTCCCTGAATTCCTCGTCTTCTTCGGAGGAGAGTTCCTGGCCGGCGGTGCCGAGCTTGCCGTTGCAGGCGGCGAGCGCTTTCTTGCTCGTCGGGTCGCTCGTGTCGGGGAGTTCTATGTTCTTCTGGCCGAGTTTCGGGTCTTCCACCTCGACGCCGTGTGTACGCATGCATTCGGCGAATTCGAGCGCCGCTTCTTCTTCGGCGCCACCGTCCGCGCCAGAGCCACCGGCCGAGCTCGAACCGCCTCCGCCGCAGGCCACCAGCCCGAAGACGGAGAGCGCCAGCATCGGCACCACCAACCAGTCCTTCTTCCTCATTTTCAAGTCCTTTGCCGTTTCGCTGTAGGTCACGGCCGCAGGATTGGCGACGCGGTGTTGTCGGCACGTATGCGGTTCTCGATATGCCGGCGATACGCCCCGGTCGCGATCATTCGCAGCATGCGAGTGCTGATCGTCGAGGACGAGCCCTATCTGGCAGAAGCCATCCGGGATGGCCTGCGGCTCGAGGCGATCGCCGCCGACATCGCCGCTGACGGCGACATCGCCCTGGAGCTCCTGGGCATCAACGCCTATGACATCGCCGTCCTCGATCGCGACATCCCTGGTCCCTCCGGCGATGAGATCGCCAAAGGCATCGTCGCCTCCGGCAGCGGCATGCCGATCCTCATGCTCACCGCCGCCGACCTGCTCGACGACAAGGCTTCCGGGTTCGAGCTCGGCGCCGACGACTACCTGACCAAGCCCTTCGAGCTGCAAGAGCTGGTGCTCCGCCTCAGAGCGCTCGACCGCCGGCGCGCCCACAACCGGCCTCCGGTGCAGGAGATCGCCGGTTTGCGCCTGGATCCGTTCCGCCGCGAGGTATTCCGCGACGGCCGCTACGTCGCCCTGACCCGGAAGCAGTTCGCCGTGCTCGAGGTTCTCGTCGCCGCCGAAGGTGGAGTGGTGAGCGCCGAGGAACTGCTCGAGCAAGCGTGGGATGAGAACGCCGACCCCTTCACCAACGCCGTGCGGATCACCGTCTCGGGTCTGCGCAAGCGACTTGGCGAGCCCGCCGTCATCGCCACCGTCGCCGGCGTCGGCTACCGCATTGAGGGGCGTGCCTGACTATGCACCGCCTCTCCTCGCCGACCGTCCGCCAGCGCCTGACCATGCTCTACGGCGGCCTCTTCTTCCTCTCGGGGCTAGTGCTGGTCGCGATCAGCTACCTGTTCTTCCGCGACGCCGCCGGGGTCAACCTGATCGTCCCGACCGGCTCCTCAGCTCGCACGAACGGCCCAGATGCCGAAACTGAACTGAGGTTCCAGGAAGCTGTCTCCCGTTCCACCGACGCGCTCCACCAAGGGCTCCTGCGTGCCGTGATCGTGCTGGCGATCATGACCCTGATTTCGATCGCGCTCGGCTGGCTGGTCGCGGGCCGGGTCTTGCGGCCACTGCGCTCGATGACGGCGACCACCCGACAGATCTCCGAGCACAACCTCAATGAGCGGCTCGCGCTCACGGGCCCCCGCGACGAGCTGCGAGACCTCGCCGACACCATCGACGGTCTGCTCGCACGGCTCCAGGCACACGTCGCCGAACAGCAGCGGTTCGCCACCAACGCCTCGCACGAGCTGCGCACCCCGCTGGCGACTACGCAGGCCCTCCTCGACGTCGCCCACAGCGATCCCAGAAGTGACGACGGCCAGCTGGTCGAGCGCCTCCAAGCCGTCAACTCGCGGGCGATCGACCTCACCGAGGCGCTGCTCCTGCTCAGCCGCGCCGACCAGCGGTCCTTCACCCGGGATCAGGTTGACCTCTCCCTCGTCGCCGAAGAAGCCACCGAGTCGTTGCTCCCCCTCGCCGCGAAGCGCGGCGTCACGATTGAGACCTTCGGCGGCCCGCCGGCCCCCACCGTCGGCTCACAGGCACTCCTCATGCAACTGGCGGCGAACCTCGTGCAGAACGCGATCGTCCACAACCTCCCCGAGGGAGGCGCGGTGTGGGTGTCGACCGACGCTCACCCCGAGGGCGTCGAGCTCACCGTCGAGAACACCGGCGAGGAGCTCGCCCCCGACCTGGTCTCCACCCTCACCGAGCCGTTCCTCCGCGGCACCGAACGCATCCACACCGACCAGGCGGGCGTCGGCCTCGGACTCGCAATCGCCAAAAGCATCACCGAGGCCCACGACGGTTCCCTCACACTCACCGCCAGAGCCGACGGAGGCCTGAGCGTCACGGCGCGGCTACCTGGCGCCTAGTCGCCTCGATGGCCGCGCGTATCGCGGGCAATCGAAACCCCGGGCGGGCGGCGCTACGCTCGCGGGGGATGCGGGGTCCCACTTCATCGATCGCCTCGGCTGCATCGATCGCCTTGATCGGGACAGTTCTGCTCGCCGGGTGTGGAGGCAACGCAAGAACGGGAGGGCCGACGCGAGCCGAGAAGCAGGCCGGGACGTCGCGGGCGCCGGAAGCGGGGCATGCCGTTCGCCATCGGAGTCTCCCCCAGCGCTGCGATGGCTCGCAACTCGTCGCCTGGCACCGGGGTCGAAGCTCGCCCGGGCTCGGCACCAACTACACGGTCTTCGACCTCACCAATGTGTCGAAGCACGCCTGCTCGATATCCGGCGTCCCGAAGCTCGTCGCCTTCGGAGTCGACGCCCGCGCGATCGGCGGGGCGGCCAAGCGAGGCTCGTTGCCGAACGAAGCGGAGGAAGGGCCGGTGCCGATCGCGGCCGGAGACTCGGCGATCTTCAGGGCCAGTTGGGAGGCGGACGTCTTCGGGCCGGGGGAATGTCGGCCGCGGATCGTCGCCGGCTACCGCGTCGTCCTGCCGGGCGCGGACCAGCGGCAGCGCGTTCCCTTTCCCTCGTTTGGGCGCTGTACGAACGCCGCCACGAAGCGGAGCTTCTCGGTCGGGCGGATCGAAAGCTCGCGTCACGACCGGCGCAGGGAGGGCCCGGGCCCGGCGCCGAAGCCCTCGGTTCCTCGCCCTGGGGAAGCGCTGCCACGCTGCCGTCCATCGAGGCTCCTTGCCTGGATCGGCCCCGATTTCGGCGCGGGCGTCGCGGCGGGAACCTCCTACGTGCGGATCGACGTCGCCAATCTCTCCGGCAACGCATGCACTCTCACCGGGGTCCCACACCTCGTCGCCGTCGATCTCGACGGCCGCGCGATCGGCTCGCCGGTGCGGCGCTCGCCGCAGCTGATCAGCGCCCATCGGAGCGGCAAACACTCAAGGCCTGCGAAGCTGGAGCCGGAGGAGTCAGCGCGGTTCGTACTTGCGATCGTCAACCCGTACGACTTCGGGCGCGGAGCCTGCGGCTTCGAGACGGCCGCAAGTCTCCGCGTAACCCTTCCCGGCGCGCGAAGGGCTCAGACCGTGCCGGTGCCGGTCATGCGATGCCCCGGACCAAGGAGCCAAAGACAGCTCGCGGTCGGGCGGATCGAATAGGCGCCCGCCACGGGGGGTCATTCCGGCAGCGGAGGGCCGGCGCAAGTCAAGACTCGGAGCCCGCCGCCGCACGGGTGGCGGCCTTGATCACCCATCGGCTGCCGTTGAAGCACCGCCAGACGGCGAACGCTTCGCCGTCTGGCTCGAGCGCGAGCTGAAGACCGGGCGCTCCGTACAACGGCCCGGCGGGCGAGCTCGAGATCTTTGCCGGTTCCCTCCAGAGCTGGCCGCGGCGCCTGCTCGAAGACTCGATGATCGTCTTTTTTTTGGACGAGCTGTCGGCAACCCAGACGGCGATCGATTCGCCTTGGCGGGTCACCGCGATCGGGGATTCAGATGGGGTGGGGAGCTGTAGGCCTTCGTCGGCGACGCTGATCGGTTCGCTCCAGACGCCACCGGGGGCATGGGTCGAGGCGACGACCGTTTCTTCGTAGAAGGAAGAGGACTTGACCCATACGACCGTTGCCCGGCCGCCGGGTTCGGTCACGATCGCGGGGGCGGTCCCATAGTCCTGCGGGGCGAGGGTCTTCACCCTCCATTTGCCGCCTGGCGTCCGCGTCGTCACCTGCACCGTCGCTTCGCGGCCGTCTTCGGGTTCCTTGACCCAGGCCCCGATCGCTTCGCCCTTGGAGGTCATCGCCAGCCGCGGCTGCGGGAAGGGGCCCGGGGTCGCCAGCTGCCCCGCTCCTTTCCACGGCCCGTTCGCCGGGCGGCTGGACACGTCGATGTTGGATTCTTCGTTATAGGAGGCGCCCCAGATCGCCACCGCTTCACCCGCCGGGCTGATGGCGACCTGAGGCGCGTCCCCTTCGAAGGAGCCGCGGATGCCGACCGGCGCGGTCCAGTCCGTCCCCCCCGGGGCTTGGATCGCCGAGGCGATGAAGTAAATCGCCAAGTGCTTTTCGTTGGTGGCCTGCCAGACGACGATCGCCTTGCCGCCAGGGGTGATCGCGACCTGCGGTTCCCCCCCTTCGGGTTCGGAGCGCCACCGCTTTTCCGCCGAGATGTTCCGCGGCCTGCTCCAGCGCTTCCCGCGAAGGCGGGTCGCCGCCAGGATGACCCGGGCTTCCCCGCGGCGCGTGTGGATGTTGTCCTTCCACACGATCACCGCCTTCCCCGCGGACACGGCGATCTCGGGCCCTTCGATTTCTTCTCTGACGGGCGCGATGGTGACGGGTGGCGACCAGCCCTTCCCGGGCCGTCGGCTGCTCACCTCGATGCCGGCAGGTCGGCTTCCAACCCAGGTGGCGATTGCTTCCCCGTTGGGGGCGACGGCGACGTCGGGCGCACCGGTCTCGCGGCCGGTCAGGCCGAGGGTGGTCGGCGGGGCCCACGAAGGGGCGGCGTCCGCCGTCGAGCAGAAGGCCATCGTGGCCGCGATGAGTGCGACCGAAACCGCGCGAGTCGAGAGAAATCCCATGGGCCGAGGATATGAGCGCCGCCTGTCCCGGACCGGGCCAATCTTGGCCCGAGCTCGGCGAAGCTGGTCGCGACCTCCAGCCAACCCACCCGAGCGGTGGCGCGATCCTCAGGGCGTGGCGCAGCCTCGGGCCGGAGGGTCGAAGGGATCGGTGAAGGCGACATCGCCCGGGAGGCCAGACCCACAGTCGATCGCCTTGTCGCGAGCGCCGTCGCCGGCATAGAGACGGTCGGCGCCCCCTTCACCGTAGACCGCGTCGATCCCGAGTCCGCCGACAAGGAAGTCGTCGCCTCCGCCACCGCGGACGGTGTCGTCGCCGCCGCGGCCGAGGATGATGTTGGGGCCGCCGTCGCCGCTGAGGATGTCGTCGTTCGCGCTGCCCTCGATGCTCTCGACGGTGGTCGAGATACGGGTCGGTGGGGGCCCGCCCTTGTCGGTCCCACAGCCGCCGATGACGCCTCTGCCGGGCGCGAACCCCGCGGTGCCGCCGAGCGTCGCCTCGACCCCCTGTTCCATCCGCGCGAAGGAGACGCTGTCGATCCCCGGGCCGCCGTCGATCGTCTCCCCGCAGGGCCCGGCGATCAAGAGGTCGGAGCCGCCTTCGCCCTCCATCACCATCCCCCTGGTGAGGGCATCATCGCCCGGCCCACCCCGGATGACGTCGCCGACTTCCACACCGGCGTCGGCGTCGAGGCTGTCGTCGCCGGCGCCGCCGACCAGTTCGTCGATGCCGAGGCCGCCGACGATCGTCGCCGAGGCCGTGGCGGGCACCGAGGGTTCGACAACGATCGTGTCGGCGTGACTGCTGCCGTTGAGGAAGAGCCCGGTCGGCACCGTCGCGATCGGGCAGCGCGCGGTCTGCGGGCCGGCGAGCGCGCAGCCTTCGCCCGCCACGATCGGCACGCCTTGCTCGTCGACGATCCAGGCGCCTTCGGCGAAGGAGACGTGCATCTGGATACCCGCCTGGGTCTCCAGGTGGATGCCCCATTCGACGACGGCGGTCAGGGCGCCCGATCGGCCCGCGAGGTCGACCTCGAGCGTGGGGTGAAATGGATGCGGTTCAGCTATTTCCCGAAGGATCGCTTCGCCGAGCGCGTTGTAGGCGCGGCCGCCGCTCATCTCGCACGATTCTGCGGCGGCGACTTCGAGACAGCGGTCGAGGCCGCTGCCGCCAAAGGCCTGGTCGCCGCCTCCGCCGCCGAGCAGTTCGTCGATCCCGCCGCCGCCGAAGAGAGCGTTCGGTTCGGCGTCGCCGACGATCGTGTCGGCGAAGGGGCTGCCGACCACGTCCTCGATGCCGCTCAGCGTGTCGTTGCCGTCGCCGTCGGCGGTCCCGGTCGCGAGGTTGACGTGGACTCCGTTGCTGGTGCCGGACGCGGTCCCGCCGGAGCCGGCCATCGCGTAGGAGGCGGTGTCTTCGGCGCCCGGCCCGCCCTCAATCGAATCGGTCCCGTAGTCGCCCTCGAGCACGTCGCCGTCGCCGGGGCCGCCGGAGAGGTGGTCGTTGCCGACGCCGCCGATCACCTGGTCGCCGTCGCCCGGGCCGCCGTCGAGGGTGTCGTCGCCGAGCCCCGAGTCCAGGTAGTCGGTCCCCGGGCCGCCGTGGAGACGGTCGTTGCCACGTCTGCCGAAGACGGTATCGGCGCCCGGGCCGGCGAGTACGAGGTCGCTGCCGTTACCGCCGATCACTTCGTCGTCGCCTGGGCCCGCTTCGATCCGGTCACTCCCATCACCACCTTCGATCGTGTCGCCGCCGCCACCGGCGCAGATGCGGTCGTTGCCACCGCCGCCGACGATCGTGTCGGCTCCTTGGCTCCCGACAATCACGTCGGCATGGGCGGTGCCGTGGATCGCACCGTGGCCGACGATCGTGGCGGGCCTGCCGAGGCAGGTCGGCGCGGCGCCGGCCGTGGCGGTCGGCGCCGGCCATGCGAAAACGAGCCCCAGGAGGACAACTCCCAGGCACAGAACGAGTTTCCGTGCAGGTCCGGAGATCGACATGGTCGAGTGGCTATCACAGCCCCGTTAGCAGTAGGATTGAACAATCGTTCAACCCGTTCACCAGGAAGAGCCCCACGGGGCGCGAACCGAGGGGCCCCAGACCCCGGCGGCGATCCTCGTGGCGGCGATGCGGGTCTTCGGCGAGCGGGGGATAGCGGCGAGCTCGCTGCGGGACGTCGCCAAGGCCGCGGGAGTCTCGGCGGGGCTGATCGTGCACCACTTCGGTGGCCGCGAGGGGTTGATCGCCGCGGTTGACGAGGCGGCGCTGCGCGAGTTCGGGGAGGCCTACTACCGCTCGGGCGAGGGCCTTCCTACCGAGGGGCCGGGGCTGCTGCGGGCGAGGGCGGAGCAGACGGCGGCGGTGATGCGCGAGCGTCGCGAGGTATGCGTCTACCTGGGACGAGCGCTGGTCGAGGCGACCCCGGGCAGCGCCCGCCTCTTGCGGCTGATGATCGAGGCTGGACGAGCCGAGGTCGGTGCGCTGGTCGAGCGGGGAGCTCTGCGCGAGGACACCGACCTGCTCTGGGCGACCCTGCAGCACTTTTTCCTGATCTGGGCCCCACTCAGCTTTACGGCCCTGCTCGAGCAGGAGGTGCTGGAGGGCTCGCTCCTCGATGAACCGAACCTGCAGCGCTGGGTCGAAGCCAACGTAAACCTCCTCCAGGAGGGGATCTACAGATGAGTCGATGGCAGACGCAAAGCACGACGGAGGCGCCGGTCGCAGCGGCCGCGATCTGGGAGAGCGCCTATGCCGACCCGGGTGCCTGGCCTGAGTGGAACGACGAGATCAGGAGCGCCGAGCTCGACGGGCCCCTGGAGCTTGGCGCGCGGGCGCGAGTTCGCTTCGAGACTGGGCTGCGGCTGCGCTTTCGCGTCGTCGAGTACGACGAGGGCCGGGTGTTCACCGACGAGTCGCGGTTGCCGGGGGCGAAGATGGGACATCGCCATCTGCTGGAGACGGTCGCGGCAGGGACGACGCTGACCAACACGATCTATATAGAGGGCCGACTGGCCTGGCTTTGGCGGCGGGTGCTGGGGCCGCGCGCAGCGCGAGCGCTGCCGGGCGCCCAGGAGAAGATCGTCGCCCTCGGCGAAGGTCGATGACCGCGGGCAGCGCAGCGCATCCGAACCAGTTGCGCGAGCCGGCCCTGGTGCAATCGCTGCGCTTCGGCTTCGATCCGGCTCAGCGAACGGTCGGGACGTAGACGAGCTGCTGCATGCGCCCGTCGTACACCCGCGAGTCGACAAGCTCCAGGTCGATGTCGGGCAGATCGACGAGGCTCCTCCAGCGTCCGCGAGATCGCGATCTTCCGCGCCTCGTTCAGGGGCGAGTGGCTCGGGTCGTCCTCCGGCGGCCGTCCAGGGTCATGAACCAGTCGACCGTGTACATCGCCATCGCCTTTCTCCTCCCGGTTGAGAACGGCGCGTCGCACTTCCGCCGCTACTCGGAACGGCCGCAGGGTATTCAATGAAACACCCATGCGGCCAGGCATCAAACGCAAGTTCCTCCTGCTCCTCTTGGCGCTGGCGATCGGCGCCGTCGCGGCGGCGCCGGCCGGGGCGGCGGAACCGACGCTCTACCAGCTGCCGGATGCGACCCACGCTTTCTCGGTCGCGGCGGCGGCGGACGGGACGGTCTGGTTCTCCCCCTCCCATGGCTCCGAATGGCAGGGCCCCGAGGAACCGGGAATCGGGCGGGTGGGCGCCGATGGGACGGTCGGGGAACTGCCGGTGCCGGGGTTCGGGAAGCCGGTGCTCGGGCCGGCGGGCGAAGTCTGGGTTTCCGGCGCGAGCAAGGACGAGGCGGGCGAAAACCTCCTCCTCATCGGTCTCCTCTCGCCCTCGGGCCAGATCGAAAGGGAGTACGCCGTCGGCCGGGGGCAGGGCGCGATCGGGGCGATGGCGCCGACCCGCGACGCCGTCTGGTTCGTGCACTTCCGGCCCGGTCGGGATTCGGTCGAACGCGTCTCCACGGCCGACGGCAGCGTGCGGCAATTCGCCATCGGCCCCAGGTGCCAATCCACCGCGCTCGCGGTCGCCGCGGACGGCACGCTCTGGTTCACCGAAGCGTGCCGTCGCCGGACGCACGGAGAAGCGGGGCCGGGAGGGTCGAGCATCGTCCGGATCGCCCCCAGCGGCAAGATCGTCCGCGACCGACTCACCGGGAAGGACTATCCGATCTCGATCGCGCTCGGAGCGAACGGGACCGTCTGGTTCGGGGTGTCCCACTGGGGGTACTCGGCCCCGCTGATCGGCCGCATCGCCCGCTCGGGTGCGCTGGCCGAGTACCGCGTCCCCCACGGCTACCCGGATCGGATCGCGGTCGGTGGCGACGGCCGCCTCTGGTTTTCCAGCACGTTCGGTGGCGGGGTCTATCGCGCCCTCAACTCAATCGGCGCCAACGGCCGGCTCGGCGAGCCGGTCTGCGCCGACCCCGCCTGCGAACTCGAACCGAGCTCGCTCACCGCGAGCCCCGACGGGAGCCTCTGGTACGCGCTGACCACACCGCACACGATCGGTGGCGGGGGCGGCACTCAGATCTGGGAGAGCCTGACCATCGCAAACGAAGCGGGCTTCATCGGGCACTTGGTGCCGTAGGCACCCGCCCCGCTCGACCCCCGGCATGCGCACGGTCGACGGTACGATCCCTCTCTATGAGTGTGAGCAGCCCGCAAGTCCCCGGTGGCGTGGTGCATGAGCTGCCCGCGGACCTGCGGGAGGCGCTGGTCGCCAAGGCCACGGTCCTCGATGCCTGGATGGACATCACGCCCCTGGCCCGCAACGAGTTCATCTGCTGGGTCGAGGACGCCAAACAGGAGAAGACTCGCGAGCGCCGCATTCGCCGGACCCAGGAGGAGCTGGAGGAAGGCCAACGCCGGCCCTGCTGCTGGCCAGGCTGCAAGCACCGCGAGCGCACCGGCAGGTGAGGGCTTCAGGAAATTCAGCGCCACCCGCCTGGTCACACACGTTGTGCCGGTCTCCGGTTCGTCCAGCGGGTGAAAGTCGGGGGTGTTGTACTTGAAAGAGGGCGAGGAGATCTCAGCTCGGGCGTGAGCTACACCGTACGTGTACGAGACTGACTATCGGGGTGCTAGGCTGCCCGCCATCCATGAACGCCGAGACCGCCTTTTGCACTAGCTGCGGAGCCGTGGTGGGGGGAAGCTGGGAACTCTGCGAAGCCTGCGGGGCCAAACAGCCGGTCGAAGTGACCGCAATCGGCGAGTCGGCCGGTGGGGGCGGTGGGA
This sequence comes from uncultured Solirubrobacterales bacterium, assembly GCA_963795625.1. Taxonomy (GTDB): domain Bacteria; phylum Actinomycetota; class Thermoleophilia; order Solirubrobacterales; family 70-9; genus VAYN01. The sequence continues at coordinate 238,211 of CAWCIS010000006.1, read as the reverse complement.
ACCCACCCAGCGCCCCCTCCGCAGTTGGGTCCACTCCCCTCGCGGGACTGGGTCTGCACACTCCGGCTGCGACCTACTTCTTTGTGATTGGCGGCATGTTCATCCTGGCAGGGATCATCTACCTCTTCGCGACGGCTGGGTTCCCGCCCGGCACCACTACCACTTACGAATTCCACTCCGATGGAACCACCTCGACGAGCACCTCTCCCGACGTCGTCGAATTCGTCATCAGTGCCGGGCTGTTCGTGGTCGGAGCCGTACTCATGCGGGCGAGTCGCGCGGCGAACTCCTCGGACGAGAAGTAGGGATCGCAGCTTTGACCGGGGCTCTTGCCGTCGTGATCGTGATCGCCGCGATCATTGCCCTGCGGGTGGTTCTCTCCCTGATCTCAACGATCGCCGACAGGGGCATCGACGTTGCCGGAAGGGCAATCGGCGGAGCCTTCAAGCCGAGCGCGCCGCAAGCGGTCGTGACCCCTCAAGGTGTGGTCACCTTGACCAGGCCGGGCGAGGAGATCCGCAGCCGGCTCGCCTCCGTGGGCGCACTCGATATCCGCAACAGCTGCCTCACAACCGCCTCCGGTGTAGTCGTGGAGCTCGCCGTCGCGCTCGGGCCTCCGAGGCTCACATGTCGGTGGAATCCGACGGTGGCGGACAAGTCAACGCGGATCATGGCTGAGGTATTACACACAGTCCGACAGGTCGATGCCGGAGCGCAGGTTGTCCTCTAGGGCTTCGACCATTACTGCGCTTTACGGAACTTCGGCGAAGTGCGGCGGAGGGCGCTCGTAGACCATGGGATTCCTCGCCAAGCAACGCACGAAGTCGCGGGTCGCGGCCAGTGCCCACCCGACGAGCATTCCGGGTGAGGCCTGGCTTACGGACGGACTGCCCCGACTGGCTGCCATCGTCCGAGCCGGTGCGTCGTCGATTGGCGCCCGCGCCGATCTTCGGTCTTCTTCGCTGAGAGGTGGCGACTTTCTCGGAATCGGCTCGGCCATAAGGTCCGCGGACAGTACGATTTGGATCGAGCAAGTCGGTTATCGCGAGTGGGATGTCGCCGTAGGAATGGCCACCGTGAAGGGAGCTGCTCTCGATTGGCAGATCAAGCTCCAGGCATCCGGCTCCGAGGGTCCTGTTACGGCGACGATCTCCACTCCAACGGTGCTTATGAAGGACGGGGCTCAGATCCACAAGGATGAGTACCTCGAACTGCGTGAGATTCTGACGGCGGGTCTCACGGCGACCGTCCCCCCGGAGATGGACGGTGAGGTTGCCTCCAGCGCCCAGGGTCTTGAAGGGACGGTGCCGCTGCCGTTCGCCACGGAGGCGATCACGCCGTATGACGGTACGTTCACGATCGCGACCAGCCAAGGCGCGGCGTCTGCCCTCGACCGTCTCCGTAGTCAGCTCCATTTCCGCCGATCGACTGACCGCCCTACTGCCGACCGTTGGCTGATCGGGCTTGATAGCTCCAGCGAGCCATCGTGGGCGGATCTCGTCGTTGAAGATCGCCGAGAGAGCCTGGCCCTCTTCGAGCCTGAAGATGGCGCGGATGGGGTGGTCCTGCGTTTCGCCGTCCACCTCGGGCACGATGCGACAAACGACGCCGCGAACATCGTTGCGACGAATCACGCCAAGCGTTTCGCTGCCTGTGTGCTCGCTCTGCTGCGAACCGACGATCAGCACGCGACCATCAATGGCGGGGGGGCGATCACCGATGGCCTCGGCTGATTCGACCCCGGAGGCCGTTCCGGCCACTCTGCAGCCGTCCGAGTCGATCGTGGCGCCGCTCCTGGTCGCTTACCGAGGAGCTCCGTCGGCCGATGCAATCCTGCCGATCGTCGCTAGCGCCGCCGCTGCGATGCCGAAGGTCACCAATGTGCGGAAGCACATGGTCGGCCGCAAGGCGGTGGCGGCCCCCCATATTCGAGACGTATTCTGGCAGCACAATCCGGACTCCGCCGCCTACAAGCTGATCGCCCGCTGCCTTGACGTCGGCCCGGATCAGACCCCCTCACAGGCGTTCGGAACGTGGATCTGGGAGACGAGCTTCATTTCCTTCAAGAGAGGCCAGTACCCGGGTCTGATCCCAGAGGATCGCGAGCAGGTGCGTCTCGAGGTCACGCGATACCGGATTCAAAAGAACGGGATCCTGGGCGCGCGGCAGTTGGCGCTGTTCCGGCATCTGTTCGTCGAGGGCTTCCGAGCGCTTGATCCAGCGGCCGAAGTCCACGGGGGCCAACACGACTGGCAACCGCAATGGTGGCCGAATCCGCCGGCCGTGACCGCCCCTCGATAGCTATCCGGCAGCCTGGCTCGCGTTCTGCTGACGGCGCAACTCAAGCCTTCGCTGCCACCACTGACGCGCCTGCCGCCACCAGGTGTTCTCGAAGGACGGCCGCAGGCGAGCCTGCAGGACGGTGGCGCAGGCCGCGACCATCAGCAGGAGCGCCAGCGCGACCTGCAGCTCGCCGTGGTTGAAGAAGTTGGAGCTGTAGCGGCTGACCGCGGAAAACTCGGGGTCGGTGGCTATACGGGCGTTCATTCCGATCGCGTTGCCGACGCCGGCGAAGCCCCACTGCGCGGCGATCAGATGGGAAAGCCACTGAATCGGCTGTCCAAGGTCTTTGGTCGTGACGATCGCGCCGGCGAACAGCAGCTGAGGCAGCAGGATCAGAGGCAGGAAGCTCGTCGCCTGGTTCTCGCTGCGGGCAAAGGCCGAGAGGGTGAGGCCGAAGCCCATCCCGACCCAACTGACGAGCACGCATATCTGGATCACATGCAGCTCGGCGTTTGCCGGTGGATTGCCAAGCGGGCGCAGTGCGAAGACGATCCAGATGAAGAGGACGGTCTGCACAGCGGTGACCGCACCGATCACCAGTGCCTTCGATAAGAGATAGGCCTCCGTGCGCACGCCGGTCGCCAGCTCGCGCGTGAGCACACTGCGCTCGGCGACGATCTGGCGAACCGCTGAGATGGAGCCGAACCACAGCGCCACCGTCACCATCAGGAAGGCGAGCTGAGCGCTCTGGGCAGCGTGCGCGGCTTCGCCGAGTTCGTTGTAGGAGAAGACGTCGGAGTGGAAGAGGAAAGCGGCGCCGAGCCCGAGGATCAGGACCTGCGCGGCGAGGATCGTGGCGTTGCGGCGGTCCCGGAGGAACAGGATGGCGTAGCGGCGGACGAGAATCCGCACCTGGGGCAGAATCCGCCTTCGCGGGATCCCCCGCGAAGAGGCAGGGCGCGGTGGCGCTATCGGCGCCTCGACCTGCTTCTGGGGCCGCTCGGCTTCCTCGGCCTCGTCGGCGAGCTTCGCGTAGACCTCCTCGACCCGCTCGACCCCGAATGCCGCCGGCACCCCCTGCGGCGGGCCGATGTAAGCGAGCCGGCCGCCCGGAGCCATCACCGCGACGCGGTCGCAGAGATCGAGGCTCTGCGTCGCGTGGGTGACCAGGAGCACCCCCTGCCCGCGGTCGGCCAGCCTTCGGGTCAGCTCCATCAGGCGGCGCTCGAGCCCGGGATCGAGGCCGGTCGTCGGCTCGTCGAGCAGGAGCAACTCCGGACCGCTGATCAGCTCGAGTGCCACGGCGGCCCGCTTGCGCTGTCCGCCGGAGAGGTTGCCGATGCGGCGCTCGCGAATATCGTCGAGGCCCACCTGGTCGAGCACCCCGGAAATCGCCGCCTCGCGTTCCTCATTGGTGTGCCCTTCGGGTAGGCGCAGGCGGGCCGCGAAGGAGAGTGCCTCCTGAATGCTGAGGAGGTGGTGGAGCGTGTCGTCCTGGGGGACGTAGCCGATGTCGGCTTGGCGCAGGCCGACGTCCTCGCCGCGAACCAGGACGCTGCCCGCGCTCGAAGGCCGAATTCCCCCCAGCGTCTTCAGCAGCGTGCTCTTTCCCGACCCGCTGGGACCGACGATTGCAACCAGTTCACCGGGCTGAAGCGTGAGGGAGGTTGGCTGAAGGAGGGTGCTGGCGCCCACTATTACCTCTATCGCCTGAGCTTCCAGCAGGGTGTACTCGTGCTGCGCCGGTACGGGGGCGGCAACCTCCGCCTGCTCTGCTCCACAGGCCTCGCAGAAAGTCCAGTCAGGCTGGACCGTGACTCCGCAACTGGTGCAAAACGCCCCCGTCGTCATCGCGCGGTGAGCCTACAGCGAGAACCGGTGTGTGCACCATCCCGTTAGGACCGTTAGGCTTGCGGCGTCTTGAGCCGGCTGGGGTCGACAAGCTCGCGCATCCTGGGTGCCTCAGCGCTGCCTCTCCTGCTGGTGGGCCTGCTCGCCGGCTGCGGTGGTTCGGAACGCAGCCCCGATGCGTACTGCCGGTCGTTTTACGAAACCGCCGCGCCGATTCGCGAATCCTACGTCGAAGCAGACAAGGAAGTGGAAACGGATCCCCTGCAGTCGATCGTCACCCTGCTGGGGTCTCCAGGGGACCTAGAGGTGATATTCGACTCGATGGTTGCCCATGCGCCCGATGAAATCCGCGCAGACACCGAAGCCGTGCGCGATGCCATGAAGAAGGAGCAAGAAGCGGTCGGCGAAGGTCTCTCGGATCCGCTCGGTGCGCTCGGCAAGAGCCTGGGAGCCGGCATCACCTCCTCCGGCTCGTTCTCGCGGGTCGACAGCTACCTGGATCAACACTGCCCGGTGAACTCGAGCCTGGCCCAGAGCATCATCAACGAATCGGAATGATCGCCGGCGGCACACAGACGCCCGACGCCGATTCGCGCACCTGCCCACAGTGCGGAGAGCCGCTGGCACCGAAGGCGGCCTTCTGCCGCTCATGCGGGGCGAAATATGAGCCGCCGGCAACACCCGAGCCAGTCGACGAAGAGAAAACTGAGGTGGGGGACGCAGAGCGAACTGCGGCGATGAAGGTGGCGCCGAGTTGTGGCGAGTGCGGGGCGGCCCTCGCCGCCAACAGTGCCTTTTGCCGCGCCTGCGGGAGCCCGATCGCCGCCGAGGGTGCGCCTGCACCGGCAGCCCAGCCGATTCCACCCCCACCTCCTCCCAGCGCACCGGCTCCGATCGCCGCCGCCGGCAGCCCGCGAAGCAAAACTCCATTCCTCGTCGGCGCGCTCGTTCTCCTGGTTGGTGCCGGGGTGGCGGTCGCGATCGTTGCGAGCAAGAGCTCGAACGCGAGCAAACCGACCACCACCGTTGAACAAGTTGGCATCGCCGACCCCGAAGCGAGCCATGAAGAAGCGCCAGGGGGCGAAGTGGTCGAAGCCGAAGAAGAACCGGTGGAAGCCGAAGAAGCAGTGAGTTCCTCCGGATTCCCGGAAGTCCAGCGGTCGCAGATGAACGAGGAAATCGCCTCGCTGCTGCAGGACTACCACGAAGATGTGGTGGAAGAAGACTTCCAGGGAGCCTGGGCCTTGCTCTCGCCGCGCAAGCGCCGGCAGTACCTGCGGGAATACGGCTACCACACCTGGGCCACCGCTCAGGCAAGCCTCTCTTCCTACCTCGATCCATACGGACTGGAAGCCAACGTGGTCTCGCTCGAAGACGAAGGGGTGGCGCGTGTCAACGTGACGGGGATGAGCTGGAGCAAGGCAGGAGCGCCGTGCTCGGAATGGTCGGGGCTGACCTGGGTCAAGTACGAAGGTGACGAATGGACCTATGACCCCGGGTACTCGACGACGTCGGACCGCCGCGCCACTTGGCGGCCGCGCAGCGCCCGCCTGCTTGGAGGCGACTGCGCGGAATGAGGTCCGGTCTGAGCCGCGGCGCCGCCGCGTTGTTGGTGTTGGTAGCGATCGCGGCCGTCGCGGGCTACCTCTTTGGCTCCAGTCGGGGGGACCCTTCCGATCCCCCCTCCCAGGCTCGCGTCAAGGCACACCCCCGAGAGGCCTCGCACGAGGCGGCGCAGCGGGCCCGACTGGCAGCCGGGCTACAGCGCGGAGTAAATGCGGCGGCGGCGCTGGGCGGCAGCGCCGAGGCCGCGATCATGCTCGACGGCTGGCGCACGCCGGTCCTCGCCAGTTCCGAGGCGCACGGGGAAGCCCGGTTCATGCGCATGTGGAGCATGAGCAAGGTGGCGACGATGATCGCCGTCCTGCGCGGCCTCGGCTGGGGTCGCCGACCGGGACGACCCATCTCAGCGGAGCTCGACGAAGCCCTGCACGGCGCCATCACCAGGTCGGAGAACTGCCGACAGCGGCGCGTCGTCCTCGAACTGCAGCGACTCTCCGGTGGCACCGCCGGCGCACGCGAGGCCCTCCAAGGTGTCTTCGGAGACGCCGGCGCAGAGGTCAGGGTCGGCACCCAGATCGCTCCGCCGGAAGCGAGCTGCGTCGAATATCTGAACACCCAGGCCGACCTGGCGGACCCGCTCGCGCCGGCGCTGCTGCTGGGCACGTCCACCTGGCGGGTCGGCGATGCGGTGCGCTTGGTCCAAGCGCTCTCGAACGACACCTACGGTGCCGCCATCTCGCACGAGGTCCTGGGGCTGATGCGCCTACCGAAACTGCCGAGTCGCGAGGTGAAGGCAGGCGAACTGACGGCCCCGCTGGATTGGGGCGCCGGCGAATCACTGTCGAAGGGGACCGCTTACAAGGCCGGCTGGGGAGGCAGCCTGAACGGCAACTTCCTGGCGGGCCAGATTGCGCTCGCCGAGTTGCCCGGTGTCGGCCGCGCGGCGCTCGTCGCTGTGTTCCACCCGGACAATCAGCCGTCGCGTGACGATCCGGGAATCACGGCCTCACCGGAAGCGCTTGACGCCATCTTCTCTTCTCTCGATCCTTAGCTGCCCTTCTCTTCGATAAAGAGAGGGGAAGTCGAATACGTCGCAGGTTCTTCGCGATTGCAGAAGCGATGCCGTACGACGAACTTTCCCTTTACAACCCCGCAGTTGCGAGGCGTGTTTGAGCCGGCCTGTGGTTCGCTTGACTGAGTGCTCGAAGACGAGCTAATTGACGTACCTGAGCCGCATCCCGCCAATCCAAGCGCAATGAGAATTGCAACTGGCCATGTCCGGCTTAAGACCGAAGTATTCGAAGAAGCTGTCGTGTGAGCGCGGCAGTCTATGGAATTACGGACCGGCCGGCAGCTAGTACGCCGACCGTCACACATGGGAGTGGATAGGGTGTCGGATTCCATGGGCGGGGAAACGACTGTCTATTGCGGTTCTTGCGGTGGGGTGCTGTCGGCCACCGCCCGGTTCTGCCGCGCCTGCGGTGCCTCCCAGGAGGACTTCACGACGCAGGAGTCAGTTGCTGTGCCACCACCCAGTCCAGCACCGACCCCTCCCGCCCTGGCTCCACAGCCACGGCAGCCGCCGGCGCCGGCGCCCCAGCCACTTGCCCCTAGCACCGAAGCCTGGCCTCAGCCACGCCCTGCAGGCAACCGCACCGCCGCCGTCCTCGCCATCGCGGGCGGCGGCGGGATCTGCTTCATGGTGCTCTACGCAATCGTCTATCTCCCGTTGCACTACGACTCCTCCATCAACTTCGGCGAGCCGCTGTACTTCGGCGACCTGCTGGCCTTCGGCTCCGGCGCCGTGGCACTCACCCTCGGTGTGCTCGCGCTGAGGCGAGCACCGTCGCGCCCGCGGAGAACCGGCGTGGTGCTGATCCTGGCCGGCCTCCCGATTTTTGCCCTCGCGGTCCTCTGGGCCTTCCCTGAAACGTTCAGCCTGGACTACTACTTCTCCAAACCGATCTACTTCGGCTTCGTCTACTTTTGCGAGCTGGGCAAGGCACACATCGGCGGCGCCTACGAAAATGGCTACATCCAGGTGCCCCTGCTGGTCAGCTCCGCAGCGGTTTTCGTCGGGGGTTGCCTGATGGCCTTTGCTCGTGACCGGCGCGCGGCAGCCACCACCTGGCAATGAGCGAGGGTGCGGCGGTCGGCCCGGCGGCGCCGGCAGGGGGCGGGCGGGCCTGTCGGCAGTGTGGACATCCGCTGGCGGCCGGAGCTGACTTCTGTCGCAGATGTGGCGCTCGATACGAGGAGCCACAGATTGAGCAGCCGACACCCCCGCCGTCCGCCCCGCCACCGGTTGCGCCAACCGCCGCCCGCGCGCCCGCCGATGGGCGTCGTCGCCCGTCGGGGGCGCTCGTCTTCCTCGCGGTCGCGATCGTGCTGGCCGCAGCGGGAATCGCCGCGGCGCTCCTGCTCAGCGGACCCGGTGGTCCCTCGAGCACGACCGTAGTCACGAGGAGCAGCGGGGCGAGCGGCTCGGGAGGCGCCTCCGTTACCGCAGCGGCCCTTCCGGCCGGGTCGATCGAAGCGGGACGCTACGCGCAGGCCGGCTCCTTCAAGTTCGCCGCCGACGCCGAAGAGGAGGGTCGACGGTTGGCGGACGCCGGCGTCGACGTCGACGTCGTTCCTTCCGAAGAGGCGCAGGAGCTCTACCTCGGCTTCCAGGTCCTGCTGATCGGCCCGCTGCACTCGGGCGCCGAAGAGACGGCCCTCCTCAAGAGCCTGCACCGCAACGGCGTTCCCTCCGCCTTCGCCAGATACCTGACGCCGGCTCTCCCGGCCCCGCCCTACAGCAAGCTCGCGCGGGGGACCTGGACGGGCAAGCTCGAAGAGAGCAGCAGCAGCCACCCCAAGCTCGACCGCACCCTGCCGGTGACGTTTGTGACGTCGGCCAACGGCAGGGAAGGCACGCTCATATTCCTCGACATCGATTGCGTCGCCGAACTAGAGGCCGAACCGTCCGCGGGCCCCACCCTGAGGTTCGGACGAAGCTCCGGATGCTTTGCGGGGAGCTGGCGGGCGCGGCCGTCGGGCGACAAGCTGATGCTCACCCTCCTTCCGCCCGAAAGCGACCTGATCGTCTTGGGCGAACTGCACCTGCCCTGAGATCGGGTCAGCTCCCAGGGACAGCGACCTGGGCCTGCTGGTGTCCGCATTTCCTGCAGAAGCGGTCCTGAGCGCGCAGTGGCGCACCGCAGCCTTCGCAGAAGACGGACCGCGGGGCCGCCTCGGTCGACTCCACTGAAGCGGCGGTGGGCGGATCGGGTGCGGCCGGGGGGTTGGGCTCAATGGATGGCTCGGGCTCCGGTGGGGCGGCGGCCGGCTCGGGTGCAGGAGCGGGCACCGACGGGCTAGGGGCCTGAGGGGGCGGGGGGACGGCGACGGGCACAGACGGCACGGGCGGGGGCGGCGCGGCGGCCGGAGTCGGTACCGGTGGCTGCGGAGGCGGCGGCGCAACCGGGAAATTGCCGGGCGCGCCAGCGCTGCTCGGCAACAGCGCTTTCAGCCGGTCGACGGCCTTTCCGTCGGTAACTACATAGCCGCCCACGGCGATCCCCAATGCGGCGAAGAAGCCAAGGAACGCCCCAGCCTCGACGCTGCCACTGGCCGAGCCACCCTCGATGCCCGGAGTCGATATCGGGTCGATCAGCCGGAAGAGAATGAGCAGCGCGCAGAGGCAGCCGAGGACAAAGATGACGAGGCCCCCGGGAATCTCGCCGATACTCATCTCCCTTACCTCGGCGAAGGCGACGCCGAGCGTCGCCACGATCGAGATCGCCAAGATGGGACTGGTGTAGTGCAAGGACTCCCAGGCGTTCGAGGCGGTATAGCTGAAGTTGAACCAGCTCAGAAACATGCAGGCAAAAAGTGCGAGCGCGGAACCCGCCGCAATCTTCTCGCCCTGACCGAGCCGCTCGATTCTCAGGTTCATCATCCTCCCCCTCCTAGTGGCCGGCCTGCGCCGTCATCGCCCACCATGAGTTGACGGCGTCCTTAATCTGCCCTCGTCGTGGTTTCACCGTATGCGAATTGGAGTCGAGCACGCGGAACGGCACGACCTTGAAGTCAAGCGGGCTGCCGCTCAAGTGCATCATCGGTATGCCGAGGCCGCGTACCAGAACACTGCCCTCGAGATCGACCCGGGCGAACGCCTGTGGGAAGGCGCTGAGGGCGAGCACGACCCCGCACCCCTGCTCGTCGACGGCACCCGCCTCGTCGATGAACTGCAGCGCCTTGTCCTCCTCCGGCATGAGGCTGTACGGGTCGACGCTGCGACCGCTTGAGTCCTGGAAGGTGATGCCGGACTCTCTCATGCCCTGCCCGAGGCTTTGCAAGACATCGTCGTCAGGACGGGCGTAGACGACCGCAAGCAGGCGACGGTTGGTCAGGGTGCAGAGTCCCGAGCCGAACATCACCGACGTCTCGCGGCCACCGTCGTCCTGCCGCATCAGCACCACCCTGCCCATCAACGAGATGAACGGCTCTTCTTCATCCCAGGTCCCCGTCGCAAACATCGCACCGTCGGCGCTCGGCGCCAGTCGCACCGCCAGCTCCTCCCACTCGGCCTCTCCATTCTCCAGCTCGAAGTGACGCAGCTGGACCCCATCGACATCGGTGGTGTCAGGCGTCTGCACCCACTGGGGATAGCCGCAGACCGTGAGAGCCCGGGCGCTATCGCTGGGAGGCTTCTCTGACTCCATCGCGGCAGCGGCGCGCCGGGCCAGGTCCTCGACGTAAGTGAGCACAGCGTCAGTGTCGCCGCCACTGTCCTCCTGAGCAGCCAGGACCTCGACTCCCGTGCGGCCCGCCGAGACGCGCCAGGCAGGGACCTCGCTAAGCGCCTTCTTCACGGCCTCGGGATCGCCGCCGGCGAGTCCGAAGCGGACCCGGATCAGCGGGGCCCCACCCTCGGGCCGGCTGCCCTCCTCGACGCGCAGCGGCAGGCCCTCAAGCGCGCCAACGACGCCGCCCTCGCCGGGCTCGAAGGCGCCATCGCCAAGCGGAGGCTGACTGGGGGCGAACCCGTGACGTTCGGTGAGCGCGTCGCGGAGCCCACCCCCGGCGCTCAGCGCCGGCTCGGGCTCGGGCTCGGGCTCGGAGAACTGCAGCTGATCGGCACCACAGGAACGGCAGAAGCGCGCGCCGGGGTCAATCCCGGCGCCGCACGCACCGCAGAAGATCGACTCAGTGAGTGCGGCGCCGCTGCCCTCGCTCACGTCTCGACTTTCTCTCCACAGGCAGAGCAGAAGACGTCCTCAGCGCCGACCCCCTCGCCGCAGGCGGTGCAGAACGCCTCCTCGGGGGATGGCGGCGATGGCGGGGTGGGAGCCGGCTCGGAGACTGTGACCTCCGACGCCGGGAGCAGATCCGCCTGGGGGGCGATCCGGGCCGAGTGCTCGCCGATCGGCATCGGGGCCGCCATTTCGAACACCTGCTTCTCGCCGCCCGCAACTACTCGGGATTGGCTGCTGAGGTGGGCTTCGATCCCCGCCCTGGCCTCGCCGTCGAGCTTCTCGCTGGAGAGCCGGTAGCGAGCCGCTCGATCGGCGATCTCAGCGGCGACCCGCGAGGCCTCGATGTTCTTCGGCAAGGTCAGCGTCAGCGTCATCGCCGTGCCGTTCTCGGCCGCGCACTGAAGGATCAGGGTCTCCTCGCTCGTGTAGCCCGTCTTCGGCGAGCTGGCCACCCACCGCAGCCATGGATAGCGCACCTGGCCGGCGAGCATCCTGCCGCGTGAGCGCAGCTTCGCGCGAGCCTTGCTCACCGTGTTGAAGACGACCATCGCCGTCGCACCGCCGACCCAGCCACCCCCCTTGTCGTACTTACTGCAGGCGACGGCGAAGCGGGCATCGGTGATGAAGATGTCGATGCGCACCTTGCGCACGCGCAACATGGTGCGGTTGCCGACCTTGAACTCGAGGGACTTGGCGGTGAGCGACTGGATCGAGTCGCCATCGCGAGGCTCGAATACCACGGTGTTCTTCTGCGCACCGGGGACGGGGAAGATCAGCCCCTGCTCGGCAACATCCGCGGCCGTGCCGGCTGCCGGCACCTCGATGACGTCGATCACTGCCACCACCCACCCTCGATCGCGCGCGCTCTTGGAGTCATCGCTTCAGAAACTGGTCAGCTTGCTGCTTGGCGGCGTGATCGGGGAAACGAGGGCGGACGAAGATCAGGTATAGAGCCACGAAGATCGGGCCGAGGAAGAGCATGAAGACGACCCAGAAGGTGCGTTCTCGATCTGCATAGTCCCATTCCGCGCTCGAATGGCGAAATGCATCGATCAGTCCCAGCGCAGCAACTGCCAGCCAGGCGACGGTAATCGCGCTCATCGGGTACTCATCTCCGTTCTCCCATCGCCGCAGCCGAGCAGCGCGAGTCCACTCGGAGCGAAGAGGAAGATAAGGGTGTGGGTCCCTCTCAGGATCCCAAGGCTCTCTCGGTTCACCTTTGCATGTCTCCGCTGACTGGTCTTCGGCTACCGCCGCCCCTCTTGGACGCGGCAGAGAAGAGGCAGCAGGCTACCAGGAAGAATCAGGCGAACAAGGTGTACATGGCATCTCGTACATGATGAAATGAGAGTTAGCATGGATAAGGAATGCGGGCCTGACAAATGAGACTGGAGACGGCCGGAGCTTTCAGTTCTTACCTGATCGCAGTCGAAGCCTGCTTCGTTGAGACCGATCGTGGCCTTGAGCTGCCTGGCGATGGGCTTGACGTCGAGCGCACCACCGCACTGCTAGATACCTCCGAGGCGCTCGGGGAGGCAATCGCCTCCGAGGCACCGGTGCTTTCAGACCCAGATCTCGAGACCGCTTCTCTCGCCGCGGCCGCGCTCGATTTCATCGTCGGTGCCGACCTTCTGCGCCTTGAAGCCGAGAACGCGATTTTCTCGCCCACCGGCGCATCTGGCGAGGAGATCGCCTCCCGACCCGAGTATCTCGAGCCGGTTGCCGAGATACTCGAAGATGCCCGCAGGGCCTTTCCGCAGCAGCTGCCCGACGGCATGGCCGGCGCTGCGCTCCCACCTCAAGGCTCGCTGGACATTGCCAAAGCGGCCATAACGGAGTTGGTCACCTCCGCCGCCGAGCCAGCCGGCAAGTTCACCGTTGGATTGTTCGCCGCCGGCCTCGGCCAAGCCTCGGAGGCGCTCGTCCACCTTGCCAACATGCCCAATCCCTTCCGGCTGTCAGGTGGCGGCAACGGCCTTTTCCGGCGCGGAGTGCGCAAGTTGCTCTCGATCGTCGGCTCCGATGTTCTCCGCGAGGCACTCACGGACTTTCAATTCGACCTCCTCGCCGAGCAGACCGCCGAGAAACACTCAGGCGTCTCAGCGTGGGCACTGGGCACCGTTGTTCGCGCACCACACTGCGAGGAGGAGGTCGCGAAGCTTTTCAGCACCCGTGCCGTCAACACGGGAGTGCTTGGGGTCAAGCTGGAGGAACTGCGGGGCACCCACCGCACCAATATGCGCTGGGGCCGTCGGGCGGCGGCTGGGATGACCTGGGGCGGGCCCTTCGTGATCGTGGCCAGCGGCGGCGCACCAGGGGTGATCGGAATCGCCGGCGCCAGGGCGTTGGGTCTGGCGGTCATCGTCTACCTGCTCGCCGATCGCCTCGACACCCTGCCAGAGCGGATCGACCTGATCGCCGGCGTCCAGAGGATCAGTGCCGAATGCGTCCTACCGTGACCGCGACGGGCGAGCGCCCGAGGGCCTACGCGTTCGTGGGTTCATCGTCGCAACCCTGCCCCCGGCCCTATTGCGGACGGGAGTACGGGAAAGGCAGGAACTGCGCAAACTCAGGATCAACCCAGTAACTAGGAGGCAGATTCTCGGCGAGCTCAGCGTAGAGCTCACTGAGAGTACCGGCGTGCCCGCGCTCTTCTCGGATACGCCCCGATCCGTCCTCGCTGGGCATATCGAGAGCCCAGACGTACCCGCCCTCCGCGGAGTGCAAGACGTAGATTGCCTTTGAGTCCGGGGAGGCATCCATGACAGTGAGCTTCCGCTCCTCGCTAACCGCGAGTGGAGTCAGGGATGACTCGGCCGGGCGAGAAGCGACAGGCTGTAGCCAGGCCTGATCGGGATGCCTACGGCGCCAGTAGCTCCGCTCGTTGATGGACAGTTCAACCTCCGGCACCCCTTCCGCGCGCAGATAGTCGAGAGCGGTATCGAGGAGGCGACAGTAGGCAGCAAGCTCGACGGGATGGTTGAGGCACAGCATCACGAGGGTGGACGCGCCGTAAGCCGTCACGCCCCCGACGGGGACGATGACCTGGCTCAATGCCTCTACCCAAGCCTTCTGGTCATCGGCGGCGAGGGATTCGAGTTCCTCATGGACTGGCCCCGGAGCGTCGGCATCGCGCAATCGCCGCTGTCCGTACTCGGTCATTGCGGCCACGATGCCCTCCGGGACCGTGATTCCCCCACCTGAATCTTGCTTCCGACTGAAGAGGCCCATCGCGGCGGACGGTACCAAGGTTCTTGGCCTTGGGCAGAGGGTCGGAGGGGATCCGGGGACGAGCTTTTACCTCCGGTTGACCTGCGCTGAAGCTTTCGGGTCCATCCTCGGACAAGACCCAACCGAGGAGGAGAAGATGACGCAGATCCTGATCGTCACCGACACGACCGAGGGCGGCGGCGAGGTCGTCTACCGCGAGCGAGTCGATGCCATCCACCTCGCCTCCGAGCACTCCCGGCGTCAGCTCGCCGAGCGCCTGGCCTGGGGCGTCGGCGATGCGTCGCTGGCGGAGAGGCGGCGGGCGGCCGCTCAACCGCTCCGCCCATCGCCCCCCTTGCCCTCGACGAGCTCGCCGCGCCTTCGTTCCAGAAAAGACCGCTCCGAGTCGGAGTGGACCAGCGCCAGCGCGAGGTCGTAGGCGGCGCGGGACTCCCGCTCCCGGCCGAGCCGGCGCAGCAGCTCGGCCCGGGCGGCGTGGAGGTGGTGGTAATGCTCCAGCTCGAGCGGCTCGAGCGCCGCCAGCCCGGCCTCGACCTCGCCGGCTTCGGCGATCGCCACCGCCCGGTTCAGCTCGACCACGGCCGAGCCGGTGAGGGAGTGCAGCCGGCCGTAGAGGGCGGCGATCTGCGGCCAGTCCGGCGGATCGTCGAGGTGGAGGGAGGCGATCGCGGCCTCCACCGAGTACTGCCCTCTGCCGCCGAGCGCGACGGCGCGTTCGAGGGACGCGCGCCCGCGCTCGATCTGCCCCCGGTCCCAGAGCGAGCGGTCCTGGTCCTCCAAGAGCACCAGCGAGCCGTCGGCGAAGCGGGCGGAGCGGCGGGCGTCGTGAAGCGTCATCAGGGCGAGCAGGGCGTGGGCTTCGGGCTCGTCGGGCATCAGTTCGACCAGCGCCCCACCCAGCCAGATCGCCTCGGCGGCGAGCTCGTTGCGACCGCCGTAGCCCTCGTTGAAGATCAGGTAGACGACCCCGAGCACCACCGCCAGGCGATCGGGAAGCAGGTGGGCGGGCGGCACCCGGAAGGGGATCCCGGCCTCCCTGATCTTGCGTTTGGCGCGGATCAGCCGCTTCGACATCGTCGGCTCGGAGACGAGGAAGGCGCGGGCGATCTCGGCGGTGCTGAGGCCGCCGAGGGTGCGCAGCGCCAGCGCCACCTGCGCCTCGGTCCCGAGCGCCGGGTGGCAGCAGGTGAAGATCAGCTCCAGGCGCTCGTCGGGAAAAGCGATGTCCGTGGGCTCCTCCTCCATCGACTCGGGCACCTCCAGTAGGCGGGTCTTGGCGGCGAGCGTGCGCTCGCGGCGGATGCGGTCGATCGCCAGGTTGCGGGCGGTCGTGATCAGCCAGGCGCGGGGGTTGGCGGGCTCGCCGGTTCGCGGCCAGCGCTCCGCGGCGGCGGCAAAGGCGGACTGGGCGGCTTCCTCGGCGAGGTCGAAGTCGCCGAGGAAGCCGATCAGGGTGGCGAGGACCCGCCCCCACTCGCGGCGGAAGACGCCCTCGATCAGCGCTCCACCACCGGCCGCACCTCGATCGCGCCGCCCATCCTGGCCGCCGGGATGCGGGCCGCGATCTCCAGCGCCGCGTCGATGTCGTCGGCCTCGAGCAGGTAGTAGCCGCCGAGTACCTCCTTGGTCGTCGCGAAGGGGCCGTCGGTGGTCAGGGTGCGCCCGTCCTCGACCCGGATCGTGGTCGCGGTGTCCCCCGGCTGCAGCTGGTCGCCGCCGCGGACGGCCGGGAGCTCGGAGATCGCGTAGTACTCGCCGAGGATCGCCTTCTGCTCGGGCTCGGAGAGCTTCCCGAACTCGTCCATCGAGTCACCCGAATAGATCAGCAGCATGTATTGCATTGAAGCCTCCTTGATGTGGATGGTCGCACGCTCAGGCGAGCGTCCCGGCGATCGTCATTCGACCACCTGCCCCTAAGACGAACGGGCGCGGCCGAATAGGACAACCGGCCGCGACTGCACCCGCACGCCCTCGCTCACCCTTCCGAATGCCAGCGCCGGTAGACCTCGCGGAGGTCGTCCTCCATCTCCGGGGTCAGGTCCTCGTTGCCAAGACGGCCGGTGAGCCGGATCGTCGTCCGCATCTGCGCCAGGTACTCGGTGCAGTTGGAGCAACCCGAGAGGTGCGCCTCGAAGCGGCGGCGCTGGGAGCGGGGCATCGAGCCGTCGAGGTACGCGGTGACGAGCTCGACGATCTCTCGGCAGGCGAGTTCGTTGCGACGGCGCAGCATCTTCATACCCTTACGGACTCCTCGAGCGACTGTCTCAAGCGGCTGCGGCCGCGGTGCAGCAGGACCCTCTGGTTCCCTTCGCTGATCTCGAGCACGTCGCAGACCTCCTCGCTGCCGAGTCCCTCGACGTCCCGCAGCATTACCACCGCCCGCTGGCGCGGCGGCAATCGCCTCAGGGCGAGGCCGAGCGTCTCACCCACGCCCTCGGCGAGCATCCGGTCGTCGCTCTCCTCCACCCAATGCTGCGGCGGCGACATCCAGGCTCCCTCCGCGTCGAAGCGGGAGCGGTCGACTGCCGGCCCGGCATCGCCGATCGGCAGGCTGCGGCGCTCACGCACGCCCGTGCTCCGAGCCCGGTTGACGAGGATCGCCAGCAGCCAGGTCTTGAACGAAGAGCGGCCGGCGAACCCGTCGATCCCGCGGAGGACGGCCAACCAGGTGTCCTGGACGACCTCCTCGGCGATCGCCGTGCTGGAGACGAAGGAGGAGGCGAGTCGCAGCATCGCGGCCTGGTGGCGAGAGGCGAGCAGGACGAAGGCGCTCTCCTCGCCTGCGCGCAATCGCGAAACCAGCTCCTCGTCGCCGACGCTGTTGGCTGTAGGGCAGTGCGGATCCACGAATCGCCAGGCAAGCTACGGCGCTCAGATTACGAATCTGGGAACGCCGTAGCTTCACCTGGGACGGACCCTCGCTAGAGGGCGACGATGCCCTCGCCGCCGACCGCGCCCGGGACCGTGACGGACCCGACTTTGGTCAGGGCGCCACCGGCGCCGATCGCGAACTCGTCGACGATGCCGGCGGCGCCGGCCTGGACGTAGAGGAATCGCGAGCCGGCCGAGACCGCGGCGTCAACGGTGCCACCGTGGGTTTCGGTGTTGGCGATGAACGTCAGCTGGCCGTTGAGGCCGGAGGCAACGCTGCTGAGCGTGCCGCTGCCGGCATTGGAGGCATAGAGCACGCTGCCCGAGCGGACGATCCAGCAGGTCGCCGCCCCTCCGGTCAACGCCGAGGAGATCGGCACCACGGTTCCGTCCCCGTGCAGCGAGTAGCTCGCCACCGCGTTGGGGCCGGCCTGGGAGACGATCAGGTTGCCCTGCTGATCGAAGGTGACCCCGAACGGGACGGTCCCCGGCTCGGAGTTGACGACCGGGGCCGGCGAGAGCCGTCCGAACGCCCGCACCTGGAACACGTCGATGTTGCTGCCGTTGGCCTTCGTCGTGACGATCAGCTGCGAGCCGTCGGGGGAGAAGGCGAGCTGGCCCGGCGTATTGACGAACTGCGGCGTTTTGGCGGGGTCGAGGCCGAGCGGGCGGGCGGAGCCGAGAATCGGGAAGAGGCGACCGAATCCGACCCGGTAGCCCTGCACCGATCCGCCTTCCTCGGCGTTCAGCACATAGACCAGCCCGTGGCTGACGGCGACGCTGACCGGGAACGCCCCGCCGGAATCGATCACCTGGCGCAGGCTGAGGCGGTCGCCGGAGACGGAGAAGACCGAGACCGTGTTGCTGCCGGCGTTGACCGCGTAGAGCAGCCCGTTGTCGCCGTCGTAGGTGAGTGAGGCCTGCGAGGCGAGGTGGTCGACGACCGAGCCTTCCAACACGCCGCCGAGACCGCCGGTGGCGTAGGTGCCGACCTCAGTGAGGCTGCCGTTGGCCGCCTGGTCGTAGGCGACGATCTGGTTGCCGGCCGGGTCGTCGGTCTGGACGAAGACGGGATGATTCGACCGTGGCGGCACGGGAGGATGAAATGGCGGCGGCGAATGATGGGGCGATCGCGGCGGCGGGAAATGATGGAACGGTCGGGCACTGGCGGGACCGGCTGCCAGGGCACACACGGCCACGAGCGCGGCCATCGCCAGGCCGGCACGATTCAGAACTCTCATCAGCTTGCTCCTCTGTTCGGGATGTGGACTTCTGCCGTGCAGTCCGCTGACAGAGGGCAGCGTTACAGCGAGATTCGGGATAGGCGTCGGGCGATCGACGCTCAGCGCCGCCGCGCCGCCGGCTCGCCCGCGGCAGTGGCGACGACCGAGCGGGCGCCGCCATGATCGCGGTGCTCGCAGAGGTAGATCCCCTGCCAGGTGCCGAGCGCGGGGCGGCCGCGGGTCAGCGGCAGGGTCAGCGAGGGGCCGAGCAGGGCCGCCTTGATGTGGGCGGGCATGTCGTCGTCGCCCTCCAGGGTGTGGGTCCAGTACGGGGCCCGTTCCGGCACCGCCTGGTCGAACCAGGCCTCGAAGTCGTCGCGCACTTCCGGCGAGGCGTTCTCACTCAGGGCCAGGGAGGCCGAAGTGTGCTGGATCGTCAGGTGGAGGACGCCAACCGAGATCTCCCGCAGCTCGGGCAGTGCCTCCAGCACCTCGGCGGTGACGAGGTGGAAGCCGCGCGGGCACGGGCGCAGCCGGATCGTCCGTTGGAGCCACATCGGGCGACTAGGATCTCGCATTGGTGGCCGCGCGCATCCTCATCCTCGGTGCCGGCTTCGGCGGGCTGGAGCTGAGCACGAAGCTCTCGGAGGCGCTCGGCGGGGACGCCGAGGTGACGGTGATCGACAAGTCCGACGCCTTCGTCTTCGGCTACTCGAAGCTCGACCTGATGTTCCGCGGGGTCGGCGGCGACGCGGTGCGGCTGCCCTACCGCGAGGTCGCCAAGCCCGGGGTGCGGATTCTGCGCGAGACCGTCACCGCGATCGACCCGGAGGCCAGGCGGGTGACCACCGACGCCGGCGTCCACGATGCCGACTTCCTCGTCGTCGCCCTCGGCGCCGACTATGACCTCGACGCCACGCCCGGCCTCGCCGAGGCGGGCAACGAGTTCTACTCGGTCGCCGGCGCCGAACGGGTGGCCGAGATCCTCCCCACCTTCGCCGCCGGCCACGCTCTGATCGGCGTCTGCGGGGCGCCGTTCAAGTGCCCGCCGGCGCCGAGCGAGTGCGCGCTGATGCTCGACGACGAACTGCGGGCCCGCGGCGTCCGCGAGGCCTGCCGGATCTCCTTCGCGATCCCCTTCGGCCGGCCGGTCCCGCCCTCGCCGGAGGCCTCGGGCGCGCTCGAAGCCGAGTTCGAGCGGCGCGGGATCGAGCTGATCGCGGGCCGGCGGGTCACCGCGCTCGACCCCGAGCGCGACGTCGCGATCCTCGACGACGGCGGCGAGCTTCCCTTCGACCTCTTCCTCGGGGTGCCCAAGCACCGCGCGCCCGAGGTCGTCCTCGCAAGCGGCCTCGCCGAGGAGGGCTTCGTCCCGGTCGACCCCGCGACCCTGAAGACGCGCTTCCCCGGCGTCTACGCGGTCGGCGACGTCGCCACAGCCGGGGTGCCGAAGGCGGGAGTCTTCGCCGAGGGCGCGGCCCGCGTCGTCGCCCAGGCCCTGATCGCCGAGCTCGGCGCGGGCGATCCGCCCGGGCGCCACCTTGGCCAGGGCACCTGTTACATCGAGTTCGGCCAGGACCGGATCGGCAGCGTCGACATCGACTTCCTCTCCGGGCCGGAGAAAACCGGCAGCTTCAACCCGCCCTCGGCGGAGCAGATGGCGCTGAAGCAGGAGTTCGGCTCAAGCCGGCGCGCCCGCTGGTTCGGGCGCTGATTCGCCATGTCCGCGAGCATCCGCAGTAGGCAGTGCCGGCCGCAGTCTCGCTGATTTAAAGGGCTTACCAGGCGGTGCGTTCATCGAGAAAGCCGAGGAAGCGCCTGACCAGCTCATCCGCGCTGGAGGGCTCATAGAGATCCCGAATCGCGCGGTGCGGGATTGCTTTGCCGGTCGCCACCGCTGCGAGCGAGGCGGCGCGGTAGGTGTCGAGCGCGGCGGTGCCAGCCGATTCCAGAGTATGAACTTCGAAATCTACCCGTGGCGCATCTAGTTTTCCTTCGAGCAGTAGCTGCATGATGTTTGCCTCGTACAGAGGCTGGTAGAGACGGTCGCTGCGCAGGCTTTTCTTGAGGGCTATCGCGAGGATGATCTCGCCCGCGGCAACCCTTCCCTCCAGCTGCTTGTGAGCCAGCTTCAGCACCTTCTGGGACTGATGGCCGATATTGGGCACGTCCGAGGAAAAATCAGGCGAGAGCCGGCACTCGGGGGGCAAAACGGTGACGATGATGTCCGGCGTCGAGGTCGGCAGGAGAAGATCATGCCGCGCGAGGTCAGCGCGTACTGCTTCGATGACATCTGCGGTATTCGGAGTCAGAAGCCGGACCCAGTCATAGCGTCGAGGCAGACTTACAACCGCCACCTGGCGCGATATGTCCGGCTTTACAGCCGGGGCCGTATATCGGGGCTGCCGCTCCCATACGCCCCCGGCCATAAAGCGGTTCCACCGGGCTGCCGCGTTCCAGAGCGCCGCTGCCTCAACTTCCTGAAATATGTCACCGGCAACCTTTGCCATCTGGTTTGGGGAGACATCAAATTGCTGGCCGTAGAGCTGCCGTCCATATCTCTGCGCGTTCTCAATCGGGCGGCTGAGGAGTTCCGGGAAAGGCAGATGATTGATTCCTGCCTCGGCAAAACCCGGCACGAAGTGCGGAAAGGTATAGGCGAGCATGTTTGCCTGGGCGAGGCGGAACAGAGTTGGCCTGCCCCGAACGGGATTGTTCCGGCGATCCTCGATCGGCCTCAGATCAGGTGCGAGTTCAGAGCTGAGGGCAGCATCAAATGCGAACGGCATCCTCAGGAAACCTCGTCCTCGGCATCTTCGGCTTCGAAGCCATCTGCCAGCGCAACGAGCTCTGAGGGGAAACGCTGAAGGGCCCTGGCGAGCCGCTCGATGGTGTCGAGCGTAGGGCTGTACCTGCCCTGCTCCAGACGCTGGACATAGGTCCTATCGAGATCCGCCAGGTGGGCGAGCCGCTCTTGAGAAATTCCTCGTGATTCGCGCTCACGCCGGACCACGCCGCCGAACTGTTCCGAAAGTGCGCTCACCTGGTCAGCCTATGATCAGGCATCTCTAACGTCTACGGCGTATCAGCCTACTGTGTATTCTCCCACGGAGATTTCTCTGCTTTTGTCTCCGCGTGAGATTAGCTTCCACGGTGCTCATGCCAACTTCACCTCAGACCAGTCTCAAGGCCGTTTCCCTCTTCTCGGGTTGCGGCGGCTTCTGTGAGGGGGTGAAGCTGGCAGGCTTCGGCATTGCCGCTGCCGTCGAGAACGACCGCTACGCGGCTGAGACCTACCGGCATAACTTCCCCGGAGTTCCTCTGTTCGAGGAGACGATCGAGGCTTTCCGGGTCAAAGGCGACCCTCGCTGGGAACGTCAGAGGGAGCGCTTCGCCGCTTTAGACGAGACCGAGATAGACCTCGTCTTCGGCGGGCCGCCCTGCCAGGGCTACTCCCAGATCGGCACTCGCGATCTCAACGATCCCCGCAACGTCCTTTATGGAGAGTTCGTTCGCCTGCTGAGTGACCTGCAGCCGCGAGCCTTTCTGATGGAGAACGTTCCCAACATGCTGATGATGGCCAAGGGCACCTTCGCCAAGCAGGCACTGGAAGCACTGCGGGGCGCGGGCTACGCGAACGCCGAGGTCCGGGTCCTGCCGGCGACTGACTTCGGCGTTCCGCAGCTGCGCAAGCGCGCGGTCTTTTTCGGAACCCGGGACGATCTTGAGCTTCCTCTGCCCGCCGGGGAGTGGATCGAGATGATCGCCGCGCTTGAGCGGCAGCCCGAGACCACCGTTCGCCAGGCGATCGGGGATCTGCCTCGCCTCGTCTCGCCCGACGATGAGCCGCTGCCATATCCGCGGCTGCGCTCGCTCAATCCCATCCGCGAGGAGCTGAGGCTCGACACCGACGGCAGCTACTACTCCGCCGCCGAGAAGCAGGCTCGTGCCGGTGGCAGCCTCCTCCTCCACAATCATCACACGAAGGAGATCCAGGAGCGGCGCAAACTGCTTATCGCCCAGCTTCTTCCCGGAGCCAAGGGCGATTCCCTCCCTCCTGGCGTCTGGGACGGGCTACGGCCGGAGAAGTGGCGGCGGCTCCACCCCAACCGCCCCGCTCATACCCTGCTCGCCCAGATGCATCGCGACCTCTCTGAGTGGGTCCACCCCCGGCACGAGCGCTGGATCACGGTGCGAGAGGCAGCCCGGCTGCAGTCATTCCACGATGGCTTCGTCTTTAAGACGAGCGAGTGGCAGATGCTCAAGCAGATCGGCAACGCCGTGCCACCCTTGCTGGGCCGGGCGGCGGCTATGACCGCCCGCCGCGCACTCGAATATTCCAGCGGAGACTGGGAAGCGCCCGGGCCACGCGAGCGGGATGCCCTCACTCTGGCGGCCTGAGCATCTTGTCGCAGTAGCCTTTTCCCATCGGCTCCCCTCGTTTCTCTCCTACGCCGGGCCGGTCCCGGAACATGGCGGCGATCAAGAGTCGCGATACGCGTCCGGAGGTCGCACTGCGCCGCGCCCTGCGAGAGCAGGGTCTGGCTGGTTACAGATGCCACCCCGAAGGCCTGCCGGGAAAACCGGATATCGCCTTTACCCGGTGGCGCCTTGCGATCTTCGTCGACGGTGGCTTCTGGCACGGCCACCCCGATCACTTCACGCCCGGCAAGCTGAGCGCGTACTGGGACGGAAAGATCCGCCGCACGCAGGAGCGCGACCGGCAGCAAGAGGCGGCGCTGCGTGAAGCCGGCTGGGATGTCCTGCGCTTCTGGGACTTCGAGATAAGAGACCAGCTCGGCGCCTGCCTCGGTCGCGTCGAGGAGCAGCTCGAAAAGCTTGGGCGGCCCTAGGGCCGAGCCGCCGGACCAGGTCATATGTTGAGGAGATGGAGCGCTACACGCTGATCGATCTCTTCGCCGGCTGCGGCGGCATGACCCGTGGATTTGAGGACAGCGAACGCTTCCGCTCGATCCTCGCGGTCGAGGCCGACGCGGACGCCGCCGCGACCTACCGCCGGAACTTCGGCGACCACATCGCCGAGGCCCGGATCGAGGATGTGGCGAGCTTTCAGAGCGCCGACGTCCTCATCGGCGGGCCCCCCTGCCAAGGGTTCTCGCCGCTCAACCGCGATGCGGTCGGCTTCGAGCGGCGGGGGCTCTGGCAGGAGTACCTGCGGGCTCTCGAACAGGCCGGGCCCAGCGCCTTCGTAATGGAGAACGTGCCGGAGCTGCTGCGCTCGGCCGAGTACGGGGAGTTCAGGAAACGTGCCGAGGGACTCGGCTTTGAGGTCGAGGGCGACATCCTTAACGCTGCCGACTATGGCGTACCGCAACGCCGGCGGCGAGCGATCGTCATCGGCATCCGCAACGGGGGCGTCCCCTGGCCCAAGGCGACCCACGGCGACCCGAACCTGGCGACCGAGGAGCGGCGGGAACCGTGGGTGAGCTTCCGCCGGGCGGTTGCAGGTCTATCGCTGCGCCCAGACGGGCGAGCCTGGCACCGGGCCCGCAATCCGCGCCCCGAGAGCGTGCGCCGCTATAAGGCGGTCCCACGCGACGGCGGCAACCGGTTCGCGATGCAGCGCAACCTCGACCGCGCCGGCCTGGCCGATCTGGTGCCCCGGTGCTGGCGCGAGAAGCCGAGCGGGACGACGGATGTCTTCGGACGGCTCTGGTGGGACCGCCCCGCCTACACGATCCGCACCGAGTTCTTCAAGCCCGAGAAAGGACGCTACCTGCACCCCTCGGCCCACCGTCCGATCACCCCCAGGGAGGCGGCGCGGTGCATGAGCTTCCCGGATGACTTCATCTTTCCCGAGGAGCAGTCGATGACCAGCGTCGCTCGCCAGATCGGCAACGCGGTGCCCCCGCTGCTGGCCCGGCACATCGCCGAGGCGGTCGCGACCGGGCTCGACCGGCGGGCCGGCGCCCGCCCCGCGGCGGAGCTGACGGCAGCCGCCGCCTAGGACCCTCCTAGCTAGTCGAAGGCGAACCGGGCTCGGACGTGCTCGGGAAGCGCGCGCTTGCGCTGATCCGAGAGCCCGTCGATCTCACGCTGGGGGATCGACATGAACTCGCCGGGGGCGAGGCGGGGGTAGCCGAGCGCCTCGATCACCGCGTTGCCGTACTTGGCCGAGAGGATCCGCACTCCGTCGAGGGGATCGCCCGCCCAGGCATCGGCGCGGACGCGGCGCATCGGATCGCCGGTCGTGCGCGCGACCGTGGCGATCGCGTCGCGGGGGATCGGCGTCCGGGTCAGCAGGGTGAAGAGCCTGGTCACCCGGGCCTGGATCGAGTCCTCCCCCATCACCTCGGTGCGCAGCGCGGGGTCCATCTCGGCGACGAAGTTCTCCGGCAGCGGCGTCGCCGGGACCAGGAACCTCATCGCCGCCCGCCCCGCCGCCGAGAGGGTCTTCTTGCGATCGCGGTTGGCGCCCTCGTTGAGGTACTCCGGGCGACAGCGGACGACGCCGACCTGGAACTCCGACATCCGCCGCAGCCCGCCGAGGCAGAGGCAGATGCGGCCGACCGCCTCCTCCGGGATCTGCCAGCCGCTGTTCATCCCCCACTTGATGTCGACCGGGTGACCCTCGATCTCGAGGTCGAGGACCGTCCCGGGCTCGAGGCCGAGGGAGGTGCGGACGACGATCTTGAGCTTGGTGCCGACGTAGGTCTTCTCCGTCTTCTTCGAGCTGGGAGAAGGCCCAGCGGCCGGTGCGCGGGCCGTCCAGGACCTCGTCGATCGAGCGCCGGATCGCGGCCCCGAACCTGGCCGCCGGATCGGCGCCGGCCAGAGCCCGCAGCCGAGCCAGAACCAGGTCGAGCTCGGGGTCGTGGTCGGGCGCTTCGGCGGAGGCGAAAAGGGACATAAACGGAGGGTAGGTTCTCGCCCGGATCGCGCCAGGCCCGATCCGGGCGGCCATTAAGGTGCGGCGGGGTGAGCAAGAAGCGCCCAGCGCCAACTCGACCGGTCCCGTCCTCCGCCGCGAAGAGCGCCGAGATGTCCCGCCTCGGCCGCCGCGACACCGCCCCCGAGCTGGCGCTGCGCTCGGAGCTGCACCGCCGCGGCCTGCGCTTCCGCGTCGACCGGGCACCGGTCCGCGGCCTGCGCTCGCGCGCCGACATCGTCCTCGGGCCGGCCCGGGTCGCCGTCTATGTCGACGGCTGCTTCTGGCACTCCTGCCCCGAGCACGGGACCAAGCCCGTGGCGAACGCCGAGTTCTGGGAGCGCAAGCTGGCCCGCAACCGCGAGCGCGACGCCGCGACCAACCGGGTGCTGGACGAGCACGGCTGGGCGGTGCTGAGGTTCTGGGAGCACGAGGATCCCGTCGCGGCGGCCGACCGGGTCGAGCGGGTGGTGCGATCGCGGCTGCGGCAGGGCCCGGGCCGCTAGCCGTCGTTCGAGGACGGCGCGTCGACGATCGGCTCCTGTTCCCGGCTCTTGTCGCGGACTACGAACTGCACCAACCTGCCGTCGGGTGAGCCGGTCGAGGTCGGCGCGACGAAAACCAGGGCGATGACGACCTCGCTCGCGTCCAGCTCCTCCGGAACCTCATCCTCCTCCTCGTACTCGACCACCGGGTAAACCAGCACGGCACCGCGCCGGGGACGATGCAGGGAGCCGGCCAGCGGATCGTCGAGATCCCCGACACCGGCGATACGGTCCGCAACCGGTCGATGCTTCGGATCGCTGATTGCCCCGAACAGCGGGCCGCGCCGCCGGCGGCGGCGGAAGACGCTGAGCGACCCGTGGCCCTTCAGGGTTGCCCGCGGCCCTCCGCCTACGTGCTGTGGCAAGACGACCGCCCAATCCTCGATCTGTTCGGAGTCGAGGCCTTCGAGCCAGGCCAGATCGGCGGCAAAATGGTCATCGGGCTGCCAGCGCAGCTCCTTCAGGATCTCGACAAAGCCCTGGTGCTCGATGAAGCCGTAGAGGGCGGGCAGAGGACGAGCTCCATCCCTCGCCAAGTGCTCGAAGCTCCCCTCCTTGTCGGCCAAGGCGAGCAACGGCGACAACACCTCCGTGTTCCGTCGGATCGCGCCGACATCCGCCGGGTATCCGGTCGGCTCCAGACGCTCGCCGGGGGACCGCCGCTCGACCAGCTGCGCGTTGTACATCTTGTTGGAGGCGGCCGGCTTGAGCCAGGCCAGATGCTGGGCAACGAGCGGCGGCACCTCCTTCGGCGTGATCGCGGGAACGCCGTCCTCGACCTTCGCGTATCGCGCCAGCTCGGTCCGAAACAACTCCTCTGACCTGCACGCTGCCTCGAAGGCCCGGTAGAGATCGAGGGTCGACTCGGTGCCCGACCCGCCCCGGTCGATGTAGAGGCGGACCAGATCCTGGTAACCGTCGCGAAAGCCGAACCAGCGACCCATCTGCATCAGCGTGTCCGCCTGCCTGGTGACCCGCCGGTAGTAGGAGACCGTGAGTCCCTCGACGGTGAACCCTCGCGACAGCTTGGCACCGCCGAGGAGGATCCGCCAGACGCCGCGGCTGTCGAAATCGACCTCTTCCTTCGCGGCCTCCCTGTCGCCGTTGACGATGAGGACCGGATCGCCGTCGGGACCATCGACCCTCGCGACGACCTCGGCAAGGAAGGGCTTGATGTCGGCGAACGCCTGCGGCACCGGCTCGTCCTTGCCGTGACGGGCGGCCATCACCTCTTTGACATCGGAATCGAACAGCTCTTCGAGCCGGGCGTGGCCCGCCGCCGCGTAGTAGCCGGCGGCGCGCCACAACTCTCTAAAGCTCTCAGCGAGCTCGCGATGGTCCGCCTGTTTAACCGATTGATGGACGAGCATGGTGTGGTGTTTGAAGCGATCGGCGCGGTCGCCGGCCTGCTCTCGAAACAGCTTGATCGCCCCGGTCAGGACGAACATGTCAAGCGCTTCCTGCATCGTCGCCTCGACATCCTCCTCGTCGATCGACCTGACGAAGGCGAGGCCATTGGAGTTGGCAACGGTCCTGACCTCGTCCTCCGGTAGGCGTTCGAGATCGTGGAACTCGGTCGCGCCCATGTACCCCGGTGCCCGGTCCAGCGAGAGAATGAAGTTCCGCGGAAAGATGTCTACCGCGTCACTGGGATCCACGAAGACGTTGGCGAATGGCGTAGCCGTATATCCCACGTACTGGCCCCGGGGAAGCATTTCCAGCAACTCCGAGATCAGGCCGTTGATCGCGGTGCGCTCGGGTCGACCTTGCTCCCACTTGTCCGGGTTGGAGGTGTTGATCGATGCCTGGTCTGACTCGTCGTCGACGATCAGGGCGGGAATGTCACCGAGACGGGCAGTGATGCGCTTGAGGTCTTTGACCAGCTTGGTGAGCACCTGCTTGTTCTTCTTGACGATCGCGATCCGGGTCGGCACGCGGTGCAGATTGACCGCCGCGTTGTGCGGCTTGGTGGGATCGATCCGGTCGAAGTCCAGGGACGAGATCCCCTGCTGGAGGCTCTTGTAATCACCCTCACGGGTGGTCAGGCGATACACATCCGATACGCCGAGCGTCGACGGCAGGGCGCCGTGACGCACGAAGTCCTCCCAGTCGGGATCGTCGGCGTAGTCGACCGACAACATGGCCTCCGCGTCCTCTGGGTCGATCCCCCGCATCAGGTTCTCGTAGCCGACCAGCTCCTTGTCGATCCGGCGCTGGGTCTGGCCACGCAGCAGCCCGGTGGTACCGGTAAGCACGACGATCAGCCGATAGCCGGCGTCGATCGCCTTGGCGATAACCCCGATGAAGTTCGCGGTCTTGCCACTCTGGACATAGCCCACCACCAGCCCCTTGGCCTGAAATGCCTCCGCCCGCTCGGGATCGCTGAGGCGCTCGACGATCCGGGTCGTGTTGAGATCGAGGGCGGCGATCGCGTCCTCGTCCCAGTCAGTCGCCAGGCAGTCCGCATAGTGCTGCCAGTAGAAGGGGTGGCGCTCCGCCATGACCCGGCCGTACCACGGCTCGAACTCAGTGCTGACGATCACTGCCTGGTCGGTTGCGACCGGCATCGCCCGGCCGAGGCACTCGACCAGCGGCGCCTCGAGCTCGAGCACCTCGTAGATCCGGGCACGGCGCTCGGGGGTCCGCGGTGCCGTCTCCGCCATCCACGAACCGAGCGTCCCGGCATCCCAGGTCGCCAGGGTGAGGCGCAACTTCGTCAGCAGGAGATCGTCCACCGGTGCGGCGGCGATATGGTCGATGAGGACCGCCGGATCGGCCATCTCCACCGAACCGCGCTCCTCCGCCTCGAACCTGACCCGCCGGCCCAGAGCGGTCGGGCCCGCCGCCTTCATCGCGTCCAGCGTGGACGCGTAGATCTGGAAGAGCGTCTGGTTCTCCGCGTCACTCATCGGGGTTCGCCTCCATCTGGGTCAGGATTTCCACCACGGCGGGTGGAGGATCGGGGGATGGCTGTCGGTCGGTCAGGTCGATCTCGTAGTCGACCCGGTGCAGCGACCCGGTGTCGACGGCTAGAGCGGACAACAAGGGCGCGGTCAGGCGGGGGAACCGGCCGTCGACTCGGAGCAGCAGGGGGGCCGTGCGCGGCCGCCAGCGCTCGACGTAGAGGTCACGCTGTGCCTCGTGCCAACCGGCGCCTGCGAGATTCTGCTCGACTCGGTCTCGACCCTGTCCATCGACCGCGGCAAGAACCTCGTCGATGAGCTCCGGCAGCCTCAGGCCCTGCCCGTCGCCGCCGCGGGTTATCTGCAGGGAGAGAATCCAGAGCGGGCTGCCGTCAGTCCCGAGCAGCTGGGCCAGGCCATGTATCCAGTGATGACGGCGCTCGCCGCTGGTGGTCTTCACCTCGAGGTCGGCTTCGGCAAATCCGAAGTCGTGCTCCTCGCCGAAACCCCCTCGCCAAGCTCCGATACCGGCCGCATCTGCGGCCAGCAAGCCGCGCACGACCAGCAGCTCGCCGAAGAGGCCGATTTCCGCGCCCGGGCTGAGGCGGGCCCGGGCGGCGAGGATCGCCCCCCAAGTCGCCAGGGTCTCCTCCAGTGCGGCCACCGCCTCGGCGCCGCCAAGCTGGATGCGATCGGCGACAGCCATCAACATCGCGTAGCCGTCGAAGACGAGATCCTTGTCGGTGGTGGAGATCTCCACGTAGGAGACGCCGTTCTCGATCACGGTCTCGACGCTGACGTGCGCCAACGTGTTGACCGGCAGCTGGGTGCCTGAGCTGGACGGCGCCCGCAAGGTAAGTCGGCGGCGAGTGGAATCGATCCATAGGCGCAACTCCGGCGTGCCCGTGAGGGGAACGATGACCGGGACCCCGTTGTGCCAGTGCTCCATCAGGACGGCCGGAGTCATCATTCGCCCCCCGTGGGCGGCTGCGGTCATCCGAGCTCGTCCCGGGCGGCGGCGGTCAGAATCGCCTGCCACATCTCGACGTTGTCCTTGTCGCGAGGCCCCATGTTCTGCCCGGCGTAGATGTTCTCGACCAGGAGAAACATCAGCGCCTTGACCACGGGCAGGTCGTTGAGCGACCCGCTGCGCCCACCGGCGAGGGCTCGGCGATAGCGGCTGTTCAACCAGAGCACGCCCTGCTCGCGGTCGATCTCGAAGAAATCGTCGTCTTCGAAGGCCGCCCAGCGAACCTCGACCGGATCCTCATCCTTGAACGTCAGCTCGCGCGAAAGCGCGCGGCGAACCCGTGGCGAGATCCCGGTCCCCGGCGGGATGACGGCGGGACGCACGCGCCGGCGACGATTAGCGGCCTTGAGAACCCCGCGCGCCTGTTCGATGTAGGCAGCGAAGGCGGTGCCGTCGGCTGCCTCCGCGGCGTAGATCGCCGAGACGAAGTCGGGGCCGACCTCGACACCGTTCTTCTCCGGCTTCAGAGACACCATCTGAGCGACGTCCCCCTCGATGTCGAGGGCTACGCGCGCCAGGTTGAGCTGCTTGTCCTCGTGACACAGACCGTTCCAGCCGCCGCACTGTACGAGTCGCCCGTTGTAGTAGACGAAGAGCCCCTGGCGCTGGATCAGGTTGCCATCGAGCCGAAACTGGTCGATGGTCGAGCGCCCCGGCCAGATGTGACAGTCCAGCAACAGCTCTCCGGTTGCTCCGCTCGCCGCGAGTCGTTTCGGCCAACCGGCGGCACCGCTCCGCGGATAGCCGAACGGGTCGAGGGGGGTGACCTCCGAGTGCATAATCGCCTCTCCCCCATCCTCGACGTCGAGGAAAAGATGGACCGCGCCAGTCTCGAGGATCCTGTGGAAGATCAGGCCCAGATGGGTTCGAATCCTGGCAATCGCCGCCTGGAGAAAGCGGTCGATCGTCTCTTCGTCGTCCAGAGCCGGAAAGCCCTTGACATCGTCCCAGCGCACGATGGTGCCGGTCGATCTGGTCGAGAACCCCCAGTTCCGCGCGAGCTGACGGGTGGCGAAATCGGCGTCGACGATCTCGCAACGGTAGTCACGCTTGGCGTGTGCGATCTGCAGGCGCCGGCCGGTGGCTGCGCATCCCCGCGCCGCCGACACCACCGTGACGCTTCGCGCCTGACTGAACGAAGCCGCCTTCAAGCCGAGGCCGAATCGCCCGATCTCGGCCTCGTCGTAACGGCGGTCTCCCCCCACCGTCATCGCGATGTCGATACTCCCCTCGTCCATTCCGGTGCCGTCGTCGACGACCAGCAGCCTGACCAATCGCCCCTTGGCACGTATGAAGCGGATGGATACATTCGCGGCCCCGGCGTCGATCGAGTTGTCCACCAACTCCGCCAGGGCGGCCTCGAGGGTGTGGTTGCGTCCCAGCGCCTCGAGCGAGCGGGGGTCCGGTACGAGCCGCACGGTGCCGGTGGTCGGGATTACCTCTGGGGCATCGGGCGTCACGTCAGCGAGGGGGCGGCAGGAGGCCGAGCTCTGTAAGGACTTTGAGTGATCGCGGCAACCTAACCTAAAATACCGACCCGCAGGCGGGGCACATTGCCGGGCCGGCGGGGCTGCAAAGATCGCTGACGATGGCCTCGTCTCTGCCGGAACCGCTCCCGCGCGAACTGAGCGCCGGCGGCTTCGCCCGTCGCGCCGGGGGACTGGTGCTGGTCGGGGTGGTCGTGGCACTTCTTATAAGCACGCTGCCGGGGCTGGACGAGGTGCGGGAGCGGTTCGCGCATGCGGATGGGGTCTGGCTGGTCGCGCTGTTCTTCCTCGAGGTCGCCTCCTGCCTCTCCTATGTAGTCGCCTTCCGCGGGGTCTTCTGCACACGGCTGGGCTGGCGGTTCAGCTACGAGATCGGGATGGCGGAGCAGGGGACCAACGTGCTGGTCCCGGCCGGCGGCGTCGGCGGGCTGGCACTGGGGGCCTGGGCGCTGCGGCAGGGCGGGATGGGCGCCGACCGGATCGCCCGGCGCAGCGTCGCCTTCTTCGTCCTCACCAGCGCGCCGAACTTCCTCTGCGCCGCCTTCTTCGGCTTGGCGCTGGCGACGGGGGTGCTGCCGGGTGGCGGGCCGCTGATCCTCACCTGGGCGCTGGGCGGGCTGGCGGTGG
The DNA here is from genome assembly GCA_963795625.1 of uncultured Solirubrobacterales bacterium. Taxonomy (GTDB): domain Bacteria; phylum Actinomycetota; class Thermoleophilia; order Solirubrobacterales; family 70-9; genus VAYN01. The sequence goes on along the minus strand of CAWCIS010000006.1, from coordinate 206,465 downwards.
CGGCGATCGTGCTGGTCGCGGTGCTGCCGCGGATCCTGCGCCAGGTCGGGCCGGAACCGGGCGCCGCGACCGAGAACGAGGGACGGCGAGCCCGGGCCGGGCGCTTCGTCCGCCGCGCCGCGGTGACGATCGCCGACGGCGTCCACGACGCGGCCGGGCTGCTGCGGGCGCGCCAGCCCTACGCCCTGCTCGGCTCGGTCGGCTACATGGCGCTCGACGTCGTCGCCCTCGCCGCCGCCTTCGCGGCCTTCGGCAGCACGCCGCCCTTCGCCGCCTTCGTCTTCGCCTACGTGATCGGGCAGCTCGGCGGGCTGATCCCCCTGCCCGGGGGCATCGGCGGGATCGACGGCGGCCTGATCGGCGCGCTGACCCTCTACGGCAGCCCGCTCTCACAGGCGACCGCCGCCGTGCTCGCCTACCGCGTCGTCCAGCTCGGGATCCCGGCGATCCTCGGCTCGGTCGCCTTCGTCCAGCTGCGCCGCACGCTGGTCCGCGAGGAAGCGCCGGCGGCGCTGTGCGAGCCGGTCGACAAGCCGCTGCCGGTGTTCACGCTGCCGGCCCGCTGATCTCCGTGGTCGCGTGCACGAGCACGGGCTCTGAAATGACGAGGAGTGCATTCACCGCCATATAGATGGGGAATGCACTCCTCGTGGCGACTGCTCTAGCCGCGCCGCGGCGTGAACCCGCGCAGGCGCAGCGAGTTGGTGACGACGAAGATGCTGGAGAGGGCCATCGCCGCGCCGGCGACGATCGGGTTGAGCAGGCCCGCCGCCGCCAGCGGCAGCGCCGCGACGTTGTAGGCGAAGGCCCAGAAGAGGTTTCCCTTGATCGTCGCCAGGGTGCGGCGGGAGAGGCGGATCGCGTCGGCGATGGCGCGGGGGTCGCCGGCGACCAGGGTGATGTCGGAGGCCTCGATCGCGACGTCGGTGCCGGTCCCGATCGCCAGGCCGAGGTCGGCCTGGGCGAGCGCCGGGGCGTCGTTGACGCCGTCGCCGACCATCGCCACGACGCGACCCCGCGCCTGCAGGCGCTCGACCTCGGCCGCCTTCTCCGCCGGCAGCACCTCGGCCACGACCTCCTCGATCCCGACCGCGGCCGCCACCGCGGCGGCGGTCGCCCCGTTGTCGCCGGTCAGCAGCAGCGGCCGCAGGCCGAGCTGGCGCAACCGGCGCACCGCCTCGGCGCTGGTCGCCTTGACCGTGTCGGCGACGACGAACAGCGCCCGCGCCTCGCCGTCCCAGCCAGCGGCGACGACGGTCCGGCCCAGGCTTTCGGCCTCGCTCCGTGCCGCCTCCAGCTCCGGGGTCAGGTGCATCGCCCAGTCCTCGAGGAAGGCGACGCGGCCGACGATCACCGCATGCCCGTCGACGACCCCCTGCACTCCCAGGCCGGAGCTGTTGACGAACTCCGCGACCGCCGGGAGCACCGTCCCGCCCGCCTTGGCGCGGGCGGCGATCGACCGCGCGATCGGGTGCTCGGAGGCGTCCTCGACCGCGCCCGCCAGGCGCAGCGCCTCGGCCTCGTCGACCCCCGGCGCCAGGTGCACCGCGACCACCGCCATCTCCCCCGTCGTCACCGTGCCGGTCTTGTCGAGCACGACGGTGTCGATCCGCCGCGTCGACTCCAGCGCTTCCGGGCCCTTGATCAGCAGCCCGAGCTGGGCGCCGCGGCCGGTCCCGACCAGCAGCGCCGTCGGCGTCGCCAGCCCGAGCGCGCAGGGGCAGGCGATGATCAGCACCGATACCGCGGCGGTGAAGGCGAAGGTCGCGCCGGCGCCGTCGAGCAGCCAGAAGCCGAGCGTGCCCAGCGCGGCGAGGATCACGGCCGGGACGAAGACGGCGCTGACGCGGTCGGCCAGGCGCTCGACCGGGGCCTTGCCGGTCTGGGCCGCGCTGACCAGGCGGGCGATCTGGGCCAGGGCGGTGTCCTCCCCGACCCGGCCGGCGCGGACCACCAGCCGACCGCCGACGTTGACGGTGGCGCCGACCACCTCGTCCCCCGGCCCGACCTCGACCGGCACCGACTCGCCGGTCAGCAGCGAGCGGTCGACGGCGGAGGAGCCGAGCTCGACGACGCCGTCGGTGGCGACCTTCTCGCCGGGCCGGACGACGAAGCGGTCGCCGACGGCGAGGTCGGCGACGGGGATCCGCCGCTCCTCCCCCGCCGCGTCGAGCACGGCGACGTCCTTGGCGCCGAGCCCGAGCAGGGCCTCCAGCGCCGCCCCGGCGCGGCGCTTGGCGCGCGCCTCGAAGTAGCGGCCGGCAAGGAGGAAGGTGGTGACGACGGCGGCGACCTCGAGGTAGATCTGGTCGGGGGCGGCGTCGCGCGGGGTGACGAGCTCGAACGGCATCGTCATTCCCGGCTCGCCGGCGCCGAGGAAGCAGAGGGCGACCAGCGACCAGCCCAGCGCCGCCAGGGTGCCGAGCGAGATCAGCGTGTCCATCGTCACCGCGCCGTGGCGCAGGTTCAGCCAGGCCGCCTGGTGGAAGGGCCGACCCGCCCAGAGCACGACCGGCGCCGCCAGTGCCAGCGAGACCCACTGCCAGTACTCGAACTGCAGCGGCTCGATCATCGCCATCAGCAGCACCGGCAGCGAGAGCGCGGCGGCGAAGACGAGCCGGCGGCGCAGGTCGGCGCTGGAGTCGGGCTCGTCGTCCGCGCTCGCCGCACCCGGCCCCGTGGGCAGCGAAGCCGCGTAGCCGGTCTCCCCGACCGCCGCGACCAGGTCCCGGGTCTCGACCCGGGCCGGATCGAAGCTGACCGCGGCCCGCTCGGTGGCGAAGTTGACCGTCGCCTCGACCCCCGCGATCGCGTTCAGGCGCTTCTCGACCCGGCCCGCGCAGGAGGAGCAGGTCATGCCCTCGATCGGCAGCTCGATCCGCTCTTGCTCCCTGGTCTGACTCATCTCACTCACTATACCCTAGGGGGGTATCAGCTACAATCGCCGGGACAACCGCGAGGAGGAGCGAGATGGCGAAGCGCCCGGAGCACCCCGGCTACATCGGCGACAAGGACAAGATCAAGAACCGGCTACGGCGGATCTCGGGCCAGGTCGGCGGCCTCGAGCGGATGGTCGAGGAGGAGCGCTACTGCATCGACATCCTCACCCAGATCTCCGCCGCCCAGGCGGCGCTCGACAAGGTCGCCCTGGCCCTGCTCGGCGAGCACGCGCGCCACTGCGTCGTCGGCGCCGCCACCCCCGCCGATCGCGAGGAGCTGACCGAGGAGATGATGGGCGCGGTCGGGCGCCTGCTGCACAGCCGCTGAAGGGGACGCGCCGGCGGGCTAGGACGTTGGCACTTTGCCGATGTAGCCGACCATGAAGGGCATTAGGCCGAGGCGCTCGTAGAAGCGGATCGCCTCCGCGTTGGCGGCGATCACGCCGACGCCGAGGTGGCCGATGCCGAGCCGCCGCAGCTCGCCGTAGACGGCCTCGACCAGGGCCGTGCCGATGCCGTTGCCACGATGCCCGGGCAACACCGCCAGGGTCTCCAGCTCGGCCACGGGCCCGGTCGTCCAGCTCTCCTCGGGGCCGCGCATGTGGACCAGCGCATAGCCGACCGGCGCTCCTGCAACCTCGGCGATCTGGACGAAGGCGCCGGGCTCGGCCAACAGCTCCAGGTAGAGCTCACGGCGCACCGCCCACGAGTCCGCGGCCGGGCGCACCTCGCCCAGCGCCCGCAGATCGGGGGCGACGGCGACGTGGTGGCGGCTCAGCGATTCCCAGAGCGGTCGCAGATCGTCGAGGCGCGCGGCGCCGGCGCGCTCGATGCACAGCCCCTCGCTCTCCTTTCCGGCACCGCCCACGCCGTGGATGCTCCCGCACCCGGCCGGCGCGATCAACGAGCGCACCGGCAGAGGCCGTGGCCCGGGCTCGGACGCGATCTCGAAAGAGGGGGTTACCCTGACCGGCATGGCCGAGGCGATCGCACCCGACACCGCGGAGGCCGCGGAGGCGACGCCGAAACGGCGCGTGCTGATCGTGATCGGCGCGCTGATGCTGACGATGCTGCTGGCGGCGCTGGACCAGACGATCGTCTCGACCGCCCTGCCGACGATCGTCGGCGAGCTGGGCGGGCTCAACCACCTCTCCTGGGTCGTCACCTCCTACCTGCTGGCGATCACGATCGTCACCCCGCTCTACGGCAAGCTCGGCGACCTTTACGGGCGCAAGGTGGTGCTGCAGGGAGCGCTGATCCTCTTCCTGATCGGCTCCGCGCTCTGCGGCCAAGCGCAGAGCATGACCGAGCTGATCGCCTTCCGGGCGATCCAGGGGCTGGGCGGCGGCGGGCTGATGGTCAGCGCCCAGGCCGCCGTCGGCGACGTCGTCTCGCCGCGCGAACGCGGCCGCTACATGGGCCTGTTCGGGGCCGTCTTCGGCGTCGCCAGCGTCGCCGGGCCGCTGATCGGCGGCTTCTTCACCAGCCACGCCAGCTGGCGCTGGATCTTCTACATCAACATCCCCCTGGGACTGCTGGCGCTGGTGGTGCTGGCGGTGGCGCTGCCGAGCGCCGGCGAGCGCAAGCAGCACAAGGTCGACTACCTCGGCACGGCCCTGCTCGGCGTCTCGCTCGCCTCGCTGGTGCTGCTGACCACGCTCGGCGGCACCACCTACGCCTGGGACTCGGCCACCGTGATCGGCCTCGGCCTGCTCTCCGTGGTGGCGCTGGCCGCTTTCGTCCGGGTCGAGCACCTCGCGGCCGAGCCGGTGCTGCCGCCGGAGCTGTTCCGCAACCCGGTCTTCCGCGTCACCAGCGCGATCGGCTTCGTCGTCGGCTTCGCCCTGTTCGGCGCCCTCACCTACCTGCCGCTGTTCCAGCAGGTCGTGCGCGGGCTCAGCCCGACCGCCTCCGGCCTGCAGCTGGTGCCGCTGATGGCGGGGTTGCTGGTCGCCTCGATCGGCTCCGGCCAGCTGATCTCCCGCAACGGCCGCTACAAGCGCTTCCCGATCATCGGCACCGCGGTCGCCGCGATCGGGCTGCTGCTGCTCTCCAGCCTCGAGCCCGGCACCAGCTCGCTCGAGGCCGGCCTCTTCATGCTCGTGCTCGGCGCCGGCCTCGGCTTCGTCATGCAGGTGCTGGTGCTGGCGGTCCAGAACGCCGTCCCCTACTCCCAGCTCGGCGTCGCCACCTCCTCGGCGACCCTGTTCCGCTCGATCGGCGGCTCGCTCGGGACCGCGATCCTCGGCGCGATCTTCGCCAACCGGCTGGCGAGCGAGCTCTCCACCAGCTTGCCGCCGAACTCGCCCGCGGCGGCCGGGCTCTCCGCCGGCCAGATCGACCCGGCGCAGCTGAAGGCGCTGCCGGCGGCCCTGCACGACAGCTACGTGCACTCCTTCACCGACTCGATCTCGACCGTCTTCCTGATCGCCGCCGCGGTGGTCGGCGTCGCCTTCCTGCTCGCCTGGCTGCTGGAGGAGCGGCCCCTGCGCAAAACGATCGAGGACCGCGACCTGGGCGACGCCTTCGCGGCGCCCCAGGACACCGACTCGCTGCGCGAGATCACCCGCGAGCTCAGCCGCCTGGTCGGCCGCGAGCGCACCCGCCGCTTCATCGAGGGCGTGATCGCCGAAGCCGAGGTCGAGCTGACCCCGGCCGAGGTCTGGCTGCTGGGGCGGGCCGAGGAGGGAGCGATCCCGGCCGCTGCGCTTGCGGTCGGCGAGGAGGCGGATCGCGGTCGGCTGCGCGAAGGGATGGAGCGGTTGCACGGTCGCGGCCTGGTCGAGAGCGCCGGCGCGCCGGCGTCCCTGACCGTCGCCGGGCTGGCGATGCGCGGGCGGCTGCTGGCCGCGCGCGAGCGCAGCCTCGCCAGCCTGGTCGCCGACTGGGAGCCGGAGGCGCCGGAGCTGGACGCGGCGATCGCCCGGCTCTCGGAGGAGCTCTGCCACTCCGACGAGGTGCCGACCGTGGTTTCGGGGTCGAGCGAACGGGGGAAGTAGTCGGACGGGGAGCGCCCGGTCGAAGCCGGCCGCCTGTGGCAGGCAATCGAGGAGAGGAATCCCATGTCCACCGTTCTGATCGTGATCATCGTCGTAGTGGTACTGGTCATCGTCGCCGCGCTGGTCTCGGCCGCGTCCAAGCGCAAACGCACCGAGCAGCTCGCCCGCACCCAGGTCCAGGCCAAGCACGACGACGTCGACCATCACCGCGAGCAGGCACACGACGCCCGCGCCGAGGCTCAGCTGGCCGAGGAGCGCGCCAAACGCGCCGCCGCCGAGGCCGAGCTGAACGAGCGCAAGGCCGACGAGCGCGAGCGGGAGCTGGACAGGCCCGAGTAGGCGCAGCGTCGACCCTGAAGTCTGAACTCGAAGGATTTTGCATGCCATGACCGGCAAAATGCTGCGAGCTCGCGTGGTTCATAGTGGCGCGGCCGCGCATAGGATCGGCGGCATGCCGCGCCGCCAATCCCACCGTGCTCAGGTGATCGCCAGGGTCTGGCGCGGGGTCGCTCACTACGAGATGGTCGACGAAGTCGAGGGCGACCGAGGATGACGACCGACGGCGCGATCGCGATCGGCGACAACGGCGAGGAGCAGCGCTACGAGATCCGGGTGGAGGGCGAGCTCGCCGGCTTCGTCACCTACAAGCTCCGGCCTGGGCAGATCGCCTTCAACCACACCGAGATCGACGAGCGCTTCGAGGGACAGGGGCTGGGAAGCAAGCTGATCGTCTTCGCCCTCGACGACGTCCGCGAGCGCGGCCTCGCGGTGCTGCCCTTCTGCCCTTTTGTCAAGGCATATATCCAGCGGCACCGCGAGTACGCCGAGCTGGTCCCGGAGGGACGGCGCGGCGAGTTCGAGCTCTAGCGAGCGCAACTCCGGGCGGCGGGGCGGCGCTCCCGAAAAGATCTTTACGCCGATGTCGAGAACGCGGCCGCGGCTCCGACAGACTGGTGAACGCGCCAATCGGGCGCGACGAACAAGGAGGCGAACGATGAAGTTCATGCTGCTGCAGGACTACGGAGGAATGATGCGCGAGGACGTGCCGGTGATGAGCGAGTGGGCGCCGGAGGCGATCGAGGCTCACATCGCCTTCCAGAAGGACCTCAACGCCGAGCTGCGCGAGCGGGGCGAGCTGGTCGAGGCACAAGCGCTGACCACCCCGGAGCTGGCCAAATTCGTCGTCTCCGACGGCAGCGCCGCTCCCGTCATCACCGACGGCCCCTTCCCGGAGTCGAAGGAGCTGCTCGCCGGCTACCGGATGATCGACGTCGAGTCGACCGAGCGGGCGCTGGAGATCGCCGCCCGGGCCTCGGCCGCGCCCGCCCACGACGGCGCCCCGATCCAGCAGGCGATCGAGGTCCGCGAGGTGATGGGCCCGATCGAGCACTAGTTGCGCGGTTCGAGACCCACCCATCACGTGGAAACGGAACCGCGGAACGTGAGGCGACTCCCCGATGCCGAGAGCCTGCTGCGTGAGGCGGCGCCGCGGGCTCTCGCCGCGGTCGTGCGGCGCTTCGGCGACTTCGGCGATTCCGAGGATGCGGTGCAGGAGGCGATGATCGAGGCGGCGCGGCAGTGGCCGGCGCAGGGGGTGCCGGAGAGCCCGGTCGGCTGGCTGATCCACGTCGCCTCGCGGCGGATGACCGACCGCATCCGCAGCGAGACGGCGCGGCGCGGGCGCGAGGACGCGGTGGCGGCCGACCGGGCAGAGGCGGCGGCACCTCCGAGCGAGCCCGGCACCGCCGGCGACAGCGACGACACCCTGGTCCTGATGTTCATGTGCTGCCACCCGGCGCTGACCCCGGCCTCGGCGATCGCCCTCACTCTGCGTGCGGTCGCCGGCCTGACCACGGCGGAGATCGGCAGCGCCTTCATGGTTCCCGAAGCGACGATGGCGCAGCGGATCAGCCGCGCCAAGAAGAGCATCGAGGCCTCGCCGGAGTCGTTCCGGATGCCCGCCGCGGACGAGCGCCCGGAACGCCTGCGCTCGGTGCTCCGCGTCGTCTACCTGATCTTCAACGAGGGCTACCTGACCAGCGGCGGCCCCGACCTGGGCCGGGCCGAGCTCGCCGCCGAAGCGATCCGGCTGGCGCGGATCGCCCGCCTCGCCCTGCCCGAGGACCCGGAGGTCACCGGGCTGCTGGCGCTGATGCTGCTGACCGACGCCCGCCGCCCGGCCCGCGCCGACGCCGGCGGCAAGCTGGTGCCGCTGGCCGAGCAGGACCGCTCGCTCTGGGACCGGGAGGCGATCGCGGAGGGCACGGCGCTGCTCGCCGAGGCGGTCTCCCGCGGCGCCGTCGGCGAGTACCAGCTGCAGGCGGCGATCGCCGTCGAGCACGCCCGGGCCGCCCGTCCCGAGGACACCGACTGGCGCGAGATCCTCGGCCTCTACGGCCTCCTGGAGCGGATCGCCGGCAACCCGATGGTCGCCCTCAACCGCGCGATCGCGGCGGCGATGGTCGACGGCCCCGAGGCCGGGCTGACCCTGCTCGCCGAGCTCGACGACTCGCTCGAGGGCCACCACCGCCTCCACGCCACCCGCGCCCACCTGCTGGAGCGCTCGGGGGACACCGACGCCGCGATCGCCGAGTACCGTCGGGCTGCCGACCGCACCAACAGCCTGCCCGAGCAGCAGTACCTGACGACCCAGGCGGCGCGGCTGAACGAGCGCCGCTGACCCGGCGAAGCGACGATCCGCCGGCAGCGGCTAGGGATCCGGCAGCGGCGCGGAGGCGCCGACCCGCTCGGGGAACCGCGGCAGCCCGTCGTCCGCGACGGGGAACCAGGGCGCGGCGTAGCCGACGAACTGGTGGACGGAAGGGCGGATGCCGGGGTCCTCGTCGAGCGCGCCCATGCGGATCGCGAGGATCTCGGGGTCCTCGGGATTGGTGGTGAAGAGCTGGCTGCCGCAGCGCGAGCAGAAGGCCTTGAGGTAACCGCCGTCGCCCGGGTCCCAGATGCTGACGAGATCCTCGCCGGCGACCGTGCGATAGGAGCCAGGAGCGGTCAGGGCGGTGGTCGAGACGCCGGTGCCGGTGCGCCGCTGGCAGCGCTTGCAGTGGCAGAAGAGGGCGCCGAGCAGTGGCTCGGAGAGCTCGAAGCGGACGCCGCCGCACATGCATCCCCCACTCAGTGGCAACTTCGGATCGGCCATTGCGGACAGCCTAACCCCGGGCGGGCTCAGGGATCAACAGCTTGGCGACCGCATCGCGGCGGTAGTCGAAGATCCGCCGCAGGTCGCGGCGCACCAAGAGGGCGTGGGCGAGCTCGCCGAGCGGGCCGAGGGGGAGGGAGTAACGGACGCGGTCGCGGATCGCGATCGTACCGTCGTCGTTCCCCTCGAAGGTGTGGGTGTGCTCCCAGAGCGTGTACGGACCGGAGAGCTGCACGTCGACGAAGCGGTGCGGCGGCTCCCAGGCCTCGATCCGCGTCGTCCAGCGCACCGGCAGGCCGTGCAGCTTCAGCCTGTAGCCGATCAGGGCGCCGGTGCGCATCGGCCGCGGCGCCGGCGTGGTGAGGCGGAAGCCGAGCCAGGGCGGCGTGAGCGCCTCGAGGTTGCGGGCGTCGCCGTAGAACTCGAAGGCGCGCTCGAGTGGCAGCGCGACACGCTGCTCGCGCTCGAGGATGTGGATGCGGGCCACAGGCCGAGCGTAGTGGGCGCCACCCACGGGCCTGCCCGCCGAGCAATCGTCTTGGGGGTCCGCGGCGCGTAGGATCAGAGGCTTGCCAAGGACCCGGCTTGCGCGCCTCCTACTCTGCTTCACCCTCGTCCTCGCCGGCCTGCTCGCGGCGAGCGCGGCGGCGGCCGGGACCGAAGCCCGCGACCCTTTCTTCCCGCGCAGCGGCAACCGCGGCTACGACGTCTCCGACTACCACATCGAGCTCGCCTACCAGCCCCGCAACGGCCGGGTCAACGCGACGACGACGATCGAGGCAAGCGCCACCCAGCGGCTGAGCCACTTCTCGCTCGATCTCAACGGGCTCGAGGTGACCGCGGTCAGCGTCGACGGCAGGCCGGCCCAGTTCAGTCGCGGCCGCGGCAAGCTGAAGGTGTCGCCGCGGGTCCCACCCAGTGGCGGTGAAGAATTCACCACTGTCGTCCACTACCAGGGCGTGCCCCAGCTGCTGACCGATCCCGACGGCTCCCAGGAGGGCTGGTACCGGACCGACGACGGCGCCCTCGCGGTCGGCGAGCCGATCGGCACCGCCACCTGGATCCCCTGTAACAACACCCTTACGGACAAGGCCCTCTTCAGCTTCGAGATCACGGTGCCGCGGGGGCTGAAGGGCGTCGCCAACGGGCGCCTGACCGAAGTGTCTCGGCGCGGCGCCCAGACCGCCTACAGCTGGAGTGCCGCGGAGCCGATGGCCCCTTACCTGGCCGGGATCGAGATCGGCCGCGGCCGGCTGGTCAGCGGCAAGATCGGCGCGACCCCGACCTGGACCCTGGTCGACCCGCGGCTGGCCGCCGACACCTGGCCGGTGCTGCGCAAGCTGCCGGAGGTGGTCCACTTCGAGAGCGCCATCTTCGGTCCCTACCCGTTCGACGCCGCGGGCTCGATCGTCGACGTCGCCGACTTCGCCTACGCGCTGGAGACCCAGACCCGGCCGACCTACGCCTTCGTCCCCGACCTCACCACCGTCGTCCACGAGACCGCGCACCAGTGGTTCGGCGACTCGGTCGGGCTCGAGCGCTGGCCCAACATCTGGCTCAACGAGGGCTTCGCGACCTGGGCCCAGTGGTACTACGCCGAGCGCCACGGCGGCCGCAGCGCCGCCCAGATCTTCCACACCCTCAACCGCGTCCCCGCTTCCAGTACGAAGTTCTGGGACCCGCCCTCAGGTCATCCGGGCACGGCGGAGAGCATCTTCGCCGCCTCCACCTACGTGCGCGGGGCGATGGCGCTGGAGGCGCTGCGGCTGAAGATCGGGACCGCGGAGATGCTGAAGACGCTGCGCCGCTGGGCGACCGGGCACCGCTACGGCAACGCCGACATCGACCAGTTCGTCGCCCTCGCCGAGGAAGTCTCCGGCCGCGACCTCGGCCCGCTGTTCCAGCGCTGGCTCTACAAACGCGGCAAGCCGTGAGACCATCCCCTCAGGGATGAGCGACTTTCTGGTCAAGCGCGACGATCTGCGCGAGTGTCGCATCGCCGAGTCGGAGGCGCCGGCGCCTGCGCCCGGCCAGGCGCTGCTGCGGGTCGACAGCTTCGGGCTGACCGCCAACAACATCACCTACGCGGTGATGGGCGAGGCGATGTCCTACTGGGACTTCTTCCCCGCCGACGACGGCTGGGGACGGGTGCCGATGTGGGGCTTCGCCGAGGTCGAGCGCAGCGAGGCCGAGGGGGTCGAGGTCGGGACCCGCGTCTACGGCTACCTGCCGCCGTCCTCGCGGCTGCTGGTGACGCCGGTCAGCGTCGACCCGGGCGGGTTCGTCGACGGCTCGCCGCACCGGGCGGCGCTGCCCTCCGCCTACCACCGCTACCTGGCCACCGCAGCCGACCCCTTCTACCGGCCCGGCACCGAGGCGATCCAGATGCTGCTGCGGCCGCTCTTCTTCACCTCCTTCCTGATCGACGACCAGCTCGGCGACGAGGGATTTACCGAGCGCGGCCCGATCGTCATCTCCAGTGCCTCCAGCAAGACCGCAATCGCCGCCGCCTTCCTGCTCGCCCAGCGCGACGGGATCGAGCTGGTCGGCCTGACCTCGCCGCGCAGCGCCGAGTTCGTCGCCGGCCTCGGGATCTACGGCCGCACCGTCACCTACGACGCGATCGACTCGCTCGAGCGCGGTCCCGCCACCTACGTCGACGTCGCCGGCGACGCCGAGGTGCGCCAAGCGGTCCACTCCCACTACGGCGACGAGCTCGTCCACAGCATGGCCGTGGGCGTCACGCACTGGGAGGAGTTCGGAGGGGGAGACGCCGAGCTGCCCGGCCCGACGCCGACCTTCTTCTTCGCCCCCGACCGCGTCGTCAAGCGCTCCCAGGACTGGGGGCGGGCCGCGCTGGAGCAACGCGTCGCCGGCGCCTGGCACCCCTTCTGCGAGTGGACCGCCGGCTGGCTGCAGACGATCCCCAGCGAGGGCTTCGAGGGCGTCCGCGAGGCCTATCTCGACGTGCTCGAGGGCCGGGTCGCGCCGAATAGCGCCCACGTGATCACGCTCTGAGCTACGGCGATCCGCCGATTCTTGGCTCTGAAAGAGGCTCTGAAGATTTTTTCGAAATTAATTTCGAAAAAGCTAAAGGTTCGGTCGCGAACTGCCGATAGGACTAGGTCGGACAAACTGCATCACGTTCGTAATCCTGAAGCTTTCGAAAATGATGCAGTTCGGGGTTCAGGGTTGAGTTGGCCCGCGGCCGCGCTGCTGGCGCCGATCGCGGTGGCGCAGCCGGTGAACACCGACGTCTACGGCTCCTACAAACAAACCGTCACCGCGCCGCCGGGCGAAAACGAGCTGGGAGCGTGCGGGGTGAAGGCGGCAATGCCGGAAAGCAGCCCGACCGTGGTGACCCCTCGGCCCACGATCGGCTGGAACGCGACCCCGTCCGGTGAACTGCCGTTCTGGAGGCCGGTCGGCATCGCCGTCGATCCCGACAGCGGCCGCACCGCCCTGGCCGTCCGCGGCAAGGCCAGCGCGGTGACCACCGGTGGCGGCGGGACCACCCCGACCGAGACGCCTCCGCCGGCGGCCGCAAGCGACGGTGCCTCCACCGCCCTCCCCGCCCCGACGCCGACCGCCAAGAAGCCGGTGCTCAAGTGCAAGAGGGGATTCCTGAAGAAGACCGTGCGCGGCAAGGCGAAGTGCGTCAAGAAGGCGAAGAAGGGCAAGAAGAAGCACTAGGCGTGAGAGCATTGGCGGCATGAGCTTCCTCTCGCCAGCTCCGCCGCCGTTCGAGTTGGAGGAGTGGAAGCGCAAGCCGCACCTGGCGCGGATCAAGCCGCTGGTGCAGGACTGGGGGGAGAACGGGTTCGGGTCGCCCTCGTTCGTCTACCTGCTCTACGCGCTGAAGCTGGTCGTCTACGCGGGCGGGGCGCTGCTGGCGATCTCGACCACGCCGGGACTGGGGGGCATCGGCAACTTCGGCGACTGGTGGACGCAGCCGATCGTGTTCGAGAAGTTCGCGGTCTGGACGCTGCTGTGGGAGATCCTCGGGCTCGGGGCCGGCTCGATGCCGCTCAGCTTCCGCTTCGTGCCGCCGATCGGCGGGCCGCTCTACTGGCTGCGGCCGGGGACGGTGCGGCTGCCGCCGTGGCCGGACCGGGTGCCGTTCACGAAAGGGACGCGGCGCACCTGGCTCGACGTGGCGCTCTATATAGGAGTACTCGCCACCGGCTTCTATCTGCTCTTCGGCTCCGGGGTCCAGAACGTGGTCAACATCGGCAACCCGAGCCTGCCCGAACTCATCCTGGTTCCTGGGGTCCGGCATCTCGATCCCGCCGGCATCGGCATCCTGCTCGGCTTCCTCGCCCTGCTCGGCCTGCGCGACAAGGTCTCCTTCCTCGGCGCGCGGCCGGAAATCTACGCAATGATGCTCGCGGTGGGCCTCTTCGCGCCCAGCCAGTGGATCGTCGCCTGGCAGTTCGTCTTCATCTTCATCTGGTGGGGCGCCGCCTCCTCGAAGCTGAACCGTCACTTCCCCTTCGTCGTCTCGGTGATGATCAGCAACGCGCCGCTGGTCGGGCCGAAGTCGCTGAAACGGAAGATGTGGCGCGACTACCCGGAGGACATGCGGCCCTCGAAACTGGCGGCCAACATCTCCCACTTCGGCACCGTGCAGGAGCTCGGCTGGCCGCTGATCCTGCTTACCGTGGACAACAACACCGTTCGCGCGATCGCGATCGTCGGGATGATCCTCTTCCACCTCAACATCACCTCGATGTTCCCGCTGGCGGTGCCGCTGGAGTGGAACATCTTCATGATCTTCGGGACGCTCTTCCTCTTCGGCCACTACGGCGACGTGCCGCTGACCTCGCTCGACGACCCGCTGCTGATCGCCGGCATCGCGATCGTCTGCCTCGGCCTGCCGGTGCTCGGCAACTTCCGCCCCGACAAGGTCTCCTTCCTGCCCTCGATGCGTTACTACGCGGGCAACTGGGCGACGACGCAGTGGCTGTTCCGCAAGGGCAGCGGCGCCGAAGCGAGACTGGACGAGCGGATGACCAAGGCGGCGCGGGTGGTCGGCGACCAGGTGGCCGAGATCTACGACCGCGAGACGGCCGACTTCCTGCTCAACAAGGGCCTCGCCTTCCGCGCGATGCACTCGCACGGGCGCGCGCTCAACGCCCTCCTCCCCCACGCCGTCGACGACGTCGAGGCCTACGACGCGCGCGAGGGCGAGCTGATCTCCAACGTCGTCAACGGCTGGAACTTCGGCGACGGCCACTTCCACGGGCGCCAGCTGCTGGAGGCGGTGCAGGAGCGCTGTGGCTTCGCGCCGGGCGAGGTGCGGGTGGTGACGCTGGAGTCCGAAGCGGTCGGCAGCGGCATCCAGCGTTACGCGATCTACGACGCCGCCACCGGGCTGGTCGAGGAGGGCTCGGTCGCCGTCGCCGACATGGTCGAGCGCCAGCCCTGGCTGGAAGAGTCGTTCGAGTTCCCGGTCGCGGTCGAGCGGCGGGTGGGGCCGGCGGTACCCGCCGCGGCGCCGGCATGAGCACGGCGACGATCGTCGGCTCCGGGCCGAACGGGCTGGCCTGCGCGGTGGCGCTGGCGCGGGCCGGGGTCGAGGTGACGGTGCTGGAGGCGGCGGAGACGATCGGCGGCGGCACCCGCAGCGCCGAACTGACCGTGCCGGGAGCGATCCACGACGTCTGCGCGGCGGGCCACCCGATGGCGGCGGCCTCGCCCTTCTTCCGCTCGCTCGGGCTCGAGCGACACGGCCTGGAGTGGTGCCGGCCCGAGGTCGACCTCGCCCACCCGCTCGACGGCGGCGACGCGGCGACGATGGTGCGCTCGCTGGAGGAGACCGTGGCCGGGCTCGACGAGGACGGGCCCCCCTGGCGCCGTCTCTTCGCCTCCTCAGCGAGCAACTTCGACGCGCTCAACGAGGACCTGATGGCGCCGGTCCTGCACCGGACCCGGCACCCGCTGCTTTTCGCCCGCTTCGGGATCCCGGCCGCGGCGCCGGCCTCGCTGCTGACCCGCGGCTTCAAGACGGCGCGGGCGCGGGCGCTGTTCGGCGGCGTCGCCGCCCACTCCTTCAGCCCGCTGACGCGGCCGCTGAGCGCCTCGGTCGGGATGGCGCTGATCGCCGCCGGGCACAGCGTCGGCTGGCCGGTCGCCGGCGGCGGTTCGCAGTCGCTGGCCGACGCGCTGGTGGCGGAGCTGCGCGAGAACGGCGGCAGGGTCGAGACCGGAGTCCAGGTGAGCTCGCTGGCCGAGCTCGGCTCCCCCGACGTGGTCGCCTTCGACCTCGCCCCCGGCGCCGTCGCCGCGATCGCCGGCGACCGGCTGCCGCTGCGGGTCGCCCGCGCCTACCGCCGCTACAAGCACGGCCCGGCCGCCTTCAAGGTCGACCTCGCGGTCGAGGGCGGTGTGCCGTGGACGGCCGAGGCCTGCCGCCGCGCCGGCACCGTCCACGTGGGCGGCTCCTTCGAGGAGATGGTCGCCGCCGAGCGCGACATCAACCGCGGCCGCATGCCGGCCCGCCCCTTCGTCCTGGTCTGCCAGCAGTACCTCGCCGACCCCCGGCGCTCGGCCGGGGACGTCCACCCGATCTGGGCGTACGCGCACGTGCCCAACGGCTACGACGGGGATGGCGAGACCGCCGTGCTCGACCAGATCGAGCGCTTCGCCCCCGGCCTGCGCGAGCGCATCGTCGCCACCTCGACCCGCTCGCCCGCCGAGTTCGCCGCCCACAACCTCAACTACGTCGGCGGCGACATCGTCTGCGGTGCCAACACCCCCTGGCAGATGACGATCCGCCCCCGCCTCGCCCTCGACCCCTACGCGACCGGCATCCCCGGCCACTACATCTGCTCGGCGGCGACGCCTCCCGGCGGCGGCGTCCACGGCATGGGCGGCTACAACGCGGCGCAGTCAGCGCTGCGGCACCTCGCCCGCGTCTGAGCTCGCAGCATTTTGCATGCCCCGGCCAGCACAATGCTGCGAGCTCAGACGAGCAGCAGGCCGACCAGCAGCAGGACGACGCCGGCGGTCGCGGCGGCACCGGCGGCGCCGAGCAGCCAGCGGCGGCGGGCGATGATCGAGACGGAGGCGAGGACGATCCCGACCTGGAGGCCGACCTCGGCCAGCTCGTAATCGACGTGCTGGGCGTTGGCGTCGTCGGTCTCGTGCTTGTGCTGCTCGATCTCGGCGGTGAGGCGGGCGTCGGTCGGCTCCAGCTCCTCGACGATGCGGGCCTCGTGCACCCCTGCGGCCACCGCCGCTTCGTGCTCACCCGGCCCGCCGGCGCCCAGCACCCGCAGCATCGTCGCGTTGCCTTCGGCGACGTCGATCCGGATCCGGTTCGTCTCCAGCCGGGCCGAGGCCTCGGCCCGGTGGGTCTCCCCGGTGATCACGTGTTTCACCGCCTCGTTGGAGAGGAAGGTGGCCACCGCGAGGAAGGCCGCCATCACCGCCACGACCAGGGCCGCGTTGCGCCCGTAGTGCGGCCCGACGTGACTCTCGCCACCGCTGGCCAGCTGCTGCCCCTGCTCGAAGCGCTCGTATGACCGGTGGGCCTCCATGCCGCGAACCTATCGGGCTCTGACGATAGGCCACGTCTCGCAAGACTTTGCAACCGTGTCGATTTCGCCGGCGCTCGTTCGTCGTCCCCTTGAAAGCCAAGCTCGAGAAGGAGAAATCATGGGCAGGATCGTCGTAACCGAGTTCATCTCGCTGGACGGGGTCATCGAGGCGCCTGGCGGCGGCGAGGACTACAAGCACGGGGGCTGGACCTTCGCGATCGAGCGCGGGCCCGAGGGCGACAAGTTCAAGCTCGACGAGCTGGTCGAGGCCGAGGCGCAGCTGCTGGGCCGGCGCACCTACGACGGCTTTGCCGCCGCCTGGCCGGGGATGAGCGACGAGGCCGGGTTCGCGGAGAAGATGAACTCGATGCCGAAGTACGTCGTCTCCTCGACGCTCGAGGCGGCGGAGTGGAACAACACGACGGTGCTCTCCGGCGACTTCGCCGCGGAGATCGCGAGGGTCAAGAGCGAGGTCGACGGCGTGATCCTCGTGGCCGGCAGCGCCCAGCTGGTGCAGGGGCTGCTCGAGCACGGCCTGGTCGACGAGCTGCGGCTGATGGTCTTCCCGGTCGTCCTCGGCAGCGGCAAGCGCCTCTTCGGCGCCGGCGAGGAGAAGCTGGCGCTGAAGCTGGCCGACTCGAGGACGGTCGGCGACGGCATCGCGATCCTCACCTACGTGCCGCAACCCTGAGGCCGAAACCGCGCGGGGCCCGCCGGGCTACTAGCCTGCCTGGTGCCTTGATCGGGATCGGAGAGAAGCTGGCCATTGTTGCCGCCGGCGCGACGCTCGCGCTGGCGGCCGCACTCGGCCCGGCCGCCGCGGCGGCCGCGGTGCCGTGGGGCGCGGGCTGCACCTCCGATCCGCCGGGGCCGCAGCGGACCAGCGGCGACTGCGGCGCCGACCTGGTCGACGGTCGCGCGATTGCGCCCCCCGGTTCCCCACCCGCGGTGAAGGAAGTGATCGCCGCCGCCGACCAGATCGACGGTCGGCCCTATGTATGGGGTGGCGGCCACACCAGCTGGTTCACCCGTGGCTACGACTGCTCGGGGGCGGTCGGCTATGCCCTCCACGGTGCCGATCTGCTGGCGACGACGGTGGTCTCCGGCCAGCTCGCCTATTGGGGAGAGGCAGGCGTCGGCCGCTGGATCACCGTCTACGCCAACGCCCACCATGTCTTCATGGTCGTCGCCGGGCTCCGCTTCGACACCCGCGACGCCCCACCGGGCGTGACCGGCCCGCGCTGGCACCAGGCCAGCGTAGACACCAGTGGCTTCGTGGCACGGCACCCGGCTGGGCTCTGACGACCAACGGTCGTCGGTCACACGAGTAACAGTGTGTCACCTTTAACCGGTTAGTAAGCCAGCACCGGAAAGCACGCCTATACCGCTCAATTCGAGTAACGGTTAAACCGAACTGTTCCTTGACAGGAACTAAACGGTTCCGCTACAGTCTTCACCGTTCAGCGCAAAGGGTGGGGGTAGGAATTTCACACCGTGACTATCAGTTGACCGGAGTCCGGTCGAGTGTCTCCTGAGGAGCGCGAGCGCCGGCGGGTCGAAACCGAGCGGATCGCGGCTGAAACGGAGGTCTCGCGGGCCAAGGCTCAGCGGGAAGACAGGTGCGAAGAACTGCTGACCGAGGTTGAGGTCAAAGAGCGCGAAACGAAGCGCAAGACGAACCGGAACCTGCGCTACTGCCTTGCCGGTCTAATCGCGATCAGCGTGCTCACGACGACGATCGTCAATACCTTGGCCGCGATTCGTCACGAGCCCGTCCCTTTGAGAACTCCAGTTGTACATAAAGGAATACCGGTTCATTTCTATTTAGCTAAACTGGCGCAGTGTCGTCGCTCGACAGCGAAGACTTCGAACGCGATCTCCTGGCGGCGCGAGAGCGAGATCTCAAGCCCTTGCGGAGGAAGGGCGGAGAGTCCCTCGACCTTGACCATGAGCAGACCGAGGAGATGGACGAGTTCCTCGAGCTTGCCTGGTTCGCCGGCATCCGCGCCGGCCAGGCCCAGATGGACGCCCGCACGACCCAGCGGAAACCCGACATCCCGGCGGTCGCGATCAAGCACTTCGAAGCCGATTTCAAAGAGCTCATGGAGGATTCCGCCGACGCGCTCAACCTCAGCCTCCCGAGCACGATCCACATGTGGGGCTTCCTGCACGAGGCCTGGATGGCGGGAAACCGCACCTGCGAAGCCGAACTCATAGCTCTCTATCTGGAGCTGAAATCCGACGTCGTCGAGGAAGCCCAGAAATGGCTCGACGAGAAGGGCAACGGCTAGCGGCCGAGCTCGAAGGTGGCCGCCGCGGTGGCGCGGATGGTGTCGCCGCCGTCGAAGGGAGTGAAGGCCAGGGCAAGGGTGCGCTTCAGCTTGCCGCCACGGGCCTTGCGCAGGGAGCGGCGGCCGGCCCCGTCGAGCCGGATCGGGACAGTCGTCTCGCCGGCGCGCAGCGGCAGTTGTTTGCTTGGCTGCACCCCCTTGCTGCTGACGGTGAGGGCCCCCGCGGCCGGCACCGAGACGCGCAGGGTGCCGGTGGCTCCCCGGGCGAGCAGCTTGCGCGCCCGCAGGGCGCCGCGCAAGCCCGGCCCGAAGGCGGCGACGACCGTCTTGTCGCCGCCCAGCGCGACCGTGCAGGCGTTGCCGCTGGAGTTGTCGCATCCACCCCAGCCGAGCAGCTTGGAGCCGGAGGCGGGGTTGGCGCGCAGGGTGAGCACGGTGCCGTCGGCATACTGCCGGGCGCAGTTGGCGCCGCACTCGATGCCGACCGGCTCGCTGACCACGGTGCCGCCCGCGGAACCGGTCCCGACCACGGAGACGGCGAGGGTGTGCGGTGGGCGTGGCGGGGGAGGCGGTGGGCTCACTTCGGGGAGGGGGTCGAAGCGGGCGCTGACCGAGCGCGCGGCATCCATCTCGACGACACAGGCGCCCGCGGCGGTTTCGGCTTCGCAGCCCACCCAGCCGGCGAGGGCGCTGCCCGCGGCGGGTTCGGCCGACAGGGTCACGGTCGAGCCTTCGTCGAAGGAGGCTTCGCAGCCACCGCCACATTCGAGCCCGGTTGGGGTGCTGAACACGGTGCCGCTGCCACTGCCCGAGCGGGTCACGGTCAACGGCAGCTGCGGGATCGCTTCGAACTCGGCGCCGACTTCTTCGGGGGCCGCGGTCATTCCCAGGCTGCAGCGCGATGGCAGTGCGGCCTGCGGTTTGCAATTGGTCCAGCTCGACGAAGCGGCTGTGGGGGGCGGGCACAGCGGTGAGGCTGACCGTTATCCCCTGGGTGAATTCGCCTTCGCAGACAGTGCCGCAGCCGAGACCACCCGGGCTGTTGCTGAAAACGGTGCCGGTGCCGCTGCCCGTCTTGACGACCTTGAGGATCCCGGTTTCGAAGTGCTCCCCCGGACCGAAGATCAGAACTCGCGAGCGGCTGTGTGCCGGTTCGTCGCCGTCGACGAAGTAGTTGCCGCTGGTCAGGTAGAGCTTGCCGGAGTCGATCGCGACCGCGCTGGGTTCTGCATCGACGACTTTGGTCGGGTGGCCGCTGGCCGAGTCCGTGGGCACCGTGCCGCGGAAGTGGCCGAGCGAGCTGAACTCATCGACCACGGCTTCGGGTTCCACGAAGAAGGGCTGCAGGTTGTCGACCACGTAGAGATGGCCGTCGGCGGGGTCGACGGCGAGGTCGGCGTCGCGCAGGGAGCTGAAGCCGAGCTGCGGCGTTCCCCCGCCGTCGATCACTTCAGGCGGTGCGGACGGGCCTTTGGCCGGGTCGAAGACCTTCACCGTGTTGTCGGCCGCATCAGCCACATACACCCATCCCGCGGTAGAGGGAAAACCGAGGGCCCCGGGGAAATCCGAGACGGCGACTCCATAACCGCTGTCGAGGCTCCCGAGGCCGATCCGCAGCGGTTCGCCGTCGCCGTCGAGGACAGGCGCTCCCGAGGATTCGTACTCGGCCACGTAGGTGCGATCGTCGACGTACACATGGTCGGCGGCGTCGGCGGTGACGCTGGTCGATCCGTTCGGATCCAGAACCGTCGGAGGTCCGAAAGAGGGTGAGCTCGTACCCAGGCGCGGATACTTGAGGACGTCGTAATGCCAGCGGTTGACGTAGAGGTTGCCTTTGGAGTCGATCGCGAGGTCGCAGGGCCCGCTGACCGGTTTGCCGCTCGGCGGGACCGGCGCCTGGGGGATTTCGAGCGCCTGTTCGAATTCGAATCCTTCGCTCCCTTTGGGCAGGAAGACATAGACGACGTGTTCGTAGTAGTTGGCGACGAAGACGCGGCCGCGGGAACCGACGGGGTCGATCGCGACCCCACAGGCATCTTTCAGCGGCGCGCCTCCCCGGCCCGCGGTTATTTCGATTTTTTCGAGGTCGTGGTTGGGCAGCGCCGCGTCGGCGCGGGCAGCCGTCGCCGCGCTCGCGACGGCCAGCAGCGCCAACAAGGTGACGAGCCGCCCCAACCTCATCCCTTCCCCCTCCCGCACTCCGCCTGCAGCGGCGGATGCGCCACCGAGCCGGCGTTGTCGTGGCCGAGGAACAGGGCCGTCTCCCGCTGCGGATGCGCGCAGACGTCTTCGGCGACGACGAGGAGCGAGCGCTTGCCGCCCCTCATCGTCAGCCCGAACTTCGTCACCGGCGCGTCCGGGACCACGTCGAAGGTGGCGCGCAGACCCCCGTGGTGGGAGTCGATCCGGCCGACCAGGTCGATCGCGATGCCGTTGCCGCGCAGCGGGATCACCAGGTCCGGCAGGGTGTTGTCCGAGGAACGCAGGTAGACCGGGCCCCGCAGGGGAGAGGCCAGCAGCGGCGTCACCGCCGTCGCCTGCCCGTAGACCGCTCCCGGCGGGCAGTGTTCCGCGTCGAACTGGCGCCGGGTGCAGACGGTCTCGATGTGCCCCTGGGCGAGGAAGAGGCCGGGCGGCAGGGTGACGACGGCGCGGCCGATGTTGGCGTCGCCGCGGCGCGGCCGCAGGTCGACGCTGAGCGACGGGTAGCTGCCGCGCCTGGTGGCGCCCTTGAGGTGGAGGCCGAAGCGGGGGGCGAAGCCGAGGTCCGAGCAGCCGGAGACCTGGAAGCGGCTCGGCACCCGGGCGGTGCTGTCGTCGCCGGGGTCGGCGAAGCCGGCGCCGGCGCCGGTCAGGACCGAGACCACGGAGGAGGGGTCGCAGCTGGTCGGGTTGAGCGTGGTTTCGGGCCGGTCGATGTAGACGCGGACATCGCGGAGGTGGATCGGCACGCCGCTGAGGATGTGGGGGATCGGGTCCGAGTTGGAGGAGTCGATCGAGACCTGGGCGGTGCGGCGGTCGACCCGGATCGCCGAGCGCACGACGACGACGCCGAGGTCGAACGGGCCCACCGTCGCCGAGTCGATCGCGACGACCGAGAAGGTGGAGCCGCGGTAGGGGCCGGCCAGGTAGAGCTTGCCGGGCGCGTAGGCGAGCACGGCGCCGGCGCCGTAGCCGCTGACCGTGTGGCCGATCTCGCTCGCCGCCGGGCAGGAGGGATGTCGTTCCTCTTCCCTGCCGGTCTTGGCCTTGGCGGCGGCGATCGCCGCGTCCGGGCAGAAGGGGATGCCGGCGATCTTGCCGGTGAGCCCGGGCGGCAGGGTCGCCGAGTAGGAGGTCAGCTCCTGTTCGGAGTCGGCGCGGGTCAGGTGCAGGAGGAAGGGCGAGTAGGACCCGGCGGCACCGCCGAAGCTGCCGGCGACCGAGCCGGGGGCGAACGGCGGCAGTGAGCCGTCGGGGCAGGCGCCACCCGGGCCGAGCCCCTTGGCGACCGTGAAGCTCGGCGCCGAGTGGGCGGTGACGCCGGGGGCGTTCCAGGGAGTGAGGTCGACCTGGGTCGCGAAGCTGCCACAGGCCGAGGGCGTCACCAGCGGCGCCCGCTGCCCTTCCCGGAAGTGCATCTTGAGGTTCGAGTAGGGCAGTTGCGGCAGGTCGTCGAAGACCGCGGTCAGGCGCCCGCTGCCCGGGTCGGGGGTCAGCTTGCCCGCCACCTTGACGACCACACCGCGGGCGGGAATCTTGGCGACCAGGTAGAGGGCGAGCAGCGAGTCGAAGGGGTTCTCGGCGCCGGGCGCCGCGGTGGCCGGGTCGTCGGGCTCGGCGAGGTAGATCGCGCCTTTCACCGTTTCTTCGAAGAGCTGGCTCTGGACGGTGAAGGTGCCGATCTTCGCGTTTTCCGGGCAACCGGCACCGGGCGGCGAGGTCGCGGACTCGGCGGCGTAGCCGGCGGGGCTGCAGGAGCCGAGCCCGGCGGCCAGCGAGGGGTTGACCGTCATCCCTTCGGGCAGGGTGACGACCGCCCGCCGCGCCTGCGAAGGGACGCGGCGGTTGGGGTTGGTCAGCGCTTCTTCGGCGGGGGTGAGGCTGAAGTCGAAGCCGCTGGGCGCGGAGGCGCGGGGGTTGGTCGCCTGGGTCGTCGTCCTCGGTTCGAAGAGCAGGCGGGGGCATTCGGTGAGCCCCGCCGGGGTGCCAGAGGAGTCGCGGCTGAGGGCGCTGGCGGTCACCGCTCCAGGCTGCTGCCAGGAGGTCGCGGCGATCCCGAAGCGGAGCGGGGCGCCGCAGGAGGCCGGGAGCGTCAGGTAAGAGAACGGTAGGTGGGGCCTGATCCCCTGTTCGACCGGGCATTTGCCGAAGGGGATGTCGGGTTCGGCCTCGTTCAGGCATTCGCCGCGCTGGCCGTTGTGGTCGATCGTCCAGGGCGTCCCCCAGATCGTCAGCGTCAGCCCGTAGACGTCGAACTTCTGGGTGAGGTTGTGGAGGTCCAGCGTGGTCCCGAATTCGCCGCCGAGCTCGCGGATGTGCGGGGTGAAGGCGACCGGCACGCCGTAGGGGCTGAAGCCGATCTGCGCGGGGAAGCCGGGGGGCGGTTCGAGGTTGAAGATCCCGAAGCTGCGGATGCTCCCCCCTCCAGCGCTGGAGCGGATCTCAACCACGCCGATCTGGCTCAGCGGCTGACAGTTCTCACCGGAGCGGCTGGCTTCGAACTGGGAGACGCGCGAAGTGTGGAATTCGTCCTGGCTGCACTTGGAGACCGCGCTCGGGTTTTCGATCAGGCCGGGTGGCATTTCCAGCTCGAGGTCGCGGGCGTCGCCGTCGCTGACCGGGACGCCGGGGTGTTCGGCGGATTCGCCGGCGAGGTTGAAGTTGATCGTGGTGGTGATTGCGTGCGGGTGCGAGCCGGCGTGGAGCTCGGGCGTGATCCCCCCTTCCTGCGTGATCGCGACGTCGAAGCCGTCCCCGGAGCGGAAGCCGAACCCGTGGAAGGTGGTGAATGGCTGGGGCAGGCCGGTTGCGGTGCCGCCGGCGTTTTCGGCGGTGAGGCGGTAGCGGTAGGCGGTGTCCCGGGCGAGCCCGGTGACGGTGGCGCTGACGTCGCGTTCGCCGCTGCCTTCGAGCGGGGCATCCGGCGTGCGGATGGCGTGGGCGAAGCCGTTGGGCTGGTCGGCTTCGAAGCTCGCTTGGTCGACGTATTCGAAGCGGTAGGAAGTGACGGCGCCGCCGGGGTCGACTTTGCCCCGCAGCAGGGCCGAGATGCCCTGCACGTTGGTGGCGGAAGAGGTGGTGACGCTGGGGGCCGCTGCCATGGCGATCGGGGCGAGCAGGAGCAGGGCGGCGAGCGGCGCCAGGCTCAGGGCGACTGCGCGCGAGCGCCTCATCGTCTCCCCTCCGGCCTGCTGTGGTGGCGCCCACTTCGTTGCCGGCGCTGGGCCCGGTGCTTGCGCTTGTGCCGAGGCTTCGTCTTGTGGGCCTTCGGGAAGTGAACCGGCGGGTTGCCGCCGGTCGGCACGAGGGTGCCAGGAGTGGGGTCGTCGGGGGGCGGCGGCAGCGGCTGGCAGGCGTCCTCTTCGCAGATGAACGGGGGCGGCGGTTCGGCGAAGCCGCCGCCTTCGCGGGCGTCGTAGAGGTCGACCGAGCCAGGATCGGTCCCGACCAGCGAGTTGGCGGTGAGGAAGAAGACGTCCTCGCCGTTCGCGCTGGCATCGACGAAGGAGGCGGGGCGACCGCTGCCGGAGGAGATCAGCTGCAGGCATCCGGCGGCTCGAGCGCAGGTGCCGCTGCCGTCTGCCTCCCACTCGTAGACGTCAGGTTCCCCGTTCGTGTCGGCCCTGGGGACCAGCGCGTCGCGGGTGTCGAAGAAGAGGCGGTCGCCGTCGGCGCTGAGCGCCCGCGGCTTGTAGGCACGGGTGGCGCCTTCGCCCGGGCCGTTGGCGATCGCGCCAGGGATCGTCGAGGGCCCCTTCGGGCGTTCCCCGGTGGGGTTGCAGGAGACGCAGGTGAGCTTGTTTGCGCCGGCGTCGTAGAGATAGACCTCGGAGACGGGTTTGCCGGGCCCGCTGGTGGTGGTTTCGGTGTTGTCGTACGGGGTGAGTTCGGCCGAAGAGAGGAAGGCGAGGCTGTTGCCGTCGGCGCTGACTCGGGCGGTCCCGGTACTCGGCGGGAAGCTCGAGGGGTCGACGGCGGAGGCGAACGGGCCGGTGGTGACGCCGGCCCGGTTGAGGAAGACCCCGGCGGTGGTGGCGTAGTACCCCGCCGAGCCGTCGGCGGAGGCGCCCAGTACCCCGATCACGCCGCCACCGGGAGTCAGGTCCGCGGTCGCTTCTCCGGCGACGTCGTAGCGGTAAAGGCTGCCGCCCTTGGTGAAGTAGACGACCGAGCCGTCGGCCGCGGCGGTCTGGAAGGTCCCACCGCCGCCGACGGCACCGTCGACCTGGACCGAGCCGGCGCCTTCCTGGTTGAGATAGAGGTCGGACCCGTCGGTCCAGAAGACGCGCGAGCCGTCGGCCGAGACCGCGCCCGCGGGGGCGGCCAGTCGGCCCGGCGGCGTGCCGATGGAATCGCCCGGCAGCAGGTTCAGCAATCGCCAGCCAGCTGCCGAGCGCACATAGAGGTTGGGCGCTTTCGGATCGCAGCCCGTGCCGGAGCCCGGCACTTCGGTCGCGTTTTCAGTCAAGGCCGCGCAGCTCGAGAGCACGATGTGCGAGAGATCCGTGGAAGCGCCGGCGAAGCTCAGCTCGAAGTCCTGCGGTGGCACCGTCAGGCGAGCGATGTCGCCATAGGTGAGGAGCGCTGAGTAGGCGCCGGCGGCATCCCGCAAGTAGTAGTTGCCATAGCCCGGCGGTGCTGGGGTCCCCGGCAGCGGCGGATAGTCGGGCGCCGCCAGCAGACCGAGCGAAAGCCCGGCAGAGAACAGCTGGTACGGGACCCCGACCGGTTCTTCGCCGAAGCCGGCGGCGGCGAGCGGCGCGGTCACGTTTTCGGTCCCCCAGCCGCCGGGTCCGCGGCGCGCGACGTACTGGCTGCCCGCCGGGGCGCCGCCGGCGTCGGCACCGAACGAAGCGACGGAGCTGAACGTCACCGCCCCGCCTTGGGACGCGGCCTGGAAGACGCCACCGCTCCCGCCAGTCCCGGGCGCTTGGACCTCACCGCCGTTTTTGTCGACTGGGGAGACCATCTCCCAGCCGCGACCGTCGAGCAGGGCCAGCGGCCCTTCCGCGCCTTTGGTCGTGAACACCCGCTCCGGACCTGCCGCGGTCCCGTCTGCGTTGCGTATCGCTACCCGATAGCGATATCTCGTTTCCTTCTGCAGGCCGGTAAGCGACTGCGTGACGGGACTGTCGGCGCCTTTGCCCGGGTTGCCTTCCGGCTGGGGAATACTCGCTGCCCCGAAGAACCCTTCCCTGCCCGCCTCCAGATTCGCCAGGTAAGCGGATTCGGCGATGTAGTCAAAGCGGTAGGTGCTAGCGAGACCGCCACTATCGACCCGCGCATGAAGATCGGCGGTGTCGGTGGCAACTGCTTCGACCCAAGTCTCGTCCACCTGCGGCATCGCTGCACCGGCCAGCGCAGCCAGGCAACAAGCAGCCATGGCGAAAACGCCGAGCGTAAGTAGAAACCGACCCCTCAATGCGTCCCCTCCCGGACGACCCCTCGTAACTACTCAGTAACTATATAGGAATTTTCTAGTATCTGCCTGACGCAGCCAACAAAAAGGCGCGTGGCGGGAAACCCGCCACGCGCCAGAACTTCAGGCCTATTGGCCCTTTAAACGTTGCCTATTCGGTGTACACCAGTTCGCCCGCAGCGAGTTCTGCGTCGAAATTCTGCACCGTTTCGTTGGTCCCAGCCGGAGACGGCAGGCCCGACTGAGTGTTGACCAGGCCGTTGATGCTGATCGGGATGAAGCCGAACAGCGTCAGGACGCAGCCGTTGGCACCGGGAGCCGCGAACGAGTTGTCCACGTAGGTGCCGTTTTTCGCCTTCTGGATTTCCAGAATCGGTTCGAATTCAAGGAACGGTTCTTTCCCTGAAATCGGTTTGTTGGGCGGCGGCGGGCTGGTCGTACCGGTCGTCAGGTTGAGGACGATCGGAGCCGAGTTCGACCCGACGTAGCAGCTTTTGCCCAGAACGCCGGTCGTGTTCTCCAGGTGCACTTTGATCGGCGAGCTGCGCGAACGCGGTGCCGGCAACGATCGGAGTGCCAGCCAATTCGGTCGTTGCGTACAGCGTCAACGCTTCGATGCCGAGGAATTCAGCCAGCCAGGTCAATCCGGTGAGGCCGATGATGCCGCCGGGGACTTTCTGTTTGACTTTCGTCAGTCCGCCTTCGGAGTTGAAGTAGACCGGCGTCGGCGAGAAGAGTTTTTGGACCCCGCCCGTCAAGACGATCGGATGTTCGATCGGAACTTCTTTGTTCCCCATCTTGAATTTGCCGCTCTTGATTTCGGAGCGGAGACAGGTGAGGCTGTTCGGATTTTCTGTATACAGATTGGGACAGCCGGCAAACTGCGTGTAGCCGGGATTAGGTTTCGCGGCCTGGGCCACCGGGCTGAGCGCCGCGAAAGCGGTGATCAAACCGGCGACCGCCAAGAGAAGGCCGACATAGCGGTTCAACTTCATTTCACTCTCCCTTTAGAGACTGGTCTTCTAAGTAGGGACCGTGGCCATACGGATCGGAGAGCCTTGCTTTCCACTTCTCCCTCGCCCCCGTGCGTGCCCGTCCTCAAACCTGGCACCCGAACCCGTTCGGGCACCGCGCAGAGACCCTATAGGAAACAAGGGATATCTGTCAAGGAATCTCCCCTGGACCCTGGACGCTACGCCATCAGCGAGGTGAGGGGTCGCCCTGGCGACCCCTCACCGACGGCTATGCCCACCAGGCTTCGACCATTTCTTTGTTGCTGTTGTCTTTCTCTGCTGTGATGATCATGTTGCCGTTGTACGTGGCGGTGAGAGTTTCTCCCACTTTCACAGGGAGAAGACACCCGCTGCCCACTGCCTTGACCTCGACGACGACACCGCTGACTTTCACTTCGACTGTCGTTTCTGTCGTAGCTCCGGCGCCGATGTTGTGGTAGTGAGCTCCGGTCAATGTCTGCGGTGTTGTTTCTAGTATGCAGCCGGTTTCTGGAATTTCTCTTTCGATGTGTTTTTCGGTTGCACACAGGATGTGAACTGTCGCGCCTGCTTCCGTTTTGCCGTTTGCGGCTGTAAACAGGTAGTGACAGCCGTTCATCCGGACAGTGACCTGAGAGCTGCCGTTGACTTTACAGCTGCCGTAAGCCAGCGCCCCAGCTGCGCCGAATGTGAGTTCCGGGGTTGTGACGGTGGTCGATGTCGCGCCTCCGGACACCGTGCCGCATTTGAAGGAGGCGATTTCTCCTGCGGCGTTTTTGATGACGAGCACCTGCCCGCCTGTTACTGAACCCGCTGCACCATCCTGGGAACCTGTCCATGTGCAGGGTGCCACCCCTACCTGACAGTGGAATTCTTCTGCCGCGTGAGCGGCGCCGGCGCTGAGCGCGCCGAAGGCCGCCAGCGCCATCGCGCTGAGCAGCAGGACTTTGAGATTGCGGATCATTCGATCTCGCTCCTTGTCGTAGTCGCCCGGCCCTGTGGTCGAGCATTCCCACAATTCATAGGCAGCTCTCGCTGAGCGATCAAGCCGGGGTCCGCTGGGTCCTCGCGCCTGCTTGAGCGGTTCCAGACGAACCGGCTTCGGCCCTGCAAAGGGCCGTATCTCTATTCGGCGCGCGCGCCGAATAGAGATACGCAAAAAACGGTCGTCGTACCCTCCCGTTGGGTTCTTGTCAACTTAGGATTATGCCCACCAGAATTCGACCATCTCTTTGTTAGTGTTGTCTTTCTCTGCTGTAAAGAGCAGATTGCCGTTGTAGGTGGCGGTGAGGGTGTCTCCCACAGCTGCTCTGGGTATGCATCCAATACCTACTGCCTTGACCTCGACGACGACACCGCTAACTTGTACTTCGACTGTTACTTCTGTCGAGCTGGTCCCCGAGGTACCGATGTTGTGGTAGTGAGCTCCCGTCAGTGTTTGCGGTGTCACTTCGAATATGCAACCGGTTTCCGGGATTTCGATTTCGACATGTTTTGCGGTCGTACACAGAACATGTATTATCGCACCTGCGACCGTTCCGCCGTTCGCGGCTGTAAACAGATAGTGACAGCCGTTCATCCGGACTTTGACTTCAGAGCTGCCGTTGACTTTGCAGCTGCCGTAAGCCAGTAGGCCGGCTGCGCCGAATGTGAGTTCTGGGGTTGTGACGGTGGTCGATGTCGCGCCTCCTTCCACCGTCCCGCATTTGAAGGAGCCGGTTTCTCCTGCTTTGTTTTTGGGGACGAACACCTGCGCCCCTGCCGCCGTGCCGGCTGCGCCGTCCTGGGACGCTGTAATTGTGCAGGGAGCCACCCCCGCCTGACAGTGGAATAGCTCCCCTGCCGCGTGAGCGGCGCCGGCGTTCACGACGCCGAAGGCTGCCAGCGCCATCGCGGCGGCAAGCAGGACTTTGAGATTGCGGATCATTCGATCTCGCTCCTTGTAATAGTCGCCCGGCCCCCTTGGCCGAGCGGTCCCGCGATTCATAGGCAGCTTTTGCTGAGCGATCAAGCTAGGACTCGACGAGTGACGAGGCAGTTCCGGGGGGGCTGGCTTCTGCCCTGCAAAGACCGTGTCTCTATTCGGCGCGTCCGCCGAATAGAGACAGGCAGAAATCGGTCCTGCGCGCTCCCCGTTGAGTGGCCGGCACGGACCACGCCTATCTTTTGGTCCGTGCCGGCTCGTCACGTCCTGATCGCTAGCAGCAGCAATCGGGGTGTAGTCGACTGATGGCTATGCCCACCAGCCTTCGACCATTTCTTTGTCGGTGTTGTCTTTCTCTGCTGTGGCCAGCGCGTTACCGTTGTAGGTAGCGGTGAGGGTTTCCCCCAGGCCTGCTTTGGGAATACACCCGGTACCCACTGCTTTGACCTCGACGGTGATACCCGTGGCTTTTATTTCGGCTGTCGTTTCTGTCGAGTTGGTTCCTTTGGTGCCGATGTTGTGGTAGTGCGCCGCCGTCAGTGTCTGCGGTGTCACTTCAAATATGCATTTGGTTTCGGGGATTTCGATTTCGATGTGTTCTTCGGTTTCGCACAGGATGTGAACTATTGCGCCCGCGGCCGTTCCGCCGTTTACGGCTGTAAACAGATAGTGACAGCTGTGCATTCGGACTTTGACTTCAGAGCTGCCGTTGACTTTGCAGCTGCTGTAAGCCAGCGCCCCGGCTGCGCCGACTGTGAGTTCTGGGGTTGTGACGGTGGCCGATGTCGCGCCTCCTTCCACCGTCCCACATTTGAAGGAGCCGGTTTCTCCTGCTTTGTTTTTGGGGACGAATACCTGCGAACCTGTCACCGAACCAGCGGCGCCATCCTGGGACGCTGTGATTGTGCAGGGAGCCACCCCTGCCTGACAGTGGAATTCTTCTGCCGCGTGAGCGGTGCCGGCGCTGACGGCGCCGAAGGCCGCCAGCGCCATCGCGCTGAGCAGCAGGACTTTGAGATTGCGGATCATTCGATCTCGCTCCTTGTAGTAGTCGCCCGACCCCTGTGGCCGAGCGGTCCTGAGAGTCATAGGCAGCTTTTGCTGAGCGATCAAGCTGGGACTCGATGAGTGACGCCGTCTGACGAGGCAGTTCCCGGCAAGCCGGCGTCTCCCCTGCAAAGGCCGTGTCTCTGTTCGGCGCGTCCGCCGAATAGAGACAGGCAGAAATCGGTCCAGCGCGCTCCCCGTTGAGTAGCCGGCACGGACCACGCCTATCTTTTGGTCCGTGCCGGCTCGTCACATCCTGATCGCTAGCTGCAGAAATCGGGATGTAGTCGACTGATGACTATGCCCACCAGCCTTCGACCATTTCTTTGTTGGCGTTGTCCTTCTCTGCTGTGAAGATCATGTTGCCATTGAGTTCGGCGGTGAGGGTTTCTCCCACGGCTGCTTTGGGAAGGCACCCGGTGCCCGCTTTGGCAACCTCCACAACGAGGCCTGAGACTTTCATTTCAACTGTTATTTCTGTCGAGTTGGTTCCTTTGGTGCCGATGTTGTGGTAGTGAACCCCGGTAAGTGTCTGCGGTGTTGTTTCTAGTATGCAACCGGTTTCTGGAACTTCTCTTTCGATGTGTTGCGTGGTTTCGCACAGGATGTGAACTATTGCGCCCGCGGCCGTTCCGCCATTGAGGGCTGTAAACAGATAGTGACAGCCGTTCATCCGGACTTTGACTTCAGAGCTGCCGTTGACTTTGCAGCTGCCGTAAGCCAGTGCCCCGACTGCGCCGAATGTGAGTTCTGGGGTTGTGACGGTGGCCGATGTCGCGCCTCCTGACACCGTCCCACATTTGAAGGAAGCGGTTTCTCCTGCTTTGTTTTTAGGGATGAATAGTTGCGCCCCTGTTGCTGAACCCGCTGCGCCATCCTGAGATGCTGTCCATGTGCAGGGAGCCACCCCCGCCTGACAGTGGAATTCCTCTGCTGCGTGAGCAGCGCCGGCGCTCAGGGCGCCGAAGGCAGCCAGCGCCATTGCGCTGAGCAGCAGGACTTTGAGATTGCGGATCATTCGATCTCGCTCCTTGTAGTAGTCGCCCGACCCCTGTGGCCGAGCGGTCCTGAGAGTCATAGGCAGCTTTTGCTGAGCGATCAAGCTGGGACTCGATGAGTGACGCCGTCTGACGAGGCAGTCCCGGCAAGCCGGCGTCTCCCCTGCAAAGGCCGTGTCTCTATTCGGCGCGTCCGCCGAATAGAGACAGGCAGAAATCGGTCCAGCGCGCTCCCCGTTGAGTAGCCGGCACGGACCACGCCTATCTTCTTGGTCCGTGCCGGCTCGTCACGTCCTGATCGCTAGCTGCAGCAATCGGGATGTAGTCGACTGATGACTATGCCCACCAGCCTTCGACCATTTCTTTATTGGTGTTGTCTTTCTCTGCTGTGGCGAGCGCGTTGCCGTTGTAGGTAGCGGTGAGGGTTTCTCCCACGGCTGCTCTGGGAATACACCCGGTACCCACATGGGAGGTCTCCACGCTGATACCGGTGGCGTTTATTTCGACTGTCGTTTCTGTCGAAGAGGTTCCTTTGGTGCCGATGTTGTGGTAATGAACCCCCGTCAGTGTCTGCGGTGTCACTTCGAATATGCAGCCGTCTTCGGGGGTTTCGATTTCAATGTGTTTCGCGGTTTTGCACAGGACGTGGACTATCGCGCCTGCGGTCGTTCCGCCATTGAGGGCTGTAAACAGGTAATGGCATTCGTTCATCCGGACTTTGACTTCAGAGCTGCCGTTGATTTTGCAGCTGCCGTAAGCCAGCGCCCCGGCTGCGCCGACTGTGAGTTCTGGGGTTGTGACGGTGGCCGATGTCGCGCCTCCTGACACCGTCCCACATTTGAAGGAAGCGGTTTCTCCTGCTTTGTTTTTAGGGATGAATACCTGCGACCCTGTCACCGAACCAGCGGCGCCATCCTGGGACGCTGTGATTGTGCATGGAGTCACCCCCGCCTGACAGTGGAATTCTTCTGCCGCGTGAGCGGCGCCGGCGCTGACGGCGCCGAAGGCTGCCAGCGCCATCGCGGCCGCCAACAGGACTTTGAGATTGCGGATCATTCGATCTCGCTCCTTGTAGTAGTCGCCCGGCCCCTTCTGGCCGCGCGGTCCTGAGAGTCATAGGCAGCTTTTGCTGAGCGATCAAGCTGGGACTCGATGAGTGACGCCGTCTGACGAGGCAGTCCCGGCAAGCCGGCGTCTCCCCTGCAAAGGCCGTGTCTCTGTTCGGCGCGTCCGCCGAATAGAGACAGGCAGAAATCGGTCCAGCGCGCTCCCCGTTGAGTAGCCGGCACGGACCACGCCTATCTTCTTGGTCCGTGCCGGCTCGTCACGTCCTGATCGCTAGCTGCAGCAATCGGGATGTAGTCGACTGATGACTATGCCCACCAGCCTTCGACCATTTCTTTATTGGTGTTGTCTTTCTCTGCTGTAGCCAGCGCGTTGCCGTTGTATTCGGCGGTGAGGGTTTCTCCCACGGCTGCTTTGGGAAGGCATCCGGTACCCACTGCTTTGACCTCGACGGTGATACCTGGGGAGGTGGGGGGGGAGTTGGGGATTTTTACTTCGACTGTCGTTTCTGTCGAAGAGGTTCCTTTGGTGCCGATGTTGTGGTAATGAACCCCCGTCAGTGTCTGCGGTGTCACTTCGAATATGCAGCCGGTTTCGAGGATTTCGATTTCGATGTGTTTTTCGGTTTTGCACAGGACGTGGACTATCGCGCCTGCGGTCGTTCCGCCATTGAGGGCTGTAAACAGATAATGGCATTCGTTCATCCGGACTTTGACTTCAGAGCTGCCGTTGACTTTGCAGCTGCCGTATGCCAATAGGCCGGCTGCGCCGACTGTGAGTTCTGGGGTCGTGACGGTGGTCGATGTCGCGCCTCCTGACACCGTCCCACATTTGAAGGAACCGGTTTCTGGTTTAGGTTGGTTGTTTTTGACAATGAACACCTGCCCACCTGTCGCTGAGCCGGCGGCGCCATCCTGAGACGCTGTGATTGTGCAGGGAGTCACCCCCGCCTGACAGTGGAATTCTTCTGCCGCGTGAGCGGCGCCGGCGCTGACGGCGCCGAAGGCTGCCAGCGCCATTGCGCTGAGCAGCAGGACCTTGAGATTGCGGATCATTCGATCTGGCTCCTTGTAGTAGTCGCCCGGCCCCTCTGGCCGCGCGGTCCTGAGAGTCATAGGCAGCTTTTGCTGAGCGATCAAGTTGGGGCACGATGGTCGGCCCGGATGGGTCCATGCCACCGGTCAGATCCTGCGTTTCCCCTGCAAGGGCCGTGTCGCTACTTCGCGCGTGTGCGGGTTCGCGCCACGCAGGGATCTGGCCCCGGATCGCTCGCTGCTACGATTTCTTGCGCTTCTTGCCCCTGCAGCTGTCCTTCAGCACCGGCCGCGACTCGGAGGTCTTGCCGTTGTGGGCGGTGAAGTTGGCGGTGGCGCGGTTGGTGTGGTTGCAGATGTTGCGCGAGTTGACCAGCAGGCCCTTCTTGCCGGCGGGCAGTTCGACGATCACCTTGGAGAGCGGCGCGTCGGGAACGGCTTCGAAGCTGGAGCGGATGCCGCCCTTGTGGGAGTCGATCCGGGCCACGCCGACGACGTCGATCTGGCCGTGGAGGTCGAGGACCATGTCGGGCAGGGGGTTGGAGGAGGAGCGCAGGTAGACCGGGCCTTCAAGGGGCTTGTCGAGCAGTGGCGTGAAGGCCTTGGCCTTACCGTAGATCGCGCCTTTGGGGCAGGCGTTCGCGGCGAACTGGACCCTGGTGCAGATCGTGCGGATGTGGGCCTGCTCGAGGAACTCGGAGTGCGGGAGGGCGACCGAGGCCTTGGCGGTGTTGGCGTAGCGGCCCTTCTGCGGATAGGTGACCACCGCTTTGAGGGCCGGGTGATCGGATCGCTTCGTACCGCCCTTCAGCGTCAGGGAGACGGACGGCTTGAACTTCAGCGCTCCGCAACCACCGACCTGGAAGCGCTGGGAGACGGTGGCGGAGTTGCCCGAGGTGCCCTGCACAGTCGCCCCCACGCTCTTTGGTTCGCAGCTGGTCGGGGCGAGGGCGAAGTCCGGCCGGTCGAGGTTGACCCGCAGGTCGCGCAGGTCGAGCACGATGCCCGAGCGGATCAGCGGCAGCGGGTCGGCCACCGCGGTGACCTGGGCGGTTTCGGGGTCCAGGCGGGCGGCGACCCGGCTGGTGACGGTGCCGAGGTCGAAGGGGCCGGCGATCGCGGGGATGATCGCCACCAGCGAGAGCGGGGCACCTTTGTAGGGGCCGGCGAGGTAGAGCTTGCCAGAGGTGTAGATCGGGGTGGGGCCGGCGCCGGCGCCGGCGCTGACGGTTCCGACCTGGGAGGCCGCCGGGCAGGACGGGTTCGCGAGCTCGAGGGCGCCCTGGCCGGGATGTTCGCGGGCGATCGCCTGGTCGATCCCCGCCTGCGGGCAGTAGGGGACCCCGGCCAGGCGGGCCGTGAAGCCCAGCGGCGGCGTGGTGGTGAGGCGGGCGAATTCGCCGGTGCCATCGGCCCGGGTCAGGCGCAGGCTGAAGGGGCTGTAGGTGCCGGCGCTGGGGTTCGCCATCCCGGCGGCGAGCCTTGGGTCCAAGGCGCCGCTCGGACAGGGGCCCTGCGGGCCGGCGCCGACGTGGAAGGAGTCTGAGGGCGTCGTACTGAGGCCGGCGGGAGCGGTCCACGGCGTCATCGTCGAGGTGGTCGTGTAGTCCCCGCACGCCATCGGGGTGCGAAGCGGTGCTCTGGCACCCTCGAAGAAGTCGAACTTGAAGTCTTCGACCGGGACCTGCGGGTTTTCCGTGAAGCTCGTCGACACCTGTCCCGTCGCCGGGTCCAGGGTGACCTTGCCGGCGAGCTTGATCACGATTCCGCTGCGGGGGTCTTCGAAGACGACGTAGAGGGCGATGAGGTTGTTGAAGGGGTTCTCTTCCTGGGTCGCCAGGTAGATGCTCCCCGCGATCGGGTGATCGAGCGCCGGTGCCACTGCTTCCACCGTCCCCACCTTCGCCGCGTCCGGGCAGCTCGCCGCCGCCAGGTTGAAGCGGATCGGGCTCGCTCCCGGCGCGCTCGCCAGGCCGACTTGAGCGGGAGAACAGGCGGCGCGCCCATCCGCCGAGGCCGGGTTCACCACCAGCCCCTTCGGCAGCGCCACCGCCACGTCGCGCAGGTCCGCCTCTCCCGTGTCCGCCGGGCCTTCGTGCTCGCGCTGGGGCAGATGCAGGTCGAAGTGAAGGCCCGCCGGTGAGTCCGCCACGTCCGTGCTCGGTCGCGATTCGATCGTCGGCCCGAACGGCGGTGCGGCGCACGCCGTCGGTGCCGCTTCCCCCGAGGTCTCGCCCGCGGCCGCCGGCGGCCGCGTCCAGGTCGTGAAGCTCATCGTCGTCACCAGCGGATCCGCGCACGAGCTCGGCATCCGCAGGAACGCCCGCGCGCCGTCGGCCCCTGGCACTTTGCATTTCGTTTCCCACGATTTCGAGCATTCACCCCGCATTGGCGTGTGGCTTTCATCCCACGGCGTCCCCCAGAAGGTGAACCGCCCCGCCGTCAGCCGCTTCGCCTCGGTGATGTTGGCCAGGAAGGCCGTGATCCCGTAGTCGCCATCGCTGCGCAGCCTCGTATTGATGTAGAGCGGGCCGCCTACGACTTCGAAGCCGAATTGTGCCGGCATCCCCTTCGGCGGGACGAGGCTGTAGATCGGCGTCGCCAACACCGCCGATTCCCCTTCCAGCTGCTCCAGGTTGGCCACCCCCACCACCGAGGCGTCCGGGCATTCGTTCGAGGTGATGAAGTTTTCCCGGGTCGGGGAGTAGACGTTACGGTGGGTCGTGAACTGCTGCGCCGGGCAGGGCGGCACCACGGTCGGGTTCCCCGCCAGCCCCGGCGGCAGCGCCACTTCGATCTTCTTCGTATCGCCCCCCGCTGGCACCACCGAGCCCGTGACGCCCGGGGGCGCCGCGATCACGTTCAACCCGAAGCTCGTCGTGTACTGGTAGGGGTGGGAGTCGGCCGCGCTCGCCGGCCTCCCGTCGGCCCCGGTAAGTTCGGCCCTGAATTCCTGGAACCCGGCTTCAGGGTTTTCGCTGTTGACTTCGTTCTCCCCCTCCGCCGCCACCGCTTCCGCGCCGCCCCCTTCCACTTCCACCCGGTTGACCAGCGCGCCGCTGAGCGTCGCCGGCACCGCCACTTTGATTTCCAGGAACATCTGGTTGCCCGGTGAGAGTCGCGCCGGTTCCAGTCCCGCCGGCACCGCTTCTTCGACTTCGCAGCTGACCGTGCTGACTTGGCCCGCGACTTTGGTTTTGCAGACTTTTCCCAGGGAGCCCAGAAACCCTCGAGGCGGTTCCAACTCTGCGCTTTTCACCACCACCCCCGCCGGCAGCGTGTCGGTGATCCTGATCGGGCTCGAATTGGTCTTTTCGCCGCCGCTGTTGGTGATGAACACCTGGTAGCGGGGCTGCTTGTTGAATTCGCTCTGTTCGCCCGCCAGGAAGTTGGTCGGCGTCGCCAGGGGCTGCACGCTCCAGGCCGGCTTTTCGATTGCCGCAGCAGCGCTCGCGGGGGCAGCCAGCGCCGTTAGGGCCGCCAGGATCGCCAGAGACCTCCTCACCGCGCTCATCGACCCGCCCTCCGCTGCTTGCCGGCGTGCTTTGCCTTCTTCTTGTGCTTGGCCTGCTTGTGCTTCTTCTTCTTGGGCTTTTGCTTCTTCGGCTTCGCGTTGCCCGGCCCGCTGAAACCGGGAGTGGCCGGAGCGGAGGCTGCGGGCGGCGGGCTCGCCGGCGGCACGCAGCCCGCTTCCCCGCCGCATACCGATGCTGCCACCGGTTCCGCGAACCCGCCTCCTTCGCGGTAGTCGTAGATGTCGAAGTTTTCGTTCACGTCCCAGCCGACCAATTTGTCGCGGGTCGAGAAGAAGATGTCGTGGCCGTCGCTTGACGCATCGATCAGGAAGCTTTCGTCGCTGCTTTTGCCACTGGAGACGAGGAGGTGGCAGCCCCCGGAGACCGGGTCGAAGGCCGGGGCGGCCTCGCTGCAGGTCCCCTCCCCCGGCAGCTCGAACTCATAGACGTCCCCCTTTGCGCTGATATCCGTCGGCAGCAGCGAGTCGAAGGAGACGAAGAGCAAGCGCTTGCCGTTGTTGGAGAGGTAGCGCGGGCCTTCGAAGCCGTTGCTCCAGTTGGGGAAGATCGTCGGGCCCTTCGGCCGCGCTCCCGAGGGGTTGCAGGAGGCGCAGGTCAGCTTGCCGCTGTCGGCGTCATAGAGGAAGGCCTGCGAGCAGAGGGAGCTGCCGATGAATTCTGCGCTGTTCTCGTTCAGGGAGTATTCGCAGGGTTTGCCTGAGGCGCGGGTGTTCTCATAGCCCGCCAGTTTCTGCGCTTCGATCGAGAGGAAGGCCAGGTGCCTGCCGTCGGCGGAGACGCGGGCGCTTAGGCGCCGCAGTTCCGATGACCAGTTGCTTTCGTCTCGGCCTAAGCCGTTTTCAGGGGCGGCAAGGGTGGCGATAAACGTCAGTTGGCCTTCGTGGTAGAGGTAGAGGTTCTCACCGCCTTTTTCGGCTTTTAGCCCGGCGCCGTTCGTTGCTTCGCCCGTCA
Organism: uncultured Solirubrobacterales bacterium; assembly: GCA_963795625.1. Taxonomy (GTDB): domain Bacteria; phylum Actinomycetota; class Thermoleophilia; order Solirubrobacterales; family 70-9; genus VAYN01. Next base: position 168,370 of record CAWCIS010000006.1, on the reverse strand, counting down.
GCGCCGCTTTGGCGACGAAGTAGACATAAGAGCCGTCTTCAGAGGCTCCGACCACTCCTTGCACGTTGCCCGGAACCGAGCCTTTGGTGATGTCGGTTAGCGGTTCTTCGGCGTTGCCGAGTTCATAACGGTAGAGATCCGGTTCTCCCGCAGCAGCTTTGGAGGAGGAGGTGAGCCTGCCGGTGGCCGTGAAATAGGCGACGGAGCCGTCGGCGGCAGCGGCCCAGAAGACGCCGCCGCCAGCCGGACCTTTTCCTACATTTTTCTGATCTGCAGGCGGTGGTGGTGGCGCATCGAGCTGGTTGGTTTTGCTGTTGTCGACGCGTACCAGCAGCTGCGTGAGTTCAGCCCGAAGGTTGCCGGCGTTGGAGCTGAGTTGGACTTCGGTGCCGCTCAGCGCTCCCTTGAAGGTGACGACATAGGGCCCGGAGCCGGACACTTCCACGTTGCCGGCCCCGATCGTCGACAGCGATTCGAGCGCCGCCTGCAGCACTCCGGCGCTTGCTTTGAGGGCGATCGGTGCCGTCGTTTTATCCTGGAAGCTGAGGGTGAAGTCGCCTTCGGTCGCCCCGGCGACGGTCACTTTCTGAGTGCCCGGTGCGGTCGGGGTGACCCTCACGCTAGCTTCCGGCACATAGGTCCAGAATACCTTCGAGCCGTCGCTGGAGATCGCCGAGCTCAGGCGCGTGCGCGAGACCTGGCAGTTTTCGGGGCCGCTAGAACTCCTCGACGGACCAAAGGAGGTTCCAGGGGTCGCCGGCGCCGGTTCTCCGCTGGGCAGCACGCTGATCAACTGGATCCCGCTCGGCGTCGATTCGTACAGGCTGTAGGTGTAGGACTCTCCGCCTTCGGGTCTGCCGGCCACGAATACGCGGCCGCCGTCTTCCCTCGCGCCGGCGAAAACCAGGCAGGCTGCATTGGGCCCACCGGAGATTTCCGGCGAGAGGCAACGCAGGGCCCCCGTCTCGTTGTCGCGCAGGTACATGTCTTCGGAGCCTTTGCGGCAGTCCCCGGTCAGCGGCGGTTCGGTCGTTTTGAACGCTCCGTAGCCCAGGTCGGGCGTGAAGCCCAGATATGGCGGGTCGAGGACGTTGGCGACGAAGCCGAAGGGTGAAGTATTTGCGGTCACCCAGCCGCCTTCGGTCCGCTTTGAGAGGTACTGGCTGGCCGCGAAAGACCCTTCGGCCTGCCCGAACGAGGTCCAAGAAGTGTAGGTGACCGCTTCGCCGGAGCCCGCCGACGCCACGATCCGCATCGCGCGGTCCTCGAAGAAGCCCGCAGCGGGCCCGAATACCCCCACTTCGGCGCTGTTCTTTTCCCCCGGCGAGACGAGCTCATAGCGGCGATGGTCCGCTTCGCCGGCTCCGGCAGCACCAACTGAGTAGGTCCTGAAGGTGTGCTCGAGCTCGGGGCAGGCCGGTTTACGTTCGGGGCAGATCAACCCCTCCGGCGGCGTCCCGTTACGAGCCCGCAAGCGGTAATGATAGAGGGTGCCGGGCTTCAGGCCGCTCAGCGTCACCTGCACCAACTTCATCGTGTTGCCGTTTCCGAAATCCAGTTCCGGCGCCGGCGCGCTCTGGGCTTCGGCGAAGGAGTGGTCCGGCTGGTACTTGGCGTCTTCGACGTATTCGATCTGGCCCGTCGCCGGGGTTTCCAGCGGATTGCCATCGACAAAGATGGTCGCCGAGGTTTCCCCTACGTTCCCGCTCCAGGCGGGGCCAAATTCAAATCCTTCCAGAGTCGTGAAGGTGCCTTCTTCGCCATGTACCGGGGTAGCGCTGTCGACGTTTTCGGCGACAACCCGGCAATGGTATTTGGTTTCCGGTTTCAGGCCTTTGACTTCGATCGTCGCTTCCTCCAGTTCGACTTCCGCAGGCAGCGTGGAGGGATCGGTGATTTCGGCTTGGTCCCATTCGTTCAGTTCGAACTGATCCTGCGTTACGTATTCGAATCGGAAGGTCGTCTGTTTCCCCTCCGGATCGACCCGGGCCTGCAAGGTCGCCTTACTGCTGCCGAGGGTTTCTGCTTTCACCTTGCACGCCACCGAGGCTATGACCGGGCCCGGGGGGGGTAGCTGCAGATACTTGATTTCCTGTGATCCCTCATTGGCGTAGAGATCGCCGCTGGGACTGTGGTATGCGGCGAGGGCGGGAACTACAAGGCCTCCAGGGTGGATCAGATAGCCGAAGTGTTTGAGCCTTACCCCCGCTGGCGAGTACTCGGTGAAGAAGTCAACGGTTTCGCCTTCGAGCAGTCTTTCTGCCAGCTGCTCGGCAAATAGATTGTCAGCGGTATCGATCGACAAGCTCGGGGTAAAAAGACCTTCCGTCGTTTCGGTCGCGACATCGAGTTCTTTTTCTAGTACTCCAGAGGGGCTGTATTTGCGGATGCCCCTGCCGTCCGCTTCGACCGTTACATAGATATGGCCGGTCGAATCAACGGCGAGGGCTTGGATCGTCTTGAAGTCCCCTTCAATATTCGGTAATTCAATTTCGGAGCAAGCGCCCGAGGAGCTGGAGCTGAAGACGATGATCCGACTGACGAAGACGTGGCCGCTTCCCGGACCGTCTTTATCGAAGCTGTCGGCAACGTAGACATTGCCACCCGAGCCCACGGCGATGGGATCCTTTTCCCTTGCGAATTCGCAGGCGCCGGTTCCCTGTTTGCCGACGTGGCCTTCAGTACCGAAAGCTTTGACGAGTTCGCCGTTCGGATCGAACTTCTGGACGCGGAAGTTATCGGTGCCGACGTAGACGTCATGCCGGGATGAGCTGGCGGCATCGTTGTCCACCGCGATCCAGCTCGGCGAGGAGAACTGACCAAGGCCCGCGCCGGCAATCCCAGCTTGACATCCCGTGGTGCAGGTCTGAAGTTCGTTGGCGCCGGTTTTTACCCCCCAGCCGAAGGTGAAAAGGAAGATGCCGTCCGATCGGAAGACATCAACGCGGTTGTTGCCCGAGTCGGCTACGTAAACGCGGCCGGTTTCGGTGTCAACCGCTATCCCATGTGGGTCTTCGCATTTACCCCCCTGGATTCCCGGAGTACAGAAGGGTGCGATTTCGGCCACTGCGGAGGTAGAAACTCCCAGTAGAAACGCTATGGCGACAGAAAAAAGCGCTATCGACACAGAGGCCAAGCCCACCGAGCTGATTTTGCTCTTCACTGGATTCCCCCCTCCGCTACTTCCCTGGTGAGCACTCCCATGCTCCTCATCCCGACATCCCATTGGACTGTATCGGCACGGGATAGTGCTTGTCAAGAAATGCACGGGTTTCTAAGAAGCGAACGGACCGCCAATGCGGCCCGTTCGCTTCATCACATCGTGATCGCTAACTCAGCGGTCATGATGCCGTCAACTGATGGCTATGCCCACCAGCCTTCGACCATTTCTTTGCTGGCGTTGTCTTTCTCTGCTGTGGCGAGCGCGTTGCCTTTGTATTCGGCAGTGAGGGTTTCTCCCACAACTGCTTTAGGAAGACAGCCCGTACCCACTTTGCCGACCTCGACGGTGGGGATGCTGGTGCTTACTTCGACTGTCGTTTCTGTCGAGGAGGTTCCTTTGGTGCCGATGTTGTGGTAATGAACCCCCGTCAGTGTCTGCGGTGTCACTTCAAATACGCAGCCGGTTTCGGGGACTTCGATTTCGATGTGTTTCGCGGTTTTGCACAGGACGTGAACTATCGAGCCTGCGACCGTTTCGCCATTGAGCGCTGTAAACAGGTAATGGCATTCGTTCATCCGGACTTTGACTTCAGAGCTGCCGTTGACTTTGCAGCTGCCGTATGCCAATAGGCCGGCTGCGCCGACTGTGAGTTCTGGGGTCGTGACGGTGGTCGATGTCGCGCCTCCTGACACCGTCCCACATTTGAAGGAAGCGGTTTCTCCTGCTTTGTTTTTAGGGATGAATACCTGCGACCCTGTCACCGAACCAGCGGCGCCATCCTGGGACGCTGTGATTGTGCATGGAGTCACCCCCGCCTGACAGTGGAATTCTTCTGCCGCGTGAGCGGCGCCGGCGCTGACGGCGCCGAAGGCTGCCAGCGCCATCGCGGCCGCCAACAGGACTTTGAGATTGCGGATCATTCGATCTCGCTCCTTGTAGTAGTCGCCCGACCCCTGTGGCCGAGCGGTCCTGAGAGTCATAGGCAGCTTTTGCTGAGCGATCAAGGTGCGTCACGTCGAATCCGGTGGCAGAAGAGTGGCGATCCGACGGCCCCCGCCATCTCCGCTGCAAATTACCATCGGCAGATTTCGCGGACGCGCCGATCAGCGCGACGCAGCTATTCGCGCGGGATCGCCGGTTTTGCCAGCTGGAACGGGGTTTGGGCATAAAAGAGGCCCCGAATAAGGAGAGATATTCGGGGCCTCTGGGTCAATCTAAGACGTCAGGGGGCCGTGACTGCGAAGCTCCCGTATCGTTGGAGGCCCACTTCAGCTCCCTGGTATGCCAGGAGGGCGCCGCTGGTCCCAATTTTATTTTCGTCGGCTGCGCCTTCGGGTTCGGTGGTATCCGGAGGGAGGACCACGGGACCTCCAGCAGGAAATACGGTAACCGCTCCATAAATACAGAGAAAGCCAGGTTCGGCTTTAGGTTCGTGCACATTGCCGGGGCACTCACCAACCGGCGCCGTCGACTTCCAAAATTTGGGTACGATTTTTTCGGCGTCTTCTTCGGCGAGCGGAATCGGAAAACTAATCGGCGAGAAACCATATTCCGAAGCATCGACGGTTATAAACCAGGTGCCGGTCTCGGTAGCACCGCTTGGCAGCGTCCCTTCAGCCGTCCAGGGAGATCCTTCTTTCCCATTGCAGACTTTCTTTTTCGTCGAGGCTTCACCTTCTACTTGAACGGTCACTCCACCTACTACAGGGCATTCGGTGGTCGCCGTACCGATTTCGACGCTTTTGCCGTTGGCGCCGGGGGCACCATTGGTCCCGTTGACTCCGGGTGCGCCGTCTTTGCCGTTGGCACCAGCCGCGCCGTCTTTGCCGTTGGTGCCGTTGGCACCAGGTTTGCCGGCGAACTTCTTCGAGATCTTTTCGACTTCCTTCTTCTGCTTGCCGGTCAGGCCGCCGGAGGCGGCGTAGGCTCCGCCGGCGAGAGCGGCAACGAGGGCTATGACGGCAACGGCAAAGCCGGCCGGCCCGAGTTGCTGGCGCATTCTCGAAATCATTTTTGGACTCCTGTCTGCCCTGGCCCGCCTCGCGGCGCCCAGCGGCGTTACGTGGCTCTATCTCCCATTTCCCTAACTCCCACCGAAGGCCGGATACTCAGCTGCCAGTGGGATCCCATGTGGGTACGAATGCAGTCTTGAACGTAGCCTGCCTGAGTACCCGCGGCCGGAATATCCCACATCCCCCCTGCAATGGCAAGCCGTCGAGCACTGCTGACGGCTCAGGACAGACGTAGGTGTCGCCGCACTCCGGCGATCAGTCCGACGGCGAGCGGGCTTGCGCCGGCGAGCTCGAGCCCGCCTGGATCGCGACCGAGGATCGCCGAGATCCAGGCATCGAGGGAGCCCGCGACGCTGGCGGTCGGCTCACCGGCGAGCTCGGGGATGCAAGAGACGACGGCGCCCTCCCGCACCTCAGCGGTGGCTCCGGCAAGAGCGCCGTCAGCCATCCGTACCGTTACTCGACAGGCTCCTGAGGTCTGTTCTGGCAGGCGCAGCGGCGGCAGGACGAGGAGGAGCCAGGCCTCGATGTCGCGACCGGCAAGCGAGGTGGGCCGGGGCGACCAGCGACGCTCCCAGTGAGCCGCGGCCAGCAACGGCGCGGCGGCCAGGCGCAGCCAGTCGTCGACGGCGAGGGGGTGCCTTTCCTGGCTCCCTGGTTCAACTCGCACGAGGCCGAGACGTCGCATCGACGAGAGGCGGCGCTTCAGAGCGGGGTAGCTGAGACCGGCGAGGGTGCTGTCCAGCTCCGCCAAGGAAAGGGGAGCGGCAGCGAGAGCGCGAACGAGGCCGCTTCGCCAGGCCTCGCACAGCGCCTTGATCGCGCCCTTGGCGGCGGCGCTGCCAAGTGGCAGCTTCCCCGAGGGCGAGACCGCGAGCCAAGACGCGAGCGCCTCCACCACGCCGGCGAGATCGCGACCGGCGGTGGTCAGGCGGTAGTCGAAGGAGCCGGGGAAACCGCCGTGGCGGCGTTTCTCGACGACCCCTACCGCCCCGAGCGATCTCAAGTACCCACGGGCCGTCGTCAGCGGCGGTGACCCCAGTGCTGGGCGAAGCTCGGAGAGCGAGCGGGAACCGGCGTCGAGCTCAGCCAGCAAGGGAGCTGCGAAAGAGGTGGCGAGAAGCAGGAGGGGTGAGGTAGGGTTTTGTGACAAGATTTCTTGATCAAGATAGACGTTTTGATCGGTAGTAAAGGGAGAGGGAGCGGATGAGCGATCACGAACTGCCAGGGCTGTCCCGTGGCGACGTCCTTATAAAGGGCGCCTTGGCGGCCGGGACGCTCTATGGCCTCGGCGCGGTCGGTCCGTATGCGCGCCGGGCGATGGCCGCCGGCAACAACGAAGTCGACACCCTCAACTTCCTGCTCTGGCTCGAGTACCTGCAGGCCACGCTGTACGGCCGCGGCAACTCGGAAGTGAACGACCATGGCGAAAAGCTGCCGCTGACCCCCAAGGAAAAAGAAGTGATCGAACTGCTCCTCACGCAGGAGAACCAGCACATCGCGGCGATGAGGAAGCTGATCGAGAGCCTTGGGGGGCAACCGAAAAAAGAGGACAAGAGCGAATTCGGTTTCGCCTTCCGCTTCCGCGGAACGCTGCAGGAATTGGCCGGAGTCGCGGAGGCGGCCGCGATCGGCGCCTACAACGGAGCCATCCCCTCGCTCAGATCCAAGGAGGCGCGCGAACTTGCCTTCTCGATCGTCCAGGTCGAGGGCCGGCACGCGGCGATGGTCGCGGCCGCCAACCGCCAAGACCCCGCGCCCGAAGCCTTCGACCTAGGCTTGAGCGAAGAAAGCGCGAGGGCCGCGTCGGAACAGTTCATCGAAACGCAGCCGGAATGACGGCAGTGGGAACACCGGTCTCGCGGCGCGATTTTATCGCCCTCGCCGGGACCTCGGTCGCGGCCGCCTCGTTCCTCGCCGCCTGCGGCGGCGACAGCAGCGCCATGGCCACCAAGGTGTCGGAATTCGGCGCCGGCGACGTCGGCATCCTCAACTACGCGCTGACCCTGGAGCACCTCGAGGCGAGCTTCTACACCGCCCTCGGCGAAAGCGAATTCATGCCCGCGAAGGCGCGGACCACCCTGGAAAAGTTCGGCGAAGAGGAGAAAGAACACGTCGCCAAGCTGAGCGAAGAAGTCAAGAAGCTCGGCGGCCACCCGGCGCCGGCACCGGAAACCGACTTCTCGCTCGAAGATGAAAAGGGCGCTCTGGAACTGGCGAGCACGCTCGAGAACCTCGGTGCCGCGGCGTACCTCGGCCAGCTCCCCCGGATCAAGAGCGACACGGTGCTGGGGACGATGCTCTCGATCCACAGCGTCGAGGGGCGCCACGCCGCCGCGGTCAACGAACTGCTGGAGAAACCGACCACGCCCGACGGTGCTTTCGCGAAGCCGGCGACGGCGACGGCGGTGCTCGCCGCCGTGGCGCCCTACATGAATGGCTGAGCGGGACCTGCTGAAGAGCTTCGCCGACGTCCGGATGATCACGATCTACTTCCAGGGCGGGGTGCTGGCAGGCGGCAACGCGGTCATGGTCGCCTCCGATCGCCCGCTGACCGACGACTACGCGCCGGTCGACCAGCTGCGAACCGTGAAATAGGCGCGGCCGCCGGGCCGCCGGCCGCCGTGATCCGCTCAGCCGCCGCGGTCCCCGAGCGCTCCCACCGGCAGCACGCCGTGCAGCCCTCCGATCACCTCGTAGGCGAATTGCGAGTCGCCGCCGACCTCGAGCCCGCCGGTGTCCCCCGCTAGCGTGGCGCGCAGCCATCCCGAGGGGGTCCCCGAGGCCCAGGCGGTCGCGCTTCCCTCGAGCCGGGCCCGGCAGTAGGCGACCCGTCCTTCCTCGACGCCGACCAGCACGCCCGCCAGGCCCCGCCCATCGCCTCTGCTGCTCGTCACGGCCAGGCGGCAGACGCCCGAGTGCTCGGCCGGCAGGCGGAGCAGCGGCACCGCGAGGAGAAAGCCGGTCTCGACATCGAGACGCCCGATCGGCGAGGTCTCGTCGGACAGGTTCTCGCGCTCCCAGTGGATCGCCGCCGCGAGCGGGGCGACCGCGAGCCGCAGCCAGTCGGTCACGGCGTAGGGATTGGCCCGGCCCTTGCCGGGGCGGGCGACGACCTGGCCGGCCAGGCGCATCGAGGCAATGCGGCGCTCGAGCGACGGATAGCTGAGGCCGGAGAGCAGCGCATCCAGCTCGGTCAGCGAGAGGGGGCGGCCGGCGAGGGCGCGGATCAGCATCGTCGACCAGCCGTCGACCAGGGCTTTGATCGCGCTCTTGGCCGCGACGCTGCCAAGGTTGAGCGGGCCGTGCGGGGCGACGTCGAGCCAGCTCTGCAGAACCCGCGCGACCCCCATCAGCTGCCGCCCCGAGCCGGCGAGCTCATAGTCGACGGCCGCCGCGGGCCGCGGCTCCTGCGGCCGTGAGATCGCCCCGATCCGGGTCAGGAACTGGAGCCGCTTGCGCATCGTCGTCTGCGGCGGCGAGCCGACCGCCCGCCGCAGATCCATCAGCGACATCGGCTCCTTCTCAAGCGCCTGCAAGACGAAGAAGTTGAGGGGGACCGCGAGCAGCGAAAGCGAGTACGCGCCGGCCCGGACCCTCCCCTCCGCCTGCCCTCTGACCTGGAGAGTAGTCAAGTTAGTTTGATTGTCTCAGGCGATTCAACCCATGTCAAAGCTTCCGCCGGCATCACTGCGATAGTCGGATTCCCGTGACAGAGCTGCGCCAATGCAATGCGTACATCGCCGAGAGCGGCGACGAAGGCTGGAGAGAAATCGGGCGACGCGCTCACGGGGCCAAAGATGCCTCTCCTGAGTGGCTGATCATGGCGGCGGTCATCGGCCCCGCCGAGACCGATGCCACGAATATGCGGGTCATCGACGATCTGCACCCGACGACCAAAAGATCGCAGTCACGGAAACCGCTGGAGTGGCGAAGCCTCGAAAACGACCACTACAAGAAGCGGCTCGTCGCCGACACCCTCGGCCGACAGCAAGGTTTGCTCTATTGCGCCGTGGCGGTTTGGAAGCCGGCGCTTGCGGTCGAAGCGCCCGGGCTGCGAAAGCAGGGCTATCTCTACCACCTGACAGGCCGCTACCTGATCGAGCGGTTGAGCTGGGTGGCCTGGGAGCAAAGGGGGTCTTATCGCCGCCAGGTCAATCTGAACTTCGAGAGCCGGCAGCAGACCAGCTCTGTCGATCTCGAGAGGTACGTCCGGAACATCGAGGCCGACCCAGGCGCCTTGATCCCCGCAGGCTCAATAGGGAACGTGCGGCCAGTGAAACCTTCGAGCAAGGGCATCCAAGTCGCGGACCTCGTAGCCGGCGCGGTCCAAGATGCCTTGGAGCCCAATCACCGGGGAGATATCGAGCCCGACTATCTCCAGCGCCTGAAAAAGCGCCTGTACTGCAAGCCGAGAGAGAATCGTTTGAGCTACGGGCTGAAGATCTTCCCCCCAGAGGCGCTGGACGTACCCCGCTATTCCTGGCTTCGGGACTTCTGAGCGCCAGCCCCACTGCCCTGTTGACTGGGCCTGTTTACTCGATATTCTTAGATGAATGGAGGAGATCCGGGAACAGCCGCTGACTTTTGTGACGCTCGGCCCGGAAGGGACCTGCCACGAGCGCGCCGTGCAGCGCTACGCCGAGTTCCAGGGGGTCGGCGATTTCGAGTTCGAGTTCATCACCGACTTCTTCGACGGCCTCGAGCTGATCCGCGGACGGGACGACGCCTTCCTCGTCCAGTGCAGCGCCCACCCCCTGGTCCACAAGATCACCGAGAAGTACTGGACCGAGGTCTTCGTCGTCGACACCTTCATCTACCCGACCAAGCACCTGGTCCTGCTCAGCCGGCGGGACGTGGCGGAGCCGCGCTCGCTCGGGATCGTCCCCGCGACCAAGGGCTACGTCGACCTCTCGCAGTGGGAGGAGGTGGTCGACGTCGCCTCGAAGCCGATCGTCGGCGAGGGCCTGCTGCGCGGCGACTACGACTCGGGCCTCACCCACATGGAGCACCTCGAGGAGCACGCGGACGAGCTGCGGCTCGATCTCGACATCGGCGAAATCGACACCACCTGGGTCGTCTACGGGACGAGCAAGCGCTTCGCCGGCGAGGTGATCGGTATCCCCTCGCCGGAGCTGTTCCGGCGCCCCGCTCAGCCCGCCTTGTCCTGACCGCGCTCGCCGCGGCGGTGGCGTAGTACCAACGGCGCGACGTAACCGATCAGGGCGCCGATCGCGACGGCGACGAGCAGGGTGACGATCAGCGGCGCGTCCAGCGTCACGAAGAGGACGTCGACGCGAACCTGCTGCGAGTTCTGCAGGCAGACGATCAGGACCAAGGCGACGAGGACGCCGACGCCCCAGGCGCGCCAGTTCGTCTGCTTCTTCTCCGGAGTCACCGACTCATCCTAGAAGCCACGACAAGCTCCACCGCGCAGTCGCGGGGGAGAATCCGCCCAGCTCGAAGCTTTGTACAGGCTATGACCGGCAAAATGCTTCGAGTTCCCGCCGCCGCTGTCTGGGAGCTGGCGGACAGGCAGCACGGGGTGGTTTCGCGGGCGCAGTTGCGCGGGCTGGGTATGGGCAGGGCGGCGATCGCGCACCGGCTGGATCGCGGCAGGCTGCACCCAGTGATGCAGGGCGTCTATGCAGTCGGCAGACCGGAAGTCACGGACCGGGGACGCTGGATGGCGGCCACTCTGGCCTGCGGGCCGCGGGCTCTGCTCAGTCACCGCAGCGCGGCGGCCCTGCTGGGCCTGCGCCGAGAGGTGCCGGAGGTGGTCGAGGTGGTCGTCCCCGCCGATGTCTTCAGGCGGCGTCCCGGCGTGCGCGTGTATCGGCGCGCCGCGATAGTGGCGGAGCACGTAGGCCTTGGTGGAGGCCGCGCCCCCCGGGCGCTGAGACCCGGGACTTTCGATCGGATCCCTGTCACCTCCCCCGCGGTGACCTTGGTCGATCTCGCCACTTGCCTGGAGGAGGGCGAATTGGAAGCGGCGGTCAACGAGGCCGACCACCGCAGCTTCATCGACCCGCGGTCTCTGCGCCTGGCGGTCGACGGGTTGGCCCGCCGCCCGGGAGCGGCCAGGCTGCGCGACCTCCTCGACCGCACCTCCTACGCCCTGACCGCCACCGCGCTGGAGCGCCTCTTCCGCCCCCTGGCGGAGCAGGCCGGGCTGCCGCCGCCCCGAACCCAGGCTCAGCTGGGCCGCAATCGCGTCGACTTCTACTGGGCGGAGCTGGAACTGGTCGTGGAGACCGACAGCCTCCGCTACCACCGCACTCCGTTCACGCAGGCCGCCGACGCGCGGCGGGACAACGCAAATGCCCGCAAGGGCCTGACGACGCTCCGCTTCACCCATTGGCAGGTGAAGAACGAACCCGACTACGTGCGTGAAGAGCTGCGGGCGGTGGCCGGCGTCGTCAGGAGAGGCCCGGCGGCAGGCGGTCAGCCCACGGCCGCGCCACTTCCAGCTGCGCGCCGAGGCGAATCAGGGTCGCCTCGTCGAACGGGGCGCCGGTGAGCATGGTGCCGACCGGCAGGCCCTCCTCAGTCCAATAAAGGGGGAGGGAGATCGCGGGCAGGCCGGTGACGTTGCCGTAGGCGGCGAAGACGACCGAGGCGACGACGTCGAAGGTGGCGGCCTCGGGGGCGGCGTGCTGGGCCTCGAGCATGGAGCCGACCAGGGGCGGCAGGATCGCCGAGGTCGGAGTCAGGAGGACGTCGAAGTCGCGGCCCCAGCGGGCGACCTCCTCGGCGCGAGAGCTTCTCCAGGGTCTGCGCGGCGACCACGTAGTCGTAGGCGCTGATCTCCTCCTGGGCGGCCTTGTAGCTGTGGTGGTTGTGGGGCTCGACCTTGTCCCAGTCGACGCCCTCGTAGTCGGCGAGGCCGGCGGCGGCCATCACCGTGAAGGCGGGGACCAGCTCGGCGGAGATCGTCGGCACCTCGACCTCGCTCACCTCATGCCCCAGCTCCTCGAGCAGGGCCGCGACGTCGCGGGCGGCGTCGACGCAGTCCTGGGCGGTCGGGATGCCGAGCGGGGCCTGCGCCATCAGGCCGACGCGCAGGCGGCCGGGCGCCTCGCCCAGCTCCGCGGCGAAGGGACGGGCGGGGGGGATCGCGTTGTTCCAGGCGAGCGGGTCGGGGCCGGCGGTGAGGTCGAGGTCCGTGGCCGCGTCGGCGACGGTGCGGGTGGTGACGCCCTCGACCACGGCGCCCATCCAGTCCTGGGCACGGCGCGGGATGCGCCCGCGGCTGGACTTCAGCCCGACCAGGCCGCAGTAGGCGGAGGGGATGCGGATCGAGCCGCCGCCGTCGTTGGCGTGGGCGATCGGGAACATGCCGCCGGCGACCGCGGCGGCGGCACCGCCGGAGGAGCCGCCGGGCGAGCGGCTCGGGTCCCAGGGGTTACGGGAGGGGCCGAAGCGGTCGTTCTCGGCGACGGTGATCGTGCCGAACTCGGGGGTGTTGGTGCGGCCGCAGAGGACGAAGCCGGCGTCGCGCAGCGACTCGACGACCAGTTCGCTCTCCTCGCTGACTCCCTCGGGAGCGCCCTTGGAGCCGTAGGTGAGCGGCCAGCCGGCGACCGCGGTCAGGTCCTTGATCGGGATCGGCACCCCGAGGAATGGGGCCTCGTCGCCGACGGCGAGGCGGGCATCGGCGTCCCGGGCCGCCGCACGGGCGGCCTCGTCGTCGCGCCAGACCACCGCGTTCAGCTCCGGGTTGCGGGCGTCGACGGCGGCGAGGCAGGCATCGAGTAGCTCGACCGCGGAGAGCTTGCGGGCGCGCAGGGCGGCGGCGAGATCGAGGGCGCTGCTGGTCGGTCCAAGCCGGCTCACCAGCCAACCATATTCATCACGCCGCCCTCCGGCGGCGATTGAACCCCGCCAGGCGGGTATGCGTACCCCGACAACACGCGGCCCCGGGACCTCAGGTCACGACCGAGACTCGTCCACATGGAGGCAGAGATGAAGCAGCTTTCGCGCATATCCGCGGCGCTCGCCGTCGCCCTGGCCCTGGCCGTCGGAGGCGCCGGCTCGGCGCTCGCCAGCCACGGCGCCGACGACCCGGCCGGCCATCACCACGGTGAGCACGGCAAACACCATCACCACGGCAAGCATCACCACCACAACGGCAACCATCACCAAGGGAACGGCGCCGACGACGGGCCCAACCACACCTAACCGGCGGGGCCGGGGCGGCTCCGCGGAGTCGCCCCGCTAGCTCTAGTCGCCCTGGGCGGGCCAGCGGTCCGGGTCGCGGGCGCCGTCGCCGCCCTCGGGCTTGTCGCTGCCGACGGCGAGCAGCTCGAGCCCCTCGGGACCGGCCTCGAAACCGCGCACCACCTCGGGCGCGACCCGCACCACGTCCCAGGGGCTCAGCTCCACGACCTCGTCGTCGAGCCGGATCCGCCCGGAGCCGCCGAGGACCACGTAGGCCTCCTCCTGCACCTCGTGGTGGTGGCCGTCGGTTGCGGTGAAACCGGGCGCGTAGCGGAAGTGGCTGATCCCGAGATGCTCGGAGTCGATGTATTTGCGCGAGAAGCGCATCTCGATCTCCGGCCCGGCGAAGAGATCGTCGATCTCCATCAGGTTTTTCTTGGCGAATCGGCCCATCCGCAATCGAGTCTAGAGAGGGCCGGTCGTCGGCCTAACTCGTCACGAAATCGTGTAATTGAGGTATTGACTCGTACCTAAGTCAGTGCGATACTCAAAGCAACTTGACTGTTGCGCAAGTCAAAGAGCGGAAGGGTTCTCGGCTTCGGGCCGGAACCCGCGCTCTCTCACTGCTTTCGGTGCCGATCAACGTCGCCGTTCTCGAGGCGCTCGCCGAGGGTCCGAAGCCGCTGATGGACCTGCGGCAGGCCGCCGGCGACCCCTCCCAGAGCACGCTGCGATTGCGACTGCGGGAGCTGACCGAGCTCGGCGTCCTCAGCTGCGGCAGGCAGGAGGGCTTCCCGCGCGCGCTCGACTACGAGCTGGCCAGACCGGGGCAGGACCTGCTGGTGGTGATGGAATTCCTCCGGACCTGGCTGCGGCAGAGCCCGTCGGGACAGGTCGAGCTCGGCACCCCGGTGGCGAAGGGGATGGTCAAGTCCCTGATCGAGGGCTGGGCCTCGACCGTGCTGCGCGCCCTCGCCGCGAAGCCGCTGACCCTGACCGAGCTCGACCGGCTGATCTCCGGCCTCAACTACCCCTCGCTGGAGCGGCGGCTGGGGACAATGCACCACTGCGGGCAGGTCGAGCCACTGCCCTCGGGTGGCCGCGGCACTCCCTACACCGTGACCAGGTGGGTGCGACAGGGGATCGCCCCGCTTGCCGCGGCGGCACGCTGGGAGCGCCTCCGCGTCGCCGACACAACCGCGCCGATCGCCCGGCTGGACATCGAGGCTGCCTTCCTGCTCGTCGTTCCCCTGGTCGAGCTGTCGCCGGAGCTCTCCGGCGGGTGCCGGCTGGCGGTCGAGACCCGCGTCGGTGGCGAGCGGCAGCTGGCCGGGATCAAAGTGCGGGTCGAGGAGGGCCAGGTCGTCTCCCACGTCACCAACCTCGAGGGCCCGGCGGACGCCTGGGCCTCGGGCTCTGCTCCGGACTGGCTGCGGGCCGTGATCGAGCACGATCGCGCCGATCTGGAGATCGGCGGCGACTGCCGGCTGGCCGAGGACCTCGTCGACGGGCTGCACAGGCTGCTGTTCGCGGCAGGCAACTGAGCGTCCGCGGCGAACAAGCGGAGCGATGACGATCCGTCGCGCCACGCCCGCTGACGCCGCCGACATCGCCCGCCTGCTGCACGACTTCAACAGCGAGTACTCGGAACCGACGCCGGGCGTCGCGGCGCTCACCGAGCACTCGCGGCAACTGCTGGCGACGGGCGAGTTGACGGGGCTGCTGGCCGGCGAGGGGCCGGACGGGCTCGCGCTGATCCGCTTCCGCAACTCGGTCTGGACCGGCGGCCCCGAAGCGCACCTGCAGGAGCTCTACGTGGTGCCACCGCTGCGCGGGCGCGGGACCGGCCGGGCGCTGTTGGAGGCGACCGTCGCGCTCGCCCGCGAGGCCGGAGCTGCCGGGGTCGACCTCAACACCGGCGAGACCGACACCGCGGCGCGGGCGCTGTACGAGAGCGCCGGCTTCAGCAACCGCGAAGGCGGCCCCGACGGACCCTCGATGCTTTTCTACGAGCTCGAGTTCTGAGCCGGCTCAGGACTTGGGCCTGAGCACGAGGATGCAGAGGTCGTCGTCGAGCGGCCGGTCGGCCCAGCCGAGCACCGCCTTGTGCGCCTCCTGCACCAGCACCCGCGAGGGCAGCTTGACCAGTGGGGCGAGCAGCCGCGAGAGGCCGTCACTGCCGAGCCGCGTCTCCCCCTGGCGCACGTCGGTGGCGCCGTCGGTGTAGACGAGGACGCCGTCGCTGCGCTCGAGGCCGACGCTGGCGGTGGCCAGCGGCAGCTCGGCGCTGACCCCGAGCAGGAGCGTCCCGCCCTCCGCCTCGAACTCGGCGAGGCTGGGCAGGTGCATCGGCGGCGGGTGGCCGGCGACCGCGTAGGAAAGGGTCGAGTCCTCGGCCTGGAAGCGCAAGCAGACGGCGCTGATCAGCTCTTCGCCGCGGCCGGGTCGCTCCAGCAGCGCCGCGTTGGCGAGGGTGAGGATCTCGGCCGGGTCGCTGGTGTTGGCGGCGAAGGCGGCGAAGCGGGCGCGGATGAAGGTGGCCAGGCGGGCGGCCTTGGGCCCGTGGCCGACGACATCGCCGACGACGGCGATCGTCGAGCCGTCGGGCCCGTTGGTGAGCAGGTAGAAGTCGCCGGAGACGCCGTATTCGGAGGCGACGAAGGCGGCGCCGGCGTCGATGCCGGGCAGCTCCGGCAAGCTCGAGGGAGTCAGGGCCGCGCGGATCGCCTCCAGTTCCTCGGCGGAGTGCTCGAGCACCAGCAGCCGCTCCCGCAGGACCGAGACGACCGCGACCACGACGGCGAAGGCGACAGCGCGGACCGCCAGGGCCAGTCCGAAGCTGGGGACAGGGTCGATCTGGGCGCCGACGGCGTAGAGGCCGCAGCAGGCGAGCGCCGCCACGGCGCCGGCGCGCCACCCGAACCACCAGGTCGCGAGCCCGACCGGGACCGAGTAGAAGAAGCCGATGCCGGCGTGAACGCCGGCGTCGAAGGCGAGCCAGACGACGAAGATCAGCAGGGCGACGGCGCAGACCCAGGCGATGCGAACGGTGCTGGAAGAGGCGCCGGACACTGCGGCCACACTAGTCGAGCTGGGTGAAGGCAATGGCCCCGGGCGGCCCGAGCAGATCGGGGTGCAGCAGGTGGGCGAGCAGCTCGGTGCCGTCGACCAGGCGCGGGCCCGGGCGCGAGTAGGTGGAGGCGGCGTCGACGGCGAAGACGCGCTCCGCCCCGAGCGCCTCGATCCGCGCCCGGTGCTCCTCCGCCTGCGCCCGCGACTCCTCCGCGTACATCCCGCAGGGCATGACCACGACGAGGTCGGGAGCGAGCGCCGCCAGCGCCTCCCACTCCACCTCGGGCGACTTCGCCCCGGCCGGCCCGGCGACGTCGATGCCGCCGGCGAGCGCCACCATCTCCGGGATCCAGTGACCGCCGACGAACGGCGGGTCCAGCCACTCGAGGGCGACGACCCGCGGTGGGGGCGCCCCGGCGACGGCGGCGCGAACCGCGGCCAGTCGCGCCTCCAGCTCGGCCCGCAGCGCCAGCGCCCGCGCCTCGATCCCGGCGGCCTCCCCCAGCCGCGTCACGTCGTCCAGCACCTCGCCGAGACTGCTCGGGTCCTGCTGCAGCACCCGCGGCCGGCCCGGCAGCCGCGCCGCCACCGCGACCACGTCCTCGTAGGAGACGGCGCAGACGTCGCAGATCGCCTGGGTGACGATCAGGTCCGGGGCCAGCTCCGCCAGCTTCTCCTCGTCGAGGCTGTAGAGCGCCCTGCCTTCGCCGACGACCGCCTTCACCGCAGCGTCGATCTCGCCGGCGCTGAGCCCTTCCGCCAGCACGGTCGCGGTCAGGTGCGGCAGCTCGCGCGCGGCCGGCGGGTGGTCGCATTCGTGGGTGACGCCGACCACGTCGCCGCCGAGACCGAGCGCGAACAGCATCTCGGTCGCCGACGGGACGAGGCTGGCGATTCGCATCAGGTGACTATTTCACCGCCGCGACGAGCGTGGCGGCGCCACCCGCCATGCCCTGTTTGTTGGGATGGATCGGGGCGGCGAGGGTGCCCGGCACGAGCGGTTCGACCCAGCGGGTCGAGGTGCCCTTGCAGGCGTCGTGGCCGATGCTGGCCTGGTACCAGTTGACCAGCGTGGCGCCGTTGGCCGCCGCCTGGGTCGCCAGCATCGAGTTCAGCCGCTGCTCGGTCGAGCGCAGGTACGGCGCGTCCTGGAAGCCGATCGGCATCTGCGGCCAGCAGCCGCTGCCGGTCTCCGGGAAGATCGCCGGATAGTTGACGACGTAGATTTTCGCCGCCGGCGAGCGGGTGTGGATGCCCTGCAGGACCGCCGCCACTTTCGGCGCCGTCGCTTCGATCCGCGCTTTCAGCTGGTCGACCCCGCCCGGGTCGTATTTGTCGAGGCAGGGATGGCTGAACGGGTTGACGGTGATGCAGCTTTCCGCGACTTCGGAGAAGCCGATGTCGTTGCCGCCGATCGTCAGCGAGACCACCGTCGTGCTCGCGTCGAGCGAGTTGAACTGCGGCGGGTTCGGGCCATCGATTTCGATGCTCTGCGGGTTGGTCATGTCGCCGGTCTTGGCACCGCTGCAACTGGCGTCGCGCAGGGTCAACCCGATGCTGGGAGCCGCCACGTGCGCGTAGTTGTGATCGGATTTGAGACAGCCGAGCGGCAGCACCGGGTTGGGGATCAGCGGCCCGGCGGCGTAGGAGTCGCCGAGCGCCACGTAGTTCGCCGCCCGCGCTCCGGCCGCCGCGACCGCGAGCAATGCCAGGGCCACGACCGCCAGGGCGAGCACGCGCAGCGCCGGCCGCGGGCTGAGGGTGGATGCGTTCATTTACCTCTCCTTCCAACTGATTGAGCCTGCCCGTTTCCCTGGCTCCCTAATGCTCAGTTTCTTGCCTTCTAAACCTGAAGGCAAGCCCGGCGGACCTATAGCTCGATGCTGGAGCCGATCGAGACGGTGCGGTCGCCCGGCAGGTGGAAGTAGTCGACCGGGCTGGCGGCGTTGCGCGACATCGCGATGTAGAGACGCTTGCGCCAGCCGCGCATGCCGGGGGCGGCGGTCGCGGTGACCGCGACGTGGGAGACGAAGTAGACGGCGCCGTCGACGTCGACCTCGCACTCGATCCCGGCCTCCTCGGCGAGGACGAGCAGGCGCGGCACGTCGAAGGTGTCCTGGAAGCCGTAGCGGGCGGTGAGGTGGGTGATGCCGTCGTCCTCGTAGCCGAGGCTGTCGACGATCAGCCGCTCGCTCTCCGGCACGAACGGCGCCTTCAGCGTCTCGATCGAGATGATCACCACCGACTCGCGGATCGCGAAGTTGTGCTCGACCCCGGCCCGCAGCGCCAGCGGCGTCGTCTCGCGGCGGGCGTTGAGGTAGACGGCGGTGCCCGGCACCCGCACCGGCGGCGGCTCCATCTCCCGCAGCTCAGTGACGAAGGAGCGCAGCGACCCCTCCTCCTCCACCCGCGCCGCGTGGACCTGGGCGCTGCCGCGCTTCCAGGTGCTGAGCACGGTGAAGACGGCGAGCGCCGACGGTCAGCGGGAACCAGCCGCCGTGCTCGACCTTGGTCAGGTTGGCGCCGAGGAAGGCGAGGTCGACGGTGAAGAAGACAGCGGCGCCGAGCGCGACCAGCCAGCCCGGTTTGCGCCAGAGCACGCGGGCGACGACGAGGAAGAGCAGGGTGTCGACGGTGATCGTGCCGGTGACCGCGATCCCGTAGGCGGAGGCGAGCCCGGTCGAGGAGCCGAAGCCGAGCACCAGCAGGACCACGGCGACGAGCAGGAACCAGTTGACCGCCGGCACGTAGACCTGGCCGATCTCCCGCGCCGAGGTGTGGCGGATCGTCAGCCGCGGCAGGAAGCCGAGCTGGACCGCCTGGCGGGTGACCGAGAAGGCGCCGGAGATCACCGACTGCGAGGCGATCACCGTCGCCACCGTCGCCAGCACCACCATCGGGATCCGGCCCCAGTGCGGGATCAGCAGGAAGAAGGGGCTGTCGATCGCGCCCGGGTCGGCGAGGATCAGCGAGCCCTGGCCCATGTAGTTGAGGGTCAGCGCGGGGAAGACGACGAAGAACCAGGCGCGGCTGATCGGCTTGCGGCCGAAGTGGCCCATGTCGGCGTAGAGCGCCTCGGCGCCGGTGATGGTGAGGACGATCGCGCCGAGCGAGATGAAGGCGACGCCGGGGTGGGCGGCTGAAGAACTCGACCCCGTAGTGGGGCGAGAGCGCCTTCACGATCTCCGGGTGGGCGACGATCCGGCCCAGCCCGGCGGCGGCGATCACCGTGAACCAGACGACCATGATCGGCCCGAAGACGCGCCCGATCACGTGGGTGCCGAAGCGCTGGATCGCGAACAGCCCGGCGAGGATGGCGATCGTGATCGGCAGCACCATCGACTCCAGGCTGGGCTCGACCACCTCCACCCCTTCGACCGCCGAGAGGACCGAGATCGCCGGGGTGATGATGCCGTCGCCGTAGAAGAGGGCGACGCCGAACATGCCGAGCCCGATCAGCACCGCCTTCGCCTTGGCGCTGCGCAGCGGCGCCCCCTCGACCTTGGCGATCAGCGCCAGGATCCCGCCCTCGCCGTCGTTGTCGGCGCGCATGATGAAGAGCACGAACTCGATCGAGACGATCAGCGTGATCGACCAGAAGACCAGCGAGATCACCCCGAAGACGTCCCCTTCGGTCGGCTTCACCGCCTGGTGATCGGCGGAGAAGACGGTCTGCAGCGCGTAGAGCGGGCTGGTCCCGATGTCGCCGAAGACGATGCCCAGGGCGCCGAGCGCGAGCGCCGCCATGCCGAGCCGGCGGCGGGAGGGCCGGGAGGCCGGCGTCAACTCGGTTCCGCTTCGGGATCGGTGAGGGCGGCGACGTCGGCAAGGTCGACGGGACGGCCGCGGGCCAGCTTCATCTGGATCAGGTCGTCGAGGTCGACCACGGGCACGTCGATGTCCCCCAGCCGCACATGCAATGCCCGCTCGCTGAGCTCGGCATAAGGGCGGCCTCCCGGAACCTCATGCATAACGTCGATGCCGCCGTCCCGAGTCACGAACTGCCAGATCGTTGCCTTGGGAAGCATCTTCGCGTGAACCTCGGTGTCCTCCTCACCGGCGTTCAGCACTCGCGCGTCGAGGTCGCGCAGGGCGGCAGCGAGGCGCTGGAGGTTGGCGGGGTCGGGCGCCGGGATGAGGTCAGCGTCGTTGGTCGTACGGACGTGGCCGTGCGTCTGTACGGCCAAGCCGCCGATCAATACGTAGTCGACGCCGTGCTCCGCGAGGGCTCGGAGGATGCGCTCCGCGTCCAGTGGCGTCTCAGGCTCGGCCACGAGCCTCGCGCCCCGCCGCGGCCAGGCGGCCCGCCATCCGGTTCCAGGAGATCCCCAAGGCGAGGCGCTCGTCCAGAGAGCGCGCCGCGGTGGCGCGCCGGTGGGCGGGGTCGTACTCCCGCTCCGGCTGGGCGCCGGATATCTGCAGGCGCTCGCCCATCGCCCGCATCAAGAGGTCCAGCGTCTCGATGCTGGGGGACACCTCGTCCGCCTCGAGCCGGCTGATGGCCGACTGCTGGGTCCCGACGCGCCTGGCCAAGCGTGCCTGGCTGAGGCCCCGCCGGGCGCGAGTGGTGCGGATCAGCTCACCTGGCGTCACGCATGAATTATAACTAATTAGTGATTAAAAGAGGTCTCTCTAAGGATCAGACAGCGAAGGCGGCGATCGCCGCGGCGACGGCGGCCGGCTGGTCCTCGGGGGTGAAGCTGAAGCAGTCCTCGACCTCGACCAAGTCCGCCCGCTTGAGCGCGGCGGCGTAACGGCGAGCGTGCTCGAGCGGGAAGACGGGGTCCTCGCGCGACCAGACGAGCAAGGTCGGCTTGTCCCAGCGCTCGATCAGCGTCTCCCCCGCCCGCCGCACCACCGCGGTCGCGGCTCCCGCCATCACCTTGGCGGTGTCGCGCAGGACCTCGGGGTCGCGCGCGCAGGGGAGGGCGTAGGAGTCGGAGACGGCGAGGTCGAGCGGGTGCTTGGCGAGCAGGCCGAAGGCGACGGGCAGCTTGCGCACCTCGGGGTCCTCGAGCGCGCCGAGCAGCTGGCCGAGGACAGCGGGGTCGGCGGCCGCGGCGGGCAGGCCGTCGAAGGGCTCAGGCGGGAACTCGTCATAGGGCGTCTCGCAGGAGGTGAGCACCAGGCGCGCCGCCCGCTCCGGGCTCCGCGCCAGCGCGATCTGCGAGTAGGCGCCGCCGGAGTCGTTCCCGACCAGGGTCACGTCGTCGAGGTCGAGCGCCGCCAGCGCCTCGGCGACGAGCGCGCCACAGGCCTCGGCGCCGAGGTCGGCCTCGGGCGCCAGCGCCAGCCGGTGCGCCCCGAACGGCAGATCCAGCACGACGCAATGGAAGCGGCCGGCCAACCGGTCGACGACCCCGCGCCAGAGGTTCGCGTTGGCGAGCCAGCCGTGGGCGAAGGCGAGTGCCGGGCCATCGCCGCGTTCGAAGGCCTCGATCGTCCCGGCCGCGAGGTCGAGCTGCCGGGGCTCGCCCAGCAGTGGCGAGCGGTAGCGATGCTCGGCACTCACGCGGAGGCGTCCACCGGCACGGTGGCAAAGGCCGCGTCAGCGAAGGGCACCAGCTCCGCCGCGAAACCCTCCGGATCGGTGGTGAAGGGGACGTGGCCGGTATCGAAGATCGCCAGCCGGGCGCCGGGGACCAGAGCCGCCGCCCGCCTGCCGATCCGCAGCGGGATCACCGGGTCGTGCCGGCCCCAGGCGATCAGGGTGGGGACAGCGATCTGCGGCGCGTCGCGGCGCAGATCGTGCCCGGGCGATCCGAACGAGCGCCAGATCTGGCTGACCGCGGTCAACCCCGGCTCGCCGGCCACCGTCCGCATCGCGACCTCGCGGGCGCGGCGGTCCGCATCGGTGCGGGAGCGCATGTAGAGCCGGGAGAAGGTCGGGTAGACGCGTCGCAGGAACCAGGGCCGCCCCATCAGCGCGCAGAAGGCCCGCAGATAGAGCGGGCGGCCGGCGAAGCCGCCGCCATCGACGACGACCAGGCCCTGGACCAGATCGGGGCGGCGGATCGCGATCGAGGCGGCGGCGAAGCCGCCGACCGAGTTGCCGACGACGACCGCTCCCTCAGGCGCCAGCCGGGTCAGCGCCTCCTCGGCGAGAGCGGCGAAGCCGACCGCGGTCACCGGCCCGGCGGCGGCGGGCGAGGCACCGTGTCCCGGCCAGTCGATGGAGACGGTGCGGAAGCGGTCCGGCAGCAGCGCCCGCAGCTGCTCGAAGTCGCTGCCGTCGTGAGCGCCGGCGGACAGCAGCAGGATCGTGCTCCCCTCCCCGCGCTCGTCGTAGGCAACGTTTCCGGCCGAGGTCTCGAGCAACGCCATGGTCGCAACCTACCACATGACTGACCGGTCGGTCATATGGAGTGACCGAGCGGTCATGTAGCCTCGTCCCGATGGCGCTTGCGACCCCCTCCCCCAGCGGCCACCGCACCCGCGATGCCCTGCTCGACGCCGGCGTCGCGGTCGCGGAGCAACAGGGCCTGGCCGGGCTCAGCGTCAACCGCGTCGTCGCCGCGGCCGGGGTCGCCAAGGGCACCTTCTACGTCCACTTCGCCGACCGCGAGGCCTTTGTCGACGCCCTGCACGAGCGCTTCCACAGCCGGGTCGAAGCGGCGGTGGCGGAGGCGACCGGGGGAATACCCGCCGGGGCGGAGCGGATCGCCGCCGGGGCGGAGGCCTACCTGGACCTCTGCCTGGCCGACCGGGCGGTGAAGGCGCTGGCGCTGGAGGCGCGCTCCGACCCGGCGCTCTCGAGCGCGATGGCCGCCCGCCACGAGCGCTTCGCCGCCGCCGCGATCCCCAGCTTCAAGGCGATGGGCTGGCCCGACGCGCCCGCCGCCTCGCAGTCTGCTGGCGGCGATGACCGCCGAGATCGCGATCCGCGAGCTCGAGGCTGGACGGCGCCTACCAGCCTCCCGCCGCGCCCTGCACCGCTTCCTCGGCATTGGCTGAGGGCCGGATCAGCTACAAGTCAGGTGATGGGCACCGCGCAGAGACCCGACCCGACCGAGTCCGTCCGCCACCAGCTGCGGCCGCTGTTCGACCAGATCGTGATCAAGGAGCTGGACCAGGACCGGGTGCGGCGCTCCGGCCTCGTCGTCCCTCCCGGCACCCACGAGCCGCCGCCCGAACAGGGAATCGTCCTCGCCGTCGGGCCCGGACTCGACTGGTGGGCGCAGGCGGGAGTGGAGATGCCGGTCCAGCCCGGCGACCACGTCGTCTTCCCGGCCGCCGCCGGGGCCTGGGTCGAGATCGACGAGGAGCGCCTCCTGGTCTGCCGGGTCGGGCAGCTGCTCGGCGTGCTCGAGTCGGCCCCGATCCAGCAGTAGGACGAGCAGGTCTCAGCCGCCGAGCGCCAGCTGCTTGCTCTTGGCCTTGAGCTCGAGCATGCGCTCGTCGGCGACCCGCATCAGGGTCTCGTAGTCGCCGCCGTCGTCGGGGAAGACCGCCCAGCCGACGGAGGTGCTGGGGATCGGCCCCGGCGCGTCGGATTCGCGCAGGCCGACCGCGGTGCGGATCGCTTCCGCCATCCGCTGGGCGCCCTCGCCGTGGGCGCCGGGGGCGATCACGGCGAACTCGTCGCCGCCGATCCGGGTCAGGGTGTCGGTCGAGCGCAGGATCGCGGCGGCGCGGCCGGCCGCCTCGCAGAGCACGGCGTCGCCGACCTGATGCCCGTGCTTGTCGTTGATCCCCTTGAAGTCGTCGAGGTCGAGGACGAGCAGGGCCAGCGGGCTGTCGTCGGCCTTGCGGCGACCGCCCCGCGGCAACAGGCGGGCCTCCAGCTCGCGGTTCAGTGTGGCGTCGAAGACGCGGCGGTTGCCGACCCCGGTCAGCGGGTCGCGGTTGGCGAAGTCGCGCTGGCGCATCTCGGCGTCGACCAGGCGGCGTTTGAGCCCCACCATCACCCAGGTGGCGGCGAGGTAGCCGGCGACGACGGCGAGGTAGCGCGGCACGTAGGCGTTTTCGGTCGCCCGCGCGTCGTAGAGCAGCGGCGTCCCGATCACCGCGATCAGCTCGATCGAGAGCGGCCAGGCCCAGCGGGCGGGAAAGAAGAAGGCGGCGTAGAGCAGCGAGCAGACCAGCAGCGGCTCGACGTAGCTGAGCGAGGCGCCGGTGAGGAAGAGGGCGAGGCCGACGACGGGGATCGTCAGCGCCATCCCGATCGCCAGCGCGTTCATCGAGGCCCGCTGCCAGGGGATGAAGCCGGTGGCGCTGCCGAGGCCGTAGAGGAAGACCGCGGCGCTCACGCCCAGCACCCAGGGCAGCTCCTCGTGGACGGCGCCGGGGAGGAAGGCACCGCCGGCGCCGACCAGGGCGGCGATCATCCAGAGGATCCCGGAGATGCGGCCCATCCGCGCCCGCTCGTCGGGGGCTTCGGCGAAGGCGCCAGGGTTCAACCAGCTATCGGTCTTCGGCTTCGCCATCTCGGGCCTTGATCGGCCGGCGCAGGGAATTCCTTGACTAATTGAACCGTTGTTGCGACTAACCGGCCTCGGAGTAGACCGGCTCGGCGACGCGGTCCTCCGGCTCCGGAGCGGGTGGACCGGGGGGCATTGCGGGGGGCGCCGGGTCGTGCAGGACGAAGACCGCGATCGCCACCGCGATCGCCGCCAGCCCAGCGCCGATCAGGTAGGCGACGTGGTAGCCGGAGGTCAGCGCCTGCGCGTTGGAGGTGCCGCTGTCCAGCAGGCTCTGGGTGCGCTCGGTCGAGAGCGTCGCCAGCACCGCGAGGCCGATCGCGCCGCCCACCTGCATGCTGGTGTTGACCAGGCCCGAGGCGAGGCCGGAGTCCTCCATCGTCGCCCCCGACATCGCCAGGGTCATGATCGCCGGGAAGGCGGAGCCCATGCCGATGCCGATCAGCAGGAACGGCGGCAGCAGGTCGGTCAGGTAGTTGCCGTCGACCGGGGTGCGGGCGAACAGCAGCAGCGCGACGACGGTCATGCAGACGCCGGGGATCAGCGTCTTGCGCGGCCCGAAGCGCATGATCAGTTTTTCCGAGAAGCCGAGCGAGAGCGTCCCCATCACGATCGTCGTCGGCAGGAAGGCGAGGCCGACCTCGAGCGCGTCGTAGCCGAGCACGCGCTGCAGGTAGAGAGCGCCGAGGAAGAACATTCCGAACATGCCGGCGACCAGCAGCGCCTGCAGCACGTTGGCGCCGGCGACGTTGCGCGAGCGGAACAGGCGCAGCGGCATCAGCGGGTTGGCGATCGTCGCCTGGCGGTGGATGAAGGCCCCCAGCAGCGCCGCCGAGACGGCGCTCAGCGCCAGCGTTTTGGTATCGACCCAGCCCCACTCGGTGATCTGCAGGATCGTGAAGACGCCGATCATCAGCGACAGCGTGATCATCGCCGCGCCGGGGAAGTCGGCGCCTTCGTGGAGGCCGATCCCGTCGCGGTTGGGGACCAGGCGCAGGGCGAGGAAGGCGACCAGGATGCCGATCGGCAGGTTGATGATGAAGATCCAGTGCCAGCTGATCGCCTCGGTGAGGACGCCGCCGGCGAGCAGCCCGATCGAGCCGCCGGCGGAGGCGACGAAGCCGAAGACGCCGATCGCTTTCGCCTGGTGCGCCGGCTCCGGGAACATCGTCACGATCATCCCCAGGATCACGGCCGAGGCCAGCGCCCCGCCGATCCCCTGCACGAAGCGGGCGCCGATCAGCATCTCCTGGCTGACCGAGGCGGCGCAGACCAGCGAGGCGGTGGTGAAGATGGTGAGGCCGATCAGGAAGATGCGGCGCTGGCCGATCAGGTCGCCGATCCGTCCCGCCAGCAGCAGCAGGCCGCCGAAGGGGATCATGTAGGCGTTGACCACCCAGGCCAGCTTGCTCTGGGAGAAGCCGAGATCGTCCTGGATCGTCGGCAGGGCGACGTTGACGATCGTCGCGTCGAGCACGATCATCAGCATCCCCGCGCAGAGCACGTAGAGGGCTAGCCAGCGGGTGCGGTCTTCGGTGTGTTCAGCGGTAGCGGTAGTCATGTGAGTTGAGACTGGGGGACGGGCGAGAACTCATCGCCCGGGCTTCAATCGACGTGGTCCGGGAGGCCGAAGCGCTCGAAGACCGCCTCGACGCGGCCGGGGTCGGCGGCGCGGTCGGGCCACCGAGAATAACCATCCGGGGTGTCGGCCGGCCGCACGACGAAGGCCGTTATCTCCTTGATCTTCTCGCCGTCCAAGCTCAGCACGTCGAGCGAGAAGGGAACGTGAGTCTGCTCACCCTCGATCCAGGTGTAGGTGCCGACCGCGAGGCCGCCGTTGGCACGGGCCGGGCGGTGGCGCCAGCGCCACTCGCCCGAGAGCGGGCCGCGGCGCAGGAAGACCTCGATCTCGGCCAGGCCGCCGTACCAGCTGGCCAGCGGCGGCATCGACCAGGCGGCGTCCTCGGCGGTCAGCATCGAGACCACGCGGTTGACGTCGCCGATCCGCATCGCCTCCATGTACTCCTCGACGATCGCGGCCATGCGGGCGTCGCCGAGGGCGCGCAGGGTGGCCCGCTGGCTCCGCTCCGGGAGGCGCTCATCGACCGTCTTGCGGGCGCGCTGCAGAGCGCTGTTGACCGCGGGCACCGAGGTCTCCAGGGTCTCCCCCACCTCCCTTGCCGAGAAGCCGAGCACCTCGCGCAAGATCAGCACCGCCCGCTGCCGCGCCGGCAGCTCCTGCATCGCCGCGACGAAGGCAAGCTCGACCGCCTCGCGCTGCTCGTAACGGGCGTCGGGCGCGGCCCGCCCGTCCTCGACTTCGAGCGTCTCGTCCGGGTAGGGCTCGATCCAGACCGCCTCGGCGACCGGCTCGCCGGGCGGCTGGTTCGGATCGGCCGCGCGGCCGTACTCGACCGGCAGCATCCGCCGCTTGCGGCGGGCGATGATGTCGAGGCTGGCGTTGGTGGCGATCTTGTAGAGCCAGGCGCGCAGCGAGGCGCGGCCGCCGAAGCTGCCGAGCCCGCGCCAGACCCGCAGCATCGCCTCCTGCAGCGCGTCCTCGGCGTCGTGCAGGGAGCCGAGCAGGCGGTAGCAGTGGGCGTGCAGCTCGCGGCGGTAGGGCTCGACCAGCCGCTCGAACGCCCCTTCGTCGCCGCCGCGGGCGGCCGCCAGGAGCGTCGCCTCGGTCACGTCGGCTCAGGCCTCGCCGTCGTAGTAGCCGACGTTGCTGTCCTTGTGGACCATCACGTCGTCGTCGGGATTGCCGGTCCAGATCCCGACCTTGTCGCTGTCGGGATAGACGGTCGCGGTGGGATGGACCACGGTCGAGAACATCAGCACGCGGACCGTCTCGCCGGTCTCGTTGCCGATGCCGTGGGCGCCCTCGGGCCCGCGTGGGAAGAGGGCGACGTCCCAGGGAGCGAGCGCCTCCGAGCCCTCGGGGTGGCGCAGGGTCGGCGCGCCCTCCAGCACCAGCAGCCACTCCTCCTCCCCGACCTCGTAGTGGTAGGGACAGACCGACTGGCCGGGCGGCAGCTCGTAGACCGTGATCCCGGACTCCTTGGCGCCCAGCAGCTTCCCGAGCCGGGCCTGGCCCGCTCGGAAGCCCTCCGGGTCCTCGCCGTCGTACGCGAACTCGGGCGCCGCGATGTTGATCCGCCGCATCTCCCGAAGCTAGCAATCTCAGTAGCTAGCTAGATAGATAGCTACATTGAGCTAGACTGCCGCCATGGTGCAGGTCGGAATGCACGCGGCGAAGACCCACCTCTCCCAGCTGGTGGAGCGGGCGCTTGCGGGCGAGGAGATCGTCCTCACCCGGCGGGGCGAGCCGGCGGTGCGGCTGGTGCCGGAGCGCGGTGCCGCGGGCTTTGCCTCCCTGGCTGGAGTCTGGGAGGGTCGGGTGCGGATCGCCGACGACTTCGACGAGCTGCCGGACGAGCTCGCCGAGTCCCTCGGCGTGCGGCCTTGAGGCTCCTTCTCGATACCCATCTGGTGCTGTGGTGGATGAACGGGGAAGCGAGCCGGATCAGCAAGAAGGGACTGGCGGCCCTCGGCTCCGACGACGTCGATCCGATCGTCAGCGCCGTGACCGTCTGGGAGGTGGCGATCAAGCGCGGGCTCGGCAAGCTGGAGGCTCCGGACGACCTCCTCACCCAGCTGGAGCGCGCCGGGGTCGAACTGCTGCCGATCTCCCCCCGCCATGCCGATCTCGTAGCGTCGCTGCCACCCCACCACCGCGACCCCTTCGATCGGCTGCTCGTGGCCCAGGCGACCGTGGAGAGCCTCGCCCTCGTCTCCGAGGACGAGGCGATGCGGCGCTACGACATCGAAGTCGTCTGGTAACCGCGAGCCCTCGAGCGCCCCGACTAATCTGCGGGGGATGAAGGCCATCGTCTTGCGCGAGTACGGGCCGCCGGAGGTGCTGGCGGTCGAGGAGGTGGCGAAGCCGGAGCCGATCCCGACCGAGGTGCAGGTGCGGGTCCACGCCGCCGGGGTCAACCCGGTCGACTTCAAGACGCGTGCGGGCAAGGGGATGGCGGGGCTGCTGGGTGAGCCGCCGGTGCGCATCGGCTGGGACGTCTCCGGCGTCGTCACCGCGGTCCCACCCGGCGTGACCAGGTTCAGGGTCGGCGACGACGTCTTCGGGATGCCCTGGTTCCCGCGCCAGGCCGGGGCCTACGCCGAGTACGTGACCGCGCCCTCGCGACACTTCGCCGCCAAACCGCACCCGCTCTCCCACGAGGAAGCGGGGGCGCTGCCGCTGGCGGGGCTGACCGCCTGGCAGATCGTCGTCGACACGATCGCGCTCGAGGACGGCGCCGACGTCCTCATCCACGGCGCCGCCGGCGGGGTCGGTCACCTCGCCGTGCAGATCGCCAGGGCGCGCGGGGCGAACGTGATCGCCACCGCCCGTGCCGAGCAGGCCGAGTGGCTGCGCGAGCTCGGCGCCGGCGAGACGATCGACTACAAGGGCGAGCGCTTCGAGGACCGGGTCGGCGACCTCGACGCGGTGATCGACTTCACCGGCGCCTACGGCGAGCGCTCGCTGCCGGTGCTGCGCCCGGGCGGGATCCTCGTCTCCGTCCCCAGCGGCGTCTCCCAGGACCTGCTCGACCTGGCCAAGCGCGGCGAGCGGCGCGCCACCGGCTTCCTGGTCGAGCCCGATCCGGTCGGGCTCGCCGGTCTCCGCCATCTGGTCGAGGACGGCCTCCTCCAGGTCAAGGTCGACCGGGTCTTCGACCTCGAGGACGCGGCCGAGGCGCACCGCGCCGCCGAAGCCCACCACGGCGGCGGCAAGATCGTGCTGCGGGTCCCCTGATGCGTATCCGGTCAGGTCAGCTCAGGCCGCTCGCCTGAGAGCCGGCCCTGCGATCAGACGCGTCCCGACAAGGGCCCGGGCGAGCCGGCCGCAAGCGCAAATGACCCCCTCGAAGTTCCGCGGTTCCTTTTCCACCAAGCAGGTGGGTACAGAACCGCGGAAGCTCGCTCAGCCCCCGAGGCCGGTTCCGCGGTTCCTTTTCCACGGAATCCGTGGATAGCGAACCGCGGAAGGACCTCGATCGCGGGATGGACCGAGCACGAGGGAGGAGTGGGGACGGCGGCGCCCGCCGGGGGGTTGGGCGGCGCCACGGCAAATCAGAGGCTGGGCCGAGACAGCGCTCAGCGACCGCGCCGGCCGAAGCTGTGGCCGGCCGGAGCGACGCTGCGGAGCTCGGCGACGGCGAGCTCACGGGCGCGGCGGGAGCTGGGCTGGGGCGTTGGCTCGGCAGGGGGAAGGTGGGTCGGCGGTTGCTGGGCGCGTTGCGGTGGGTCCGGCCGTGTCGCCGCCTCGCGCTCGAGCGGCTCGACGCTCTCGGCGAGGACGTTGACGACGCCTTCGCGACGCTCAAACCTGCCCCGCGCGCGGACCATCACGGCGGCGCGAACGGTCGCCCGGTGGCGTTCGTAGACGCGCTTGGGGACGATCGCGTTGACGATCCCGTGCTCGTCTTCCAGAGTCATGAAGACGATCCCTTTGGCGGTCCCCGGGCGCTGGCGGGCAACGACCATGCCGGCGACCTCGACCGCGTCGCCATCGTCCGCCCGCTCCAGCTCGGCGCTGGACAGCAGCGCCGGGTCGAGGCCGGGGCGCATCAGCTCCATCGGGTGCTTGCCGAGGGCGATCCCGGTCGAGCGGTAGTCGGCGATCAGCTCCCCCCAGTCCCCGAGCGGCGCCAGCGGCGGCGCCTGCGGCGGCTCGAGCGGCAGCGCCAGCTGGGTGGCGCGGCGACCGCCGCGGCCGTTGGCGCTGACGCCGACGCGCCAGAGCGCCTCGCGGCGCTCGCCGGCGGTGGTCGTGCTCGTCGCCTCCGCCGCCGGGATCCCGTCCAGCGCTCCCGCCCAGGCCAACCGCTCCAGACTGGGGATGCCGGCTCCCGAGCGCGAGGCCAGGTCCGCGATCCCCCGGTAGGCCCCACCCCGCTCCCGCTCTGCCACCAGCATCTCCATCTCCTCTTTGCGCACGCCTTTCACGTAGCCGAGCCCGATCCGCACCGACAGCTCGGGGCCGGTCTCGACGTGGCAGAGGAGGCGGCTGCGGTTGGCGTCCGGAGGAGCGATGGGGATGTTGCGGCGGCGGGCCTCTTGGACCAGCGCGTCGGGTGGGTAGAAGCCCATCGGCTGCTCGTTCAGCAGCGCGCAGAGGAACTCCTCGCGGCGGTGGATGCGCAGCCAGGCCGACTGGTAGGCGAGCAGGCCGAAGGCGGCCGAGTGCGCCTTCGGGAAGCCGAAGCCGGCGAAGCCCTGGATCTGCTCCCAGATCCGCTCGGCAAGCTCTGCCGGGGCAGCGTGCTTGCGCTTGGCGCCGGCGATGAACTCGCGGTGGTGCTTCTCGATCGCCTCCTGGGAGCGCTTGCGGCTCATCGCCCGCCGCAGCTGCTCGGCTTCGGCGTGCTTGAAGCCGGCGAAGTCGATCGCCACCTCGAGCACCTGCTCCTGGTAGACGATCGTGCCCAGCGTCTCCTCCAAGGCGTGCTCAAGCGACTCGTGCTCGTAGGGGATCTCGTACTCGCGGCCTTCGCGTTCGCAGCGCCGCTGCTGCTTGCGCCTCTCTATATAGGGATGGACGGCGCCGCCCTGAATCGGGCCCGGTCGCACCAACGCCACCTGCACGGTGAGGTCGTCGAGATTCTGCGGTCGCGTCCGCGGCAGCATCTGCATCTGCGCCCGGCTCTCGATCTGGAAGACGCCGGTGGTCTCGGCGGCGCGGATCGACTCGTAGGTCGCGGGGTCGTCGAGATCGATCCGCGAGAGGTCGAGCGGAGGGCCCTCTGGCCGCGTGCGCTCGACTTCGTCGACGCAGCGCTCGACCGCCGAGAGCATCCCCAGCCCCAGCAGGTCGATCTTCAGCAGCCCCGCGTCCGCGCAGGAGTCCTTGTCCCACTGGACGATCTGGCGCCCCGCCATCGCCGCCGGCACGATCGGGCAGACGTCGACCAGCGGCTCGGTCGAGATCACCATCCCGCCCGAGTGCTGGGAGGCGTTGCGGGGCAGGCCCATCGCGTCGTCGCAGAGCCAGAGCAGCGCCTTCCAGCGCGGCGCAGCCGTTCGCTCGGGGCCGATCGCGGCGATCACGTCCTGTTCCATTTCCCCCGCCGACTCGTGGAAGCCGGTCGTCTTCGCCACCCGCTCGATCTCGGCCGGCGGTAGCCCCAGCGCCTTGCCGAGGTCGCGCACGACGCCGCGCGGCCGGTAGGTCGGGAAGGCGGCGACCAGGGCCGAGCGGTCGCCGCCGTAAACGTCGTGCACGCGGGGGATCAGGACCTCGCGGATGTCGCGCGGGAAGTCGAGGTCGATATCCGGCAGCGTCTGCCCTTCGTCGTTGAGGAAGCGGCCGGAGAAGAGGTTCTTCTCGACCGGGTCGATGTGGGAGAGGCCGGTCAGGTAGCAGACGATCGAGCTGACGCTGGAGCCGCGGCCGCGGCCCGGCGGCAGCACCGCGCGGGGCGAGGCGCGGCCGCGCACCTCGACCGCGACCTCGCGGGCCAGCTCCAGCAGCTGGTGGTGGATGAGGAAGAAGCCGGAGAGGTTGCGGTGGCGGATCGTCGCCAACTCCGACTCCAGGCGCCCCGTCGCCTCAACCCGGGTGGGGCGGCCCGCGTAGCTGGCGGTGAGCCGCTGCTCGCAGAGCTCCTTCAGCTCATGGTCGGCGCTGAGATCGCCCTGGCGCGGGTGGCGGTAGCCGAGATCTGCGGTCAGGTCGAACTGGAGCCGCTCGGCCAGGCGCACGGTCTCGGCCACCGCCTCGGGATGCTCGGCGAAGCGCGCCGCCATCGCCGCCGGCGAGACCAGGGCCGAGCTGCGGTTGCCGCGGCGGCGCGGCTCGGACTCCTCCAGCGTCTCCCCCAGCCCGATCGCGACGAAGGCGTCCTGGAGGCGGGCGCGGCGAAGGCTGTGGGAGTGGACGTTGCCGCTCGCCACGCAGGGGACGCCGAGCCGGGAGGCGAGCTGGGCAAGCCAGCGGTTGCGGGCGCGGTCGTGGCGCCAGTAGGGGCGCTGCAGCTCGACCCGGAAGCGCTCGCGCCCGAAGGCGCCGAGCAGGCGCCGGCCCAACCGCTCCCCGCGCCCGGTCTGCCCCCGCTCCCAGGCCCCCGCCAGCGCCCCGTCGCGAGCGCAGCCGGAGAGGCAGACGAGCCCCGCGGCATGCTCCTCCAGCTGCTCCAGCGTCGCCCACGGCGCCGTCGCGGTGCGGGCGGCGTTGTCGCGCGTGTGCGAGTGGGCCGCGGTCAGCAAACGACAGAGATTGCGGTACCCCGTAGCGTCCTCGACCAGGAGCGTGATGTGAACGTAGCTGCCCGGGGCCCCCGCTACCGTCAACTCCGCCCCCGTGATCGCCCTTACCGCGAGCTCCTGACACGACTCGGCGAACTCGCGCGAGCCCCAGATCCCGTCGTGGTCGGTGAGGGCGAAGGCGGGATAGCCGAAGGCCTCAGCGGCGTCGGCCAGCTCCGTCGGGGTCGAGGCGCCGTCGAGGAAAGAGAAGGCCGAGTGCGCGTGCAGCTCTATATATGGGGAGGTGGCAGCCATCAGGCCCGCTGCCGGTACCAGCGGTCGCTGAGGGCGCAGCGGAAGACGACGACGGCGCGGCCGTTGGCGAGCGCCAGCTCGAAGTAGTGGCGCTGGAGCCTCTGGGGAAGCCACCAGCGGTCGTCGACCAGCCACTGCTCGCGGATCGTCTCGACGGCGACCTCGTCGACCGCGAGCGGCGTGCCCTCACGGTCGGCCTCAACCGCCACCGGCATGGGCGCGTAGAGACGGCGCAGCCCCGGGGTCATCGGCACCGCCCCGCCCTACAGCTCAGGGAAGGGCGTCAGCATCGCCCAGCGCTCCGGCACCCGTGAGGCGGAGTCGACCGGGAGGATCTTCAGCAGCGCCTCGGCGCCCTGCGCGGCGCGGACCTCGCGCACCGCCGCCCCGAGCCGCCGGCGCCGTGGCTCCTCGCCGCCGACCGCGAGCTCGATCTGGTCGGCGGCCGGGGGACCGAGGCCGAGCGCCCGCAGCCGCAGCGCCGTGGCCGGCTCCGGCAGCGACTCCAGCCGCGGCGCCAGCAACGAGCGCAGAGTGCGGGCCGAGGCGGTCGGCCGTCCCAGCCCCTGCTCGACGCTCCAGCTGCCGCCGGCGCTGAGCCGCGCCCCGAAGCGCAGTCCGAGCAAGGTGCGGCCGTGGCGCTGGGGGGCGGCGAGCAGGCGATCGACCAGCAGCTCCAGAGCGCGCTCGAGCTGACTGCCGGCGGTGCCCTCCGGCAGCTCGATCTGCTCGGCCAGCTCCTCATGCGGCGCCCGCGGACGCAGCGGCTCGTCCTCGCCGCGGGCGAGGCGGCGGGCGCGCAAGCCGAGCGGGCCGAAGCGGTCGGCGACCCGCTCGGCGGAGATCCGCGAGAGCGCCTGCAGGGTGTCGATGCCGAGCCGTTCGAGAGTGAGGACCAGCTCCTCGGCCTCGCGGCCCGGCGCCTCCAGCCGCAGCGGCAGGATCGCGACCGAGATCGGTGCGAGGAAGAGATGCAGCCGGTCCCGCGGCACCGAGACCCGCTTCCAGGCCGCGGCGTAGGCGGCGAAGCGGTTCGGCGCGGTGCCGATCCGGAGCGGGTCAGCCACCGCCTCCCGGGCGGCGGCAAGAACCCCGGCGCTGTCGCCACCATGGATTCCCCGCAACCCGTCGATCGCGAAGAAGGCCTCCCCCGCCCGCTCCGACTCGACCGCGGCTCCGATCGCCTCCAGCCGCCGCACCATCGCCTCGGTCCGCTCCGCCGCCTCGACCGGGTCGGGAAGAAAATGGCGCCCGGGCCGTAGCCCCCCGGAAAGGCCCGGGCGCGCAGGAGACCCCGAACGGCTATCTAGGACGCAAGCGATCTCCATACGAACGTATGTTCGTATATCGGCCCCGCAGATTCAAGGCCCTACTCGGCTCCGTCTTTACCGGAGCTTTTATTTAGGCGGTCGACTGCATCCAGCAGCGCCTTCGTCCGCGCACGGGTTTCTTCGGTTCGTGCCTGGGACCGTATCCCCGAGGCCTCCGTCCCGGCGATAAAAGCCATGTAGATCTTGTCGTTGCGACGAAGGAGCTCTTTATCGGACTCTCTCAACCCTTTTAAATCGTAAATTGACATGAAACTTATTGTCTCAGGTCAATGTCGCCGCAGCGCCGCCGGATTCGTCGAAGCGGTCGATCAGCCTTAGCAGCGCCTGCGTCTGGGCGCGGGTTTCTTCGGTGTTCGACTCGATCTGTGCAGTGTTCTTCTCGAGTCGAGCTATCACCGACGTGTAGACCTTCTCGTTGCGCTGGAGAATCTCGTAGCTGTATTCACGGTTCTCCTCCGTGCGGCGCTCGGACGCCTCCATGAGTCGCTCGAACTCCTCCCGGCGCTGCCTGAACTCCTCTCTCATCTCCTCCTCGCGCTGTCGGAGGTAAGCCATCGTCTCCTCATGCTCGCTGCGAGCTTCCTCGCACTGACTGCGGATGAGTTCCTGGAGGCTGTCGCGGCGACCGAACATGGAACTTATTGTCTCAGGGGGGAGCGCATGCGTTACGCCCGAAACGTGAAAAAGGTGGGTCCTCTTCGAGCGGAAAGAGTCAGCGCAGCGCCGCTGCCATCGCGACCAGCTCGTCCTCGAGCCCGGGCAGCGCGGCGGCTTCGCCGGCCATGACGCGCTTGCCGATCAGCATCGCGGCGCCGGCGACGAAGACCCACTCGGCGTCGGGGCGCCGCGCATCTCCCTCCCCCTCGAGACCCGCCCGCAACCGCGCCGCCAGAGTCTCGATCGCCGCGTCGTTGCGCTCGGCCCCGGCCGGCCCCAGCGCCATCACCTCGACCGTCAGCAACCGCGCCGTCGGCGGGTCGGCCGCGAACAGGTCAAGGACAGTGTGGATCCCGGCAACGATCTTGGCCGGCCGCTCCTCCTTGCCCAGGCAGGCCCGATCGACCTCCTCCAGCAGCCGCCTGAAGAGCTCCCGGTGCGCCTCCAACGCGCACTCCAGCTTGCCGGCGAAGAGCTTGTAGAAGGTCGCGGTGGAGATGCCCGCCCGGCGCGAGAGGTCGGCGATGGACATCTCCGCGTACCCCTCCTCCGCACAGGCCTCGGCGACGGCGGCAATCAACCGTTCCTTCTGATTGCGGGCGACGACGTCCGCCGGGATCCCGTGGGATCCTGGCGGCAGCCGCCTGACGCCGTCTTCCTCGACCGGGTTCAGAGTGGCCTTCGGGTATCGCGATCGGGGCAAGTCACATCAATCAACTCTGCCGTCACGGTAGCCCGGACGGTGGGCCAGGGTAGGCCGTCGGACCCTACTTCCCCCCGTGCCCCTTCTTCCCGTGGGAGCCCTTCTTCGCGCTCTTCTTCTTCGCCTTCCCCCCGCAGCTGTTCTTGATCGTCGGGGTCAGGCTCAGAGCGTCGCCGTTCTGGGCGGTGAAGGAGACACTCGCCTTCTGGGTCTTGCGGCAGATGTCTTCGCTGTTGACCAGGAGCCCCTTCTTGCCGCCCTGCATTTCAAGCACGAACTTGGAGACCGGGGCGTCGGGGACCGCTTCGAAGGTGTTGCGGATACCCCCGCCCTTGCCGGTGTCCACGCGCCCGGCCAAGACGACGTTGATCTGGCCGTTGAGAGCCGCAACCAGATCCGGGAGTTCGTGCGAGGAGGACCTGAGGTAGACCGGGCCTTCCAGCGGCTGGTCGAGCAACGGCGTGATCGCTTTCGCCTTGCCGTAGATCGATGCCTTCGGGCAGGCGTTCGCGGCGAACTGGACCCTGGTGCAGACGGTGCCGATGTGGCCCTGTTCGAGGAAGGCGGAGTGGGGCAGGGTTACCTGGGCGCTTGC
Source organism: uncultured Solirubrobacterales bacterium (assembly GCA_963795625.1). Lineage (GTDB taxonomy): Bacteria > Actinomycetota > Thermoleophilia > Solirubrobacterales > 70-9 > VAYN01. The sequence continues at coordinate 131,692 of CAWCIS010000006.1, read as the reverse complement.
GATGTTGGCGTAGTTGCCCTTGGGGTAGGTGAGCACCGCTTTCAGCGCCGGGAAGCTGTGGCGTTTGGTTCCGCCTTTGAGCGAGATCGCCAGCTTCGGGGCGAACTTCAAGGCGCTACAGCCGCCGACCTGGAAGGGAGAGGTCAGAGCTGCGCTCTGACCCGTCAATGCCGTTGCCGACCCGGTCAGGCTCATCGGATCGCAGGAGGTCGGGTTGAGGGTGAAGTCGGGGCGGTCCATCTTCAGGGAGACCGAGCGGATGTCGAGCGGGATGCCTTGGATGATCGAGGGGAAGGGATCGCTCACGGCGTGGATGCGGGCGGTTTCGGGGTCGACGTAGAGGGCGGTGCGCACTACTACGGCGCCGAGGTCGAAGGGGCCGGCCACCGCGGGGATGATGACCGCCAGTGAGAGTGGAGCTCCCTTGTAAGGGCCGGAGAGGTAGGCGTGGCCGGTGACGTAGAGGGGAGTGATGCCCGCTCCGGCACCGACCGTGACGGTGCCGACTTCAGAGGCCGTGGGGCAGGACGGGCTCGCCTGCTCGGCAGCGCCGCCGTTGGGCACTTCCCTGCTCTTGGCCACGGCGATCTGCGCCTCGGAGCAGTAGGGGATGCCGGCCAGCTTGCCGGTCAGGCCCTCGGGCAGGGTGGTGTCGATCCCGGTAAGGCGCTGGGTGCCGTCGGTCCTCGAGAGGTGCAGGAGGAGGGGGGAGTAGGTGCCGGCCTGGGGGGCTTCGGTGCCGGCCGTGAAGGACGGCTTGTTGGGAGCGTCTGCTTCTGAGCTCGGGCAGTTGCCCGCGCCTCCGGCCGCTACCTGGGTCTGGAAGGAGTCGCTCGGATGGGCGTCCGCTCCTTCGGGGGTCGACCAGGGGACCAGGGTCGTGGTCGTTTCCTTGGTGCCACAGGTCAGCGGCGTGGTGAGAGCCGCGCGGGGGCCGTTGAAGAAGTGAGTTTCGAAGTCTTCGATCGGCAGACTGCGGGTTTTCGGTGAAAGTGGCAGTGAGCCGACCCGTCTGGGGATCGGGGGTGACCTTGCCGGCGAGCTTTACGACGATGCCCCGTTGGGGAGATTCGATCGCCAGGTAGATCGCGGTCAGGTTGCCGAAGGGATTCTCATAGGGCTGGGCGAGGTAGATCGACCCCGGCAGCTTTTCTTTCAGCAGCGGCGTGCTGACTTCCAGGCTGCCGAGCTTGGCGGCGTCAGGGCAGCTGTTCGGCGCCTCGGAGAAATGGATCTTTCCTTCGGAGGGCTGATAGCCGATCTGGCTTTCGCTGCAGGCGGCGAGGCCGTTGCCCGCCGATGGATTCAGGACCAAGCCTTCGGGCAGGGTGACCTTGACGTCCTTGAGAGCGGCGGTGCTCAGTCCTTCGTAGTTGTTTTCCTGCGGTTGATGGATCTTGAAGTCGAGGCCGGTGGGGCTGTCGGCGAGGTTGGTGGTCGCCTTCGATTCGACCGTCGGTTCGAATTCGAGGGCATTGCAGCCGCTGATGCCGACGGGGTTGCCCTCAGCGTCCTGGGTGTGGGAGGAGCCGGAGACAAAAATGCCCTGTTTCTCCCACGAGTCCGCGCTGACCGTGGTCGTCGGTGGACTGTCCGAACAGGCGGTGGGCATCGTCAGCAGGGCGGTGCTGACGTAATCGGTCGGGCAAGCCTCGAGAGTATCTACGCTAAAGCCGCAGGCACCTCGTTGGTAGTCGTGACTTGGATCAGAGGGATTTCCCCAGAGATCGATGCTGAGGCCGGAAAAGACACCGTACTGAGGGATGTCCCTGGTCGCAGCGGTGAGGGCGAAGTCACCGGAGGAATCGACTCCACCGAGAATGTGGATGAAGATGCCGAGACCAGCGGGGCTAAAGGCGAAAGCGGCTGCGACGCCGGGAGGGGGCACGATGTTGAAGAGAGGTGCGCTCCAATCGGGATTGGCAGATCCAAAGACGCCAAGGGTAGGGTGAACGATGCCTACGGCGGAGCCGAGCGGGCACTCGCCTTCGCTGCTGACCTCGAGTTGCGCCTCAGTGCAGAGCACTGGCGTGGCGTTGGGGTTGACGATCATGCCGGCGGGAAGCGTCGCAATTACGTCCTTGGGCGTTTCAGCGGGGGGATTACTCCTTTCCGGAGCAAACGCCTTGTCGAACTGGAAACCAGTGTGGAACTGATAGGGATGACCACCAGCCTGGGTTTCGGAGGAACCATCAGAGCGGGTAATCGACGTATCGAGGCTCTGAAACCCAAAGTTGGCAGGCTGGGAGCTGAACGGCGTGCTCTCGGATGCCGTGTCATCCGGAGCGCCGCCGCCGGAAACGCTGACCTGGTTGACGGCGGTTCCGGAAACACCCGGAGCGATGTTGATCGCTACGGGCATCTGCAACCGCATCCCGGGCTGAAGAACATAAGCGGGGGCGCTGCAGCTTACGGTTGGTGCCGTGGTGCAAGAACTTCCCGCCGGCACTTCTTGCCCCTCCCTAGTCAGAGAGAGGTGGTTGGTGCCATAGGCAAAGACGGGATCTGGATCGAAGCTGACGCCGGTGGGCAAAGTGTCGGTGACAGTGATCGGGGAGCCGTCGGTGGGGCTTCCGCCGACGTTGGTGACCGTCACCACGTAGAGAATGGAGCCGGATTGATCGCCGGGGACGAAGTTGGAGACCGACGCCAGAGAAGCGACCCGCAGTGCCGGGGCCGAAGGACTCGCCTGCGCCCCAGCCGGCACCGCGACGCCGGCGAGGATCAGCACCAAGGACGGCAGGGCGCGTCGAAGCCCTCGCGAGAGCAGTTGCTTGGCGGTAATCACTTCGAACCTCCGCGGTTGGTGTGGGCTCCTCGAGATTTCTTATGTTTCGATTTCTTCTGCTTCTTAGCTTTCTTGCACTTCTTCTTGGATTTCTTCTGGCAACTCTTGGCCGACTTCTTGGTCGCCTGGTTGCCGGGCCCGTTGAAGGAGGCACTGCCGGGCAAGGACCCGTTCGGACCACTGGAGGAGGCCCCCTTGCACGCTTCCGCGATGCAGGGCGACCCTTCGCCCGAATGCTGAGAGGCGAGACCGCCGCCGACACGAGCGTCGTAAACGTCCACGAGGGCGTCTTTGTCGGTGGGAACGAGCGGCTGACTGGTGAAGATGAAGGCGTCGTCGCCAGAGGTCGAGATATCGCCCAGATAGGAGGGATCGGGGCTGGATCCCGTCGAAAGCAAGTACAGGCAGCCGCCGCTCACCTCCGTGGATTTACAGGAGCCGGTTCCCTCCGCCTCCCACTCATAGGGATCGACGACCCCGTTGACGTCCGCGGGAACGAGCGGGTCGGGGCTGTCGAAGAAGACCCGCCGGCCGTCGGCGGAGATGTTGCGGGTGAGGAGATCGTTGTTGGGGGACGCATCATAGGCGTTGCGTGGACTCTCCAACCTCGCCGACTCAGTAGGCGGGACGCCGGTGACCACACAGGAGAGGCAAGTCAGTTCGGTTTTAGCGGGGTCGTAACGAAAGAACTCGTGGCAGCCTTCACCGGCACTGCAAGTTGGCGTGGTGTCATAGTCGGTAAGGCTCTGGGTCGAGCCGAAGACCAAGGTGCCATTGTCGGCGACACGCGCTTCCCGGAGCTGGCCGGCGCCGGCGGGTGAGTACTTCGCCAGCCAGTCATTTTCGTCGCCGTGCTTGTCGAGCCGCGCGATGAAGGTGGTGGTGCCGGAGTGCAGGAGATAGAGGTTGCAGGTACCGATGAAGTTGTCCCCAGCGCACCGCTCCGGAGATGCGCCCGGAGCGAGGGCTCCGCTGGCGGCAAAGTAAACGTAGGAACCGTCAGCCGAGGAACCAAGCACACCGATGACGCCCGCCCGCTGAGGGTCGTCGGTGTTGGAGTCGACAGTTAAGTCGGTGAGATCGCCGCTGGCGGTGTCATAGGAGTAGAGATCCTGACCCTGCGAAGAGTCGAAGCAGGTGTCCGCAGCGGTGGAGACCGCAGTTGAATCGTCGGTCAGCTTCTCGCAGCTGGCGAAAAGGACCTTCGAGCCGGAGGGGGTGGCAGCCATGAAGGTGGCCGGCTTCTGTCCATTCGGGTCGGGCGCACTTGCCTGCGAGGCTGAGATCTGGGTGGTCTTGGTGCCGTCTTCGCGCACGTAGAGCTGGCCGCTGCCGGTGGTAAAGAAAACCTTGGAGCCGTCGCTCGAGATCGTGTCCTGGGGATAACCGCCCCCTCCGGCAAGGGAACCTTCTGGCGATGGAACGCAAGCTGGTCCGTCCACGTCGTCGCAGGACGTGGCGGAGCCGGCCGGAATACGGCCGGCGAGCGTGAGGGCCCCATGATCGAAGTCATAGAGGTTCCCTTTGTTCGCGGCGGCGCCGGAAACAAGGGTGGAGGCGCTCTCGAAGATGAAGTGGCCGGTATCGGCAGCGAAGGCGGCGAGGGAAGACTGTCCAGCCCCATCGATAGCGAGCCGGGAGCTGCCGGTCGCCGTGTCGAAGAGAACAAGGCCGCTCGGGGTGCCGCTGACAGAGGTGCCGATTTCATCGTCCCAGCCGAGGGGGTCCGCCGACTCTCCGGGCTCTAGAAGGGGAAGAAGGCCGTTGGAGCTCCAGGTCCCCGCCCCACGGGAAGCCAGATAGACCACAGGCTTAGAGGTACCGCCGGTAGTACGCAGGCCGCCGGCGTCGGCGAAGGTGATGCGATCGCCCTTGGCCGAAGCCTGAACGACGAGGACGCTGCCCTGGACGTTGCCCCCATGCTTATCGCTCGGCGTGGCCTGCTCGTAGGCCCGGCAGTCGGGGAGATCTGCTCCGGCGCCGGTGCGGAAGGCCTGGTTGGGGCAGTCCGTCTGAGGCGGCGAAGATGGTGCGTAGGTGGAGAAGGTGTGATCGGGGCCTTCGCTGACACCGACCGAGTTGGTGGCAACCACACGCCAGTGGTAGGTGGTGGCTGAAGTCAAACCTTCGAGCGTGGTGCTCACGCTCTGACCGACGTTGTCGGCGCCGATCGGCGCCTCCGGCGAGCTGCTGCCATAGGAAGTGTCGGTGCCGTATTCGATGCGGTAGGTGGTCGCCGAACCTCCGGGGTTGATGGTCGTTTGCAAAGTCGCTTCGGTAAGGCCAACACTCGTGGCATACCCAGCTTCGATCGCCGCACCGGGGGTCTGGAAGGTTTGGTCTTCACCTTTAGAGACGCCATCGGCGTTGGTCGCAACCAATCGATAGTGGTAGGTGGCACCGAAGGTAAGATCGGTAAGGCTGGCGTGGACTGAAACTGGGCTGGTGCCGGTGCCGATCGCTGCCGTGGACTCGGCACATGGAACACTCGACCCGTATTTGGCGGTGAACCCGTACTCGAAGATGCATTCGGTATAGGGGATCCCTTCGGGATTTACCGTGCCTTCTACGCTGGCGCTGGGAGGAGCGATGGAACTGACGGCGCCCGTGCCGACCGTGGGGCTGGTCTGGAAGCTTTCGTCGGCGCCGGGAAACATGTCGGTGCCTCGCTCGATGACGAGACGAAAGTGGTAGTTGGCGTGAGGAGTGAGGTGAGCCAACGCGGCGGTGACCGGATGGCCACCTTCGTCGGTCGGGATCGCTCCCACGCACGGCACCGTTTTCCCGTAGCCGAAGCCGGTGCCGTATTCGAAGAAGCATTGGCTGACAGCTACTCCTTCGGGATTAACGATGCCCTGCAAGGTTGCTTTGGTGCCGGTGACTTCGGTAGCTCCGCCAGTTGCTGCCGGAATATTCGTCGTGAAGACTTCGTCATCGCTTCTGGCGGTCCCGTTGGCGTTGGTGGCGACAATGCGGAAGTGATAGGTGGTCCCCCTGCTCAGGCCGATGAGTGCGGCGCTGACCGAGTGCTCGTTGTCGTCGACGGGAATTGCGCCTTCGCACGGTTGAGTTTTGGTGTAGACGCCCGCTTCGGTGCCGTATTCGAACTGGCAGTCACTGACGGCGAGGCCATCGGGATTGACCGCGCCGTTGAGGGTGGCGGTGGTCCCGGTGACCGCGGTAGCCGGTTCGGTGCTGACGCCAGGGACGACGACCGGGGGCCCGAAGATCGCGACTTTGCCCGAGCCGGTACCGGCGTAGGCTTCGTCGGAGCCGCCGTTGACCCCGATCCCGTAGGAACCCGAGAGCTGCTCGGAGCCGAAGGTGCCGAGCAGGTTGCCGTCGGAGTCGTATTGGGAGATCGAGCCGGCGTTGTCGGCGTAGAGGTCGTTGCTGACGGGGTCGACGGCGAGGGTGGCGGCACCGGCACCGGGTATCGGGGTCGGGCTGGGGTCGGCGATTCCTTCCAGCTTCGCGATGGCGGTACCGGTGTAGTTGGAGGCGTAGACGTTGCCCAGGCCATCAGCGGCGACGTTGCAGAGACCGACACCCGGAGCGCTCCCCGTGGTCGTCAGGTCAGCGTTAGTCGGCGGATTGGCGCTCGGCGTGTATTCGCGGACCGTTTCGCTGTAGCTGCCAATGAAGACGTGACCGGCGGGATTGACCGCGACACCACAGGTTTCACCTTCGCCCAGGGCTCCCAGTGGGACTCCACTTGCGGCGTAGACCCTGACAGTCGAGGCGTTGGCGACGTAGATGTCGCCGGCGGTCCCGGCGGGCGCGCCCGCCGGGGCGACGGCTATCTCGTTTTCGCCCGAGCCGGCGCCCGCGATGCCGCCGATCGCGTTGGTGCCGAGGCTCGAGAAGTCGGCCGGTTCGCCGCTGGAGTCGAACTTGAAGAGCTTGCCGGCGCCGCCGTCGAAGACGTAGACATCGCCGCTCGCCTGGTCGACGGCAACGCCCTGGACGGCGGTGAAGGATTCTGAGCCGGCGGCGCCGTCGGGGCCGAAGGAGGTGCCGGTGTAGGGGTGGGTCTGGGCAGCGAAGGCCGGTGCCGCCATGAGCGCCATCGCAATGACCACGGCAAAGCAGAGCCGCGCGGGAAGCCGGTAGCCGACGCCACGAGCTGAACGCGCACCACTCCCGGGAACCTCAGTGGCCGCACCACGGATCGAGGAGGCTCCACGAGTACGCAAGCCGAGGCTTTCTGCCTGGCCCGAGATCGATCCCGCGGACGATGCCTTCGCGTCGCTTCTCACGAATTTGCTCTCCTTGTCCCGTGAGCCCCTCTGCCGGCCGCTCCCTTTGCGGTTCCCGTGAGGCTCGGTTTTCCCTGATGCAGCGTGTCCCTGATCAGCTCGCTGGTTGGAGACAGTTCCCAAAAGATGCTGTCCGTACCGGCGAGCGCGCTAAGTGAACCAGCGACACGGGGGTTTGTCAAGGAAAAGTTCCCGAAAGAAAAGGAAAGTTCCTAGAACTGCGGAGGGTCAGGCGGCCTGGCGGGCGAGGCGCTCGGCCTCGGCGGGGCCCAGGTACGGCGAGAGGATGAACTCGGCGAAGTCGGGGAGGAGGTCGGCGAGGCGGGCGGCTTCGCCGGCGGCGACCTGGCGCGAGGCCAGCGAGACGAGGGCGCCGATCGTCGAGTCCTCGGTGGTCGCCGGCAGCGGGCGCTCGGCGGCGCGCTCCCCCCTCCCCCGCTCCAGCGGCGCCACCAGCTCGCGGACGGCGTCGTGGAAGCGGGCCGCGACCGCCGGGCCGGCGCTCTGCGACTCGACCAGGCAGAGCCGGGCCAGGTCGGGCTCGGCGGCGAGGAAGGCGAGCACCTCGCGTGCCGCGGCGATCGCCTGGTGCGGCCAGTCCGGCGCCGCGCCGACCGCCTCCGCTACGAGATCGCGGATGTGCTCGACGACGACGTCGAAAGCGGCGAGGAAGCACTCCTCCTTGCTCTCGAAGTTCTCGTAGAAGACGCGCCGCGAGACCGCCGCCGCCTTGGTGATGTGGGTCAGCGTGACCGCGTTGTAGCCGTGCTCGGCGACGGCGGTGGCAAGGCCGGCGATCAGGCGCTCGCGCTGGTTGTGGGCGACCTGCTCGCGGCTGAAGCCGTGGCGGCCGGCGGGGAGCGGGCCGAGCTCCTCCTCGGCCACGTCAGCTTGAGGCGGCGAGCTGGGCCTCGTGCGCGGCCCGGTCCTCGCCGACGTAGGGGCGCAGCACAAACTCGATCGTCTCCGGCAGCAGTGCACGCAGCGCCTCTGCCTCGCCGGCGATCAAGCGCTGGTTGATCACCCAGAGGACGCCGCCGGTGAGCGTGTCCTCGAGCGTGTCCGGCAGCTCGGCCCGGCGCGGGTTGAGCTTGCGGCCCGGTTTGAGCAACGGCACGAAGCGCTTCAGGGTCGCCTCGTGACGGGCGACCGCCTCGGGGCCGGCGGTCAGCGCCTCGACCAGGCAGGCGCGGGCGACGTTGGGGTGCTCGCCGATCTGCTCGAAGAGGGCGCCGAGGCCGGCGGCGACCTGGTCGGGCCACTCGTCCTCGCGGTCGTAGGCCTGCTGGACCCGGCGCGCGGTCAGCTCATAGGCGGTGTCGAGCAAGGTCAGGTAGGCCTGCTGCTTGTCGTCGAAGTTCTTGTAGAAGGTCGCGTAGCCGACCTTGGCGCGACGCACGATCGTCTCGATCTTCGTCCCCTGGTAGCCGTGATCGGCGACCAGGTCGGCGGTCGCCTCGAGGATGCGGCGGCGCTGGTCGGCGGTAGCGCCCGTGCGGCTCACCGGCTGGGGGCCGGCGGGCTGCCGCGAGGCCTTTCCGGGCAGGGCACGCACCCTCCCAGGATAGCGCGGGTTCCCATAGGTACGACGTCAGTACATAAGATCGTTCAAGGTGTTGTTAGTTCCCAAATATGGTCTAACGTACCTCGGGTGGAAGGGCCACGTCCACTTCGCGCGGTTCGCTCTTGGCCGGAGGTCACGCCCGACCGCGGCGACGCCACGGCCGGCGTCCACGAGGCGATCCTGCTCACCGTCGGCGCCCTCGGCTACGAGCAGGCGACGGTGCAGGAGGTCGTCGCCCGCACCGGCATCAGCCGCGACCAGTTCCACCGCCTCTTCGGCAGCAAGGACGAGTGCTTCGCCCAGGCCTACGAGGCCGCTGCCGACCGGCTCTGCGAGAACCTGCTGGAGGCCGGCCGGGGGGGAGCGACCTGGCGGCTCGGCTTCCGCGCCGCCCTGGCCGAGCTGCTGCGCTTCGTCGCCGAGCAGCCGCTGCTGGCAAAGGCGCTGCTGATCGAGGTCCGGGCCGCCCGCGGCCGCGCCTGGGCCACCCACCAGCGGGTGGTCGAGCGGCTGATCGCCGCGGTCGACAGCGCCCGTTCGGACCCGGACGCCCTGCCCTCGGCCAGCGCCATGACCGCCGGCTTCATGGTCGGGGCGATCGAGGAATCGATCGGACTCGAGATCGGTGCCGGCCGGGCCGCCCAGGTCGAGCGCCTGCTGCCGGACCTCGCCCACCTCGTCGCCCTCAACTACTTCGGCGAGGAGCAGGCGTGGCTGGAGCTGCGCTCGGCCGGAGCGGCGGGTTGAGGCCGCAAGCAGCGCCAATACTTCACCGTTTATTCAAGAAGTCTTGCGCTAACCGTCGCCATATGAGAGTCTGCAAGCAGATGTTGGCCAAACATCGGCGAGGCGCGGGCGTGCACGGCGGCGCCAGCGGTGACAGCCGCGACCCAGGTGGCGCTACGCCACTGCCGGAGCGCCCGTCGCCTCAGCCAAATCCCTGACGGGTTCAGCCCTCGCGGGCGACCTTGGCAGCTTCGTCGCTGCCGAGGTAGGGCGTCAGGGTGAACTCGACCAGGTCCGGCAGCAGGCTCTCCAGCTCGGCCGTCTTGCCGGCGATGATGCGGCGGGAGATCAGCGACATCATGCCGCCGACCAGGGCCTCCTCGGTGGTCGCCGAAAGGCGGGCGAGGACTTCCGGCGAGCGACCTTCGCGGCCGCTCTGGAAGTAGGGGACGAAGCTCTGGATGGCGCTGTCGTAGCGCTCGACCACGACCGGCCCGGCGACCAGCGCCTCGACCATGCAGAGGCGGGCGAGGTTGGGCTCGGCGGCGAGGAAGCGCAGCATCGCGCCGATCCCGGCCTTGACGGCGTGCGGCCAGTCGTCCGCTTCCTCGAAGGCCTGGCCGACCCGCTCGCGCAGCTCCGCCATCACCGTGTCGTAGGCGGCGACGAAGCACTCGTCCTTGCTCGCGAAGTGCTCGTAGAAGGTCCTCCGCGAGACCGCGGCGTGGCGGGTGATATGGGCGATGGTTGTCCCCGCGTAGCCGTTTTCGGCGATCGCCTCGGCGAGGCCGGCGATCAGGCGCTCGCGCTGGTTGTGGGCGACGAACTCGCGCGGCAGGCCGTGTCTCCCGGGCGGGAGGCGGGCAAGCTCGGGGGGATACTCGCCTGCTTGCTCGACCGAGGTGTCGGCAGGTTCTGCGGCCACAGGGCGACGATACCGGTCGGGCATTTTTGAGCCACGGTCGAGCTCTTCGAGCGCCGCCTCGACGCCCAGATATGGCATCACCGCGGCCGACATCAGCTGCGGGATCAGCTTCGGCAGCTCGTCGGTGTCGCCGCGCACGACCTTGGCGTAGACCTGCCCGTAGGCGGAGCCGGCGAGCGCCTCGGCGGTGGTGTGCGGGACCGACTCGGGATCGTCCATCTCCTTGCGACCGGCGTCGATCAACGAGGCGATCACCCGCATCGTCATGTCGCGGCGGGCGCGGGCGGCGTCGCCGGCGGCCAGCACCTCGACCGCGAAGCAGGCCCGGCTGGGCTCGTTGCAGAGCGAGCCGACCACCTCCACCGCGACCGCGCGCAGTCGGTCGGGCCAGTACTGCTGGCTGTTGTAGGCATGCATCAGCGAGGCCATGCACTCCTCGTTCATCTCCTGCCAGGCGCTGAGGAAGCAGTCGTACTTGCCGCGGAAGTGGCGATCGAAGGCGGGGCGGTCGAGGCCCGCGTGGGCGACGACCAGCTCGATCGTGGTGTCCATGTAGCCCCGCTCGGCGGCGATCTCGATCAGGGCCTCGATCAGTTGCGCCCGCTCGGAGGAGGCGGCGGTTCGAGTCTCGGTCTCGAGCACTAGGTCATGGGACCCCCGATCCCTGCCTTCTCGAACTCAGCCGCTGGTGGTCTGAGGTTGCTCGGCTGCCGCCCGCTTGGCTGCCTCGGCACCGAGATAAGGAGTGAGGGAGAACTCGACCAGCTCCGGCAGCAGCTCCTCGATCTGCTCCGTCTGCCCCATGATGATGCGCTGGTAGATGATCCAGAAGACGCCGCCGACGATCGTCTCCTCGAGCGTGCCCGGCAGTTCCTCACCGTGCGGGGAGACCTTGCGGCCCATCCGGAAGAGCGGCACGAAGGCCTGGATCGAGCGCTCGTAGCGGTCGACCGCGGCGGGGCCGGCGGAGAGCGCCTCGACGATGCAGGTCCGCGCCAAGGCGGGCTCGCTGGCGACGTAATGGAGGAAGGCGGAGAGGCCGGAGTTGACCCGGGCGGGCCATGTGTCGACCTTGCTGGCGGCGTCGACGACGCGTCGCAGCGCCTCCTTGACCGCGAACTCCGAGGCGGCGAGGAAGCAGTCCTCCTTGGAAGAGAAGTTCTCGTAGAAGGTGTTGCGGGCAATCCCGGCGCGGCGGACGATGTCGGCGACGGTGACGGCGCGGTAGCCCTTCTCCACGGTCTCCTCGGCGAGGGCCGAGATGATGCGCGCCCGCTGATGCTGGGCGATGAACTCTTTGGGGAGGGGATGCCGACCGGGCGGGGGTCGCATCGTCGATGCGTTTTCGGCCACGAACGCCAGAGTACCTTGATCCCAAGTGGCTTACAAGGTGGACGGCGGGGGCATATACCGCTAAAGTACCGGAACCCAGACAAGCGGTTCCCTTGATCGACAAAAGGAAGGGCAGATGGGAAAGCGCGCCGATACCAGGGCCCTGGCAGGGGCTAGGAGGGTCGGCGTTCCAGGGGCTCCCGGCTCCCGGATAGACAACGCTCCCGAACTCAAGCTCGTGACCTCTTCGAAGCGCCAGACGATCCTCGACGGGATGCTCGAAGCGGTCGGGGCGGAGGGCTACGAGGCGACCTCGGTGCGGACCGTGATCGACCGCACCGGCGTCTACCGACAGGCCTTCTACGACAATTTCAGCGACAAGGACGACTGCTACCTGCAGGCCTACGACACAGGCGTGGAGCGGGTCGAAGCCCTGGTCGTGGCTGCCACCGCGGGGGAGGAGAGCTGGACAGGGAAGCTGCGCGCCGGGCTCGGCGCCCTGCTCGACTTCCTCGACGCCGAGCCCGATGTCGGCCGCGCCCTCGTCGTCGAGGTCCACGCCGCCGGCCCCGAGGCACTGGCCAAGCGCACGGCGGTGATGGCACGGGTCAACTCCTTCCTCGACCAGGCTCGCGAGGTCGCCGGCGAGTCCGAAGCGCCGCCGGCGATCGCCGGCGAGGGAATCGCCGCCGGGATCCACGCGGTGATCCACTCGCGGCTTGCGACCGGGGACAGCGACGGCTTCCGCCAGCTGCTCCCAGAGTTCATGTACTTCGCGGTTCTGCCGTATTTCGGTGCAGAGGTCGCGGGGGCCGAGATGCAGGCCGCGAGCGTCTAGAGGCGCTCGAGGCTGTCGGCCTTGATGCCGCGAGTTACGCCGCGGAAGTCAAGGGTGCGGGGGGCTGTAGCCACTACGTCGGCGTAGTCGATGCCGGGGTGGGCGGTGACGATGGCCGCGAGGTCGGTGGAGGCCAGCGCCTGGTCGAGGTCGACCGAGGCGAGGCCGAACTCGGGGAGCTCGGGGACGAACGGGTCGTGGTAGGAGACGTCGGCTTCGAGGGCCACGAGCAGGCGCAGGATCGTCAGCGCCGGGGACTCGCGGGTGTCGCCGCTGCCGGCCTTGTAGCTGGCGCCGAGGACGAGGATCTTCGAGCCCTTGACCGGTTTCGAGGCCTGGTTGAGGATGCGCTCGATGCGCTCGACGCAGAAGGCCGGCTGGGCCTGGTTGACCTTGCCCGCGAGCTCGATGAACTCCGGGTAGAAGTTCTGTTCGCGGGCGCGGAAGGCAAGGTAGAAGGGGTCGACCGGCAGGCAGTGGCCGCCCATCCCCGGGCCCGGGTCGAAGCGCATGAAGCCGAAGGGCTTGGTCGCGGCGGCGTCGATCACCTCCCAGACGTCGATGCCGAGGCGGTCGCAGAGCTGGGCCAGCTCGTTGACGAAGGCGATGTTGACCGAGCGGAAGACGTTCTCCAGCAGCTTCGAGAGCTCGGCCGCCTCGGGGGTGGAGACGACCACGACCTCGTCGCAGACCAGCGCGTAGAGCTCGCGGGCGCGCTCGGTGCAGGCCGGAGTCATGCCGCCGACCAGCTTCGGCGTGGTCCGGATCGTGTAGTCGGTGCGGCCGGGGTCGATCCGCTCCGGCGAGAAGGCGACGTGGAAGTCGGCGCCCAGCGTCAGCCCGGACTCTTCGAGGATCGGGGTGAGGCGCTCGCGGGTGGTGCCCGGGTAGGTGGTCGACTCGAGCACGACCAGCTGGCCGGCGCGGAGGATCCCCGAGATCGAGGCTGCCGCTTCGAGCAGGTAGGTGAGGTCGGGCTCGCGGGAGCTGGTCAGCGGCGTCGGCACGCAGACGATCAGCGCCTCGCAGGGGACCAGGTCGGCGTAGTCGGCACTCGCCCGCAGGCGCTCGCCGAGCGGCGCCAGGACACTGTCGGGAACGTCCTCGATGTAGCTGCGACCGGCGTTCAGCGCCGCCACCTTGGCCGGGTCGAGGTCGAGGCCGCTGACCTCGTGCCCGGCCTCCGCGAAGGCCACCGCGAGCGGCAGGCCGACGTAGCCGAGTCCGACGATCCCGATCTTCATGGCCAGAGCATAGGCATGGTTGGACAGGCCGCCGTCGCTGCCCTACGCTGGTTGGGATGGATTCATCGGCATCGAATCCAGGTTCCAGCTCGGGTGCGAACCAAGCGCTTCCCCAGGCCTACGCGGTTCGCTCCGAGCGCGAGCGGCTGCTGGAGGCGATGGTCCGGGTCGCCGCCGCGAAAGGCTACGAGGCGACCACCGTCGACGACGTGGTCGAAGCCGCGAGCGTCAACCGCGAGACCTTCGACGAGCTCTTCGTCGGCAAGGCGGGCTGCTTCCTCGAGGCCTACGACGCCGTCATCAACGTCCTCGTCGCCCACGTCTCGACCGCCTACGAGAGCACCGTCGGCCAGCCCTGGCAGGACCGGATCTGCGCCGCCCTGCGGGCCCTGGTCGACCTGCTGGCGAGGGAGCACGACATCGCCAGGATGGCGATGGTCGAGGTCACCGCCGTCGGCGAGGACGCGCGGATCCGCTACCGGGGGGCGCTGGGCCGCTTCACCTACTTCCTCGAGGAAGGCCGCACCGCCTCGCCGCAGGGGGAGGAGCTGCCGGCCGACACCGCCCGCTTCGCGATCGGCGGCGCCACCTCGATGATCTTCGACGAGGTCCGCGCCGGGCGCGGGCCGGAACTGCGGCGGATCCTGCCCGACCTGCTGTTCGCGGTGCTGATGCCCTACCTCGGCCCCGAGGCGGCCGAGGACGAGATGCGCCGCGTCGCCCGCGAAGGCTGAGGGACCCGGCAGCGCTCAGACTCCGGTGCCGCCGCGGCCCTCGCCGGCGGCGAAGCGGGCGGCGCCGCGGACGGCGACCTCGAGCGTCTCGCGGCCGAGCTGGTGCTCGAGCGCGAGGCCCTCGGCCAGCGGCAGGCCGGCGCCCTCGATCGCGGCGCGGCGGTCGGCCAGCATCGTCTCCTGCGGGAAGCCGGCGATCCGCTCGGCCAGCTCGAGCGCGCGTTCGAGGTGGCCACCGGGGGCGACGAGCTCGTTGACGAGGCCGATCCGCAGCGCCTCCTCCGCCGCGACCGGGCGGCCGGTGAGGATCAGCTCCAGGGCCCGGCCCAGGCCGACGACCCGGGGCATGCGCTGGGTACCGCCGTCGACCAGCGGCACGCCCCAGCGGCGCTCGAAGAAGCCGAAGGTGGACCCCGGGGTGGCAAGGCGAAGGTCGCACCAGAGCGCCAGCTCGAGACCGCCGGCCAGGCACCAGCCGTCAACCGCGGCGATCGCCGGCTTCGACGGGGTGAGGCGGGTGAAGCCCTCGGGGCCGGCCGGGTCGTCGACGTCGAGGTCGAGCGCCTTGAGGTCGGCGCCGGCGCAGAAGGCCTCGCCGCCGGCGCCGGTGAGGACGAGGACGCGGGCGGCGCCGTCGGCCTCGAACTCGTCGAAGCCCTGGCGCAGCAGCTTCGCGGTGGCGCCGTCGACGGCGTTGCGGCGCTCGGGACGGTCGATCGTCAGAACCGCCGCCGCGCCGACCCGCTCGTAGCGAACCTCCCCGCTCATCGGCTCATCTTAAGGTGGGAGCGGGTGGGCTATGTCGCGGCGAACGGCGCTCACGGGGTTCAGCAGCGACACCCAGCTCCCGGAAGTGCGCCCCGGTCGCGGGCCGGGGAGGGCAGGTCTCCCACGGCCAGGGCCAAGCTAGGCACTGGCGCGGACGGCAGGGGAGACTCGTCGAGGGTGGAGGACTTGACCACACCATGGGTGGGTCAACTCCTCCACCTCGCAAGGGGGACATCTGGCGACTGGTGAACGGCCAGCACGGGGTCGTGACCCGGGCCCAGTTACTGGCGCTCGGCGTGAGCGCGAGATCGATCGAGCACCGGCTTGCGCACGGTCGCCTGCACCTGCTGATGCGCGGGGTCTACGCGGTCGGGCGCCCGAGCGTGGGCAAGCGCGGGTGGTGGATGGCGGCCGTGCTCGCCTGCGGGCCGGAGGCGCTGCTCAGCCATCACAGCGCCGCGGCACTCTGGCGCATCCGTCGCATGGGGTTGGCGGAGGTCCGGAAGCGAGACATCCACGTCGTCGTGCCAAGAGCGAACCCCAAGCAGCGGCCCGGCATCCGCGCGCACCGACGGGTTGGCCACTCGGCACCGGGACGACGCGAAGTCGAGGGCATTCCGGTCACCCATCCCGTCGCCACCCTGGTCGACCTCGCCGTCGACCTGCCCGACGGCCAGCTGGAAGCGGTGGTCAACGAGGCGGACCACCTGCGGCTGGTCGACCCCGAGCAGTTGCGCCTGGCGCTCCACGCCCTACCGCGGTGGCCTGGGGTGAAACGCTTGGGCGGCCTGCTCGACGGGCCGACGGTCACTCTCACCACCACCGAGCTCGAGCGGCTCTTCCTGCCCCTCGCCTTCAAGGCGGGGCTACCGGCTCCGCAGACACAGGTCTGGCTGGCCGGATACCGGGTTGACTTCTACTGGCCCGAGCTCGGCATCGTGGTCGAGACCGACAGCCTGCGATATCACCGCACTCCCTTCAAGCAGGCGCGCGACAAGCGGCGCGACAACGCCCATGCGGGCTCCGGCCTGACGACGCTCCGCTTCACCCACGGGCAGGTGGCGCACGAACCCTCCTATGTCGTGAGAACCTTGAGGAGGGCGGCACGACTGCGGCGATCAGGGAACGAAAACGCGACCGGTGATGACGCTCGTCGCCTGCCTCGCACGTAGCCTTCGCGCTTAGAAGCTCGGTTGCGCCACCTTCGAGGCCGCTCCCCGCTTGGCTTCCGCGGGGACCGGTCTCTCCCGGTCGCAATGCGAAGGTAGCTCTTCCGCCGGCGGGCGTCCAGAGGTGTCGCCGGGACCTTCCCGCAAAGTCCGCAGAGATGGGCTCGTGGGAGGGGGTGGCGCGCGTCCGTGGGGGGAGATACGGTCCCGGACGGGATGAGCTCGGGAACGGAGGCGTCGGCGCGGCGAGCGCGGCGCAATGTGATCCTCACGGCCGCGATCGCGGGCCTCGGCGGCCTGCTGTTCGGCTACGACACCGGCATCATCGCCAGCGCCCTGCTCTTCATCAAGCAGGACTTCGACCTCGGCAGCTTCGCCCAGGGGGTGGTCGTCGCCGCGGTCCCGATCGGGGCGATCGCCGGCGCCGCGATCGCCGGGCCGGCAGCCGACACCTACGGGCGCCGGCTGATGATCCTGATCGCCGCCGCGGTCTTCATCGTCGGCGCGCTCGGCAGCGCCGCCGCGCCGGGGGTCGAGGTCCTGGTCATCGCCCGCGTCGTAATCGGCGTCGCGATCGGGCTCGCTTCCGCCGCCGCCCCCGTCTACATCTCCGAGGTGGCGCCGCCGGAGAGCCGGGGCCGCCTGGTCAGCTTCTTCCAGCTGGCGGTGACGATCGGCATCCTCGTCGCCTACCTGGTCGGGCTCGCCTTCGACCACAGCGAAGCCTGGCGCTGGATGCTCGGGCTCGGCTGCGTGCCGGCGCTGGCGCTCGCCTTCGGGATGCTGCGGATGCCGCAGAGCCCGCGCTGGCTGGTAATGAGCGGCGACGACTTCGCGGCGCGAGCGGTGCTGGCGAAGATCCGGGTCGACGATCCGGACACGATCGACCTCGAGCTGGAAGAGATCAAGGAGAGCCTCGACGACAAGCCGGGCGCCTGGAGCGAGCTGCTGCAACCGGTCGTGAAAGCGGCGCTGTTCGTCGGCGTCGGGCTGGCGATCCTGCAGCAGGTGACGGGGATCAACACGGTCATCTACTACGCGCCGACGATCGTCGAATTCACCGGCGTCAACTCCTCCGCCGGGGCGATCCTGGCGGCGGTCGGGGTGGGGATCATCAACGTCGGCTTCACGATCCTGGCGCTGCGGCTGCTCGACCGGGCCGGGCGGCGGACGATGTTGATGATCGGCGTCTCCGGGATGATCGTCTCGCTGTTCGCGCTGGGCGCCGCCTTCATCGGTGGCGGTGGCAGCACGATCGCTTCGATCGTCGCGATCGTCAGCCTGATGACCTACGTCGCCTCCTTCGCGATCAGCCTCGGCCCGATCTTCTGGCTGATCAACGCCGAGATCTATCCGCTGGCGGTGCGCAGCAAGGCGGCCGGGCTGGGGACGATGGCGAACTGGACCTTCAACTTCATCGTCTCCCTGACCTTCCTGCTGCTGATCGAAGCGGCCGGGCGCACCGGCGCCTTCTGGATCTACGGCGGCATCGGCATCGTCACCCTCTGGTTCTGCCACAGGTTCGTGCCGGAGACCAAGGGCAAGCACCTCGAGGACATCCAGGCCTACTTCCAGGCCCGGGTCGAGCACCGCAAGACGCCCGCCTGAGAGCCGGGCGGCTACCCTCTCCGGATGCGGATCGACGAGATCATCGCGGCGCGGCGGCCGACCTTCTCGGTCGAGTTCTTCCCGCCGAAGACGGCGGAGACGACGGAGCAGCTGTATGAGACCGCGCGTGAGCTGAGCCACCTCGAGCCGGACTTCGTCTCGGTCACCTACGGGGCCGGGGGCGGCACCCGCGACGGCACTGTCGAGATCACCGCGGCGCTGAAGGACGAGCTCGGCTTCGAGACGATGGCCCACCTCAGCCTGCGTCGGCGAGACCACAGAGGGGCTGGGTGCGACCCTGGACCGGATCGAGGCGGCTGGGATCGAGAACGTCTTCGCCCTGCGCGGCGACCCGCCGCGGGGCGAGGGCGACTTCGTCCAGATCGAGGGTGGGCTTGGCAGCGCCGCCGAGCTGGCCGCCTTCATCACCGCCGGCTGGGACTTCGCCGTCGGTGGCGCCTGCTTCCCCGAGGTGCACCCGGAGGCACCCGATCTCGAGACCGACCTCTCCTACCTGAAGACCAAGGTCGAGTCCGGCGCCGGCTTCCTGATCACCCAGCTCTTCTTCGACAACCAGGTCTACTTCGACTTCGTGCGGGCGGCGCGGGCGCGCGGGGTCGAGGTGCCGATCCTGGCCGGGGTGATCCCGGTCGCCAGCTTCGCCCAGACGAAGCGGATCTGCGCTCTCTGCGACGCCTCGATCCCGGCGCCGCTGGAAGCCGCCTTCGAAGCGGCGGGAGGGGACCCGGAGCGAGAGTTCGAGCTCGGCGTGGCCTTCGCCGCCCAGCAGTGCGCCGAGCTGCTGATCGCCGGTGCTCCCGGCATCCACTTCTACGCCCTCAATAAGGCGCCGGCGACGCGAGCGGTGCTCGGGGCGCTGCGCGCCTCGAAGCCGTGGGAGCGGGTGCGCGGCGACGCCGCGTCGCTGACCGGCAGCGCTGACTAGGCTCTGGGCGACGATGGGGGAGAAGAGCGAGCGAGAGAAGCGGCGCCAGGAACGGATCGAGAGCGAAGGAGCGGAGGAGAGCTCCAACCGCACCCGGCTGATCGTCGGCTACGCGGTGGCGGCGGTCATGGTCCTGGCGATCGCGGCCGCAGTCTTCATCCTCGCCAGTGGCGGCAGTAGCGACAGCGCCCCCGAGGGCGACGCGCACATCAACCTCAACGCCTCGATCGGCTCGACCAACGGAGTGGAACCGGACAGCAGGGCCGGGACCGCGCCGCCGCCGGCCAAGATCACGAACCTGGCCGCGGCCGCGAAGGCGGCCGGCTGCGACCTGCGCCTGCATCTGAAGGACGAGGGCCACGAACACATCCCGCCTGGCTCGCCGACGCCGGACTACAAGACCAACCCGCCGACTTCGGGCGCCCACGTCGAACCGCCTTACCAGCAGGCCGACGGCGCCTACGCCGAAACGCCGGAAGAAATCGACTACGTCCACTCGCTCGAGCACGGGCGGATGGAGATCCAGTACTCGCCGGACCTGCCCGAAAAAGACCAGCTGGCGCTGAAGGGCCTCTACGACACGATGTACGGGGCGACGCTGCTCTTCCCCAACGACAAAATGCCCTACGAAGTGGCGGCGACCACCTGGACCAACCTGCTCGGCTGCCCCGCCTACAAAGGCGCGGCGACGCTGGACGCGATCCGCGCCTTCGGCAAGGCCACCTGGGGCAGGTACGGCGGTGAGCCGGCGGAAGCGTTCCCGTTCACCGGGCCGACGCCGGCCGAACCGGCTGCTTAGCGCTCAGAGGGACGCCGATGGGAGGGGAAGAAGCCGGTGTCGGGGTGGCCCGTGCTTAGCTCGGCGTACTTCTCCGGGTCACAGATGATCTCGGAGGTGCGCCAGGTCTCTTGGCGGTTGGCGAAGCCGCGCTTGAATTCCTCGAGGGCGTCGCCGGGGGTGATGCCGCCGCCGAGGTTGAGCGGCAGGGCGAGCTCGGCGGCGTGCTCGACGAGGCGGGCGACGACGTTCTTCATCGGCGAGTCGCGCAGGTGCGGGTCGGCGCTGCCGGAGAGGTAGTAGTGGAGGTAGCCGTCGCTGACCGCGGCGAGCGAGGCGGCGGCGAGGTCGCCATTGGGCGCGGTGGCGAGGGCGAGCCAGGTGCGATCGGCTTCGAGCACGCGGTCGAAGTAGGCGCCCGGGAAGAAGTAATGACCGGCCGCACCGGTGCGCCGCATCGTCTGCTCGTAGACGTCGAGGAAGCCGGCACGCTGGTCGGACGTAGTCTCCGCGCCGGGAACCAGCGCCAGCCCGTAACCAGCCTCGAGGTTCTTGCGAACCTGCCGCCGATCGCTGGGGCGACTCTTCGGCGCCAGATCCGGATCCGCGATCTGAACCACGTTGCGCTCCGTGGCACCCGTCAGCACTGGCTCGTCCAGCGTGTGCCGGATGAAGACGCTGACCAGCCCCGTAGCCGAGAAGTCGATGGCCGACGGATCGAGCGCGGGGGGAGTCCGGGGCAGGTCCGGCGGAGCCTCCCCGCTGTTGCTCCGCCGGGCATGACCCGGACTCCCCTCTCCCACGACCACCCCGGGATAGCCGTACGGCGACACCGCGTCCCGCTCGGGCCCGTCCGCGATTGGGCGAACGACCAGCGGGGCAAGAAGCTCGAAGTCGGCAACCTCGATCCGCAGGGTGTGAGTGGCTCCCTCCGCATCGAGGAACTGCCGGGAGCGGAAGAACTCGGCGGCGACGGCCCCCTCGCCGCGGTCCTCCAGCAGCTCCGCTCTGGCGATCGGCGGGCTCACTCGAAGAGGTCGGCCGCAGCCGCGCGGAACTCGTCGGGGAGCACGCCCCAGACCTCGCAGTCGTCGGGTGGGGCGCCCGCGCGGGCGAGGTGGGACCGCATCGTCCCCTCGTACACCCAGCCGAGGCTGGTCACCGTCTTCTTGGCGATCTCGTTGCGGGCCGGGATGCGACCGTAGACGCGGTGGGCGCCGTACTCGTCGAAGGCCTTGGCGATCGTCAGCGCCTCGGCGCGGCGGCCGACGCCCTTGCCGCGCACGTCGTCGCCGATCAGCGCCCCCAGCTCCGGCGCCGTCTGGCGGAAGAGCCCGTAGAGGGCGGTGAAGCCGACCGGCTCCTCGTAGCCCTCGACCACGATCGCGAACTTGCGGTCTTCGCCGGAGTCGTCCATCGCCCGCTGTGCCCAGCCTTCGGCTTGCTCCAACGAGAAGCCGTCCCGCTGCTCCATCAGCGAGGCCGTCGCCGCCGGGTTGTTGAACCAGCGGTGCACCGCTGGGCCGTCCCCGGGCTGGAAGGGACGGAGGGATACAGCGGGCCGGTCGCTCATCGCGCAAACCCTAAGTCCTTGCACGGAACTGCATCATTTTCGAAATCCCGGAGATTACGAACGTGATGCAGTTCGCTCAATCGGGAGCGAGGCCCCTGCCCGTGACCACGAGCCAGGCGGTGCGGGCGAGGATCCGGGCGTCGAGGGCGGCGGAGCGGCGGTCGACGTACTCGACGTCGAGCTCGATCCGCTCCTCCCAGGGGATGCCGGCGCGGCCCTGGACCTGGGCCCAGCCGGTGATCCCGGGCAGGACCTCGTGGCGGCGGTTCTGGAACGGGGTGTAGTCGTCGACCTGGGCGGGGATGGTCGGGCGCGGGCCGACGATCGCCATCTCGCCGCGGAGGACGTTGACCAGGTTGGGCAGCTCGTCGAGCGAGGTGCGGCGGAGGAAGCGGCCGGCGGCGGTGACGCGGGGGTCGTCGCGGGTGACGACCGTGCCGACCCCGACCGGGTCGGAGCCCTGCTCCATCGTCCGCAGCTTCCACATCTCGAACCCGGCACCGCCGCGGCCGACCCGGCGCTGGCGGTAGATCACCGGGCCGCGGCTGCCGAGCTTGATCGCGAGCGCGGCGACGAGGAGGACGGGCGAGAGGACGATCAGCGCCACGGTGGCGATCAGGAGGTCGAGGGCGCGGGGCATCAGCGCGTTCCCTCCGCCTTCTCCCAGCGCCCGCCGGAGCCGTGGCGGCGGCGGTCCCAGAGGCCGGCGGCGATCGAGGCGGTCGTCATCACGTAGTAGCGGGCGACCCGCAGCGGCGCCAGCGGGTAGCGGCGCGCCAGCAGGGCGGCGGCGATCAGGGCCAGCTGGGCGAGGAAGGCGAGGATGTAGATCGTCCCCTGGCCGAGCAGGGCGACGTTGGCGGCGAGGACGATCAGGTGCAGAGCGGGGCTGAGGTAGCGCAGCAGCCGGTGCGAGGCCAGCTCGAAGGCGAACAGCGGCGGGTAGCCGCGCGGGTCGACCATGCCTTCGCCGACGACGATGTCCCAGAGCCCGACCATCATCCGCCGTTTGCGGGCGAACTCGCCCTCCATCGTCGGCACCATCTTCTCCTCGGCCCGCGCCGCGGGCGTGTAGAGCGAGCGCAGGCCGCGCTTGGCCAGCTCGAAGGGGAAGCTGAGGTCGTGGCTGCCGGAGGGGGCGAGCGGCAGGTAAGCGGCGGGGCGGACCGCGTAGATGGCGCCGTTGCCGGCGGTGATCCCGCCCAGAGCCGACTCCATCTCCCGCACCGCCATCTCGTAGCGCCAGTAGGCGCCCTCGAGGTTGTCGCCGCCGGCGTCGACGAAGCGGACCTGGCCGCAGACGTAGCCGACCGCGGGGTCGGCGAAGGGAGCGACAAGGCGGCGCAGGGCGTCGGGCGCCCACTCGCTGTTGGCGTCGGAGAAGGCGAGCAGGTCGCCGCTCGCCAGCTCGGCGGCGGCGTTGAGAGCGGCGACCTTGCCGCCCGGCGGCAGCTCGAGCACGAGGTCGGCACCGGCGGCGCGGGCGCGCTCGGCGGTGGCGTCGGTGGAGCCGTCGGAGGCGACGATCAACTGCAGCAGCTCCCGCGGGTACTCGAGCGCAAGCGCGTTGGCGACCTTGGCCGCGATCACCTCCTCCTCGTCGTAGGCGGGGACGATCAGGGAGACGGTGGGGAGCGCGGACGCGGGAGCACCATCGGCCGGCGGCGATGCGGCGGGGGCGGGCGGATCCGCCCGGGTCGGTGGCGGGGCGGGCGAAGGTGGGCCGCTGACGCCCCCCGCCGCCGGGCGCAGCGGCGGATCGTCTTCGGCGAGGCCGGGCCAGGTCTCGACCGGGTGGCGGCGCAGGATGAGCAGGGCCCGCAGGACCAGCGGGTAGCCGGCGTGGGTGTAGACGATCAGGCCGGCGCAGAGCCAGAAGAGGATCGCGACGGCGGTCATCCCCGCGTCTCCAGCAGCTCGCGGTAGAGCTCGACGGTGAGGCGGGCCGTCCCGTCCCAGGAGAAGGGGCCGGCGGCGGCGGCGCGGGCGGCGGCGGCCAGCTCGGCGCGGGCGGGCTCGTCCCGGACCAGCCCGGCGAGGGCGACCGCGAGGGCATCGACATCGCCGGGCGGGACCATGCGGCCGGCCCCGCTCGCGGCGACCTCGGGGAAGCCGCCGACGGCGCTCATCAGCATCGGCTTGCCGAAGGCGAGGCCGGTGTAGAGAACGCCGGAGTGCTCGGCGTCGAGGTAGGGAAGGGCGAGGAGGTCGGCGCGGCGGAAGATCGCCGGGATCTCGGCCTCGTCGACGAAGCGGGTGACGAAGCGGACCCGGCCCGCCGCGGTGGCGGCAAGGGCTCGCAGCGGCGCGACGTCCATGCGCGGGTTGCCGACGATCCAGAGCTCGGCGCCCTCGACCCGGTGGAAGGCTTCGAGCAAGGCCTCGATCCCCTTGTAGGGGCGGAGCAGGCCGAAGAAGAGGATCACCGGCCCCTCGGCGCCCTCGAGCTCGACCGGCAGCGGCTTCTCCTCGGGCAGGCGGGTGAGGTAGTCGAAGGCCCCGTGGGGGATGACGTGGACCATGGCGGGGTCGAGCCCGACCTCGTCGCGCAGGCGGGCGGCGCCGTGCTCGGAGTGGGCGACGACGGCGTCCATGCGCTCGAAGACGCGGCGGGCGCCTGAGGCCTGGCGCGGGCTCGCGGCCGGCGGCAGGATGTAGTGGGCGGTCATCACCCGCGGCCGAGTGGGCGGCAGCAGGTGGACGTCGAGCGAGGGCATGGTCAGCCACTGGTAGTGGACGACGTCGGCGGGGTCGGCGCCGCGCCGAAACCGCAGCATGTCCGCCAGGTGCTCGGCCGCCTTGAAGGGAACGCGGGCGGGCGCGTCGAGCCCGCGGGCGGCGCTGCGCCGGTAGAAGCGCTCCTCGACCCGGTATCCCTCGGCCGCGGGGACCAGGCCGTGGAGGAAATGGCTGGTCAGCAGCTCGACCTCGGTGCCGGCGCGCGTCAGCGCGGCCGCGAGGGCGCGGTCATAGGGCGGCGTGAAGGCCGATGGGTCGACTAGCTGCACCTTCATCAGGCGCCGATTATCGTGACCCGCTTGGCCCCCACGCTCTCCTACTGCGTCGTGAACACGAACGGCCGCGAGTATCTGCTCGCCTCCCTGGCCGCGATCGAGCGCACCCACCCGACCGGGGTGGAGCGCGAGATCCTCGTCCTCGACAATGCCTCCGGCGACGGCTCGGCCGCGGCGGTGCGGGCGCTCGGCGGCGAGATCCGCCTGATCGCGCTGGAGCGGCGGACCGGCAAGGCGGAGAACGACTCGACCCTGATGCGCGCGGCCAAGGGTCGCTACTGCCTGCTGCTGAACGAGGACTCGGAGCTGCGGCCGGGGGCGGCGGCGGCCCTGATCGCGGCGCTCGACGCCGACCCGAAAGCGGCGGCCGCGACGCCGCGGCTGCTCGACTCCAGCGGCAACCCGGTGCCCTGCGCCTGGCGCTTCCCGGGGGTCGGGACGGCGCTCGCCGGAGCGCTCTTCCTGCACCGCTGGCTGACCGTGCAGAGCGTGGGCGCGGCGACCCGCCGCGTCGACTGGGGCCAGTCGAGCGCGCTGCTGGTCCGCCGCGAGGCCGCCGCCGCGGTCGACTACCTCGACCCCGCCTTCTTCGTCTACTACGACGAGTGCGACTTCGCCAAGCGCCTCGACGACGCCGGCTGGTACTCGCTCTTCGTCCCCGGCGCCGAGGCGGTCCACCACGACCAACTCTCGACCGACCTCGCCGCGGGCCTGCCGCGGATCGTCGAATTCCACCGCAACCGCGACCTCTACATGCGCAAGCATCATGGCCGAGCCGCGGCGCTGGCGGTCCGCGTCCTCACCGCCTGGACCTACGCGGCACGCGCCCTCGCCGCCACCGTCCTCCCCAACCAACCGGCCGCCGTTTACCGAGCCCACGCCCGCCAAGCGCTCTTCCCCCAGCGCGGCGAATCGATCCGCGACCGCGCCGAATGAACTCCCCCCGTTCCGCGGTTCCTAATCCACGAAATACGTGGGGACGGAACCGTGGAACGGGTCCAACCACCGCCCGGCTGGTTCCGCGGTTCGTTTCCCACCAAATAGGCGGATAAGGAACCGCGGAACGAGGATGGGCTGGTTAGCGCAGCGTGTCCTCGTCCATGCGCTCTACCTCGTAGGCCTCCGGGATCGCGCCGTCGACAGCGCTGGGCTGGGCGCGCAGGCGCTGGAAGGAGGCGAGCAGCTCGCCGGGGTGGCGGAGGCGGGCGATCCAGACGCGCTCGCCGGGGGTGAAGAAGCCGCTGGCGTAGAGGACGAGGGGGTAGGCGGCGGTGAGGGCTGCGCGGCCGAGCAGACCCGCGGCTCCCGAGGTCGGCATCGCCAGCTCGCCGATGCCGACCAGCGCCGCGGCGGTGCAGGTCACGCGGGCGAGGCGGCCCCACTGGTAAGGGACCGGGAAGAGCCTCTGGGTGAAGAAGTACATCAGCGCCAGCACGACGACGTAGGAGGCGACCAGGGCGAGCCCGGCGCCGACGATCCCCAGCGGCGGCACCAGCAGCAGGTTGAGGACGATGTTGGCGGCGAGCGCGGCGAGGGTCGCCGGCAGGTTGAACTCGGTCCGCCCGGTGCGGCCGAGGATGACGACGAGCACCATGTAGACGGCATAGAGGGTGACCGCGGTGGTGATCAGCCCGATCGCTTCGTAGGAGTCGAAGAACTTCGGCGCTGCCAGCGCCCGCACGATCCAGCGCGAGAGCAGCCACATGCCGGTGACGACGAAGGCACAGCCGCTGACGAAGAGGGTGACCACGGTGGCGTAGGCGCGACGGGCGTCGTCGTCGTCGCGGATCGAGTAGGCCAGCGGCGGCCAGGCGAGCTGGAAGCCGCGGACGAGGACGTTGACGCCCTGGGCGAACTTGACCGCCAGCGAGTAGAGCCCGGCCTCGGCGAGGCCAACGTAGCGGACGATGATGATCCGGTCGACGAAGTTGAGCAGGTAGAGCGAGACCTCGGCCGGCATCGTCGGCAGCCCGAAGCGCAGCAGCCGTCGCAGCAGAGCGCGGTCGAAGAAGAGCGAGAGACGGTGGCGCTGGAGCACGATCAGGCCG
The DNA here is from genome assembly GCA_963795625.1 of uncultured Solirubrobacterales bacterium. Classification (GTDB taxonomy): domain Bacteria; phylum Actinomycetota; class Thermoleophilia; order Solirubrobacterales; family 70-9; genus VAYN01. The sequence goes on along the minus strand of CAWCIS010000006.1, from coordinate 105,378 downwards.
AGCACGAAGACGGCGCCGCTGGCGTAGCTGCCGACCAACAGGCCACGGGCGCCCTCGCCGGCCCCGACCACCAGCACGACGGTGAGGCCGATCGTGACCAGGACGTTGAGGATCGTGGTGACGAAAAAGGCGCGGGCGCGCTCCTCGAGCCGGAACAGGGTGAGCATGAACTCGAACATCGTCAGCACCCAGAGGCCGCCGACCGAGATCCGCACCAGCTCGGCCATCGGCCCCACTTCGTCCGCGTGCTTGGGGTCGAGCAGCGCTTCGGCGAGCGGGGTGGCGAAGGGGAGCGCGATCAGCGCCCCGATCGTCGCGAACCAGAAGAGCCCGGCGAAGGTGCTGGCGACGATCCGCTCGGGGTCCTCGCCCTCCTTGTAATAGAAGCGCAGCAGCGCCTCGATCAAGCCGAGGCGGACGACGATGCTGGCGGTGACGATCGCCGCGAACATCACCTCGGCGGCACCGTAGTCGGCCGGGGTCAGGTAGCGGGTGTAGAGCGGCAGCAGCGCCACCGCGATGAACTTCGAGACGATGCTCGCCGCCGTGTAGGCGGCACCGGTCGTCGCCAGGCGGCGCAGGTATCCCGACACGGGCGGAGCCTACGCCGGGTCGCGGACCGCCGGAGCGGCGGGCGCGGCGGCCAGGGAGGCGCCGATGGCGAGGAGAACCCAGGTGATGGGGTCCTCGAAGAAGCCGGCGTAGGAGAGCGTGTGCACGAGTAGCGCCACGAAGGCAGCGAGAACCGCTGCCCGCGCTGGGAGCAGCGTCGAGGGGGAGTCCTGCGGGCGGGGCAAACTGGCTCCGTTCTCGGACTCCCCCTCGACGCTGCCAACGGGAGGTCCCCGGATACCCGAGGTCATGGTCCAGAGGGCCACTGCTATCAGGGCGATGTAGAGCAAGAAGCCCAGAAGGCCCTGCTCGGCGAGGACCGTGACCGGCTCCGTGTGAGACACCGAGACGGGGATGTCCTTGTTGGCGCGGTGGGTGCTGTAGGCGTGCTGGAAGGAGCCGGAGCCGTAGCCTTGGACGGGGCGTTCGGAGAAGAGTTCTAGGCCGCCGGAGACGAGGTTGCCGCGGCCGCTGAGGTCGACGTTGAGGCGGTCGGTGGTGAGCTTGCCGGAACCGCCGACGAGCACGATCGCCAGGGCCGCGCCGACGATGCCGACGGCGACCGCGGCCAGCGTCCACTTCCAGCTCCAGCGGATCGCCGCCAGCACCGCCAGGCCGGCCAGCAGGGCGATGAAGCTCGACTGCGAGAAGGTCTGGGCGAGGCCGAGCCAGAGGAAGGCGACCGCCACGGTCAGCAGCGCGAAGGCGCGGCGTTCCCGCACCCACAGCAGCGCCGCCATCGCGACCACGATCACCAGCGCCAGGTAGCGACCGTAGACGTTGGGGTCCCAGAAGACCGAGTTGACCCGGAAGTAGGTGTGGAATTCGTTCGATCTGATCACCTGGTCGTTCCAGAACAGGCTGCGGCTGAGGTACTCGACCGAGCCGATCGCGACGAAGGCGGCGGCCTCGGCGACGACGACGATCAGGACCAGCTTCAGCAGGCGACGGTCCCACTCGACCTCACGCAACAGCCGGTAGGCGACGGTGAAGGGGACGAGGAAGAAGCAGATGTTCTGCAGCCCCTTCGAGAAGTCGCCCGAGTAGAGCGCCTGGATCGCGTAGAGGACGACGAAGGCGGCGAGGGTCCAGGCCAGCGGCCGCGGCGTCCAGTTGCTCGCCGGCGAAGCCCAGTCGCGGAGGAGGGTGAAGACGACCCCGGCGGCGATCACCAGGTAGAGCGGCACCAGCAGGTTGGCGGTATCGCCACCGGCGTGCAGCGGCACCCGGAAGGGCAGCGCCGCGACGATCGCCAGCGGCAGCAGGACCGGCCAACGGCGGAAGCCGTAGGTGAGCACCCCGACCGCGACCGCTGCGGCCAGGAGCAGCGCGACGATGCGGCCGTCGTCGTGGCGCAGGTCGACGATCTGGGTCGTGTGCCACTGGTCGCCGAGGATCAGCAGCGGGAACAGCCCGATCGCCAACAGCATCGCCAGCGAGCGCGGCCGGCCCGGAGGCAGGAGGATCGAGGCGGCGCAGGCCGCGGCGGCGATCAGCAGGCCCGCGGCGGCGAGGAAGTCGCTCAAGGCGAGCGCTTCCCGATCGGCAGGCAGGTCCGCACCGGCGGCAGCCGCGGGGCACGGTGCAGCTTGATTACGCCGGGCGGAACCAGGTTGCGTTCCTGCCCGAGCAGCTTGACCCGCAGCTTGTAGCGACCGGGCGGGGCGATGCCGCCACCGCGCTGGTGACCGCGCCAATAGAAAGTGAAGAAGTGGTAGCGCTTGAGCAGGCGATCGCGGGAGAGGGTCCTTACGACCCTGCCCCCCGGTTTGACGATCTGAACGGTTGCATGATCGGTCCGGGTGACGCGGAAACGGATCCGCACACTGTCGTAGTGGCAGTCGTCGTTGGGAGTGATGCTGTGAACAGGGTTCCCGGGGTGCAACACCGGCGTCGCGACGAAGGTGACGCGGTCGAGAACCAGCGGGTCGCGCTTGAGGTGCTGCGCCCAGCCGAAGGCGGCAACCGTGGCGAGAACGAGAAGCGCGAAGACCAGTGCGGCCGCAGGCGCCTCAACCCGCCGCCGTGGCATTGTCCTCGCCGACCACGACTGCCACGTTCGCCCCCGCCGAGGCGGATTTGACTTCCGGGCTCATCAGTTCGACCTTCGAGATCCCCAGCTGCTTGGCGACCTTGCGCGCTTCCGGCGCGTGTCCGCGTTCGAACATCACCACGCTCGCTTCGAAGCTCTGTTCGGTGTTGGAGACGGCGCCGAGCCGGAAGCCCTTGTTCTCGACTTTGTCGCCGTAGGTCCCGGCGAGGCCTTCGGTCGCGGTGCCGTTGAGGACCGTGACCTCGATATCGCTCGGCTGGACCTTCGCCGCCGCCTGCTTGCCCTTCTTGCCGGCGGCGCTGTCGTCGGAGCCGCTGACCAAGAGGTAGGCGACGCCGCCGACGACCACCAGCATGACGATGAAGATCGCGATCAGGTAGCGCGGCTCGGCGAGCCGGGCGCCGAGGCCCGAGGTGCTCTCGCTGAAGCGCTCGCGGCGGCTCTGGGTCGGCAGCCCCGCCTCGCGGCGCCGGCGCCGTTCCTCGCGCTTGCCGACCGCCTCGTGCTCGGCGGTGCGGGACTCCTCCAGCCGGCGCAGCTCCTCCGCCCGCTGGGCGGCGATCGTCGAGGTCGCCTCCTTGCGCTCGGCATCGCGCTCGGGGGCCGAGCCGGCCCACTCGCGCAGCCGCCGGATGTCCCGCCCCTGCGTAAACGAGAGCAAGGCGAGCACGGCGAGCCCGAGGAACGCGGCCAGGCCGGCGAAAGCGCCGATCTGTTCAATCACCTTTACCAAGCTGCGAGAGACTATTCGCCAGAGACGACTGTCGCCGCATCGCTGCCGGGAGAGGCGATCATCTCGACCACCCGCTCGGCCAGATTCGCCTCGTCGCCGGCCATCACCAGGTCTTCCAGCGAGGCCAGCGTCGAGTCGACCCAGGCGGGGTCGAGCGCCCGAGCGCGGACGGCGCGGTTGATCCGCCGCGCCGCGGTCGGCTGCAGCTCCTCGCTGGCGGCGAAGAGCTCCTCGTGCAGCTTCTCTCCGGCCCGCGGCTGCGTGAACTCGACCGCGATGTCCTCTTCCGGCTCGTAGCCGGCGAGCCGGATCATGTTGTGGGCGAGGTCGAGGATCTTCACCGGCTCGCCCATGTCGAGGACGAAGACCTCGCCCTTGCCGGCGCCGATGTCGCCGGCCCGGATCACCATCTGCACCGCCTCCGGGATCGTCATGAAGTAGCGGGTCATCTCCGGGTGGGTGACGGTGACCGGGCCGCCGCGCTCGATCTGGTTGCGGAAGATCGGGACCACGCTGCCGGAGGAGGCGAGGACGTTGCCGAAGCGGACCGAGGCAAAGCGGGTGCCGGGGTGGCTGTTGCCGGCGTTCTCGACGATGAACTCGGCCATCGCCTTCGAGGCCCCCATCACCGTCTTCGGGTTGACCGCCTTGTCGGTGGAGATGAGGACGAAGCGCTCGACCTTGGAGGCGGCCGCGGTCTCGGCCGTGATCCGGGTCGCGATCGCGTTGTTGCGGACCGCCTCGAGCGGGTTGGCCTCCATCAGCGGCACGTGCTTGTAGGCGGCGGCGTGGAAGACGACGCTCGGTTTGAACCGCTGCATCACCTCCAGCATCCGGTGCGGCTCCTTGCAGTCGGCCAGCACCGACTCGACGTTGGTGAAGTGGCGCAGCTCGACCATCTCGCGATCGATCTCGAAGAGGTTGTCCTCGGCGTGGTCGAGCATCACCAGCAGCCGCGGCTTGACCTGGGCGATCTGGCGGCAGAGCTCGGAGCCGATCGAGCCGCCGGCGCCGGTGACGAGGACGATGCGGTCGCGCAGGTAGGCGCCGACGCGGTCGAGCTCGCGCACGATCGGCTCGCGCCCGAGCACGTCCTCGACCCGCACCTCGCGCAGCTGTTTGTTGAGCTGGACGCCGCCGCGCAGGAGCTCGAACACGGTCGGCAGGGTGCGAACCCGGATCTCGCGCTCGCGGCAGGCGGAGACGACCTGGCCGCGCAGCTGCCCGGGAGCCGAGGGGATCGCGATCACGACCTCGTCGGGCTCGGTCTCGTCGAGGATCTTGACGATCTCCTTGGTCGAGCCCAGCACCTTCAGGCCCAGCATCCGCATCCCCCGCTTGCGCGGGTCGTCGTCGACGAAGCCGATCGCGGTGGCGCCGAGGTTGGGGTTGAGCTGCAGCTCGCGCACGACCATCTGGCCGCCGGAGCCGGCGCCGACCACCAGCACCTCGTGCTTGGGCAGGCGCGATCCGCGCGAGGGGCGCTCAACGATCAGCCGCACCGCCAGGCGGGCGCCGGCGATCAACATCATCGTCAGCACGAAGTCGGTCACCTCGACCGCCCGCGGCAGCGTGTGCGCGAAGGGCTTGGCGACGGCGAAGAAGACGACCAGGATCGCGCTGGCGATGGCGACGGCGCGGAAGATCAGGAGGAAGTCGCGACCGCTGACGTAGCGCCACCACTTCTGGTAGAGCCCGCAGGCGTAGAAGACGGCGAGCTTGCCGACCACGACGAAGCCGACCGACTGCAGGAAGAGGGTCTGGTAGCGCTCGGGCCAGCCGTGCGGTTCGTCGAGGAAGCGCAGCTGGAAGGCGAGGAAGAAAGCCAGCGCGACGAGCACCGCGTCGGCCGCCAACTGCAGCATCCGGTTGCGGTAGACGGGGTGATTCAGGCGACTCATCAGAGAGGGCCAGTTTAGGGCCAGATGCGGGCTTCAGGGGGTCGAGTGCCCCTTCTGGACCGCATCGTCCCTACGATGTGCCGCTGATGCACGCCCTCCTCCCGCTCGCCTCCGTCACCGACAAGGTGGTCGAACCGCTCGTCGACCTCGCCACCGAATTCATCGGCTCGGCCGGGGTCGTGGCGGTGTTCTTGCTGATGACCCTGGAGTCGGCCTGCATCCCGATCCCCTCCGAGGCGATCATGCTGTTCGCCGGCTTCGCCGTCTCCAAAGGCGAACTGACCCTGTTCGGGATCGTCGTCGCCGGCGTCTTGGGAAACCTGGCCGGCTCCTGGATCGCCTACGCGGTCGGCTATTACGGGCGCCTTGATCTCCTGGAAAAGAACAAGCTGATCCACATCAGCCCCAGGCACCTCAAATGGGCCGATGACTGGTTCTCGCGCTACGGCTCCTGGACCGTCTTCTTCTCGCGGATGCTGCCGATCATCCGCACCTTCATCTCGCTCCCGGCCGGGGTGGCGAAGATGCCGTTCTGGCGCTTCAGCGCCTTCACCCTGCTCGGCTCGATCCCCTGGGTGCTGGCCCTGGCGATCATCGGCGAAAAGGTCGGTGACAACTGGGAAGACTGGCGCCACAAGCTCGGCTACCTCGACTTCGTCGTCTTGGCGGTGGTCGTGGTCGGGATCGTCTACCTGATCGTCAAGCGACGGCGCGGGGGCGGGGACGGCGAGGGCGGCGAGCCCGTCGCGACCCCCGAGCCGGCCGGAACCAGCGGCGCTTGAGCGAGCCGGGCGAGGGGCGGCTGCCGGCCCGGCGCGCCGTCGCGCTGGGCATCGTCCAGGGCCCGGCCGAGCTGCTGCCGGTCTCCAGCTCGGCCCACATCGTCCTCGTCCCCTGGCTGGCGGGCTGGGACTGGGAGACGATCGACCCGGAGCTGCGCAAGAGCTTCGAGGTGGCGCTCCACACCGGCGCGGCGGCGGCGCTGCTGATCGGCCAGCGGCGCCTGATCGCCGAGGAGCTGCGCGGCTTCAACGGCCGCCGGGCGCTGCTGCTCGGGCTCTCCTTCCTGCCGGCGGCAATCGTCGGCTACACCCTGGAGCGCCCGATCGAGCGCCACCTCGGTGGCCCGCGCGCGACCGCCTACGGCCTGCTCGCCGGTGCCGCGGCGATGCTCGCCGCCGACACCCGGCCGCAGCGGCGCGGGCGCGGTGACGCCACCGCGGCCGACGGCCTCGCCCTCGGCGTCGCCCAGGCGGCGGCGCTGGCGCCCGGCGTCTCCCGCAACGGCGTCACCCTCGCGGCTGCCCGCTGGCGCCACTTCTCGCGCGACCAGGCGAACCTGCTCTCGCGCACGATCGCGCTGCCGATCATCGTCGGCGCCACCGCGCTCAAGGGCACGCGCCTGGCGCGGCGCGGGACCACGCCGGAGCTGCGCCGCACCCTCGGCCTCGGGATAGCCGCCTCCTTCGCCTCGACCCTGGCCTCCCAGCGCCTGATCGGCTTGGTCGAGCGCGACCGGGCGCTCTGGCCATACGCGGCCTACCGGGCCGCCCTGGCCGCCGCCGTTCTTGTAAAGCTGGGGCGGTGAGCATGCCGATCGACACGGTGATTTCCGGTTATTCAAAGCCGAGGCGATCGGCATGCTCACGTCGGGGTTCCAAGTGAGCGACGCCTACGCCAAAGCCGGGGTCGACCAGGGAGCGGCGAACGCGGCGGTCGCCGGGCTGGTGCGGGCGCTGGGGGCGATCAAGCTCGACCGGCCCTCGCTGCAGGTGCCGCTGCCCGGGCACTACGCAAGCGTGATCGAGATCGGCGAGAACCTCGGGATCGCGCTCTCCACCGACGGGGTCGGGACCAAGCTGCTGGTCGCCGAGGAGCTGGGGCGCTTCGACACGGTCGGGATCGACTGCGTGGCGATGAACGTCAACGACGTGATCTGCGTCGGCGCCGAGCCGCTGGCGATGCTCGACTACATCGCGGTGCAGAAGGCGGACCCGGCGGTCTGCGAGGAAATCGGGGTCGGCCTCGCCCGCGGGGCGGAGCTGGCCGGGGTCGAGATCCCCGGCGGCGAGCTGGCCCAGCTCGGCGACCTCGTCTCCAGCGTCGACGTCTCCGGCGCCTGCTTCGGCACCGTCGAGCTCGACGCGGTGATCGACGGTGCCGCGGTGGAGGCGGGCGACGTCGTCATCGGCCTGCCCTCCTCCGGCATCCACTCCAACGGCTACACGCTGGCTCGCTCGGCCCTGCACGGGATCGGCTTCGACGACGATCGTCTCGGCCGCCCGCTCGGCGACGCCCTCCTGGAGCCGACCGAGATCTACGTGAAGCCGGTGGTCGAGCTGCTGCGCTCCAGCGTCGACGTCCGCGGCCTCGCCCACATCACCTCCGGCGGCACCGGCAACCTGCTGCGGCTGGCGGCCGCGGTCGGCTACGAGATCGACGCGCCGCTGCCGGTGCCACCGATCTTCGCGCTGATCCAGGAGCACGGCGAGGTCTCCGAGGAGGAGATGTACGACGTCTTCAACATGGGCTGCGGCTTCTGCGTCGTCGTCCCGGCCGAGGACGAAGCGGCGGCACTGGACCTGCTGCGCGCGCACTACCCGGCGGCGAGCCGGATCGGCCGCGCCACCGACGGGGCCAAGGCAGTCCACCGCCTCTAGTTCCGCGGTTCCTAATCCACGGAATACGTGGGAAGCGAACCGCGGAACGCGTCCAGCGACCCCCAAGCCGTTCCGCGGTTCGTTTCCCACCAAATGGGTGGATTTGGAACCGCGGAACTCGCGGGCGAGAACGCCCATTCCAGGGCGCGGGCAGGCGGGGTCAGGGTAGTAGCGAACCTGTATTGACCCGGTGCGCCTGCAACTTGTGAAATTACCTATTGAGACCCCTTCCACCGCCCCATAACGTTCGTCCCCGCTGATGGACCCCCGCACGACCAGCTCGCAGATGATCGGCACCGTGCTCTCCGGCCGCTACAAGCTGGAGGCGAAGCTCGGCAGCGGCGGCATGTCCACCGTCTACCTGGCCAACGACGGCACCCTCGACCGCGCCGTCGCGGTCAAGGTGATGCACCGGGAGATGTCCGAGCAGCCCGACCAGCTCGAGCGCTTCCGCCAGGAGGCGCGCGCGGTCGCCAAGCTCTCGCACCCGAACGTGGTCGCGGTGATCGACGCCGGCGAGGACGGCGGCCACCCCTACATCGTCTTCGAGTACGTCGAAGGGGAGACGCTGAAGCAGCGGATCGCCCGGGTCGGCGCGCTCGACACCCAGGAGGCGCTGGCCTACGCGATCGAGATCGCCCGCGGGCTCACCGTCGCCCACGCCCGCAACATGGTCCACCGCGACATCAAGCCGCAGAACGTCCTGATCGACGCCGAGGGGCGGGCCAAGCTGACCGACTTCGGGATCTCGCGCCAGCTCGAGCAGGACGGGATGACCGCCACCGGCCGCGTCCTCGGCACCACCGACTACGTCGCCCCCGAGCAGGCGATGGGCCACCCGGTCGACCCCCGCTCGGACATCTACTCGCTCGGCGTCGTCCTCTACGAGATGCTGGTCGGCCAGGTCCCGTTCCACGCCGACAGCCAGGTCGGGGTGGCGATGAAACACGTCAACGAGGACCTGCCCGACGTGCAGCAGCGCCGGCCCGAGATCTCGGCGGCGACGGCGCTGGTGGTCGAGCGCGCGACCGACAAGGACCCGCACCAGCGCTACCAGCAGGTGGGCGAGATGATCGACGACCTCTCGACCGCGCTCGAGGTCGAGGCGGCGCGGGCGGGCTCGACCACCGGCGAGGCGACCAGCGTGCTCGACGCGGTGCCGCCGCCGAAGCGCCAGCTGCCTGGCCGCAGGCGCTGGTCCTGGGCGGCGATCGCGCTGCTGGTCCTGGTCGCGGCCGGAGTCCTGGTCGCGGTCAAGTTCATCGGCGACGGCGGTGGTGGGGGCGGGGCGCTCAAGGACAAGGGCTCGACCGTGCCGATCTCCTCCGCCACCGACTACGACCCCCAGGGCGACGGCGAAGAGGATCCGGCCACGGTCAACCTCACCGTCGACGGCAACCCGACCGGCACCGCCTGGAGCACCGAGCACTACGACACCGACACCTTTGCCGGGACCAAGACCGGGCCCGACCCGGGCGTCGGCCTCTACGTGACCACGAAGTCGCCGGCCTCACCCTCGAAGTTGGTGGTGAGGACGCCGACGCCAGGCTGGGACGCGGAGATCTACGCCGCCGCCTCGGGCCCGCCCGAAGAACTCTCCGAATGGGGGGAACCGGTGGGCGAGATCGCCGACGCGAGCACCACCGTCGAAGCCGACATCGACACTCCCGCGCCCGCCAAGTACTTCCTGATCTGGTTCAACAAAGCGGCGCCGGCGCGCGACCAGGAAGGCCGCTTCCAGGTCGAGATCAGCGACGTCAAGCTGCTGAAGTAGTGCGCGCCTTCCACATCCGCTCGGTCTGGCGGGTCAGCGCCGGGTAGACGATCAGGTAGCGAAAGGGCTTGATCAGCGCCATGTACCCCTTGCCGAAGAGGCCGCGGGGCTTGACGTAGACGGCCATCTGAGCCTGGTAGCGCCCATCGCCCTGCGCGACCCAGGCCAAGTGCATCACCCCGTGCACGGTCCGGTTTGACAGCTCCGCCGCGAACTCGACATCGGTGCGGTAAAGCGGCACGAAGGGGAGAGAGCCGAAGTCGACGTCCGCCGCGGTGGCGCGCAGGTCCGCCGGCAGCCGGCCGGCCAGCGAGGTCTCATCGGCGCCCGGGATCGGCTCGCGGCCCAGGGCGGCATCCGGGGCCGAGATCCGGCCGAGGTCGAACCAGGCCCCGAGGCGGTCGCGCAGGCGCCAGAGGGCGCGGGTCGGCCATGAGTCGGCGCTGGCCGGGTCGCTGGAAGCCATCAGCTCGAGCAGGTCCTGGAAATCCTCGATGCCGCCCTGCGCGGGCAGCTCCCAGACGTCCTCGAGAGTGAAGTCCGGAACGATCTCCTGGATTCGCCATTCCACGGATTCGTGGGCTGAGTTGGGAAGCCTCATCGTCTCTCCCTCCGTTATCTATACGCTGGCGTATGGATCTTAGGAAGAACGGTTGCATCTGTCAATACGGTCCCGTATAGATAGGCCGATGGCCAAGGTCCGAACTCCCCGCGGCGCCTGGGTGGGCGCGGGGCTGAAGGCCCTCGGCGAGGGTGGCCCGGATGCGGTTCGGGTGGAGCCCCTGGCCGCGTCGCTGGGGGTCTCGAAGGGCGGCTTCTACTGGCACTTCAAAGACCGTCGGGCACTGCTGGAGGAGATGCTCGACAGCTGGGAGCGCGTCGTGGCCGAGAACGTGATCGCCCAGATCGAGGGCACCGCGGCGCCGGCGCGGGCAAAGCTGCGGCAGCTGTTCGCGCTGGCGCCGTCGGTCGACTTCCCGGTCGAGCTGGCGATTCGCGAGTGGGCACGGCGGGACGCCGAGGTCGCCGCCCGCGTGCAGCGGATCGACAACCGCCGCATGCAGTACCTGCGCACGCTGTTCGGGCAGCTCGGCCTCGGCGAGGAGGAGGCCGAGGTCCGCGCCCTACTCGCCTTCTCGCTCTTCATCGGCAGTTACTTCATCGCCGCCGGCCATGCCGGCAGGAGCCGCTCCCAGGTGCTGGGGCTGGCGCTCGAGCGGCTCGTCGCCTGAGACCGGAGGTGCTCAGAACTGGTGCGAGCGGGCGCGCCGGTGGCGCTCGACCGCCAGCTCGACCAGGCGCTCGCAGAGCTCGGCGTAGCCGATCCCGCTCGAATCCAGCAGCTTCGCGTAGACGCTGGTCTCGGTGAAGCCGGGCATCGTGTTGATCTCGTTGACCAGCACCTCGCCGTCGGGCTCGACGAAGAAGTCGCAGCGGGCGAGGCCCGAACAGCCGGCGAGAGCGAAGGTGGAGCCGGCGAGCTCGCGCACGCGGGCGGCCTCCGCGGCGGAGATCGGCGCCGGGACCCGCAGCTCCATCCCGCCCTGCTCGTACTTGGCCTCGAAGTCGTACCACTCGGCGTTGGCGACGATCTCCCCGGGCAGCGAGGTCAGCGGCTCCTCGTTGCCGAGCACCGAGCACTCGACCTCGCGACCGTGGGCCGAGGCCTCGACGATCACCCGCGGGTCGTAGCGGCGGGCCAGCTCCACTGCGGCCTCGAGGTCCGCCAGATCTTCGACCTTGCTGATGCCGACGCTGGAGCCCATCCGCGAGGGCTTGACCCAGAGCGGCAGCCCCATCGCCTCGCAGCGCTCGCGCCAGCCCTCCTCGCCGGCGGCGGCGAACTCGACCTGGGGGATGCCACCCTCGGCGAAGAGCCGCTTCAGGGTGAGCTTGTCGAGGCAGGAGGCCGAGGCGAGCACGTCGGAGCCGACGTAGGGCACGTCGAGCAGCTCCAGCAGACCCTGGACGCTGCCGTCCTCGCCGAAGGCCCCGTGCAGGGCCGGGAAGACCGCGTCGGCGCCGAGCAGACCACCCCCGGGGGTGAGGGTGACCGGGGCGTCCTCGACCTGCCAGCGCCCCTCACGCTCGATCGTCACCGCGACGACCTCGTGCCCGGCCTCGCCCAAGCCGCGAGCGACCGAGGCCCCCGAACGCAGCGAGACGTCGTGCTCGGAGGACCGCCCGCCGCTGAGGACCGCGACCCTCATTCTTCGGCTTCCGGCGCCGCCGACCGCTTGCCGACCACGATCGTCACCGTCGCGCCCGGTTCCAGTTCGGAGCCGAAGGGCGGGGACTGGTCGATCGCGTAACCGATCTTGGCTTCCACTTCGGTTTCTTCTTCTTCCACGCTCGGGGTGAGCCCGGCATCGCGGACGGCCTGGACCGCTTCGGCGCGCAGCTTGCCGATCACGTTCGGCACCTTCGCCTGTTCCTTCCCCGACGAGACCACGATCGCGACGGTGGCGCCGACTTCCACCTCGCTGCCGGCGCTCGGCGACTGCCTGATCACCTCTCCCGCGGGCGAGTTGCTTTCTTCTTCGGAGACGCTGGGGGTAAAGCCACGACCGCGGATCTGCTGCACCGCGAGCCGGCGCTGGCTGCCGACCAGGACCGGCACCTTGGCCCGCTTCGGACCGGCGGAGACGACGATGGTGACGTCGGAGCCATTGGTCGCGGTTTCGCCCGCCGAGGGTTCGGAGTGGATCACCAGCCCTTCTTCGACCGCAGTGGAGCTGACCGTTTCGGCCTGGACGCCGAAGCCCGCGGCTTCCAGCTTTTCGGTTGCCTCGTCGCGGCTGAGGCCGGCGGTGGCCGGGACTTCGCTGCTGCCGGGCCCGGCACTGACCGTCAGCGTCACCTTCGGCTTCGAGCAGAAGAGGGTGAGGAAGGCGCAGTCAAGCTCGGCTTCGTTGGCCGGCGGCGAGGCGGCCGGGTCCTGCTCGAGGACCACGTTGGCCTTGGTCGGGCGCTCGACTTCGATCACCTTGGCGACCGAGAAGCCGTTGCGTTCGAGCCGCTGGGTGGCGGCGCTGCGCATTTCCCCGGTCACGTCCGGCACTTCGGTGCTGGTGTCGCGGGTCAACAGCAGCCCGATCAGGAGGCCGACGATCACGGCCACCAGCGCCGCTGCGATCCAGCGGCGGCGGCGCTTGCGCGCCTCCTCCTCGGGATCGAGCTCCCCCTCCGCGACCGGCACCGCGACCGCCGGTGGCAGCGCCGCGAAGTCCGCGGTGCCGCCGGTCGCGGGCGCTTTCAGCGCCGCGTCGAGGGCGGCGATGAAGGCGTCGGCGCTCTGGAAGCGCTGGCCGGGGTCCTTCTCCAGCGCCCGCATCACCACGGCGTCGAGCGCCGGCGAGACGGCGGGGTTGATCGAGCTCGGCCGCAGCGGCGTCTGCGAGACCTGTTTCATCGCCACCGCAACGGCGGAGTCGGCCTCGAACGGGACCCGCCCGGTCAGCGCCTCGTAGAGCATCACCCCGATCGAGTAGAGGTCGGAGACGGCGGTGACGTCGAAGCCCTGGGCCTGCTCGGGCGAGAGGTAGTGCGGGGTCCCCATCACCGAGCCGGTCTGGGTGATCTCGGAGACGCCGGCGCGGGCGATCCCGAAGTCGGTCACGACCGCCACCCCCTCGGCATTGATGATGACGTTCTGGGGCTTGAGGTCGCGATGGACGACGCCGTTGCGGTGGGCGAAGCGAGCCGCCTCCAGGACCTGGCGGATCTCCGTCACCGCCTGCTCCGGGGTCAGCCCGCGGTCGATCAGCTGCTTCAGGGTCGGCCCGTCGACGTACTGCATGGCGATGTAATAGGTGCCCTCGAACTGGCCGCGGTCGAAGACGGAGACGATGTTCGGGTGCTGCAGGCCCGCCGCCGACTCGGCCTCGCGCTGGAAGCGCTGGACGAACTCCTGGTCCTGGGCGAAGCGCCGGTGCAGGACCTTCAGCGCCACCTGCCGCTGCAGGTGCGTGTCCTCGGCCAGCCAGACGTCGGCCATGCCGCCGCTGCCGAGCCGGCGCAGCACTCGGTAACGCCCGTCGACGACGCTCCCCTCGTTTACTTCAGGCACTTACGCCTCCTCGTCTCAGACTCATTCGCCATTCAGGATCGCTTCCGCCACGTCGCGGAAGATCGGTGCCGCGACGTCGTTGCCGAACTGTTCGGTGCACTCGACCGAGGCGGCGATCGCGATCTTCGGATCGTTCGCCGGGGCGAAGCCGATGAACCAGGCCTGGTTCTCTTCTTCGCCGCCGCCGCAGGATTCGTTGCCGGGCGTTTCCGCGGTGCCGGTCTTGCCGGCGACCGGGACGCCGGAGATCGCCGCGTTGGTGCCGGTCCCTTCGGAGACCACGCCTTCCATCGCCGTCGTCAGCTCTTCCGCCGTCTGAGCGCTGATCGGTTGGCTGTACTGGGAAGGATCGAGGCGTTCGGTGACGCGGCCGTCGGGGTCGACCACCCGGTTCCAGATCTGCGGCTTCATCAGCTTGCCCCCGTTGGCGACCGCCGAGGCCACCATCGCCATCTGCAGCGGCGTCGCCAGCAGCCGCTCCTGGCCGATCGCGACCCGGGCCAGGTCGACCGGGTCCTTGGCGGTCAGCAAACCTTCTTCGCCGGAGACGCCGCTCTCGTAGACCTCGTCTTCGGGCAGATCGATCGGCGGCGTCGAGTTGAAGCCGAACTTTTCCATCGTTTCGAACAACTTGTCGTTGCCGAGTTGCTGGCCGAGCTGGCCGAACCAGGTGTTGACCGAGTTGGTCAGCGCCGTGTCGAGGGCGATCGGGCCGAAGTCCTCGTTGAAGTCGTTGGCCAGTTCGTGGCCTTCGTCGATGATCGTGCCGGGCGCGTCGATCGTCGTTTCCGGGGTGATCACACCGCTTTCCAGACCGGCCGCGGCGGTCACCACCTTGAAGGTCGAGCCCGGCGGGTAGAGCCCCTGGGTCGCCCGGTTCAGCAGCGGCGTTTCGATTTCGTTGGTGGCCAGCTTCGAGTATTCGTAGGGGACCCGGTTGGGGTCGTACGGCTTGTTCGAGGCCAACACCTTGACCTCGCCGGTGCTCGGTTCGAGCGCGACCACGGCGCCGAAGCCCGCCGCTTCGAGGTCCGAGAGCGCCGTCCGCTGCGCCCCCGGGTCGATGTTGGTGACGATGTCGTTGCCTTCCTGGTTGTGGCCGAGGAGCTGGTCGAGGATCGAGCCGAATTCCGATTCTTCGCCGATCAGCTGGTCGTTGTGGAACCGCTCGAACTCGCTGTCGCCCTGGCGCACGAAGCTGTAGCCGATCGGGTGCCCGTAGAGCGCCCCTTCCGGGTAGCGGCGGACGAAGCGAAGGGAGTCGCCCTTGCCCTTGGCGACCGACTTCGCGAGCACGGTGCCGTCGGCGGCGAGGATGCGGCCGCGACGGATCTGCTGCTGCTCCAGCAGCGGTCGCTTGTTCGCTTCCTTTTCCTTCAGCGCCTTCGCGTCGAAGACCGACCAGTAGGACGTGAAGCCGACCAAGACCCCGAAGAGGACGACGATGAAGCCGAACAATTTGACGATCTGGCGGTTCACGGTTCCCCTAGCGAGAGGGCGCGGCCGCGCGGCTGCGTGGCCTCACGCCGGGCCCGGTCGGAGATCAGCAGCAGCAGCGCCAGCAGCACGAAGTTGGCGACGATCGAGCTGCCGCCGTAGCTGATGAAGGGCAGGGTGACCCCGGTCAGCGGGATCACCCGAGTGACGCCGCCGATGATCACGAAGGCCTGGATCGAGAAGACCGCGGTCAGCCCGGTCGCTAGCAGCTTCGAGAAGCCGTCGCCGGCGAGCAGGGCGATCTTGAAGCCGCGGGCGGCGATCAGCAGGTAGATGAGGATCACGCCGCAGGCGCCGAACAGCCCCACCTCGTTGACGATCAGCGAGTAGATCGTGTCGGTCTGGGCCGCCGGCAGCAGCGCGTTGTGGGTGCCGGGGATCGTGATCAGCCCCTGCCCGAAGCCTTTGCCGAAGAGGCCGCCGTCGGCCTGGGCGAAGATCGATTGCAGGATCTGGTACCCGGTGTTTTCATAGTGGGGGTAGGGGTGCAGCCAGACCTCGACCCGGTCGTGGACGTGGGGCACGGTCGCGGCGAAGAACCAGGCGCCGACCGTGAACATCGCCATCCCGATCACGACGAAGGAGAAGCGACCGGTTGCCACGTAGAGCAGGGCGAGGAAGGCGGCGAAGAACATCAGCGAGCTGCCGAGGTCGCGGATGAAGACGAGCATGAACATCGAGGCCCCCCAGACCACCAGCATCGGCCCGAAGTGCTTCAGCGGCGGCAGCGTCACTCCGAGCACGCGCCGCGCCCCGACGATCAGCACCTCGCGGTTCTCGCGCAGGTAGCTGGCGAGGAAGACGACGATCGCGATCTTCGAGAACTCGGCCGGCTGGAAGGCGAGCGGCCCGATCTTGACCCCGAGGTAGGCGCCGTTGACCTGCTGGCCGATCCCCGGCAGCCGCGGCGCCAGCAGCAGCAGCAGCCCGACCGCGGCGATCGTGTACCGGTAGCGCTCCAACACCTCGTAATCGCGCAGGAACTGGATCGTCAGCGCGAAGAGGACCAGGCCCATGACGAACCAGTTGGCCTGGTCGCGGGCGAGCGTGGCGTCGATCCGGTAGATCATCACCAGCCCGAACGCGGTCAGCAGGGCGACCAGCGGGAACAGGTACGGGTCGGCGTCGGGCAGGCGGATCCGCAGGAAGAGGTGGGTCGCCACGCAGACCGCGAGGAAGTAGGCGCCGTAGATGAGGCTGAGGTTGTCGAGGCGGGTGCCCTCCTGGGCGAAGACCGCGGCGAAGCCGGCGGTGAGCAGGATCGCGACTGGAACCAGGGCGGTCAGCTCCCGGTTCCGGGCGGAGCTCAAGGAACCCCCTGGCTCTTCTGGATTTCTTCGATCAGCGAGACGGCGTCCTCGCGTGAGCGCAGGTCGTGGCCGGTGACGGCGTCGTGGCGTCGCTGCGGCAGCGACTCGGTCTGGATCGGGCTCGCGTAGCGCTCGTCGTAGAGCTTGATCCCGAACGGGAGTTCATAGGGGAGGCCGCGGTAGAGGGCGACGCGGCCGGCATCGTCGGTGCCGAGAAACCAGACCTGGCGGCTGCCGTACCAGGCGCCGAAGGCGAGGGCGGCGATCAGGACCAGCGCGGCGATCGCCTTCAGCGCCGTGCGCAGCCCGCGGCGGCGCGGCTTGCCGCCGGCCTGGTCCTCGCGCCGTTTGCGGGCTGCCTCGGCGGCGGCGCGTCGGCGCACCTCGGTCGTGGTCAGACCGGCCTCCTCAGCGGTACTGCCGACCAGGGTCGCGCCCTCCGGGGCGCTCGCCGGCGCCCCGGAGCTTCCTTCCGGCGCCGTCGGGTCGCCGATGCGGAAGGCGATCACGGTTATGTTGTCGCGGCCGCCCGCCCGGTTGGCTTCGTCGACCAGCGCCCGCACCGCCGACTCCATCGAGGTCGCCCGGGCCAGCAGCTTGCCGATCTGCTCGTCGCCGAGCATCGTCGTCAGGCCGTCGGAACAGATCAGGAAGACGTCGCCGGGCTGGGCCGGGACCGTCTGCAGATCGACCTCGACCTCCGGTTCGGGGCCGAGAGCGCGGGTGATGATCGAGCGCTGCGGATGGTCCTCCGCCTGCGCCTCGGTGATCTGGCCCTTGCGCCGCATCTCCTCGACCAGCGAGTGGTCGCGGGTGAGACGCTCGAACCTGGCGCCGCGCAGGCGGTAGGCGCGACTGTCGCCGACGTGCCCGATCGCCACCTCCTCGGCCTCGAGGTCGACGATCGCGGCGGTGATCGTCGTCCCCATCCCGGCCAGGTCGGGGTCCTTCTGGGCATGCTCGTGGATCGTCCGGTTGGCGGTCTCGACCGTCTCACGCAGGACCCGCTCCGGCGGCCCCGGCGGCAGCTCGCGGTCGAAGGATTCGACCGCCGTCTTCGAGGCGACCTCGCCCGCCTGCGCGCCGCCCATCCCGTCGGCGACGACGAACAGCGGCGCCCGGGTGAAGACCGAGTCCTCGTTGGCGTTGCGCTGGCGCCCGGTGTCGGTGCGAAACGCCTGGTCGTCGATCCGCAGGGTCATGAGGCCTCGAGCCTGAACACCGTGTCGCCGATCTGAACCGTGTCGCCGTCGATCAGCTCCGCCTCTCCCTTCAGCGTGGCTCCGTTGAGAAGGGTGCCGTTGGTCGAGCTCATGTCCTCGACGAAGGTGCGGCCGCCGCGTTCGAAGAGACGGGCGTGAATGCTGGACGCGTAGCGGTCGTCGATCTGCACGTCGGCCTCCTTCGAGCGGCCGATCGAGAGGCCGCCGATCAGGTCGAAGCGGGCATCGGCTTCGAGGCCGCCGCCGCGCTCGGCGACGAGCCAGGCGTCGGCCCGGCGGGCTGACTCGGCATAGGGCTGAGCGGCGTGGAAGCCGGTCGCGTCGGGGGCCGGGGAAACCGTGCGCCGCAGGTCCTTGATCGCGCTGCGCGCGATCACGAGCAGGAACAGGTAGAGGACGGCCAGGAAGCCGAACTTCAGGGCGACGGATACAGGGTCATAGGCCACGCGCCCAGCAGATTACGGCCAGCGCCCGTCACTGCTCGATGTCGAAGAGGAAGGTGGTCGTGCCGACGGTCACCTGGTCGCCCGGCGAGAGCCGGGTCGAGGCGACGCGGCGGCCGTTGACCTTGATCCCGTTGGTCGAGCCGAGGTCGACGATCTGCCAGTCGCCTGACTCGGCCCGGCGCAGCTCGGCGTGGCGGCGGGAGACGTTGGGGTCCGAGAGCACGCACTCGACCGCCTTCGAGCGGCCGATCGTCGCCCGCGGCCCGTCGAGCACGTAGCGGCGGTCGTCGAGCGAGACCACGGCCCGGGTCGAGACCAGCGCCGTGACCGCCTCCTCGGGGTGTTTGGGGCGGCTGCGGTCGCGCTCGCGCACGGCCGAGTAGACCATCGTGTGGCCCTCTTCCCCCTGCTTCGGCGCCTCACCCTCGTGGGCGGGCGGCTTGACCAGGCGGGCCTGGATCCCGAACTCGCCCAGCCGCAGGCGCTCGTCAGTGTCGAACTCGACCGCGGGCCGGGTCAGCAGGTCGTAGCTGCGCCGACGCGCGTGCTCCAGCAGGTAGCCGGAGAGCTCCTGCTCGAGCGAGCGCTCGTAGCCTTCGAGCTTGGCCCGGTCCTTGGTCGAGAGGTAGACCGTGTACTCGTTGGGGACGTAGACGCGTTCCACCGACGCCGTCTTGTGGGCGTCCATTTCCTTCGCCAGTTTGCGCGCGAGTTCGACCGGCTGCACCTCGGAGCTGAAGGCGCGGCTGAAGACCCCCTCGACGAGGCCTTCGATGCGGGACTCGAGATTGCGCAGGACGCCGATCGGAAAATCCTAGATGCTGGCCGGCATCAGGGAAGCAGGATGCCGTGGCCGAGGGCGAGCCAGGCGCCGAGGGCGGTGGCGAGAGCAAGGGCGCCGAGGCGGAGGCCGGCATGGGTGTGCTCGGGGCGGGTCTGGTCGGCGAGCAGTTCGAGCGAGTCCTCGATCGCCATGCCCAGCTGCTCCAGCGAGGAGCG
This sequence comes from uncultured Solirubrobacterales bacterium, assembly GCA_963795625.1. Classification (GTDB taxonomy): domain Bacteria; phylum Actinomycetota; class Thermoleophilia; order Solirubrobacterales; family 70-9; genus VAYN01. The sequence continues at coordinate 86,101 of CAWCIS010000006.1, read as the reverse complement.
GTGGTTGGGCCGGGGCGAGAGGCAGGCGTCGATCTCCGCCGTCAGCTCGCGCGGCAGGTCGGGGCGCAGCCGGCGCAGCGGCCGGGTGCGGTCGCCGATCGCCCGCGCGGTCGCCGCCGGGCTGGCGCGCCGGTGCGGGTTCTCGCCGCTCCAGCACTCGTAGAGCATCAGTGCCAGCGAGTAGACGTCAGCCTCGGGGCCGGCGGGGCGGCCCTCGGCCTGCTCGGGGGACATGTAGGCGAGGGTGCCGACGACGTCCCCCGGTGCGGTCAGCGCCGCGCCGTCGGCGAGGTGGGCGACGCCGAAGTCCATCAGCTTCGCCCGCGACTCCCCTTCGCACTCACCCTCGGTCACCTGCACGTTCTGCGGCTTGATGTCGCGGTGGACGACGCCGCGCGAGTGGGCGTGGTCGAGCGCCTCGCAGAGATCGGCGCCGATCTCGCCGATCTCGCGGTCGGAGAGCTCGCCGGCGTGGTCGAGGCGGGCCAGGGTCGAGCCCTCGACCAGCTCGGAGACGAGCAGCGCATTGCCGTCCTCCTCGCCCATCTCATAGAGGGTGACGATGCCCGGGTGGTTGAGCCGCGCCGCGGCCTGGGCCTCGCGCAGCACCCGCCGTCCGGCCTCGCCGCGCTGCTCGATCGCCTTGACCGCGACCGGGCGCTCGAGGCGACCGTCCCAAGCCTCATAGACGACGCCGAAACCGCCGCTGCCGATGCGGCGCTCGATGAGGAAGCGGTTGAGGACCAGGGAACCGACCAAAGCTCCTTCCATTTCGCTTCCGAAGCCGCTTCTCCTGCCGCGCGGCGGCTGGGAAAAACCAGCCGTTTGCGGCCGCTCTGGACGCTCCGACCCCTCCAGCGTTCATACTCTTCCGCCACGCAACCAGCTTGGAGAGCCGCTTCTTGGAGGATTCAGCAGCACGCGCGCCGCGACGGCGCGAGCGCCCACCGCGTCGACCGGAACGCCAGCAGATCATGCTGCGGCGCGGGCTGGCGCTCGGCGGCGGTCTGATCGTCCTGATCCTGGTCGTGCTGGGGGTCAAGGGGTGCCTCGACGCCCGTGCCGACCGCGAGCTCAGCGACTACGCCCGCAACGTCACCCAGATCGTCAAAGAGACCGAACAGACCAGCAAGAGCTTCTTCGGCAAGCTCTCCGACCCCGGCACGCTCTCGGTCACCGACTTCACCGCCGAGGTCAACGCCGACCGCAGCGCCATGGACAACTACGCCTCGCGGGTCGACGGCCTCAGCGCCCCCGGCGACATGGGCCGAGCCCAGAACGCATTGGAGCTGACCTACGAGCTGCGGGCCAGCGCGATGACCGAAATCGCCAACCAGATGCCGACCGCGCTCGGCGATGCCGGTGCAGCCAAGGCAACCGCCGCGATCTCTCGGCAGATGCGCAAGCTGCTCGCCGCCGACGCCCTCTACGCCGCGATCGTGCGGCCGGAAATCAACGGCGTCCTCGCCAACAACGGGATCGAAGGCAGCGACGTTCCGAAGAGCGTCTTCCTTCCCGACGAAACCAAGTGGCTGGAAGAAAGCGCCGTCGCCGAGGCGCTCGGCACGGTCAGCGGCTCCAGTACCGGCAGCACCTCTGGCTTGCACGGTCTTGAACTCAGCGGCGTCAGCATCAACGGCACCGAACTGGGCGAAGAAGCGGTCGGCATCGCCGCCGAAGAAGGGGCCGAAGTCGAAGTGACGGTGGAAAACCAGGGCGAATCGACCGAGAACGGCATCGGCGTCACGGTCAAGGCCGGCAGCACCGAAGTGCAGGGGGACATCGAAACCATCGGGGCCGGCGAAACCGCCACCACCTCGCTACTGCTGACCCCGACCCCGAGCGGCGAAGTCACGCTCGAAGTCAAGGTCGACACCGTGCCGGGTGAGACGCTCTCCGAAAACAACGAAGCCAGCTACTCCGTCGTCTTCGAATAGCGCACTAGGCTGAGCCGATGCGCATCGCCTACCTCGGCCCAGCCGGAACCTTCACCGAGGACGCGCTCGGCGAGGCGACAGGCGAGGAGTTCGAGCCGCTGCGGACCGCGACCATCCACGACGCGATCCTCGCCGTGCAGAGCGGCGAGGCAGATCGCGCCCTGGTCCCCTTCGAGAACTCGATCGAGGGCTCGGTCCGCGGCACCCTCGACACCCTCGCCTTCGAGGCCGAGGCGGTAACGATCGTCGGCGAGCACGACTACGCGGTGCGCGCCCACCTGATCGGCCGCGAGCCGGGCGAGCTGACCGAGGTCGAGGCCGTGCTCTCCCACCAGCAGCCGCTCGCCCAGTGCGCCCGCTTCCTGCGCGAGCAGCTGGCCGGGGTCGAACTGCGCAGCGTCAGCAGCACCGCCGCCGCGGTGCGGATGGTCGCCGAGTCGGTACGGCCCTGGGCAGCGATCGGCTCCCGCGCGGCGGCCGAGCTCTACGGCTGCACGATCCTGCGCGAGGGGATCCAGGACGAGGCCGACAACGTCACCCGCTTCGTCTGGATCGCACCCGAGGGAACCGAGCCGGCGGGCGGCGAGACCTGGAAGACCTCGCTGGTCTTCTCCGAGCTGGGCGAAGACCACCCCGGCGCCCTGGTCAACGCGCTGAGTGAGTTCTCCGAGCCGGGCGATCAACCTCAGCCGGATCGAGTCGCGGCCGCTGCGCACCAGCCTCGGCCGCTACATGTTCTTCTGCGACATCGAGGGGCGAGACGTCGATCCGCTCGTGATCTCGGCGATCGAGAGCCTCGAAGCCAAGGCAGACTCGGTCCGCATCCTCGGCTCCTACCCGGTCGACTGAGCGAGCCCAAAACTGCCTCGGCGGCATCGCCGCTTGGCGACCTGCCTACAATTCTCGGCAGTCATGGCTCGAGTCCTCGTACTCAACGCGACGTATGAGCCGATCAACGTCTGCACGTTGAGACGCGCCGCTGTGCTGCTGCTGAAGGAGAAGGCCGAGCTGCTCGAGCAGCGCGCCGGCGCCCTCCACTCCGAGCACATGACGATGGAGCGCCCCGACGTGATCCGCCTCGTCAACTACGTGCGGATCCCCCGCGAGGCCCACCGCCGCAAGATCACCCGCCGCGCCGTCCTCGCCCGCGACTCCTGGACCTGCCAGTACTGCGGCTCGACCAAGTCCGGCCTGACCGTCGACCACGTGATCCCCCGCAGCCGCGGCGGCAAGTCCGTCTGGGAGAACATCGTCGCCGCCTGCGCAACCTGCAACCGCCGCAAGGGCAACCGCCTCCCCCGGGAGATCCACATGCATCCCAAGAACGACCCCAAGGCCCCGCCGGCGACGGTCTTCATTCAGGTGGCGAGCCCGAAGATCCCGCAGGCCTGGCAGCAGTATCTGCCCCAAGCTGCATAAAGCAGAAGGGTTCAGGCCGTTAGGGGGTCAGGTAGCCCTCTCCCGAAGACCGTCGCGCAGCTGAGCGCGCTCTCGGGGCGCCATTGCTTGCTCTGGAGCCTTCGTGAGAGGGCTACCTGACCCCCGTTCGCACTACCCCACTCCAGAACGCTGGATTGGGCGAGTTTGCTGCTCATTCCCCACTCGAGAGTGGAGTTGCTCGTTTCGTAGAACGAGAGCTCGGGTCGGGTGGGTGTGTCCCCCTTTCACAGAGGCTCCCGAAACCACAATTGCGCCCCGAGAGCGCGCTCAGCTGCGCGACGGTCTCTGGGGAAGGGGGACACACCCACCCGACCCCTGGACCACTTCAGAGAGATCTAGCCGGCATCCCCGTCAACCGAGTCCGTGTCGATCGCCGGCAGTTCATCCGCCGGGGGCTCGGCCGATGCGCCCTCGTCGCTGTCGGACTCGACCACCAGCGCCACGGCGCTGACGACGTCGTCGTCCTTGATGTTCATCACCTTGACGCCCTGAGTCGAGCGGCCCATCTGGGAGATGCCGCCGACGGAGGTGCGCTGGACCATGCCGTTCTGGGAGATGAAGAGCAGCTCCTGGTGCTCGCCGACGATCAGGGCGCCGGCCAGGCCGCCCTTCTTCTCGGTCAGCTTCGCGGTCAGCACCCCTTTGGTCCCGCGGCCCTTGACCGGGTACTCGGAGACCGGGGTGCGCTTGCCGTAGCCGTTCTCGGTGACGACGAACAGTTCGGTGTCGTTGCGGGCGATGTCCATCGCCAGCACCCGGTTGTCCTTGCCGGAGACGTTCATGCCTTTGATGCCGCTGGTGTCGCGACCCATCGAGCGCACCAGCTCCTCCGAGAAGCGCGAGGCGTGGCCGGAGTGGGAGACGATGAGGATGTCGTCTTCGCCCGAGGTCAGCCGCACCTGGACCAGCTCGTCGCCGTCGCGGACCTTGATCGCGATGATCCCGTCGGCGCGGATCGGCGTGTTGTAGGCGAGGAACTCGGTCTTCTTGATCAGGCCCTTGGCGGTGGCGAAGGCGAGGTACCTGTTCTCCTTGAAATCCCGGGTCGGGATCACCGCCATCACCTTCTCGCCTTCGCGCAGCGGCAGCAGGTTGTTCAGCGAGCTGCCTTTGGCGTTGCGCGAGCCCTCCGGCAGCTCGTAGACCTTGAGCCGGTAGACCTTGCCGCGGTTGGTGAAGAAGAGCAGGTAGTCATGGGTCGAGGAGATGTGGAGGTGGGCGATGTAGTCGTCGTCTTTGAGGTTCATCCCCATCACGCCGACGCCGCCGCGGTGCTGCTGGCGGTAGGTGGCCAGCGGCAGTCGCTTGACGTAGCCCGAGGCGGTCAGCGAGATCACCATCTGCTGGTCGGCGATCATGTCCTCGATGCCGACGTCGCCCTCGAAGTGGGCCAGTTCGGTGCGGCGCTCGTCGCCGTAGGACTCGACCACTTCGGCCAGCTCCTCTTTGACGATCGCCATCACTTTCGCCTCGTCGCCGAGGATCGCCCGCAGCTCGCCGATCCGCTCCATCAGGTCGGCGTGCTCGGCCCGGACTTTGTCGGCCTCGAGCGCGGTCAGGCGCTGCAGGCGCATGTCGAGGATCGCCTGCGCCTGCTCGCGCGAGAGCTCGAACTGCGAGATCAGCCCGTCGCGGGCGGTGTCGGGGTCGCTCGAGGCGCGGATCAGTTTGATCACCGCGTCGAGGTTGTCGAGCGCGACCAGCAGCCCCTCGAGGATGTGGGCGCGGGCCTCGGCGCGGCGCAGTTCGTACTGGGTCCGGCGGGTGACGACCTCGCGCTGGTGGTCGACGTAGTGGTGGATCAGCTCCAGCAGGCTCAGGGTCTTCGGCACCCCGTCGACCAGCGCCACCATGTTGGCGCCGAAGGTCGTCTGCATCGAGGTTTTCTTGTAGAGGTTGTTGAGCACGACCTTGGCCGGCGGACCGCCGCGCTTGAGCTCGATCACCAGGCGCATGCCGGAGCCGTCGGACTCGTCGCGGAGGTCGGAGATGCCCTCAAGTTTTTTGTCGCGGACGAGGTCGGCGATCTTGGTGACCAGGCCGCCGTCGCCGAGCTTCTTCACCGTGAACGGCAGCTCGGTGACGATGATCGCCTCCTTGCCCCCCTTCAGCGGCTCGACGTGGGCGCGGGCGCGGACCTTGATGCTGCCGCGGCCGGAGGCGTAGGCGTCGCGGATCCCCTCGCGGCTCATGATCCCGCCGCCGGGGAAGTCGGGCCCCTTGACGTGCTCCATCAGCCCGGCCATGTCGATCTGCGGGTCGTCGATGTAGGCGGCCACGGCGCCGGCGACCTCGCGCAGGTTGTGCGGCGGGATGTTGGTCGCCATCCCGACCGCGATCCCGGAGGTGCCGTTGACCAGCAGGTTCGGGAAGCGCGCCGGCAGGACCAGCGGCTCCTGGGTCGATTCGTCGTAGTTGGGGCCGAAGTCGACGGTGTCGGCGTCGATGTCGCGCAGCAGCTCGGTCGCGAGCCGGGTCAGCCGCGCCTCGGTGTACCTCATCGCCGCCGCCGGGTCGTCGTCGATCGAGCCGAAGTTGCCCTGGCCGTCGACCAGCAGGTAGCGCAGGGAGAAGTCCTGCGCCATCCGCACCAGCGTGTCGTAGATCGCCGAGTCGCCGTGGGGGTGGTACTTGCCCATCACCTCGCCGACGATGAAGGCGCACTTGCGGTAGGCGCGGGTCGGCTGCAGGCCGACGTCGTGCATCGCGTAGAGGACGCGGCGGTGGACCGGCTTGAGGCCGTCGCGGACGTCCGGCAGCGCCCGCCCGACGATCACGCTCATCGCGTAATCGAGGTAGGACGAGCGCATCTCCTTCTCGAGCTCGCGCTCCTCGATACGGCCGGTCAGTGCGTCAAGCGCCATCAGATAGTCCTTCCATCAACGCCACAGGCCTGCCCGTCAACGACACGGGCGCGAAAACCAAGCAGGTCGGGGGACGCAGGGAGCGAGGTGAGAGGAGCGCACTTCAGTGCGTGACTCGATCCGAGTCGACCGAGGACCCCGAGATGCGCCGGTTTGCAGCGTCCGCGCCTAGACATCAAGGAACCTGACCTCTTTGGCGTGGGCCTCGATGAAGGCGCGGCGCGGCGCGACCTGGTCGCCCATCAGCATCGAGAAGATCTGGTCGGCGGCGGTCGCGTCTTCGAGCGTGACCCGGGCCAGGGTGCGGCTGGCGGGGTCCATCGTCGTCTCGCGCAGCTGGTCGGCGTTCATCTCGCCCAGTCCCTTGAAGCGGGTCAGCTGGACGCCGTGGCGGGCCAGCTCCAGCACCGCTCCGCGCAGCGCCTGGAAGGAGACCGCGGCGTTGCGGCGCCCGCCGAAGTTGATTTCGAACGGTGGCCTGCCGACCTGTTTGAGCAGCGCCTCGTGGACCTCGGTGAACTTGCGGTAGTCGAAGTGCGAGAACAGTTCCGCCGGAAGCCGGTGGGTGCGGGCGAGGCCGCTCTTGCGTTCCATGGCCTTGACGACCAGCAGCCGATCGTTGACCTCGAGCACCTCGGTATCGAAGGGCGCTCCCTCGAGCGCGTCTTCGCGCAGCAGCTTGGCGGCCGCCTCGACGCTGGCCACGCCCTCGTCGAGCAGGTTCGATTCCTCGAGGAAGCGCACCGCCTCGTGGCCGAACTCGGCCTGCAGCGAGGAGCCCCAGCCCTCGTACTCTTTCGAGCGCCGCACGTAAGCCTGCCAGCGGCTCGAGGTGAGTTTCTTCGTGTTGCCGGCCGCGTCGGTCAGCTCGAAGTCCTCGAGCTTGTCGCGCAGCAGCAGCTCCTCCAGTTCGGACTCGCGCTCCAGGTAGGTCTCCTGGTTGCCCTGCTTGACCCGGTAGAGCGGCGGTTTGGCGATGTAGACGAAGCCGGCGTCGATCAGCTCCGGCATCTGCCGGTAGAGGAAGGTCAGGACGAGGGTGCGGATGTGGGCGCCGTCGACGTCGGCGTCGGTCGCCATCACGATCTTGTGGTACCTGGCGCCCTCGATGTCGAACTCGTCGTGGACGCCGGTGCCGATCGCCGTGATCAGGGCCTGGATCTCGTTGTTGGCGAGAACCTTGTCGATCCGGCTCTTCTCGACGTTGATGATCTTGCCTCGCAGCGGCAGCACCGCCTGCGTGTTGCGGTCGCGGGCCTGCTTGGCGGAGCCGCCGGCGGAATCGCCCTCGACCACGAAGATCTCAGCCAGGCTCGGGTCCTTGACCGAGCAGTCGGCGAGCTTGCCCGGCAGGGTCGAGTTCTCCAGCGCCGACTTGCGGCGGGTCAGGTCGCGCGCCTTGCGGGCGGCGTCGCGGGCGCGCGAGGCCTCGATCGCCTTGCTGATGATCCGGCGCGCGTCGGTGGGGTTCTCCTCGAAGTACTCGGCCAGTTTGCGGTTGACCGTCTCCTCGACCAAGCCGCGGATCGGCGGGTTGCCGAGTTTGGTCTTGGTCTGGCCCTCGAACTGGGGGTCGTGGAGCTTGACCGAGATCACCGCGGTCAGCCCCTCGCGCACGTCCTCGCCGGCCAGGTTCTCGTCTTTTTTCTCGTGCAGCAGCCCTTTGTTGCGCGCGTAGGCATTCAGGGTCCGGGTCAGCGCCGAGCGGAAGCCGGAGAGGTGGGTACCGCCCTCATGGGTGTTGATGTTGTTGGCGAAACTGAAGATCGACTCCTGGTAGGAGGAGTTCCACTGCATCGCCAGCTCGACTTCCCCGTCCTCCTCGTCGGCGCCCTCGAAGTAGATGACCTTGCGATGCAGTTCGTCCTTGTTCTCGTTGAGGTGGCGGACGAAGTCCTCGATGCCGCCGTCGTACTTGAAGACGACGCTGTTGGTCTCACCGCGCTCGTCGACCAGCTCGATCCGCAGGCCGCGGGTGAGGAAGGCGGTCTCGCGCAGACGCTCGGCCAGCGTGTCGAAGTCGAAGCCGATCTCTTCGAAGATCTCCAGGTCCGGCAGGAAGGTGATCTGGGTCCCATGCTCTTTGGTCGCCTCGCCCTTGCTCAGCTCGCTCATCGGTTTGCCGCGCTCGTAGTCCTGCGACCAGACATTGCCGTCGCGGCTGATCTGCAGGTGTAGGCGCTCGGAGAGCGCGTTGACGACGGAGACGCCGACGCCGTGCAGGCCACCGGAAACCTTGTAGCCGCCACCGTCCCCGAACTTGCCGCCGGCGTGGAGGACGGTCAGCACGACCTCGGCCGCGGGTTTTCCCTCTTTCGCCATCGTCTCGACCGGGATGCCGCGGCCGTTGTCGGCGACCGTGCAGCTGTTGTCCGGGTGGAGGACGACGCGGACGCTGTCGCAGTGGCCGGCGAGCGCCTCGTCGACGGAGTTGTCGACGACCTCATAGACGAGATGGTGAAGCCCGCGTGGACCGGTCGAGCCGATGTACATACCGGGACGCTTGCGCACCGCTTCCAGTCCCTCGAGGACGGTGATGTCCTCGGCGCCATATGACGCTGAAGTGGCGCTGCTGGATTTCTTCTCAGCCAATGAGTCCCTTCCGGTTGACACAGAAAACCCCGACGCCTGGAGGCTCACACCAGGCAGTTCGGGGCAATAACGCGAGTTGCCATAAGAATACCAGTTGAGTGCCTCGGAAGACCGGGATAGGTGAAACGATTTCCCTGCAAATCGTGCATAAACGAGGTCTAGAAGCGGTCGCTGTTGACGCGGAATTTCAAGCCCGAGGGCGCCCGCTCTCCCAACTCCTCCCGCAGCCGCTCCAAAAGCTGGTGCTGCATCAGGTCCAGCTCCTGGGCCCAGACCGTGTCGGCGCACTCGATCGTCAGCGTCCCGGCGCGCTCGGAGACCGGCGCCGCGACCGCCGCCAACTGCTCGCCGACGGCGCCGGCCCAGGCGGCCTGCACGGCCGCCAGCCCGGTGCGCGGCGCGGCGCGATCGCGGGCGGCGCGGATCGCCGAACCGGCCTGGCGGGGAGAGCGGCGGCGGCTCATGCCGCGGCCACGCTCGCCGGCTGGGCGGGAGGCGGCATTCGCACCACGGAGACCAGGGCCGGGGGCGGCAGCGACTCCTCGTCGGCGGCGGTGATCAGCGCTTGGCCACCATCGTCGAGTCGCCGCACGAGGCGCTCGCGCCGGCCCGGGTCGAGCTCGCTCATGACGTCGTCGAGCAGCAGCAGCGGGGTCACCCGCCGGGCCAGCAACAGCGCCTCGCGCTCGGCAAAGAGCAGGGCCAGCAGGGCGGCGCGCTGCTGGCCCTGGGAGCCGTAGCGCCGCAACGAACGTCCCGCGGTGGCGAGCTTGAACTCGTCCAGGTGCGGCCCCCAGGAGCTGCGTCCCATGCGGATGTCCTGCTCACGACGCTGCTCCAGGCCGGCGCGGATCTCCTCGGCCGAGCCGGCCGCCCGCGGCGCGTACTCGATGCTCGCCCCGCCCTCGAGCCCAAGCTCTGCCGCCGCGGCCGTGAAAGGGCCGCTGAGCTCGGCGATCGCCTCGTCGCGCGCCGCGACAAGCGGCGCTGCCGCCTCGGCCAGGCTCGCGTCCCAGACGTCGAGCTGCGCCGGCGAGCCGTAGCCGCCGGCGAGCCGCGAGAGCAGCGCGTTGCGCTGGGCCAGCGCCTGGCCGTAGTGCTTGCGCAGCTCGCCCCGGGCCGGCCAGCGAGCGGCGAGGAAGCCGTCGAGGTGGGCGCGCCGCTCCGAGGGCGGCCCCTTGACGAGGCTGAGGCGATCCGGGGCAAAGACCGCGACCGGCGGCCGGTTGCGGCCCAGGGTCGCGGGGTCGGCGGGGCTGCCATCGAGCAGGTGGCGCCGGCCCTCGGTCCTGCTCACCGAGGCCAGCAGTCGCCGCTCGAGCCCGTCGCCGTCGCGCACCGTCGCCTCGGCCCGGGCCAGAGAGCCGCCGAAGGGGATCAGGTCGCGGCGGTCGGAGGTGCGGAAGGAGCGGCCGGTGAGGGCGAAGTAGAGCGACTCGACCAGGTTCGTCTTGCCGACCCCGTTGGGCCCGACGACGCTGACGATGCCGGCCGGCAGCTCAACCCGGACCTGGTCGAGGCTGCGGACCGGGCTCGCTTCGATCGCGGTGACGAGCACCGGGCGCCACCCTCAGACGTTGAGCCGGATCGGCATCACCAGGTAGCGGAAGTCTTCGCCCTCGACCGGCTGCAGCAGCCCCGGGCGCAGCGGCGAGATCAGGCGCAGCAGCACCTCGTCGCCCTCGACGCTCTCGATCCCCTCCTTGAGGAACTCGGGGTTGAAGCCGATCTCCAGCGGCTCACCCTCGAACGCGGCCGGCATCGTCTCGGTCGCGTCCCCCACGTCCGGGGTCTCGGCGGCGATCGTCAGCTCGCCCGGCGCGAACGAGAGGCGCAGCGGCGCGTTGCGCTGGGCCAGCTGGCTGACCCGGCGGGTGACTTCGAGGAAATCGGTGCGTGGCAGCCGCACGTCGTGCTCGTAGGACTCCGGCAGGAGCTGTCGAAAGTTGGGGAACTGGCCGTCGATCAGCCTCGTCGTGAGGGTAATCGCCCCTGCCTGAAAAACGGCCTGGCTGGCGAGCAGGAAGACGGTCGCCTCGTCGACCCCCTCGGAGGAGAGGATGCGACCGAGCTCACGCAACGCCCGCGCCGGGATATTGGCGTCGATCTCACCGCCGAGCTCGTTCTCGAGCTCGGTCCGTTTAACCGCGAGCCGGTAGGAGTCGGTGGCGACCATCGTCATCTCCGAGCCGGAGGCGGCGACGAAGACGCCGGTCAGGACCGGGCGCATGTCGTCGCGGGAGGCGGCGCGGGCGACGAGGTCGATGCTGGCGCCGAGCTCCTTGGCCGGGATCTTCAGCCCCGGCTCCTCGCCCGGCGTCGGCAGCTTCGGGAAGTCCTCTGCGGGCAGGACCCGGAGGTGAAAGCTGGAGCTGCCACTGCGGATCTCGACGTCGTGCTCGGACTCGCGCAACTCGATCTCGACCGCGGGGTCGGCGAGCGAACGGGCGACCTCGGCTAGCAAGCGGCCCGGCAGCAGCACCGAGCCCTCGGAGTCGATCTCGGCGGCGAGCGTGGTCTCCAACCCCATGTCGAGATCGGTCGCGGTCAGGGTCACCTTGCCATCGGCGGCGGTGAGGAGGACGCCGGAGAGGGCCTGGGTGGCGGCGCGCGTCGATACGGCTCTGGAGACGATCGAGAGCTTGGCGACGAGTTCTTCGCGTTTGGTCGTGAGCTTCAAGTTTTAGATGCCTTTATGAGTTGGGTTAGGAGTTGTGGAAAAGAGCCGGTCCACGGAGGAAATGGCGTTGCGCCGCGGTTTCGGGCTTGTGGAAGCGCCTGTGGGAAAAGAGCGATTCTTGCAGTGACGTCGGCCGTCAGCTCCGCTCGCCGGCGGGATTGTGGATAGCGCCGCGTAAGTCCCGGACCCGATCGGCGAGCTCGGAGTCCTCGCCGAGGCCCGCTTCGACGCGGCGCAGGGAGTTGAGAACAGTGGAGTGATCGCGGCCGCCGTATAGCCGGCCGATCTGGGGCAGCGAGAGGTCGGTCAGCTCGCGGGTGAGGAAGATCGCGACCTGGCGTGCGCGAAGCGGGGTGGCGGCGCGGCTGGAGCCGATCAGCTCGGCGCGGGAGATGCCGAAGCCCTCGGCGACCCGCTGCTGGATCTCCTCGACCGAGGTTGCCTGGGCGGTGCGGCCGTGCGGGATCACCTCGGCGATCAGCTCGGTGCTGAGCGGCCTGGCCATCAGTGAGGCGTGGGCGAGGACACGGGTGAGCCCCCCGTGCAGCTGGCGCACGTTGGCGTCGATGCGGTTTGCGAGCTCGTGCAGCGCGCCCGTGTCGGCGATCTCGACCCCGGCCTCCTGGACGAGGCGGCGGAGGACGGTTAGGCGGGTGGCCAGGTTCGGCGGCTCGACCGGGACGGTGAGCCCCCACTCGAAACGGTCGCGCAGGCGCGAGGCGAGGGTCGAGAGCTCGCTCGGGATCCGGTCGGCGGAGAGGACGAGCTGGCTGCCCGATTCGTAGAGGGCGTTGAAGGTGTGGAAGAACTCCTCCTCCGTCGCCGGCTTGCCCTCGAGGCACTGGACGTCGTCGATCAGCAGCACGTCGATGTCGCGGTAGCGAGCCTTGAACCCGTCGGCGCCGGCGGACTTGAGGGCGCCGACGAACTCGTTGGTGAAGGACTCGGCGGTCGTGTAGCGGACGCTGAGGCCGGGGGCATTGGCGCGCAGGTAGTTGGCGATCGCCGCCAGCAGGTGCGTCTTGCCGAGCCCGGGGGGGCCGTGGAGGAAGAGTGGGTTGTAGGCCTCCGAGGGCGCCTCGGCGACGGCCAGCGCGGCGCCATGGGCGAGGCGGTTGCCGCTGCCGATCACGAAGCGCTCGAAGGTGTAGTTCGGGTTCAGCTCAGCCCCGTCGATCGCCGCACCCGCGCCGGCGGCCTCTCGCTGCCCGGCGGTGAAGCTGACCCGACCCAGCTCGGTGCCGGCAGCGGCTAGAGCCTGGCCGATCAGGGACGAGTAGCGACGCTCGGCCCAGGCGCGGATCCCCTCGGGGCCGGTCAGGTAGAGAGTGTCGGCATCGCTGCCGACCGGGTGCAACGGCTCCAGCCAGAGGCGGAAGGTCGACTCGGGCACGGAGGCCCGAAGCCGGTCCTGGGTCGCCCGCCAGAGGGCGTCGAGTTCATGTCGAGAAGAGTCATCTTGCACCTAGCGGGCGACCATAGCGGCGTGCCTGGGGAGCCATTCCCGACCCCCCGCAAATCCCGTGGAAAAGATTTCAGGGCGCCGTCCACGGCGCCCTCCGTATACTGCCGTCCCGATGAAGCGCACCTATCAGCCAAAGAAGCGGAAGCGCGCGAAGACGCACGGCTTTCGCGCCCGGATGAGCACCCGCGGCGGCCGGGCGATCCTCAAGCGACGCCGGCGTAAAGGTCGGAAGCGCCTCACCCCGTAGATGGCGCCGAAGCGACGGCGCCTCTCACGCAGCGGCGAGTTCGACCGCGTCTACCGCGACGGTTCATCCCATGCGACCCGCTACCTCGTCCTCTACACCTTCCCCCGCCGTGATGAGGAGCGCGAGGACGTGAGGCTCGGCGTCTCCGTCAGCCGCAAGGTGGGCGGATCTGTTGACCGTAACCGCGTCAAGCGGGCCCTGCGCGAGGCCTTCTGGGGTCTCACCGACCGGCTGCCGGAGCGCCACGACTTCGTCATCGTCGCCCGCTCGGAGATCGGCGACCTGATCGAGCGCGAGGGCACGGGCGGCGTTACCAAGAGCCTCGAAGAGGCGTTGGCCGGAGGGCGTTCCACGTGAAACGCATATTCCTCGCGCCGATCGTCGCCTATCAGCGCTGGATCTCGCCGGCACGCCCGCGCCGCTGCCGTTATGAGCCGACCTGCTCCGCTTATGCGACCGAGTCGATCGAGCGCTTCGGCGTCATCCGCGGCCTGCTCCTCGGTGCCTGGCGGCTACTGCGCTGCAACCCCTTCAGCCACGGCGGCTTCGATCCGGTACCGGACAAGTTCACGCTGAAGGTCGGGCCGGTAGACCCCGCGGAGCATCACCGTGAGGCGAGGGTCTGATGATCCCGGTCGCGATTCAGCTCGCTCCCCAGTTCCTGGTCAACATCGCCAACGGGATCCTGCAGTTCTTCCACGACAGCGCCGGGCTCAGCTGGGGGTTCTCGATCATCGCGCTGACGATCACCGTGCGGGCCCTGCTGATCCCGCTGACCTACAAACAGCTGAAAGGCATGCGCGCCATGCAGGCGCTGCAGCCCCAGATCAAAGAGATCCAGGCCAAATACAAAAACGACAAACAGCGCATGCAGCAAGAGATGATGAATTTCTACAAAGAGAACAAAGTCAACCCCTTTGCCTCTTGCATCCCGCTGATCGCCCAGCTGCCGGTCTTCATCACGCTCTTCTACGTCCTGCGCGAAGAGCTCCCATCCGACATCGGCTGCAAGGCCGGCCACTGTGGCAGCCAGGCGTCGTTCGGCTTCATCCCGGACCTGACCGCGGCCGCCACTGGCAGCGTCTTGATCGTGCTCCTGGTCATGTACGTCGGCACCCAGCTCGCCTCCGGGTACTTCATGTCGCCGACCGCCGACAAAAGCCAGCGGACGATGATGTTCGTGCTGCCGCTGATCTTCGTCCCCTTCGTCATCAACTTCCCCTCCGGGCTGATCGTCTACTGGATCACCACCAACGTCTGGACGATCGGCCAGGGTCTGGTTGTCAAAAAAATCATCCCGGTGCCGGTCGCGGCGACTCCCCAAGGGGCGGCTGCGATTGCGGCGGCTAAACCGCCGCCTAAACCGCCGAAAAAGAAGAAGAAGAGACGGTAGGTCGGTTGGTGGGAGAGGGACAGGTAGCCCTCTTCACTTAACTTGCTCGGCTGGGGCGTTCTCCGGCGGTCCCTGGTTCGGACCGACCGAGAAGTACAAGACGTTTCGAGGGCTACCTGTCCCTCTCTATCGGCCGCACAGCCACCGCTTCCACTCTTGCGCGTCGCGGGGTGGCGGTTTGCCGGCGCTGCAGCCGCTAGAGAGTCAGCCCTTGGGGCGCTTCTTGGCGATTCCGGGGCGGCGTGGGAGGTCGGTGGGGGTCGGCCCGGACTTGCGGATGACGTGGAGGTGGCGGTGTTGGCTGCCGGCGCGGTTGCCCACGTCGAGGACTTGCTCCGGCGCCATGGCGAGGGACTCGGCGGCGCTTGCGAGCTGGGATTCCTCGTTGGGATCGCGTTTGCCCTTCCAGGCTATGAGGACTCCGTTTGGCTTCAGGAGTGGGCTGGCGAGCTCGGCTAGGGTCGAGAGGCGGCCTACGGCGCGGGCCGTGACTATGTCGTAGGACTCACGGCCGTCGGCTGAGGCGAGATCCTCGGAGCGGGTGTTACGGACGGTGGCGTTGGGGATCTCGGCCTCGTCGATGGCTCGCTGCATGAAGGCGCACTTGCGGCCGATCGACTCGATCAGGTCGATCTGGGCGGTGGGTAGGGCCACGGCCAGGGCGAGGCCGGGGAAGCCGGCGCCGGCACCGACGTCGGCGACCCGCCCGGCAGTCTTCAACTCCGGAACTTCGAGGCCGGTGAGGCTGTCGGCGACGTGGACCTTCCAGGCGCGCTCGTCGACCACGGAGCTGACCGAGGCGCGCTCCTCGGCGAGCAGCTCCAGGACCTTGCCGAGGCGCTCGCGACCGCGGGCGTCGAGAACCGCGGTGGGGTCCTGACTCACTCCGCGACGAGCGGGGCGACGATCACGCAGCGGTTGGGCTCGTCGCCCTCGCTGTAGGTCTCGATGCCGGCACGCTCTTTGAGGCGCTCGTGGACGACCCGCCGCTCCTGGGCGCTCATCGGGTCCATCTCGACCACGTTGTTGCTGCTCAACGCCTGCTCGGCGGCGCGGTCGGCGCGGCCCTCCAGGGTTTCGCGCCGGCGCTCCCGGTAACCCGCGGCGTCGACGATCACCCGCTTGCGCTCGCGCAGGCCGCGGAACGCAGCCTGATAGCAGAGCAGTTGCAGGGCGTCGATCGTCTGGCCGCGTTTGCCGATCAGCAGGCCGTAGTCGTCCTCGCCCTCGACGCTGACCGCGATCCGGTCGTCGTCCTCGTCGATCTCGACCTCGCCGTCCAGGTCGAGCTCGTCGAGAACTCCCTCGACGAGCTCTTGCACCCGCTCTGCGGGCTCCTGAGGCCAGTCGGCAGTCTCGCTCACCGGGCGCAGGCTATCCGACCTCCCCTCGCCGCGCGCGGATAACTAGGGTGGCTGCGACATGGGCACGGTCTACGCGGTGGCGAATCAGAAGGGTGGCGTCGGCAAGACGACGACGGCCGTGAACGTCGCCTCGGTGGTCGCCGCGGGCGGCGCTCAGACGCTGCTGGTCGACCTCGATCCCCAGTGCAACGCGACCGTCGCGCTCGGCGGCGGCAGGGAGATGCATCCCTCCTCCTACGACTGCCTGACCGGCGACGTCTCGGTCGCCGAGGCGGCGCGCCCGGCCGGCCCCGACAACCTCTGGCTGGTCCCGGCCAGCCGCGATCTCGCCGGCGCCGCGGTCGAGCTGCCGCGGATCGACGGCTCGGAGACCCGGTTGCGCGAGCGCCTCGGGCCGGTGCGCGAGCGCTTCGCGGTGACCCTGCTCGACTGTCCCCCCGCCCTGGGCCCGGTCAGCGTCAACGCGCTCACCGCCGCCGACCGGGTAATCGTGCCGGTCCAGGCCGAGTACCTGGCGCTGGAGGGCCTGGTCCAGTTCCTCGAAACCCTGGCGATGATCCGCCGCGATCTCAACCCTCGAGCTGGAGGTGGCGGGACTGCTGATCACCATGCACGACGAGCGCACCCGGCTCGCCCAGGACGTCGAGTCGGAGCTGCGCCGGCACTTCCCGGAGATGGTCTTCGAGACCGTCATCCCCCGCAGCGTCCGAGTCGCCGAGTCGCCGAGCTATGGTCTGCCGGTGACCGAGCACGCTCCCTCCTCACGCGGATCCGTCGCCTACCAGGCGCTGACCAAGGAGCTGGCCAGCCGTGCCTAGCGGGACCAAGCGCGGCATCGGCCGCGGCCTCTCGGCGATCCTGCCGGAAGCCGCCGGGGCCGAGGCCGGGGAGCTGCGCGAACTCCCGGTCAGCCTGATCAAGCCCAACCCCGGTCAGCCGCGCACCAACTTCGACCCGGAGGCGCTGGCGGCGCTGGCCAAGTCGATCGAGAGCAGCGGCATCGTCCAGCCGCTGCTGGTCCGCCCCCTCCCCGACGGCAGCTACGAACTCGTCGCCGGCGAGCGCCGTTGGCGCGCGGCCCAGAAGGCGGGCTTGGAGAAGGTCCCGGCCGTCGTCCGCGAGCAGGCCGAAGCCGAGCGGCTGCAGGCGGCCTTGATCGAGAACATGGTCCGCGAGGATCTCAACCCGGTCGAGGAGGCCCGGGCCTGCGCCGCCCTGGTCGAGGACCTGGGCCTGACCAAAGAGGATCTCGCGCGGCGTGTCGGCCGCAGCCGTCCCGCCGTCTCCAACCTGATCCGCCTGCTCGAGCTTCCCGACGAGACCCTGGAGCTGCTGGAGTCCGGCGAGCTCAGCGGCGGCCACGGCCGCGCCCTGCTCGGGGCGAGCGGCAACGACGTGCGCAGGCGCTTGGCGCGGGACGCCGTGCGGGCGGGCTGGTCGGTGCGTGAGACCGAGAACAGGGTTCGGCTGGCTGGCCAGCCAAAAGCCAGGCCGAGGCGGGCTCCGATCGACCCGGAGGAGGCCGCGGCACTGGAGGCCACCGGCGACGCCCTCGAGGCCGCCCTCGGGCACGAGGTGGTCGTGCGGGTCAAGGGCGACGGCGTCGTCGCCGAGCTGCGTTTCGACGACCTCGACGAGGCGACCGACCTCGCTCGAACCTTGCGCCGCCGACGGTCCTAGGCGCGCCTACCTACCAGCCCCTGTGCTCACGGGATTCCCGCCGACTTCTTGCTCCGCTCGCTCAAGCTGGCGTTCAAGCCCACGAAGCTTCGACGAGAGGTGCGCCCGTTCGCGCCATCTTCCAAGATGAAAGACAAGGATTAGGCAGACTCCTAGCGCTGCGCAACCCATGATCGCGACCTTGATGCTTAGGGGTTCGTTAGAGCGTCCCAGCAGAACCATCGCCACCACCGTTCCGACGACGGTCAACCAGGCAATCAGGACGCCACCCGGGCTGGGCGGTCGGTCAACCATCTCTCTTGCCCCGCCTGCCTCCAGGGTTCAGCGGGGTGACGTTGCCAGCTTCCCCAGTTTCCTCTGCGAGCGGATCGCGCGACTGACTCGCTTGCAGGATCCGGGGGTCGTCCTCATGCTGTGCTGCCCATGCGACTAACGCTGCCCGCATCTCGTCGGCGAAGCTACGACGATGTACGAACGCAGCTATCTCGATTTGCTCGAATAACTGGTCCTCGAGTCGTACATTGGCCTGACGTTGGGACACCTCCCAGTTCCTTCCGTCCGAAGTATCTGATATCGAGCTACATAATAACGAGATTTTCGCTATCAGTCCAATGTGAGAGAAGGTGTCGGCGCGGGATCGCGTGCGATGAACGCGCGCGGGTCCCCTGCCTTCGTTTCGAGTGCCGTACCGCACCGCTATCATCGCCCGCCGCGGGCGATTAGCTCAGTTGGTTAGAGCGCGTCTCTGATAAGGACGAGGTCCCTGGTTCGAATCCAGGATCGCCCACTCGCCCGACTACACTTCGGCGTCAACCACGGTCGGGAGCTCCTCTCGTGCAGCAGATGCAGATCTATGGCGTCAGCTTCGACATGGTCGGCAAGCAGCCGATCGTTTTGTTGAAGACGGTCGACGGGAACCGGTTCCTGCCGATCTGGATCGGGCACCCCGAGGCCGCCGCGATTCTGATGAAGCTCCAGGGTGCCTCGACGCCGCGGCCGATGACCCACGACCTGCTCTCGGAAGTGCTGGAGCAGCTCGACGCGAAATGCGAGCGGGTCTCGGTCACCGAGCTGCGCGACAACACCTTCTACGCCTCGATCACGGTCTCGGTCAACGGTTCCGAGGTGGAGATCGACTCGCGACCCTCCGATGCCCTCGCCCTTGCCGTCCGCGTCTCCGCCCCGATCTTCGCCGCCGAGGACGTGATCGAGGAGTCGGCGATCGAGTTCGAGCACGAGGTCGAGGACACGGAGGAGGTCGTCGACAAATTCAAAGACTTCCTCGACGAGGTGACGCCCGAAGATTTTGCGCAGGGCGATTCCTGAGCGCCGGCCTCTACCGGGACTGGCGCTAAGCGGTCGCCGGCTTCAGAGCTAGATCCAAGATCCGTTCGACCAGTTGCTCGAAAGAGAGGCCCGCCGCCTCGGCGGCCTGGGGGAGGAGGCTGGTGTCGGTGAGGCCGGGGATTGCGTTGGCCTCGAGGATCTGGGGACCGTCGGCGGCGAGGATCAGGTCGATGCGGGCGAAGCCCGAGCAGCCGAGGGTGCGGTAGGTGGCGAGCGCCGCCTCGGTGACCGCGGCGCTCTGGTCGTCGCTCAGCTCGGCCGGGCAGACGAAGCGGGTGCGGCCGATCTCGTAGCGAGCTTCGAAGTCGTAGCTGTCGCCCTCGGCCGGGATCGCTTCGACCACTGGCAGCGCCGTCTCGCCGAGCACGCTCACGGCCAGCTCACGACCCTCGACGAAGCGCTCGAGCAGGACCCGGTCGTCGTAGCTGAAGGCCGAGACCAGCGCCTGCGGCACCTCGCCGGCCGCGCCGGCGAACTTGACGCCGAGCGAGGAGCCGCCGCGGCTCGGCTTCACCACAAGGGGGAACCCGAGGCCCTGCTCGAGCCGGCCCAGCGCTTCGGCGGCGCCGAGCTCGCGGAAGGCGGTCTGGCTGAAGGCGAACCAGTCCGGCGTCGGCAGGCCCGCCTCGCGGATCGCGTGCTTGGCCTGGGACTTGTCCATGCAGCGGGCGCAGGCCGCGGCGCCGGGGCCGGTGAAGGGGATGCCGAGGATCTCCAGCAGCTCCTGGGCGGTGCCATCCTCACCGCCGACGCCGTGCATGGCGACGAAGGCGACGTCCGGCCGCTCGGCCTCGAGCCGTTTGACCAGGTCAGCGCCGACGTCGAGCGCGACGACCTCGTGGCCGAGCCGCTCCAGTGCGTCCTCGACCCTCGCCCCCGAGCGCAGCGAGACCCCGCGCTCGAGCGAACGGCCGCCCTTGAGGACGGCGACCTTCACCCGCCCGCCTCACCCGTCTTGCGGAAAGGCAGGACGTTGGTCTCGGCCTGCTCGGGTTGGGCCGGCGCCGTGCGCTCGCCGGTCAATGCCTCATAGAGCTCGACCTGCTCGGCGATCACGGCGCCGATGCGGCGGATCCCCTCGCGGATCTCGCCTTCGTCGACGCCGGAGAAGTTGAGCCGCATCGAGTTGCGGCCGCGCTCGTCGATGTAGGCGGCCTGGCCGGGGACGAAGGCGACGTCGGCGCGCAGCGCCTTCGCCAGCAGGTCGCCGGTGTCGATGTAGGGCGGCAGGGTCGCCCAGATGAAGAGTCCGCCCTGCGGCTCGGTCCAGGTCGCGGCGGCGGGGAAATGCTCGGCCAGCGCCGCCAGCATCGTGTCGCGGCGCCGGCGGTAGAGCTCGACCAGGTCTTCCACGTACTGGCGCCAGCGGCCTTCGGCGAAGTACTCGCGGACGAAGTACTGGGTCAGGGTCGAGGTGCAGAGATCGGCGGCCTGCTTGCCGAGCACGATCTTGTCCATCACCGGCGGCGGCGCCACCGCCCAGCCGAGGCGGATGCCGGGCGAGAGGATCTTCGAGAAGGTGCCGATGTAGATGACGAAGTCGCCGCCGTCGAGCTGGTAGAGCGGCGGCAGCGCTTCGCCGCCGTAGCGCAGCAGCCCGTAGGGGTTGTCCTCGACGACCAGCAGCTCGTGCAGGCGCGCCAGTTCGACCAGGCGCTGACGCCGCGCCAGCGACATCGTCACCCCGGCCGGGTTCTGGAATGTCGGCACCGTGTAGACGAACTTCGGCCGCTTGCCCTCGGCCCGGAGCTCGCCAAGCAGGCGCTCGAGCTCGTCCACCCGCATCCCGTCCTCGTCGCACTCGACCTGGATCACCTCGGCCTGGTAGCTGCAGAAGACCGGGACCGCGCCGGGGTAGGTCGGGGCCTCGCAGATGACGACGTCGCCGGGGTCGACCAGCGTCTTGGCGACCAGGTCGATCGCCTGCTGGCCGCCGGTGGTGACGATGACGTCGTGGGGGTCGACCAGCATTCCCTCGGCACCCATCACCTCGACGATGCAGTCCTTGGTCTCCTCGAAGCCCTCGGTCGGCCCGTACTGAAGCGCCTCGGCGGCGGACTCCTGGGCGATCCGGGTCATCTGCGCGGCGAAGCTCTGGGGCGGGAAGGTGGAGGTGTCGGGAAGGCCGCCGGCCAGGGAGATCACTTCGGGGCGGGCGGTGACCGCCATCAGGTCCCGCATCGCCGAGGAACGCATCACCGTGGTCCGCTCGGCGAAGAGCCCGGCGTAGCGCTCGAGGTCGCGAGTACTGGTGTGGGCGCGCCGGCGGTGCGGCGGTGGCGGTACCTCGCTCATGCAGGAAGTGTGGCGGATCGACGCCGGGGCGCTCGGGAGGGTACGTTTTCGCATGTGGACTTTCTCTCTGACGTAGGCATCGGCATCGCGATCGGGATGCTCGCCGGGACCACCGGCACCCACGGTTCCGCCCGCGGTCGCATGACCCTGCTCGCCGCCGTGATCGGCCTTGTCGCCGGCTTCCTGCTCGACGGCGCGCTCGGCGCGGTCCTGGCACTGGCGGGGGCCGTTCTTGCCTGCTTGGTGATCAGCGACCTGGTCGCCGGCGCCGGCCGCCGCGAAGGCAGCGGCGGCGGTGCGCTCGCCTTCATCGTCGCTCTGGCGGCACTGGTCGTGGTCGGCGTCTCGCTGGTCCTGCCGGTCGTCGTGATCCTCGTGATCCTCGCGCTCGCCTGGCTCGGGATCTCCCGCCAGCGCCGCGCGAAGCGCAAGCACGCCGGACTCCGCGTCCTCCGCTAGCCGCCGGGTCGACCGGCCCGGTCGACCATGATTCGAACCATGCCGCAGCCCAAGAAGCTCGTCCTCACCTACGTCGACTCGCTGCGCACGGACATGCTCCTGCGCGCGATCGCCGAGGAGCGCGCGCCGACCTTCGCGGCGCTGCTGGAGCGCGGCGTCCTGGTCGAGGACTGCGTCTCCAGCTTCCCCTCGGTAACGCCGGTCGCCTGCTCGGAGATGGTCACCGGGGTCGGCTCGGACCAGCACTGGATCAGCGGCATGAACTGGTATCACCGGCTCGAGCGGCGCTACGTCGAGTACGGCTCCTCGCTTGACGCGACCCGCGCCTTCGGCGTCTTCCGGGCGCTCTACGACCTCGTCTACAACATGAACCTGGCCCACCTCAGCCCGGAGATCGAGACGGTCTTCGAGAGCCTCGAAGACGCCGGCCGGCGCACCGCCTGCACGCCGTTCCTGATCTACCGCGGACGGCAGCGGCACGAGGTCTCGCTGGAGGGACTGATGCGCCGGGCCGTCGACGCCACCCGGCTCAAGTTCCGCCACCACACCTACGGCCCGACCGAGCTCTTCTACGGCGACCTCTATGCCAGCCGCGAGGTCCCCTGCAAGTCGACCTCGATCCCCGGCAGCCGCGACGGCTACGCCGCCTGCTGCTCGGCCGAGCTGCTGAAGGAGGACCTCTTCGACTTCCTTCTGCTCTCGCTGCCGGACAACGACAACTACTCGCACCGGCACGGCCCGGAGGCGAGCGTCGAGTCGATCGCCAAGGCCGACCACTGCTTCGCCAAGTTCGTCGCCGCCGCCGGCGGGCTCGACGAGTTCCTCGCGGGCCACGCACTGATCCTCGTCGCCGACCACTCCCAGACTCCCGTCCACCGCGGCCTGCCGCTGGCCGAGCTGCTCGCCGGCGAGTGGTTGGTGCTGCAGCCCTCCGACGATCGCCCGGGCCTGGCCCAGCTCGCGGTCAGCCCGACCGGCCGCGCCGCCCACGTCTACCTGCTGCCCTGCGAGGGCGAGCGGGCGGAGGCGAGCGAGGTCGCGGCGAAGCTGACCGTGATCGAGGGGGTCGACCTGGTCTGCCGGATGGAGGATGCGGGGGGCTTGCCGCTGCGCCGCGACGAGCCCGGGCCGCCGCCGGGGGAGGGCGAGTGGGCGGTCGTGGAACGCGACGGCGAGAAGCTGCGCTTCCGTCCCGGCGACGTCGTCGCCGATCTGCGCGGCGGTCGCTGGGAGCTGGAGGGCGAGACAGCGGTGCTGGCGGCGGCGGTAGAGGACGGGCGGCTCCGCAGCGAGACCTATCCGGACCCGCTGGCCCGCGTCTGGTCGGCCCTGACCGCGCCCCACGCGGGCGACTTCATCGTCTCCCTGGCGCTCGGCTTCGAGGCGGTCGACTGGGGCGGCGTCACCCACGCCGGCGGCGGCAGCCACGGGGCGCTGCACGCCGGCGACTCGCTGGGGCCTCTGCTGTTCGTCGGCTGCGGGCCGGAGTCGGCAGATGTAAAGGACCAGTGGACCTTGCGGGATGTGGCGCCGGTGATTCGCGAGCACTTCGGGTTGGACCCGAGCTGATGCGCAGGGCGCTCGCCCTCTGCGCCCTGGCAGTAATCGCCCTGGCCGCTCCGGGGCTAGCGAGTGCGGCGCAGCCGGACCGCGTCTCTGAAGCGGAGGCGATTCGGGTGGCGGGGCGGGATCCGAACGCGGTCAAGGAGACGAAGCTGAACGGGCCCCTGGCCCCGGTGGCGAACGTGGTGGATGGGCAGTGGGAGGTGGCCTACTTCTCCGCGGGGAAGGAGGTGGCGCTGGTGATCGTCGACCGCGAGAACGGCGCGGTGCGGGAGTCTTGGACCGGGTACCAGGTGGCCTGGAAGATGGCGCGGGGATACTCGGGCGCCTTCGGGCACAAGCTCAACGCCCCCTATGTCTTCCTGCCGCTCTGCGCGATCTTCCTGCTCGGCCTGGTCGACTGGCGGCGGCTGTGGCGGGTCGCCAACCTCGACCTCCTGGTCCTGCTCGGCTTCGGCGTCTCTCACTTCTTCTTCAACCGGGCCGAGATCGGCGTCTCGGTGCCGCTGCAGTACCCGGTCCTGCTCTACCTCCTCGGCCGCTCGCTATGGATCGGGTTCCGCGGCCGCGGCGAGGGGCTGCGCCCGGTCTGGCCGGTGGCCTGGATGCTGGTCGCGGCCCTTTTCCTGATGGGCTTCCGGGTCGGCCTCAACCTCGCCGACTCGGGCGCGATCGACGTCGGCTATGCCAGCGTCGTCGGCGCCGACCGCATCGTCCACGGGGAACCGATCTACGACAACTTCCCCGACGACGTCTCCCAGGGCGACACCTACGGCCCGGTCAACTACCTCGCCTACGTCCCCTCGGATCTGATCTGGCCCTGGTCGGGAAGCTGGGACGATCTCCCCGCCGCCCACGGCGCTGCCGTCAGCTTCGACATCGTCACCTTCCTGCTGCTGATCGTGCTCGGCCTCCGCATCCGCCCCGGACCGGCCGGCCGCCGCCTCGCCGCGATCCTCGCCTTCGGCTGGGCCGCCTACCCCTACACCGCCTTCGCCCTCGAGTCCAACTCCAACGACGCCCTCGTCTCGATGCTCCTCGTCGCCACTCTCCTGCTGCTGGCGAGACCCATGGCCCGTGGCGCGACGGCCGCCCTCGCGACCTTCGCCAAGTTCGCCCCCGCGCTGCTGGTGCCCATGCTGCTCACCTACAAGGGGGTTGCGGCGCCGGATGAGGATGCCCTGCGGGCGAGGTTTACGTTCTCGGGCACCCTCATCCGGCGACACGGTCGCCTGGCGTTCCTCGTGGCCTTCAGCTTGGTTGGCGTAGCAGTGATGGCGTGGCCCGCAATCGATCCCGGGTTGAAGACGGTGTACGACAGGACGATCGCCTATCAGGCCGGCCGCGACTCGCCGTTCAGCATCTGGGGCCAAGTGCCGTCGCTCGAACCCCTGCGCATCGCAATCCTCGCTGGGACCGCGGCCCTTTCCGTCTTCCTCGCCTTCCGTCCCAGACGCAAGTCCCTACTCCAAGTGGCGGCTCTGGGAGCGGCCTTGTTGATCGCCCTCCAAATAACCATGCACCACTGGTTCTACCTCTACATCGTCTGGTTCTACCCGCTGTTCCTGGTCGCCCTGGTGGTCGGGAGTGACCTCGGCAAGCCTCCCCCTGTTCGCGCAGCCGAGGTCACTCCCGACCACCCCTCCCCTAAGAATCAGAGGCAGGAGCCGGAACCATCACCTGCTCGAACGAGTCGGCCAGTCCCCGCTCGTTGACGTCGACCACCGCCCCCATCACCCAGATGTCCTCCTCCGCCGTCTCGAACCTGGTCGGCATCTGCGTGATCAGCGAAGCCAGCGCCTGCTCCGGCTTGACGCCGAGCACGCTGGTCCGCGACCCGGTCATGCCGACGTCGCAGATGAACGCCGTCCCCTTCGGCAGCACCCGGCCGTCGGCCGTCGGCACGTGGGTATGGGTGCCGAAGACCGCCGCCACCCGCCCGTCGAGGTGCCAGCCCATCGCCACCTTCTCGCTGGTCACCTCGGCGTGGAAGTCGACGATGACGGCGTCGGCCTCGATCTGGTCGAGGATGCCGTCGACGGTGTCGAACGGGGAGCGGGCGACGTTGAGGCCGACGGCGCCGCTGAGGTTGATCACCGCCACCTTCATCCCGCCCACCTCGACCACGGTGAAGCCGCGGCCGGGGTTGCCGGACGGGTAGTTCGCGGGCCTGATCACGAGGCGCTCGCGTTCGAGGAAGTCGTAGGCCTCGCGGTGGCGGTAGACGTGGTTGCCGCTGGTGATCACGCCCGTCCCCATCCCGAAAAGGTCGTTGGCGGTGCGCTCGGTGATGCCGACCCCGCCGGCGGTGTTCTCGCCGTTGACGACGATCAGGTCCGGCGCGTGCTGCTCGCGCAACGCCGGCATCGTCTCGCGCAGGCCGCGCCGCCCGGGGCCGCCGACCACGTCGCCGATGAAGAGCACGCGCATCGGCTGACCTTACCCGGGCCCGCTCAGACCGCGGCGAAGCGGCGCAGCGCGAAACGGGCCAACAGGCCGTAGGCGACGATCAGGATCGCCAAGTGGAGCAGCGGCCCGCCGATCCCGGACCCGGCCGGGTCGAGCGCGGCGGTCATCGCCTCCAGCGCCGGCTTGAAGGGGAAGATCGCGGTGACGACCCGGACCAGGTCGTAGAGCCCGCTGCCGACCGCGCCGGAGGGGACCAGGGAGAGGAAGGCGACCGGCAGCGTGACCATGAAGGCCAGCAGGGAGACGGCGCGGACTTCCCGCGCCGCCGCTCCCAGCGCCGCCCCGGCCGCCGCCAGGGCGGCGCCCCCGGCGAGGATCGCCAGCAGCCAGAGCCCGAAGCGACTCCACTGCAGGGGCACGAACAACTGCATGCCCGCCAGCATCAGCAGCGTCACCACCAGGCCGATGCCCATCCCCAGCAGCACCTTCTCGCCCAACAGCGCCAGCGGCGAGACCAGTCCCCGGGTCAGGCGCGCGAAGGCGTTCTCCTCGCGCTCGAGCGCCAGCGAGCCCGCCACCAGCAGCACCGTCACGAAGGCCAGGGTCAGCGTTGCCGCCACCGCGATCGCAAAGATTTCCAGTGGCGGCGAGGAGCCGCTGACCGCTTCCTTCTTGACCACGATCGGCTGCGCGATCCGGTCGATCAGCGGGCCGGCGATGTCGAGGTTGTCGCGGGCCTGGGTGGCGAAGCTGGTCACCTGCCGCAGCGAGGCGCGCAGGGGGCCCGGCGGCAGCGCCGGTTCCAGCGCGCCGAGGATCTGGGCGGTGGCGCGGAGGCCGAGGATGTTGACGGTCTGACCGATCACCTGGAGGTTGCCGCCGTTGACCAGGAGGTTGAGGTAGTGACCGCCTTCGCCGGCGATCCGCCGGGCGATCGCCAGGTTCGCCTGAGCCAGCAGGGTCGAGATCCGTTCGTTGACGAGCTGCGCCTTGACCGGGTCCTCTTCGTTGACCAGGACTTCGACCCGCGGCACTCCCGGCGTCAGGGTGCCGAGCGAGTTGATCTTGTCGACCAGATCGGCGGGCAGGACCACCGCCGCCAGCACCTCCCCGGACTCGACCTCGTCGCGCGCTTGCGCCCGGTCCTTGACGTCGACGCACTCGACCCGGGAGCAGATGCGGTCGCTGACCCCGGCCGCCGGCAGCTGCTGCCCGCCGACGCTGACCCGGGTGTCGGCGGGGACCTCGTTGAGGAAGGCGATCCGCGGCTTCTCCGGGCTGCGCGAGATCGCGAAGCCGACCAGGACCGCGATCAGCACCGGGTAGGCGACGAGCAGGAACGCCTGCAGGGGCGAGCGGCGGAGGATCTGCAGGTCCTTGAGCAGCAGCCAACGCACGTTCAGTGCCCCCGGTGCTGGAGGTAGGCGACGAAGGCGGTCTCGAAGTCGCGGTCGGCGGCCTCGGGTGCCTCGCTGCGCACCGCCTCGCGCAGCTCCTCGGCGGGACCGTCGAAGAGCGACTCGCCGTCGGCGAGGACGAGCAGGCGGCGTCCGTAGCGCTCGGCCTCCTGAATGTCGTGGGTGGAGAAGATTACGGTCGTGCCGCGCCCGGCGAGACCGGAGACGAACTCCCAAAGGCGCGCCCGCTGGCGCGGGTCGAGGCCGACGCTGGGCTCGTCGAGCAGCAGCACCGCCGGCCGCGAGAGCAGCCCGATCGCGATGTTGATCCGCTGCTGGTTGCCCCCCGAGAGGCGGGCGACGACCTCGCCGCGGCGCTCGCCCAGCCCTGCCAGCTCCAGCATCTCCTCGGTCGAGGCGCGCGGGTCCTCGTGGCCCTCCAGCCGCGCGAACAGCAGCAGGTTCTCCTCCACGGTCAGCCGCCGATAGAGCGCCGCCTGCTGCGGCACCCAGCCGACATCCCCGACGTCGACTCCCAGCTCCCCGGCGTCCGGCTTCAAAGTCCCGGCCAGGATCGACAACAAAGTCGTCTTCCCAGCCCCGTTCGGCCCGATGATCGCCACCAGCTCCCCGGCATCAGCGATCAGGTCGACTCCCCTCAGAGCCTCCCTCTCTCCATACCGCTTGACCAGCCCCCGTGCCTGCACCCGGAGAACGCTACTGGCCGGTGGAGAAGGGATGGGGATACCCCGAACGGGCGGATACTCAGAGCGAGCGAAGCGAGCGAGTTCGGGCGGGGTATCCCCATCCCTTCCCTAAACTCGCCACTGATGCCCTTTCCAAGTACCCGCCTGCGCCGCCTGCGCCGGACCGATGTACTGCGCGGCCTGGTGCGCGAGACCGAGCTCTCCCCGGCGCACCTGATCCAGCCCGCCTTCGTCGTCGCCGGCGAGGGAATCCGCGAGGAGATCGACTCGATGCCCGGGATCGAGCGCTTCTCGATCTCCGGTCTGGTCGAGGAGGCGGGAGAGATCGCCGCCGCCGGCGTCGGCGCGATCCTGCTCTTCGGGGTGCCCGCCGCCAAGGACGAGTCCGGCTCCGGCGCCTACGACGACGAGGGCATCGTGCAGATGGCGGTTCGCGCCCTCAAGGAGGCCCACCCCGACCTCGCCGTGATCACCGACGTCTGCCTCTGCGAGTACACCTCGCACGGTCACTGCGGCTTCGTCCGCGAGGGCGAGGTCGACAACGACATCACCGTCGAGCTGCTCGCCAAAGTCGCGATCTCCCACGCCGAGGCCGGCGCCGACGCGGTCGCCCCCAGCGACATGATGGACGGCCGGATCGGCTCGATCCGCTTCCAGCTCGACGAGGAGGGCCACTCCGGCCTGCCGATCGTCGCCTACAGCGCCAAGTACGCCTCCGCCTTCTACGGGCCCTTCCGCGATGCCGCCGAGTCCACCCCCGAGTTCGGCGACCGCCGCGGCTACCAGATGGATCCGGCCAACGCCGCCGAGGCGGTGCGTGAGGCCGAGCTCGATCTCGACGAGGGGGCCGACATGCTGATGATCAAGCCCGCCACCGCCTACCTCGACGTGGTGCGGCGGATCAAGGACGCAACTGCCGCTCCGGTCGCCGCCTACCACGTCTCCGGCGAGTACTCGATGCTGAAGGCCGCCGCCGCCAACGGCTGGATCGACGAGCGCGCCGCCGTGCTGGAGACCCTGACCTCGATCCGCCGGGCTGGGGCCGACGCGATCGTCACCTACTACGCGAAGGAGGCCGCTCCATGGCTTCGGTGAAAATGCCCCAGTCGAAGGCGCGCTCGCGCAAGGATGGCTCGGCGATCCCGCTCGACGACGCCGACAAGCGGCTGATGAACCTGCTGCAGTCGAACTTCCCGCTCGACCCGCGGCCGTTCGCCCATATCGCCACCGCCGCGGAGCTCGAGCTCGACGACGTCCTCAGCCGCACCCAGCGCCTGCTCGACGGCCGCATCATCCGCGAGATCACGCCGATCTTCGACACCCGCGCGCTCGGCTACGAGTCGATGCTGGTGGCGGCGAAAGTCGACGGCGAGCACCCCCAGCGCGCCGCCCAGATCGTCAACTCATACCCCGGCGTCTCGCACAACTACCTGCGCACCCACGACTTCAACCTCTGGTTCACGATCGCCACCCCGCCCGACTCCGAGCTCGGCCTCGCCGGCACGCTCGAGGTGCTGATGCGGGAGACCGGGGCCGAGTCGATGCGCGAGCTGCCGACTCTGACCCTGTTCAAGATCAACATGAACCTGGAGATGGAGAAGGGCACCGACGCGCTGGCCGCCGCCGCGGTCGAGGCGGCCCCGCCCCGCGAGCTCGACGCCCAGCCCTACGACGCCGCCGACATCGCCCTGATCCGGGCCCTGCAGGGCCCGATGGCGGCGGTCGAGCGCCCCTACGACGAGGCCGCGGCCGAGCTCGGGATCTCCACCGAGGCGATGCTCGAGCGCCTGCGGGGGATGGTCGACCGCAAGATCCTGCGCCGCGTCGCCGCCATCCTCTACCACCGCCGGGCCGGTTTCTCCGCCAACGGCATGGGGGTCTGGAAGGTGCCGGAGGAGGAGATCATGGAGACCGGCGCCCGCATGGCCTCCTTCCGCGGCGTCTCCCACTGCTACCAGCGCCCGACCTACGCGGACTGGCCGTACAGCGTCTTCACGATGGCCCACGGCCGCTCCAAGGAGGAGTGCGACGCGGTGCTCGACTCGATCGCCGAGGACTGCGGGATCGGCCCCGACGGCCGCGCCACCCTCTACTCCTCGACCGAGTACAAGAAGATCCGCCTGCGCTACTTCACCGACGAATACTCCGCCTGGGAGGCCGAGCATTCCTAGTTCCGAGGGGCTGTACGAGCGCGCGTTGCGGGTGCTCCCGGGTGGCGTCAACTCACCGGTGCGGGCGATGCGTCAGATCGGTCGCGAGCCGATCTTCATCGACCGCGGCGAGGGCTGCGAGCTGATCGATGTCGACGGCAACCGCTACCTCGACTGGGTCGGTTCCTGGGGCCCGCTGATCCTCGGCCACGCCGAGCCGAGCGTCGTCGCCGCCGTGATCGAGGCGGCGCAGCGGGGCACCAGCTACGGCGCCGCGACCGCGGGCGAGGTCGAGCTGGCGGAAGCGGTCGTCGACCGCGTCCCCGCGGCGGAGATGGTGCGGATGACCAGCTCCGGCACCGAGGCGGCGATGAGCGCCGTGCGCCTCGCCCGCGCGGTCAGCGGCCGCGAGGTCGTGGTCAAGTTCGCCGGCGCCTACCACGGCCACTCCGACGGGCTCCTCGCCGACGCCGGCTCCGGCCTCGCCACCCTCGGCGTCCCCGGCAGCCCGGGGGTGACCGCGGCCCAGGCCGCCACCACCGTCGTCGTCCCGTGGAACGATCGCGAGGCGGTTGCCCGTGCCCTCGACGAGCACCCCGTCGCCGCCCTGCTGGCGGAGCCGGTCGCCGCCAACATGGGCGTGGTCCCGCCCGCCGACGGCTTCCTCGAGTTCCTCCGCGACGCCACCCGCGAAACCGGTGCCCTGCTGGTCTTCGACGAGGTGATCACCGGCTTCCGCGTCGCCCGCGGCGGCGCCCAGGAGCTCTACGGCGTCGAACCCGACCTGACCGTGCTCGGCAAGGTGATCGGCGGCGGCCTGCCGGCCGCGGCCTACGCCGGCCCGCGCGAGACGATGGAGCGGATCGCCCCGGCCGGCGACGTCTACCAGGCCGGCACGCTCTCCGGCAACCCGCTGGCGGTCGCCGCCGGGCTGGCGACCCTGGCCCAGCTCGATGCCGCCGCCTACGACCGCCTCGCCGCCCTCACCGACCGCCTCGCCACCGGCCTCGCGGCGCTCGCCGCCGACCGCGCCCTTCAGGTCGCTTCGGCCCCGGGACTGGTCACGCTCTTCTTCGCCCCGGCGCCGGTGCGCGACTTCGAGGCCGCCCGCGCCTGCGATCTCGAGGCCCACGCCCGCTTCTGCAACGCCATGCTCGACCGCGGCGTCTACCCACCGCCATCGCAGTTCGAGGCCTGGTTCGTCTCCCTCGCCCACGACGAGGCGACGATCGACCGCACCCTGGAAGCCGCCGCCGAATCGCTCGACGAGGCCCTGCGGTGAGCCGCCCGGCCGACGCTCTGCGCGCCCTTGCCGCCCAGCTGCGGGAGGAGGACACACCGATCTCCCCGCACGTCGTCGACCCGGCGAGCGCGCCGATCCTAGGCCTGCTCGCCGCGGCGGGGCCCCGCGCCGCGGCCGCCCCCGGCGAGTACGCGCTGGTCGTCGAGGCAGTTCACGAGGGCTACCTCCTCCACTACGGAGAGCCGCGCCTGCTGGCCGGCCACGACCCGGACCTCGCTCTGCTCGCCGGCGACTATCTCTACGCGCTTGGCCTCGACCGCCTCGCCGCGCTTGGCGACGAGCGCGCGGTCAGCATCCTCAGCGACCTGATCAGCCGCTGCGCGCAGCTCCAGGTGGAGGGCGATCCCGGATCGATCCCGGGACTGTGGGAGGCCGCCGCGCGCGAAATCGCCGGCGCGGCGGCCTAGCCCTCAGTTGAACTGAGAGGTGGGGATCAAGCAGTACTTGAATTCGAAGGCAAGCACGCTGTTGTTGGCGAGGTTGCCGTTCTGAGTCAATTTGACGGTGAGCTGCTGGACCTTCGGCTTGTTTTCCGACTTCAGCGCCTTGCTGAGTTCGGTCAGCAGCTTCTGCTCGGTTTCGAGGTAGCCAAGCCACTTCTGCAGCTTGGGCGCGTCCGCGACCGGCTGCGGCACCTGCTTCAGCTTCTTCACGGTGGCGTTACCCGAGGTGACCGCGGAGGAGACTTTGCCGGCGGCGACCTTCAGCTTGTCTTCCTTGACCAGCTTCTTGACTCCACCGAGAAGACGTTCGCTCGTCTTGG
This sequence comes from uncultured Solirubrobacterales bacterium, assembly GCA_963795625.1. GTDB lineage: Bacteria > Actinomycetota > Thermoleophilia > Solirubrobacterales > 70-9 > VAYN01. The sequence goes on along the minus strand of CAWCIS010000006.1, from coordinate 54,046 downwards.
TATTCGTCTTGCAGATCGGTTCCACGGCGGCGACGTAGCTTTCGCGCGTCTGGTCCGCCGAGGTCACGCCGAATGCCGCGCCGGCGCCCAGCGCCAGCACCAGCAGCGCGGCAACGCCGCTCGCGAAAAGCTTTGAACTGCGACTTACGATCTTCATCTGCTCCGCTCCCCTGTCTCTTATGACGGTCTTCCCAAAGTCCCTATGACCATCTAACCCGATCCTAGCGGTGCGAGTTGCGGCGGTGACGACGCCCACGACGGCGCCGAGGCAATAGACTGCACCTCCGATCCTCAACGGATCCTCGAAGCAACGTGGCTGACGACACGGACAAGATGAACGGGGCCGAAGAGGCCCCCCAGCAGCAGCGGGAGAAGCCCGACCCTCCCGGCTACTTCGAGGGCGAGTCGATGACCCGCCGTCGCGCCTTCACGATCGCCGCTCAGGGACTGGGCGGAGTCGCCGGCGCCGCGATCATCCTGCCCGCCGTCGGCTTCGCCGTGGCCCCGATCTTCCACCGCGGCAAGGAGCGCTGGGAGGCGGTCGGCCCGACCAGCGACTTCGTCGAAGACACCTACCGCCAGGTCGTCTTCACCGAAACCGAGGGGATCGGAGACGCCGGCAAGACCACCGCTTACATTCGCAAAAGCTCGAAGCAGCTCGAAGAGGAACCAGGCAAGTTCGTCGCCGTCTCCAACCGCTGCGCCCACCTCGGCTGCCCGGTCCGCTTCGTCGAGGCCGCCGGCAACTTCATCTGCCCCTGCCACGGCGGCGTCTACGACTTCCAGGGCAAACGGATCGGCGGCCCGCCGGTGCGCCCGCTCGACCAGTTCCAGACCCGGGTCCGCAACGGCCAGGTCGAGGTCGGCCCTCGCTACAGCGTCACCTCCCAGCTCGAACCGGTCCGCGCCCGTGACCCCGGGGAGTTCACCGGCGGCATCTGGGAATACCTGTACCCGCCGCGTCCGTCTACCTTCCCAGCCCCCTGATGCCGAAAATCCCGATCCCCAAGATTCCCGACTCGGTGGTGCCCGCGCCGCTGCGCAAACCGGCCAAGCCGGGCGAGGGCGGCGTCGCCAAGGGCCAGGCCCCGGCCGACCTCAAGACCTCTCCGCCCGAGCGCGAGACCCACGTGCAGAAACTCGGCGGCCAAGCCAAGGAAGCCCCATCCGACGTGCTCGCCTGGGTCGACCAGCGCACCGGCGCCAGCGGCTTCCTCACCGGGATGCTGTACCGCAAGGTGCCGAAAGGGACCAACTGGTTCTACACGCTCGGCTCCGCCACCCTCTTCGCCTTCATCGTCCAGGCCGTCACCGGCGTCTTCCTGGCGATGTTCTACACGCCGTCGACCACCCAGGCCTACGCCTCGATCTCCCACATCAACAACGAGGTCCCGCTCGGCGCCTTCGTGCACGGGATGCACAAGTGGGGCTCGAGCCTGATGGTGATCCTGATCTTCCTGCACATGGGCCGCACCTTCTTCTTCGGCGCCTACAAGTACCCGCGCGAGCTCAACTGGGTGATCGGGGTCGTGCTGCTGATCCTGACGATGACGATGGCCTTCACCGGCTACCTGCTGCCGTTCGACCAGCGCTCCTTCTGGGCCTCGGTGGTCGGCATCAACATCAACGGGACCGGCCCGATCGTCGGCCCCTACCTCAGCGACTTCCTCAGAGCCGGCCCCGAGCTCGGGGCGACCACGCTCTCGCGCTTCTACTCGATCCACATGCTGCTCGTGCCCGGGGCGATCATCGCCCTGATCGGCGCCCACATGTACCTGGTGGTCAAGCTCGGCACCACGGCCCCCCCGTGGGTCCGGGCCGAGAAGCCGAAGAACGCGATCCCGACCGCTCAGCTCGACGCCGGCGTCGAGAGCAACGGCTCGCTCAACGGCAGCGGCAACGGAGCGTCGCCCGCGTGAAGCCGCAGGACAAGCAGGCATACCTGGAGGAGTACGAGCTCCTGAAGAAGAAGGGGAAGCCGTTCTTCCCCTACGCCGTGCTCAAGGACTCGGCGATGGCGCTGATCGTCGTCGCCGTGGTGATCGCCATGTCGCTGATCCTCGGCGCTGAGCAGGGGCCGAAGGCGGACCCGACCACGACCACCTACGTGCCGCGGCCCGAGTGGTACTTCTTCTTCCTCTTCGAGGTCCTGCGCGTGATCAAGCCGCCGGAGCTGGTCCCGGTTGCGACGATCGGCATTCCCACCATCTGCATGGTCCTGCTCCTGCTCCTGCCGTTCTACGACCGCGGCCCCGAGCGCCGGCCCGAGCGCCGCCCGCTTGCCACCACCGCCGGCTGCCTGACGATCATCGCGATGGCCTACCTCACCTACCTGGGAGCGACCGGAGGTTCGCCGACCGAGATCGACATGAAGGTGGCGCCGCAGTACGAGGCCGGCAAGGAGGTCGTGGCCGGCTCCGGCTGCCTGGCCTGCCACAAGATCGGTGAGAACGGCAACAACGGACCGGGGCCGAATCTGACCCACATCGCGGCGCGGGTGCCGCGAGCGGCGATCCTGCGCTCGGTCGAAATCGGGCCGAGTATCATGCCTTCTTTCCGCGACCTGCCGCCGAAGAAGCTCAACGAGCTCGCCGATTTCCTCTCCTCACTCGACTAAGCCCTCCAGGGACTCCGCCCAGTTCGCGGGGCAGGTCAACCGCATGTTCGATCGCGTCGCGGGCAACTACGACGCGCTCAACTCGGTGATGACGGCGGGGCTGCACCATCGCTGGCGCGAGCGGGCGGCGGCCAAGGCCGAGCTCTCGGCCGGCGACTCGGCGCTCGATATCTGCTGCGGCACCGGGGATCTGGCGCTCGAGCTCGCTCGCCGGGTGACGCCGGGGGGCCACGTCGTCGGCAGCGACTTCTCCGAGCCGATGCTCGACCTTGCTCGTGAGAAGGCGGCCGAGCGCCAGGCCGCCGGCGTCCGCTTCGAGTGGGGCGACGCTCTGCAGCTGCCGTACGACGGCGAGCGCTTCGACGCGGTCACTGTCGGCTTCGGAGTCCGCAATCTCGCCGACCTCGACCGCGGCCTCAGCGAGATGGCGCGGGTGCTGAAGCCGGGCGGGCGGGCGGTGATCCTCGAGATCACGCAGCCGACCCGACCGCCGCTCTCGGTCTTCTACTCGCTCTGGTTCGACCGCATCGTGCCGCTGCTGGGCGCCTTCTCCAGCGATCCCGAGGCCTACTCCTACCTGCCCGAGTCGGTCCGTAGCTTTCCCAGTCCCGCTGGGCTGGCCGAGAAGATGGACCGGGCCGGGTTCGAGCGGATCCGTTACACGGTGCTCGCCGGGGGGATCATCGCGATCCACAGCGGCGCTCGCGGGTGACCCGACGCTCCGCGGTGCCGCCGCCGGTGACGGCGGTGCTGGACGCGTCGAGCCGCTGGCTGCCGTCGCGTCTCGGTGAGGTCGAGGACCATCTGCACGCGGTGCTCGCCCGCCACGGCGAGTCGCTGGGAGAGGATGCGACGGCGACCCTCGCGGCCGGTGGGAAGCGATTGCGGCCGATGCTCGTCCTGCTCTGCGCGGGCGCTGATGGCGGCCCCGCTTCGGTCCGCGCCGCGGCCGCGATCGAGCTGGTCCATATGGCGACGCTGGTCCACGATGACGTGCTCGACGAGGCGCCGCTGCGCCGCGGCCACCCCACCGTCGCCGCCAGCTCCGGCCGTGACCGCGCCGTCGCCACCGGCGACCTCCTCCTCTCCCGTGCCTTCGCACTGCTCGCCGACGCCGGCGATCGCCGCGCCGTCGAGCTGCTCGCCGCGGCCTCGGTGGCGCTGGCCCGCGGCGAGCTGGCCCAGCGCCACGACGCCTTCGATCTGGAGATCTCCGAAAGCCGCTACCTCGATCGCTGCCGGCTGAAGACGGCGACGCTGTTCGAGTGCGCCTGCCTGCTCGGTCACGACGACGAGCACTTGCGCGCCTTCGGCGCCGAAGTGGGCCTTGCCTTCCAGCTGCTCGACGACGTCCTCGACGTCGCCGGGCCGCCGGAGCGGACCGGCAAGGCGCGCGGCACCGACCTGCTCGACGGCACCATCACCCTGCCGCTGATCGAGGCCGCCAACGCGGATCCGGGGATCCGCGACGTCGATCTGCACGGCCTCGACCCCGCCGCCGCCGAGGATCTCTGCGACCGGATCGCCGCGACCGGGGCGCTGGACAGAGTCAGGGCGCGCGCCCTGGAGATGGTCTCGAGGGCGAAGCGCCGGCTCGACAGCGCCGGCTTCGCTCCCGAACAGCGCCAGCTGCTCGACCTCGTCGCCGACGGCGTCGTCCAGCGCTACAGCTGAGCGGGCGACCTCAACCGAAGTCGTCGGCGCTGATCAGATCGGCGGCCAGCGCGGCTACGAAGGCCTCGGCCATGTCGGACATGTTGGCGTGCTCCAGCGCCTTCAGCTCGTCGGCGAGCTCATGGGCACCGAGGTCGAGCTGCTCGTCGAAGTCGTCGATCTCACGCTCGCCGTGGACGCCCTGACAGAACCACTCGCACTCCGGGCAACGCCGCCAGACCCGCCAGTGGGTGCGATCGCCCGCCTGCTCCCAGCAGGTCGGCTGGACCAGACAGGACCCGCACTGAGGGCAGACGTGCAGCTGCTTGGACTGCTTGGTCTGTTGGCGACTGGGCTCGGACATGTGTCACCTATCGAACCCAAGCGCGGCGAACTTGATCCGCACTTTTTGAAAAGAACGCGAGAAAACCCAACTACCGAGTATCTAATTGCGCAACTTGAGCAGGTCCGGCCGCCTTCTGACCCCGTTACCATGGGTCGATGCTCGGAAACATCGGTCCCCTCGAGATCATCGTCGTCCTGATCATCGCCCTGATCGTCTTCGGCCCGAAACGCCTGCCGGAGCTCGGCAGCAGCCTTGGCAAAGGCATCCGCGAGTTCCGCAGCACGGTCACCGGCGAGAAGGACGACGATGACGACGAGGAAGTCAAAGCGATCGGCGCCACCAAACCGGTGCCGACTCCCGTCGAGCAGCCGGCCGAGCCCTGAGGTCGCTCGCGACAAAAACAGCTGAGGCGTGCCGGGATGCCCAGCCGCGTCAAGGCGGTCTCCCATGAGGATCAGCTCAGCCTCGTAGAGCACCTCGACGAGCTGCGCGTTCCGCATCGTCGTCTGCATCGCCGTCTTCGGCGTCGCCCTGGCGCTCTGCTTCTGGCAGAACCACCTGCTGCTGGAAATCGCCGGCGGGCCGCTCCCCGCGGATCACAAGAAGCTGCTCACCTTCGGCATCACCGAGCCCTTCACGACCACGATCACGGTCGCCGCCTACGGCGCCCTGATCCTGGCGATGCCGTTCCTGCTCTACCAGCTCTACGCCTACGTGCTGCCGGCCTTCAGCCCCGCCGAGCGCCGGACCGTGCTGCCGATCCTGCTGCTCTTCCCGATCCTCTTCCTGGCCGGGATCGCCTTCGCCTACTTCGCGGTGATGCCGGCGGCGGTCAAGTTCCTGCTCAACTTCAACGACAGCCAGTTCAACGTCCAGGTCCGCGCCCGCGACTACTACAGCTTCTTCTCGACGACGATGCTCGCGGGCGGCCTGATCTTCCAGCTGCCGCTGGCGATCCTCGCGGTCACCCGGCTCGGAATCGTCAAGGTCGAGCAGCTGCGCTCCAACCGCCGCTACGCCTACCTGCTGATCGCGATCGTCGCCGCGGCGCTGCCCGGAGTCGACCCTGTCTCGATGCTCATCGAGATGGTTCCGCTGCTTGTTCTGTATGAGTTGAGTATCTTGCTCGCGCGGGCCTTTGGCCGGCCGGGAGAATCAGGCGGGGTGGCGGAGCCCTCTACTCAGGAGCAGTTGAGGAGCGATGGCGAAAAAAGACGGCGAGCGCAGGATGGTCTTCGACACCGGCGGCAGTCGCCGCGGCGTCGTCAAAGTCGTCTACGCGATCCTCGCCGTGCTGATGGGCTTCAGCCTCTTGCTCGTCGTCGGCCCGGCGCCGTCTGCAGAGTCTCTTCGGCATCAGCAACGAAGTCAGCAGCGCCGCCCAGCAGTTCGAAGAACAGGCGCGAGCAGCTCGAAGTGAAGCTGAAGAAAAACCCGCAGGACCCGGACCTCCTGCTGAGCCTGACCAAGGCCCAGATCAACGCCGGCAACGCCCTGGCGGAATCCACTCGAAACCGGCGAACTCGCCTTCACCCCGGAATCCATCCAGCAGCTTCAGTCGGCAAGCGAATCCTGGTCGAAGTACCTGAAGGCGACCGACGAACCGAGCGTCGGCCGGCGCCCAGGTCGCGGCATCGGCTCTGTTCACTCTCGCGCAGAACGCTCGCACCGGGCCCGAAGCCGAGCTCAACGTCCGCGCCGCGGCGAAGGCGCAGGAGATCGTCGCCGACGGCTCGCCCCAGCCTCGGCAGCCTCAGCACGCTGGCGATCTACCGCTACTACGCCTTCGACTTCAAGGGCGCCGAGGAAGCGCGCAAGAAAGCGTCGAACTACGCCAACACGCAAGTTCGAACGCGAAAACCTCGACAACGAACTCGACCAGATCGCCAAACGCGGCCACGAATTCCAGAAACAGCTGGCCAAAATCGAAAAAGAAGCGAAGAAAGCGCGCGCCGAAGGCAAAGGCAGCATCGCCAACCCGCTCGCCGAAGGCAATCCGCTCAGCGGCGGGTAGACCGCCCGGGGGAGTGGGCCGCGAAGGACTCGAACCTTCAACCTTGAGCTTAAGAGGCTCCTGCTCTAACCAGTTGAGCTAGCGGCCCGGAGCCGGGAAGTATAGGAAGCCGGGGGCACTGGAGAGTCCCGCCGCGGCGGGACCCCGACTAGCGAGCGGTACAGCCCTTTTCGACGCTGCCTTCGATGATCGTGCCGTCGGCAAAGGTGAAGCGGCCATGGGTCCGCAGGATCCCGTCGGAGCAGCGGGCGGAGACGTAGCTGCGGCGCCGTCCGCCGGCGCTGAAACGGCGGCCGACCTTGACCGCGACGCGGGTGACGGCTCCGAGCCCGCCGGCGATCGGGGGTAGATCGAGGGTGGCGCGGTAGCGGAACGCCCCCGGGCGCCGTTCGATCGGCACGACGATCGCGAAAGTCTGGCTTGCCGGCGCGGCGAAGGCGGGCGTGGAGGACCACGGTCGGGTTGCCGTCCAGGCGCGGGCCGTTGAAGAGGGCCAGCGGCGAGCTGGCCGCGACGGCGCTCCCGCCGAGGTCTGACCAGCGCTTCGATGCTGCCGCTGCCGACGATCGCCCCGGCACAGAGCCGCCGCGCCTCGGCGGTTCCGACGGTGGCGATCCGTTCGGCCGGACAGGTCGGCAGACCCGCCGGCGTCTGAGACGGCCGTCGCGATCGAATTCGATCACCGCCTGTTCCAGCGCCACCGGCTTGCCGCCGCCTTTGGCGGCGATGTCGAAGTGGCCCTGGAAGTCGATCGGCGCGAACTGGCGCCGGGGCAGCGAGCGGGGCTGGAAGCCGCCGTCGGCGCGGAGGACGAGGCTCGTTGACCGCGACCAGGGCCCCGCCGGCACCGGCGTTGGCCGCCAGCGGTCCCGCCAGGGCGAGGCAGAGAAGGGCCGAGATCAGTCGGGCACGTGGCATGGCGAGGTCAGCGTGCCGGGGAAGAAGTCGCCGCTTTGTGAAGCTCAGCGTGCCGTGCACCTGCAGCCGCCCTCCGGAGCAGTGGGCGTTGATGTAGCCGACCGTCTTGCCGCCGCCGTTTCCAGGTCTTGCCGATCGTTGCCTTGGCGAGCGTCGCGGCGCCGTAGCCGCCGGCGATTTCCGGCAGTTCGACCGTCACCCGGTAGCCGTAGCGGCCCTGGTGGATCCGTTCGATCACGATCGGCACCAGCAGCGTCTTCGGGGCCGGGATCGTCTCGTAGGCGTGGGCGATCAAGGTCGGATTGCGCGCCGTCCGGGGGCGCGTTGAAGAAGGTCAGGGGCGATGCTGACTTCCTGCGGCGCGAGGCCGGGAAGGCGGATCTCAGCCGTGCCGATCCCTTCGCCGACGATCGCGCCGGCGCAGCGCTTCCGCGCCAGTGCCGAGGTCGTGCCGGCGAGCTTGGCCGCGGTGCAGACCGGCAGTCCCTTGGTGTCGACGGAGCCGTTCTTGTCGAAGCCGAAGATCAGCTTGCTCAGCTGTCGGCGGCTGCGATCCGTCGCTGGTCTTGATCCGGGTCACGCTGCTCACCGTCACCGGCACGTCTTCCTTCGCGGGCAGGGCGCGCGGGAAGATGGTGGCGGTGGTGCTGACCGCCGTATTCCCGATCTCGCTCTTCAGCGCGTAGGCGCTGGCGCAGACGAACAGCCCGGCGAGCGCCGCGACGGCGATGGCTCTGAGCAGGATTTTCAACCGGAGCCCTTACAGGGCTTGAGGAAGTTGCCCTGCAGGAACGTGCCGTCTTTGAAGGTGAACTGGCCTTTGGCCTGGAGGCGGCCATCCGGGCAGCTGGCATTCGCGTAGCTCAGCCGCTTGCCTTTATAAGTCCATTCGCGGCCGATCGAGAGACGGCCGTAGATCGGCGTTCCGTAGCCACCCGCGATGCGGGGAATTTCGGCGACGGTCTTGAAGCCGAAGCGACCGTCGTGGACCCGCTGGATTTCGATCGGGATCACGAAAGTGGTCGGCCCGGGCACGGTCAGGTGGGCATGTGCGAGCACGGTCGGGTTGCCGTTCTTCCGCGGGCCGTTGAAGATCGTGATCGCCGAGCCGGCGGGGATCGGCCCCTGTTCGGGGAAGTTGACCACCGCCTTGCCGTAGCCGGTGCCGACGATCGCGCCAGGGCAGAGCTTGCGCGCCTGGGGCGTCGTCGTCGCCGCCAGTTTCGCCATCGTGCAGACCGGCAGCCCCGTGGTCACGACTTCTCCGTGCTTGTCGAACCAGATGGTGATCTGTTCGAGGATCGGCGGCGGGGTGCCGTCGGCGGTGGAAATCTTGCCGTAGCCGTGAAATTTGATCGGCGCGTATTCGTGCTTCGGCAGGTCGTCGGCGAGAAGCCGCCGTCGGTGGTGACGATGATATTCCCGACGTGGAGCCGAATCGCGGAGGCGGTGGCGGCGGCTACGAGCGCCAGCACGATTACCAACGCAAACGTCCTTAACACAGTCTTCGGCATCTGTTCGCTCCCTCTAGCTCCCTGGATCGCCAAACTACCACGGGATGCAAAGGGGAAGGAGCAGGGGCCGACCGGATTCCGGGGGAACGGATTGCGGGCCGGCGCCCACCGTTGACGCTGCGCCATCCGCGCGCGGTGCTGGTCGTCGCGACCGCTGGTTCTCGCTCGCGCTCGGGCTGATCGGGCTCAACGTCGAGAACCGGCTCGACCCGACCACGCTCGACATTCCCGGCACCAGCTCCTCGCGCGCCAACGCGCTCGTCGCCAAGCACTTCGGCGACAGCGCCCCCTTCGTGATCCTGCTGCGCGGCCCCGCCGCGGCGCTCGACCGCCAGGGGCCCGAACTGATCCGCGCCATGCGCCGCGACCCGAAGGTGACCACGCTCTCGCCCTGGGACCGGGGCAACGTCTCCCAGCTGCGGCCCGATCCCGCGCCGGGCGCTGATCCTGGCCGACTTCCACGTCGACGTCAAAACGGCCGTCAACGAAACCGTGGCGCAGGTCGAAGCGGACATCGAAGAACAGATCCACGCTCCCGTCCGGGCCACGCAGACCGGCTACGCGACGATCTCGCGGGCGATCCAGGACGAATCGATCGCCTCCAGCGAGCAGGGGCGAGCTGCTCGCCTTGCCGTTCCTGCTGCTCGTTCTGCTGCTCGTCTTCCGCTCGCCGGTCGCCGCCGCGATCCCGCTCGGCTTCGGCGCGATCACTGTCATCGCCTCGCGCGGGATCCTCCACTTCTTCACCTCCTGGTTCAGCATCGATGCCTTCGCGCTGACGGTCTGCACGATGATGGGCCTGGCGCTGGGGGTGGACTACGCGCTGCTGATGGTCTCGCGCTTCCGCGAGGAGCTGGCGGCCGGGAAGGACCCGCACACCGCCGCCGCCATCACCCGCCGCACCGCCGGCCGGACGACGATCTTCGCCGGCAGCACGCTGCTGATCTCGATGCTGGTCTCGATCTTCGTCGTGCCCGGCCCGCTGCTGGCCTCGCTGGCGGGGACGGTGGCGATGGTCGTCGTGCTCAGCGTCGCCGTCGCGACCCTGGTCGGGCCGGCCCTGCTGGTGCTGGTCGGCCCCAACATCAACCGCTGGCGGATCGGCCGCGCCCCGAACGGGAGCTCGCGGCTGATGGTCGTGGTCGGCGCCGCGCTGAAGCGCCCGGCGCTGGCGGCGATCCTGATCGGCGTCGTCGTGCTGCTGCTCTCAGCGCCGGCGATCGCGCTCAAGACCGGTCCGCCGAGCACCCAGCAGCTTCCCCGGGACGCACCCGCGCGTCAGGACGTCGAACTGATCGCCAACTCGTTCAGCCCCGGTTTCGAAGCGCCGTACCAGGTGGTCGCGGCGAGCAGCGAAGGGCCGATCACCGACGCGAAGAGCCTCGATGCGCTCGAACGCTGGCAGCGACGGATCGCCGACGATCCCGGGAGTGCAGCTGGTGATCGGGCCGGCCCAGATCTCGAAACGGACCAAACCGCTGCAGGAACTGGGCAACGCGGCGCTCTCCTCGGAAGGCAACATCGGCCCGGTCAAACAGCTCGGCCGCCTCGGCCGCAGCCTCAAAGTCGCCGCCGGCGGGGTCGAGCAGCTGCGCGGCGGCATCGCCGAAGCCAGCGACGGCGCGGGCCTGCTCGCTCAGGGCTCCGACCGGGCCGCCGAGGGAGCGCAGCTGATCGCCAACGGCCTCGGCCGGGCGACCGCCGGCAGCACCCGCGCGATGAACGCTCTCGACCGCTTCGCCAAGGGCAGCAAACGGCTCGCCAATGCCGAGCGGCTGGCTGCCCTTGGCAGCCTGCAGATCACCCAGGCGATCCGCAGCTCGTTGATCCCGAACCTGCGCTACAACGGGCGGCGGCGCTCCCAGAAGGTCGAGAAAAGCCTCAACGAAGTCGTCAGCGCGAAGCTGCCGCAGCTGATCGCGCCGGCCCAGGTCGCCGACGAACAGCTGAAAGCGGCCTTCGCCCAGCTGCAGGGGATGACGGTCGGGAAAACCGACCCCAACTACGCAGCGGCGCTGGACGCGGTCAGTCGCGCGGCCGCGGCGGTCGGCGGCACCGATCCGGCCAGCGGCACGCCCTACGCGCCCGAATACACCGGCCTGCCGACCGAACTGGTGGGCTTGCAAAGCACGTTGCTGAAGGACTACGAAGAAACCAAGCAGGTCACCGACTGGCTGGTCTCGACGCTGGCGGAAATGACGAAAGTCTCCAACGGCTCGAAAAAACTCACCGAAGGCCTGTACAAAATTCACTCCGGCGGCGTGCAGCTCGCGAGCGGCGCGGCCCGCCTCGACCGCGCCGCCCACAGCCTCGGCGGTGGCCTGGCCAAGTTGAGCGGCGGCGCGGTCGCCCTGGTCAGCGGCATCGACAAACTCAGCGGCGGCGCCGAAGCGCTGGAAAACGGCCTCAGCGAAGCGGTCGAGCGCTCGGCGCCGCTGCAGAGCGGGCTCAACCGCGCCAGCGTCCGCGTGATCGCCGGCAAGGCCCGGATCAATCACCAGGCACGACGGGTCGGCCGCGCTTCGCCCGGCCTCTTCAACTCCGGCTTCTTCGTCCTCTCCGAGCTCGACGGCGCCAACCCCTACGCCCGCGAAGCGGCCGGGCAGACGATCGACCTCAAGAGCGGGCAGGCCGCGTCGATGACGGTGATCTCCAAGTACTCCTTCAACACGCCCGGGTCGATCGCGCTGAACAAGCGGCTCGACAAGGAAGCGGGCGAATTCAGCGAGGAATCGGGGCTCGCCACCGGGGTCGCCGGCGGCGTCGCCCAGGTCAACGAATTCAGCCACATAACCCGCGACCGGATCCCCTCGATCATCGCGGTGATCGCGCTGGTCACCTTCCTGGTCCTGGTCCTGGTCCTGCGCTCGATCCCGCTGGCGGCGATCGCGGTCGGCCTCAACCTCAGCACGGTCGCGGTCGCCTTCGGGATCCTGACCCTGCTCTTCAACCTGCCGCCGGACTGGCCCCTGGGCGGCAATACCTACGTCGACTCGGTGACCGCGGTGATGATCTTCGGGATCGTCTTCGGGCTCTCGATCGACTACGCGGTCTTCCTGCTGAGCCGGATGCGCGAGCACTACGACCGCAGCGGCGACAACGCGGCCGCGATCGAGTTCGGGCTGGAGAAGACCGCGCGGGTGATCACCGGCGCGGCGGCGATCATGATGGCCGTCTTCATCGCCTTCGGCACCGCCTCGATCGCGGGCCTGAGCCAGCTCGGGATCGGCCTCACGATCGCGGTCCTGCTCGACGCGACGGTGGTGCGGATCGTGCTGCTGCCGGCGCTGATGCTGCTGATCGGGGACCGGGTCTGGTGGCTGCCGCGCTGGATGGACCGGGTGCTGCCCAAGTTCAACGTCTGAATCGCCCGGCTTCGCGCCTGGGCTACGCGTTGATTTCCAGTTAAGTACCCGCTGGTAGCGCGCTTCTCCGGGGATGGCTCGGATACGATTCGGCGGCTCGTTCCGTCGGGTCGGAGGGCCGGGGAACGTTCAAGCAACGACCCGTGGCTGCTAATTCTTCAGGCGAGGAGAAAAGCTCGGCGCCAAGCCGTGGAGTTACCCCCGCCCGGATCGCCGTGATCGCGGCCCTCGCGGTCGCCGTAATCGCCCTCGCAGTGGTCTTTTTCGGCGGCAGCAGTGGGCACAAGTACACCTTGATCTTCCAGAACGCCGCCCAGCTGGTGCCCGACAATCAGGTCCTGATCGGCGGCTCCCCGGTCGGCTCGGTCGAAAGCATCGAACTCACCGACAACAACCTCGCCGAAGTCCACGTCGAAGTCGAACAGGAGCTGCACGAGGGGACGACCGCCGCGATCCGCGCCACTTCGCTCTCCGGCGTCGCCAACCACTACGTCTCGATCAGCCCCGGGCCCAACAGCGAACCCGGCCCTGGACGAAGGCGCCGAAATCGGCCTCGGCTCGACCACCACGCCGATCGACATCGACCAGTTCTTCAACACCTTCCCGCCCTCCGTGCGCAAAGGCCTTAGCGACTTCATCAAGGGCAACTCGGAAATCTATTCCGGTCAGGGCGAAACGGCCAACAACGCCTACAAGTACTTCGGGCCGGCGCTCAACCGCACCGACGCCTTCGTCAAGGAACTGAATTCCGACCAGCGGCTCTTCGAACGCTTCGTCGTCAGCTCCAGCAAGCTCTCGACCACCGTCGCCCAGCGCGGCCAGCAGCTCTCCGGGGCGATCTCCAACGCCAACACCGCCTTCAACGCGATCGCCGGCCAGAACGTCGCCCTCGACCAGAGCCTGCGCCGCCTGCCGCCGGTGATGCGCCAGGCCAACACCACCTTCGTCAACCTCCGCGCCGCGCTCGACGACCTCGACCCGCTGGTCAACACGGCGAAGCCGGCGACCAAGAACCTGGCGCCGTTCCTCAGCGAACTGCGCCCCGTGCTCTCCAAATTCGTCCCCTTCATCCGCAACCTGCGGCTCACGGTGGCGAGGCCGGGCAAGGCCAACGACGCGGCCGAACTGCTGACCGTGCTGCCGGCGGTTCAGGAACAGGCTTCGAAGGCATTCCCGCACTCCGAAGCCGCGATCGCGGCTTTCCAGCCGAACCTCAACTTCATTCGCGCCTACACGCCGGACCTCTTCAACGGCCTCGGCAAGCTGGGCGCAGCCGCCGGCTACTACGACGGCAACGGCCACTATCTGCGGGTTGCGACCTCAGCGCAGAACCTCTTCAAATACAACGCCGGCACCCTGGAACCGATCACCAAAGCCCACCAGTACGAAGTCTTCGGCGACTCGGCCTCGGTCCACCGTCGCTGTCCCGGCGGCGCCACCCAGAAAGCCGGCGACGGCTCCAACCCGTTCGTCGACCCGCCCTGGAGCGGCAGCAGCGTCGACACCTCTGAATGCGACCCCGCCGACCTCCCGCCCGGACCATGAACAGGCGACTGATAATCGCGGTGGGGCTGGTCGTGGCGGTGGTCGCGGTCGTCCTCCTGGTCTCCGGCGGCGATAGTTCCAGCAACGGCTACCGGGTCCGGGCGATCTTCGACAACGGCGCCTTCATGGTCACCGGCGAGCAGGTCCGGGTCGCCGGCGCCAACGTCGGCACGATCGAATCGGTCGACGTCTCGATGCCGGGCGAAACGGTCGCCTACCGCAAGGGCAAGCCGGTCGCGGTTCCCGGCAAGGCGATCATCGTGATGAACATCAGCGATCCCGGCTTCCAGGACTTCCGCCGCGACGCCAGCTGCCAGATCCGGCCGCAGTCGCTGATCGGCGAGAAGTTCGTCGACTGCCGGCCGACCCTGCCGCGGGCGCCGGGTTCGCCACCGCCACCGCCGCTGAAGCAGATCCCCGAAGGCCAGCCCGGCGCCGGCGAGTACCTGCTGCCGCTCGGCAGCAACGGCACCAGCGTCGACCCCGACCTGATCAACGACATCCAGACGCTGCCCTACGCGCAGCGCTTCCGGCTCATCTTCAACGAACTCGGCGCCGGCCTCGCCGGCCGCGGCGAAGACCTCGAAGTCCTGGTCAAGCGGGCCAACCCGGTCCTGCGCGACGTCGATCGCCTCTTCGGCATCCTCTCCGCTCAGCGCGACCAGCTCGCCCAGCTGGCCAGCGACTCGGACACGATCCTGAAGCCGTTCGCCGCGCGAGCGGGCCCACGTCGCCGGCTTCTTCACCAACGCTGGCGCGGCGGCCCAGGCCAGCTCCGAACACGGCGCCGAACTGGAAGCCTCGCTGCGCAAGTTCCCCACCTTCCTGCGCGAGTTCCGCCTCACCATGCGCAGCCTGCAGGGCTTCTCCGACGCCGCCGCCCCCGTCTTCACCGACCTCGGCAAGGCGGCCCCGTCGCTGACCGACGCGACTCAGACGCTGACCCCGTTCTCCGAAGCGACGACGGTGGCGTTGAAGAGCCTGGGCGAGACCGGCGAAGCGTCCGGGCCGATCTTCCGCGAAGCCGAACCGATCGTGCGCAAGACGACCGAACTCTCGAAGAGCGGCGTCGTCCCCGACGCGCGAACTGGCGGACCTTCTGACCAGCATCAAGAAGACCAAAGGCTGGGACGGGCTGGTCGAACTGATCTACAACACGACCGCCACGATCAACGGCTTCGACCAGTACGGCCACTTCGGCTCGCACCCTGGTCACGCTGACCAACTGCGTCGACTACGAAGCCAACCGCGCCGGCTACGAAGGCGGTGGTTGCACCTCCCGCTTCAACGGGCCGAACGCCAGCGACAACTCCGGTAGCGCCAGCGCCACGAGCGCCAGCCTCTACCGCCTCCTGTACCAGGAGATGGCCGGGAAGACCGGCGGCACGGCCGCCGGCGAAGGCCCGGCGACCGGGGTCGGCCAGGCCGAGACGACCGGCGGCGAAGCCGGCGTGGCAAAGGCGGCCAAGACCGGGGGCACCGCCCCACTCCTCGACTACCTCCTGGGACCGTGAGAAACCGCAGCGGAATACAGGGAGTGGCGAGCAGCCCGATCCTGGTCGGGGCGGTGACGATCCTGGTCATCATCGTCGCGGTCTTCCTCGCCTACAACGCCAACAACGGCCTGCCCTTCGTCTCCACCTACAACCTCAAGGCGAAGGTGCCCAACGCCGACGCCCTGGTCAAAGGCAACGAGGTGCGGATCGGCGGCGTCCGCGTCGGCATCGTCAAGTCGGTCGTCCCGGTTCAGGAGGCCAACGGCAAGGTCGCCGCCGAACTCTCGCTCAGCCTCGACAAGAACGCCGAACCGCTGCCGGTCGACTCGACGATGACGATCCGGCCGAAGTCGGCCCTCGGGCTCAAGTTCCTCCAGGTCACGCCCGGCAATTCCTCCAAGGGCTTCGCCGCCGGCGACACGATCCCGCTCAGCGCCTATACGCCGGAACCGGTCGACATCGACGAATTCTTCGACATGTTCGACGAACCGACCCGGCTGGCGATCCGCCAGAACCTCGCCGGCTTCGGCAACGCCCTGGCCGGGCGCGGGCCGCAGCTGAACGAAGCGATCGGCGCCCTCAGCCGCTTCGCCGTCAACGCCCAGCCGGCGCTGCGCACGATCGTCGCCCCGAGCAACAACTTCGCCGGCTTCTGGCGCGCGCTCGAGGACCTCTCGGCGACGGTCGCGCCGGTGGCGGAGACCAACGCCGCCGTCTTCGTCGCGCTCGACCGCACCTTCGCCGCCTTCGCCCGCGTCTCCCGGCCCTACATCCAGGAAACGATCGAGAAAGGCCCGCCGACGCTCGACGCGGTCAATGCCGACCTGCCCGCAGTGCGCCCCTTCTTCCGCGACTCGGCGCGGTTCTTCACGGCGCTCAAGCCGGGCGCCAAGGCCCTCGGCGAAACCTCGCCGGTGATCGCCGAAGCGCTGCACGCCGGGGTCCCGGCGCTCAACGCCTCCCCGGTGCTCAACAACCAGCTGCAGCCGACCGCGCAAGCGCTGGTCGACTTCCAGAACGCCACCGGCGTCTTCAACGGTCTCGATCTCCTGATCGACACCAACAAGACGCTGAAGCCG
This sequence comes from uncultured Solirubrobacterales bacterium, assembly GCA_963795625.1. Taxonomy (GTDB): domain Bacteria; phylum Actinomycetota; class Thermoleophilia; order Solirubrobacterales; family 70-9; genus VAYN01. The sequence goes on along the minus strand of CAWCIS010000006.1, from coordinate 37,499 downwards.
GCGCTTGCAGTTCATCGCCCCGGCGCAGACTCACCTGCAACTACGTCTCGCTCGCCTTCCGCAACCTCGCCCTCTCCACCGGCGGCGGCAACAGCGAAGGCAACTGGCTCACCTTCATCTCCTTCACGCCTCCGGAAGGGCCGAACAGCGAGGGTGGGCCGTCGTCGGCGCCGGCCAACGGCCCGACGCGAGACAATCACCTTCACTTCAACCCCTATCCGAACACCGGCGCCCCCGGTCAGCCGAACGGATGCGAAGCGGGTAACGAGAAATACATACCGGGCATGACCGTGCTCGGGGAAGCACCTGTATGGGGAACGACGACGCGCGGGGATCGAAAGCGAATGAGCCGCCTCCCGGAGCGTGACACCAGGCAGGGCGCGAGCAACCGCCGCTTCAAGTGGCGGCCCAGCAACGCGGCGATCGCGATCATCTTCATCCTCATCTTCACGATCGGTCCCTACCTGGCCTTCACCGGCCACGTTCCCTTCACCAGCTATGGCTACGAGCTGAACGCCACCTTCGCCAACTCGGCCAACGTCGCGCTCAACTCGCCGGTGCGGATCGCCGGGGTCGAAGTCGGCAAAGTGATCTCGACCAGCCGCGATGGCAACGCGACCAACGTCACCTTCACCGTCGACGGCTCCGGCCAGCCGATCCACGACGACGCCTTCGCCTCGATCCGGCCGCGGATCTTCCTCGAGGGCAACTTCTTCATCGAACTCGACCCCGGCAGCCCCAGCGCGCCGGACATGGACAGCGGCGCCACGATCCCGGTCAGCCGCACCTCGACCGCGGTTCAGTTCGACGAAGTGCTGACGGCGCTGCAGTCGCCGACCCGGGCCGATCTCAGTCGCCTGCTCGAGAGCTACGGCACCGCCCTCACCCACAAGCCGACGGCGGCCGAAGATGCCGACCCAGCTGCCGGAAGTGAGGGGCGTAACCGGCGCCGGGGCCCTCAACGGCGCGCTCAAATACGGCGGCGACGCCGGCCGCTACAGCGCCCAGGTCACCAACGCCCTGCTCGGCACCCAGCAGAAGGACCTCTCCCGCCTCGTCTCCGGCGCCGGCCGCACCTTCGGCGCCCTCGCCTACCGCGAGGCCGACCTGAAGGGGTTGATCGACAACTTCAACGTCTTCACCGGGGCCCTGGCGACGCAGTCGGACAATCTCTCCACCACGCTCCATCTACTGGCGCCGACCCTGCGCACCGCCCACTCCTCGCTGGTCAGCCTCAACCGCACCCTGCCGCCACTGCGCACCTACGCGATCGAGCTGACCCCCGCCGTGGCTGAGCTGCCGGGTCTGATCAGCGCTTCGAAACCGTGGCTGGCGCAGGTGCGGCCGCTGCTGTCTGGCAAAGAGGGCGGCGGCGTCGCCAGGCTCTTGGCGGAATCGACCCCGGGCCTCGCCGGCGCCGCCCAGGCGGCCAAGGAAACGGCGCTGCCGCAGTTCAATCAGCTCAGCCTCTGCACCACGAAGGTCCTGGTCCCGACCGCCAACCAGACGATCAACGACCGCTTCAGTACCGGCGGGCCGAACTACCGCGAGTTCCTCTACAACTTGACTAACTTCGCCGGCCAGATCGGAAACTTCGACGGCAACGGCCCCTACGTCCGAGTCCAGGGCGGCGGCGGCGGCCAGCTGGTCGGCACCTCGGCCGGCCATCAGGAACTGAGGACCGAAGAAACCAACTTCGCCCACACCGCCGTGCCGCCGCTCGGCACGCAGCCTCAGCTCGGCGGCCTGCCCCCGATCAAGCCCGACGTGCGCTGCTACACGAACCCCGTACCCGATGTGAACGCCGGTCTGGGCCAGGTCGGCACTCCCTCGCCGGCGGTGGTGAGCCCATGACCGAGCCGACCCCCAAGGCCAACCGCTGGACCCACTTCCGCGCCTGGCTCTCGCGCCAGTCTCGCGGGCACCGCAAAGACACGATCGCGATCTTCGTCCTCGCCATCGCCGGTCTGGTGATGATGCTCGGCATCTTCACCCAGCAGAAGGCCTCGCTGCCCTCCTGGCTGCCGCTGGTGGGCGAAGAATTCGACCACATCACCGCCGAGTTCGCGACCGCCCAGGCGGTCACCCCGGGCCAGGGTCAGTCGGTCGACATCGCTGGGATCCAGATCGGCAAGGTCACCTCGGTCGACCTCGAAGACGGCCACGCCGTCGTCGGGATGGACATCGTGCCGGAATACATGAAGCTGATCCACCCCAACGCGACCTTCCTGCTGCGCCCGAAAACGGGCCTCAACGACATGATCGTCGAGGTCAGCCCCGGGGCCGGGAAGAAGTCGATCGAAAGCGGCGCCAACTTCACTCTCGCCCAGACCGAAGCGAACACCAACCTCGACGCCTTCCTCGCCACCCTCGACGGCGACACCCGCCAGTACCTGCAGCTCTTGGTCGCGGGCGGCGCCCAGGGGATCGGTGGCCGCGGCAAGCAGCTCTCCAGCGCTCTGCGGCGCTTCCAGCCCTTCGTCCACTACACGGCCAAGCTCAACAAGGTCGTCGCCGAGCGCCACGTCGCCCTCGCCAACGTGATCCACAACTTCGGCCTGCTGACCACCGAACTCGGTCGCCACGACTCCGAGATCAAGCGCTTCGTCAGCTCCTCCGACGCCGCGCTCGGCAACTTCGCCAACCAGCAGCAGGCGATCCAGGAGTCTCTGCGTGAATTCCCGGCGGCCCTGCGGGCGGGCAACGCCGGCCTCGCCAGCTCCAAGCACTTCTCCGACGTCGCCTACCCGGCGCTTACCGGGTTGATCCCCCAGGCGCAGGCGCTGACCCCGGCCTTCAAGGCGACGGAGAACATGTTCAGGCAGACGGCTGCGCCGATCCGCGACCAGATCAGGCCCTTCACTCGTCAGATCCGTCCGGTACTTAGCCACGCCGTCGAAGGCTCGGGCCCGTTGAAGAAGACCGTCACGAACTTCGGCAACTCGCTGGGGGCCTTCAACACCTTCTTCAACGAGCTTGCCTACAAGCCGAAGGGCTCCGCCCAGAGCTTCCTCTTCTACCTGCCCTGGTTGAACCACGACTACAACGCCACCTTCAATCTGCAGGACGCCGGCGGCCCGATCCAGCGCGGGCTGATCATGATCAGCTGTAATGGGGCGAGCCTCGGCTGGGGCTTCGCGGGCGAAAGGCCCTTCCTCAAAACCCTGCTCGAAGTCGGCGGCGTGCCGAAGCCGAGCGAACTCCCGGAAATCACCGAACGCAAAGGCTCGTTCAACCCGTCAGCCTGCGGCCCAGGCCGAACCCCATGAGTAAGCGCGCGCCCAGCACCACGCAGCTCCTGGTCATCGCCGGCTTCGCGCTGTCGTGCTTCGGCATCCTGCTCTTCCTCTGGGTCACCTTCGGCGGCCCGACCCCGTTCCGGGCGAAGCCTTACGAGATCAAGGTCCCGTTCAACGAGGCGACGCAGCTGGCCGAACAGTCCGACGTCCGCATTTCCGGTGTCAACGTCGGCAAAGTCCAGAACATCGCCCTCGCCCCCAACGGCAGGCAGGCGCTGGCGACCGTCGATATCGACGACAAGTACGCGCCGCTGCCGACGTCGACGCGAGCGATCCTCCGCACCAAGACCCTGCTCGGCGAGACCTACATCGAACTCACCCCGGGCGACGGCAACGGCCCCCAGATGGCCGACGGCGGCACCGTGCCCGAGGCGAACGTCGCCGAATCGGTCCAGCTCGACGAGATCTTCCGCACCTTCGACCCGGAAACCCGCGCCGCCTTCCAGAGCTGGATGCAGGAAGCCGCGGTCGCGATCAACGGTCAGGGTGAGGGGCTGTCCTACGGGATCGGCGAGCTCGAACCGACCTTCACCGACTTCGACAAGCTCTTCCGCATCCTCGACACCCAGCGGGTGGCGGTCGGCCAGCTATTCCGCAACGGCGCCACTACCTTCGAGTCGCTGCGGGGTCGCGAAGGCGAGCTCGCGGACCTGATCCAGAGCTCGAACGCCGTCTTCCAGACCACCGCCCAGCGCGATCGCGACATCGAAGCGCTCTTCCGCGCCTTCCCCACCTTCCAGGACGAGTCGAGGCTGACGCTGAACCGCCTCAAAGCCTTTGCGGTGAACACCGACCCGTTGATGCGCCAGCTTGTGCCGGCCGCCGAACAGCTCTCGCCGACGTTGATCGCCTTCGCCAAGCTGGCTCCGGAAGCAAAGGGATTCTTTGAAGGCCTCAGCCTCGTCATTGCCAAGGCGCCAACCGGATTCCCCGCTCTGCGCCGGCTGTTCCGTGACGATTTCCCACCCTTGCTGCGAGCGGCAGATCCCTTCCTGCGCAACCTGAACCCGATCTTCACCGGGCTCGATCTCTACAAGCACGAGGTGACGTCGCTGTTCGCCAACGTCACCGCCGCCACCGAGGCCCGCCGCCCGGTCGAAAACGATGCCGGGGAACCCCTCCACTACCTGCGCGTGGTTAGCCCGCTCAACCCGGAATCCGTCTCCACTTACCCGAGCACCCGCCTCAACATCAACCGCAACAGTGCCTACAGCCCGCCCCTCTGGGCCAAAGGCTTGGCATCGGGGCTACCGAGCTTCAACGCCAGCCAGTGCGGCACCGGGATCGTGGCCGCGCTCAACCCGAATACGCCTAATGAACCCGCCTTCAACGAACGCACCGGCGGCGATGTCAAAAAAGCTACCGACTTCTTTGAACGGATCAAGAAGTTTGCCTTCGCTGGACAGTCCAGCACCGCCACTGTTCCCGCCCCTCCCTGCACTCAGCAGGAACCGCTCGAACCGATCTACGGCAGCGGCCAGCCGGCGACGACGTACCAGCACACGTTCGAACAGACCGGCAAGTAACTCCACCCATTGGAGGTCTCTCGTCGGGCGTTTGAGACCGCCCCGCCGATCGGTTCTGCATCGGGACGGTGGTTCTCACACCTCAGCCACCCTTGTGGATGACCGTGGCGGGATAGGTCAAACCGCAGGCCGAGAGCCTCATAGACATCACCCCCTTCCCTCGCCCGAAGCGTCCTTCTCGGCGATGGACCTCTCCTTATTACTAGAAGTTGGCTCACCAAAGGGGATTAGGCCGCCCACGTATGCGCAATGTCCGTCTCTTAATCGACTATCGTGGTTCAGGCTGCAGAACTTCGATTGTTCGAAAGGATTTACATGGACGCCACCCCCCGATTGGGCGATCAACAGCGTGCCCAGAGCATCTGCGCCGCCCTCAAGCATCCGATGCGGGTTCGCATCCTCGAAGTGCTGAACGAAGGCCCGAAGAGCCCCAGCCAATTCGTGGAGGAAGGGCTGATGCCAGAGGGGTTCTTCTCGTCCTCCGCGCAGGCTCTTTCCCTCGTCTCCTACCACTTCCGCGAGCTTGAGAAAGAAGGCTGCCTCGAGGTTGTGCAGTCGATCCCGCGACGAGGCGCGATGGAACACGTCTATGAAGGCAAGGCCCGTGTCTATTTCACGGACGCTGAATTCGAGGAGATGCCTCTAGATCGCCGCCGACAGCTGTCGCGCATCTCGTTCCAGGGCTTGATCGCCAGAGCCGACAACGCGATGCGAGCCGACACCTTCGATGCCCGCACCGACCGACACCTGGCCTGGATGCCGATGCAGTTGGACGCCCGCGGCTGGGATGAGCTGGCGGCGGCCTTGGCTGCGTGCTTCGGCGAAGTCGAGCAGATCCGCCACGACGCGAAAGACAGGCTCGCCGGCTCTGGCGAGGAGTCGATCCCGGTGACCTTCGGAATGCTCGGCTTCGAATCGCCACCACCTCCGCCGCTGCCGGAGGCTGAGTCAGACTGACCCGGTTCGGAGCATGAAGAAGGGCGGCCTCTCGGCCGCCCTTCTCAATGCCTTGCCTGTCCTGAGGAGAGGCTGACTACAGGCGCTACTTACCGGTGCAGGGCCGGGTGATTTCGGCCGAGGCGCGGGTACCGTCGCTGAACACCGCGGTGCCGTGGGCCTGGAGCTTGCCGTCGGGGCATTTCGCGCTGAGGACGCCCTTCTTGTTGATCGTCAGGTTGAAATGCGTGACCGAACCGCTGCCGCCGGCGATCTTCGGGATCGAAGACTGCGCTTCGAGGCCGTAGCGACCGTTGTGGATTTTTTTCACTTTGACGGTGGTGACGATCGCCGCCGGGGTCGGGACGGTCAGGTAGGCGTGGATGTAGATCGTCGTGACGCCGCCTTTGAAGCCACCGTTGAAGGCGATGATTTTGCTCTTCGCCGGGATCGGGGCCTGTTCGGGGAAGGCGATCTCAGCGGTGGCCTGACCGCTGCCGATGATGGCCGTCTTGCAGATCGCTTCCGCGTGCTTGGTGTCCTGCGACTGCAGTTTGCTCGCGGTGCAGACCGGCAGGCCCTTGACGTTGATGGCGCCGTTCTTGTCGGTTTCGACGTTGAATTCTTTGAGCGCCGGCGGGTGGCTGCCGTCGAGGGTTTTGACGTCGCCCGATACCTGCAGGGTGATCGGGGTCAGCTTCGTCTTCGACAGCACCTTCGGGCTGAAGCCACCGTTGAAGGTGAGTTCGAGGTTCCCCGCTTTGACTTTGACAGGCTGGTTGGCCGCCACGGCGACGCCGACCGCGACGAGCGCGATAGCGGTCCCGAGGACCATGGTTTTGATCAAGTTCTTGCGCATATCCCTATATCTCTCCTTTTGCGGCCTGCCCGTCCTGAGCTTCAGCCGTCGAAAGCTTGCGTGAAACATCCCTCCAGCGGCCCAAACTACCACCCCCGGCTAATAGTTAAACCCGGGATGGCCCGAAACGGAGCGCTTGCAAGTATCGAAACGGACTTAGCTCTCGAGCATCGAGAGCCGCACCCGCTCGCGCTCGGCGGCGGCCCCCTCGGCACCGAGGAACGGCAGGGTGATCCAGAACATCAGGTCGGGGAGCCGGCTGGGCAGGCGGGCGGCGGCGCCGTGGAGGATCTCGCTGTAGAGCAGCTCGTTGACACCGCCGGCGAGCGAGAGCGAGGTGATGCCCGGCAGCTCGACCGAGGTCTCGGCCCGGCCCGACTCGAGGAAGCCGGTGAACTGGCGCAGGGCGGCGTCGCGCCGGGCCAGGGCCTTGGGCCCCGCGGCCAGCACCTCGACGATCGCGAAGCGGGCCTCGTCGGGATGCTCGGCAAGGTGGTCCAGGAGCGCGCCCAGGCCGGCCGCGACCCGCTCCGCCCAGGGTGCCCCCTGCTTGGTTTCGAACCCCCCCGCCGTGTCGCTGAGCAGGTTGCCGAGCAGCACGTCGTAGGCGGCAAGGAAGCAGTCCTCCTTGCTGTCGAAGAGTTCGTAGAAGGTCTTGCGGGAGACGCCGGCGACGCCGATCACGTCGACCACGCGGGTCTCCGGGTAGCCCCGCTCGGAGACCACCTCGATCATCGCCTGATGGATGCGGTTGCGCTGGGATTCGGTCACCGCCTCCCTCGGTAAACCGTGTCTCCCTCTGGGCAGCCGCTCGTTCAGCTTAGCCGCGCGTTTACCGGAAGCCACCCCGTGACTGTAGTGCAGACACGGGTTTATGCATAGAACCGCAGGAGTAGCGAGAGGAGACCCTTCGGAAGGCTGCTAGGAGCCGATCCAGATGACCTGATCGCGGTCCGGACCGACGCCGACGAGGCGGATCGGGACCTTGACGAAGTCGGAGATGAAGCGGAGGTAGTCACGCGCCGCCTGGGGCAGGTCGGCCTCCTCACGGCACTCCTCGATCTCGGCGTCGAAGCCGGGCAGCTCCTCGTACTCGGGTGTGGCCGAGTGCAGAATCGACTGGTGGTAGGGGAAGCTCTCGAGCACGGCGCCCTCCTTGGAGCGGTAGCGGACCGCCACCTTCAGCGGCCCGATGCCGCTGAGCACGTCGAGCTTGGTGATCGCCAGCGAGTCCATGCGGTTGAGCCGCACGGCGTAGCGCAGGGCGACCAGGTCCATCCAGCCGCAGCGGCGGCGGCGGCCGGTGGTGGTGCCGAACTCGTGCCCGCGCTCGACCATCATCTCGCCGACCTCGTCGTCCAGCTCGGTCGGGAAGGGGCCGGCGCCGACTCGGGTCGCGTAGGCCTTGGCGATTCCCCAGACCTCGGTGATGTCGGTCGGGCCGACCCCGGCGCCGACGGTGGCGGCGCCGGCGATCGGGTTGGAGGAGGTGACGAAGGGATAGGTGCCGTGGTCGAGGTCGAGCAGGGTCGCCTGGGCGCCCTCGAAGATCACCGTCTTGTCGGCGTCGAGCGCGTCCCAGCAGAGCTTCGCGGTGTCGGCGATGTGGGGCTCGAGCCGGTGCCCGAAGTTGACGTGTTCTTCGACCATCGTGTGCAGGTCCAGGCGCGGGTCCGGGACGCCGGGAGTGCCCTCGGGTGGCGCTTTCGCCTCCTCGCCGGCTTCCTTGCGCAGTTTGCGCCGCTGCACCGAGAGCTCGCGCAGCGCCTGCTGCTTGGGCTCCAGCGCGGCGCGGATCTTGGTTCGCAGGATCTTCTCGTCGAGCAGGTCCTGGACGCGGATGCCGAGCCGCAGCGCCTTGTCCGCGTAACAGGGACCGATTCCACGGCGGGTGGTGCCGATCGAGAGCTTGCCCAGCTTGGTCTCGCCCGCCGTGTCCAGCAGCACGTGGTAGGGCATGATCAGGTGCGCGTTGGCGGAGATGCGGAGGTTGCCGACGTCGATTCCGCGGCGTTTGAGCCCGTCGATCTCGCCCAGCAGCACCGCCGGGTCGAGGACGACGCCGTTGCCGATCACGCAGGCCTTCTCGGAGTGCAGGATCCCCGAGGGGATCAGGTGGAACTTGAACTCCTTGCCTTCGCGCACGATCGTGTGGCCGGCGTTGTTGCCGCCCTGGAAGCGCACGATCACCTCAGCCCGCTCCGCGAGCAGATCGGTGATCTTCCCCTTCCCCTCGTCGCCCCACTGGGCACCGACTATGACTACGCCAGGCATAAGCGCTGGATTGTGACTGGTTCTACTCGCCGACCGCGTGCGGCTGGACGCGGCGGTCCGGGCCGAAGAGCGGCAGCGGCTCACCGCAGATCTCGACCAGGCGCGAGACGGTGCGTGGACCGATCTGCTCCTCGAGCTGCTGCGGGTCGAGATTGGTGGTGACGAGCATCGATTTCTGCGCCTCGTAGCGCTCGTTGACGAGGGCGTAGAGCTGCTCCAGCACCCAGTCGGAGCGTTTCTCGGCGCCGAGGTCGTCGATGTGGAGCAGGTCGACCGAGGTCAGGCGCTCGAAGAAGGAGAGGTAGGAGTCGCCGCCGGGTTCGGCGTCGTAGGTTTGGCGGATCCGGGCCAGCAGTTTCGGCAGCGAGTAGATCGCCACCGAGCGGCTGTCCTCCAGTGCCGCCTTGGAGACCAGCATCGCCAGCGTCGTCTTGCCGGTGCCGGTGTCGCCCATCAGCCAGAGGCCGCGTCCGGCGGCGAGGTTCGCCGCCATGTCGTTGACCCAGCTGCGCACGAACTGGACCACCATCGGCGCGATTTCGGTGCTGACCGGGGGCCGGTCGAAGGAGACGCCCTGGAACTTGCGGGGGATGACCGAGGCGACGCCGCGGTTGCGGCCACGGCGCAGGCGCGTCTCGCGGCACTCGCAGGAGCGCGCCTCGTCGCTCTCGTCGTCGAGGATCCAGCCGGAGCCGTCGCAGACGCCGAGCGGGCATGGGCCCTGGCCGCGGAACGGTTCGCTGCGGGCGATCGCCGGCATCAGAAGTCAGGCCCCGCGGAGACCGGCTCGGGGCCGTCCGGCTGCTCGATCGGCTGTTCCTGCCCGGAGAAGTCGGCGAATTTGGGGAAGCGGTCGAGGAAGACCAGTTTCCTGGTCCCGATCGGGCCGTTCCTATGCTTGGCGATGATCAGGTCGGCGAGGCCGTCCGGCTCCTCGTCGGGGTCGCGGTAGTAGTCCTCGCGGAAGAGGAAGGCGACGACGTCGGCGTCCTGCTCGATCTGGCCCGACTCGCGCAGGTCCGAGAGCTGCGGCTTCGGCGGCGTCCGCTGCTCGGGCGCGCGCGAGAGCTGGGAGATCGCGACGACGGGAACCTCGAGCTCACGGGCGAGGATCTTCAGCCCGCGGGAGATCTGGCCGACCTGCTCGACCCGGTTGGCGCGGTGGTCGTCGGAGCGCATCAGCTGCATGTAGTCGAGGATGATCAGGCCGAGGCCGCCGCGGTCCTGTTCTTGGGCGTGCAGGCGCCGCGCCTTCGCCCGCAGGTCGAGGATGCCGAGGTCGGAGGAGTCGTCGAACCAGAGCGGCGCCTGCTCGAGTTCGTTGCAGGCCCGCACCACCTTCGGCCAGTCGCGCTGGGAGACCTGGCCCTTGCGCAGCTTGTCGCCGGAGATCCGCGCCCGGCAGGCGATGAACCTCTGCGCCAGCTCGACCTCGGACATCTCGAGCGAGAAGAAGGCGACCGGCAGATCCTTCTTCACCGCCACGTTTTCGGCGATGTTGGCGACCAGGGCGCTCTTGCCCATGGCCGGGCGGGCGGCGACGATGATCAAGTTCCCTGGCTGGAAGCCGCCGGTGATCGCGTCGATGTCGCGGAAGCCGGCTGGGGTGCCGGTCATCTCGATCTCGCCGGTGGAGAGCTTCTCGAGCCGGTCGACCTCGTCGTGGAGGATGTCGCCGAGGATGCGGAAGTCGCTTGCCTGCTCTTTGTGGGCGACTTCGAAGAGCAGTTTCTCGGCCCGCTCGGAGAGCTCGCGCGGTTCGCCGTCGCGGTCGTTGACCCAGCCCTGGATCTCCTGGCCGGCACCGAGCAGCCGGCGCAGCAGCGAGTTCTGCTGGACGATCTCCGCGTAGTGCTTGGCGTTGCCGGCGGCGGGGACCTTGGCGGCGAGCTCGGAGACGTAGTGCTTGCCTCCGGCCTGGTCGATCATGTTGCGCTGGGTCAGCGACTCGGCGACGCTGAGCTCGTCGACCGGCTTCGACTCGGCGTAGAGATCGTGGGCGCATTCGAAGATCGCCCGGTGGCGGTCGAGGTAGAAGTCGGCGGCGTTGAGCTTGACCTCGTCGATCACCCGCGTCAGCGCCGGCTCGGCGACCAGCATCGCCCCGAGGACGGATTCCTCCGCCTCGATGTTCTGAGGCGGGACGTGGGTTGAGGTCGGCTGTGGCATCGATGTCTAGTTAAGGCCCCGCGGCGGCGGCATTCTGGCGTGCAGACCCCGGTAGCTCAAGCAAATCAGAGGCCCAGTGCGGGCAGGCCACGGTTATGTGCAAATGGCGGGGAAAGAAATTGACACTTCGGTTACGTCGCGGTGCCGGTTTCGGCGGAAAGGGGATCGGCTGGGGGGATCAGGCCTTCCTGCTCCTGCCGCCGCTCGCCTTGGCGCAGCATGCGTGAGGTGAGGATGGCGAGGCTGAGGATGGCGGTGGCGCCGAGGCTGAGCTGGACGCTGAGCAGGCCTTCCCGGGTCCAGTAGACGTCGCGGAGGTCGAGCAGGAGGGCGGCCTCGTCGAAGGTGAGGCCCATGCCGATCCCCATCGGGATGGCCAGGTGGTCCTCGAAGTCGTCGTTTTCGGTCAGCAGCGCCGCCGTGCCGGAGGCGAAAGCGATCAGGATGCCGGGAACGAAGTGGTGGATGTGCCGCCCGCCGACGCTGACGTTGCGGAACGGGCCCCAGTTGTCCCTGATTCCCCAGGTCGAGATCCGCACCAACGCGAAGGAGCCGAGGAATCCGGCGAGGAGGTTGAAGAGCACGGTTTCGCTGCGGGGCGCCTCGGTGTAGCCGCGCACGGCGACTCCGACCGTGTCGGCTGCCGCGGCCGGTGCCGCTTCAAGCAGCGCCTCGCGATCGTCGCGCTCATGCGCCCGCCGCCGCAGCATCCGGCTGAACTGATCCGCCACCACCGCCCCGGCCCCGCCGATCGCCACCACGGCAAGAGCCACGGTCTCCCGCTCCGCCCTCGCCCAACCAAGTCGAGTGCGCGCCTTAGCGCGACGCTTGATCTTGGTCGGAAGCTTCAAGGAACCCACCCGCTGAGCCTATCCGGGCGCTGATGAGCGGTCCGTTGGGAGATGCCGAGAACGGAGCCTGTTTGCCCCGCCCGCAGGCATCTCCCAACGGGGCGCCCATCTGGCTAGAGGAGCCTTACTTCTCCTCGGAAATGATCGTCTTGACCGCGGCGACGGTGCCGTCGGCAAGCTCGATCTCAACCATGAAAGTGCCGACTTCGCGCAGCGGCTGCTCCAGCCGGACCCGTTTTTTCTCGATCCGCAGGTCGCGGGCCTCGCGCAGGGCGTCGACGATCTCTTTGGCGCCGACCGAGCCGAACAGCTTGCCGTCCTCGCCCGCCCGCTGGTGGATCGTCAGCACGGTCTTGCCGAGCAGCCCGGCGGCCTCCGCTTCGCGCTCGGCCCGTACTTTCTCGGCTTTTTCAGCGGCCTCGCGGCGGCGCTGGGCTTCCTCGAGGGCGCCCGGGGTGGCCGGCGCGGCCAGCTTGCGGGGGATCAGGAAGTTGCGCAGGTAACCGGGGGAGACGTCGATCGCCTGACCGCGCTCGCCGAGCGACTCGACGTCCTGGAGCAGGATGGCCTGTGCCATCAACGCTCTCCGACGTAAGGCAGCAGGGCGATCTCTCGCGCCCGCTTCACCGCCACCGAGAGCTGACGCTGGTGACGGCGGGAAAGTCCGGTGACGCGGCGGCCGCGGGTCTTCCCCTTGTCGGAGAGGAAGCGGCGCAGGAGGTTGAGGTCCTTGTAGTCCACGACCTCGGCATTGACCCGCGTGTACTTGCGGGGACGCGCGCGCTCAGCGCCGCGGCGGCCGCGTTTGTTGTCTGAGGAAGTCTCTCTAGCTCTAGCCATCGGCCGCGCATGCTACAGGGACGCCACCAGGCGCCGTCATGCGGTGTCCTCGGTCATCCCAATAGCGCTGCTATTGGGATTCCCTGCGTCCTTGCCTGACGACCCCTGGAGGCGTCCCGCCTAGAACGGGATGTCGTCTTCGGAACCGCCGCCGCCCCCGCCGGAGCCGGCCGCGGCCCCTTCGAAGTCGGAGGTGTCGGCGGGCACGTCGCTGGTCGGCGAGAAGCCGCCGCCGCCACCGTTGCCGTTGCCGCCGCCCCCGGAGCCGTCGCGGGAGCCGAGGAACTGAACCGTGTTGGCGATCACCTGAACCGCCTGGCGTTTGCCGCTGCCGTCTTTGGCCTCCCACTCGCGCCAGTCGAGCCGGCCTTCGACCGCCACCGGGCGGCCCTTGGAGAGGTAGTTGGCGCAGTTCTCGCCCTGGCCGCCGAAGACGACGACGTCGAAGTAGTTGGGCTTGTCGACCCACTGGCCGCTCTGGTCTTTGCGGCGGCTGTTGACCGCGACGCGGAGCTCGCAGACGGCCGTCCCACCCCCGGTGTGCCGCAGCTCGGGATCCCGCGTCAGGTTCCCGGTGATGACCACCACATTCACGTTCGAAGCTGCCAAAGCACTCACTCCTCTGAAGTCGCTGGTTGAATTCCAGTCTAAGAGCGGCGGCGGCGTGACCCCTCCCCCAGGGGGAGGGCATTTCTCGCAAAGAGCGGGGCCGAAGTGGCGCTACTCGTCGGAGTCGTCGCGGGAGTCGCCGCGATCGTCGCGGCCTCCCGTGGCGCTGCGCTCACGCGGCCCGGGGGCGGCGGTGGTCGCCGGCGGCACGATCACCGGGGCGTCGGGGTCGACCCTGAAGATGCGGAAGCGGAGCACGCCGTCGGCGATCTTGAGGTTGTGGTCGAGCGAGTCGAGCAGCTCGGTCGGCGCCTCGAAGCGGAACCAGCGGTAGTCCGCCTCGGTCCGCTTGTTGATTTCGAAGGCCATCTTGCGCAGGCCCCAGCTGTTCTCGTGCTTGAGCGTGCCGGCGGCCTCGATCTGGGTGCGGGCGTCGCCGACCAGCCCGTCGCGTGCGGGGGCGTCAAGTTGGGGGTCCAGCATCAGGACCAGCTCGTATTCGCGTGGGGCTGCCAAAACGGCGAGGGACTATAGCGGCGGGATTCGCATCGGTCGTGCCCGGTCAGTGCGGGGCGAACTCGGCCGAGCCGTCGTCAGGCGGTGACGGGACGGGCGCCGGCGCCGTCGGCGTGGGTTCCACGGGGGGTGGCGCGGGAGGTTCGGGAGCGGGTGGTGGCGGCGCGGGAGGGGGCGTACTCGATAGCGACGTCGGCGGGCTCGGCTTCTCCTTCCTCTTTTTACGGTGGGGTTTTGGCGCGGGCTCGGGCCGAGGGGGTGGCCGCCGAACTCGCGGCGGCGGCGCGGCAGCAGGCTCGGGCTCGACCTCCACCCGCGGCAGCCCCACGTCCCTGGCCGGTGGCGGCGGCGCCGGCGGCTTCAGCAGCGACGGGAGCAGCAGCAGCGCGAGCAGGGCGGCGATCGCGACAAGCGCCGCCTTGCCTGCCGCCGACCAGCGAACCCGGACCCCGCGCATGCGGCCCCAAGGTCCAGGGGCGGCGGAGTTCTCCCCCTACGCGGTCTCGGCGCGCAGCTGCTCGATGTCGTGCAGCTGGTCGTCGACCCAGTCGCCGGGGTTGCGCGAGTAGATGATCTCCTTCAGTCCCTGCGACCACTCGTGCCGTTCGGTCGCCGGCATCGTCAGCGCCCGGTAGATCGCGTCGGCCTGGGCCTGGATGTCGAAGGGGTTGACGGTGATCACGTAGTCGTAGAGCTCCTCGTGGGAGCCGGTGTTCTCGGAGAGCATCAGCACCCCGTCCCTGGTGTTGACCGCCGGCGCCTCCTTGGCGACCAGGTTCATACCGTCGAAGAGCGAGTTGACCATCAGCAGGTCGAAGTGCTTGTAGCGGGCGACGGCGTCGTGGAAGTTCTCGTAGATCCGCAGGTCGATCGGCATCCAGTCGGTGGTGCCGTGGTTGTGGTTGACGACCGCGACCAGGGCCTCGATCCGCTCCAGGTACTCGGCGTACTCGGGCACATCCTGGCGCGAGGGTTGCAGGTGGGCGATGAAGGTGACCTCTTCGCGGAACTCCGGGTGCTGGGTGAGGAAGGTGTCGAAGGAGGTGAAGCCGCGCAGCACGTTCTTGGAGAGGTCGGCGCGGTCGACGCGGATGATCAGGTGCTTGCGGCGGCGCTCCAGCACCTCGCGCTCGGCCTCGGCCACCTCGGGCGACTCCGCCGCCCGCTCCAGCCGCTTCGCGTCGATCGAGAGCGGATAGGCGCGGGCCAGGGTCTTGCGGCCGTTGTGGCGGATCTCGGCATTGACGTAGTCGACGTCGACGTCCTCCAGCAGTTCGTCGCAGCAGCGCAGGAAGTTGATGCAGTAGGCGTGGGTGTGGAAGCCGATGATGTCGTTGGCCAGCATCCCCTCGAAGATCGCTTCGCGGATGCGGCTGGGGAGGATCCGCCAGCTGTCGGGCTGGGACCAGGGGATGTGGACGAAGTGGTGGAGGAAGACGTCCGGGCGCTGCTCGCGGATCATCCCCGGGGCGGTGTAGAGGTGGTAGTCGTGGAGCATCACCAGCGGCCGCTCCTGGCCCTCGATCTGCTCCAGCACCGCCGCGGCGATGTCCTGGTTGACCGCCTGGTAGCCGAAGTCCCAGGCGTCGAGCTCCTGCTGGCGGATGTCCGGCGCGTTGGAGAGGTCCCAGAGGTAGTGCTGGATGAACCAGAGGATCGGGTTGGCGATGACGTTGTAGAAGCGGTCGTAGGCCTGCGGGTCGCTGCCGACCAGCAGCACCCGGTAGTCGATGCCGTCGATCGAGAGCTCGACCGGGCCGCCCTCCTCTTCGGAGACGGCGACGTCCTCGTCGGTCATCGCCGAGGCGATCCAGAGCGCGTCGCGGTGGGAGACCAGGCCCGAGAGCGCCGTGACCAGTCCGCCGCCGCCGCGGCGCAGGGTGCGCTCGTCGTTCTCGTCGCGCTCGAACTGGAGCGGGCCCCGGTTGGAGACGATGATCAGCGGCGAGGAGTCCAAGCCGCAGAGGTTAAGGGTTGGCCCTGGGCGGCGAGGACGGTCTAGGTGTCGAGGTCGGTCAGCAGACCGAGCCAGTCGCGCAGCAGCCGCGGCGAGAGGAACTCGCGCCGGGCGTGCTCCTTGCCGGCGCGGCCGAGGCGCTTGCCCAGCTCTGGGTCGGCGAGGATCTCGAGGCTGCGCTGGGCGCACTCCGACGGGGAGTCGACGAGGAAGCCGGTGGTGCCGTCCTCGATCTGCAGGGGGATGCCGCCGACGTTGCCGCCGATCGTCGGGCGCCCCTTCCAGAGCGCCTCGGTGACGGTCAGGCCGAAGCCCTCGCGGATCGACTTCTGCAGGCAGACGTCGGACTGCGACTGGAAGGCGTTGACCTCGATCGCGCCGACGTTGTTGAGGTTGCTGAGGATCTTGATGTCGGGATCGTTGTCCGCGTATTCGTAGGTTTTCTGGAAGTACTCGCGCCCCTCGGGGTCGTCGCTCGCCATCGAGCCGACCATCGCCAGCTGCGCCTCGGGGACCTGCTCGGTGACCTCGCGGTAGGCGTCGATGACGCCGATCGGGTCCTTCCAGGGATCGAAGCGCGAGACCTGGGTGAGCAGCGGCCGGTCGGGGTCGATCCCGAACTGTTTGCAGACGAAGGCAGCATCCTCGGGCGAGAAGGCCATGTTCTTCGGCGAGAGCGGATCGATCGCCGGCGGGATGATGTTGACGCCCTCGCGGCCCTTGGCGCCCATTGCCTCCGGCACGTACTGGGGCAGGTGCCAGACGCTGGCGTCGTATTCCTCGATCAGCGGCAGCAGCCGTTCGATCGGGGCCGGGTTCGGGGTCGAGAGATCGATGTGGCAGCGCCAGATCCAGCGCTTGCCCTTGGCCAGGGCACCGCGGCGCAGGCCGATCGGCTGCGGGTCGTGGACGATTACCGCATCCCACTCGCCCTGCAGGCCGTCGGCATTGATCTGGTTGATCTCGTCGAAGATCGCCCACTGCTCGTCGCTCAGCGTCTCCTCAGCTCCCTGCAGCGAGTTGTGCAGGAGCTTGGTGGCGTTGAAGAACTCCTCCTTGCCGAAGATCACGTGCCAGTGGGCGTCGAGGCCGATGTCCCGCATCAGCGGCACGATCGTGTAGAGGATCTCGGAGACGCCGCCGCCGAACGCCGTGGCGCTGACGTGCAGAACGCGTTTGCCTTTGAGCGGCCCCGCCAGCTCGCGGATGCGCTCGATCGTCTCCTTGCCGACTATGTGTTGGTAGTCGGTGAGGGACTTCTGGCCAAGTGCGACTTCCTGAAGCAAGGCCGGAGTTCTACACCTCCGGGCGGCGACGCGCTGACTAGCCGCCGCCGACCGAGTCCGGGCGCTTGCCCAAAGTGACCTCGACCTGCTTCTTTTCGCCGTCGCGAAGAATGGTCATGGTGACTTTTTCGCCGGGCTTCTTGTCGGCGATCAGGTGGGCGAGATCGTCGGGGGTGACGACGTCCTCGCCTTCGACCTGGAGGATCACGTCGCCGCCGGTGCTGTACTGGCCGGCCTGGAATTTGAGTTCCTTGTCGCCGCCCCTGAGGCCGGCCTTCTCGGCCGGTCCGCCGGGGACGACTTCGGCCAGCAGGCCGCCGAAGGTGGTGTCGAGGCCGAGCTTCTCGGCGAGCTGCGGGTAGAGCGCCTGGCTGGAGACGCCGATGTAGGCGTATTCGGCGTGGCCGGTTGCCTCCAGCTGGGCGATCGAGCGCTTGATCGCCGAGACCGGGACGGCGAAGCCGACCCCGGAGTTGGTGCCGGAGTTGGTCTCGATCTGCTCGTTGATGCCGAGCACGCGGGCGCCGGCGTCGAGCAGCGGCCCGCCCGAGTTGCCGGGGTTGATCGAGGCGTCGGTCTGGATCGCGCCCTCGATCTGGAACTGGGTCAGCGATTTCACCGAGCGGTCGGTGGCGGAGATGATCCCGCTCGAGAGCGACTGCATCTCGCCGAAGGGGCTGCCGATCGCCGCCACCGGCTGGCCGACCTGGAGGTCGCCGTCGTTGCCGAGCTTCAGCGGGTGCAGGGCGAAGCCGTCGGGTTCGATCTTCAGCAGGGCGACATCGGCGAAGGGGTCGAAGCCGACGATTTCGGCCGGGACCACGTTGCGGTCGGGGAACTCGATGAAGACTTCCTTAGCCGGCAGCCGCTTGCCGCTGGATTCGTCGGTGACGACGTGGGCGTTGGTGACGATCCGGCCGCTGGTGTCGAGCACGAAGCCGGAGCCCTCGGCGGCGTTGTCGCCGCCGAAGATCGAGCGGATCGTGACCACGCCCGGCGAGGCCTCGCGGTAGACGCGGGCGGCGTCGAAGCCGTTCGCGGCGGTCTCGACGATGACCTGAGGGGCGGGCTTCGCCTGCGCGGCCGTCGCCTCGGCGGAGCTCGTTTCGTCGCTGCCGCCGGAGGAGCCGCAGCCGGCGAGCAGGGCGAGGCAGAGCAGCGCCGCCAGCGCCGCGCGGGCCCTCACGCGTGAGCCCTGGCGAGGCCGGCCGTGGGCCGGGCCTCGGTCTCCACCGGGGCCGGTGGGAGGTCGAGCGTGAAGGCGGTGAAGCGGCGGCTGGAGCTGATCGTGATGCGGCCGTCCATGCGCTGGGCGAGCTCGCTGGCGATCGCCAGGCCGAGCCCCGAGCCGCCTGCTTTGTCGGCCGTGTAGAAGCGCTCGAAGATGCGGCTCTGCACCCGCTGGGGTATCCCCGACCCCTCGTCGGAGACGGTCAGCTCGGCGCGGCGGTTGACGGAGTAGGTGGTCACGGTGATCTTGGTGCCCTCGGGCGTGTGGGTGAGGGCGTTGTCGAGGAGGATACGGATGATCTGTCGCAAGCGGTCAGGGTCTCCCTGGGCAATCGCCGGCCGTTCGGGCGTGCGCAGCTGCAGCCGCGAGCCGCGGAGTTCGGCACGGGGGCCGAACTCCCGGGTCACCTCGCGGGCCAGAGCGCCGAGGTCGACGCTGCGCGTCCGCATCACGATTGCCCCGGCGTCGAGCTGGGAGAGGTCGAGCAGATCGGCGGTCAGCTTCGTCAGGCGCTCGATCTGCCGGCGCATCGTGCGCACGAACTCGGCCCGCTCCTCGGGGCTGGGGTCCTCCTCTTCGAGCAGCTCGACGAAGCCGCCGAGGCTGAAGATCGGCGTTCGCAGCTCGTGCGAGGCGTTGGCGATGAACTGCTTGCGAGCGCTGTCGAGCTCGGCCAGGCGCCGCTGCATCTCGTTGAAGGTGCGAGCGAGCTGGCCGAGCTCGCCGACGCCGACGGAGGCGACCGGGATCGTCGTCTCGAAGTTGCCGTCGGCCACTTTGCGGGCGGCGTCCTTGAGGCGGCTGACGCTGTCGATCGCCACGTGGGTCGAGTAGGCCCCGATCGCGGTCGTCAGCACCGCCGCGACGAGGCCGCCGGCGAGGATCTGGGCCTTGACCGCGGAGAGGCCGCTGCCGGCGCCGCCGATGGTGACGACCGCGAGGTAGACGACGGCCGTCGTGCCGAGGCTGATCCCGACCGCCGTCAGCGTGTAGCGGCTGCGAAAGTAGCTCAGCCTGAAGGGACGCACCGCGCCGCTACTCCTTGAACCGGTAGCCGACCCCGCGCACGGTGAAGAGGTACTCGGGTTCCTTGGGGTCGCTCTCCAGCTTCTCGCGCAGGTGCCTGATGTGGACGTCGACGGTGCGCGGGTCGCGGTACTCGGAGTCCCCCCAGACGTGCTCGAGCAGGGTCTCGCGGGTGAGCACGCGGCCGGGCGAGCGGGCGAGGGCGCCGAGGATCTCGAACTCGACGTAGGTGACGCGGATCTCCTCCTCGCCGAGTGTGACCATGCGGCGACCGAAGTCGATCGTCAGCTCGCCGCTCTCGATCGACTCCTCGCCGGCAACCTCGCCGCCCATCCGCGAGCGCCGCAGCGCCGCTTTGACGCGGCTGCGGAACTCGCGCATCGAGAACGGCTTGGTGATGTAGTCGTCGGCGCCGACCTCGAGCCCGGCGACCTTGTCGGTCTCACTGCCTTTGGCGGTCAGCATGATGATCGGCACCTGGCTGCGCGAGCGCAGCTGACGGCAGACTTCGACGCCGTCGATGCGGGGCAGCATCAGGTCGAGGATGACGAGGTCGAAGCGACCCTCCTCGAAGCGCTGCAGGGCTTCGCCGCCGTCCAGCGCCGAGGTGACGTGGTACCCGTCCTTGCGCAGGGGGTAGCTCAAGAGCGTCTGAATCGACTGCTCGTCGTCGACGAGGAGAATGCGAGCCGTCCCGTTAGCCACAGTTGTAAGGGTAGTGCGAGGGAGAAGTTGGACGCATGTGCGAGTACCCAGAACTAAGGATCTGAGAGGCCGGGCCGATAAAGGGAACGTGATGCAGTCGCAGGAACTCAAGAGCCTGGTCGAGTCCGGCCACTACAAGCCGGACCCCTCGCGGATCGCCACAGCGATGCTGCAGCGACGGGGCGTGCGCGAGCTGCTGATCAGCGGCTCCGCCGGGATCAACCGAGCTGGTCGAACCCCGCCGGGGCCAGAATCTCCCCGTCGGGCCGCCTGATCTCCACGCCCGCGCCGGCGATCGCTTCACCGACCTGTCTCAGCCCGCCTTCGGCGGTCGCGGCCACCGTCCGCAGCGCCTCGGACAGCAGCTCCGGGGCCAGCGCCGCCAGCAACTCGTAGTCCTCGCCGCCCGCGGCTGCCAGCTCGAGCGGGTCGCGGCCCGCGGCGGCGGCGACCTCCGCCACGCCGGGGGCGAGCGGCAGGGCGGCGGCGTCGATGCGGAGGCCGACCCCGCCGGCGCGGGCGAGGTGCACGGCGTCGCCGCCGAGGCCGTCGCTGAGGTCGATCATCGCCCGCGCCCCGGCCGCGGCCAGCGCCTGACCGGCGGTGAGTCGAGGGGTCGGGTCGAGCTGGCGCTGACGCAGCTCGTCGGCGGTCGCGGCATCTACCGTCGCCGCCAGCTCGGGCCGGTTCAGCAGCAACAGCCCGGCCGCGGCGCCGCCGAGCTGCCCGGTCAGGACCAGCGCGTCGCCCGGCCTCGCCCCGGCGCGGGTGACCAGGCGCTCGGGGTCGGCGGCGTGGCCGACGACGGTGACGACGAGGGTCAGGGCCGGGGCGCGGGTGACGTCGCCGCCGGCGAGCGTCGTCCCGGTCGCGGCGGCCAACGTCGCGATCCCATCGAACAGCTCGAGGCAGCCGTCCTCGTCGAGATCGGGCGGTACGCCGACGGCGACGTAGGCCTCGCCCGGCTCGGCCCCCATCGCCGCCAGGTCGGAGAGCGCGGCGGCCAGGGCCTTGCGGCCGATCTGGGTCAGGCCGGCGGTCTCGCGGCGGAAGTGGACGCCGTCGACCAGGGCGTCGATCGAGGTCGCGGTGGCGCCGCCGGGGACGGTGACGGCGGCGTCGTCGCCGCTCCCGACCAGGACCCGCCGGCCCGCCGGAGGGAGCCGTTCCCGCAGCCTCGCCAGCAACTCGAACTCGCCCATCGGCTGACTATCCCAAACCGGCCCTGTCGCTCGGCGCCGGGATGGGGCGCCCGGTCGGCGCCCGTCCCGTCACTAAGGTGCCCCTGACGTGGAGCGCCGCCAGCCATTCCTGCACCGGGTCGGTGAGGCCGGAGCGAAGTTCGGGACGCGCCCGCCGCGCAGTCGCCGGGTCCGCCTCGCCCTTCAGATCGGCCTGGCCGTGCTCATCTTCGGATTCCTGGTCCTCACCGTCATCGACCAGTGGTCGGAGATCCAGAACGAAGGGGTCCACTTCCACGTCGCCTGGCTGGCGCCGGCGATCGTCATCCTGCCGCTCTTCTACGTCTTCAGCGCGCTCGGCTGGGAGATCACCCTGCGTTTCCTCGGCCACCCGATCGGGTTCGGCCGCGCCCAGGTCGCCTGGGGCCAGCCGCTGCTGGCCCGCTACGTGCCCGGCAGCGTCCTCTACGTGCTCGGGCGGGTGCTGCTCTCCGAGCGGGCGGGGGTGCCGCGCCGGCTGACGATCGCCAGCATCGTCTACGAACAGGCGATCTCGGCGACGTCGGCGATCGTCGTCGCCGCCTACTTCATCATCAACCACCCCGATCTCCAGGGACAGCCGCTGCGCTGGGTGGTGCTGCTGGCGATCCCGGCGGCGATCCTGCTGCTGCACCCGCGCATCTTCGGACCGCTCGCCAACCGGGCGCTGAAGGCCTTCGGCCGAGAGCCGCTGCCGGCGCTGGTGCCGCTGCGCGGGGTGATCGGCCTGATCGTCTTCTACTCGCTGAACTGGGTCGTGGTTGCGCTCGGCATCTACTGCGTCGCCCGCTCGGTCACCTACATCCCCTTCGACGACATCCTCCTGGTCGGGTCGGCCCAGGCGATCGGCTACTTCGCGGCGCTGGTCACGATCGTCGCCCCGGCGGGGCTCGGCGTCCGCGACGCCGCTTTCGCCTGGGGCCTGAAGGCGGCGCTGCCGGGTAAGAGCTTCGCGCTCGGCTCGCTGATCGCGATCGCGGTTCGCGGTGTGATGACGGTGGGCGAACTGATTTACGTGGGGGCGGTGACGCTGCTGGGACGGCGTGAGGGGTGGAGCATCCCTACCGGGATTCTGCATCCTTCGGCGGAGGAGCAGGAGGCGGGGCCGGGGGACGGTGGGCACTCGCCCGAAGTGCTCTGACGAGGGTCCAGGGGCCGGGAGGACGGGTCAGGCATACCCCTTCACTTAACTTGCTCGGGTGGGGTGTGCTGCGGCAGTCCTAGCTAGGTTCGGACGACCGAGAAGTACAAGACGTTTCGGGTATGCCTGACCCGTCCCTCGGGCGCGCTCAGGTGGCGCGGCGAGTGTCCGGTGTCCCCGGGGGCTCGCGGAGCTGAAGGGGTCGAGCGGTAGGGGAGCGCGGCAGAGGTTTGGGTCGCTATGCGACGAAAGCTGCCGCGCTTCTTAAAGGGGGATGCGGGCTCCTAGTTGGTAGGCGGTCAGGGCTAGGAGGAGGAGTTGGAGGGGGCGGTCGCGGGAGATGGCTGCGAGGGGGAGTGGCCAGATCAGGTACCAGGGGAGGAGCCAGGCGGTGGCGAGGAGGAGGCCGGTGGCGGTCCAGGCCGCGGCGCGGATCCAGTCGAAGCCGCGCCAGGTCCAGAGCAGGAGCTTGAGCAGGAGGGTGAGGAAGAGGACGAGGGCGACGAGGCGGACCGCGTCCGGGTCGAGGCCGGTGAGGCGGGCCACGGTGATCGGGATGGACATGAAGCTCGTGCGTCCCTGGTTCTCGCCGGCCAGCGCGAACGCGTGCAACCAGTCCCAGCCGAAGCCGAGGTACGCGGCGGCTCCGATGACACCGGCCCCCAGCGCCGCTCCCAGCAACAGCCGGCCGATCGGCCGCGGGCGTCCGCTGTTCCCACCTTCGAGGACCATCGGTCGCTCCTTTGCGGTGGCGATTGCGGCGAAGGGGGCGATGAAGAGGGTGGATGCCTTGGTGGCCGCGGCGGCGACGAGGGCGGCTCCGCCGGAGGCCTCGCGAGCGCTGAGGATGGCGGCGACGCCGAGCATCGCGAGCAGCATCGCCAGGCCGTCGTTGTGGGCGCCGCCGACGACGTGGACGAGGACGAGCGGGTTGAGGGCGACGAAGGCAGCGGCGCGGAGCGGCTCGGCGCCGCGCCGGGCGGCGAGGCGGGAGACGACCAGGGCGAGGCCGAGGACCGAGAGGGCGGCGGCGGCCTTGAGCGCGGCGATCGCGAGCCCGACCGGCAGCCAGGCGAGCGGGTAAGTGGCGAGCGTGAACAGCGGGCCGTAGGCGCTGGTGGTTTCGGGCCAGGTGACATGGGCGAAGGCGGGGTCGGCGGGGGCTGCGAGTGGCGGGTGGACGTAGGGATCGAGGCCATGGACTACGCCGAGCCGGGCGTAGTCGAGGTAGCTGTAGACGTCGTGGGAGAGCAGCACGGGGGCGATCGCGAAGGCGGCAACAAGCACCACGATTGCCCCCCAGATGATGTGGCGCCCGAGCTTGGGCGCCCCCGCCAGCACAGCCAAGTAGGCGCCGAAGCCCGCCCACATCAAGGCGTAGCCGACCTGCGGCGAAATGCTCAGCTGCCCGCGTCAGTCGTGCAGGGGGCTGGGGAATGACTCGACGGAGCCTCCCCGCTGTTGCTCCGACGAGTCATTCCCCAGCCCCCTTACCGCCACCGACCGATGGCAGCGGCGGCGGAAGCGGCGCCGGTTCCTGGCCCGCGCCGGGCGCGTAGGCGCCGGGGTTGTATTCGTTCGGGTCGTAGCCGCCGACTGCGGCGGTGCCGGGCGGAGGCGGGGCGCTGGAGCCTTTGTTGCCGGAGCTGTCGCCGGGGCCCGACTGAGTGAAGTTGCCGTAGTAGGGGGCCCAGCTGATCGCCTTGTCCGGCTTTTCGAATTCCTCGCAGGGCACGCCGCCGTCGGAGTAGAGCGAGTGCCAGATTTCGGCTGGGAAGGTGCCGCCGAAGACGGTGATCCCGTGCACGCTGGTCATCGAGATCTCGTTCGATTCCGGGTACCCGACCCAGACCGCCGTCGCCAGGTTGGGCTGGTAGCCGGAGAACCAGGCGTCGGTGTATTCGTCGGTGGTGCCGGTCTTGCCCGCCTGCCCGGCACAGCCCGTGTAGGCGGCGGTGCCGGTCCCTTCGGTGATGTTGTCGTGCAGCAATCTCGTCACCTCGTAGGCGACCGCTTCGGGCAGCACCCGTTTCGGCTCCGCTCCCTGGGGGTGGTCGACCTTGCCGTCGGGGAAGGTCACTTTCTTGATCGAGACCGGGTCGTGGTGGATGCCCCCTGAGGCCAGGGTCGCGTAGGCGTCGGTCAGCTCCAGTGGGGTGACGCCCAGGCGCAGACCGCCGATCCCCTCGGCCGGGATCCCGTCCAGCGGCGTCGTGATCCCCATCGACTTCGCCGTCTGGGCGACGCTCTTGGGGCCGACATCGAGGTCGAGCTGGGCGAAGACGGTGTTGTCCGAGGTGACCGTCGCCTGCTGCAGGTTGATCGTCCCCTGGTAGCCCTCGTCGGCGGTATGGACGGTCCAGTGACCCCACTTCGGCAGATTGAGGTCGAGCGGTTTCGACGTGTAATAAGTGGTGTAGGGGTCGACCCCCTGCTTGATCGCGGTGGTGAGGACGAAGGCCTTGAAGGTCGAGCCCGGCTGGCGCCGTCCCTGGGCGGCGAGGTTGAACTGGGTTTCGGCGTAGTTGGAGCTGGAGACCATCGCCCGGATCTGGCCGTTGCGGGGGTCGATCGAGACCAGCGCCGAGGACGGATCGGTCGAGTAGGGGAGGGCGGAGCGCATCGCTTCCAGGCCGACCCGCTGCAGGCCGGGGTCGATCGTGGTCTGCACCTCGAGGCCACCACGGCGGACGGTATTGACCCCGTACTTGCCGATCAGCTCGTTCTCGACGTAGTCGAAGAAGTAGGGCTGGCGGTGCTTGAAGTAATTGTCGGAGACGTTGAGGCCAAGACCGGAGTGCGCCGCCGCCTCGGCCCGATTGTCGGAGACGTAGCCGAGCTTGGCCATCTTGCCCAGCACCTCGTTGCGGCGTTCGCGCGCCGCCGCCGGGTTGAGGATCGGGTTGTATTCCGAGGGCGCCTGCGGCAGCCCGGCCAACAGCGCCGCCTGGGCCAGGTCGATCTCCCCGACCGGCTTCGAGAAGTAGATCTGGGAGGCGGCCTGGACCCCGACCGCGGTGCTGCCCTCGACCGTCCCGTAAGAGGCGATGTTGAGGTAGGAGCCGAGGATTTCCTGGCGCGTGTGGCGCTTCGCGTACTCAGTCGCCAGCTTCGCCTCGACGATCTTGCGTTCGAGATTCTGCTGCGGGTTGGCGATGCAGAGGTTGCGGACCAGCTGCTGGGTGATCGTCGAGCCGCCCTCGACCGCCTTGCCGGCTTCGAGGTCCTTCGCCGCCGCGCGGAGGATGCCCTCGTAGTCGAGGCCGCCGTGCGAGTAGAAGCGCTGGTCCTCGATCGCCACCGTGGCCAGCTGCAGGCTTTTGGGGATGCGCTCGATCGAGACCGGCGTGCGGGCTTCGTCGGAGGCGATCACGCCGAGCTTGTTGCCGTCGGCGTCATAGAGGACGGAGTTGCCGCCGCGGTCGATCGGCTTGCAGGTGGCGAGCGAGGGTGCGTCGGCGGCGACATCGAGGA
The DNA here is from genome assembly GCA_963795625.1 of uncultured Solirubrobacterales bacterium. GTDB lineage: Bacteria > Actinomycetota > Thermoleophilia > Solirubrobacterales > 70-9 > VAYN01. Next base: position 11,580 of record CAWCIS010000006.1, on the reverse strand, counting down.
CCCAGGAGGTGACGCCGATGATCGCGATCGCGATCAGCACGAAGACTCCGCCTCCGATGATCAGGAGCTTGCTGCCGATACCGCCGCGGCGTCGCTGACGTCGCCGGTTGCGCTGCGTCATCGAGGAGAGCGTACCCCGCCGCGCTCGCCGCTCAGGCCTGCGTGTCTTCGGTCGAGTGGTTGTGGACGACGCCCTCGACCAGTAGCTGGTTGGGGATCACGAAGTGGCTGCCGTCGCCGGGATCGATGTAGGTGTAGGAGAGGGTGATGTCGGTCACCCGTCCCTCGTTTTCGTCGAAGGTGATGCGGTCGCCGATCCGGAACGGCTGCGAGACCGTGATCTGGACCCCGGCGACGAGGTTGGCGATCGTGTGCTGGGCGGCGAAGCCGACGATCAGTCCCAGGACCGCGGTCGAGGCGAGGACGCCGGCGGCGAGCCGCTTCAGCTCGGTGAACTGGCTCAGCGCGATCATCGCCAGGACGACGAGGACGACGAAGAAGATCAGCCGGCGCAGGAACCGCAGGCGGGTCTTGGTCGAGCGGGAGACCTGTGAAACTGCCGGCGACATGGAGGCCAACTTAACCGCAGCGGGGGTCGAGCGGCCCCAGGACCGCTTCCCCTACGCGAACTGGGGGCCCTTGTTCGCGCTTCTGGGCGTTCCGCTCGCCCTCGTGACCGGGATCGTGCTCGGAATTCCGGGGCTGCTCTTCGGGGTCAAGGCCAATGGGGACCTGACCACCGCGGGCACGATCATCGGCCAGTTCGGGGCCGAGCTGGGGTTTCTCCTGGTCCCGGGGGTGATCGCGGCTCAGCGCGGCGCGAAGACCCTCCGCGAAGTTCTGGCCCGCCTCGGAGTGCGGCGCTTCGACCTCTCGGCGCTGAAGTGGATGGTGATGGCGTTCGTCGCCTACTTCGCCTTGACCGTGCTCTACGGCCTCCTGATCACCGAACCTGACCAGGAAGACATCACCAAGTCGCTCGGGCCGCTCCCCGTTCAGATCCTGTTGATCGTCATCCTCGCGCCGATCTGCGAGGAGGTCTGCTTCCGGGGGATGCTGTTCGGCGGGCTGCGCGAGAAGCTGCCGATGGTCCTCGCGGCCCTCGCCAGCGCCGCCGTCTTCGGGGCCCTGCACGCCCCGGAGGGGGTCACGGTGGTGCCGCCGCTGATCGTCTTCGGCTTCGTTCTGGCGCTGCTCTACGAGAAGACCGGCTCGATAGTTCCCGGGATCCTCCTGCACGTGCTGAACAACGGCATCGCCCTTGTCGCCCTCCACGGCCAGTAGGATTTCGCCGGTGATTCGTCGTTTCGCCTTCCTCCTCGCCCTCGTGGCGCTGCTCGTGGTCCCCGCCTCCGCCGCCGCGGCGAGCGCCGGACCGAAGGGCGCCGCCACCGCGGTCGTCCCCACCCCGGTCGTGAAGATCGACGTCGGCCACCTGCACGGCGGCCGCGCGACGATCTACGACACGATCCCGGTGACCGGCACGATCGCCCCCTTCGCCCCCGGCCAGCGGGTCGAAGTCAGCTTCTACTTGGACGGCCACCGCCTGGTCAGCCACCAGGTCGCGGTCAGCCAGGGCGCCGGCGACAGCGGCGTCTTCCGCTCCAGCGTCATCGTCCGCGGGGACGGCAAGTACGCGGTCAGCGCGCACCACGCGGCTACCGCGGTGCTCGGCGCCGACAGCACCGTCCGCAAGAGCTGGCGGGTCGAGTTCCCCTCGCTGCACCCGGGCGAATGCGGCGCCGTCGTCAAGGGCTTCAAAAAGGCGATGGCGAAGATGGGCTACGTCTCCGGCGGCGGCTCCTGCTTCAACGGCCGCACCGGGCGCGAGGTTCTCGCCTACCGCAAAGTCAACGGCATGAACCGCAGCCAGAAGGCGGGGGCGGGCCTGGTCAAGAGCGTCTTCGGCGGCAAGGGCGGTTACCACGTCAAGTACCCGAGCGCCGGCGAACACGCCGAGGTGCCACTCGACAAGCAGGTTCTGGTCCTGAGCAAGGGCGACAAGCCGTTCGCGATCTACCCGGTCTCGACCGGCAAGCCCTCGACGCCGACGATCACCGGCCACTACACCTTCTATCGCCAGGAACCGGGCTACAACAGCGAGGGCATGTACTACTCCTTCTACTGGCACAACGGCTACGCCGTGCACGGCTACCACGAAGTGCCCAACTACGCCGCCAGTCACGGCTGCGTGCGCACCTTCATCGCCGACCAGCCGCGCATCTACGAACAGCTCCACTACGGCGAGAGCATCTTCGTCTTCTAGGGTGGCGCGGCGATGAGGGTCTTCGTCGCCGGAGCAAGTGGGGCGATCGGCAGGCCCTTGGTGCGGCGCTTGATTGCGGCGGGACACGAGGTGACGGGGATGACCCGCCGCGAGGAGCGAGCGGAGAAGATTCGGGCCGCTGGGGCCGAGGCGGTGGTCTGCGATGTCTTCGACGCCGAGGCGCTGGAGCGGGCGGTCGCCGCGGCGGCGCCGGAGACGGTCATCCACCTTCTCACCGCGCTGCCGCAGAGATTCAACCCGAGGAGCGACTACCTGGCGGCGACCAACCGGATCCGGGTCGAGGGCACCCGCAACCTGGTCGCGGCGGCGCGGGCGGCCGGGGCAGGGAGGATCGTCGCCGAGAGCATCGCCTTCGCCTACCGGCCGCGGGGCGGCTGGGTCAAGGACGAGGAGGAGCCGCTGTTCGAGGAGGCGCCGGGCCGGTTCGGCGTCGCCTTCGGGGCGATTGCCGAGCTCGAGCGCCAGATCCTCGAGGCGGATGGGGTCGAGGGCCTCGTCCTGCGCTACGGCTGGCTCTACGGCCCCGGCACCTATTACGACCGCGGCGGCCAGCAGGCGGACGAAGTGACGAAGCGGCGCTTTCCGGTCGTCGGCAAGGGCACCGGCACCTTCTCCTTCATCCATGCCGACGACGCGGCGAGCGCCACGGCGGCGGGGCTCGAGCGCGGTGCGTCCGGCACCTACAACGTGGTTGACGACGAGCCCGCGCCGCTGCGCGAGTGGCTGCCGGTCTACGCGGAGGCGCTCGGCGCCAAGGCACCGCGGCGGGTGCCGCTCTGGCTGGCGAGGCTCGTCGCCGGCAAGGACGTCGCCGCCTCGGCGGTAGGGCTGCGCGGGGCCGCCAACGCCAAGGCGAAGCGAGAGCTGGGCTGGGAGCCGGCCCACCCCAGCTGGCGCCGGGGCTTCGATGCGGCGCTCGCCCAAGGTTGAGGACTTGACCACACCCTGGGTGGGTCAACTCGTCAACGAAGCGGCGACCTTAGGATGGCGCCGTGGCCGACCTTGACGCAGCCAAGGAGACGCTGCTCGCCGAGATGCGCGAGCACTCGCTGGTGCTCGGCGAGGTGACGCTCTCGAGCGGGGCGGTGGCTCAGTACTACGTCGACGCACGTCGCACGCTGATGCGCCCGGCCGGCTTCCACGCGGCCGGCGAGTTGATCGCGGCGGCGGCGGCAGAGGTGGGCGCGGAGGCGGTCGGCGGTCCGGCGACCGCGGCGATCGCCCCCGCCTGTGCGGCGATCGCCGTTCCCTCCGGCGCCGACCTCCTCGCCTTCTTCGTCCGCGGCGAACGCAAGGAACACGGGCTGCAGCGCTGGGTCGAGGGCCCGGTCGGCGCCGGGATGCCCTGCCTCGTCGTTGAGGACACGGTGACCACCGGCGGCTCCACCGCGGATGCCATCGAGCGGATTCAGTACGAGGGTTTGGAGGTGGTGGGCGTGGTCGCCGTCGTCGACCGGCTCGCCGGCGGCGGCGCCAAGATCGAAGCCGCGGCCGACGCCCCCTACCGTGCCCTCCTCACCATCGACGAGATCTACCCCGCGCGCCCGGACCGGGGCTGAGCGAGCCGATGGAGCCGGATGCCGTCGAGATCCGCGTCGTCGGCTGCCTGATCGAGAAGCGACGCACGACTCCGGACGCCTACCCGCTCTCGCTCAACGCCCTGCGGCTGGCCTGCAACCAGGCGACCAACCGGGATCCGGTGGTCGCCTACGACGAGGCGACCGTGGCCGAGGCGCTGCGGCGGTTGGCGCTGCGCGGCTGGACCCGTCTCGCCAGCGGCGCCGGCAGCCGCGCCCGCAAGTACCGCCACCTGCTGCCGGAAGCGCTCGGCGTCGAGGACGGCGAGCTGGCCCTGCTGGGAGTGCTGATGCTGCGCGGGGCGCAGACGCCGGGCGAGCTGAAGCAGCGCAGCGAGCGCCTGCATGGGTTCGCCGACCTCGCCGCCGTGCAGACCGCTCTCGACGGTCTGGTCGAGCGCGGCTACGTCGCTCGCCACGAGCGCCGGCCGGGCCAGAAGGAGCTGCGCTACCAGCAGCTGCTGGGCGGGTTCGAGGAGGGGCCGGCGCCCACTGGCGCTGAGGAGGAGAACGATCCTGAGGGCGATGCAGTCAGCGTCCCCGACCCTGGAATCGTGCCCGCCGAGGATCGCCTGACCCGGCTCGAGCGCGAGCTGGGCGAGCTGCGGGCGGAGCTGGCGCGCCTGCGCGAGGCGCTCGGCGAGGGCTAGCCGCCGAGGCCGACGGCGATGGTCCGGCGGCCGCCGGGGATCGCCGCGATCAGTTGCGAGTTGAGGCTGCCGCGCTGCGCCAGCAGGGTGCGGCCGCCGGCGCTGAGCGGGATCACGAAGCCGTGGCCGCGCTTGCCGGAGAGCTTGAACGGGCGCCGGCCGAGGGAGCGGGTGACGGCGCGGATCCGCGGCGGCGTGCCGCGACGGTGGGGGAGGGCGATCTTGACCCGGGTGCGGAGGTTGAGCTGGCCCGGGCAGGTCGTCCCTTCCGGCCATTCGCAGGCGACCCAGACCTTGACGCTGGTCGCCGTCGTCTTCACGACCGAGACGGTGACCGCGACCGGGACGGTGATCGATTTGCAGCCGAGCAGATGGTCGGTGCCGCCGCCGGTGTTGAGCGCGTAGACGCAGATCGGCTGCGGCCCCGACTTGACGATCGGGAAGGTCGCGTCGAAGCCGTGGTTGGCGCCCGCCCGCCGGTACTTGGCGCCGACGTCTTCGCGGGGCTGGTTGGCGATCGTGCCGAGTTCGTAGGTCGCGACGCCCGGCGCCCCCGGCCGCCCCCCGACGTAGGCGCGGATCGCCAGCGGTTCGGTCGGGGCGCTGAGGTCGAAGGCCCATCCCTTGACCCGGATCTGGCCCGGGCTGGGGGAGCCGATCAGGTCGAGCGAGCCGACCGGGTCTTCGTTGGTCGTGCTCGACGCCGCGGTGCCGACGGTGCCGCCGTCGACATAGTTGTTGTCGATGTTGATCGTTTCGCCGCCGTAGGTCTCGTCGTGGCCGCCGCGGTACTGGTGGATGCGCTGGTGCTGGGTCCAACCGCCGGTGGGCAGGTAGGGGTCGGTGGCGGTCGCCTGACCGTTCCAGTTGGCGACCCAGATGTTGTCGGGCAGCACGTAGCCGGTCCCGACTTGGTCGGCGAGGTCGGCGATCCCGGAGGCGCCGCTGCTGTAGACGCCGGAGACGTAGCCGAGCGCGTGCAGTTTCTCGGTCCAGGCCTCGAGGAAGGTGAGGGTGGCGGCGGAGGAGCTGGAGGTGCGCGAGTAGCCCTCCATGTCGAAGTAGATCGGGCTGCCCGGGCCCATCGCCACCGAGGCGGCATCGGCGACGGCGTCGACGGCCGCTTCTTCGCCCTGCGCGGTGGCGCGGGCGGCGCTGAGCTTGCCGCAGCTGCCGCAGGCGCTGGTCGGGGCCTGCAGGCCGACGTAGGTCGGGATCAGGTGCCAGCCGGCGGCGGTCTCGGCGCTGACCCAGCTCGCGGTCAGGTTGGGCTGCGCGCAGCCGCGGTTGTCGCCGCCGATGTAGACGCCGATCGCCCGGTAGGGCGAGGCGGCCCAGGCGGCCATCGTGCGGGAGGAGGGCGCCGCGCAGGCGTCGAAGCCGAGCCCGGTGAAGACGCTGCCGCCGCTCGAGGCGCCGGCGACGCGGTGCGCGGGGACGGGCAGGGCGGAGCGTGAGGCGCCGGCGGCGCGGCGCGGTTCGACCAGGATCGCCCGGCGCCGCCCCATGGCCGCGGCCGGGCAGCGCTGGTTCGCCCCGGGAGCCCCCAGGTAGACCGCGCGGCGGTCGAGCCGCACGCACATCCGCGGATGCTCGCTGAGCCGGTAGACCGGCCAGGAGCCCGGCGCCGTGACCTGGCGGCCGTCGAAGCGGAGGCTGCGGGCGGAGGCGCCGGCGGGCGCAAACGCGCAGGCCCAGCAGGCCAGCGCGGCAAGGGCAAGGACCCCGGCCCAGGCAGGCGGCGCCAGGGCGCGGAGAATCCGTTGGCCTCGTCGGCTCACTCGCTGCACTCTCGCTACAACCGGGCCGACACCCCGAAAGTTGCTGCCGCGCGGGCGATGCCTTGCATAGAGCATGCCCCGAGCTGGATTCGAACCAGCGGCCTATCCCTTAGGAGGGGATCGCTCTATCCAGCTGAGCTATCGGGGCCGGATCGCCCCATCGTAGATCCCAGGGCTAGCTGTAGAGGCTCTCGGAGGCGAGCTCCTGGGCGCGGCGGCTCCAGAGCTTGACCTCCATGAAGAACTCGTCGCCGTAGCCCTCGAGGGCGTCGAGGGCGAGCAGGGTGAAGCGGTCTTTGGAGATCTCTTCCTGGTCGACGACCTCGCCATCGAGCTCGGCGGTGGCGGCGACGGCGTTGCGCAGCAGCGGCCGGCCCCAGACCAGGGTGACGGCGCCGGCGCGTCCGTTCTCGCCGCGCCAGCGGCCGACGACGTCGTCGTTGAGGTCGATCCGCCAGTCCGGGTTGTCGGCGGCGAGGACGTCGGTGAAGTCGGCCTTGGCCTGGAGGTCGGAGGGGTCGCCACCTGGCTCCTGCACGTAGGAGACGTGGCCGAACAGCTCCAGCGTGCCCTCGGCGCTCTCGGTGTGGGCCGAGCAGGGGACCCAGACGCGGCCGCCCCAGGCGCGCTCCGGGAACCAGTCGAGCTCGTCCGGCGTCGCCGCGCCCTCGGGCAGATCCTCGATCTTCTCGACCGCCTCGCGGAAGGCGCCGGTCAGCCGCTCGGCGAAGCGCCCGTGTGGGATCCCCTCCTGGGTCGTGTCGGCGATGAAGCGGGGGATCGGTCGCGGGTTCGGGGCCATCGGCGACGACCCTATCGGCCGAGGGGGAGAACTCTGTCGCGCGGGTGCCTTGGGAGCGAGTGCCGCGACTCGGACTGGATCTAGTGGTATTGCCTCAGGTATATACTCACCCGATGGCGAAGGTGATGATCTCGATCCCCGATGCGCTGCTCGGCATGCTCGACCAGGAGGCGGAGCGGCGACGCACGACCCGCAGCGCCCTCCTGCAGAATGCCGCCCGCCGTGAGCTGGGCTTGGCTCGCCGCGATCGAGAGTCGATTTGGGCCGACCTCGATGAGCTGAGCCGGGACTGGGACGGTCCCCTCGATGCCGGCGCCATGATCCGCGCCGACCGCCACCGCGACGATTGATCTTGCCACCCGTTGCCCGATCAGGTGCCTGGATCGTCGACGCCAGCGTCGCGGTCAAGTGGTTCCTCCCGGTCGAGCGCGAGCCCGAAGGCGAACTGGCCCGTGAGGCGGTCGGCCAGCTGGCAATGCGTACGACCAGCCTTGCCTTTTTCGAGGTCGGCAACGTCCTCACGGCACGCTCCAGCTGGAGCGGCGAAAAGGTGGGCGCCGCACTCGGCCTGCTGAGAGAGATCTGCGGAGATCCGCTCGACCTGACCGCGGAGGACGACGGTGCTACCGCGGAGCTGGCGCGTGCTCACAAGCTCACCTTTTACGACGCTTCTTACGTGGCGATCGCGAGCCGGGTTGGCCGCTCGGTGCTCTCGGCCGATAGCGACCTGCTCAAACCCGGGCTCGCCATGACTCTCGAGACCGCGCTGGGCTAGTTCGGCAGGGCTTCGCGCAGGTCGCTCGCCGCTCGCTCGGGCGGGTAGATGTTGATGTCGACGCCGGTGCCGAGCTCGAAGCCGGCCTTGATCGTCAGGCGCGGGGCGATGTCGACGTGCCAGTCGAACTCCTCGGCGCCGTGGGGAGCGGTGCGGACCCAGAGGTTCAGCTCCGGCGGGCCGTCGAAGCGGGCGGCGAGGACGCGCATCGCGGTGCGGATCATCGCCGCCCCGGTCTCGTCGTCGGCGAAGCTGGCGGTGGCGCGACGGGGGATCACCCGCAGCTCGAAGGGGGAGCGCGAGGCCCAGGGGCAGATCAGCGCCGCCTCGTCGTCGATCGCGACCAGGCGCTCGCGGCGGCGCACCTCCTCGACCAGGATGTCGCCGAGCAGGCCGCTGCCGGCGGTGCGTTCGGCGTAGGCACCGGCGCGCTCGCGCTCGCGGGCGACCGCGGCCGGCACGAACGGCAGCGCGTAGAGCTGGGCGTGGGAGTGCTCGAGCGAGGCCCCGGCGCCGCCGCCCTCGTTGACGATCAGCTGCACGTAGGAAGCGTCGGAGTGGACGCGCATGCGCTCGCGCCAGGTCGCGACCGCGGCGGCGAACTGCTCCTCGTCGAGCTCGGCCATTGCGGTCACGTGCCGGGGCGAGTTGATCAGCACCTCGTGCACGCCGGTTGCCGGCCGCGAGGAGAACAGATCCGGTTCGCCCGCCTTGCGCGAGGCCAGCAGCGGGTCGCCGCTGCTGGCGAAGGCCCCTGCTTCGGCTCCGGTCGCGCTGCCGCCACCGCGCGGTTCGCTTCCCACGTCATTGGTGGATTCCGAACCGCGCAACTCGGCGCCCAGCGCCGGATACAGGTTCGGCACCACCCGGGTCAGCCAGCCGGGGCTGTCGGCGGGCCCGCCTCCCGGTCGCAGGGCGTAGGCCTCGGGTGGCGTGCGGTCCTCGCGGCCCTCGCAGAAGGGACAGTTCTCCGGGCCCTTCGGCTCCGCGGCTTTGGCGGAGAAGTTGTCCGGGCGCTCGGCGCGGCCGGGGGCGAGGATCGTCCTCAGCCCGCTCGAGCTGGTCGATGCGTATCTCGGGGGAGCTCAGGACCGCGAGGGGGGGAGGTCGTCAGGGAGATCGGGCGCCGGCTGGACCGGCGGCACCGGCGGGGTCGGCGGTTTCGCTTTGCTGCCGCCCGCTTTGTGGTCGGCGCGGCCGAGGAAGGGCTCGAGCACGTCCATCGGCAGCGGGAAGACCACGGTGGTGTTCTGGTTGCTGCCGATTTCCAGCAGCGTCTGCAGGTAGCGCAGCTGCAGCGAGGCCGGGTTGGTGCTGATGATGTCGGCCGCGTCGGTGAGCTTCTGGGCCGCCTGGAACTCACCCTCGGAGTTGATGATCTTGGCCCGCCGCTCACGCTCGGCCTCGGCCTGGCGGGCGATCGCCCGCTGCATCTGTTCCGGGATCTCGACGTCCTTGATCTCGACCGCGGTCACCTTCACGCCCCAGGGCTCGGTCGACTCGTCGATGATCGTCTGCAGCTCCTCGTTGAGCCGCTCGCGCTCGGAGAGCAGCTGGTCGAACTCGGCCTTGCCGAGCACCGAGCGCAGCGCCGTCTGCGAGATCTGCGAGGTGGCGAGCAGATAATTTTCGACCTCGGTGATCGCTTTGCGGGGATCGATTACGCGGAAGTAGGCGACGGCGTTGACGCCGGCCGGGACGTTGTCGCGGGTGATCACCTCCTGCGGCGGGATGTTCAGGGTCACCGTCCGCAGGTCGACCTTGACCATGCGGTCGATGAACGGGATCAGCAGGATCAGGCCGGGGCCCTTCTGGGCGATCAGGCGACCGAGGCGGAAGATGACGCCGCGTTCGTACTCGCGCAGGATCCGCACCGAGGCGCCGACCGCGATCAGCGCGAAGAAGGCGAGGACGATGAGTATGCCGCCGAGAACCGCCATCAGCCTGCTCCTTCTTTGGACCTCTCCGCGGCCGCGGGCTGGGCGCGAACCACCAGCGTCAGCCCGTCGATCGCCTCGACCGTGACTCTATCCCCCAGCCGTGCCGGGCCGGACGCCTCGGCCAGCCGCGCTCCCCAGACCGTGCCCTGGGCCCAGACCTGGCCCTCGGGGTCGATCGTCGAGCGCGCCTCGGCGCCGGAGCCGACCAGCTCCTCGCTGCCGGTTTGCACCGGCTGGCCGCGATGGGCCTCGATCACCTTGCGGGTGACGAAGTAGAAGCTGACGGCGGAGAGGACGCCGAGCGTGATCAGAGCGGCGCCGATCACGTCGCCGTCGGGATTGCTGGAGTCGAGGGCGACGACTCCCCCGGCGATCAGGCCGGTGGCCCCGATCGCCGCCAGCACGCCGCCGGTCGGCAGCAGCAGCTCGGCGGCGAGCAGCACGAAGCCGACCAGGGCGATGACGACGAACGCTTCCATCGCCCGATTATGCGCCTTCGACGGCGTAGCGTCGAACGTCGGCTTCGAGTTCGGAGTCGCCGGCGTAGGCGCCCTGTTTGAGGTAGAGGAGCTTGCCGTCGCGATCGTAGAAGGCGGTGTCCGGGAGGCCGCCGAGGCCGCCGAGCGATTCGATCAGCCCTTTGCCCGGATCGGTGTAGCTGGGATAGGGGACCGGCGCCTCGGCGAGGAAGCTTTCGGCGTGGGCGTCGGAGTCCTGTGAGTTGACGCCGAGGAAGGCGACGCGCTTGCCGTAGCGGGCGGAGAGCTTCTGCAGGGTCGGGAACTCGAAGCGGCAGGGCCCGCACCAGGAGGCCCAGATGTTGACGACGACCGGATAGCCCTTGAGCGCGGCGATGCGCTTTTCGTAGGCCGCGGTGCCGCCCGGGAGCAGCTGGTCGGCTTGGGCGTGGAGGCCCGCCAGGGCGGGCGGCGAGCCGGCCAGGGCGCGCTTGTAGTCCGGGTGGGCGCCGCCGAGATCGCCGCCGGGGGAGGAGCCGCAGCCACTGGCGGCGAGCAGCGCCAGGGCGAGCGCGAACAGCGCAATGCGCAGTGTCGGTCGCGTGGTCATCCGTTCCGTGATTACAATACGTATGTTCGGTTCGCCGGTATGCGAGCCGCTGAGATTTCCGGGGGAAGGGGATACCTGCTCCCGGCAACCCTCGTCTACTTGCCTCCAGCCGACCTGTCTCGTGTTCGGCGGGGGCGGACCCCAGAAGCCTTTCTATGGCCAAGACCAGCGACGTTGCCGCGTCAGCGGCAGTTCTTTCAAGCGCCGATATCGAGCGTGCGGCGGCGTTCGCCCGCGAGCCCTTCCTGCTCGACGGCGAGGGGCCGGAGGCGCTGGCGCCCGGGACCGCGCGGCGACGCGCCCTCGACGCGGCGCTGAGCGAGCTCGACGCCGGGGCCGAGTACCCCTCGATCGAGTGGCGCCGCGATTTCTCGCTGCTGCTGGGGCTGGAGCGCTTCCTCGCCGACGAACCGCCGAAGCTGCGCGACGGGGCGGAACTGAACCCGCACCAGGTCGACGCGCTCTCCGGCACCCTGGCCGAGCTGATGGCTCAGCAGCAGGTGATCACCGACGACGAGCGCCGCAACGGCGACTTGGCGGAGGTGGCTGACGAGCAGGAGCTCGCCGAGGGCGACGGGGCTGACGATGAGCCGAGTGCTGACGCTGATGTGGGCGACGACGACGAGGCGGGCGCCGATGGCGAGGAGCTCGACGAGGATGAGGACGAGGAGCCCCAGCTCGAGATCGAGGCCGAGGAGCT